>NZ_JBFRFY010000010.1:0-324 GCF_052115085.1 Leifsonia sp. 2TAF2 | reverse complement strand
GTCGTCGTAGTTGATCGAGGGGTCCATCGCCGCGTTCAGCAGGTCACCGACGGTGCCGCCGGTGGCGGACAGGGAGGCGAACTCCAGCTTCGGGGTGGTCAAAAAGTCGTACCACCACCACGGCCGCGGGATCGCGTTCACGATCGTCCCCAACGTCAGTTGCGGCGGAATGGAGAACCCGTTCCGTTTGTCCCGCAACCGGGCCCCGGCGATCGGGGTGTCCACCGTGAAGAACAACGTGTCGAACCCCGCCGCCGCAGCCCGCTCCACCAGGCTGTAACTGATCTCCCGCTGCCGCATCACATACAACTGGAACCAGTTCCG
>NZ_JBFRFY010000009.1:0-350 GCF_052115085.1 Leifsonia sp. 2TAF2 | reverse complement strand
GTCCTGCAGGGTGTGTTCGCGACCGGCATCGTCTGGTTACTGCTGCTCTGTATCTCCGGCATCGCCAACGCCGTCCAGATGATCCCCGGCGTTCATCTGAAGTGGCAGGTGGAGTTTATGAACTGGAGCTTCCTGGGTATCCAGGCTCCCGTGGTAATCATGCTCGCCTTTGCCATTCTGCTCTGCCTTTATCGCTCAAACTGGGCAGGCAGCGCACGACTGAACGTTTCCGGTCGTAAAGACCTCTATCAGCGACTGTCACGCTCCAATGGCGTGGAGCAATTATTGTTTCAATGCATGGAAGAGGGCGAACTGGCGTGGATTACGCTGAAGTCGCGCCGCATCTACAT
>NZ_JBFRFY010000008.1:0-468 GCF_052115085.1 Leifsonia sp. 2TAF2 | reverse complement strand
TACATTGCAGTCTGAGATGTGGAGGACAACATCCCATCGAGGATTGTGAGGTCGTTGCTGTGAAGGTGAGTATCGCGCCAGACGCGGTGATGCAGGGCGCGTCGGCGCTCGCGGGCGTTCGAGGGTCACTGCCGTCGGGTTGGTTGCCGCCTGTGATGSGGRTCGGGGACCACACGGTCGAGACTGCGCGGGYCGGTCTCGAGGACTGGTGGAAGACGATGACGACCGGGACAGCGGATGACCTGGGTGCCGTGCACCAGCTGGTGACCGCGGCGACGACCGCTCAGGTGAGCCGGGACCATCAGGCGGCCGCRGASATTGACAACGGGGTCGACCTGTTCGCGCCGTTTCGGGGGATGTGAGGGCCGGTGGAGGACTTCACGGAAGAAGACCCGGGCCGGGGTAGCCCGGAGGCCATGGATGCGCTGACCGCGCAGCTGCGCAAAGACCAGACCACGCTGGAACACG
>NZ_JBFRFY010000007.1:0-512 GCF_052115085.1 Leifsonia sp. 2TAF2 | reverse complement strand
GATGAGTGGAATGAGCGGGATAAGCCGTTCCGCAGGCGGTACATAACATCGTCATGGTGATCTCCTTTGTCTCACTCAATCTTATGCACACCTGCGAAAACCGCACTTTCCTGAGGCCATTTCGTTACGCGATTACGGCTGGCGGCGAAGGGTAATCCGGGTGAGTTCTGAGGGACGACCCAGCCTCACCGCCATGCCTGGCCAGAGTGCCGTGCCGTTATTCACATAGAGCTGCATTCCGCCGACCTGATAAAGCCCGGAAACAAACCCGGCGTTGGGTTTAGCAAACAGCCTGTCCAGCCCGATAATCAGGCCGCCATGTGTATGTCCTGAGAGCTGCACATCCACGCCCTGCGCTGCGTTCTGGCGTGCATTGCGTGGCTGGTGATCCAGCAGGATTACCGGCGCGTTTTCAGGTGCCTGTTCCAGCGCGCGGGCCAGATCCGGGCCGACCGCGTTTCTGCCGGGTGCGGAGGCGTCCGGCAGGCCGGCAATCACCAGCTTTGCGGTTC
>NZ_JBFRFY010000006.1:0-3265 GCF_052115085.1 Leifsonia sp. 2TAF2 | reverse complement strand
CACGCTGAACCTGCCCGATGTGGTGAATAAGCAGCTGCCGGTTCCGGTGATCCCACTCACGGGCGGGTTGGGCACGGATGCCCTGACCTTCGCCGGTGGCGGGTTGCTGGCCTCGGTGCTCGCTCTGGCCGGCTGGCAGCTGCTTCGCCACCGCCGAGACGCCGGAAGCCGTCCGTAGCAGTCGCCGTCCGCCAACCGGCTCGACACGCCGAACGGCGAAGAATTTTCCGGCGAACTGCGTAAGGAAAGGCACGAACACGCGTCTTCATCAGTGAGGGCCAATCGGCCCAAGGAATCACTTTTCGGGAGCCGCACCTCCCTAGCCCGGGTGCGAGCTCCACCGACGAATTGCCGCTGAGGACCCGAATGAATCAGACGATCGCGACGCTGTTTGTCGACCCCTCGAGTCGGGAGGGTCGCCTCCGATGATGGTTTCGTACCGCATACTGCGAGCTCGCCGCTGGCGTCTCGTCGCCGCCTTGGCCGGTTTCGTAGCGCTCGGCGCTCTCGTGGGCACGTTGATCCTGCCCCAGTACTTCTCGAACGCCTCCACGACGGCCGTGTCGACCACCTATCAGACGGCGACGAACACGGTAACCGGCTCGGTCGCAGCATCCGCGGATGCGCCGGGCGGGGCGAAGACCGGCACGGCGAAGCCGGGCGACAAGCTGAAGTGGGTGACGAACTACCAGAACAACACGGGCGCTGACGCCTCCGTGAACGTGAAGGATGTGCTCACCACGGCCGGCACGTACGTTGCGGGGTCGTTGCAGTTGCCGCCGAACCAGAACGCGGCGGGGACGTTCTCGCCGCAGTACTCCACCAACGGAGGAACGAGTTGGGCGACGGGGACGCCCCCGTCGAATGCGAACGGGGTCGGCTTCACGGGCACTGTGGTCCCGCAGGGCACCCAGCAGCTGTCAGTGAAGGTGCCCAGCCCGGTGTCGCAGACCTTGTCGAACACCGGTGGTGATGCCTACAACGCAGTCGTTTCTGCGGATGGTCTGCGCGTATATGCAGTCTTCCATCACCAGAACAACAACAGTGCGACGCCGCCGGTCTACTGCGGGGTGATCGCGACCGGCGCGGTGTGCCCGGGGTGGCCGGCGAGCAACACGTTCGTTTCGGCTGTGGCCGGTACGGCGTTGGGCCAGGGGACCGGGACCATGGCCACTGCGTGGGAGAACGGTACGTGGCTGTCCGGGACCAAACTGTTCTGGTTCCAGGGTTCGCAGTCCGCCCCCCTGACCACGGGGCTGGGCTGTTTGGATGTGAGCACGCTGACGAGCTGCGGGTACACCGTCCTGGGAGCGGGAGCCAACGGCCTCAACTCGGGTGCACAGATCGGCGGCACGGCTATTGCGGCGTCCAACGGTTCGTTCTATGCGCTCACGGTGGACAACGGCGCCGCTGCACTGAAGTGCATCAACTCCGCCGGCGGCGCGTGCGGGAGCCTCACCTTGGCGACCGGCACCACCGGAACCCCCACCCTCGCAGCGGCGACCTTCGGCACTTATGTCTTCGCCAGTTTCCAGCAGACGCCCACCTCTAAGTGGCAGATGTACTGCTATCAGGCCGGCGGATCGCTATGTGCTGGGGCCTGGCCGGTGACAACGTCGGTGACCGCTGCGCCATACGGTCCGATTGGCATGGCGCCGCTACTCAGCACCACCGGCGCGGTCACGGGCGTGTGCACGATCCCCAACGGCAACGAGTACACCTCCGCGTGCTACAACACCGCCGGCGCTGTGGTGAACACCGCGTACCCGTCGAACATCTGGTTCAGCGGCGGCGGGTATGGAGCCGGTGACGCCTATCAGGCAGGCTCGAAGGTCTACATCTCCGGCGGAAACACGGTGCAGTGTCTGGATTTCTCCAAATACACCGGGACCGGCACGGCTCCTACGTGCGCCGGGTTCACACCCCCGGTCAACGGGACCAACTACACGGTGCGATCGGCGTCGGCGGTTGCGCCGAACTGTCTGGTGGCCGCCGGTGACGGCCGGACCATCACCTTCTTCAACGCCATCACCGGCGGCGGGTGCCTCGGCGTCTCGGGGCCGACCTCGATGACTGTGGCGCCGCTGACGTCGTACTGCGGTTCGGGTGCGGCCGGGTTCACCGGGTGGGGAACGTTGTCCATTCCCGGGCTGGTCGCGGGAACGTACACGAACTCGACGGTGACCTTGAGGGACCAGAACAACAACGTCATCACCGGGTTCAATGGACTGACTCTTCCAGCCGGCGGGACGTTCTCGCTGGGGTCGATCCCCAAAACGGTGACCTCGATCACAGCGACGGTGGTCGTGAACGGAGTCAATGACCCGACCGGTGTAGTCAACGGGCAGATCAAGATCACCTGGTCGGGGTTGCCGCCGGAGATGTGCTTCGAGACCACGGCGTCACCTGTTGCATGTGACGCGGCGGTCCCGCTGACACTTTCGAACACCGCGAACGCGGTGACCACCTCGGCCGCGGGGACCGATGCGCCGGGCGGAAACACCACGGGTGTGACCCGATTCACGGTGTCGCCTGACCTTTCGCCAGCATCGAGCCAGTGCACGATCGGGGCACGAAAGGCTGCGTCCGTGCAATCTGCGCGACCCGGGGACAAGGTCACCTACACGATCTACATCAACGGCGTGGGATCCCAGGCCTACAACAATGCCACCTTCAGCGATGACCTGAGCGATGTGCTCAAGGACGCCACGTACAACGGGGACGCAACCGCAGACATCGGGACCGTGTCATATTCGGCGCCGACCTTGTCATGGTCGGGCGCATTGCCCGGGTCGCCTGGTCCAGGAAACCTTGCGACGATCACCTACTCGGTAACCGTGAAAAGCCCCGACACCGGCGACCACGCCATGGTGAACACGCTTGTGACCAACAATCCCGGCAACGGGACCTGCCAGCCCGGTTCCGTTCACCCCAACTGCACGGCCAACGTGCAGATCGTGGTGTCCGATGTGCTGTGGCACAAGGTGGACGCCACGGCTGCGAGGAACGTCCTCACGGGTGCGGAGTGGAGTTTCACGCCCGTGGATGGGGCGGGCAAGCCGACCGGGGCATCGGTTGCGGTGACGGATTGTGTGGCCGTGTCCGCGGCGTCGTGTACGGGTGCGGATATCGACCCGTTGGGCGGGCTGTTCCGCCTGACGAACCTTGGTCCGGGCACGTACCAGTTGGTGGAGACCCGTGCTCCGGTCGGCTTCAGGCTGAACCCGACACCGATCGCGATCACTGTCGCGACGGCCACGGTCAC
>NZ_JBFRFY010000005.1:0-45109 GCF_052115085.1 Leifsonia sp. 2TAF2 | reverse complement strand
CGGCAACCAACCCGACGGCAGTGACCCTCGAACGCCCGCGAGCGCCGACGCGCCCTGCATCACCGCGTCTGGCGCGATACTCACCTTCACAGCAACGACCTCACAATCCTCGATGGGATGTTGTCCTCCACATCTCAGACTGCAATGTATTGGAGCCCGCAGCCCGCGGGGTGATAGCGGTCACAATTCCCCATCCTCAGACAGCCACTCACCCGCTGTCCGGCCGCCCCCTGGGTATCCGCCGACCGCCGCTCACGGTGGGGGGACCCGGTGGTACGTTTCGCATGTGAGCCGAATCGTCTCGGTAGCCCCGGTGCTCCCCGCCCGCAGCTACAGCCAGGGGGAGATCACCGCCGCGCTGCTCGCGATGATCACGTCGGACCCCGCCCGGCAGCAGGTGATGCGTCGTATCCACGCCTCGTCGGGTGTGCAGACGCGGAGCCTCGTGATGCCGCTCGAGCGCTACAGCTCGCTGGGTTCGTTCCAGGAATCCAACGACTTCTTCATCGCCGAGGGCACCTCGCTGGCGGAGCGTGCGATAACCGCGGCACTTTCCTCGGCCGGCCTGGAGCCTGCCGATGTCGACTTCCTGCTGTTCACCTCGGTGACCGGCATCGCCGCCCCCTCCATCGACGCGCAACTGGTCGCCCGGCTGGGCCTCCGACCGGATGTGAAGCGCCTGCCGAGCTTCGGCCTCGGCTGCGTCGCGGGGGCAGCCGGGATCGCCCGCGTCAACGACTACCTCGCCGGGCACCCGGACGAGGTGGCCATCCTGCTGTCGGTGGAGCTGTGCTCGCTGACCGTGCAGGCCAGAGACGATTCGATGGCAAACATCGTCGCGAGCGGTCTGTTCGGCGACGGGGCGGCCGCGGTCGTCATGGTCGGCGACGCCCGCGCCGAGAAACTGGGACTCGCCGGCCCGGACGTGGTCGACACCCGCAGCCGCATCTACCCCGACACGGCGGATGTGATCGGCTGGGACATCGGAGGCACAGGCTTCCGAATCGTCCTGAGCGCCGGCGTCCCCGAGGTCATCGAGCGCAACTTCGCCGGTGACGCCCGCGGCATCCTCGCGGCCCACGATCTCGAGGTGTCCGACGTGGGCGCCTGGGCCGCGCATCCCGGCGGCCCGAAGGTGCTGGAGGCCTTCTCGCAGGCGCTCGACCTTCCCGACGGTGCGCTCGACGCGAGCTGGCGTTCACTCGCGAACGTCGGAAACCTGTCTTCGGCCGCGGTGCTCCACGTGCTCGCGGAACAGCTGGATGTGCACCCGGCCGGCACGATCGGCCTGCTGTTCGCGCTCGGTCCGGGCGTGACCAGCGAGCTGGTGCTGCTGCGCTGGGCCGACGGCGACGGGCGGTCCGAGCCTGCGGCTGCGATTGCAGCAGTGCCCGCTGCGCTGCCCGCGGCCGCCATGATAGAACCAATTCCGTGATCTGGTACACCGCGCTCGTGCTCGCAACCGGGCTGGAGCGCATCGCGGAACTCATCGTCTCGACGCGCAACGCGAAGTGGTCGTTCGCGCGCGGGGGCGTGGAGTTCGGCAAGGGGCATTTCCCCGCCATGGTGGCGCTGCACACCGGTCTGCTGCTCGCGTGCCTGGCCGAGGTCTGGTTCGCCGGGCGGCCCTTCCTGCCCTGGCTCGGCTGGCCGATGCTCGTGCTGGTGTTCGCCAGCCAGGCGCTGCGCTGGTGGTGCATCGCGACCCTCGGACATCGCTGGAACACGCGGGTGATCGTCGTACGCGACCTGCCCCTGGTGACCGGCGGACCGTATCGGTGGTTCACCCATCCCAACTACGTCGCCGTCGTGGTGGAGGGCTTCGCCCTGCCGCTAGTGCACACTGCCTGGATCACCGCCCTCGCTTTCACCGTGCTGAATGCGTGGCTGCTCGCCGTCCGCATCCGGTGCGAGAACCGCGCGCTCGCGACCGTCCTCGCGGAGCCCGCGAGCGCATGAGCGCGCAGGTGATCGTCGTCGGCGGCGGGCCGATCGGCCTTGCCTGCGCGATCGAAGCGCGCGTGGACGGCATGGAGGTCGTGCTGGTCGAACCGCGCGTCGGGCCGATCGACAAGGCCTGCGGTGAGGGCCTGATGCCGGGAGCGCTGGCCGCATTGCACCGCATCGGGGTGGATCCGGCCGGCCAGCGGCTCGACGGCATCGCCTACGTCGACTCCTCCTCGCGCGTGGAGCATCGCTTCGCCGAGCGTCCCGGCCGCGGGGTGCGACGGACCGTGCTGCACCAAGCGCTCTCCGAGCGTGCGGCGGAGTTGGGCGCCGACCGCATCCACGCCAAGGTCACCGGCCTGACACAGCAGGCCGACGGAGTCGAGCTGACCCTCAGCGACGGGCAGACCCTGCGCGCGCCGTGGGTGATCGGCGCGGACGGCTTGCACTCCCCCGTCCGCCGCATGGTCGGCCTCGAGGGGCGCGCGCAGGCGGGCACACGTCGCCGATTCGGGGTGCGGAAGCACTTCGCCATCGAGCCGTGGGCCTCGCTCGTCGAGGTGCACTGGTCTGCCGGCGCCGAGGCGTACGTGACGCCGGTGGACGAGAAGACGGTGGGCGTCGCCGTGCTGGGCTCGCGCCCGCTCGACCTCGACGAGGTGATCGCGGGCATCCCGGAGCTCGCCGCGCGGCTGGACGGTGTGGACGCGGTGAGCGAACCGCGCGGGGCAGGACCGCTCCTGCAGCGGGCACGGTCGCGGTCGGCTGGACACGTGCTGCTGGTGGGGGATGCGTCCGGCTACGTCGACGCGCTGACCGGCGAGGGGATGCGCGTGGGCTTCGCGCAGGCGCGCGCTGCCATCGCGGCGGTCCGCGCCGGGAACACCGAGCAGTACGAGCGTGCCTGGCGGGCGACCACCCGCGACTTCCGCGTGCTTACCGCAGCCCTCGTGATGGCCGCGCGATCGCGGTATCGTCCGCGGATCGTCCCGACGGCAGCCCGCCGCCCGCAGCTGTTCGGCTCCGTCGTGGAGCGGCTCTCGCACTGACGGTGCCGGCCGGAATGCCTGCATAACCGGGCATTTAAAGCATGTGTAGCCCTGTGGAATGTGGCTTCCAGGCGGGTAGACCGGATAGTATCCCAGAGGATACATCGACATCCGATATGCAGAAAGGTGAGCCATGGGCCTCTCCGCACCCGAACCCCTCGACGACGCAGCAGGGGCCGAGAACACAGCGGAAGTCCGCCTCTCCGCGGGCGGTCCTGTCGCCCAGCCGACACCCCCCAAGAAGAAACGCACGACGGTGACGTTCTACCTGACGCCCGCCATGCGCAACCGCGCACGCGCGGCCTATCGGCACACGTCGTTCGGCGAGCGCGACAGCAGCTGGTCGGAGATGCTGAACAAGGCACTCCTCGCAGAGGTGCAGCGCCGCGAAGCCCAGTACAACGGTGGCGACGCCTTCGTCGGTAACGACGATCCGCTCACGCCCGGGCGCCCGATCGGGTACTGAACCCGAGGGAGCGATTCCGCACGGACTCGCGGTGTGCCCCGACACCCAAGTCCCCGGACACGCCGAGTTCCCGGCACGCCGGTGGCTGGGAGAGCCGGCGTGCCGGGAAGTCATCACCCGCGGTCAGCGGGCGTCGATGTGATCAGCGCGTCGGGTGGCGACGCGCCCGGTTAGCCGCGGCGAATGCGCACATCACTCCGAGGAGAGCGAGGAGCGCGCCCAGGGCGCCCAGTCCGAGCTCGTCGGAGCCGGTGGAGGCGAGGGCCGCCGTGCCGGATCCGTTCCCGCTGGCGAGCACCATTGCACCGCTGCCGCTGCCGCTCGCCGCGACCGTTGCACCCGCGGAGTCACCGACGATCGGAGTCGTCGGCGTGGTCGGCGTCGTCGGCGTCGTCGGCGTCGTCGGCGTGGTCGGCGTCGTCGGCGTCGTCGGCGTCGTCGGCGTCGTCGGCGTCGTCGGCGTCGTCGGCGTGGTCGGAGTGGTCGGCGTCGTGGTCGAGCCCGAGGTGGCGCTGTCACCGATGACACTGATGCCGTTGCCTCCCACTGTCACCGGCACGTCGACCGAAACGGGCAGATCGATGCCGCTCAGGAGCCCTCCGTCACCGGTTCCTCCGGTCGTTCCGTCACCGGCCGTGGTGCCGCCGGTCGCCGGTGCGCTCGTGGACGAGCCGGTCGAGGTCGAGTCGCCGACCACCGACACGGCGTTACCGCCGGCGGTCACCGGAACCGCCGCGTTGACCGGAGCCTGGATGCCGGACAGAAGCCCGCCATCCGACCCCGAACCCGAGGTCGCGGAGGTACCGCTACCCGCAGCAGGAACCGACGTGTCCGAACCCGAGGTCGAAGAATCCCCGATCACAGACACCGCGTTGCCTCCGGCCGTCACCGGAACCGCCGCGTTGACCGGAGCCTGGATGCCGGACAGAAGCCCGCCATCCGAACCCGAACCCGAGGTCGCCGTGCTGCCGCCGCCGCTGGCCGGTGCCGCCGTCGTGGAGCCCGCCGAGGTGGCGTCCCCCAGCACCGACACGGCGTTGCCGCCGGCAGTGACCGGGATGGCCGCACCGATCGGGGCCTGGATGCCAGACAGCAGCCCGCCGTCCGCGCCCGTGGATGCGGACGTCGCCGACGAGCCGGAGCCGCCGGTCGACGTGGTCGCGTCCGAGCCGGCCGACGAGGCGTCGCCGAGAACGGCGATCGCGTTCCCGCCGACCGTGACCGGCACATCCACCCCCACAGGCGCCTGGATGCCCGAAGCCACGCCGTCGGAGCCCGACGAGGTGGCGCTTGTTCCCGAGCCGGCCGCCGGAGCGGCGGCAACGCCGGAGGAGGAGCTGCCGGAATCGCCGACCACGCTGACCGCGTTGCCCGCAACCGTGACCGGCACGCTCACATCCACGACCGCCTGGTCGCCGGTGAGCACGCCGCCGATCGAGTCGGGCGAGATCGACGCCGAGGGCGCAGGAGCCGCGGGTGCCGCGGCAGTGGAACCGGTGCTGGAGGAGTCCCCGAGCACCGAGATGCCGTTGCCCGCGAGGGACACAGGGATCGAGACACCGACGACCGCCTGGTCGCCGGTTGCGACGCCGTCGCTGCCGGAGGTCTCGGCCGCGTTGGCTGCGGCCGTTCCGGCGAGCCACAGGCCGCCGACGCAGAGGGTGAACCACATCCCTCTGGATACGTACTTGTTCATGATCAAGCCTTTCGAATGAGTGTGATGCCCGGGCGCGGAGGTGCCGGGCGGTGGTCGCGTGCTGCCGCGAGGGCAGCCGGGACCCACTCAGTCGGGGCTGATGTCGTGGTCGCCGACGGGGCCGGCGGGGACGTGATCGTCCGCGGCCACGCCGAGGAGCCCGCTCCGGAGGGAGGCGGGCAGGAAGAAACGCTCGGCCGTCGCGGCCGAGCCGGGCACAGCTCCGCCCGGACCGCCGCCGCTGCCGGCCGATCCGGCCGAGCCGCCGCCGGGCAAGCCTCCGCCGGGCAGTCCACCACCCGGCAGTCCACCACCGGGGAGACCTCCGGGCACGCCGCCAGGAGCGGCCGGACTGCCGGATCCGGAGGATACGAAGCCGCCCGAGCGGGAAACAGCCGCGAGCAGCGCAGGCGGTGCGAGGCCAGCGAGGACGGCAGCCGAGATTTCAGCGACCGGGGCGGCAGACACTCCCAGAAGGATGCCACCGGGCAATCCCCCTCCGGGCAGCGCCACGGGCGGCACGTCGACCGCGGGCGTCAGCGGAGAGACCGCCGTTCCGACCGCGCCGGACACATCCGACATCGCCTGGTCGACGGTCCCGGTGACCGGCTGAGTCACGGACGAGACCGGTGCCGCGGGAAGCACATCCCGGACGACAGGAACCTGCGCGACGACCTGGTCGACAGTGGAGGCAACGGGGTCCACCACGGCGGAGACCGGCGACTGCTCGGCCACCTGATCGACCACGTCGACGACGGGGGTGACGACGTGCGAGACCACCTGCTGGACGGGATCCGGCAGCGCGGGCGCCACAGCGCCCGTGACGGAACCGACCGTGTCGCCGACGGCTCCGGTGGCACTCGACACGAGCGCGGACACAGGGCCAGGAGCCGGCGGTGCCGGTTCCGCCGCGGATGCCGGCGAGCCGCCGGCGAAGAATCCGAGAACGGTCAGTCCGGCGCCGGCGATCAGAGATCCGAGGAGCACGCGCGCAGGAGTGATGAAGCCACGGTGCGCCGGTTGGGCCACCTCTGGCATACGATCACCCCCTGACCGTTCGAGACGAGAGTGAATGTACTCCCTCGTCTACTGGACCGGAAGAGTTTCCTCCGAGGAGCGTTCCGAGACGCGTACGCTCCCCGAACGTCCGCGACGCGCGGACACCGCGGCGACGGCCACCACGATCACAGCCCCGACGGTCATCAGAGCACCCACCCATAGCGGCGACGTGTACCCCAATCCGGCTGCGATGGTGAGTCCGCCGAGCCAGGCGCCGAGCGCGTTTCCGAGGTTGAAGGCGGCGATGTTCCCGCCCGACGCGAGGGTCGGAGCGTGCGAGGCGTACGACAGGACGCGGAGTTGCAGAGCGGGCACGGTGGCGAAGCCGAAGGCCCCCATGAGCACGAGCGCGATCACCGCGGCGACGGGGATGCCGGCGACCAGCGCGAAGGCAGCCAGCACGACCGCCAGCGCGCCGAGCAACCAGAGCAGGGTGCCGTCGATCGATCGGTCTGCGAGCCGACCGCCGACCCAGTTGCCCGCGAAGAGGCCGAGCCCGAAGAGGATCAGCAGCCACGGAACGGCCGCGGAGGCGAAGCCCGACACCCCGGTCAGCGTGTAGGCGATATAGGTGAAGGCCCCGAACATCCCGCCGAAGCCGAGCACTGTTGCGGCAAGCGACAGCCACACCTGTCCCGAACGGAAGGCGGTGAGTTCGCCGCGCAGGCCACCGGCGCTCCGGCCGCCGCCCGCTCCCGCCGGCACGAGCACCGCGACCCCGATCATGGCGATGACGCCGATCACGGTGATCGCCCAGAAGGTGGACCGCCAGCCGAACGCCTGCCCCAGCAGCGTCCCGAACGGCACACCGAGGACGTTGGCGGCGGTGAGCCCGGTGAACATCATCGCGATAGCGCGCGCCTGCTTCTCGGGCGCGACGAGTCCGGCAGCCACGACCGAGCCGATGCCGAAGAATGCGCCGTGGCACAGGGCGGCGATGATGCGGCCGGTCATCATGACGCCGTAGTCGGGAGCGATCGCCGAGAGGAGATTGCCGACGATGAAGAGCACCATCAGCCCGAGCAGCGCGGCCTTGCGGGGCAGGCGCGTGGCCGCCGCCGTGAGTCCGAGCGCGCCCACGACCACGGCGAGCGCGTAGCCCGAGATCAGCCAGCCTGCCGTCGCTTCGTCGACGTGGAAGTCGGCCGCGACCTCCGGGAGAAGCCCCGCGATGACGAACTCGGTCAGTCCGATGCCGAACCCTCCGAGGGCGAGGGCGATGAGGCCGGCGGGCATAGGGGTCTCCTTCTGGATGCGAGGATGCTGCGCTACTCTGTTAGTTGCAGACGCGCTATAAATACTTGCACGTGCAAGTATCTGATGCAAGCCGGTCCGCCGGCGACCGACGCCGACCGACCAGGAAGGGGCGCCCATGGGCATCGCCGATGACGCCGTCGAGGTGCGCGCGCACGGCTGGCGCACGCTCGCAGCGCTGCACGGGTTCATCGAAGCCGAGCTGGAGCGTGATCTGAGTACCGCGGTGCGGCTCTCCGTCGTCGAGTACACGGTGCTCGACGCGCTCGCCCGCCAGGACGGCTGGCACATGCGGATGCAGCAGCTCGCCCGGGCGAGCGCGCTCAGCCCCAGCGCGACCACCCGCCTGGTCAACCGGCTCGAAGAACGGGACCTGCTCACGCGGGTGCTGTGCGCGGACGATCGCCGCGGCATCTACACGGAGCTCACCGCCGACGGCCGTCGGCTGCTCGACGCCGCACGCCCCGTCCACGACGCGGCACTCGCCCGCGCGCTCGACGAGGCCCGCGCGGTGCCCGAGCTCGCCCCGCTGGTGGATGCGCTGCCGCAGCTCAGCGCGCAGCCAGCCTGACCGGCACAGCCAGCCTGACCGGCACAGCCCACCCGATCAGCGCAGAACCTCCACGAGCGCAACCCACGAGAACAGCACGGTCGTGACGATCGCCAACAGGGTGCCCACAGCGACGAGAACGAGCGCAGCGGCCGACCACGACGTGGCGACGAGCAGGATCCCCGCCACGGCGTAGATGACAGGCGTCACCGCGAACAGCACGATCCGCTCCACCTGCCAGCGACCGTAGCCGGTGTCGACCGCATCCCGGTGCACGCGCACTGCCGACCGCACGACGACGACGCCGCACAGCGCCGTTCCGACCAGCACCACGATCCCGTACCCCCACACCACCTGGCCGGGGATGAGGCCCGCGCAGCACAGCACGACGCCCAGGATCAGCGAGGCGATCGAGCCGCTTGCCCGGGCGGCGAGCCCCGGCGAGTCGGCGATGGTCTTGATGTTGACCGACAGGGCGACGATGAGCAGGCCGCCGAGGGCCGCTCCCGCGCCCGCGACGGCGACGTTGAACTCCGACCAGGCGGCGAAGGGCTCCTCCATGGCGCCAGCGTAGCGGCGCGACATCCGCAGGGCGTATAACGGGGGCATGGCCGACGCGCTGACGAACTGGATCGACCTCTACCGACGCGCATGGGAGAGCAACGAGCCCGACGACATCCGGGCGCTCTTCACCGAAGATGCGAGCTACCGCACGGAACCGTTCGCCGAGCCGTGGGACGGACACCTCGAGATCGTCGAGGGCTGGCTCGACGCCCAGGACGACCCGGGAGCGGCCACCTTCGAGTGGCGGCTTCTCGGCCAGGACGGTCCCGTCCACTTCGTGGAGGGCGTCACCGACTACCGGGACGGCCCGATCTACAGCAACCTGTGGATCATCCGCCTGGCGGAGGACGGGCGCGCGGAGGAGTTCACCGAGTGGTGGATGGAGCAGGAGCCCGACCAGGAGTAGCGCCAGGACGCGGCGCGCAGGTCACGCCAGCTGGCCCAGCCACAGGCCGAGGCCGGCCGCGGCGAGCGCGAGCACCAGCATCCCGACGCCGTTGACGAGCGCCGCCCGGTAACGTCGCTGCTGCGCCAGCCGGACCGTCTCATAGCTCGCCGTGCTGAACGTGGTGTACCCGCCGAGGAACCCGGTCCCGAGCACCGCACGCCATTCCGGTGGGAGGCCGTGCGCGAGGGCGAGGCCCGTGACGAGGCCGAGCAGGAACGAGCCCGTGACGTTGATGACCGTCGTTCCGAGCGGGAAGCCGATGCGCACCCGCGACCGGAGCACACCGTCGAACACCAGGCGCGCGACCGCGCCCAGGCCGCCGGCGGCGGCGACGCCCAATACCAGCAGTACGGTCACGGCCGTCCCCGTCCGGCCCGGCGGCGCGCGATTCCGGAGGCGAGCGCGATGCCCGCGAGCGACGCAAGCGCACCCACGACGATGGTCGCAGAGGCGTAGAGGATGCTCAGACCCACGCTCTGCGCCGCGATCAGCCCGTCGGTGTCGACCGCCAGCGAACTGTACGTCGTGTACCCGCCGAGGATACCCGTGCCGGCGAACAGGCGCAGGTCGCGGCGGACGCCCTCGTCCGGTCCGCGCAGTGCGAGGGACTGCAGCAGCCAGCCCAGCACGAACGCACCGGTGACGTTGATGAGGAAAGTGATCAACGGGACGCCGGCCACCGGCGGCACCGACAGGGTGAGGACGTACCGGACGGCCGTCCCCAGCGCCCCTCCGACGAACACGAGAAGGATCGACCGCCAGTGCAGGTGCACCGGCGCCGGTCCACGGACCGGCGACACTAGACCGGCGGGTCTTCCCACGGGAGCTTCTGCACTCCCGGCCTCGGATCCAATGGGACGACGATCACCGGGCGGTGCTGCCGGTGCGCGAGGTGCAGCGCGACGGAGCCGTTGAAGAACTCGCGCAGGCTCCCGCGCAGCCCCGCTTCGCGGGTTCCCACCACGATGTAGCGGGCATCCATGTCGTCGGCCAGTCGCGACAGGGACCACGCCGGGTCGCCCGCCAGCTGCTGCAGCGAATAGGGGATGCCGCGCCCGTCGAGGATGCGCCGGATGTGCGCTTCCAGCTCCGGGTCGAACTGCTCCTCCTCCGTCTCCGGCAGATCCGGGTCGTACGGGAGGGCGACCACCGTGCCGTCGACATAGCTCGAGACGAGATAGCGGTCCGGGTCGACGTTCGCGCAGACCAGCGGCACGTCCAGGTCGTCCGCGAGACGCGCGGCATGCTCCAGCACGGCGACCGGCTGCCCGGGGACCACCGCCGCGAGAATGCCTCCCCGGCCGGCGAGCTCGTTGCCGCTCATGCCCCTAGTGTGCACCATCGCGGGTTCACTCGCGCTGAGGGGTGGGGTACGTTCGGCCTACCAGCGTTTGAAGGGAGCCCGAACCGATGGCCGAAACGCCACCGCTCCCACGGGAGCGCCGCCGCACCACCCGTGGACTCCGTCCCCTCCCCGAGCTGACGAAGGATCTCGTCGCGCAACTGCGCCGACTCGTCGCGTCGGAACTCGCCCTCTTCAAGGCAGAGATGTCGGCCAAGGCGAAAGCCGCGGGCATCGGCGCCGGCATGCTCGTGGGCGCCCTGCTCTTCCTCTTCTTCGCGTTCGGCGTGCTGGTGACGGCGGCCGTGCTCGGCTTCGCCCTCATCCTCCCGGCATGGCTGTCGGCGCTCATCGTGGCCGGCATCCTCATCCTCATCGCGGTGGTCCTCGCGCTGATCGGCTGGCGGAGCCTGAAGAAAGGCGTACCGCCCGTGCCCGACGACCTGGGCAGCGAACTGAGCGCCGACGCCAAGGCGCTGAAGGGAGAGCAGCCGTGACCTCGGACACCACGCCATCGGTCAGCCGCCAGGGCCAGCGCCCGGCCGGTCGGCCGCCGCTCCCGAAGGGGGCGGGCATCAACCAACTGAAGCTCGACCTCGAGGTCACGCGTGAGGAGTTGGCGACCACGCTGGACGACCTGTTCGCGACCTTCAACATCCGCGTGCAGATCCGGTCGCATCCCGCGCTCTTCGTCGGGGTGTTCCTCGCACTCACCGGTGCCGCCGCCGGGATCGCCGCGCTCCTGGTGCGGAGGCGCGGGCGTGCCGGCTGACCAGGGCGGAGTGGGCAGCGACCGCGCGAAGGCGTTGCGCCGCATCGAGGAGCACCGCAGTGTGTCCACGTTCCGCCTGCCGTGGGGTTTCATCATCAAGCGCACGATGCGCAGCTTCACGACCGACCAGTGCACCGACCTCGCGGCAGGGCTGACGTACTTCGCCGTCCTGTCTCTGTTCCCCGCCCTGCTGGCGCTGGTCAGCATCCTGGGCCTCGTCGGTCAGAGCCAGGCGGGCATCGACGCGCTGTTCGGGATGGTGAACGAGCTCGCACCCGGCATGACGGATGTGCTCAAGGGCCCGATCGAGAATCTCGCCTCCTCCCCCGCGACCGGATGGGCTCTCGCCATCGGAATCGTCGGCGCCGTCTGGTCGGCATCCGGCTATGTCGGCGGGTTCGGGCGTGCGCTGAATCGCGTGTACGGCGTGCAGGAGGGCCGCTCGGCGCTGGTGCTCCGGCCGGTGCAGCTCGGCGTCACGCTGCTTTCGCTGGTGCTGATCTCGCTGCTCGCCATCCTGCTGGTCGTCTCCGGGCCGGTCGCGTCGTTCCTCGGCGGGCTGATCGGTCTGGGCGACGTCGCGCTGGTCGCGTGGAACATCATCCGCTGGCCGATCGTCATCATCGTCGTCGTGCTGCTCGTGGCCGTGCTCTACGCCTCCACGCCGAACATCAAGCACCCGCGCATCCGCTGGCTGACCCCCGGCTCGATCGCGGCGATCGTCGTGCTGGGCATCGCCTCGGCCCTGTTCGCCTTCTACGTGGGCAACTTCGGAAACTACGACCGGACCTACGGCGCACTCGCCGGCATCATCGTGTTCCTGCTGTGGATCTGGATCGCCAACGTCGCCCTGATGCTCGGAGCCGAGCTGGACTCGGAGGTGGAGCGGGCGCGGGAGCTCGTCGCGGGCATCGAGGCGGATGACGTGCTGCGGCTGCCGCTGAAGTCGGACAAGGCGATCCTGAAGGCTCGGGAGGCGCACGCCGGGGACATCCTGGCGGCGCGGGAGATCCGCCGCCGGTACCGGTAGAGCATCAGGGGGCGACCGGACGGGCGGCGTTAGGCTCGAAACATGAGCGACGAGCGACCCGGCCACGATATCCCCGACGGCCGCGGCCGGACCGGGCTGCACCGGACCGGGCTCGGGCTCACCGGCAACCCGGACGTGCGCGTGCGCGATGTCGAGGTGACCTCGGACGGTTGGCACGTCCTCCGCCGGACGACGTTCGACTACCGGGGCCGCACCGGCGACTGGACGACCCAGGCGCGCGAGACGTACGACCGCGGCAACGGCGCGACGGTGCTGCTCTACGACCCGGTCGGACGGACGCTGCTGCTCTCCCGCCAGTTCCGCTTCCCGGCGTACGTCAACGGGCATCCCGACGGCATGCTCGTCGAAGCGGCGGCCGGCCTCCTCGACGGCGACTCACCCGAGGAGGCGATCCGGCGGGAGGCGGCGGAGGAGCTCGGGGTGCGCATCGGCGAGCTGGCGCACCTCTTCGACCTGTACATGAGCCCGGGATCCGTCACCGAGCGGGTGCACTTCTACGCGGCGCCGTACACGCCGGCCGAGGTCACGGGCGGCGGGGGCGTCGAAGCGGAGGGCGAGGAGATCGAACCGGTGGTGGTCCCCTACGACGAGGCGCTCGGAATGATCGCCGACGGTCGCATCGCGGACGGCAAGACCGTCATCCTGCTGCAGTGGGCTGCGCTCCACCTCTTCGGCTGAGCGCCGTTCAGCCGTAGCGGAGGGCGGGGCCGTCCGACTTCAGGAAGTCGATGTGCAGGTGGTTGCACGTGTCGTCGAACGGCTTGAAGTTCGACAGGTCCATCGAGGAGCGGCAGCCGATCTGGCCGAGGCCGGTGCCATCCGGGACCAGCGGGTCGAGGATGCGAATGAGCTCCATCGACTTCGCGTCGCCACCCGTGAGCGGCGAGCCGTTGAGCAGGTAGAAGTCGACGGCGTGACCGCCACCGTCGGCATAGTGCGCCGAGTCGGTGCCCGCACCCTCGATCTGCCCGGTGCAGCGGCGGTTGATGTCGCTGACGCCGACCTGGTTGAAGTTATCGAGGGCGACCGAGATGGCTTGGAGCACGCGGTAGTCGACACCACAGCTCTGCACGGCGTGACCTTCAGCGAGGTCGGCGATCTCGCCGAGGTGGTTCGGCGTCGAACCCACCAGGCGGCCGGAGGCGACAGCTCCCATGAGCTGCACGGCGAGCGCCTGGACGGTGGGCGACACGGTGGAGTTGGTGGTCGAGTCGAGCGCCTGCGGGCTCTCCTGGATGTCGAGCCCGTCGCGGGCGACGACCTGGGTGACACCGCCGCCGGTCAGCGTCTGGACGGCGAGGGCGGTGCGGGCGGCACCGACCGTCGAGCCTTCGCCGGTCGTGGCATACGCCGGAAGCGCCGCAGTGCCGAAGAACGCGGCGAGCGCCAGCATGACGACGGCGTGGACGCCCCAGTGCCGACGGTCGGACCGGGCAGGGCGCGCCGCGGGTGCCGTGCGAACGAGACGCGCCGGACGGGGCGCGCGAGCAGGGCGCTCGGCGCGAGAGGGCCGCTCGGCTCGAGCCGGCTTGACCACGATGCGCTCGCGCTTCCGCGGGCGCGTGCGCTCGGCTTCGAGACGGGCGCGGCGGCTCGTGAACGTCTGCGTCGCCGTCAGCTCTTCCGCCGTGGTGAAGGCGGTGGCCGGGTCGTCCGACAGCTCGGGCTGCTGGTCCACATCCACCACGACGGGTGCCCTGAGACTGCGGCGTGGCCGCACTGAGGGAGTGGACTGGGGCAAGCTGCTGATGACTTTCCTGGGGGAGACGGTCGGGGGTGACGCACCGGGGGGTTGGCGCGAAAGCGTACCGATCATTTCTACCCGATTTCGCCTGGATGTTCCATCAATGCAGACGAATAGATCCCGGTCGGGGGCGCATCCCACGCGTTCGGGTCACGCAGGGGCCCCCATCCGGGACCGCGGGCGGCAGCCCTGCCGTCCTTCGAGAATCTAGGCGACGACCGGGATAGCGGGCCTGCGGGGTACGGCTGATACGACGAGGTTCCCAGGGAGCGGTCAGGGGATGGCGACGGCGAGTTCGACACGCCCGGAGGTCTCCTTCAGGGCGACCGTGCCGCGCTCTGAGAGTTGCCTCAGGCCGATGCCCGGCTGGGTCGTGACGAGCGCCCCGCCGGAGACGATGACCACCTCGACACCGTCCTGACCGGCAGATCGCAGCTCGAGGGCGATCGGAGTTCCGTCGCCGTGACGGACGGCATTCGCCAGCCCTTCGGAGATGGCGTCGACGACCGCCGAAGCGCGAACCGGGTCGCCCAGCCGGCCCCACACGTCCTCATCGATCCGCGCCTCCAGCCTGATCGCCGACGACCAGCTCTCCAGCAGCGCCTGCAACTGTTCCTCGGCGCCGGGCTCCCGCTGCGGACCACGGAGCGCGTCGCTGGCGCGCCCGACGACCTCTGCGATGCGTGCGCCGGCATCCTCCGGACCGGTCATCGGCGAGGCGGTCACGGCGAGCGCTCCGGCGATCAGCTCGGACTGCACTCCGGCGTGGAGCAGCCGGGCGAGGGCGGTCCGCTCGCGCTCGAACTCGGCGCGGATGCGCGCCGCGGCGGCGACGTTGATCTGCAGAGCATTCTCGAGTTCGGCGCGGTCGTGCCGCGTGCGCACCGCCAGCGATCCGACGAACGCCACCGCGAGGGCGACGACCGGATACATGGCGGCCTGGAACCAGACGGAGGTCGGCTGCGCGCCCAGGACGGTGAGCACGCCTCCGGTGATCGCCGAGAGCAGGATGCCGACGATTCCATACGACAGCATGAGCACGAGGAGCCGGGGCACGGCCCGACGAGGCAGCGCAAGTCGCGCCACCACCGCGTTGCCTGCGACCAGGACGACCACTCCCGCCGCGAGAGGCGCCAGGCTCGAAACGCCGAACAGCTGCAGCCCGAAGGGGACGGCCATCGCCGAGAAGATCAGGGCGGTCGCGATCGTCGACGCCGCGCGCATCCCGCCGAACACCGACGCCGACCACTCCCGGGCGCCGGGCGCCTCCGCCTCCGGCACTCCCTCGGGCGCGTCAGCCTCGTAGACGCGATGGCTGGCGGGCCGCACCACGTCCTCCGCGAGGGCCCGCAGGAGGCGCGCGGCCTCCGCCGGCTCCAGTCGTGACGTCGCGGCCTCCGCCGCAGCCGTCTCCAGCGCCGCGACGACGTCGTCGACCGCCGACGCGCGCAGGACCCGCAACCGCTCGGCCGCGCACTCGACATCGCGCCCGGACGCGCGCTGCGCCTCCCGAAGGCGTCGGAAGACCCCGCGGTGATCCCGAACCAGGTCGACGCCGACGGCGATCAGCGAGAAGGCGACCACCATGGCCACGACGTTGATGGCGATCCGGGCGCCGAGATCGCCGGGGCGGACCGGGATGGAGAGCAGGCCGCCCGCTTCCAGGAAGAGCAGCGGGCGAGCAGCCCCGATCAGGGCGAAGATCGCGAAGACGACCACCGGGCGGGCGGCCCCGCGGACGACGCGGAGCACCGCTGCACCGAGGAGCAGCAAGCCGCCCAGGATGACGTGCTGCAGCCCCGAGACCGCCAACACGGCCGCTGGACCGCCCGTTACATACTGCAGCCCGGACATCACCGTCAGCGCGAACGGAAGCGGGATGAGCCAGCTCCACCAGGTGATCGCCGAGGAACCGTAGATGCGCGCGAAGGAGCGGCGGAAGTTCGAGGCGAGCACCCCGGTCAGAGCCCCGAGGTGGGGTCGCCGAAGGTCGCCGTATAGAGGGTGGCGGCCGCGACCCGGGGCGTCGTGCGCTCGCCCCCGGCGATCCCGAGCGCGGTGAACACCCGCTCGACGCTCTTCTCGACCGCACGGACGGAGACGCTCCTGCGCCGCGCGATCTCGGCATTCGACAGGCCGGCCGCGAGGAGGCGGGTGGTCTCCAGCTGCGCGGCCGTGAGCCCCAGCAGGCGCGCCTGCCCGTCCTTCCCGACCGTCTCGCGCGCCACCGGCCGGTCGGCGAGCACCGCCTCCGCCGCATCCACGAGCTCGTCGACGGAATCGATGGCCGCCTTGTTGACGTACGACGCGCCCTCGACGGTGCTCCGTGCCTGCATCGCGGCCGCGTGGCGGGAGAGGTTGCTGAGGAACATCACCGCGACATGTGGTGCACGCAGACGGAGGATGGTCGCGAGCTCCACACCGTTCGGTCGCTGCCGCAGGTCGATGTCGGTCACGAGGAGGTCCGGATCGAAGCGCTCGGCGAGTTCGAGCGCCTCATTCGCGGAGGAGGCGGACGCGGTCTCGAAGCTCCGCCGGCCGAACGCCTCGGCGACGAGCGAACGCATGAGGGCGTGGTCCTCGACCACCAGCACCCTGCGCCTCCACGTGTCCGTCACCCGCACAGACTAACCCGACACGCCCGGCCTGTCGGGCGCTTCCGCGGCCCCCAATGTGGTCCTGTTCTCACGGCGTACTGTGCCACCTTCACAGGGCTGGGCCGCTGCGTGGAGCGTAAGGTTCAGGGATGACGAACAGGCTGCTCACGGCGGCAGCGGTCCTCGCTGCGGCCGCCGCACTCGCGCTGGCGCCGGTCGCCGCCGCGAGCGCCCACGACTACGTGGTGGGAAGCGACCCGGCCGCCGACTCCACGGTGACGAGCCCGCTCGACGCGGTCACCGTCACCTTCAACGACCGCGTGCTCGACCTGTCCGGCAACGGCTCCACGAACCTGCTCACGGTGACCGGCCCCGACTCGGCGACGCGCCACTTCGAGACGGGATGCGCGACGGTCGCGGACACGAAGATCAGCGC
Source organism: Leifsonia sp. 2TAF2 (assembly GCF_052115085.1). NCBI lineage: Bacteria > Bacillati > Actinomycetota > Actinomycetes > Micrococcales > Microbacteriaceae > Leifsonia > Leifsonia sp. 2TAF2. Next base: position 28,134 of record NZ_JBFRFY010000005.1, on the reverse strand, counting down.
CCCCGTGGCCCTCGGGACGGCCGGGAAGTACACGGTCACGTACCAGGTCGTGTCGGCGGACGGCCACACCGTCTCCTCCTCCTACGCGTTCTCGTACGCCCCTCCCGCCGGCGCCTCTGCCGCGACCGGGACGGATACGACGCCGTGCGGCGCGAGCTCCGCACCGGCCGCCCAGTCGTCGTCGAGTGCCACGCCGGGTTCCTCCTCCAGCGCGCCGCCCGGAGCCACGGCGTCGACCCCGCAGCTGACACAGGCCGCATCCACCGGCACAGACCTCGGGCTCGTGATCGGGATCGCCATCGCCATCGTGGTGCTGGCGGTCATCGGCGTGGTCATCATCGTGGTCACGTCAAGGCGCAAGCCCGCCGCCCCGACGGACGGCGATGCGGGTGAGCATGGCGGAGTCTGACCGGCGGGGACTATCCGATCCCGGGATGCGGGCGTAACGTTCGCGCATGGCCAGACAGACCAGCGACCAGCAGACCGCGGACTTCCCCGACGTCGTCCCCGAGGATCAGATGGACCCGGACATCGTGCCCGTCCCGCAGCCCCAGCCGGACTCCGTCGATGACGGCGATGAGGAGGACGGCCGTCTCTGACGGCCCTCCCTCACCTCGCGGGCTGTTCGCCCTCCTCATGGATCTGACCGGTCTCCTCATCGTGCGCGGTCAGGTCGGCGCTCGTGTACTGCCGCTCGCCCTCGGCGAGGTCCTCGCGCTCGTCGTCGCCGTTGGCCAGGGGATCGGACATGGTGTGCTCCTTCGTCTCGGGACAGCGTTGCCCCTCGGACGGTAGCCCTGCCGGCGGCCATCCGACAGGGCGGCCCGACGGCGGACGCACATGACGGATTGAGCGGTCCCCCAGTCTCGTGGGGCAGGGTGGGCCCGTGGAGATCGTGGTGGACGTCGTGCTCGTCGTGCTCGGCATCCTGGCGGTCGCGGCAGGGTGGGCCAAGGGCGCCATCCGTGCTGCGGGGACGCTCGTGGGGCTCGGCCTCGGCCTGTGGCTCGGCCTGACGATCGCACCCGTCGTCGTCGGCTGGTTCGCCGCCAACGGGTTCGACGGCGTGACGCAGCGCTCGATCGTCGCCGCCATCGTCATCGTGGTCTGCGCCGGCGTGATCTACGCCATCGCCGGCGCACTCGCGAGCATCATCGGCAAGCTGCTCCGTCACGGACCGATCCGCTGGCTCGACTCTCTCGTCGGAGCGGTGCTCGGCCTCCTCACCTGGGGGGTCGTCGTGTGGCTGCTCGCGGGCTTCGCCATGGCGACGAGCCTCGCCACCGTCGTGCAGGCCGCGTCGTCGTCACGCGTGGTCGCGACCCTTAACGGCATCGCCCCGCTCCCGTCGTCGACGGTTCTGGGCGCGGTGGATGACGCACTCGCCGGCGCCGGGCTCCCGAAGGTGTTCGAAGGCGGGGAGACCATCAAGGCGGTCCCTGCTCCGGACGGGTCCATCCCGTCCGCCGTCACCCAGTCGCAGGAGTCGGTCGTCACCGTGCTCGCCTCGAAGCCCGCGTGCGGGGTCGACTCCGAGGGCAGTGGATGGGTCGTGCAGCGCGGGCGGGTCGTGACCAACGCGCACGTGGTCGCCGGAGCATCCTCCGTCGTCGTCCGGGAGCAGGGCAGCCTCGACGCCGAGCGTGCGACCATCGTCGCGTTCGACCCGTCCCGCGACCTGGCCGTGCTCGACGTGACCGACCTCAACGCCACCGCGCTAGACATCGGACCCGACCTGACGGCCGGCGCCGCCGCCTACGCGGCCGGGTATCCGGGCAACGGGCCGTTCACCATCTCGCCGCAGCGCGTGCGCGATCGGGTGACGGCGCGAGGCACCGACATCTACCAGAGCGGCAGCGTGGATCGCGACATCTACTCGCTGCGCGGCGTCGTCCGCCCCGGCAACTCGGGTGGGCCGCTGCTCGACGTCAACGGTAAGGTCGCAGGCATCGTCTTCGCCCGGAGCGCGACGGACGGGGACACGGGTTACGCCCTGACGCTGACCGAGCTGCGACCGGTGCTCTCCTCGGTCGGGTCCGCCCCGATCAGCTCGGGAGCCTGCTCCGCCGGCTGACCACGGTCGCACCATGACCCGGCTCGTGGTTGGCTGGACCCATGAAGGCTGTGAGCTACTCCGCCACCGGCGACTCGGACGTCCTGACCCTCGGCGAGCGCGAGGAGCCGCATCCCGCCGCCGGTGAGGTGCGCGTGCGCATCCACGTGTCGGGCGTGAACCCGACGGACTGGAAGGCACGACGCGGCAGCGGCCCTGCCGAACTCCCCCGGCCGCAGGTCCCGAACCAGGACGGCGCGGGCGTCGTCGACGAGGTGGGCGACGGTGTCACCCGTTTCCGAGTCGGAGACCGCGTCTGGGTGTGGGATGCCGCGTACCAGCGCCCGGACGGCACGGCCCAGGAGCTGGCCGTGCTTCCCGAGCGACTCGTCGTGCCGCTGCCCGACGACGTGAGCTTCGACGAGGGTGCGTCGTTCGGCATCCCCGCACTCACCGCGCACCGGGCCCTCTCCTCGTACGAGCACGCCCCCGGCGAGCTGTCGCCCGGTTCGCTGGAGGGACGGACGGTGCTGGTCGCGGGCGGCGCCGGAGCGGTCGGCCACGCGGCCATCCAGCTCGGCGTCTGGGCGGGCGCCACCGTCATCGCAACGGTCAGCAGCCACGAGAAGGCGGAACTTGCCCGCGCGGCCGGCGCCCACCATGTCGTCAACTACACCGACCCCGACACCGCCGAGGCGATCGGCGCGCTCGCCCCGCGAGGCGTCGACATCGTGGTCGAGGTGAATGTCAGCGCGAACGCCGAGCTCGACGTGAAGGTCACCGGACGCAACGCGACCATCGCGAGCTACGCCGACGCACCGGGCTCCGACTCGGTCACGATCCCGGTCCGGCCGAGCATGTCGAAGAACCTGCGCTGGCAGTTCGTGCTCACCTACACGGTGGCCACGGAAGAGAAGGAGGCCGCTGTGCGTGCTGTCGCCGCCGCTGCCGCGGACGGCGCACTCCGGGTCGGCGAGGAGCACGGCCTCCCGATCACCCGCTTCCCCCTCGCGCAGACGGCCGCCGCCCACGACGCCGTCGAGCACGGCGTCGTGGGCAAGGTGCTCATCGACGTGTCTTGACCGCCTGCACGACGAGTGCGACCACGGCGGCGATCGCGATGGCGGCCGAGTAGCCGAGCGCGGTGGGCAGCAGTCCGACGACCGTGATCAGCTCGCCGGCGACCAGCGCCGGCACCCCGTACGCGAGGTAGCTCACCAGGAACACCCCGGCGAAGAGCTCCGCACGCTGATCGTTCGGGGCGAGCGGTGCGAGGATGCGCAGCATCGCCGAGAACCCGGCGCCGAAGCCCGCACCGGCGACGGTCGCACCGATGAACAGCAGTGGGAGCAGGGCCGCGCCGATGCCGACCGCCGCCACAGCCACGCCGACCAGGATCGCCGCCATCGACCACACGACGGTCAGGCGGGCGGGAGCACGGGTCAGCAGAAGTCCTGCGAGCGCGCCCACCGCGGGCGGCACGGCGACGATCGCCCCGTTGAGCAGACCGCTGTCGAGGTGGAAGACGCCGTGCAGGATCGACGGCGACAGCCCGATGAAGAGGCCTGCGAGCATCCACGTCGCCAGGAAGAGCGGGATGGCGCCGACGAACTCCCGGCGTGCCGCACGCGGGACGAGCAGCCGCGGAATCAGCGACCGGACCGCGCCGGGGCGCCGCTCGACTGTCTCGGGCGAGGCCACGACCACGAGGATGCCGGCCACGAACAGCAGCGCGAGCGTGACGAAGACGAGCGTGGTCGGCTGAGGGACGAACTGCACCGCCAGCCCGGTGAGGAACGCGCCGATCGCGATACCGCCGACCGGGGCGGTGCTGCCGATGGTCGCGCCGAGTTTCTTGTGACGCTCGGGCGCCAGCTCCACGAGGGCCGCGGTGAAGGTGCTCATGGCCGCACCCGTGGCGACGCCCTGCACCGAGCGGGCGCCGATGATCCAGCCGATGTCCGGTGCGAACAGGAAGATCAGCATGGCGACCACCTGCAGCGCGAGCGCGCCGATCAACACCGGCCGCCGGCCGATGTGGTCGGAGAGGGAGCCGGCGATGAGGAGAGTGATCAGCAAGGTGACCGCATAGATCGCGAAGGCGACCGTCAGCAGCCACGGCTGGAAGCCCCACTCCTGCTCGTACAGCACGAAGAGTGGACTGGGTGCGCCGACGGCCAATGCCACGGCGACGAACGCCAAGGCCGCGCCGGTGAACGCCGCAACCGGCCGCAGGCGCGGGGAGCGGCGGGAGCGGACGGCTCGTTCGGGCCGGACGGCGAGGATCCCGCCTGTCGCGAGGGTGTCTTCGGCTGTGGACATTTCGGACTCCTTAAAGCAAATATTCTTGCTTTTGCCGACTATAGAGGGGGATGTGCAATAAAGCAACAATATTTGCTTTAAGCTATTCCCATGGACACCACGACCACACCCTCGAAGCGCACAGGGGGCCGCAGCGCTGCGGTCATCCACAACGTGCGCACGGCGGTCGAAGAACTCGTCGAGGAGAAGGGCCAGGACAAGGTCACCGTCCCGATGATCGCCGAGCGTGCCGGCGTCAACCCGACCAGCATCTACCGGCGCTGGGGCGACCTCCCGACCCTGATCAACGACATCGCCACCTACCGGCTCGACCCCGAGCGCCCCCTCCCGCAAAATGGCGATCTCCAGGCCGACCTCACCGCGTGGGCGACGGAGATCGTCAAGCACTACCGCAAGCCTGTCAACGCAGCCCTCCTGCGTGGCGGCGCCTCGGCCGCCGGTGAACAGCAGTCCTACTGCCTGCGCAACCGCCGCATCGAGGCCGGCTTCCTCCTCGACCGCTACCCGGACACCACCGTGACGGCAGACGACATCCTCGACATCGTCATCGCCCCGATCATCTACCGGGTCATCTTCCTGCCCTGGACGCTGGAGGACGACATCGCCGCTCACCTGGTCGGTCGCCTGTTCCGCTGACCCCTCTTCCACCCGGTAGTGTCGGGAGGCGATGCGCCAGGAACGAACCAGCGAGGAACGCGCCGCGGCCCGCTCCGGCTGGGCTGTCGGCATCGCGACGGCGGTGTACGGGATCTCGTTCGGCGCTCTCTCCACGGCGTCCGGCCTCGACGTCTGGCAGACCTGCGTGCTCAGCCTGGTCATGTTCAGCGGCGGGTCCCAGTTCGCCCTGATCGGCGTTCTCGCGTCGGGCGGAGCTGCGGCCGGCGGCACCGCGATCATCAGCGCCGCGCTGCTCGGCGTGCGCAACTCCTTCTACGCGCTCCGACTGTCGCGGATCATCGGCCCAGGCTTCTGGAGGCGCTCCGCCGCCACACAGTTGACCATCGACGAGTCCACCGCCGTGGCCACCGCTCAGACCGAGCCGAGGGCGCAGCGCATCGGCTTCTGGGTGACGGGATTGGTCGTCTACGTCGGCTGGAACATCATGACCCTGGCGGGCGCGCTCCTCGGCGACCTGATCGGAGACGTTAAGGCGTACGGATTGGATGCGGCCGCCGCGGCCGCGTTCCTCGGACTGCTCTGGCCGCGGCTGAAGGCACGCCAGACGCAGGCGGTCGCCGTCGCCGGCGGCTTCGTCGCCACCCTCCTGACGCCGTTCCTCACCCCAGGACTCCCGGTGCTCGCGGCCGCCGTCGTCGCCATCGTCGTGGGAGTGTTCAACCTGTTCGGGCGGCGCTCCGACCCGCCGCATCCCGAAGCCGTGCCGATGGAACGGGAGGTGGAGCCGTGACCACGTGGCACGTCATCCTGCTCGGCTCGATCTGCGTGCTCGGGCTGAAGGCAGTCGGCTGGCTGGTGCCGCCGAAGGCCCTCGACCACCCGACGGTCGCACGGGTGAGCGACCTACTCACCGCCGCCCTGCTGGCCGCGCTGATCTGCGTGCAGACGTTCGGCGCCGGGCAGTCCCTGCAACTGGATGCGCGCCTCCCGGCCCTCGCGATCGCGGCCGGCCTCTACGCCCTCCGAGTGCCGTTCATCGTCGTCGTGCCCGCGGCCGCGGTCGTGGCCGCCCTCATCCGCCTCTTCACCTGAGCCCTGGCCGCCGGCTCGGGCGCGTCGGTGTCGGCGGCGTCGCATACCGTGACGCCGTGAGCGCATCCTGGCACCCGGTGGCGAATGCGCAGCCCACCGAGTGGCTGCTCCGCCAGGGGACGGCCGGCGAACCGTACGCCGTTGTGAGGCGGTTCGGGTTCGGCGACCGCAACCGGCCGGACGTGTGGTTCCGCGTGGTCACGTGGGCGCCCACGTCGGAGGGCCGGGAGCTCATCGGCTGGTGCCGCACCCTGGAGGCCGCGGCGTCGGTCGCCTGGGACCACCGCTGCGCCTCGGAGTCGTGGCGCCACCACATGGCGGCGCGGCGGACCGACGCGGCGACGATGGCGGCGCAGCGTCCGCCGGCAGCCGAATTGGTGCGCTTCTACCGGGCGGCGTTGCGCCGCGAGGCGACCACCGCATCCGCCCGGACAGCGACCAGAACGCAGGCACATCAACCGGCGCCTGCACGAGCCCGCACGGACCGGTTATCCGTGCTGCCACCGATGCCGGTGCCTGTGAGGCGGCCGTAACCTGATGGCGAGCTCGGCCAGGGGGACCGATCCTGTCGGGGGACGGATCGGGAAAGGGGCCGGAGCGCATTGCGCTCCGGCCCCTTTCGTTTCACACGCGGGTGCGTGAGATACCGACTACTTGGTCAGCGGCTCCAGGGTCGGGTCGTTGGCGTATGCCTCGGCCGCGTTCTCCTTGGTGACGATGACCGGCTTCAGCAGGAACGCCGGGACGACCTTCTTGCCGTTGTCGTACGACTTGTCGTCGTTGACCTGGGGCTTCTTGCCGGCCTGCAGGTCCTTGACCATCGCGATGGCCTGCTTGACCAGGTTGCGCGTGTCCTTGTTGATGGTCGAGTACTGCTCGCCCGCCATGATGGACTTGACCGACTCGGCCTCCGAGTCCTGACCGGTGACGGTCGGAACCGGCTTGCCTGCACCCTTCACCGAGGTGATGATGGCGCGGGCCAGGGTGTCGTTCGGCGACAGGACGCCGTTGAGCTCGGTGGAGGCGTAGTTCTTCGCGAGCAGGTTGTCCATGCGGGTTTGCGCGTTCGCCGGCAGCCAGCCCTGGGTGGAGGTCTGCTTGATCTCGGTCTGACCGGAGACGACCTTCAGCGTGCCGTCGTCGATCTTCGGCTGGAGGACCTTCATCGCACCGTTGAAGAACACGGCCGAGTTGGCGTCATCCGGCGAGCCCGAGAAGAGCTCGATGTTGAAGTTCTTCTTGTCCGGGAACTTGGCCTTCATGCCGTCGAGCAGGGCCTGACCCTGCAGCTCGCCGACCTTCTCGTTGTCGTACGCGACGTAGTAGTCCACGTCGTTGGTGTTCAGGATGAGGCGGTCGTACGCGATGACTGTCGCGCCGGCGTCGTGCGCGGCCTTGGCCTGCGCGGCGAGCTGGCCACCGTCGACGGCGCCGATGATGACGACCTTGGCGCCGTTGGTGATCATCGACTGGATCTGCGACTGCTGGTCGGAGACACCGGAGCCACCGGCGTACTGGACGTCGCCCTTGAAACCGGCCTCCTTGAGTCCGTCTTCGAACAGGCCACCGGCGAGAACCCAGTTCTCCGACGTCTTAGTCGGGAGGGCGACACCGATCGTGGAGTCCTTGGCGAAGCCGGATGCCGAGCTGCTGTCCGAACCGGAGCGGCTCGACGAGCAGCCGGTCAGGGCGAGCGCGGCGGCAGCTGCGACGGCCACCGTCGCGAGTGCGATTTTGCGCATTGCGTTTCTCTTTCTCTGTGTGTGGATGGTGCAGGGGAATGAAAGCTGAGAGGAGGGGACTCAGGAGGTCAGCGAGCGGGAGCTGTCCTCAGCCGAGTCGCCGGACGGAACGACTGCAGGCTGGTCGGCGCCGGCGGCGTCGGCCTGCTGGGTCTTGTCGCGGTTGAACATCCTGCCTATCAACGACGGGCCGCCACGGCGCTTGGAGTAGACGTCCACACCGACCGCGATCAGCAGGACGAGGCCCTTGATGATCTGCACCTTGTCGCTGGTGACGCCGAGGAGCTGCAGGCCGTTGTTCAGGACGGCGATGACCAGACCACCGATGATGGAGCCGGCCACGGTTCCGATACCGCCGGAGACTGCCGCACCACCGATGAACACAGCGGCGATGGCGTCGAGCTCCCAGCCGAGTCCGTCCTGGGGACCGGACGAGACGGAGCGGGCGATGGCGATCATGCCGGCCAGTGCCGCGAGCACCGACATGTTCATCATCACGAAGAAGTTGATGCGCTTGATCTTGACGCCCGACAGCTCCGCGGCGTGCCAGTTGCCACCGACCGCGTAGATGTGGCGGCCGAAGATCGTGCTGCGGGTGATGAACGAGTACAGGATGATGAGCACGCCGAGGATCACACCGGCGACGGGGAACGAGGTTCCCACGCGGCCGCTTCCGAACAGGATGGCGGCGTAGATCACGACAGCGTCGAGGATGACGACCTTGAAGACGCTGACCCAGAGCGGAGCCTTCTCGGAGCCCATCTTGGTCTGCTTGCGGCGCGTGCGGACCTCCACCAGCGCGATGACGACCGCGATGAGGATGCCGAGCAGCAGGGTGGAGTTGTTGAAGCCGGTGTTCGGGCCCCACTCCGGCAGGAAGCCGCCACCGATGAAGGTGAAGCCGTCCGGGACGGGGATCGTGTTCGCGCTGCCGATCAGCTGGTTCAGGCCGCGGAAGATGAGCATGCCGGCCAGGGTGACGATGAACGCGGGGACGCCGACGTAGGCGACCCACCAGCCCTGCCAGGCTCCGATGGCGACACCGACGAGCAGGCCGAGGATGATCGCGAGCGGCCACGGCACGTTCCAGTCGGTCATGGACTTCGCGACGATGATGCCGACGAGTGCGGCCACCGATCCGACCGACAGGTCGATGTGCCCGGCGATGATGACCATCACCATGCCGATGGCCAGGATCAGGACGTAGACGTTCTGATTGACCAGGTTGATGAGGTTGACCGGCTCGAGCGTGGTGCCGCCTGTGAGCACCTCGAACAGCAGGATGATGACGACGAGGGCGCCGAGGATGCCGAACTGGCGACCGGTCGACTGGCCGCCTCCGAACATCTTGCCCAGGTCGCGGAGACCGCCGGACTTCTTCTTCTCGGGAATCTGTGTGGTCATGGCTATCGGGCAATCCTCTTCTTGGCGGATGTCATGCTTTTCAGGAGGGTCTCTGGCGTCGCTTCGGCGATGGGCAGCTCGTCCGTGATCTGGCCCTCGAAGATCGTGTAGATGCGGTCCGAGATGCCGAGCAGCTCGGGCAGCTCCGACGAGATGACGATGACGCCCTTACCCTGCGACGCGAGCTGCTGGATGATCCCGTAGATCTCGAACTTGGCGCCGACGTCGATGCCGCGCGTCGGCTCATCCAGAATCAGGATGTCCGGGTCGGTGAACATCCACTTGGCCAGCACCACCTTCTGCTGGTTGCCGCCCGAGAGGGTCGAGACGCCGCGGTCGACGTCGGGGGTCCGGATGCGGAGCAGCTTGCGGTACTCGTCGGCGACCGCGTACTCCTGCAGGTCGTCGACGACGCCGCGCTTTGCGATCTTCGAGAGCTTGGCGGCGACGACCGACTGCTTGATGTCGTCGAGGAGGTTGAGGCCGAGCACCTTGCGGTCCTCGCTCACGTAGGCCATCCCGTTGTCGATCGCCTCGGAGACGTTGCGGACCTGGATCTCCTTGCCGTCCTTGTAGATCTCGCCGGAGACCCAGTTGCCGTAGGAGTGGCCGAAGACACTCATCGCGAGCTCGGTGCGGCCGGCGCCCATGAGCCCGGCGAAGCCGACGATCTCGCCGCGGCGGACGTAGAAGCTGGAGTTCTTGACGACCAGACGATCCGGCACCTGCGGGTGCTGGACGACCCAGTCGCGCACCTCGAAGAACGTCTCGCCGATGTTCGGGGTGCGCTCCGGGAAGCGGCTCCCGAGCGTGCGGCCGACCATGCCGCGGATGATGCGGTCCTCGTCGACGCCGTCGGCCTGAACGTCGAGCGTCTCGATCGTGTGGCCGTCGCGGATGATGGTGATCTGGTCGGCGATCTGCTCGATCTCGTTGAGCTTGTGGCTGATCATGATGGAGCTGACGCCCTTGTGCTTCAGACCCACGATGAGGTCGAGCAGGTGGGCCGACTCGGCCTCGTTCAGCGCGGCGGTCGGCTCGTCGAGGATGAGGAGCTTGACGTCCTTGTTGAGCGCCTTGGCGATCTCGACGAGTTGCTGCTTGCCGACGCCGATGTTCTTGATCTGGGTGTCCGGGTCGTCGTCGAGTCCCACGCGGGCGAGCAGCTCGAAGGCGCGGCGCTTGGCCTCTCCCCAGTTGATGACGCCACCGCGTCCCGGCTCGTTGCCGAGGAAGATGTTCTCGGTGATCGAGAGCTCGGGGATGAGCGCGAGCTCCTGGTGGATGATCACGATCCCCTGCTGCTCGCTGGACTTGATGTCCTTGAAGCGCATGACCTCGCCCTGGTAGACGATGTCGCCGGAGTAGGTGCCGTACGGGTAGACGCCGGACAGCACCTTCATGAGAGTGGACTTGCCCGCGCCGTTCTCGCCACAGATCGCGTGGATCTCGTCGGCGTGAACGGTGAGGGAGACATCCTCCAGAGCCTTCACACCAGGGAACTCCTTGGTGATCGAGCGCATCTCGAGGATGACTGCGTTCGACGGCATCGTCGCTCCTTGGTTCTGCGTGGAAAATGATGTGCCTAAGTAGTAAACGCTATGTCTTCACTTGTCGTCAAATAGTGAAGACAACAATGCGGTAACGACTGAGGGATTCTCACTCGTTACCGGCGAGGGCGCCCTGGATGACGATGGCCGCCGCTCCCAGCGACTCGGCACGATCCCCGAGGGACGAGACCCGGACGGTCGTGGTCCCGGCGATGATCGGGATGGCGTTCTGCCGGATACCGTGCCGGATGGGGTCGAGCAGGGCGTCGCCGAGCCCCACCAGGGGCCCGCCGATGAGCACCAGTTCGGGGTTGATGACGTTCGCGATGTTGCCGATCGCCTGCCCGACGGCGGTTCCGGCGTCGCTCACAACGCGGAGCACCGCCGGGTCCTTCTCCAGCCCCCGGCGCAGGATGTCGGCCGCCGTCCGCGTTCCGCTCCCCCGGCCCAGCGACTCGAGCATCACGCTCGTCGAGGCCACGGTCTCCAGGCAACCGCGGTTTCCGCAGCGGCAGATCACGCCGTGCTCCGCCACCGGGGTGTGGCCCAGTTCACCTGTGATGCCGAGGAACCCGTAGTACGGCTGGCCGCTCAGGATGAGGCCGGCCCCGATCCCGGTGCCGATCTTGACGAAGATCAGGTTCCGCTGACCGCGGTTCGCGCCCCACGTCACCTCGGCGAGCGCTCCAAGGTTCGCGTCGTTGTCGACCATCACCGGGAAGCCGAACACATCCTCCAGCTCGCGGCGCGTGATGCCCACCCATTCCGGGAGGATGGCGCCCTGCAGCACGGTGCCGGTGCGCCGGTCGATCGGGCCGGGGATGCCCACGCCAACCGCGAGCACCGACTCCCGGGCGTACCCGCCGGCGATGAGCATCCGGTCGAGCAGCGCCGCCGCCTCCCCCACGGCGCCGAGCACGTCGTAGCCGGGTTCGAGTGCGACCTCTTCCTCGGCGATCACTTGGTAGCCGAGGGTCGACAGCACGATCCTGACGTGTCTGCGCCCGAAGTCCACGCCGACCGCGATGTCTCCCGTGTCGGTCAACCGCACGAGCAGTGCGCGGCGTCCGCTGGAGGTCACGGGCGACGTCGAGACGACACCTTTGGCCGCCATGTCGCGGACGATGTTGGACACGGTGGCGGTGGACAGGCCGGTCCCGCGCGCCAGCTCAGCCTGGGTGGACGGTCCGTTGGCGAGGAGGAACTCGACGAGTCGCTCCTGGTTCAAATGCCTGAGCGCGCCCTGCGACCCTGGATTGCGTGCGCCACGTGGGATCAGCCCCGGAGTGGCGGTCATAGCGATAAGAGTGAATGATCGAGCTGTTGTAGTCAAGCTGTGAACGCAAGAGTCCACCCCGCGGACGGGTGACAGCCCTCCCTGGGACGCCCTCGACTGCGATGATGGAGGCATGCCCATCCTGAACAAGGACATGCAGGTCTGCATCTCCCTCGCCGGCCGCCCGAGCAACATCGGCACGCGGTTCCACAACTTCCTGTACGACGAGCTGGGACTCAACTTCGTCTACAAGGCGTTCACCACCGACGACCTCGAGGGCGCTGTGCGCGGCATCCGCGCCCTGGGGATCCGCGGCTGCTCGGTCTCCATGCCGTTCAAGGAGGCCATCATCCCGCTGGTCGACAACCTGGAGCCGTCGGCGGTCGCGATCGAGTCGGTGAACACCGTCGTGAACGAGGATGGGCTGCTCACCGCCTCGAACACCGACTACGAAGCGGTCGCCCAGCTGCTCGCCGAGCACGAGGTCGACCCCGCTCAGCGGGTGCTCGTCCGCGGTTCGGGGGGGATGGCGAAGGCCGTCGTCGCTGCGTTCCGCGGGGCGGAATTCGACGACCTCACCGTGCTCGCGCGCAACGCCGAGGCCGGGTCCGCACTCGCGGAGCGGTACGACTACGCGTGGGTCGCGGCCGACCCCGAGCCCGACTTCGACGTCATCGTCAACGTCACCCCGCTCGGGATGCGCGGCGATTCCGAGGACGTCCTGGCGTTCGGCCTCCCGTTCATCGAGCGCGCGTCGACCGTCTTCGACGTCGTCGCGTTTCCCTCAGAGACGCCGCTGATCGCGGCCGCGAGAGATGCCGGCACCTCTGTCATCACCGGCGCCGAGGTGATCGCCCTGCAGGCCGCGCGGCAGTTCGAGCGCTACACCGGAGTCCGTCTGAGCCCTGAGCAGGTCGCTCGCGCATCCGAGTTCTCGCGGGCCGAGTAGGGCTCCCGTTCGGGTCGGGGTACTGCGCGCCGGTCCGCTGCGGAGTAGCTTGAGCCCGAGCGTGAAGGAGCGTGGCGCATGGGCATCGGAAGCGGCATCTTCATCTTCGTCGTCGGCCTCATCCTGGCCTTCGCATTGCAGGTGCAGGTGAGCTGGATCGACCTGAAGACCACCGGGTACATCCTCATGGGCGCTGGCCTCGTGGTGTTCGTCATCTCGCTGGCGTTCGCGCTGCGACGGCGACCGCGCACGGTCGTCCGGCAGAACGGCGTGGATCCGGTCACTGGCGAGCGGGTCGAGCGGCGCACCGATGACTACTGACACACGGCCATACAATGGCCGGATGTCCGACGACCTCCTCGCGCTCGAGAATCAGGTGTGCTTCGGCCTCGCCGTAGCCGCGCGCAGTGTCATCGCCTTGTACCGGCCGGTGCTCGAGCCGCTCTCGCTGACGCATCCGCAGTACCTCGTGATGCTGGCGCTCTGGGAGCGTGAGCCGCGCACGGTGAAAGACCTGAGCGACACCCTGGCTCTGGAGCCGGCCACTCTGTCCCCGTTGCTGAAGCGCCTGGAGGCGACCGGCTATATCGAGCGCAAGCGCAGTGCGGCGGACGAGCGTGCGCTCGAGGTCCGCTTGACGGAGGCCGGCCGAGCCCTGCGGGAGGAGGCCGAGAAGATCCCGTCCCGGATCGTGGCGCGACTGGGCCTCCCGGTGTCGCAGCTGGAGGGTCTGCGCGAGAGCCTGCACACGATCATCGGTGCGGCTGCGCGCGTCGAGTGACGCCTGCTGCTCAGGCGGCCTGTGAGGGTGCCGGGCACACGAGACGGGTCGCGTCGCGCTGACCGCCCGGCCGCAGCACCTCGTGTTCGGTCATCGGACGTCCGCACATCGGGCAGGGAGCAGCGGCAGACCGCTGTTCCGGCGCCTCCGGGTGGCCGGCGCCCAGCTGGGCCGGTCCGGCGATGCGGATGAGCTTCTCGTTCCAGCTCGAGTACCAGCTGGCGAAGCGTCCGGGCATGATCCCCTCGATTCATTAGTGCACTAACCAATAGTGTACTCCATTTGGACCCTGTCCTGAAGGTCAAGGTCTACGCTGACCTCGGAGGACGACATGAGAATCAGCGAACTGGCCGAACAGGCCGGGGTCACCGTGAAGGCCGTGCGGTACTACGAGCGGCTCGGTCTCGTCTCACCGACGCGGCTCTCCAACGGCTACCGCGAGTACGGCGACGAGCACCTGCGCGCAGTGCTCGAGATCCGCGAACTCGCCGCGACGGGCATCCCGCCGGGCAAGGCGCGGCCGTTCATCGACTGCCTCGGCTCCGGCCATGCACACAGCGACGAGTGCCCGGCGTCGCGCGACGCGTATCGCGACGGCCTGGCCGAACTGGATGCGGCGATCGCGTCGCTCGAACGCCGCCGCGAACTGCTCGCGAGCAGGCTCGACGGAGCCGAGCACCGCATCCCCGAGGCTGCGCACGGCTGCGGGTGCACCGTCGGGGCTTCCTGACACCCGCGCGGATCATCCCGTGGGATGACCCCGCCACTACCTCCGGTCGATGCCCCGGCCTGCCCCCTGCCGGTTGACTCGACAGTGTCGACGCGAGCTTCCGGCTCACGGCCTCGACGCGAAGGGGGAGACCGATGACGACACTGGGCCACGGACTGCGAACCGCACCGATCCTCGGTACGGCATCGGTCCCGGTGAGGCGGCGAGCGCGGGGGCTGCTCGCCGCCGTCACCGGCAACGCCTACCTGCAGCTGCTGGTGACGCTCGTGCTGCTCGCGGCGGGCGCCGCGCTGCTGACCCTCGGAATCGGCCTGGCGCTCGATGCGGTCGTACCGTTGATCTTCCACGACGAACTGCACGCCCTCACAGCCCTCCTGCCGCAGCTCGGCTGAGTGACCTCTGGCCGCTGGGCCGCCGCCGCTCTAGAGTCCCTGCATGGGACGACTCATCTTCGGAGCCATCGCGTCGATCGACGGCTACACGGTGGACTCCTCCGGCTCTTTCGAGTGGGCGCAGCCCGACCCTGAGGTGCACGCCTTCGTCAACGACCTGGAGCGCGACGTCGGCACGTACCTCTACGGCAGGCGGATGTACGAGACCATGAAGGTCTGGCAGGACCTCCCCGGGGAGGGCGACGACGAACCGGTGATCGCGGACTACGCGAATGTGTGGCGGAGCGCCGACAAGGTCGTGTACTCCTCATCGCTCGCCGAGGTCACGACGCCCCGCACGCGGCTCGAGAAGCGATTCGATCCGGAGGCGACCCGGCGGCTCATCGCCGAGTCGGACAGCGACGTCTCGGTGGGCGGACCGACCCTGGCTACTGCCGCCTTCGCCGCCGGTCTCGTGGACGAGGTGCACCTGATCCTCGTGCCCGTTGCGGTGGGCGGCGGCACCCCTGCGCTGCCGCACGACCAGTTCGTCCGCCTGGAGCTGCGCGAAGCACGACGATTCGCCGGCGGCACGGTCGCACTCCAGTACACCGTCGAACATTCCTGAGCAAACCTCGCCTTCTACTCCCCGAGCGAGCGGCGCGGCGCTACCCTGTGCGCGAAGGCCCGCAATGAAACGGGCCGGGGAGCGCCTGCGATGGTCAAGCACCGAGTACTCGCGGCGGCCGGCGTCGTCGCCGCTGCCGCCCTCCTGAGCGTCGGCCTCCCGCAGGCCGTGCAGGGCGTCTCGCCCGGCGCGAGCAGCGTCCACTTCACCGCCTCCGGCGATTACGGAACGGCCGCGTCGTCACAGGCCGTCCTGGCCGGCGTGAAGACGCTCGCCCCCGACCTCCATCTCGCGCTCGGAGACTTCTCGTACAGCACGACCGGGCAGGAGCAGGCCTGGTGCGACCAAGTGACGCAGAAGGTCGGAGCAGGATTCCCGTTCGAGCTGGTCTCCGGAAACCATGAGAGCAACGGTCAGAACGGCAACATCAACGACTTCTCGGCCTGCCTGCCGAACCAGCTTCCCGGTGCCGTCGGCACGTACGGGCGGGAGTACTACGTCGACGTGCCCCAGGGTTCGCCGCTCGTCCGCTTCATCATGATTTCGCCGGGTCTCCCGTTCACGGACGGCGTCTGGAGCTACGCCGCCGGAAGTTCGCACTACACGTGGACGCAGTCCGCGATCGACGGCGCCCGAGCCGCGGGAACGCCGTGGGTCGTCGTCGGCATGCACAAACCGTGCCTCTCGCTGGGCGACTACGGGTGCGAGGCCGGCTCCGACATCATGAATCTGCTGACATCGAAGCGAGTGGATCTGGTGCTGACCGGGCACGAGCACCTCTATCAGCGGACGAAGCAGCTCGCCCTCGGCGGCGCGTGCTCGTCTGTCATGCCGGGCACGTACACGCCCGGCTGCGTCGCCGACTCCGACAGCACGCTCGTGAAGGGTGCCGGCACCGTCTTCGCGACGGTGGGGACCGGCGGCAACGGCAACTACGCCGTCCACCCGGACGACAGTGAAGCCGGATACTTCGCCTCCTCCTACGGGAATCCGGCGACACCCACCTACGGATCGCTGGATGTGACGGCGAGCGCGACACAGCTCAGTGCGTCGTTCGCCCGTGCGGCCGGCGCGGCCTTCTCCGACAGCTTCGTCATCGGACCGCCCGCGGCGGGCAACCAACCGCCCAACGCCGTCTTCGCGTCGTCCTGCACCGACCTCGCCTGCTCGTTCGACGGGACGGGCTCGACCGATCCCGATGGAACGATCACCTCGTTCGCCTGGGACTACGGCGACGGCGCAACGGGGACCGGCGGCTCCCCGTCGCACTCCTACGCCTCGGCGGGCACCTACACCGCGCGCCTGACGGTGACGGATGACGGCGGAGCCACGGCGGTGGCGACACGCTCCCTCACCGTGACGGCTCCCCCGCCCCCGGCAGACACGCTGGCCGCCGACTCCTTCGAGCGCTCGGTGACGAGTGGATGGGGAGTGGCTCCGACCGGCGGCGCCTGGTCGGTTGCGGGAAGCTCGTCCCTGTACTCGGTCTCGGCCGGGACGGGTCGCATCCAGTTGCCCACCGGATCGGGCGGCACCGCTCGGCTGCCCGGGGTGAGCGCGACCGGCATCGACCTGCGGCTCGCGGTGGCGATCGACAAGCTGCCTTCCTCGGGAAACGTCTACGTGACGGTGCAGGGCAGACGAATCGCCACCGCGGGGTCGTACGGCTCGAAGGTGATCGTGTCGGCGGCCGGGAAGGTCAGCATCCAGATCGTCCGGGTGGATCAGAGTGGCGGTAACGAAGTGGTCGTGCAGACGTCCGCGGCCGTGCCGGTGACCTACGCGGCCGGAGCCCGCCTGAACATCCGGATGCGGACGACCGGCACAGCGCCGACCCTGATCGAGACCAAAGCATGGCTCGACGGAACCACCGAGCCCTCGGCCTGGCAGCGGTCGGCGACCGACAGCACGGCTGCGCTGCAGGGGCCGGGCGGACTCGCCGTCACCGGCTACCTCTCAGGCGGCGTCGCCAACGCGCCGGTGACCATGACGGTGGACGATCTGACCGCGACGAAGCCCTGACCCTTCGTCGCGGTCATCCCGTCAGGCGGCATCCCGTCAGGCGGCATCCCACCAGCGCAGCACCCGCAGCGCACGGAGGGTGAGCCAGCGGCTCTGGAAGCCCTCCATGTCGAACTCGACGATGACGGATCCTTCGTGGGTGTTCTCCAGCACCCAGCGACCGTCCTCATCCGCCTTGCCGCGGACCAGCTCCACGGCGTCGGCGAGACGCGGGTCGCGACGGTCCTGGACGCGGAAGTGCTCGAGGCCGCGCAGCACGTCGTGGTACCAGCGGACCGGATACGAGAGCATCGTCATCCGGGGATCCGGGATGGAGCCGTCCGAACGGCGACGGTAGAGACCGCGCTCCAGCAGGTACTCCTCACCCGCCTCGACGACTGCGCTCGCACGCGGATCGTCCCCACCCGCCTTCATCCACGCCCTGAGCCCCTCCACCGAGCAGATCGTGGAGTGGAAGGAGGACACCCGCGCGCCGTACTCCGCCCAGCAGTTCCAGCCGCCGTCCGAGAGGCGCGACTCGATCAGCGTCTGAGCGATCCGGTCACCGCTCTCCCCGAAGTACACCGCGATGGTCAGGGCCACGCCGTTGATGCACGGCTCGGTCTCCCCATCGAAGTACGGTTCCCCGGCGTGCTCCCAGCGAACATTTTCACGGACACGTTGCACCGCCCGCCGCGCTTCCGGACTCTCCGGGTCGAGCCCGAAATCGACCAGTTGCTGGAGGCTGAAATGCGTTCCGCTCCAGGCGTCGAAGCCGTCGCGCGCCGGGGGGATCCACCCGGGTCGGTAGGTGCCGCCGTCCCACAACCCGTCCTCCGCCTGCTCGGCGAGGAACGCGGCACCCCAGCCCTCGCGGGCCACGCGCGAGCGCTCGGCGGCGACCTCCTCCGGGGGCGAGCCCACGAGATCCTGCATGACCTGCCAGCGGATGGCCGGGTCTGAGTCCAGAAGCCAGTCGACGACGCTCATGCGCACACCATACCCACGGGCCCCGACGGGCGGCAGGGCTTCGCGCGCAGCTACCCCGCAGATGAGACATCGTCAATGACTGGACCCGCTTTCCACCGGTGTCTTGAGTGGGCCGCACATCCCAACCGGACACATCCATCGAAAGGAAAAGTCAGTCATGACCATGTCAGACGACCAGTCCGCGGACACACCGATCTTCGACAGCAGGCGCGACGCCATCGATCCGGAGGCCGGACTTCCCGAGACCGTGCAGCCCACCAGCGCGACCGTCGGCGGTACAACCGCAGGCAGCGCGACGGGCAGCGGGTCGAGCGGCAGCCAGGGAGGCGTCCGCGATGAGGCGAGCCGCGTCGCCGGCTCGGCTGCAGAAGCCGGCAAGGACGTCGCGGCCACCGCCAAGGAGCAGGCGAAGAACGTCGCAGGCGAGGCGAAGTCGCAGGCCAAGGACCTCTACGCGCAGACCCGCGAAGAGCTGCGCGACCAGGCGGCCCAGCAGCAGGAGCGCGTCGCCAGCGGTCTCCGATCCGTCGGCGACGAGCTCGAGCAGATGGCCTCGGCCTCCGAGTCCGGCGGCGTCGCCAGCGACCTGGTTCGCCAGGCCGCACAGCGCACGCACTCCATCGCCGGCTGGCTGGACGCCCGCGACCCGGGCTCGCTGATCGACGAGGTCAAGTCGTACGCACGACGCAACCCCGGCACCTTCATCGCTGCCGCAGCCATCGCTGGCGCACTCGCCGGCCGGCTGACCCGCGCCCTGGCGAGCGGAGGAAACTCCGACTCGGGCAGCAGCGGAGCCGGCAATGCCAGCGGCTCCACCGGAGTCGCGGGCACGCAGGGCTACACCGGGGCGGGCTACACCACGCCAGGCGCCGTCGGTGGCGAAACCGTGGGCGGTTACAGCACCACGACCGGCGGCCTGTACGACGACGGCAACGATCTCCCCGAGCTCCCGGGCGCGGGCTACACCGGAGGCCGGGCATGACCGACCAGCCCAGCCCCGCGGAGGAGCGCGCAGCGAACAACTCGCTGGGTGACCTGCTTGGAGAGGTCAGCCGCGACCTCTCGACGCTCATCCGGCAGGAGATGGAACTCGCCAAAGCCGAGATGCGGCAGACCGCGACGCGTGCAGGAAAAGGCGCCGGCCTCCTCGGAGGAGCAGGCTACGCGGGCCTCATGGCCGTGTTCTTCCTGTCCATCGCGCTGTGGTGGGCCCTCGGCTACCTGGTCGGGAACGCCTGGTCGGCGGTCATCGTCGCCATCATCTGGGCCATCGTGGCGCTCGTCCTGTACCTGGTCGGGCGCAAGCAGCTGGCGACCGTCAAGGGCGCCCCGCAGACCGTCGAAACGGTCAAGGAAATCCCGCAGACACTGAAACCGAACGGAGAGAACCGATGAGCGACGACCCCGACGCGATCCGCGCCGACATCGAAGCCACCCGCCGCAACCTGAGCGGCGACGTGGACGCACTGGCCGACAAGGTCACGCCCAGCAAGATCGCCCAGCGCCAGACGCGCAAGGTGAAGGGCGTCTTCCACTCCATCAGCGAGCGGGTCATGGGATCCGCCGACGACATCACGAGCAGCGCAGGAGGAGCCATGTCCGATGCGGGAAACACCGTCGCTGACGCCGGACGAACCGTCGTGAACAAGGCGCAGGGCAACCCGCTCGCGGTGGGCCTGATCGCCTTCGGCGTCGGCGCGCTCGTCGCATCCCTGATCCCCGCCAGCACCAAGGAGCAGGAACTCGCCTCGTCCGCGAAGGACGCCGCGCAGCCCCTGCTCCAGGAGGCCGCGGAGGTCGGCAAGCAGGTCGCCAGCGACCTGAAGGAGCCGGCGCAGGACGCCGTCCAGGCGGTCAAGGAGACCGCGCAGGATGGCGTCTCGACCGTCAAGGACGAAGCGGCGGACCGGGCGGGCGCCGTCGCAGACGACGCGAAGCAGACCGGACAGCGCCTGCAGTCCGACCAGTAACACTCCCCCCACACGCGCGGCGGAAGGCCATCCCCCCGGCCTTCCGCCGCGTTTTTTCATCCCCTGATGACCCCCGACCCCACCGAGAGGACCCCCGCGATGAGCGAAATCGGTGCCGGCAAGCGCCTGGCCGATGCCCCCTCCCCGGAAGACGACCGCAAGCCGGACAGCCCTCCGCACCTCGACAAGCCGTCGTGGAAACTGATCTTCAAGCGGACCATGCGCGAGTTCAGCACCGACAAGTGCACCGACATTGCAGCGTCGCTCACCTACTACGGCATCCTCTCGCTCTTCCCCGGCCTGATCGCCCTGGTATCGCTGCTCGGCGTCCTCGGCCAGGGGAAGTCGGCGACGGACGCCATGCTCGGCATCATCAAGGGGGTCGCCCCGGGATCGACCGCCAAGCTGCTGCAGGGACCGATCGAGAACGCGGTCAACTCGCCGGCGTCCGGGTTCGCGCTGGTCTTCGGCATCGTCCTCGCGATCTGGTCCGCCTCCGGGTACGTCGGCGCCTTCTCTCGTGCAATGAACCGCATCTACGAGATCGACGAAGGCCGGCCGTTCTGGAAGCTGAAGCCGCAGCAGCTGCTGGTCACCGTGATCACGGTCGTGCTGGTCACGATCGTGGCGCTCATCCTCGTCGTGTCCGGTCCGGTGACGAAGGCCATCGGCGATGCGCTCGGACTCGGCACAGCCCCGCGCATCGCGTGGGAGATCGCGAAATGGCCGCTGCTGCTCATCATCGTCGTCGTGATCATCGCCATCCTGTACTACGCGGCGCCGAACGCACGTCAGCCGAAGTTCAAGTGGATCAGCATGGGCGCCCTGATCGCGATCGTCGTGTTGGCGGTGGCAACGTTCCTCTTCGCGTTCTACGTGGCGACGTTCGCCAACTACGAGAAGACGTATGGTCCGCTCGCTGGCGTGATCGTCTTCCTGCTGTGGGTGTGGATCGCCAACCTCGCGCTGCTGTTCGGGGCCGAATTCGACGCGGAGACCGAGCGCGGTCGTGAGCTTCAGGCCGGCATGGAGGCCGAGGAGACCATCCAGTTGCCTCCGCGCGACACCCGCCTCAGCGAGAAGTCGGCGGAGAAAGAGGACAAGATCATCGACGAGTCGCGTCGGTTGCGCGAGGAGGCCGCCGCGTCCGACGACGACGGGCCGCAGGAGCGCTGACGTCGGCCGGCGTACGCGTCAGCCGACCGAGCGTTCGGCGACCGTTCAGCCGACCGGGATGCCGACTACGCGGTTGCCTCCGGCGTTCTTCGCCGAGTACATCGCGTGGTCCGCCTCGCGGATCAGCCGGTCGGGAGTCCACGCGGGGTCCTCGGTCCGCGCGATCGACATCCCGATGCTCGCGCTGATCGGGAAACCGGCGGGGATGCCGGTGAACGGCAACTCGATGGCGTGACGGATCCGGTCGGCGACTTCCTCTGCCGCCGCAACCTCTGGCACCTCGCACACCACCACGAACTCGTCGCCGCCGTACCGCGCGACCAGGTCCTCCTGGCGGACGGCCGCCTGCAGACGTTCGCCGACCTCCCTCAGCAGGAGGTCGCCGGTGTGATGGCCGAGCCCGTCGTTGACGCGCTTGAAGCCGTCCAGGTCGATGAAGAGAGTCGCCACCAGCGTCGAGGTCGACCGCTGGTACTCCAGGAGTTCGGTCTCCAGCAGCCGCCGGTTCGGCAGGCCGGTCGTCTCGTCGTGCATCGCCGCGTGTTCCAGCTGGCGCTGCAGGCGCAAGGTGGTGATCGCCTGGGCGGCCTGGCCCGCAAGCGCGTCGGCCAGCGGCGCGGCCTCGGAGTCGAACTGCCGCGGGTGGAGGAAGAACGCCGCGAAAAGGCCGAACAGCACATCGTCGTGCTGGATGGGCGCGACGAGCACGGCGTCGACACCCGCGTCCCTCATCGCCTGCCCGAGCACCGGCGCGATGGCGTCGGCCGCCGCCGTCCCGCTGATCGTGACGACGTGACGCAGCGCTGAGGCCTGCGTCACCAGCGAGGCGGTCTGCTCGAGAGAGCGCATCGGGTTGCTGCCCGAGGCCTGGGTGAACCCGCCGGTCTCATCCAGCAGGAACACCGCCGCCTGCTCGGCCTGATACGCCTTCGCGACGGTCGTGGCCAGGATGTCGACCAGCGCCTGCTCGGAGGTGGCAGCCGAGAACGCGATCGACGAGTCGATGATCAATTCGAGTCGGTTGCGCGTACGCTCCTGCAACGTTTGCGACCGGACCAGCTCCTCTTCGCGCTCGGCACGCTGGGTCGCATCCACCAGCACGAGCACCTCGCCGTCGTCGGCTGGACGACTCCCCACGATGACCGAACGTGAGGTGCCGTCGACGTTCGCCAGGCGAATCAGCCCATCGGAGCGTCCGCCGATTGCGGGGATGCGGGTGCGCAGCGAGGCGAACGGCCGGCCTGTCAGTTCGCGCAGCGAGAGTCCGGTCCACTCGACGAAGACGTCGTTGGCATCGCGGATCCGACCTTCGCCATCCAGCTCGAGGAGGGCGCAGGGCAAGTCGTCCGCTGCAAAGGGCCGCACCGCTACTCTCCTTCGGATGGCTGGGCCGCTATGCGGCGGGTCGATACATAGACGAATTTAGCGCACGAACGAATGCAGCCAGTCCTCGAAGACGTCGGGTGGGGACGGCCGGGCGATGTAGTAGCCCTGTGCACGATCGCATCCCGCATTCTTGACTTCGGCCAGTTGCTCCTGCGTCTCCACGCCTTCGGCGACGACCCGCATCCCGCTCCCGTGCGCGACGGTGACCGCGTCGGCGACCGCCGCCCAGTCGCCGCGGGCGAGCAGGCTCCGGTCGACTTTGATCTCCTGGGCGCGAACGGCCACGGCGCGCTCGATCGACGAATGCCCCGAACCGAAGTCGTCGATCGAGACCGTCACGCCCCACTTGCGGATGATGTCGAGCCGTCCGGCCACCACTGCATAATCGTCGATGCGCTCGGCTTCGGTCACCTCCACGATGAGGTCCGCCGGCGGGAGCTGTGACTCGGTCAGCTGGCGCTCCAGCTCGTCGAAGAAGAGGTCCGTCTCCAGTTGCAGCGGCGAGACGTTGACGGCGACCGCAAGCTTTACTCCGCGCTCCTGCCAGCTCCGCCCGATACGGCAGCACTCGCGCAGCGCGAAGAGTCCGAGTTCGTGGATGGTGCCCGTCGCCTCCGCCAGCGCGACGAACTCCGCGGGAGGGATGGGCCCGCGCGTCGGGTGCGTCCACCGGCACAGGCCCTCGACCGCGACGACCTGACCGGTCGCGACGTCGATCTGCGGTTGTACGTAGACGTCGAGTTCGCGTGCGGCGATGGCGTCCGACAGTTCTCGCGCCTCCACCTCGCACGTCACCACGCGACCTCCTTGCCCGCCACCGCGGCGGTTCCCGCTGGCGATAGTGCCCGCGTGCGGGCCCCCTGTCAACAGGCGCGGAGGTGCGGGGCTGTTATCGGAAGGTGGGGCGCGGGTCGGTGCTCAGCACGCTCATCAGGATGGAGTCCGTCCATTCGCCGTCCCAGAACAGGGTGTCCCGCTGCCGGCCTTCGACGACGAATCCGGCTTTCTCGTACGAGCGGAGCGCCCGCGGATTGAACGCGTAGACGTCGAGCTGCACGCGATGAAGCCGGATGCTCGTGAAGGCGTGATCGAGGACGACGGTCATCGCTTCGGTCCCGTAGCCGCGGCCCGGAACGCCCGGAAGCAACGCGATGCGCGTGTTCATGGATGCGTTCTCGTCGTCGAGTTCGTTGAGGACGATCTCGCCGAGGTAGCGTCCCGTCGATGATTCGAGGATGGCCCAGTCGGCCCGATCGGGCGCCGTCCGGATGCGTGCGAGGTGCTCACGGACCGCCGCCTCCGTGAATTCCGTCCGCGTGCCGGTTAGGCGGAGGGTCTCCGCGTCGGCGAGGCCGGACCACACGGCCTCGAAGTGTTCAGGACCCATTGGCACCAGACGGATACGTGGGCCGTCGAGGGGTCGTACCGCTGTCAGCTCGCGAGGGTCGATGTCCGGGACCATAAGGCGTTCCGCTCAGGCGTTCCGCTCAGGCGGGCGGTAGTCCTCCTGAGGGAATTCGGCGTCGACATCTCCGGTCGGGTCTTCTTGGCGGAACGTGTTCCCCACGCTCGGGCCCGAGCCGATCGGCGAGAAGGCGACGCGGTCCCCACGAATGCTGCTCTGGTAGGTCTTCCTGCGTCCGTCGACGGGCAGTTCGATCTCCGCGGGCGGGTGTCCGTCGTCGAGCGGGATCGCCCGCTGGGTCGTCGTTCCGTCTTCTTCGACGAAGTCAGCGATGCCGAAGGTCAGGTGGCCGCGGTCGAAGGAGACGCGCACGAGGAGGTAGGTGCGGAGCTCGTCGTCGCTCAGCCCGTCCAACTCCCGGACGAGCGTGGCGACCGCGTCCGTCTGTCCGTGGGCGTCTTCGGCGCGCCTCTGCGACGCCCAGGCTTGTACGTGCGCGGCGAGATCGTCGAGCGCCGCCTCGTAGGAGGTCGGCGAGGTGCCGCGGATACCGTACTCGCCCCAGTCCGCCCAGTACCTGTCGTGCTCGTCGTCGTGTCCGACCGGCACGACGACGGGAACGGCGGCTGTCCGGGATTCTTCCCACGCCGCCAGCTCTTCGGCGGAGAACAGGGACCGCAACTGCCGGATCGCGTCCTCGTCGTCGAGTCCGGCGGCGGATGCGAGGATGGCCCGCTCGAAGAACGCGTTGTCGTCCACTGCGCTCCTTTCGTCGTCACCAGCATCCCACCGGGCGGCTCAGGTCGTGGTCAGCGGCTCTCCCTGCGGACTTCCCTGGTCGCCCCGCTCGTCCCTCTTCTTCTTGCTCGCTTTCTTCCCTTTCTTCTTGGCGTCGGGATAGCTGAGTCCCGCCCACCGCGCGTAGAGCCCGATGAGGAGGAGAGCGGCGAGGTACAGGACCGCCCACCAGGGGAACTGGAGTGCTGCTTTGGTGTTCTTTGCGGTGTCCAGGTCCTTCGCAGGTGTCGGGGTGACGCGCTTGCCCGTTACCAGGATGCGATGCGTGTTGATGCCGAGGGGCGTGCACGTGACGAGGGTTACGAGGTCGCGCCCGGCTTCCTGCCGGAGGGTGGTGGTGTCTTGCGGCTCGACGACGCGCGTGTCGATCACCTGGTAGGTGAGGACTTGGCCGAACGTCGTGAGGATGAAGCGGTCGCCCTTTTCGATCTTGTCGAGCTCGGTGAACATGGCCGCGCTCGCCAGTCCGCGGTGGGCGGTGATGACGGAGTGGGTGTCTTTTCCGCCGACGGGGAGCGATGTCCCCTGCAAGTGGCCGGCTCCCTCGAGGAGGGCCGCGTCGCTGGTGCCGTGGTAAATCGGCAGATCGACCTTGATCTTGGGGATCTGGATGCGCGACATCGTCCGGTTGGGTGTGTTCAGCATCTTCCAGTAGTCCCAGCTCTTCTTGCTGCTGGTGCCGTTTCCGGTGGGGACGTTCGTGTTGGCTTCGAGGACCGCGCCACTGGACAGCGCCTCGTTGTAGCGGTGTGCCTCGGCGAGCTGTTCGGACGCCTTGGGCTTGAGGTTCTTGACTGTGTCGCTGTATTTGCTGATGACGAGCGACTGGTTGTAGGCCGAGAGCCAGCTGGCGGCAGGCGAGTAGGTGAGGACGCTCGCGCCGGTGAGGGCAAGCAGCGTCGTGATGACGAGCAGGACGTTGAGGCGCCAGCGGCGGCGGGGCCGACCGTGGCGGGGTAGGTATTTGGCCATAGAAGTTCGGGGCTTCCGTTAACGGCGAACGGCCGGGGCGGGCCGGCTGGTTGCCGGCCCGCCCCTTCCGATCCGCGTGGTTACGCGTTCTCGCGGTTCGCGTTGCGTCGGCGGATGATCATGACGCCACCGAGCGCGATGATCAGCAGCGCGATGCCGCCGATCGTGAGCGCCAGCTGGGCGTTGGATCCCGTGAACGGCAGCTCGGGCGCAACCTGCTGCGTGTTGTCGATCGTCAGGAGGACCGTCGGGCTGCCGTCTGCGGTGACCAGCACCGCGGTGAGAGCGGCGGCACCGCTCGGCAGGACGAAGCCGTTCGGGGCCTGGATCTCCTTGAGTACGTAGCAGCGGTTCATGAAGTCGTGTCCGGCGACGGTCGTGTTGGACACGGTGCCATCGGCCGCAACGGTCTTCTCGGTGTCTCCCACCCATAGGCCTGGGATCGCAAGCTTTCCGGTGTTGTCGGAGGTGGCGATGAACGGGTTGCCGTTGGCGGGGTCGGTGACCTTGGTGAGGCCCGTGATGTCGGCCGTGCAGCCCTGGTCGGTGGTGCCCATGTAGATCTCGAACTGCGCACCGAAGAGGCCGTCGCTCGCGTTCTTGGCGTTGACCTTCTTGATGTTCACGTCGCCCCACCGGGTGGTGACCGTGGTGGAGGGGGAACCGTCGTTGCCGTTCGGGCTGCCCGGGGTCAGGGTGAAGTCGTTGAGGTTGACCTCAGCCTGGTTGTCGATCTCGCCCGGGGCGTTCACGGCGGCCCGGCACGTTCTGTCCGGCCCGGACCTTGGCAAGCCCGGCCGCGGTGAAGGTCACCGTCAGCTTCTGGCCGGTCCAGACCGGGGTGAAGTCGGTGCCGGAGACCAGCGCCGTCCCATCCAGGGTGACCGTGACCGCGGTTCCGGTCGACGGGGTCAGCTTGGCATCCAGCGTGTCGGTCATGACCAGCTTGTCGTAGGTCTGACCGGCGGCCAGTGCCGGAACGAGCTGCGTGACCGTGTAGTCCACCGGTGCACCAAGCAGGCCACCGTTGGTCGGCTGGTTGACCACGTTCTTGACCGGACCCTGCGCGGTGGTGTTCTTCGGGTACACGTTCACGTCGTAGACCCAGTCGCCGTCGCCGATTTTGTGGTTCTTGGGCGTCGGCAGCGTGATGATGAACGGCGCCGCCTTCTCCACCACGTTCGACGGAGCCGAGACCTCGCGCACGAAGTACGCGCCGAGCGGCAGCTTGCCAGACGATGCCGTACCGGTAGCATCCGTGGCCGTGAGTAGGGTGCACTGGCCCAGCGGGTGCGAGCCTACGAACTGCCCGGTCACCGCCGCCAGCTTCTGTGCCGAGGTGACCGCGTTGATCGCATCCCAACCGGTGTTGGTGCCATCCAGCAGGTTGATGTCAGTGATCGGGCAATACTCGAACACGACTCCCTCGATTGGCTTCGTGGTAGGGAGCTTGCCGGTACCGTCCGGGGTCCCATCACCGTCACCCAAGTTCTCGAACTTATGGACGATGATCGTGCCCTGCTGAGCGGTATTGATAGAGGCCGCATTTGCCGCCGTAGCAGCGCCCACAGCGCCCACCACACCCAACGACAGCACCGCCCCAACGGCCAGGACAGCGCGCCCTCGACGCCATGTGATTGCAGACATTACAGTTTTCTTTCCTTTCCGACCCGGCACGAGATGTACTGGGAAGTCGATCTGAGGGGACACGTGAGCCGTCGCGGAGTGCGTCGACATCACGAGCCCTCAGGCATTCCGGCGGTCCGGCGGCGGCGAAGCAGCTGCCAGCCGGCCAGAGCGAGCACCGAGGCCAGCAACCCGCCACCGGCGAAGGTCAGGGCATCCGTGCCCAACCCGCCCGTGAGTGGGATCACCGGAACCGGCAGCTGCTTATTCACCACATCGGGCAGGTTCAGCGTG
>NZ_JBFRFY010000004.1:0-61722 GCF_052115085.1 Leifsonia sp. 2TAF2 | reverse complement strand
GGACGATCGTGAACGCGATCCCGCGGCCGTGGTGGTGGTACGACTTTTTGACCACCCCGAAGCTGGAGTTCGCCTCCCTGTCCGCCACCGGCGGCACCGTCGGTGACCTGCTGAACGCGGCGATGGACCCCTCGATCAACTACGACGACTTGAAGGTGATCCGGGAGATGTGGCCCGGGAAGCTGGTGATCAAGGGCGTGCAGACGGTGGACGACGCCAAGACCCTGGTCGATCATGGGGTGGATGGGATCGTGCTCTCCAACCACGGCGGCCGCCAACTCGACCGCGCACCTATCCCCTTCCACCTGCTCCCCGAAGTGTCGCGGGAGGTGGGGCAGCACACCGAGATCGCGATCGACACCGGCATCATGAACGGCGCCGACATCATCGCCGCCTACGCGTTGGGTGCCAAATTCACCCTCATCGGCCGCGCTTACCTCTACGGCCTCATGGCCGGCGGCCGCGAGGGTGTGGACCGCACCATCCAAATCCTCACCGACCAACTCATCCGCACCATGAAACTCCTCCAGGTCAACACCCTCGCCGAACTCGGCCCGCACCACGTCACCCAACTCGCCCGACTCCAACCGCTGCGCCGCGACCCAGCCGCCGAGAACGCCGACCGCTAACGTCGGAGAAACCGGCCAAAATCTCCGACGCTGGCCTCCCGATCTCCGACGGTGGCAGGCGGACAAAAAAGGAACTCTGGTCGAGCCCGCATCCGGGCCCGACCAGAGTTCCTCGCGTTGCTGCTGCGCCTTACTTCTTCGACTTGTCGTACGCGGTCTGCAGCGTGCTCAGGTAGTCCTTCAGGCCCAGCCCGTCGAAGCCCTTCACGTACGCATCCCAGTCGGTGTCGAGGTTCTTCGATCCGGTGATGAAGGCCAGGGCGTTCTGCGTCACGTAGTTGTCGATGTTCGTCTGCGCGGTGGCGACCTGCGTCGCCTTGGCCGGGTCCGGCCAGACCCGCCACGACGGGTAGATCTGGCTCTCGTCCTCGTGTCCCTTGTACAGCTGGGTCGCCTCGAACAGCCGGCGCTCGTAACCGGAGGTGTCGTAGAGGTCGGTCGGCTCCGCCTGCGACCCGCGGAACGCCTCGTTCTGGTTGTACGTCGAGAGGGCTCCCCACTGGACGGCGTTCGCCTCGTCCTGAGACAGCTGCAGGTTCTTGAACTGCGCCTTCACGCCCGGGTCGAGCGCCTCGTCGCCGGCGTCCGCCTTCGCCCATCCCTTGCCTTCCGGACCGAAGTTGCCGTCGAGCTGGCCCTTCTCGGTGAACAGGTAGTTGACCAGCTTGATCGCGGCGACCTGATCGTTCTTCGACGCCTTGTTGGTCAGCAGGAACGTCGCACCGGGCGTGCTGCCGAAGGCGTACGTCGCGTAGTCCGCGCCGTCGGGCCCGGTCAGCGGCGGCACAGCGTCGTACTGCTTGTCGCGGCCGTCCTTCGCACCCGGGCTCACGAAGATGTACGGGTGGAGGGAGCTGGCGCTGCCGAGCACGACGGGGCCGGAGTTGTTGCCCTCCTGCGCGAGCGCCGCAGGGTTCTGGGTGAACGCTCCCTTGTCGATCAGGCCGGCGTCCCACAGCGACTTGATGTACTTCAGTCCCTCGCGCCATCCGTCCTTGTTGGCCTGGATGTCGACCTTGCCCTTGTTGAGCACCGTCGTCGACTGGGTGCCCTTGTCCGGGTTCTGCGGGTCGTAGATGAACGCGTTCATGAAGAACGGGATCAGGGTGTCGTGCGAGTCGCCGCTGAGCGGGATCTCGTCCTGCTTCCCGTCGCCGTTGGGGTCGCCGTTCTTGAACGCCTCGAGGACCTTCGTCATGTCGTCGGTCGTCTTCGGCATCTGAAGCCCGAGCTTCTTCAGCCAATCGGTGTTCATCCACAGCTTCGCCGGGTACTGGATGTGCAGGGTCTCGGCCAGCTGCGGCAGTCCGTAGATCTTGCCGTCCGGCGACGTCGCCATCGCCTTGTAGTCCGGGTTCTTGTCGAGCACCTTCTGGATGTCGGGGGCGTACTGCTTGATGAGGTCGTTCAACGGGACGGCCACACCCTGCTGCGCCAGCTTCTCGACGTCGACCTGGTTGAACTGGTCCACCCACGGAATGAGGAGGAAGGCGTCCGGGTAGTCGCCGCTGGCCATGAGGATCTGCCGCTTCTCGGGCGCCACCGAGGAGTCCTGGGTGGTGGTCTGCCAGTCGAACTTGATGTTGAACTTCTTCTCGACCTCCTTGGTGAACGCGTTGGTGGCGAGATCCTGACCGGTGCCCTGCTGCGCGAAGACGCTCAGGTGAGCCGTCCCGCCGATCTTGTCATCGGCTGCGGACGACTGGGAGGGGGTGCAGGCGGAGAGCGCGAGCAGCGCCGTGCCGCTCAGCGCGACAGCGAGCACTGCCGAGCGCCGACGCCTGCGGGCGCGACTGTCTGTGATGGAAAACATGGTTCCTCCTTTGGAACATGGATCGCGGGACGGGATGTGCAGTGGTGGGTTCGGGGGCGGGGAGTGCAGGTGCCGGCCGGGCTCAGCCCTTGACCGACCCGATGAGCACTCCCTTGTTGAAGTAGCGGGCGACGAACGGATAGATGACCAGCACCGGGACACTGGTGATCACGATGAGGGCGTACTTCAGCAGGTTGACCAGCTCTTGGTTCTGCGCTTGGGCGGCCAGGTCGTTCGTGCCGCCGTTCGTGGCGTTGAGCACCAGGATGTTGCGCAGCACGAGCTGGAGCGGGAACAGATCGGAGCTCTTCAGGTAGAGCAGCGCGTCGAAGTAGCCGTTCCACTGGCCGATCGCGTACATCAGGGCGATGACGGCGATCAGCGGCTTGGAGAGCGGGAGCACCATCGTCCAGAGGAAGCGCCACTCGCTCGCGCCGTCGAGCTCCGCCGCTTCGACCAGCTCCTCGGGGATCGCAGAACGGAAGAAGGTCCGCGCGATGATCACCTGCCAGACCGCGACGGCCTGCGGGAGAAGCAGCGCCCAGCGGGTGTCGAGCAGTCCGAGGTTCTGGACCACCATGTACGTCGGGATCAGGCCTCCGCTGAACAGCATCGTGAACAGCAGGATGGACATGATCACGTTCCGGCCCATGAAGGTCCGGCGCGAGAGCGGCCACGCGATGCACACCGTCAACGTCGTACTGATCACCGTGCCCGCCACCATGTAGAACAGCGAGTTCGCGTACCCCATCAGAACCTGCGGGTCGGCCAGCACCGTCTGGTAGCCCTTGAGCGTGAAGTCGACCGGCCAGAGGAACACCTCCCCTGCGGTCACCGCATGCGGTGAGGAGAACGAGCTGGCGAGGATGAACAGCAGCGGCAGGAGCACGACCAGCGCGGCCAGGATCAGGCCGAGGTAGATCACGGCCAGCAGAGCGCGGTCGGAGGGCGACTCCCGGATGCGGCGAGGCTTCTTCGGGCGGGCGCTGACGCGCACCTTGGCACGGTCAGCCAGACGGTCGAGGGTTACCACAGTCCACTCCCACTCACGCGACGTGCCACCCAGTTGACGACGAGGAGCAGCACCAGGTTGATCACCGAGTTGAAGAGGCCGACGGCGGTCGCCGTCCCGAAGTCGGCGTTGAGGATGCCCAGCTTGTAGACATACGTTGCGATGATCTCGGACTGGCCGAGATTCAGCGGATTCTGCAGCAGGAACGCCTTCTCGAATCCGATCGCCATGATGTTGCCGACGCTCAGGATCAGAACGATCATCGCCGTCGGCATGATGCCGGGGATGTCCACATGCCAGATCTTGCGGAGCCGGGAGGCGCCATCCACCTTCGCCGCCTCATAGAGCGACGGATCGATCCCCGACAGCGCTGCCATGTAGATGACCGCGGAGTACCCGGCCGTCTGCCAGACATCCGACCACACGTACACGTGCCGGAAGTAGTCGGGATCACCGAGGAAGTCGGGCGCCGGGACTCCGAAGAACCCGAACACCTCGCTGAGGATGCCCATCCTCGGGGCCATGATCAGGATCAGCATCGAGACGACCACGACCGTCGAGATGAAGTACGGCGCGTACGTGACCAACTGCACCGTCTTCTGGAACCAGCGGTGGCGCACTTCGTTGAGGGCGAGGGCGAGGATGATCGGGATGGGGAAGCTCGCCAGCACCGCGTAGCCCGACAGGAGGAGCGTGTTCGCGAGCAGCGTGGGGAACTGCGGGTTCTGCAGCATCAGCTGGAAGTTGGTCCAGCCGACCCACGGGCTGCCCCACACCCCGAGAACGGGGCTGTAGTTCTTGAAGGCGATGATCGCGTTGGAGATCGGCACGTACTTGAAGATCACGAAGTACGCGAGAGGCAGGATCGTGAGCAGATAGAGCTGCCAGTGACGCCGGAGGGCGATCCGCCAGCGTTGGCCCACGCTTCGCCGGCGGCGCGGCACCCGGACGGTCGCCGCCCTCGGTGCTCTCGCCGCCTGCGGGGCACTCGCCTCTGGAGGTGCGCTCGTGGCCGGCGGGGCGCTCGTCACGCGATGCCCCTCTCCTGCACACGGCAGGTGCTACGCGCATCGGCGTGTGCCACTGTGTTTCTCACCTTCGTCATCGAAGACTCCCATTAGGTCGATCTCGCCCCAGCGGGGACTGCGTAAAGCAAAACGTATTTTTTTGCCGTTGTCAATAATTACCGATGGGAGGGTCGGGGCCGACTCGCAAAGTACGCGCCAGCGAGGGGTGCGCCGGTGTCCAGAGGTGAATCGAATTAGAACACGGCAGGAACAAACCGGGCGGTGTGCGTTAGCCTCAGAGCGTGCGACACAAGACTGGCAGAGACGGGCAGCGTGGAGGCGCGGCGCGTCCTGGGCCACGGGCCCAGGGCTCACGATGACCTCGACCGCGCCCATCGGCGTCGGCCGCCGGCCCACGCTGGGTACAGCCAAGTCGGCGGAGATCTTCACACGGATCATCACCCACGGACCCGTCAGCAGGCTCGATATCGGCCGGCTCACCGGGCTTTCGCAAGCCAAGGTCACGAAGACGGTGAGCCCGCTGATCGAGGGCGGTTACGTCACGGTCGGCGAGCATGCGGAGCACTCGTTCCCCGGTCGGCCGGTCCGGCCGTTGAGTGTGGTCCCGCGGTCCATGATCGCCGTCGGGGTCAAGGTCAACGCCGAGGAGATCTTCGCCGTCACCGTGAACCTCGCCAACGAAGTGCTCGGCTCGACGCGCCGGAGGCTCAAGAACCACGACCCGGAGACGACGATCGCGGCGATCGCGACATCGGTGACCTCCCTGATCGAGCAGCTCGGCGATGACGCGGCGCACCTCAGCGGCGTCGGCGTCTCGGTGTCCGGTGACATCGACACGAGCACGGGTACCGTCCGGGATTCGCCCCTGCTGAACTGGACCCACGTGCCGCTCGGGACCGAACTCGCCGAGCGCCTGCGGCTCCCGATCACCGTGGAGAACGATGTCCGGGCGCTCGCGAAGTCCGAGCATTGGTTCGGCGTGGGCAAGGACGCGAGTTCGTTCGCGATCGTCACCATCGGCGCCGGTATCGGCTGCGGGATCTACGTGAACGGCGATGTCGTGGTCGGATCCCACGGGGTCGCGGGTGAGATCGGGCATCTGCCTCTCGCGTCATCCGACGCCGTGTGCGTGTGCGGTCGGCGGGGGTGCGTCGAGGCTGTGGCGTCATCGAACGCCATCCTCGACTCCGTCCGGCGCGGGCGCGGCGAGCCGGAGCTGACCCTGGCGGACGCCATCCGCCTCGCGCACGAGGGCGACCCCACCGCGGTCGACGCGTTCGAGGACGCCGGAACGGCGATCGGCGCCGCCCTGGCGGCCACCGTGAACCTCTTCGGGCCCGAGGTCGTCGTGATCGCCGGCGAAGGGGTCATGGACTACGACCTCTATGAGCGCCGCTTCCGCGAGGAGTTCCTCGCGCACGCATTCGGTGCCGCCGCCAACTGTCGCCTGGTCGTCCGCCGCCACACCTTCACCGATTGGGCGCGAGGCGCTGCGGTCGCGGCTCTCCGCGAGGCTATCGCGGTCTCCGCCGGATCTCCCGTCGACTGACCGACTCGAGGTTCGGAACTCGGAGCTCGCAGCTCGGACTTCACAAAGGCCTCGGCCCGCCCCCATCCGGGTCGGCCGCCGCCGCGGGCCCCGGCTCGACCGGCGCGGAGTCCGTCTGCACCGTGTTGGTGTCGGCCGGGTCCTTCTGGCGCCGGCTTGCGAACAGGAACGGGATGCCGATCAGCTCGACCGCTCCGCCGATGACGAGCGACGTGCCGTAGCCCCAGAGGTCGGCCGCGCGTCCGAGCGCCGGCTGGATGAAGACCCCGCCGAGGCTGCCGAACAGCGAATCGAACGACAGCACGGTCGCACGCTGCTTCGACGGGATCATGTCGTTCAGGTACGCCTGACGAACCGGCCCGGCCACCGCGAATACGAAGCCCCAGATCACGAGGAAGACGACCGCGAGCCAGAACAGGCTGGTCAGCCCGAGCGCCACGAGAATCAGGATGCTCACCAGCGATGCCCCGATCACCGTCGTCGTGCGCTTCGCGAACAGCCTCCGGATGCGCGCGGAGAGTATGCCACCCGCGATCTGCGCCAGCGACAGAATGGCGGCCGCCAGCCCAGCGATCGAGTAGGCGGTCTTGTCACCGTAGAGCTCGAGCAAGTACGGCTGCAGCGCGTAGAAGGCGTAGATGCCGACGCCGGACGCGAACGGCGCCGACAGGATGATCCACCGCACCGACCGCTTGCGCAGGCCGTGATCGATCGACTGCTTCAGCACGTTCCTGGTCGCCGCGAGCGGGCGCCTCGAGTGGTCGGGTGTGAAGCCCAGGTCTTTCATCACGATGGCGGCGAACACCAGCATGACGACCAGCACCCCGGCTCTCAGGAGGAACGGCACCCCGAGGTTTGTCGCCTGGGCGATGATGCCGCCGAGAACCGATCCGACGAACGTCGCGATCCCGATGACGACCAGGCCACGGCCGAACACGGCCTCGAGACTCCCTGCGTACTTGGCGAACGCCAGCGCGTCGACGAGCCACGCGTCCACCGCGCCGGAGAAGAACGTGAAGCCGAGGCCGAGCAGCACCGACACGATCGCCCACCAGACGAACGGCGCGTGCCAGAGCCACAGCATCCAGTACAGGCCGGTCGTCACCGACAGGGTGATCGTGCCCAGCAGGTACGACGCTTTCCGTCCGACCGTGTCGGCGACGACGCCCGTCGGGATCTCGAAGATCACCATGCCGGCGGTGAAGAACGCGTTCGCGGCGAATGCCTCGAAGTTCGAGAGCCCGGCGTCGAGCAGAAAGAGCGTATTGATGCCCCAGATCAACGACGCGGCAAGCGTGTTGCCGAGCATCAAGGTCAGGTAGACGCGCTGCACTCGACGAGCCGCCGGGTTCATGACCCGCGACCTCTCGGCTCATCCCGACTCGTCACCCCGGCATGATGGACCCGACCGGGCGGGCATGGCAACGGCTGAGCGGCCCCGAGCACCGTCGTCGCGAACTCCGTCGTCGGCACACCGACCGGCTCCGCCCGGATATTGTTTCCTCTGCCACCGGCCGCCGGCGCGGTGACCCAGCTGTTGATGGACGAGCACGGCTACTGATGATGGAACCTTTCCGCCCGATCGGACACTAGGGGATATGTACAACGCTGGATCGGACGAGGCAGACGCCTGGTCCCGGGCGCGAGACGGGGACCCTGACGCGTTCACCTCCCTGTTCGACAAGCACCGGGACCGTGTCTTCGGCCACACGCTTCGGCTTGTCCGCCGCCCGCATGACGCTGAGGACGTCACCGCGATGGTCTTCCTCGAGGCGTGGAGGCGCCGCGACGTCGTTCGCGTTGTCGACGGCTCGATCATCGCCTGGCTGCTGGTCACTGCCAACAACACCGTTCACAACCTCGAACGCACTTCGCGCCGCCACCGCGCGGCGCTCGCGCGGATGTCCGAACCGCGCAACCAGCCCGACCACGCCGACAGCGTCGCCGACGAGCTCGACAACGTGGAACGGGACCGGCGCGTCCGCAATGCGTTCGCCACCCTGTCGACCGCCGATCAGAACGTGATCACGCTCTGCGTGCTCGAGGAGCTTCCGCTCGCTGAAGCGGCACGCACGCTCGGTGTCCCCGTCGGGACCGTGAAGTCCCGGCTCTCCCGTGCAAAGCGCCGTCTCGGCGATCTCGCGCTCGTCTCCGAACCGATCCGCCCCGCCTTCGAAGGAGGTGCAGAATGACCGCCACCGGCCCCGCTTTCGACCCGGCGCGCAGCGCCATCCTCCGCGACATCCTCCATGAGACCGTCGCCACTGCACCGGCGCGTCCCTCGCGCATGCGTTTCGCTGTCGTCGGTGGCCTCGTCGGAGCGGCGGTCCTCCTCGCGGGGGGAACCGCAGCCCTGGCGCTCAGCGGCGCCCTCCACTTCGGGTCGCCGGAGCCCGCGCCTGCGCCGGTCCCCACGCCGAGCTTCACCCCCGCCCCGACCTCGACGCCGACGCCGACAGAGACGCCGTACAGTCGCTCCATCGCCGTCCAGACCACGCCGATCGAGCGCCACGATGTGGACGAGCTCGGCGCGGCCCCGTGGTCGCTGGACCTCCCGGGTACGGGACGGCTCTGTGAGCAGCACCACGTCTACGACATCGCCGACGGCCTCGCACTCGTTCAATTGGGAGCTCATGTCGTGGGCGACGGCAGCCCCGATTGCGTGGACGACCTGCAGCACGTCTCGCTGTCTCTCGTCGACACCCGGCACGGAACGGCCCTTTGGACGCGGGAGTGGGCTTGGCATGCTGAGCCGAT
Organism: Leifsonia sp. 2TAF2; assembly: GCF_052115085.1. Classification (NCBI taxonomy): domain Bacteria; kingdom Bacillati; phylum Actinomycetota; class Actinomycetes; order Micrococcales; family Microbacteriaceae; genus Leifsonia; species Leifsonia sp. 2TAF2. Next base: position 52,934 of record NZ_JBFRFY010000004.1, on the reverse strand, counting down.
CTACGACGTCGACGTAATAGTGCTCGGCACCTCGGGACGGGTTCTCGTCGCCGACCCGACGTTAGGAGGCGGACCGCACGACGTCATCGACCTTGCCACCGGCCAGACCTTGGCCGACTTCGCCGGCCAGAAATCCGACATCCTCCTCAATGCGGTGGCGGTGCCGGGCGATTCAGGCGACATCGTCATGAGCATTCCGCATGCGCTCGTCCGGGTCGATCCTCGCGACACCCGCACGCCTCTCTGGTCCACTCGCATCGCCGGAAAGTCGGCTTGGGTCTACGCGATGGCGGGAGACACGAATTTCCTTCCCGTCAGCATCGAGTTGAACGCGCCCAATGCCGAGGGCTATCCGTATGACCCGGCGCGTATCGATCTCCAGACCGGTGTGCTGGATCCCGGATGGAGCGCCAACGCCCTCGTATACACCGAGACCCATCCGGCGGTGGTGTCCCGGTACAGTTCGGGACAGCCCGTCGAGCTCACCGGCCTTGACCCGTCGGGAGGGACGACGTGGACCAGACAGGTCCCACCGGGCTCCGCCGTCGTCGCCGTGCGCTCATCGGCAGGCGTTGCCGGCGCAGATTCGAACATTGACGCCCCCACCGATCTCATCGCAGTGGTGTCGACAACCGAGCTCACCATCCTGGACGCCGACTCCGGAGCGGCCCGCTGGTCCGTATCCACGGCACGATGCGGTCTGGCGCCGGGCACTCTCGGGTCCGCACCGACGCTCGGCACCGTCTTGCTGGACACCGTGCACGACGCCATCATCATCGTGCATGACGGCACCAGTACCTGTACCTTCTCGGCATCGACGGGCGCACCTCAGCCGGTGCCGGATGTGACGGGCGAGTCATCGTTTCTCTTCGGGCCCGCGAACACCTACGCTCCCTCCTTCTCCAGTGGCGACCTCACGGCGTACGACCGGCAGACGGGCACGAAGCTGTGGATCTCGACCTCGACAAGCCGGCGCTGGTGGGTATTCGCGGGCGGCTACCTGGTGAGCCTGGTCGGCGACCGGATGACAGGGGTGGGCTGATCAGCCGCGAGTCAGAGCGAGACGGTGTCCGTGAACCGTGTCAGTGCTGGCGGGCCGGCCAAGTAGTCGCCTAGTCCCGAAGCGCCGGGCCCAGCCCGCCAGGCGCGGTAGGCCTCGTCATGCTCGAGCGACTCCCAGCGCTCGACCGCAAGCACGTGTGCGGGGTCTGTGACGTCCGTGACGACCTGCACCCCGAGGCAGCCGTCGAACGCGCGCGTGTCCGCGAGGATGTCGAGCAGCGCTCGCGGTCCGTCCTCAAGGTGGTCAGCAGCAAAGCGCATGTCGAGGAGGGAGGTGACAGTCATGCGGGCGACGCTAGCACCAGGACGACACTCACGGGACGTACGCGCGGCCCCGTTCACCGACACGCCCCCGATCGCCAGACGCGCGGCTCGATTGCGGTGACACTGGCCACGTGCAGCATCTGCGAATCATCGCCCCCGCCAACCTCGTCGACCAGGTGCTCACGATCCTCCAAGACAACGTGGCGACGACCAACATCGTTCGCATCCCGAATGCCGCTACCCGACCTGTCGGCGACCTGGTGCTCTGCGATGTCGCCCGCGAAGGGTTGAGCACCCTGCTCGACCAGCTTCAGCAACTCGGGGTGCAGCACGAGGGCTCCATCTCCGTCGACGACATCGGCGTCGAGATCTCGGATGCGGCGAAGCGCGCAAGCCGCGCCACCCCCGGGCACGCCGCAGACGCGGTTGTGTGGCAAGAGATCGAGCAGCGCACTCATGAAGAGACCGGCCTCTCTCCCACCTTTCTGACGTTCATGTCCGTCGCCACGATGATCGGTGCGATCGGTGTGGTCTTCGACGAACCCATCCTCATCGTCGGCGCGATGGTCGTCGGCCCAGACTTCGGCCCGCTTGCCGCGCTCTCAGTGGGCCTCGTACGGTGGCGACGTCGGATGATCGCTCAATCCGTCCTGGCACTCGCCGTCGGATTCGCCGTCGCTATCGCGATCACCATCCTGTTCACCTTGCTGCTCACAGTGCTCCACCTGATGTCACCCGCCGACCTGCTGCGCTCCCGGCCTCTGACTGATTTCATCTGGAGACCGAACGTGCTCAGCTGGGTGGTCGGATTCCTCGCCGGCATCGCAGGCCTACTGTCTCTCTCCACCGCGAAGTCGGGCGCGCTCATCGGAGTGCTGATCTCGGTGACGACGATTCCGGCCGCCGCGAACGCCGCCGTCGCCTTCGCTTACGGGGCCACCGAGCAGTCCGTCGGTGCGCTCATCCAGTTGGTCATCAACCTCGCCGCGATCACACTCGGAGGGGTGGCGACCCTGATTGTGCAGCGCGTGATCCAGCGACGGCGCGCAGCACAGGCGATCACCGGGTAGATCCCCGCGGCACACTCGCTCTCAGGCGACCGGCAACCTGAACGAAGTCTTCGACGATGGGCCGCACCCGTCCTCGTCGAGAGATAAGTGCCCACCGAACAGGCTCAGCGTCAGAGAACGGCACGTAGGACACGCCCGGCCAGGGGTAGTAGCGGCGCCCCTCGTCGGGGACGGGGCACACCGCCTCGCCCCCGGCCACGAGGGCGAGAACCTCGGAGTACGTCGTGACTTCGTGGGCACGGCGAATTTCGCGCCCAGACGGTGTCCTCATCGGCAACACCGTCGCAAGCCACTCGGCGGGACCGCGGATCGCCGGGACGACGAGGTCTGCCAGGTCCTCGACGCTGACCGCTGATCGGCTGGCGAGCGGGTGCTGTGAGGGGACGATGAGGTTCAGGGGCTCTTCGCGCAGCACACATGCGACAGAGAGACCTTCCTCCTGGACGGGCAGCCACGCGGTCACGAGGTCGACTTCACCCTGGCGGAGCGGGTCGAACGGATCGGTGAAGAACACCTCTCGAAAGCGGACGTCGGCGAGGGGGCGCAACTCCCGGAACGCGCGGAGGACCGGCTCGAGGTCGTGGATCTGCGCGCCCATGGCGCCGATCGTGATTGTTTCCGTTGACCGCTGCGCGAGGGTTGCAGCGTCGGCAATGGCCCGCTGGAGGGCTTGGTAGGCGGGCTGCAGTCCCGCTCTCAGTGTCTCGCCCATCGGGGTGAGGACAACTCGACGACTGGATCGGTCGAACAGGTTGCCACCGAGTGCGATCTCCTGGCTACGAATGACATGACTCACGCGGGAGACGGAGATGTGCATCCGGTCGGCGGTACGGCCGAAGTGCAACTCGTCCGCGAGCGTGAGGAAGATCTCGATATCTCGCAGCTCCATGGACCACCCCATCGTGAACGTACAGGTAAACGACCATAGCCGGATCCATCGTTGATCGAGCTCTCCAGTGATAACAGGCTTGGAGCAAAGAGAGCGAGTCGACATGCTGATCACCCAGTTGCGGGCCATAGACATCGACGATGGTCGCTGGAGCGACTATCGGGCCCGCGTCACGACATTGCCGCAGAGTTATCGTGCGGTCGTGGAAGCGATCGAGCAGTACCTGCTGGCGTTCGGACGCGCAGAGGGCGATGAGGCCGCCCGAATGTTCGAGGATCTCGCCGACCTGTTCGAGCAGTGCGCCGCGCTGACGGCGCCGGTCACAACGATCGTCGGTAGCGATCCCGCGGCGTTCGTCGAGGAGTTCCTGAGCAACTATCGCGGTGACACTCTCCTCCGCGCCCAGCAACTCCTGACCCATGCTCTCGCCGATGCCTGCACCACCGCCGCCCTGCAATCGAGTCGCTAGGCGCCTCAGCGACGAAGCGCCGCCACCGCGATCCTGGTCGCTTCGGCCAGGAGTGCGTTGTCAGGCACAGCGTCGGGGGTGTCCTTCCGCGAGAAAGTGACGACAATGACCGGTGCGCGGCCGATCGGGTAGACGACCGCGATGTCGGCGCGGACGCCATACTCTCCCGTGCCTGTCTTGTCGGCCACGGGCCACGCGGCGTCGACGCCGGCACGGATCGTGGCGTCCCCGGTCGTGTTGTCCAGCATCGTGTTGCGAAGCAGGACGCGATCGGCGGTATCCAGGGTCCGGCCCAGAACGACCTCGCGCAGGTCGGAGGCGAACTGGGCTGGAGTGGTTGTGTCGCGCGGATCGCCGGGCACGGCTTGGTTCAATTCGGGCTCCAGACGGTCGACATTCGTGGTCCGATCGCCGATGCTGCGCAGCCACTGCTCGACCGACTGAGGCCCCCCGAGGCGAGCGACGAGCAGGTTCGCTGCCGTGTTGTCGCTGAAACGGAGCATGGCGTCGAGCAGTTCGCGCACGGTCATGCCGGTATCGACGAACCGACTCGTGATCGGCGCGTAGTCCAGCAGATCGCCTTGCGTGTAGTGGACGACGGTGTCGAGCTCGGAAGACGAGGAGCGCGCCAGCACGGCCGCTGCAATGAAGACTTTGTTGGACGAGGCGAAGGGGAAGCGCACATCAGGACGGTAGGACGCACTGCGGCCGGTGACGGTGTCGACCGCCTGCACGCCGAGAGTCGCGTCATGGGAGCGTTCGAGTGCGGCGAAAACCCGTGCGGTGGCGGCAGAGCCTGTCACCTGCGGGGCGTCGCTGACCGCGGAAACGGCATCGGCGGGAGCCAGGGCGGCGGTCGACAGCGGGCCGGCGGCGAGTGTCGCAGTCAGCGCTGCCAGGGAGATGCGGAGGATTCGATTGCGAGGTCTCATGGGCCCAGCCTCACGCGTTACCCACATCCCGTCGAAGACCGTTTCGCGCCGAATCATGCGCAAAGCGCATTGATCTAGGCTGCAACGATGGATATGGTCGCGGCCTGCCGGGTGCTGCTCGAGGTTGACGAGCGTGGATCGGTCACCCGGGCAGCCGCCGCCTTGCGCATCGCCCAGTCTGTGGCGAGCAGACGCATCCTGGCGCTGGAGAAGCATTTCGGTTCGCCGCTTCTTGAACGAAACGCCCGCGCGGCCGTGCTCACTCCGTTCGGGCGCGACGTGCTGGGGGCGGCCCGCCGATTGGTGCTGCTGGCCGATGAGCTCGAGCTCGATGTCGAGCGGGCCCGGCTTCGACCGGTGACGATCGGCGTTCCAGAGGATTGCACGACCCGCGACCTGGCCGTCGCAGACGCGGCTGCCAGAGAAGCAGGGCTCCGCATCGAATTCGTGGCGGCGCCGCCTCAACGCCGCGCACAGCTCATCTCCACGCTGAGCGTGCGCGTCGCCGCGCTGGCCGTGCCCTCCGACCAGGCCCTCTGGGTCGCAGAACTCGGGGCGGCCGGTAGGCGCCCCTCCGATCGCCCGCTGCGACTGGAAAGCCTGCGTCCGAGCCGGCACATACGGGCGCCGCGAGACGGTATCGCCGGCTCCTCCATCCATATCGGCCCCGAAGACGATCTACCTCACATCCGCGACGTCCTCACTCGCGCTGCATTCGCCGGCGGACTCACCCCCGGTCAGATCCAGGTCGACACCTCGACCACGTCAGCCCTCGCAGCAGTGCTCGCCGAGGGCGACCTGCTCCTCTGCACGGAGGCGGAAGCACTCGATCTCGCGCTGCACTGGCGACCCTTCACCGGACTGGACGTCAACCGCGGCTTCACACTCGCGGGCGACAGCGCCCACGACGTGCGTGCGGTTCGCGAGAACCTCGAGGACGAAATCGCCGGCGCGCTCGGAGCGAAGGTCGTTTCGCGGGATCCGGAGACCACGGATGCGTGACGAACGACGGATAGCGGGCGTCCGGGGGCAGCTGGCCGAGGCGGGTCTGCGCGCCTCCATCGTCGTGCGCGAGCTCGACACCGGACAGCAGATCACCATCGACGATGATGTCGTCACCCCCGCGGCCTCACTCGCCAAGCTGCCGATCGCTCTCTCCGTGCTCGAACGGGTCGCTGACGGACGCGTCGACGGCGGCATGCAGGTGACGGTCCCTCCGGGGGATCCGGCCGAAAGCACCCCGGGCACCGGCAGGTTCCGCCATCCCGCGACCATCGCCGTCGATGACCTTGTGTCACTCGCCCTCACGATCAGCGACAACGGCGCCGCCGATGCCCTGCTGCGGCTCGTGCCGGCCGATGAGGTGATGGCTGATCTCAGCCGCATGGGGATCCGCGGAATCACGGTGCGGCACCCGTTCTCCGAGCTCAGCGACACGCCACTCGAGCGGTTCACTCCTGCCGAGGCCCACTTGGCACAGGCGCTGGCGATCCGGGCCAGCACCCCCACGCAGGGCCATCCCATACGCCAGCTCGACATAGCGAGGACCAACACGCTGACGGCTCGCGGATTCGCGGACCTCTTGGTCGCGATCTGGAACGAGCGAGGGGTGAGCCACGAAGCCGGCGCACGCCTCCGCGAGCACCTGGGCGGCAACATGTTACGTCACCGGCTGGCACCGGACCTGGCCTCCGATGACGCGCGATGGTCCTCGAAGACCGGCACCCTCCTGAACCTTCGGCACGAAGCCGGCGTCCTCGAACACAGCGATGGCTCACGTTTCGTCGTCGTCGCGCTCAGCACCTCCATTGTTCCCGCCTCCACCCAGCCGGCCGCCGAAGCAGCGCTCGGCGCGGCCACCCGCCAGCTCCACGAATGGCTGCGGGCGTAGGCGACTGAGCGCGTGGGAGGGAACCCCCAAGAGTGGCTCGCCTCCCGCGGGACATCGCCTTCGCAGCGAAATCAGTTGTCGGGGTTTTGGTGTGTGGGCAAGCCCGACTTCCACGACGTGAAAAACCCCCAGAATCACTGGGATTCCGGGGGTTTCAACGGGCGGAGACGGAGGGATTTGAACCCTCGGTCCCCTTACGGGGACTCCACCTTAGCAGGGTGGTGCACTAGGCCGAACTATGCGACGTCTCCAGCGCGCTCGCGAGCGAACGCACGACGACCATCATAACGGACGATGCCGGAGCGTCCTGACACCTTCCGTTCAGGATGGACGGCACACAGAGGAGACGGGCGGGAAGCATGCCCTCGGGTCCACATGCCTCCGCGCCCGTCGGGAGCCGTGCGTGGCTCCACGGGTCCGAAGAGGCCGCCCCCGGTGACCTCTGCGGACGAGTCGAAGTAGTCGTCGACGCGGGGTCTGGGCGGGAAGACGAGGAAAGAGTACCTCGCAAAATCGCGACGGGGAAGAGGAAGTCGGTGCCGAATGTGCGCTTATGCGCCAGTCGGAACGTTCAGTGAGGCGGTGCCGATGATCTGCGCGACGAGCATGACCGTCCAGATGGCGGCCAGCGCGAAAGCGACGACGTAGGCCGCGATCGCCACCCACATCGGGGCGAGGCCACGCCCCCCGGCGACACCGCGGACGACGACGCTGCGGCCGATCGGATACACGAGGGTGAGGAACGACCACGCCCAGTGGAACGGTCGCTCGACACCGCGGCGGGCGAGTTCCCGGTAGTCGAGCCAGGAGAACACGATCAGCGCGGCTGCGATCAGCCAGTTGATCCCCATCACGACGAAGTACATCGGCCCGCCGAGGAGCGCGAACGGGTTGGTGATGTGCAGGGTGGTGCTTCCCGCTTCCTCGCGGAACAGCGGTTGCGGATGCAGCAGGAAGAGGAGGAGGCCGGTCAGGAGCGGCAGCACGGCGACCAACCAGATCCAGACGGTGTAGATCGGCGTATCGGCGGGCAGCGGCCGACGCGTCGGCGCTCCGTACACCGGCGCGGCCGGGGTGGGCGGCGGGGACGCGAGCTGGTCCGTCCAGCGGACGCCGTCCCACCACCGAACGGCGCCGGAACCATACGGGTCCGGATACCAGCCCGGTGCCGGAGCGACGCCGTCCGTCATCGTCAGGAGTCCTTGCCGACGGCCGGCTCCCCGACGAACTGGTGCGACTCGGAGGCGAGCTCGGGCCAGTCCTCCGGGTCGGAGACCCGCACCCACGACCCCTTCGCATCGCTGCGGCCGGCGGGAACGGGGGTGGCGACTTCCCGCTCCACAAGGTCGTTCGCGCGGCCGGCGGGCAGGTCGATCACGAGGTCCGTGCCGTCCTGGTAGGCGAAGAGCCGCCCGTGCACGTGGAGCCCGGTGGCGGTGACCGAGACGTCGAGGTCGGGGTCCTCCAGAAGCTGTGCCGCGAGCAGTTGGAAGAGCGGGGCAGGGCTGTCGGTCATACGAATCCCGTCGGTCGAGGAGGCGTCGGATCCGAGCTCGGTTCGAGCCGGTGGATGCTGCCGATCGTATCGCGAAGTCACCGAATGCCCGGCGCAGTGCGTGCTATCGCGGCGGTCCGCGCGGGGGTTAGTGTCTGCGCGAGCAGGCATCCAGGGAACGCCCGCCCGACGAGGGAGGCACCGATGACACGCGAGGCCCAGCTGCGCGGACGCTTGGACCAGTGGTTCCAGACCGAGGTCATCGATCCGATGACCGACTTCAGCGATTCCAAGCAGGAATGGCGCCGGCTCGTATCGGAGCTGTTCGGCACGTTCTTCCTCGTGCTGGTCGCGGCGGGCGGCGGGATGATCGGCCAGGCTTTCCCGGGAAGCATCAGCCGGCAGGCCGCGGTCGTCGCCCCGGGGCTCATGGTGATGGCGATCATCCTGTTCATGGGCAAAGTGTCCGGCGCGCACCTCAATCCGGCGGTGACGCTCGCGTTCTCGCTCCGGCGCGACTTCCCGTGGTGGCGTGTCCCCGGCTACATCGCGATGCAACTGCTCGGGGCGACCCTCGCGGCCTGGTTCCTGCACGCAGTCGTGGGGGTGTCCGCATCGTACGGATCGAACTATCCGGCCGAGGGCGCGGACGGCATCCAAGCCTTCTGGATGGAACTGGTCCTCACCCTGGGACTGGTCAGCGTCATCCTGGGCACGGCTTCGGGGGCGCAGAACATCGGTGTCGTCGGCGCCTTGGCGGTCGGCGGCTACATCGCGCTGGCCGGACTCTGGGCGAGCCCGATCTCGGGAACGTCCATGAACCCCGCACGCACCTTCGGCCCCGACCTCGTCTCTCTCGACTTCAGTCACTACTGGGTCTACGTCGCCGGCCCGGTGGCCGGCGCCGTGCTGGCGGTCGGCTTCGCGTTCGTGCTGCGCGGTTACGGCGGCGGCCGGAGTGGATCCGCCGCGGCGCAGGGCGACCTGGGCACCGAATTCGACCGGCCGGGCCAGGCCTGAAGGCAGCGCGCCGCGATAGAATCCCGTTGTCCGACGACCAGCGTGTCGCCGGTGCTCGAAAAATGGGCACGAAGCCGCCGCCGCCGGCGTGCGAGACACATACGGAATCCGCTCTCCGTACGTCTCGAAAGGCTTCAGCATGCCCTCGGTATCCGCCCACGTCGCCGTTGCGCTCGCCGCACACACCCAGCACGCCTTCGGCGTCATGGGCAACGGGAACGCCCACTTCCTCGACGCGCTGGTGCGCCAGGGCGACGTCCGCTACACGGCCATGCGTCACGAAGCGGGCGCGGTCGTCGCCGCCGATGCGTTCCATCGCGCCACCGGGAGACTCGCGGTCGCGACGGTCACCTACGGCGCCGGTTTCACGAATACGCTGACGGCGCTGGCCGAGGCGGCGCAGGCGCGCATCCCGCTCATCCTCGTCGTCGGGGACGAGCCCACCTCCGGCCCACGACCGTGGGATGTCGATCAGGTCGCCCTCGCGGCGGCCGTCGGGGCTCGTACCTACACGGTGGGTCGGGCCGACGCAGTCGCGACCACCGCGATCGCCGTGGAGCACGCTCTGGCGTATCGGTCGCCGAGCGTGCTCGCCATCCCGTACGACGTGGCGACCTCCGACGCCGGACCGATCCCGTCCGCCCCCTCACTTGCCCTGCCGACCCCTCTGTCACCGACCGACGCGTACACATCGGCCCGGATCGAGGCGGCGGCCGCTGCCCTCGCGAAGGCGGAGCGACCGCTACTGCTCGCCGGCCGCGGTGCCTGGCTGGCAGGTGCGGGCCGAACGCTCGGCGAGCTGGCCGAGGCGACGGGTGCCTTGACGGCGACGACCGCCCTCGGTCGCGGCGTCTTTCCCGACGCCCGCTACGACCTCGGCGTGACGGGCGGGTTCGGCGCCGAGGAGGCGATGCGGCTCGTGGGGACAGCCGATGTCGCCGTCGTGTTCGGAGCCGGGCTCAACCAGTTCACGATGCGTTTCGGCAGCCTGTTCGCACCCGATACCCAGGTCATCCAGGTGGATGTGGCCCCCTCGGCGACCCATCCGCAGGTCAGGAGCTACCTGCGGGGTGACGCGGAGGTGATCGCCCGCCGGCTGCTCGACAGCCTTCCGCCGGTAGGTACGCCAGCCAGCGCGTGGCGCGAACAGGTCGACGTCGCCGCGGCACGCACGCAAGACCCAGGAGAGCCGTTGGCGGCGGACGGCCGTCTCGATCCTCGCTCGGCCGCTACACGCATCGGCGGGCTCCTGCCGGAGAACCGGGTCGTCGTCTCCGACGGTGGGCACTTCATCGGCTGGGCGAACATGTACTGGCCTGTCGCCAGTCCGGATCGCATGATCATGGTCGGTACCGCGTACCAGTCGATCGGCCTCGGCTTCCCCAGCGTGGCCGGGGCCGCCCTGGGCGTGCCCGATGCGACCGTGGTGCTCACGACGGGCGACGGCGGCGGGCTGATGGCCCTGTCCGACCTCGAGTCCGCCATCCGCGTCGCGGGCGGGCGCGGCCTCGCGGTGGTCTGGAACGACGGCGCGTACGGGGCCGAGGTGAACCTCTACGGTCTCAAGGGCCTGGCGCAGGAGCCCATGCTCATCCCCGAAGTCGACTTCGCCGGCGTGGCGCGGGCAATGGGAGCGGAAGCGGTCGTCGTCCGGACCCTGGAGGACCTGGATGCGCTCGGCGAATGGACCGCGCGACCCGCCGACGAGCGCCCCTTCCTGCTGCTCGACCTGCGCATCTCCGGGTCGGTCATCGCTCCGTACCAGGAGGAGATCATCCGGGTGAACAGCTGAAGCCTGCTCCAGAGGAGCGGAGGGCGGCGGCGCGACAGCGTGCTCAGGCCACGCGCGACGCGCGGGGGGCGCGGAAGACGACGGCGGTCGTGATCGCCAGGACGACGATACCGATCGCATCAACGATGACCGTCTGGGGCACCAGCGTGAAGTCCCACGACTCCGTGATCCCGAACAGCCCGACCGTGAGTGCAAGGAGCAGCGCGGCGAGGCTCGCGATGAGGAACAGCAGGCCGAGCACCGTCGTGATGCGCAGCAGCATGCCCCGCGTGAGCAGCATGCCGATCGCGAGCACCAGTCCCGCGATACCGTTGAGCACGAAGAGCACGCCGAGCAGGCCGCCCACTCCGACGAAGAGCAAGGCGAGATGGATGCCTCCCACCAGGGCGAGGAGGATCGCGCTGAGGATGCGCAAGGCCAGCACGGGGCCGCGGCTGCGTTCGGTCATGAGGGACACCTGCTTCCATTCGGCCCCCGCGGTGGAGGCCTCCCATCGAGAACACGAGACACGCTCCCAGATGGTTCACCCGAAAGCGGAGAAGAACCGATCGCGGAAGGCATCCATCCGCCACACCGGCGCCGTGCGCGACGGCAGCATCCCCGGGTCCCACTTCCAGGACGAGATGCGGCTCATCACGGTCGGGTCCTTGGCGATGACGCTGATCGGGACGTCGTGATTGGCGCCCGCGCCGCTCACCACGCTGGCGGGCTGGTGGTCGCCGAGTACGACCAGCACCAGGTTGGGGTCGTCGAACGTGGTCAGGAACGAGAACAGCGAGTTCAGTGAGTACTGCACCGACTCCCCGTACAGCTGCTGGACGTGCTTCGGGTCCTGCCAGACCACACTCGGCGGGAGGCCCTGCGCCGGTTGCGGGTCGTAGACGGACCCGTCGCCGATCGAACTCCAGGGCACGAGCTTGGGCAGCGGCGTCCACGGTGTATGCGAGGACACGAGGTCGATCTCGGCCATGACCGGCGCGTGCCGTTTCGCCAACTCGTGCTGCTGGAAGTACGCCCAGGTGTACTGGTCCGGGACGCGCGCGTAGCTGAACCGCGGACCCCGGTAGCCGACGTTGGTCGCGTTCAGCTGCTGCTCGTAGTGGTAGAACGAGCTGCCCACCGGCCACGGCTTGGTGTCGGAGGGGACGTCGCTCACCGTTCGCCAGCCGGCCTTCCGGAATGCCGCGCTGAGGGTGAAGCGGTCGCTCGCGGTGACCTGGTCGTACTTCTGCTGGGAGTCGATCCACAGGCCCGTCTGCAGGGTCGAGTGCGCGAGCCAACTGATGCCGCCGAAGGTCGAGGAGGTGAGGAACGCGCTCCGCTCGGAGTACCCCTTCGCGGCGAGCTCCGTGTTTCCACGACGGAGGACCGCATCCACCCCCGGAGAGAAGGTGGACCCCTGCACGGCCGTCTGCCCGTAGCTCTCGACGAACGCGACGATCACGTCCTTGCCGCGTAACCCGGTGAGGAGGTCGGACCCGGGCAGCGTGGCGTAGGGGTCCGAGCCGGCGGCGTGCGCGAGCGCTGCCTGGTCCCGCGCGGTCGCCACGGCCTCCCGGGTCTTGTCGATCCCGGTCGTGACGGTGTCGGCGGCCGCGACCGGCTCGCCGGGAACCAGTTGCACGCCGAACAGCGCGACGACCAGCCAGCCGGCGGTGACCGCGGGCGCGGCGATCAGCACGGCACGGCGGTACCGGCCGAGGAGGCGCGTGACCCGTAGGAGCGCGGCGGCGATCAGCGCGACAGTGGCGACGATGACGACGCCGGCCAGCACCAGCAGCGCCGCGGCGCCCACCGGCCCCGTGGAGTCGCTGACGACGCCGTAGCCGTCGGACAGCTCCGGCCAGCCGCTCACCGGGTCGAAGGGGCGGCCGACCGTGGTGGTGAAGACCCGGTCCAGAGCGCTCAGGAGGGCGGCGAGCACCAGCAGGACGGCGACGACCAGGGCGACCACGTGTCGCGCCGTCCGCCAGGGCAGGAGCACCAGCAGCGCGACGGCGAGCACGGCCTCCAGCGGGATGCGCACCAGCGCGAGCGCCGAGTCGGTGGCGATCAGTCCGGGCGCGAGGGCAGCGAGGACCACGACGACGACCGAGAGCACGTCGAGCAGCCGGGCGAGGGCACGCCGGAGACGCGGGCGGGGCGTCCTGCGTCCCGGGGTCATGCGTCCACCCCCCGGTCGCCGCTGGCGCGACGGTCCGCCACCGCGGCGGCCGCGCCCTCGAACCGACCGGAGAGCGCGTACCGCAGCAGCACGACGTCGTCGATCGGGCGCACCTCCACGAGCGTCGCATGACGCTCGGCCGACCACGGCAGCACCGCATCGCCCACGAAGCGCGGGGCACGGCGGTCGCCGACGAAGAAGGGCGCAATCGCCACGGTCAGCTCGTCGACCAGCCCCTCCGCGAGGAACTGCGTCAGCGTCACGCCGCCGCCCTCCACCATGAGCCGGCGCACCCCGCGACCGCCGAGGTCGTCGAGCAGGTCGGCCATCCGGACCTCCGCGCCGAGCCCGACGACCTCGGCGACGTGGCCGAGGCGCCGGCCGATACGGCGCTCCTCCTGCCGGGGACAGTAGACGAGCTTGCGGAAGTCGCCTTCGGTGAAGAACGCGGCCTGCGGGTCGAGGTCGCCGGTGGCGGTCACGGTCGCCTTCCACGGCGAGCGCTCGGCACCCGACGCCTCGCGCCGGGCTTGCCGCTCGGTGCTGCGCACCAGCAGCCGCGGGTTGTCGCGGCGCACGGTTCTGGCGCCGACCAGGATGACGTCGCTGCGAGCGCGCAGCTCATCCACCCGGTCGAAGTCGGCCGCGTTCGACAGCTGCAGGCGCGGCGGGTCGGCCGAGTCGAGGTAGCCGTCGAGGGAGACGGCGCAGTTGACGGTCACGTAGGGACGATCGGACACGAGAGGTCCTCCTCGAGATCAGGGGGGCGAGAGCCGCCACGAGCACGCCCGGGATGACGGAGACGATGGCGAGAACGCCCATCAGGGTTGCGGCCGAGACACCGGTGGCTGCGGTGGAGCCGCCGAGGGCGAACGCCCACGCGGCGACGCCTTCGCGGGGACCCCAACCGCCGATGTTGACCGGGATGGAGGCTGCGAGCAGCACCACGACGGCCAGCGTCACCAGCCGCGCGGGTGGGACCTGCGCTCCGACCGCGACCGCCGCGAGCGCGAAGGTCGCGACGTGACAGGCGACGACGATCACCGAGGCCGCGACGATCTGCAGGACGGCGGCGGGGTCTCCCGCAGCGGTGCGCATCCATCTCACGGCTCGTCCGAGCGCACCGCGGGAGCGGGCGCTCACGGCCGCGACGACCGCCGTGACCGCGGCCACCACGACTGCGAGCACGGCGAGGCCGATCCCGATCCCGGGGAACAGCGCGCCGCCGAAGGTCCCGCCGACGGCGAGCAGCACTCCGACGGTGAGGATGAACTGCACCACCTGCCCCGCGATCCGCTCACCCGCGACGGCCTGCGCCGCCTTGCCCAGGCTGTCGGTGCTGCGGCCGTGATCGACCGCCCGATGGACGTCGCCGAGCACACCGCCGGGGAGCACGGTGTTGAGGAACTGCGACCGGTAGTACATCCCAACCGCACGCCTCCAGCCGAGACCGACGCTGAGACGGCCGGCGACGACGTGCCACCGCCACGCCGCCGCGGCCGTCCCGACGAAGGCGAGCGCGAGCGCCGCGACGATGAGCGGCGGACGGAGGCTCAACAGCCCATGCAGGAACGGCCCGGCTCCGACGCGCACGACGACCGCCGCGAGCGCAGTCGCGGCCACCACGTACCGCGCGATCAGCAGGAAGCGTCGCGATCGGACGATCCCTCCGATTCGTACACCGGCGGCGGCCAGGCGGGTCATCGCGGCCACGCCAACAGGTCGAGGTGGTAAACGACGGCGGAGAGCTCGCCCCGCCGGAGCTGCGCGTGACGGAGCTCGCGGTAGCCGGACGCCTCGCCCAGGAGGCGCGGGTCCTGCTCCTCCGCCGCCTCCACCCAGCCGTCGAACCACTCGGTGAGCAGCCGCGGGTCGCGGTCGGAGAGCCGCCAGGTTGTGTGCGCGCGGCGTACGTTCCAGCCGGCGAGCGAGAACAGCCCCTCGACGATGCGCCCGGCGTACGGGCCGAGCAGCCGCCGACCCTCGACCTCGCGCCGTTGGTGGTCATTGAACGCGGTCGCGAATCGCCGGTCGCGCGGGTCGAGCGGCTGCAGCTCAACGTCTCCCGTGACGCTGAGGGAGAGCAGCGCGGGCACCCGGGCGGCGACGCAGGCGTCGACCATGGCGTGGGCTTCCCCGGCCGTGAGCACGTCGAGCAGCGCGGAGGCGGCGACCAGCGAACCGCCGGCGAGGTGCGCGGCGGTCAGCTGCTCGAGCGGCTCGACGCTGGAGCGGAGGGCCACCGCCGAGCCGTCGCGGTCGCGCGGCGCGTAGCCGCGGTGGGCGTGTGCGGTGAGGTCGGCGTTCCAGTCGTGCAGCACCCAGGTCTGCGGCCCGGGGAGCAGGGGCGCGAGCCAACGCGCCATCGAGCCGGTGCCGCTACCGAGATCGTGCACGGTCACCGGCCCAGGAGGCAGTAGCGCTGCGGCGGCCTCGGCCAGCGCCAGCGAGCGCGCGCGGGCATCCTGCGCCTCGCGCCGGGCGAGCCATTCGCTGCTGACCTCCAGCACGCCGCTCATGGCCGCACCAGCGATCCGACCCGGCCGGGATGACGACCGTGGGCCGCGTCCTGCAGTGCCCGCGCGACGATCGCCGAGGCGTCCGCCCAGGTCCGCATCGCGCCGCGGCCCTCCCGCGCGGCCCCTGTGAGCTCGGCCCTCCACTCCGGGTCGCCCCACCACCGACGCAGCACCCGTTCGAGCGCCCACGAGTCGCCCGGCGGGACGGTCACAGCGCCCCGGTTGCCGGCGACGGCCTCCGGAATGCCGCCGACGCCCGACGCCAGCACGGGGATGCCGCGGGCGAGGGCGTCGGCGACCGCCATCCCGAAGCTCTCGCTGCGGGACGGTGCGACCAGCAGGTCGGCGCGGGCGGACGCCTCGTCGAGCGCCGATCCGGTCAGCACGCCGGCGAAGTCGACCCGCTCGGCCAGGCCCGCCTCCGTGACGGTTGCCCGCAGCCGGGCCACGAAATCGGGATCGACGTCGAGCGATCCGGCGAATGTGCACGACCAGGCGGGCACCTCCCGAAGGCTGCTCAGCGCCTCCACCAGGACGTCCTGCCCCTTGTGCGGCGCGACGACCCCGACGCAGAGCAGTCGGCCGCCGTCCGCGGAGGGGCGGGACTCGGCCCCGGCCGTGACGTCGGCGCCGGGATGCGCGACCACGATCCGGTCGGGCGCGACGGCGTCCTGCGCGATCAGTTCGGACCGCGTCCAGGCGCTCGTCGCGATGACGAGCCGCGCGCTGCGGAACGCGCTGCGTAATGCGTCGGCCGCGGCGCTGTCGTCGTTCCCGGGCGGCATATGCGCCAGCAGCGCGAGCAGCAGCCGGTCGCCGTGGCGGAGCAGCGCGTCCGGTTCGGGGCCGGCGAGGAGGCCGTCCACCAGGAGCAGGGTGCCGTCCGGCACTCCCGCGAGTGCGCGCTGCAGCCCGTCGACGGCATCGCGGACGCCCAGCATCCGCACCTCCCACCCGTCCGCGCGGAGGCCGTCGACGATCCGGCGGTCGTAGACGTTGCCGCCGCTCACGCGCGCTGGTTCGTCGACCCCCTCCGGGACCGCGAACCACAGCCGAGGACGCTCGCTCACAGCGACCTCGAGTAATTCGCCCACGCGATGTGCGACTCGTGGAGGGTGACGGTGAGGGAGGAGGGCGACCCGCCGCCGAGTTCCCCCGCCGCGACCCGATCGGCCAGGCGGTCAGCGACGACCCGGCAGAGCACCTCGGTCGTTGTGTTCCGCCCAGCGAACTCCGGCTCCTCGTCGAGGTTGCGGTAGGTCAGCGACCCGGTGATCTCGGCGAGCGCCGCCGACGCGCGGCCGATGTCGACCACCACGCCGTCCGCATCCAGTTCGTCGGCGCCGAACGTCGCATCCACGACGAAGGTGGCGCCGTGCAGCCGCTGCGCCGGCCCGAAGACCTCTCCCGTGAAGCTGTGCGCGATCATCATGTGGTCGCGCACGGTCACCGTGTACGGCATCAGGCATCCCTCCAGTCGATGGTGTGGCAGAGCGCGCCGTCCGGCGCTTTGGCGAGACCGGCCATCACCTCGGGCAGGTCGCGCCAGGAGGACGTCCCGGTCAGGAGAACGTCGAACGCCGGGTCCCGGAGCAGGTCGAGCGCGAGCCGGAGCCGATCGGTCGTGCTGCGCCGATCGCGGCGACGCGGCGACACGGACCCGACCTGGCTCGAGCGGATCGTGAGCCGCCGCGAGTGGAAGTCGGCGCCGAGCGGGAGGGTGACCGACCGATCCCCGAACCAGCTGGCCTCGATGACCTCGCCCTCGTCGACGACGGTCTCCAGCGCGAGTCGCAGCCCCGCCTCCGCGCCGCTCGTGTCGATCACCAGATCCTGCCCGCGCGGAGCCGCGTCGGGGCCGGCGAAACGCACCCCCAGCTGCTCGGCGACCGCCCGACGGCTCGGGTCCGAGTCGACCAGGGTGACCTCGGCTCCCGGGATGCTGCCGGCCAGCCGAGCGACGCAGCACCCGATCATCCCGCCGCCGATCACCGAGACCCGGTCGCCGACGAGCGGCGCCGCATCCCACAGGACGTTGACCGCGGTCTCCACGGCGCCGGCCAGCACCCCGCGCCGGGCGGGCACGTCCTCCGGGACCGCGATGACCGCGGCCTCGGGAACCACGAACGCAGACTGGTGCGGGTACAGAGTGAAGACGACGCGGCCCATAAGCGCCTCCGGCCCCTGCTCGACCCGACCGACGTTCAGGTAGCCATACTTGACCGGCCCGGCGAAGTCTCCCTCCTGGAAAGGCGCACGCATCCGCTCGTGCTCGCTCGCGGGCACGAGCCCGCCGAACACGGTCGCCTCGGTCCCTCGACTCACCCCCGTGTGCAGGGTGCGCACCAGCACCTCGCCGTCCCCCGGCGCGCGAAGCGGCTCCGTGCGGAGCGCGCCGACGCCCGGGCGATCGATCCAGAAGGCTGTGGCCTCCGACACGTCGTCCTCTTTCCGTGAACCTGCGGCTGTGAACCTGCGGCGCCCGCATCTCGTGCTACACAGCGAGGGCGTCACACACGAGAACACGAGGCAGACGTGGAAAGAGTTCACATCGAGGCGACAGGATGGGCGGCCGGCGGCGGCGCGCTCGCTCTCGCCGGGCAGGCACTCGCCGTCGCGACCGGCGCCGCGCCCCCGACCGTGGCGGGCTGGGCGGCGTTGGCCGCGTACCTGTCAACCTCCACTGCGCTGCTCCTGCACGGCCTGGTCCGGCGCCGGGCGGCCCGGTTCGGCGCCGCCAACATCGTCACCGCCCTGCGCTCGTCGCTCGTCGGCCTGATCTTCGCGCTCGTGATCGCGTCCTTCTCGGGGCTGCTCGACGCCGGCTTCCTGACCTCCGTCGTCGTGCCCGCGCTCGCGCTCGACGCCGTCGACGGCTGGGTGGCGCGCCGGACCGGCAGCGTCAGCGAACTCGGGGCACGGTTCGACATGGAGGTCGACGCGTTCCTACTGCTCGTGCTCAGCGTCTTCGTCGCCCGCACCCTCGGCCCCTGGGTGCTCGCCATCGGACTGCTGCGGTACGCGTTCGTGGCCGCCGGCTGGATGCTGCCGTGGCTGAATCGCACGCTTCCCGCCCGTTACTGGCGCAAGGTCGTGACCGCGGTCGCCGGCATCGCCCTCGCCCTCGCCGCGTCGGGTGCTGCGCCGGTGGCCGCGACACTGCTCGTCATCCTGGCGCTGGCCCTGCTGGTGGAGTCGTTCGGCCGAGATGTGATCTGGCTGTTCCGCCGTCGTCACGACGCCGCGCTCGTGCAGCGGACCGCGGAACTGCAGCGGCCGCTGTAGCCCGTTCGCGACCGTTCACCTGCGCTTCCCCGGCCAGCGTTTCCGAGTCGCCGCGTCACCTATGCCGCAGCTCAAACACATTTCGCGGAGGGCGTGGGATTCGAACCCACGAGACATTTCTGCCCACCAGTTTTCAAGACTGGCTCCATCGGCCGCTCGGACAGCCCTCCCACGCCGGAGTGACCGGCGTCGCCCGATTCTAACGAACCTGGGGCTCCGTCACGATTGCCGGCATTCGGCGTCTTAATACCGGGGGCCGAATTACCGGTCCCCATCGTTTACGAAGGAAAACCCGAATGTCACTCAAGAAGTCCCTCCTGCTTACCGCCGCCGTCACCGCTCTCGCCGTCGCGTCGCTCTCCGGCTGCGCCAGCGTCACCTCTGACGATGTGAAGACCACCTCCACCTCCACCGCTGACAGCAGCGGCTGGAGCTTCTCGGTCGACGGCAAGGACGCCAACCTGGCCTCCCTGCCGTCCGACATCCCGTTCCTCACGGACTACAACGAGGCCAAAGCGACCGGCGACCAGGCCACCGGCGACTTCCAGCTGGCCCTGAAGACCGGCCGCACGAACGCGGTGAAGGACGCCGGCACGAAGCTCGTGGGCGCCGGTTTCACTGCCAAGGGCACGGTCTACACCAGCACCAAGTGGAAGGTCAGCCTCGAAGGAACCGCCGGCCAGGTGCACTACACCATCGCCAAGAACAGCTGATCCCGACTCGGTTCAGGAACGCACCGGGCGCTGCGAGCGACCGGTGCGTTCCGTCGTTAACGACGCACGTGCGTCGAGACGGACCTCAGTCTTGGAACGGCTTGGAGCAGGTGTACTGCGCAGCGGTCTGGCCGTGCACGTCCGAAGGCAGCTCCACCGAGCCGTCGGCGCCGGTCGCAGGAGCCTGCGTGGCGGGCGCGTCAGTGGCGGGCGCCTGCGTCGCCGGAGCCTCGGTCGTGGGAGCCTGCGTCGCGGGCGTCTGCGTGGCGGGCGCGTTCGGGTCGGCCTGCGAACCGACACCGGTGTCGCCGGTGAGCGCGACCGGCTGGTCGTTCTGCAGCGCGCTCATCAGCTGCTGCGCAGCATCCTTCGTCGGCGCGACGCCGTCGCCCTCATAGTGGTTGGGATACTGCACGAACACGACCTTGCTGATGTCGATGTTCTTCAACGCCATGGCCATCGAGACGATGGTGGTCGGATTGTTGAGGCTGTCCGACAGGGTGATGTTGCTCGTCGCCGCCTTCGCCAGGCCGTACAGCTTGACCGGGTTGCTCAGCACGTCAGCGCTCTTCACGGTACGGACGAGCGACGACAGGAAGACCTGCTGGTTGCTGATCCGGCCGAGGTCCGAGCCGTCACCGACGCCGTGGCGGGTGCGGAGGAAGGCGAGTGCCTGCTGGCCCTGCAGTACGTTCTGGCCGGCCTTCACATCCAGGCCCGTGTATGGGTCCTCGATGTCGCCGGCGACGCAGACGGGCACGCCACCGACGGCGTTCGACATCTCGATCACGCCGTCGAACTGGATGACACCGGCGTACGGGATGTCGAGGCCGGTCAGCTTCTCGACCGTCAGCACGGTGCACGCGAGGCCGCCGTAGCTGAGGGAGTTGTTGATCTTCTGGCGGCTCATCGAGTCGAAGCTGCCGCCCTTGGGGTCGGGGCACGACGGGATGGACACGTACATGTCGCGGGGGAAGCTCACGACGGTCGCGTTCTTGTGGTCGGCGGAGACGTGCAGCAGCATCGTCACGTCGTTGAGGTTCTCGCCGCGATCGCCGTAGGCGGAGTTGCCGCCGCCGCTGTCGCTGCCGGCGAGCAGGACGTTGAACGCGCCGTTCATGGCGCCAACACCCGGCGTGACGGTGTTGCCCTTGGTGTCGACCAGCTTGACCGACTTCTTCACGCTGGCGACCACATCCACCGCCGCGTATGCCGCGAGCGAGACGCCCGTCACGCCGAAGACGGCGATGACCGCCACGACGATCTTGAGAAGAGCGGTGAAGGGACGGTGCTGCTTCAGTCGTCCGTGGCGGACCGCTGGTCCTGCCGCCTTCTCCTTCGCGCGCACCTGGGCGCGCGTGGGCATCTCGTTCATTCACTTCCTTCCGGCCGGGCGTGTTCGCGTTCAGAGGCGCATGCCCGAAAGAGCACACGCCGTCTTAAACTCTGGCACGAGAGGCTGGCAATGCTCTGGATGGGCGCGCGTCTTTCCGGCAATCGGCCCGCCCAGCCGAGGTCAGAGCGCGTCGAGCACCAGGGCCAGGCCGTCGTCGACGACCGGCGCGGTGGCCCTCGTCGCGACCGCCTTCACCTCGTCGGGCGCCTGCCCCATCGCGACGCCGAGTCCCTGCTCGGCGGCCCAGGTCAGGAGCTCGATGTCGTTCCGCCCGTCTCCGACGGCGACGACGTTCGAGCGGGGAATGTCGAGGGCGTGGCGCACCCGCTCCATCGCCGTGGCCTTGCTCACGCCGTCGGGCGAGATGTCGAGCCACGCGGTCCAGCCGATCGCGTACGTGACGCGTTGGAGCCCCATCCGGTCGACGATGGAGAGGAACTCCTCCGTGTCGTGCTCGGGCGAGATCACGACGACGCGGGTCGCGGGATGCCGCAGAAGCTCCTCGAACGGCACCTGCTCGGCGTTCACCAGCTCCCAGTCGGTCATGCCTTCGGTGTAGCGGCGGAACCCGGTCGGATCCTCCACCATGAAGCTGCCGCTCGGCAGGTGCGGACGAATAGTCTCCAGCACCTCGGTCGGGTCGAACACCTCGATGAACTCTCGGCGGTAACCGCCCTCGAGGGCGTCATCCCGTTTCATGGTCAGAGCGCCGTTCGCGCAGACGACGAACTCGCTGGTCAGCCCGAACTTCTCGTGGACCGGCCGCGCGGTCTCCCAGCTGCGGCCGGTGGCCAGCATGACCTCGTGCCCGGCGTCGCGGACGCGCGCGACAGCGGCACGGACGGCGTCGCCGATGGACTCGTCCTCGTGGATGAGCGTGCCGTCGACGTCGAGCGCGATCAGCAGCCGGGATGGATCGCTCACCGACGCGTCGGCTCCAGCAGTTCCAGCCCGCCCAGGTAGGGGCGAAGCGGCTCCGGCACCCGCACAGAGCCGTCCTCCTGCTGGTGCGTCTCCAGGATCGCCACCAGCCACCGGGTGGTGGCCAGCGTCCCGTTGAGCGTGGCGACCGGCGCGGTCTTGCCGCTCTCGGTCCGGTACCGGATGTCGAGACGGCGGGCCTGGAACGTGGTGCAGTTCGACGTGGAGGTGAGCTCGCGGTAGCGGCCCTGGGTGGGGATCCACGCCTCGACGTCGTACTTCCGCGCCGCGCTGGAGCCCAGGTCGCCTGCGGCGGTGTCGATGACCCGGTAGCTGAGTCCCAGCTCCTGCATCATCTCCTCCTGCCAGCCGAGGAGCCGCTCGTGCTCGGCCTGCGCCTCCTCGGGTCGGGTATAGACGAACATCTCGAGCTTGTCGAACTGGTGGACGCGGATGATGCCCCGGGTGTCCTTTCCTGCCGAACCCGCCTCGCGGCGGTAGCAGGTGGACCAGCCCGCGTAGCGGATCGGCTGGTCGACCTCGATGATCTCGTCGGAGTGGTAGCCGGCCAGGGCGACCTCGCTCGTACCGGTCAGATAGAGGTCGTCATTTTCGAGGTGGTACACCTCGTCGGCGTGAGCGCCGAGGAATCCGGTGCCCTGCATGATCTCCGGCTTCACCAGCGTCGGCGTGATCATCGGGATGAAGTCGTTCTGCAGCGCCTTGTCGAGCGCCATGTTCATGAGCGCGAGCTCGAGCCGCGCGCCGATGCCGCGGAGGTAGGAGAACCGGGCGCCCGCGACCTTCGCGCCGCGGACCATGTCGATCGCGCCGAGGAGCTCACCGAGTTCGAGGTGGTCGCGCGGCTCAAAGCCGAACTCCGGGATGTCGCCGACCGTCTTCAGGACGACGTAGTCATCCTCGCCGCCGGCGGGCACGCCCTCCACGATCGGGTTCCCGATGCTGCGGACCAGCTGCTCGAAGCGCGCATCGGCGTCGTTCGCGGCCTGCTGCGCCTCCTTCACCCGACCGGCGAGCTGCTGGGCCTGGGCGACGAGCTCCTTCTTCTGCTCCTTGGGCGCTTGAGCCACCTGCTTGCCGAACGCGTTCTGCTCGGCCCGCAGCTCCTCGAACGCGGTGATGGCGGCGCGACGCTCGATGTCGGCCTGGATGGCCTCATCCACCAGCTGCACGGAGTCGCCGCGGGCCTCCTGGGAGTGCCGGATGACATCGGGATTCTCGCGGAGGAGCACAGGATCGATCACCTGACCAGCTTATCGACCGCTGCCGAACAGGTAGCGTGAAGCTCGTGAACGGACGGGGCGGGGAGCAGCGCACCATCGTCGCGGTCGTCTACAACCCGGTCCGGGTGGATGTGCCCCGCGTCCGCGCCGCCGTTGAGGCGGCCGTCGCCGCGGCCGAAGCGGCGACCCCCGAGACCACCGGGCACGAACTGCTGTGGCTCGAGACCACCCCGGACGAAGGCGGTCAGGCACAGGTCCGTGAGGCGCTCGACGCGGGCGCAACGCTCGTGCTGGCCGCGGGCGGGGACGGGACGGTGCGGGCGGTCGCCGAGGAACTGCGCGATCGGGACGCGACCCTCGGCATCATCCCCGGAGGCACCGGGAACCTGCTCGCCCGCAACCTCGGCATCCCGTTCGCGAGTGTCGAGAACGCCTGTGCCGTGGCCCTCTCGGGCGAGACGCGGCGCATCGACCTCGGCATCGCCTCGGCGCATCGGCCGGACGGGTCGGTGAGCGAGCACGCGTTCCTGGTCATGGCGGGCGTGGGCATCGACGCCGCCGTGATCGCGACCGCCAGCCCGTCGCTGAAGCGCAGATTCGGCTGGCTGGCCTACGTCGACGCGGCGTTCCGAGCGCTTCCGACGTCGTCGAAGGTCCGCATCCGGTACCGCCTCGACCACGGCCACGAGCGGTCGGCGCACGTCAGCACCATCCTGGTCACCAACGTCGGCACGATGCCGGGGAACATCGAACTGATCCCGGACGGCGCGGTCGACGACGGGATGCTCGATGTCGCGATCCTGCAGCCCGCCACGGTCTTCGGCTGGCTGGCCATCTGGCGGAAGGTGACGTGGGAGAACCGGGTGCTCCGCAAGTCGAGCGTCGGCCGGCGCATCATCCGCTTCACCGATCGCGCGGTGCGCACCCGCCTCAGCTACCTGCGCGGTGCGTCCGTGCAACTGGAGGTGGATGCGCCGGAGCCGTTCGAGCTCGACGGGGATGCGTTCGGCGAGGTGCTCGGCCTCGACCTGCGGGTCGACGAACTCGGCCTTCGCGTGAAGGTGCCGGCCGCCGCGCTCTAGAGCTCCTCCAGGTCCGGACCGATGCGGTCACCCGTGGCGCTCTGACGGCGGGTGCGACGGCCCGCCACTGCGGTCAGGAAGAGCAGTCCGACGAGGGTGAGCAGCCCCACCGTGATCAGCGGGCTCGCAAGCATCCACCCCAGCTGGGCGAAGACGAGCGAGCCGACGTCGGTGCTCGGGGTCGGACCGCTGTACGACGACGTCACGGAGATGCAGTAGAGGACGATGCCGAGTAGGACGAACCCGCCGCCGACCAGCCACAGAGCCAGCACGATCGGGTTGCGCCGCGGGTCGAGTTCGAGCCGGTCCCAGAAACCCGGGCCGGCAGCAGCGGGAGCACCGGCGGCCGCCTCTCCTGGGCCATAGCCGGGCGTGTAGTCGGGGCTAGCCGTCGAGGGACTGGCGTACGCCGAGGGGTCGTCGCCCACCGTCGTCGCGCGGTCGTCGGCGAGCGCGAGGGACGCCATTTCGTACGGGCTCACCGGTTCTGCCGGCGCAGCGGTCGCCGGAGCGGCCGGCGCCTCCCGGCCGCGCAGCAGCGACGACGGTCGGCGGTACGCGGCATCCGGAGCGTCGGCGCGGACGCGGGTGCGCGGCCGCTCACCGGGCTGCGGCTGGTAGCCGCGCTGAAAAGTGGCGTCGTAGCGCGGATCGAAGCCGCCACCACCTGTGTCGTCACGTTCCTCGGCGACCATGATGACCTCCCGACTGTGCAGTGCTGTCCTGTGCGCAGCCTACGCCGGGGCGTCGTCGATGAGGGAGGTGAGCCACTGCCGCGCCTCGGTGAAGACGTCGTCGCGGTAGCGCTGGTCGAACTCCACCGCCTGGCCGTCCGCTCGCGGGTACGAGCCGAGGAAGATGACCGACGGACTGAACCGCCGGAGGCCCAGCAGTGCGTCGGCGACCCGCTCGTCGTGGATGTGACCGTCGGCGTCGATCACGAACCGGTACCGGCCGAGGGCGTCGCCGATCGGGCGCGACTCGATGAGACTCAGGTTGACGCCGCGGGTGGAGAACTGCTCGAGCAGGTCGAGCAGGCTTCCGGGCCGGTCGTCGGGCAGCTCGGCGATGAGGCTGGTCTTGTCGGCGCCCGTGGACTCCGGCACGCTGCGGGTCGTGCTCACCAGGACGAACCGGGTCACCGCGTTCGGGTTGTCGCCGATGTTCTCGGCAAGCACGACGACGTCGTGGTGGTCGACGATCCCCGGAGGGGCGACCGCCGCATCCGCGGCACTCCCCTCGAACAGCGACGCGGCCGCCGCCACATTGCTGGACGCCGGGATGTGCCCGTGCTCGGGCAGGTGACGGTCGAGCCACTGGTGGCACTGCGCGTATGCGACGGGATGCGCGTTCACGGTGCGCACGTCCGCGAGGGTGGTGCCCGGGCGGGCGACGAGGACGAAGTTCACCGGCACGAGGTACTCGCCGATGATGCGGAGACCCGGGATGGTGGCCAGCGCATCCTGAGCAACCGAGACGCCGCCCTCGATCGAGTTCTCGATCGCGATCATGGCGGCGACGCTGCGGCCCTCCACCACGTCGGCGAGCGCCTCGCCGAGGTTATTGACCGCACGCCACTGCTTGCCCCGCGCCTCCGGGACCTGCTTGAGCGCCGCCTCCGTGAACGTGCCCGACGGCCCGAGGAAGCTGTACACGTCATCGAGGGAGGCGGGCAGCTCGGCGCGGGCGCCGACGGGGTCGTCGGCCGGGTCGGTGGACATGCCGCTCAGCTTATCGAGCCGTTGGCCTGGCCCCTTCGCCGTGGAAGAGTAGGAGCATGGACGAACGAGCCGGCACCCCCGCGCAGCCTTCCGACCTGATCGACGTCGACGCCCTGCGGCGCGCGTACTACGAGCTGAAGCCGGATGTGAACATCCCGGAGCAGCGCGTGGTGTTCGGCACCTCCGGCCATCGCGGTTCGTCGCTGAATACCGCCTTCAACGAGGACCACATCGCCGCCACCACGCAGGCGATCGTGGAGTACCGCAACAGCCAGGGCATCACCGGGCCGCTCTTCATCGGCGCCGACACCCACCTGCTCAGCGAGTTCGCGACGACGACCGCGCTCGCCGTGCTGGTCGCCAACGAGGTGCGCGTGCTGGTCGACGAGTTCGACGACTGGGTGCCCACCCCGGCCGTCTCGCACGCCATCATCCGGTACAACCGCGCCGGCCATGACGACCAGGCAGACGGCATCGTCGTCACCCCGAGCCACAACCCGCCCTCCGACGGCGGCTTCAAGTACAACCCGCCGCACGGCGG
The DNA here is from genome assembly GCF_052115085.1 of Leifsonia sp. 2TAF2. Classification (NCBI taxonomy): domain Bacteria; kingdom Bacillati; phylum Actinomycetota; class Actinomycetes; order Micrococcales; family Microbacteriaceae; genus Leifsonia; species Leifsonia sp. 2TAF2. The sequence continues at coordinate 26,464 of NZ_JBFRFY010000004.1, read as the reverse complement.
ACCGGCCGACACGGACGCGACCAGCTGGATCGCCAAGCGGGCGAACGAGATCATCGCGAACGGGATGACCGAGGTGCGGATGGCGGAGCCGTCCGGTGTCGAGACGTACGACTTCCGCGGGAACTACGTCGCCGACCTCAAGAACATCATCGACTTCCGCGCGATCAAGGACAGCGGCATCCGCATCGGCGCCGACCCCCTCGGCGGCGCGAGCGTCAACTACTGGCAGGCGATCGCCGACCGCTACGAGCTCGACCTGACCGTGGTGAACCCGGACGTCGACCCGGCGTGGAGCTTCATGACGCTTGACTGGGACGGCAAGATCCGGATGGACCCGTCGAGCCCTTCGGCGATGGCCTCGGTGGTCGCCCGTCGCGCCGACTTCGACATCCTCACCGGCAACGATGCGGACGCCGACCGCCACGGCATCGTCACGCCCGACGGCGGCCTGATGAACCCGAACCACTACCTCGCGGTGGCGATCGACTACCTGTTCCGGACGCGCACCGAGTGGCGCAAGGATGCGGCGGTCGGCAAGACCCTCGTCTCGTCGTCGATCATCGACCGCGTGGCCGAGTCGCTCGGACGCCGGCTCTGGGAGGTCCCGGTCGGCTTCAAGTGGTTCGTGCCCGGGCTCATCGACGGCACCGTCGGCTTCGGCGGCGAAGAGAGCGCCGGCGCCAGCTTCCTCCGATTCGACGGGACGGCGTGGACGACCGACAAGGACGGCATCCTGCTTGCCCTGTTGGCCAGTGAGATCCGCGCGGTGACGGGCAAGTCGCCGTCGGAGCTGTACCGAGAGCTGACCGAGCGCTTCGGCGACCCGGTGTACCAGCGGGTGGATGCGCCCGCGAGTCCCGAGCAGAAGGCCGCGCTCTCGAAGCTCGACGGCGACGCCATCACCGCCACGGAACTCGCCGGCGAACCGATCACGGCGAAGCTCAGCCGCGCGCCGGGCAACGACGCCGCGCTCGGCGGCGTCAAGGTGCAGACGGAGACGGCCTGGTTCGCCGCGCGCCCCTCAGGAACCGAGAACGTCTACAAGATCTACGCCGAGTCGTTCGTGGGCGAGGACAACCTGCGTGAGGTGCAGGAGGAGGCCAGGCGCATCGTGGGCGAGGCGCTCGGCGGCTGACGATCAGCCGATTCGTCGCAAAGCCAGCGTCGGAGAGATTGGCCCGAATCTCCGACCGACCGCGGTGGCGATGGAGATTCGCGTGGTCCCGACGCCCGTCTCCGGCGCAAGGTCGCTGATCTCCGACGCTGGCGGCTAGTAGGCGGCAGCCTCGCGCATGAGAAGAGCATGCGGTCGAGTGAGGATTCGGCACGAATCACCGCTTCGGCGGGGCCGAAGTGCACATTCGGCCCGAATCGCCGCTAGGGGTAGGCGGTGCCGCCGGGGAGGGCGAAGAACTCCTCGAGGGTGGTCACGCCGGTGGTGTGCAGCTGCGTGGACAGCGGTACGCCGACATAGCGGAAGTGCCACGGCTCGTAGGTGAAGCCCGTGACGGCGACCTTGTCGGCGGGATACCGCAGGATGAAGCCGAACCGCCAGGAGTTCGCCGCGAGCCAGCGGCCCTGCGCGGTGTCGCCGAAGCACGCGTCCAGCGAGCACTGCGCAGGGACGGCGCTGATGTCGACCGCCAGCCCGGTCTGGTGCTCGCTGTGGCCGGGTCGCGCTGTGTCGGTGTCGGCGTAGGCCTGGCCGTTGCGCGCGACGTCGTCGTCGTACACCCCGGTCTGCGACTCGAGGGATCGATAAGCGCTCTGCACGGAGAAGTCGAGGCCCGCCTCGGCCTTGCCCGCGTGGAACATGCTGACCAGGGCCGCCGCCGTCTCCTGGCGCATGGGCTGGTGGTTCAGGTTCGGGACGTCCGGGTACGTGAGGTCGGCGGGCACGAACTGCAGCGGGTTCAGCCCACGCGGCTTGTTGACCACGACCCAGGGGCTGGCCGGGTCATCGGTAGACTGCGCCGCCTTGTCGAACCCGACGATGAGCGGGATCGGCGGGATGGACGGGGTCGGAGTCGGACGCGGCGGCCGCGGAGTAGGCGACGACCGGTGGGGCGTCGAGCGGTGCGTCGCGGCCGCAGAAACAGGCCCCGTTGCGCATCCCGTCAGAACCAGCACCGTCATCACGGCGCACGCCGTCACGACAGCGCGCAGTCCACTTGCCCGCCGTACGCGGGCACCCCCCAGAGTCACGCGCTGAGCATAGCTCACGCGCGTGTCGCGGCCACGAAGGTGTGGCCGGAATCATCCGCCCTACTTGGACAGGCTCCAGAAGTGGCCGATGCCGCCCGGGTGGTCCACCGTGATGGCCTCGTCGAGGTCGCGGTAGTCGCTGTCCTCGTTGTGGCCCACCATCTTGATCTTGATCTGACCGTTGACGTTCTGCACTCCGGACACGATCTGCACGTGGTCGAGCGAGTTGTTGTCGTTCCAGTCGAACATGACGATGTCGCCGACCTTGATCTTGTCGCGCTGGTCGAACGAGTACTCGGTGAGCCCCAGCTGCGCGGCGTTCTCTCGGAAGTAGTTGTCCATCGCGGGCACATAACCCCAGGCCGGGCTCCAGTCTGCGGCGGCGTCGCGGTTGTACCACTCGTCGTTCATCTGCCAGCCGCGCGCGAGGAGGGTCTGGCTGACGAAGTTGGCGCAGTCTCCACCCACGGGGTTGAGGTCGCCGAACTCCTTCGAGTTGTAGTTCTTCCAGTAGGTCAGCGCGTAGGCCAGCTGCTTGTCGACCGGCGTCTGCACCTGGTAGTCGTACGTGCTCGCGGTCGTGCTGACGGGCTTCCCGCTCTTGTCGGTGACGGTGATCGGCACGCTGCCCGCCTGGAAGTTGGCAGCGGCGGGGACGTTCACGACCACCTTGTCGTCGGTCGCCTGAGCGACGCTCGCGGGCTGCCCGCCCACCTGGACGGCGGCGACCTTCTCGAGGTTCGTGCCCGTCAGGGTGACCGTGCCGCCCGAGACGCTACCGGCGGCCGGCTGGACCGACGAGACGACCGTCGCTGCGGGCGACGGAGTCGGGGCGGCAGCCTGGGCGACGGCCTTCGTCACCGGAGAAGGCTCGCCTGCGCAGGCGGAGAAAACGAGCGCAGCGGATGCCGCCACGGCGGCGGCAGCAAAGATTCGGCGGGTGCGGCTGAGAGAACTCATACAACTTTCGAGGGGGTTTCAGAGGCGGTCGGACATCTGCTCTTTCACGGTACGCCTCCTCCTTTTGCGTAACCTGGATAGGGGCCAGATCCGTTCGTTTTGCACCACCTCGGCAGCCCTGGAACACCTGGGCGTCAGCCGCCGTTCGCCCCTGGCGAACGCGCGCGGGCTGTGGCCCGGTCCAATGCGTTGTGGCATAGGTGGCACGGGGTGTAACTTTGCAGTCTCCGCAAAATTTTCTTTGCCCCACACCGGTGTGACGTTCCGCGTGCCGGGCGTCCCCTCACCCGACTCTCGACACGGAGACAGATGTCCAGTCAGACCAGTACGGCGCCAGCCGCCCCGCAACCGATCATGTCGCATCGCGCGATCCTGCTCGTGATCTTCGGCCTCATGGCCGGCATGTTCCTGTCCGCCCTCGATCAGACGATCGTCGGAACGGCGATCCGCACGATCGGCGATGACCTGCACGGTCTGAGCCAGCAGGCGTGGGTCACCACCGGATACCTGATCGTCTCGACGATCTCGACGCCGATCTACGGCAAGCTGTCCGACATCTTCGGCCGGCGCCCGCTGTTCGTGATCGCCATCCTGATCTTCATCGCCGGCTCGATCCTCGCCTCGTTCTCGACCTCTATGGTCGAGCTCGCGGCCTTCCGTGCCATCCAGGGCCTCGGCGCCGGTGGTCTGATGTCGATGCCGCTGGCGATCATGGGCGACATGCTCGCGCCACGCGAGCGGGCGAAGTACCAGGGGTACTTCCTCGCCGTCTTCGGTGTCTCCAGCCTCATCGGCCCACTGATCGGCGGCCTGTTCGCCGGGGCGGACCAGATCCTGGGGATCACCGGCTGGCGCTGGGTGTTCCTGATCAACGTGCCGATCGGCCTGATCGCGCTCGCGATGGTCCTGCGCTTCCTGCACCTGCCCAAGCGTGAACGCGGGTCCGCCCGCATCGACTGGTGGGGCGCCACGGGGGTCATCGTCGCCCTGGTGCCACTCCTGCTGGTGGCCGAGCAGGGCCGCGAGTGGGGCTGGGACAGCCCGGCGTCGATCGCCTGCTACATCATCGGCGGCGTCGGCATCATCGCGTTCATCCTCATCGAGATCGCGATGAAGGACGACGCGCTCATCCCGATCAAGCTGTTCCGCTCGAGCACCTTCTCCATGGCGACCATCATCGGCGTCTTCGTCGGCTTCGGGATGTTCGGCGCCATGCTGACCCTTCCGCTCTACCTGCAACTGGTGCTCGGCTCCACCCCGACCGAGTCGGGGCTGCAGCTGCTGCCGATGATCCTGGGTCTGATGATCTCCTCGATCGTCTCCGGCCAGATCATCGCGCGAACGGGCCGCTACCGGCAGTTCCCGATCATCGGAACGGCGATGCTCGCGGGCGGATTCTTCTACCTGACCTTCATCAAGTACGACGACTCGTACTGGTTCATCGCGGGCGCCATGCTCCTCATCGGCCTGGGCCTCGGCCAGCTGATGCAGACGCTCACCATCGCAAGCCAGAACTCGGTGGGCCTGCGGGATATGGGTGTCGCGACCAGCGCATCCACCTTCTTCCGCCAGATCGGTGGAACGCTGGGCACGGCCGTCCTGCTCTCGCTGCTGTTCACGGTGTTCCCGTCGAACATCAAGACCGCCCTGGTCGACACTCCGACGCTGACCAGCGCTCTGGATGCGGCGCTCACCCCGTCGGTCGCCAGCGCGCCGGAGAACAAGCAGATCATGCAGCAGATCTACACTCCGATCGTCACCCCGATCGAGAAGCAGGCGCAGACCGCGGCCCACGCAGCCGGCGTGCAGTCGCTGGTCGCGAAGGGCATCCCGCAGGATGTCGCCGAGCAGCAGGTCCCTGCCGCGCCGATCGACTTCTCGAACGCGGACCAGCGCCAGGCGGTGGTCGACAAGGCCGCACCGGCGGTCGAGGACAAGCTCAAGGCGTCCGACAGCGGCTCGAGCAGCGCTGACGTGAACGACACGTCGTTCCTGAACGATGCCGACCCGCGGCTCTCCAAGCCGTTCCTCGTCGCGTTCAACGCCTCCGCCGTGACGGTCTACTGGGTGGCGATGATCGTGGTGCTGATCGCATTCGTGCTGTCGCTGTTCTTCAAGACCCCGCCGCTGCGTGCCAAGTCGGCTCTGCAGGAGGCCGCGGATGACGCGGCGGACGCCGCGGACGCCCAGGCCGAGAAGGAGCGGGCGCTCACGCCGGCAGGCGTTCTGGCGTCGGCGGCCGAGGACGACGACGCCGAGAACTACGACGTCGGGCTTCTCGCGAACCGCGCAGCGAACGAGTTTGGTGCGCTGGTCGAGCCGGGTGCGGATACAGCATCCACTCGGGCTCAGCGCCCGCGGCCCGCGATCGACTGACTCCCGCACGCCGAATCGGCCGTCACCCTCCCCGGGTGGCGGCCGTTTCGCGTATGTGCCGGAAAGACGCGGATGAGAGCGCGATCACAAAAGACTTGACAGAAGCAGGAACGACGATCTAGATTCTGTTCGAACGCGTGAGAGCGCTCTCACGCCTTTCGAATGAGAGCGCTCTCAAGCGCACCAGGCGCACACCACACACGCACAAAGGAGTGACCCGTGAAGCTTTCACGACGCACCAGGATCGCCGCAGCCGTCGCCGGCGCGGCATCCTTCGCCCTCATCGCAGCCGGCTGTTCATCGAGCGGCGGCAGCGGTTCCAGCTCGGACCCCGTCACGCTGACCGTCACCACGTTCGGCACGATGGGCTTCGACAAGCTCTACTCGCAGTACGAGAAGGAGCACCCGGGGGTCAAGATCAAGGCCACCAACATCGACACCGGTGACAACGCCCTCACCGACTGGCAGACGAAGCAGGCGGCCGGAAGCGGCCTCCCCGACGTCCAGGCGGTCGAAGAAGGCTGGCTCAGCAAGGTCATGCAGGTCTCGGACCAGTTCAACGACCTCAAGGACTACGGCGCGAACGACATCAAGGACCGCTGGGTCGACTGGAAGCTGAAGCAGGCCACCGACAAGAGCGGCCGCATCATCGGCTACGGCACCGACATCGGGCCGGAGGGCCTCTGCTACAACGGCAAGCTCCTCGCCGCGGCGGGCCTGCCCAGCGACCGCGAGTCGGTCGCGAAGCTCTTCGGCGGCGAGAACGCCACGTGGGACGACTTCTTCAAGGTCGGCGAGCAGTACCACGCCGCGACCGGCAAGCCGTTCTACGACCAGTCCGGGTTCATCTGGAACGCCATGGTGAACCAGCAGGATGAGGGCTACTACACCAAGGACGGCAAGCTCAACATCGAGGACAACAGCGACCTCAAGGCGCTGTGGTCGAAGCTCGCAGGCGGCGCTGCCGCCGGGCTCTCCTCCAACCAGACCCAGTGGGACTGGGGCAAGGGCAAGGCGTTCACCGACGGCTCGTTCGCCACGTTCGTCTGCCCGGGCTGGATGCTCGGCGTCGTTCAGGGTCAGGTCAAGGCCGGCGGCGGAGACGCCACCACCGGCTGGGACTTCGCCAACGTGTTCCCGGGCGGCGCAGCCAACTGGGGCGGATCGTTCCTGACGGTCCCGAAGCAGTCGAAGCACCCGAAGGAGGCCGCTGCCCTCGCCGCCTGGCTGACCACCGCCAAGTCGCAGGTCCAGACCTTCCAGGCCGCGGGCACGTTCCCGTCCGTGACCGCCGCGCAGACCGACTCCGGTGTGACCGGTGAGAGCGACCTGACGAAGTTCTTCAACAACGCTCCCGTCGGCCAGATCCTCGGCGAGCGCGCGAAGGGCGTCGTCGCCCAGTACAAGGGACCGGACGACTCCGTCATCCAGTCTCAGGTCTTCGGGCCGTCCGTGCAGGAGCTCGACTCCCGCAAGGCGAACGGCGACCAGGCGTGGAGCAACGCGATGACGCTGCTCAACCAGCTGGTCGTCAACAAGTAACCCGAAACCACACCCGGGCCCCCGCTGTACCCGAACGGCGGGGGCCCGCATCACGGGGAGATCCACCATGACCACCACCGCCACCACCGCCCGGGATGACGCCGCAGCCGCCGCACCGTCGTCGCCGCGGAAACGTGCCCCGCGCACCGAGCTCACCTACAAGCAGCGCCTGAACCGCTTCGATGTGAAGGCGTCACCGTACTTCTACATCGCGCCGTTCTTCGTTCTCTTCGCCCTCGTCGGGCTGTTCCCGCTCATCTACACGTTCGTCGTCTCGCTCAACAACTGGAACCTGCTCACAGGGCCGGGCGAGTGGGTCGGCTTCAAGAACTACGCGACCGAGCTGAGCGATCCGTTCTTCTGGAACTCGCTGTTCAACACCATCAGCATCTTCCTGCTCTCCGCCATCCCGCAGCTGATCGCAGCCGTCTTCATCGCCGCGATCCTCGACCAGAACATCCGCTCGAAGACGTTCTGGCGGATGAGCGTGCTGCTCCCCTACGTCGTCACCCCGGTCGCGGTGACCCTGATCTTCTCGAGCGCGTTCGACGAGAAGTACGGCCTGATCAACAACATGCTGCAGGCCATCGGCGTCGACCCTGTGATGTGGAAGACCGAGACGTTCCCGTCGCACGTAGCCATCGCCTCCATGGTGAACTGGCGCTGGACGGGCTACAACGCGCTCATCCTGCTGGCGGCCATGCAGGCGGTGCCCCGCGACATCCACGAGTCGGCCGCCCTCGACGGCGCCGGGTCGTTCCGCCGCTTCTTCTCGATCACGCTGCCGAGCATCCGCCCCACCATGATCTTCGTGATCATCACGGCCACGATCGGAGGCCTGCAGATCTTCACAGAGCCGAAGCTGTTCAACCCGTCGAGCGCCGTGCCGGGTGGTCCGCAACGGCAGTACCAGACGACCGTGCTCTACCTGTGGGATATGGCGTTCAACCGGCAGAACTTCGGCAAGGCGTCCGCGATCGCGTGGATGCTGTTCCTGCTCATCGTGATCTTCGGCGTCCTCAACTTCCTGATCTCGCGGCGGATCGCCTCCACCGAGTCGCGGCTGCATCGCAAACGGACCGCCAGACGACTGCAGGCCTCGCGCATCCTGGCCGCAGCGAGCGAGGAGAAGAACCTGTGACCGCCACAGCGCGCACCGAGCGCACCACGCCCACCCGCCCGGCCGCAGCCCGTGCCCCCAAGCGACGGGCGCTCGGCATCGACCGCCGGCCCGGCTTCCTGACCTACGGCATCCTGCTCGCCCTCTTCATCGGCGGCGCCTATCCGCTGTGGTGGTCGTTCGTCGCAGGCTCGAGCAACAGCACCGTGCTGACCTCCACCTGGCCGCCGCTGCTGCCGGGCGGACAGTTCTGGACGAACATCGGCCAGGTGCTGGACACCGTGCCCTTCTGGCTCGCACTCGGCAACTCGATCATCGTCGCCTCGGTGATCACGCTGTCGGTCGTCGCGTTCTCCACGCTCGCCGGCTACGCGTTCGCGAAGCTGCGCTTCCGCGGACGGGAAGGCCTGATGATCTTCGTGGTGGGCACGCTGGCCGTCCCGACGCAGCTCGGCATCATCCCGCTGTTCATGGTGATGAAGCAGTTCGGCTGGACCGGCACGCTCGGCGCGGTCATCGTGCCGACGCTGGTCACCGCGTTCGGCGTGTTCTTCATGCGGCAGTACCTGGTCGACGTCATCCCCGAGGAGCTCATCGAGGCCGCCCGTGTCGACGGGGCGAGCATGATCCGCACCTTCTGGCATGTCGGAGTGCCGGCCGCGCGTCCCGCGATGGCGATCCTCGGCCTCTTCACGTTCATGACCGCGTGGACGGACTACCTCTGGCCGCTGCTCGTCGCGCCGCAGAATCCGACGCTGCAGGTGGCGCTCAGCCAGCTGCAGTCGGCCAAGTACGTCGACTACTCGATCGTGCTCGCCGGAGCCGTGCTCGCCACCATCCCCCTGCTGATCCTCTTCGTGCTCGCCGGCCGGCAGCTTGTCTCCGGCATCATGGCGGGCGCGGTGAAAGGTTGAGAATGAACCGCACCTGGCCCGATGGCTTCCTCTGGGGATCGGCCACCGCGGCCGCACAGATCGAGGGCGCCGCCCACGAGGACGGCAAGGAGGACTCGATCTGGGATGCGTTCGCACGCGTCCCCGGTGCGATCGCCGGCGGCGACACCCCCGAGGTGGCGGTCGACCACTACCACCGGATGCCGTCGGACGTCGCGCTGATGGCGTCGCTCGGACTGCAGTCGTACCGATTCTCGACCTCGTGGGCGCGCGTCAAGCCGGGCGACCGCTTCGTCAACGCAGCGGGGCTGGCGTTCTACGACCGGCTGGTCGACGAACTGCTCGGCGCGGGTATCCTGCCCTGGCTGACCCTGTACCACTGGGATCTGCCCCAGGCGCTCGAGGAGAAGGGCGGATGGGCGACCCGCGACACGGCGTATCGGTTCCGCGACTACGCGGTCGCGGTGTACGACGCCCTCGGCGACCGGGTGGACCACTGGACGACGTTCAACGAGCCGCTGTGCTCCTCCCTCATCGGGTACGCGGGAGGTGAGCACGCACCGGGCCGTCAGGAGCCGCGCGCGGGGCTCGCAGCCCTCCATCACCAGCACCTGGCGCACGGACTCGCCGCCTCGGCGATCCGGTCGCTGGCGGACGAGCGGGGCACGGCTTCCGAGTTGAAGCTGGGCATCACCCTCAACCTGACCACCGCGGTGCCGAACGATCCCACCGATCCGGTGGACCGGGAGGCGGCTCGGCGCATCGACGGACTGTGGAACCGGATGTACCTGGAGCCGCTGCTCCTCGGCGCCTACCCGGAGGACGTGTTGCAGGATGTGCGCGAGCACCGCTTCGAGGAGCTCGTGCTCGACGGGGACCTGGCTACCATCGCGCAGCCGATCGACTTCCTCGGCGTGAACCACTACCACGACGACAACGTGAGCGGGCATCCACTCGGGGCGGAGGAACCCGCCGCCGTCGTGCCGACTCCCCGGCCCACCTCGTCGCCGTTCGTCGGCAGCGAGTACGTGACCTTCCCGTCGCGGCACCTGCCGACCACGGCGATGGGCTGGGAGGTCAACCCGGACGGCCTGCACGCGCTGCTCGTGCGCCTCACCCGCGACTACCCGACGCTGCCCCCGCTCTACATCACGGAGAACGGTGCGTCGTACGACGACACCGTCTCAGCGGGCGGCGCCGTGCACGATTCGGAGCGCGAGGCGTACATCCTCGCCCACATCGACGCGGTCGGACGCGCGATCGACGAGGGCGCCGACGTACGGGGCTATTTCGTGTGGTCGCTGCTCGACAACTTCGAGTGGGCGTGGGGGTACGCGAAGCGGTTCGGCATCGTCCGGGTCGACTACGAGACCCAGGAGCGCACCGTGAAGGACTCCGGCCACGCGTTCGCCAGGATCATCGCGGAAGCACGGGCCGGTGAGATCGTGGAGGAGGCCGCCGCGTCCCGCGTCTAGCATGGACGCAAGCGACGAGGAGACCGGATGACGACCGAGCAGATCACCGGCGGGGCCGTGCCCACGCTGGAGGCGGTGGCCGCGCGCGCAGGCGTGTCGCGGGCGACCGTGTCGCGCGTCGTCAACGGGTCGCCGAAGGTCACGGCGGAGGTCGTCGCGGTGGTCGAGCGCGCCATCGCCGACCTGAATTATGTCCCCAATCGTGCCGCCCGGTCCCTCGCGTCGCGCCGCACGCAGGTGGTCGCGCTGGTCGTTCCGGAGTCGACGGCGAAGGTCTTCGCCGACCCGTTCTTCGCATCCATCGTGCAGGGCGTCGCGCTGAGCCTCGCCGACACCGAGTACACGCTCAACATGGTCATCGCGTCCGAGACGACGCCGGACAAGACGCGGCGCTACCTGATGGGCGGGAACGTCGACGGAGCCCTGGTCGTCTCGCACCACTCGGGCGACCATTCGTATGCGCAGCTCGGCACCACGCTCCCCCTGGTGTTCGGCGGACGCCCGGTCAGCGAGACCGAGCACCTGTCGTACTACGTGGATGTGGACAACGTCGCCGGCGCCGAGGTCGCCACCCAGCACCTGATCGACCGGGGCCGCCGTCGTATCGCCCTCATCACCGGCCCGCAGGACATGCCCGCCGGCCTCGACCGCTTCAACGGCTGGAAGCGGGCGATGGATGCGGCGGGCCTCGACACCACGATGGTCGCGTTCGGCGACTTCTCGCCCGCCTCGGGCCTGGAGGCGATGCGCCGGCTGCTCGCGGACGGCCGCCCCATCGACGCGCTGTTCGCCGCCAACGACCAGATGGCCGCGGGCGCGTACTCCGCGATCCACGAGGCCGGCCTGAGCATCCCGGGCGACATCGCGGTGGTCGGGTACGACGACGACAGCTTCGGGCTGATGTCGACGCCGCCGCTGACGACCGTGCACCAGCCCTCCATCGGCCTGGGCGAGGCGATGGCTCGGGTGCTGGTCCGGCGGCTCGCCGGCGAGCACGTCGAGCGGGTGACGCTCCTCCCGACCGAACTCGTCGTGCGCCAGAGCAGCTGAGCGCCGGGTCTCTCCCCCCCGCCATCGAGTCCGCGAAGTTTGCACGGCTCAGCGGCGTGTCGTGTGCAAAGTGTGCGGACTCGACGGTGGGGCGGGATCGCTTCAGGAGCGGGCGGTGCGCTTGCGGGCGCGGTAGGCCGCCGCCTTGGCGCGGTCGCCGCAGCCGGCCATGCCGCACCAGCGGCGGTTCGCGGCGCGTGACGCGTCGAGGAACGGGCGCGTGCAGTCTGTCCCCTCGCACCACTTGAGGTGCGCGACGTTCTCGGGGCGGAAGGCGTCGACGGCCGCGCGCGCGATCGCCGCGAGACACGACGTCGAGTCGCCGGTGGTGGTGACCGAACGGTCGGCGGCGAGCACGGCGACGGGGATGCTAGACGCTGCGTAGCGGTCGAGGGTGCGGACGGCGGCAGTGTCGAGCGGCTGCGCGGGGTCGCTGGTCAGGAGCGCCCAGATCGTCTCCCGCAGCGCCAGCGCCTCCGCGTGCTCGGCCTCTGTGACGGCGGGAGGCGCATCCACGAGTCCTGCGTCGGCGAACCATTCGCCGAGCGCTTCCGGGGTGGGGACGCGCTCGACCGCCGTCGTGCGCCGCTCGGCGACGGTCGCGACGAAGTCGAGGGCGAAATTGCCCGCCACGAACTCGAATGCCACGTCACCATCTTGACAGGTGACGCGGAGGAGGGCAACGTGTCGATGGTGAGCAGACGAAGCGGAGTCATCGTCTACGTGGCCGCGGCGGTGCCTGCACGGTCGGCCGATGCGGGCGCGATCGTGGCGGCCGTGCTCGCGGGTACGGCGTCCGGCGGTCCGGCCGTCGGCGGTCTTCTCGCCGGCGCCTTGACCATCCCTCACCTGGTCGGCCCGCTCGCCGGACGCCTCCTGGATGCGCGGCGCCGGCCCGGTCCGGTGCTCGCGGGCGCGTTCGCCTGGTACGGAGTGTTCATCGTCGCAGCGGCACTCCTCCTGCCGGTCAGCACGGCCGCAGCCGCGGTCGCCCTGGCGGCGGCGGGATGCGCAGGGCCGCTGGTCACCGGCGGCCTCAGCAGCCGGCTCGCTCCGCTGCTGGAGACGCGCGCGCGTGCCGCGGCGGAGGGACCGACAGAACGGCCGGCCGACACCGACATCGACACCGGCATCGATGCCGCTAGCCCGCGCCAACGCCGAGGGCAGGCCATCGACGCGCTCACCTACGGGGTCGCGGGAGCCGTCGGCCCCGCGGCGATCGCCGTCGCGGCGACGGTCCTGACCCCGCGCGGCGCCCTGGCCGCGACCGCGGGCCTGCTGGCCCTTGCCGCCGTTCCCGTGCTCTGGCTTCCTGGCGCATCCCGTACACCCCCGCGCACCGCGACCGGCGGTGTGCTGCGCCTGCTGGTCGTCATCCCTCCCCTTCGGCGGACCACCGTCGCGACCGTCGGATCGGCCACGGCCCTCGCCGCCGCGCCGGTGATCGCGGTCGCGCTGGCGACGCAGCGGGGCGCATCCCCGTCCTCCGCCGCCGTGCTGATGTCCCTCTACGGCATAGGCGGCCTGGTCGCCTCCCTGCTCCTCATCGTGCGTCCGCTGACCGGCGCGCCCGAGCGGCTGGTCCGCCTCGGCGTGGCGGCCGCCGGGGCCGCACTGCTGCTCCCGTTGCTGGCGCTACCGTTCCCCGCGGCCGCCACGGCCACCGGCGGCGTGGCGTTCGCGGTCGTCGGCGCCGTCAGCTCCGTCCTGTTCGCGGCGACACTCGCCGCGCGCACGGAGTACTCGCCGCCCGGCGCCACCGCCCGCGTCTTCGCGACGGTCGCGGGCGTCAAGGTCGCCGGCAGCGCCATCGGCGTCGCCGCGGCAGGGCTGGTCGCCCCGCTCGGCGCGGCTCCGCTGACGCTGTGCGCCGCCGTGGTCTGCGCGCTGACCCTCGCGGCCGTCTCGGTGGATGCGGCGGCTTGCGGTCGGAGCCGACGGGCGTACCGTCGCGGCATGCCCACCTACACTGCGAAGCGGCCCCTCGAGGGCGATGCCGACGAGTACTTCGACTACGTCTCCGACCCGGAGAACCTCCCCGCGTACTTCCCGCGCATGACCGAGGCGCACGAGCTCCCCGACGGCAAGGTCGAGACGACGGCCCATGTGGACGCCGACCACGACGGCACCGACGAGACGGTCACGTCCGAGGCGAACTTCGACGTGGACCGTGCCGCTCGCGAGGTGCGCTGGTCGGCCCCCGGCCCGCACGACTATCACGGCTCGCTGCGCCTCACCGATGACGGCGTCGAGCTGACCATCCACACGACGCAGGAGTTCGACGGGATGCAGCAGGCGCTCGACGGATCGCTGGAGAAGATCGCCGGAAACCTGCGCGAGAAGGCCTGACCCTCCCGAGCATGTTCGACGGCTTCGAGATCGCCGACGTGGATGTCGGCGAGGCGAGCATCCACGTCCGCCACGGTGGCGACGGTCCACCGCTCGTGCTGCTGCACGGGCATCCCCGCACCGGAGCGACCTGGCACCGGGTGGCGCCACTGCTGGTGGAGCGCGGGTTCACCGTCATCGTCCCGGACCTGCGCGGTTACGGCCGCTCGAGCGCGCCGGTGCCGCGACCGGATCATTCCCAGGCGTCCAAGCGCGCCATGGCCGACGACATCCTCTCGCTCATGCGGACTCTCGGCCACGACCGCTTCGACCTCGTCGGGCACGACCGCGGCAGCTACGCGGCGTTCCGGCTCGCGATGGACCACCCCGACGTCGTGCGGCGCGTCGCGCTGCTCGACTGCCTGCCGATCGTCGAGCATCTCGACCGCATCACACCCGAGTTCGCCACCGAGTGGTACCACTGGTTCTTCTTCGCCCAGCCGGAGGTGCCGGAGCGCGTGATCAACGCCGACCCGGACGCCTGGTACCACGGGGATCCGGAGGCCATGGGCGTGGAGAACTTCGCCGAGCGCCGGGAGGCGATCCACCGGCCGGAGGTCGTCCGGGCCATGCTGGAGGACTACCGGGCGGGGCTCACCGTCGACCGCGCGGACGAAGAGGCCGACCGCAGCACCGGACGGCGACTGACCGTCCCCACCCTCGTTCTCTGGTCACTGCGCGACGACCTCGAGCGGCTGTTCGGCGACCCGCTCGCCATCTGGCGGGACTGGGCGGTGGATGTGCGAGGGCACGGCATCGACTCGGGTCACCACGTCGCCGAGGAGGCCCCCGAGCAGCTGACCCGAGACCTCTCGGCGTTCTTCAGCGGCGAGGGCTGATCGTCCCGCTCACGCCAGCCGCCGGTATAGCCGGTTGCCCGCAGCGGCCAGCACGAACCCGGTCGCCACGATCGCCGCGACCCCACCCGCATACGCGATGAACAGGTGCTCGGTGCCCGTCTGCGCCGAGAAGTAGGTCACCAGCAGCGCCACGACGGACCCGATCCCGCAGACCGCTCCGATCCAGACGAGCGGCCACAGCTTGCTGCGCACCGGCGGCTCGGCACCGGGCAGCCGCAACCACGACAGCACGATTCCGGCCAGGCACCCCCAGAACGCCACCACCAGCATCCCCGCCACCACGTCGCTCGGGCGGTGCCACTGCTCCACGAGCGTGGACGCTCCGGCCGCGATGGCGAACACCGAGCCGATCACGGCCGCGAGCGGGCGGAACCTAGGCGACGCCAACAGGAAGACGACCAGCGCAGCCGACGCCGCCACCGCGGTGTGCCCGGACGGGAGCGAATTGGCGAGCCCCACATCCACCCCCTTCTCGGGCCGGGACAGGATGGTGTACTTCAGCAGCTGCGTGCTCACGTTCGCGCCGATGGCGGCGCCCACGGCGATCGCGAACACCAGCCAATTGCGGCGCACCAGCACGATGATCACCGCGACGATCGCCCCGATGACGACGGAGGCGACGGGCAGCGCGTCGAGGAAGCTCTGCGCGAAGTCGATCACAGCGCCCTTCCAGGCGTCCGCCCCTGCGAAGGCGCGCTCGTCGATCACCTGGCCGATGTAGCTCCGCACGAAGATCAGGTAGACGGCCGCGAACAGCCCCGCCGACACCAGCGCACCCCACAGGAAGGGCAGTGCTCGGAGGGTCGATCGCATAGTGCATCCACCCTTCCACACACCGCCCTGAGAATTCCGGATGAACGCCGGGGAGGTGTGGAGAGAGCGCCCCTCAGTCGACGAAGCGGACGATGGGATCGCTGGCGGCGAGCCGGTCGCGCATGACCGCGATCGCGGCCGGATTGCTGTCGACGAGCAGGAAACGACGACCCAGGGCGGACGCGACGGCGCCCGTGGTGCCGCTGCCTGCGAAGAAGTCGAGAACCCAGTCGCCTTCGCTGCTCGACGCCTGGACGATCCGGCGGAGCACTCCCTCCGGCTTCTGCGTGGGGTAGCCCGTCTTCTCGCGCCCGGTCGGGGAGACGATGGTGTGCCACCAGACGTCCGTCGGGAGCTTGCCCAATTGCGCTTTCTCGGGAGTCACGAGGCCTGGCGCCATGTACGGCTCCCGGTCCACCGCGGCGGAGTCGAAGTAGTAGGCCGACGGATCCTTCACATAGACGAGGATCGTGTCGTGCTTCGCCGGCCACCGGTTCTTCGGCTTCGCGCCGTAGTCGTACGCCCAGATGATCTCGTTGAGGAACGACTCGCGACCGAACAACGCATCCAGCAGGACCTTGGCGTAGTGCGCCTCGCGATAGTCGAGGTGCAGGTAGAGGGTGCCGTCGTCGGCGAGCACCCGCCACGCCTCGATCAGCCGTGGCTCCAGGAACCCCCAGTAGTCCTCGAAGCGGTCGTCGTAGCTGAGCAGATCCCCTTTGATGCGCTCGTAGCTGCGGCCCTTGAAGCCGATCACGCTGCCCGCTCCGCCCTCCGACCGCACAGAAGTGAGCGTCTGCCGGGCCTGCGGGCGGCCGGTGTTGAACGGCGGGTCGAGGTAGATCAGCCGGAAGGAGGCGTCCGGCAGAGCCGCGAGCACTTCCAGGTTGTCGGCCTGCGCGACGGTGCTAGGTGCATCCGGGTGCCACAGCGGGCGAGCTGCGGGGACGGGATGCGACATGCGTCCATTGTCGCAGTGGGGAGAATGGACTGTGCACAATCTCGGTCTCCTCTTCGACGTCGACGGTCCCATCGCCAGTCCTGTCACGCGTACCATCGCCATCCGCAGCATCGTCACCGACCTGGTCTCCATGGCGGCGGCAGGCGTGCCGATCGCGTTCATCACCGGTCGCTCGGGCGATTTCATCCGCAACCAGGTGGTGAACCCGCTCTGCGACGCCGGGCTCGGTGACGCGCTCGACCAGCACGGCGCGCGGATGTTCGGCGTCTTCGAGAAGGGCGGCGCCTGGGCTCCGATCACGGGCGACGGGATGGGCGAGGTCACCGTGGATGAGACGGTCGCCTTCACGCCCGAAGCGGTCGACGGCATCCGCGGGCTGGTGCGCGACCGCTTCGCCGACACGATGTTCTTCGACGAGACGAAGCGCGCGATGATCTCGGTCGAGCAGCGCACCGACGTGGATGCGGACACGTACGCCGAGGCGCAGGCGCGGTTCCAGGATGCGGCGTTCGACCTGCTCACCGGCCTGGGCGTCGGCCTCCGCTACGGCGAGCGCGTCGCGCCGGACGCCGACGACCAGGTACCGTTCCGCATCGACCCGACGATCATCTCCACCGACATCGAGTCGGTTCTCCTCGACAAGGACCGCGGCGCTCAGCGCGCCTTCGACTACTTCGCGGCGCGCGGGCCTCTCCCGCGGCGCTGGCGCTCGGTCGGCGACTCACGCAGCGACTACAAAATGGCCGACTTCGTGCACGACGCCGGCTACGAGGTGGCCCACGTGGACGTGCGCCCGGCCGACGGCGTCCTGAAGCGCCCCTACGAGGTGATCACCATCGGCGACGCCATCCACGACGACGCGGGTGCCGAGTTCCTCGCCCACTGGCGGCGGGAGCTGGGGCTAAGCTCTTGAGGTCACGTGTGTCCCGCCGTGCTGGCCCCCACAGTATCGTCGACGCATGGCTACGCTCCTTCGCGGAACACAACGAATTGTCCTGATCTCGGTGGTTTTCGGAGCGTTGACCGCACTACTGACGGGGTGCGTGTCGAGCTACAGCCCCTTCGATGTCGAACGCTCGGAGAAGGACGCACTGCCGGAGTCGGTGCAGACGGACTCCGTGCTGCGAGACAGTTCTCGGCTGGTAGGGAGCCACGACAACATCAGTTTTTACGCCGCCAAGCCGCTGGATCACAAGCTCGTGGCGTGCGTTGTCGCATCGAAGGACGGTGAGCGCCTTCTTGAAGGATGCGGAAGTGGCGCAACCTTCGGGTTGTCCGTTCCGGGGCTTCTCGTGCGGTACTACGCAGAGTCATACGGTGGCAGTCCCGAGCGTCCCTGGGTGAAGATCTCTCCCAATCTCCTTGCACGGATCGGCTCCTGACCTGCAAGAAACCGATCCGTGCAACCGCACCTAGTCGAGCACGAATTCGACGGGTTCGTCACTTCGTGAGACCCGGCCGAATTCGTACGCCTTGCCTGGCTGGATGTCGGCAGTATCCGAAACGACGAGATTGGGTGAGAGCGCAGCCCACGGAGTGACGGAGCGGGACAACGCTCTTGGACTAGTCGCTGCCGAATCGGGCAGGAGCAGGGCAGTTATGCCCCGGTATCCGGGCCTTGTCGGATCGTCGAATGCGCCGACCGAAACCCCGTTCTTCTCCGCAGCCTCGGGGGTATTGCAGGCGGACGCGTAGACGTCCTGCTCAACCAGATGGGTGATGACGCAGATGTTTCCAGCATTATCGGCGGCAGCCCAAAACTCGGTGCCGTCGCCCGTCCCGAGCAATCGCACGCTCGACGCGTCAACGCCGTCGACGCCATGCATGGCGAGAACAGCATCCGACGGAATAGCGGAAACCGTGCGCGTTTTCGCAGCGACTGTCGTTCCCAGTAACGAGACCACCTTCGCCGGTGCGAGGCTCTCGCTACCCCTCGGTATGGGATCCACGCTTCCCTTAGCGCCGGCCACCCCAATGAGAGAGCCGATGGCCACGGCCAAGACGGTCGCGAGGACGCCGTAGCCCGCTACGCGCAGACCGTTCGGTTTCAGTACGAGTATTTGCATGTCATCCCTACCTTCACGGAACCATCGGAACTCGAACCCCAATGGCAACCAGAGAAGGCGCCCGCGATCCTTGGATGCGAGAACGTGGCCCAGTTGCCGTTCGTCGATGTTGCCCCGGCAATTTGGCCCTGCCATGAGTAGACGTTCAAGATGGAGAAAGTGCGTGCAGTGACTGCGAAACCCCGCGCTCCATTCATGGTCGCCTGGCCGCTACTCTTGCTCTGGCCGCCGACTGTCGCGCCACTCCAAAATTGCGACTCGGCCGCCTGAGCGGTAATCGGGATGGAGCAGAGGCCCACGACCGCAGCGGTAAGAAGGATTCCCGCCCGTTGTCTTCGAGTCAGCCGATGTTCGCTCATGGTGGAGGCGGTCTGCCCGCTCGTAATCGGTGTTCTTCGCAATTTCGTCCTTCCGGTGGATGGGCGTCCCGCCAGGAGTTTCCGAACCCTCCAGCCGATTGCCCGAAAGCTACAGCGCTGGCACCCTCCGGCTGCTCCCAGGACGCTTGATGACCCCAGCAAGTGCATCGACCGCACCCAGAGCGATACCCCTCCAAATCGCTCTGGCTGTGCGGAACAACCGTCAAAGCGAGTCGAGATTCGAACGCCTTTAATGCGGCCATGCGGAGGACACCGCGGCGGGAGCTGGGCCTCAGCTGAGCTCCCGGCCGCGGTTGCGGCGACGGATCTCTCGGGGCGCCCGGCCGCCGAGGAAGGAGCGGGCCGGGTCCACCACGAACCCCTGGCGCAGCGCCTCACGGCCCACCAGCATGCGGAAGCCCATCTGGTCGCGGTTCGTCAGCGTCGTCTCGGCGCGGACCGGACGGCCGCCGAGCACCAGATCGAGGAGCACGACGATCCGCTCCTCGGTGTGCCCGGAGGAGCTGCGCACCACACGGCGGTCATGGACGGCGCACTCAGTGAGCACCGCATCCTGCTCGGAGTCCTGCCACGGCTGCACCCGGAACCGCACCCGGTCGCCGGGGAGCTCCTCGATATCGAAGGCGTGGAGGGAGGAGCTGCGTGCGCCGGTATCCACTTTCACCTTGATCCACGGCACGCCGACACCGGGGAGGCTCGCCCACTCGCGCCAGCCGACCGTGTCGGTGGTTGGATGGGTGTCGGCCATCCCCCCATCTTCGCAGGAGCTCCCCCGTGAAACTCGCCATCCTCTCGCGCGCCCCGCACGCGTACTCGACGCAACGGCTGCGCTCCGCCGCCGAGAACCGAGGCCACACGGTGAAGGTGCTCAACACGCTGCGGTTCGCGATCGACCTCTCCGGCGACGAACCGGACCTGCAATATCGGGGCCGCCTGCTCTCCGACTACGACGCGGTCCTGCCCCGCATCGGCAACTCGATCACCTACTACGGCACGGCCGTGGTGCGACAGTTCGAGCAGATGGATGTGTACACGCCCAACACCGCCAACGGCATCACCAACTCCCGCGACAAGCTGCGCGCGACGCAGATCCTCTCTCGCCACAACATCGGGATGCCGCGCACGGCCTTCGTGAACAGCCGGGCGGACGTCCGCATGGCGATCGAGCGGGTCGGCGGTGCGCCGGTAGTCATCAAACTGCTGGAGGGCACCCAGGGCATCGGTGTCATCCTCGCCCCGGAGGCGAAGATCGCCGAGTCGATCATCGAGACGCTCCACTCGACGAAGCAGAACGTCCTCATCCAGAGTTTCATCGCCGAGAGCCGCGGGCGCGATATCCGCGCCCTCGTCGTCGGCGACCGGGTCGTCGCGGCGATGCGGCGGGTGGCGAGCGGCGACGAGTTCCGCTCCAACGTGCACCGCGGCGGCACGGTCGAGAAGGTGGAGCTGACACCGGAGTTCGAGGAGGCCGCGGTGCGGTCCGCGCAGATCATGGGATTGCGGGTGGCCGGCGTCGACATGCTGGAAGGCAACGACGGTCCGCTCGTCATGGAGGTCAACTCCTCCCCGGGGCTCGAGGGCATCGAGCGGGCGACGGGACTGGATGTAGCGGGCGCCATCATCGACTTCATCGACAATCAGGTGGGCTTCCCCGAGATCGACGTACGGCAGCGGCTCAGCGTCTCCACCGGCTACGGGGTGGCCGAGCTCCTCGTGCACACCAATGCGGACATCGTCGGCACGTCTCTTCGCGACTCCGGACTGGGCGAGCGCGACATCACGGTGCTCACGCTGCACCGCGGCGCGTCCGTCATCCCGAACCCGCGGAACGGCGTCGTGCTGGAGGCGGGCGACCGCCTGCTGTGCTTCGGCCGGCTGGAGGAGATGCGGTCCATGATCCCGGACCGTCGCAAGCGTCGCTCCAAGGTCCGCAAGCTGCCGAAGGAAGCGCAGGAGGCGCTCAGCGAGGACTGAGCGCCGCGGCGAGTTCGTCCGACAGCCGGCTCCAGGCGTCGGCGAACTTCGCGATGCCCTCGCCCTCCAGCACGGCGACGACATCGTCGTAGTCGACACCGACCACGGCGAGCGCGTCGAGCACGGCGCGTGCCTCGTCGTACGTCCCGCGCACGGAGTCGGCGGGGATGACGCCGTGATCGGCGATCGCGTCGAGCGTCACCTCGGTCATCGTGTTGACGACCCCGCGGGTGACGAGGTCGACGACGTAGCGGGTGTCCGGGTACGACGGATCCTTCGTGGAGGTGGATGCCCACAACGGCCGCTGCGGGAGCGCGCCTGCGGCGTGAAGCTGCCTCCACTCGTCTCCGTCGAGCATCCTCTCGTAGGCCTGGAAGGCGAGCCGGGCGTTGGCGACCGCCGCCCGGCCGCGCAGGAGCCCGGCCTCCGGTGTCCCGATCGCGTCGAGTCGCTTGTCGACCTCGCTGTCGACGCGGGACACGAAGAACGAGGCGACCGATGCGATGCCGGCCGGATCATGGCCGTTGCGCACGGCCTGCCGCATGCCGTCGAGGAACGCATCCATCACCTGGCCGTACCGCGCGAGCGAGAAGATGAGCGTCACGTTGACGCTGATCCCCTCGGCCAGGCACGCACTGATCGCTGGGATCCCCTCGAGGGTCGCCGGGATCTTGATGAACAGGTTAGGGCGGTCGACGGCCCACCACAGTGAGCGCGCCTCCGCGATCATGCCAGCGGCGTCGTGCGCGAGCCGCGCATCCACTTCGATGGAGACGCGCCCGTCGACGCCGCCGGTCGCGTCGAAGCAGGGACGGAGCACGTCGCAGGCGTCGCGCACGTCGTGAGCCGTCAACTCCCGCAACGCCTCGCCGACCTCCGCTCCGCGAGCGGCCAGGTCGTCGAGCTGCGCCTGATACGACTCGCGCTTTCCGATGGCGGCGGCGAAGATCGTCGGGTTGGTGGTGACGCCGGTCACGTAGCGGCTCTCGACGAGGGATGCGAGGCGGCCCGAGCGCAGCATCCCCCGGCCGAGGTCGTCCAGCCAGATGGAGACGCCGGCGTCGGCCAGCGCGGCAAGGGGATCGGTCATGATCGGTGTCCTTCCTTCGATTCCGGGCGTCAGGGCGCGATGCCGGTGACGGCCAGGAACTCGGCGCGTGAGCGGGCGTCGTCGCGCAGGGTGCCCAGCAGGGTCGAGGTGACGGTGCTCGATCCGACCGCGTTCACCCCGCGCAGCGTCATGCAGGAGTGTTCGGCGGCGATCACGACGCCGACCGCGCGCGGCTGGAGGCGGTCCTGCAGCCAGTCGGCGACCTGCTTCGTCAGCCGCTCCTGCGTCTGCGGACGGCAGGCGAACAGCTCCACCACGCGTGCCAGCTTGGAGAGCCCGAGGATGCGGTCGCCGGGCAGGTAGGCGACCCAGGCTCTTCCCGTGAACGGCAGCAGGTGGTGCTCGCAGAGCGACCGCACGGGGATGTTGCGCGCCACGACCAGCTCGTCGTAGCCCTCGTCATTGGGGAACGTAGTCAGCTCGAACGGCCGCGGCGTCAGCATCTCGGCCCAGGCCCGCGCCATCCGGCCCGGCGTCTCGCGCAAGTGGTCGGAGTCGAGCGGCACGCCGAGGGCCGCCAAGAACGCCTCCGCCGCGACTTCGGCCGCCACCGTGTCGATCCCGCCGCGTGCCAGTACCGTCTCGCCCATCGTTCAGCCTCTCGCCGTCGATCTTCTCTCAGGGTGCGACCGCTCAGGGCTTTTTGTCAAGATCCATTGTTGTTAGAGTGTGGGCATGGACGAGCACCGCCGCGATCCGGCCCTGGATGCGCTCAGCGCACTGTCGGACCCTGCCCGTCGGAGGCTCTACGACTATGTGACCTCCCGCACCGCGCCGGTCGGCAGGGAGGAGGCGGCGACGGCGACGGGGATGAGCCGCACCCTGGCCGCCTACCACCTCGACCGCCTGACCGAGGCAGGCCTCCTCGATGCCGGGTACTCCCGCGAGGCGGGACGCGGGGGCCCCGGAGCGGGACGGCCTGCGAAGCGGTACATCCGCAGTTCGCGCGAGCTGACCGCGTCCGTCCCGCCCCGCGACTACCGGCTGCTCGCCGAGTTGATGACCGATGCGGTCGCCGCCGACGATAGCGGCCGGCTGCGAGAGGCGCTCCTGGTGGCGGCGGAGGCGGAGGGCAGGCGGAGCGCGTCACCCGACCGCTCACTCGAGGAAGACCTGGCCGAGCGCGGGTACGAGCCTGCATCCGAGGCGGGCTCGGAGGGCTCGGAGACCACGCTGCGCAACTGTCCGTTCCACCGGCTGGCCCAGCGTCACACCGACCTGGTGTGCGGCGTCAACCACGCGCTGCTCCGCGGACTGCTGGCCGGGCACGAGGACGACCCCGACCGCGCGCATCTCTCGCCTCAGGCTGGGCGGTGCTGCGTCGTGCTGAGCAGCGCATCCTGAACCCTCGCCGACACCTCACACGATCGGCTGCTCGGCCATCCTCCGCCGTTCGGCACGGTGGTAGTGCCGCAGCACGAGCCACAGGGTCAGGATGCCGCCGGCGGCGACCACGATCAGCACGACGATGTACAGGATGCCCGCCAGGGCGGTCACGGCCGAGGCGGTCTGCGTGCTGAGGCCGCCGGAGGTCGTGAGCTCCTCCAGCGCGCCGCCGTTCAGGATCAGCGCGAGCACGGCCGCCAGGTCGCCCGCCGCATCCCAAAGCCCGTGCAGGATCGCGACGCCGACGTAGGTGACCACGATCCAGATCGAGAAGCGGAAGCGGTCGCGCCCCCGAGCGGCGCCGAACAGCACCGCGCCGAGCACGGCCGTCCAGAGCACGTGGCCGACCGGCGCGAGGATGGCGCGCAGCACCTCCGTCTGCAGCAGCGACACCAGGTCGATGCCCTGGGAGGTGATGGCCGCGTTGAACGCATAGCCCGCCGACTCGAACGCGGCGAACCCGGCACCGACCGTGGCGCCAAGGAGGGCGCCCTGCTTCGCCGTCTTCGGCACCACCCGCCAGCCGATGATGACCAGCAGGATGCCCTTCACGAGCTCCTCGATCAGGCCGACAAGTAGGTACAGCCAGTAGCTCTGGTGCAGGTTGACTTCCAGCAGCGAGGCGCCGAGCACGCCGAAGATGCCGCCGACGAAGAACGCGAGGACCAGCTGCAGCGAACTGACGCTGCCCGTCACCCGCTCGATCGCGAACAGCACGACGCAGAAGGGCACCAGGAAGCTGCCCAGCAGGATCAGCGTGGGGATCAGGTTGGTGTTGGACGTCGCGATCGTGACGACGATCGTGAGAATCCACAGGGCGAGCCCGGCGAGCAGCGTCTTCCACCACCAGCCGTGATGGTGGTGGGGATGCGGCGCCAGGTCAGGACGGTCCACCCAGGTGTCTGCCGCCATCGGTCGTCCCCTCGCTCGGACGCCCGAGCCGGGCGTGTAGCGTCATCCTCCCACCGGGTCGCGGCGGAGCAAGGTGCCGAGTGGTGACACCTTGTCGCCATTCGGGAGGGATTCGCGCATCCACTCACCGCTCGGCGGCTGTCGGGGCGGGTCAGGAGAGGGCGCGGAAGCGGGCGATGGCGTCCGCGAGGAGGTCGCGCAGGTCGAGGGGCTCCGCCGAGGTGGTCCACCTCTCGAAAGCCAGCCGGAAGGCGGCCATCGCCACCTCCGCAGCGACGGCGGCCTCGGCCGGGTCGGCGCCGCGGGCGGTCAGTGCCCGCGCGGAGGCCGAGGTCACGGAGGCGAGCTTCAGCAGCTCGCGCTCCTGCAGGCTGGGGTTGGCGGCGATGACCGCGGCGCGGCGGCGCGGGAAGTCGCGGTCGGGATTGCTCTGCAGGTAACCGGCCGCCGCATCCATCCCCGCCACGGCCGCGGCGAGCACCGACGCCGTCGCTGGGGCCGCCGCGATCGCCGCGAGCACCGTGGCCTGGAATTCGGCCGAGCCGTCGAACAGCACCTCGCGCTTGTCGGCGAAGTGACGGAAGAACGTGCGCTCCGTCACGCCCGCGCGGGCCGCGATGTCGGCGACCGTCGTCTGCTCGTATCCGGGATCGAGGTACAGCTCGAGGGCAGCGCGCATCAGGCGCCCGCGCGCACCCGGCTCCCAACGTCCCATAAGACGATCATAGTGATGACACATCCTGACATGAGTGCTACGCTGACGACAGTTTCTGACATCACTGCCATCCGACGGTGATGCACGACACGTGAAGGAGCACACCATGCAGGTATTCGTCACAGGCGCCTCGGGATGGATCGGATCGGGCGTCGTGCCCGAACTCGTCGCCGCGGGTCACCAGGTCCGCGGGCTCGCCCGGTCGGAGCAGTCGGCGGCGCGGCTGCGCGCGGCCGGAGTGGAGCCCGTGCCCGGCGGGCTCGACGACTTGGGCAGTCTCCGGTCGGGAGCGGAGAACGCGGACGCGGTCATCCACCTGGCCTTCAAGCACGACTTCAGCAACTTCGCGGCGTCCGGGCGCTCGGAGCGCGCGGCCATGGAGACCTTCGGCGAGGCGCTCGCGGGCACCGGCAAGCCGCTGCTGTTCGCCTCCGGCGTCGCCCTTGTCCGTCCCGGCCAGGTGGTGACCGAAGAGGACGCCTCCCCCTTCACCGGGTCCGAGGCGCCGCGCGGAGGGGCGGAAGCACTGGCCCTCGGATTCGCGGATCGCGGCGTCCGCCCGATCGCGCTACGCTTCGCCCCCACCGTCCACGGCACAGGCGACCACGGTTTCCTGGCGACGCTGGTCGGCATCGCCCGGGAGAAGGGCGTGGCCGGATACGTCGGCGACGGCGCGAACCGCTGGCCGGCGGTGCACCGCGACGACGCCGCGCGACTCGTCGTGCGCGCCCTGGAGAACCCGGACGCCGCTCGCGTCGTGCACGCCATCGCGGAGGAGGGCGTGCCCGCCCGGGCGATCGCCGAAGCCATCGGCCGTGGTTCCGGAGTGCCGGTCGCATCCATCGACCCGGACGACGTGGATGCGCACTTCGGCTGGATCGGCGCGTTCTTCGCCCTCGACGTCCCGGCATCCAGCGCACTGACTCGCGAGCGTCTGGGCTGGGAGCCGACCGAGGCGGGGCTCCTCGACGACCTGGCCGCGGGCCACTACTTCAGCCGCGCGGCCGCCTGATCGTCCTCGGCCCCGTCACGCCGGGCCCGGGGCGGTACCCGGCGGGGCGGGGTCAGTGGCGACATCTTGGCGCGCGACCGATGGCCTCTATTGGAGGGCACGCCTGGATCGCGCGCTACATTGCAGTCTGAGATGTGGAGGACAACATCCCATCGAGGATTGTGAGGTCGTTGCTGTGAAGGTGAGTATCGCGCCAGACGCGGTGATGCAGGGCGCGTCGGCGCTCGCGGGCGTTCGAGGGTCACTGCCGTCGGGTTGGTTGCCG
>NZ_JBFRFY010000003.1:0-258541 GCF_052115085.1 Leifsonia sp. 2TAF2 | reverse complement strand
GTGACCGTGGCCGTCGCGACAGTGATCGCGATCGGTGTCGGGTTCAGCCTGAAGCCGACCGGAGCACGGGTCTCCACCAACTGGTACGTGCCCGGACCAAGGTTCGTCAGGCGGAACAGCCCGCCCAACGGGTCGATATCCGCACCCGTGCAGGATGCCGCGGACGCAGCCACACAATCCGTCACTGCAACCGATGCCCCGGTCGGCTTGCCCGCCCCATCCACGGGCGTGAAACTCCACTCCGCACCCGTGAGGACGTTCTTCGCAGCCGTGGCGTCCACCTTGTGCCACAGCACATCGGAGACCGCAACCGGCACCGTCACCACACACAACGGATCCACCGACTCCGAGGCGCAATTGTTCCCGGGAGATGCGGACACCACCGTGTTCTTCATCGAGTGATCGCCCGTATCCGGGCTCTTCACGGTCACCGAATACGTGATCAGAACCCCAGTGGCGGGAGCGATCCCGCGCGGATCCGACGCCCACGACAGCACCGGCGCCGCGTACGTGACCGGACCCCCGTCCGAAGCACCGTCGTTGTTGTAGACGGCATCCTTCAGAACATCCGACAGGTCGTCCGTGAGCGAAGCGAACTTGTACACCTGAGTCCCCGTGTTCTGCACGTGGATCGAGTACGTGACCTTGTCACCGGGCCGAGCCGACTGCACAGCCGACGTCTTTGTGATCGTCAATGAACACTGCGACGCCGCGGCTTGCACGGCGAACTTCACAG
Source organism: Leifsonia sp. 2TAF2 (assembly GCF_052115085.1). Classification (NCBI taxonomy): domain Bacteria; kingdom Bacillati; phylum Actinomycetota; class Actinomycetes; order Micrococcales; family Microbacteriaceae; genus Leifsonia; species Leifsonia sp. 2TAF2. The sequence continues at coordinate 257,805 of NZ_JBFRFY010000003.1, read as the reverse complement.
GACCGGATGAGTTTCCACCCGGCGCATCGCTCCCCGCGGCCGATGTCGTCACCGCGTTCACGACGTTCGAGAGGGTCAGCGCCACGTCGTTGCACGCCACCGGTGGGGCGGTCGTCTGAAAGCACATCTCTGGCGGCGCACCGGACCAGGTGACCTTGATCTGCGCGTTCATCACGCCGGTCGGGTCGTTGATCCCGTTGACGGTCACTGCGGCGGTGATGGATGTCACCGTCTTGGGGATCGACGCCAGCGACAATGTGCCTCCGGCCGCCAGGCTGACCCCGTTAAACCCGGTGATGACTGCGTTGTTCTGATCCTTCAATGTCACGCTCGAGTTGGTGTACGTCCCCGCGACCAGCCCGGGAATCGACAACGCGCCCCACCCGATGAACCCGGCCGCACCCGAACCGCAGTACGAGGTCAGCGGCGTCACTGTCATCGAGGTCGGCCCGGAGACGCCCAGGCATCCGCCGCCGGTGATGGCGTTGAAGAACTTGATCTGGTGCCCGTCCCCGTCCGCGACCAGGCAATTCGGCGCCACGGAGCTCGCCGAACGCACCGCATAGTTCTTGGCGTTCGAGGGGGGCGTGAAACCCGCGCACGCGGCCCCGATGGCGAAGTCATAACAGCCGACACTGTTGGTCGCATACGGCATGTACACCTTCGTGCCGAAGGTGAAGGAGTCGCCCGACAGACCCGCGGTCACTCCGAATCTGGGGTCGGTGTACGGGTTCGCGACTGCCGCGCCCGTGGCCAGTTCCCAGCATCCGTACGGCGCGGCTCGCTGGCTGTTGGCGATCAAGCAGACGCCCGTGACCGCACCCGTCGTGCTGAGGATCGGGACAGGCGACCCCTGTTGCGTGAACGCTCCGTCATCCGAGGCGACCTTGGGGAAGCCGGGACACACCGCAGGACCGGGTTTGACGCAGTACAACTTCTGAGTGGTCGAATTGGCAGGGCGGCCCTGTGCGAAGAAGTAACCGCCCAACGTGACGCCCTGTGGCGCATAGATCGCCGGCCCTCCCGCATCGAGGGGGGTATTGCCGCACGAGGTACGGGTAGCGGCATCGAAGCACAGCATCTGGTTGTCGCCATCGACGAAGTCGAAGATGTTGGTCCCGCTGAGCGGGATCCCCGAACCGCCGATCAGGTATCCCGGATTGGTGACCGTACTCAACTGCGTGAATCCGCAGCTCTTCAGTGTGGACAGGTCCAGGCACATGATGCCGACCGGATAGCGCCCAGCCACGGCGGTACTCAACTGCACCTGCCACAACAGCGTGTTTCCGTAGAGGAAAGTGCCATTGTCGTTGGCCGTCTGCGCGCTGTACGCACCGGTACCGATTCCAGCACCGGTGGTGGTGGACACGTACGTGTTGTTCGCTGGCCATCCCGGGCAGACGCCGCCGGTCGTGATGACCGCGCAGAACAACGTCTGCTGGGACGCGTCGTGGTGGAACACCGCGTACACGCGCAGGCCGTCCGCGGAGACGACTGCGTTGTAGCCATCCCCACCCGCGTTGCTCACCGTCTGCGACACCGGGCTGGGAATCTTGACCGACAACTGCTGCGTGCCCTGCGGCACCAGGGTCCCGCGGAATCCCACGCCGTTCGCGTTCGCCGGGGGCGTTCCTGCCACCCAGTTCGATCCCCCGTCGGTCGAGTACTGCGGCGACAAGGTCCCCACCGCATCCTGATTGGGCGGCAATTGCAGTGAGCCGGGAACATACGCCCCGGCGGTGGTCAGCACATCCTTCAGATCGACCGACGCGGGCGCGCTGGTGTTGTTCTGGTAGTTCGCCACCCACTTCAGCGTGTCGCCCGGTTTGGCTGTGCCTGTCTTGGCACCGCCCGGCGCATCGGAGGACGCCGCCACCGAACCGTTGACCGTGTTCGTCGCCGTCTTGTAGACCGTCGACACGCCGGTCGTTGAGGCGTTGGAGAAGTACTGGGGCAACACGGACGTGCCCACCAGGGCGCCTAGCGCCAGGAATCCGGCCGACAGCGCGGCAAGACGCCAACGGCGAGTTCGCAGAGCTCTGTACGAGACCATCACCGCGGAACACCGCCCCGCATCGGGATGTTCATTTCCGACGGCAGTGCCGTGCTGGTTCGATTCATTTCGGGTCCTCAGTGAGCAACTCGTGTCGCGAGGCAGCACCCGGGGCTAGGTCAGGCGCAAACCGCGAACAGTGGTCCTTATGGCCAATCGGCCGTTATTAATAAGGACAGGTATTCCAAACGTTCATGACGCCGCTTTCCGTTGCAGAGTGAGTCGAAGATGCTCGTCGTGCACCGCGGCCGTTAAACACAAAAGCGGCTGAACCCCGGAAAACCGGGACTCAGCCGCTTGTCTGTTCGTCGTGCGCGAGGGGGGACTTGAACCCCCACGCCCTTGCGGGCACTGGCACCTGAAGCCAGCGCGTCTGCCAATTCCGCCACTCGCGCGAACCCAGGAACTCTAACACGGAGCCCGGATCGTCCACCAATCGGGACATCCCCCGGAGGGCTGATCTTCACCGGATAGCCAGTGGCTTTCCCAGGGTTCCGACTAACATGCATGTAGTCATCGAGCCGGAAGCGGGAGACTGTGGGCATTCTGGACAACTTCGAGCGGGGGCTCGAGCGCGCCGTCAATGGCGCGTTCGCGAAGACCTTCCGTTCCGGGCTGCAGCCGGTCGAGCTCACCAGCGCGCTCCGCAAAGAACTCGACACCAAGGCAGCCGTCGTCGCGCGCGACCGCGTGCTGGCGCCGAACCGCTTCGTGCTCCGCATGGCGACGGCCGACTACACGCGGATGCGGTCGATGGGCGCTGCCCTCACCGACGAGCTGATCGACTTCGTCCAGAAGCACGCGGCGGCCCAGCACTACCAGTTCGCGGGCGGGATCTCGATCGATCTCGAAGAGAGCACCGAACTCTCCGTCGGGATGCTGGAGGTCGAGTCCGAGAACGTGAAGGGCGATGTCGCCTGGACTCCGGTGCTCGACATCAACGGCACGCACTACCCGCTCACACACTCGCGCACGGTCGTCGGTCGCGGCGCCGACGCCGACATCACGGTCGACGACACGGGCATCTCCCGCCGGCACGTGATGATCACGTGGGACGGCCACCGGGCCCAGGTCGAAGACCTCGGCTCCACCAACGGCACGAAACTGGATGGCGAGCCGCTGCGCAAGGCGATCCTGGAGCCGGAATCCGTCGTCACCCTCGGCCGCACCCGCATCGTCTTCCGTGTCCTCCCCCAGGCGGCTCCATCAGCCCCGCGCGGCCGAGTGGATGACGCCACCCGCCGTCATGATGCCGGCGGCTTCTGGAGTCCCTCGTGAACCCGAGCGAGCTGACCCTGCTGGTGCTGCGGTTCGGCTTCCTCCTCGTGCTGTGGCTGTTCGTCTTCGGGATCGTCTACGCGCTCCGCACCGACCTGTTCGGCCAGCGCGTCCGCAAGCTGCCCGAGTCGCAGGCAGCCGCGTCGCCGTTCCCCGCTGCGGCGAGCGCCGCAGCCCCAGCGCCTGCGCCGGTCCCCGGAGGCATCGCCCCCGCGGGCCCGACCGAGCCCGTCATGAAGGCGGCCCCCGTCTCCACCCTCCCCTCGGGTGCCAACCGCGCAGGCGGCCACACCAACGCCAGCGTTCAGAGCGCCCGCCGTCTGGTCATCACCTCCGGCGCACGGGCCGGCACGGAGCTCCCCCTCGGCCGCGACCCGATCACCATCGGCCGCTCCGGCGAGTCCAACTTGGTCATCCGCGACGACTACACCTCCACCCACCATGCCCGCCTGCTCCTCTGGAACGACGAGTGGATGATCCAGGATCTCGACTCGACCAACGGCACGTTCCTCGACGGCCGCCGTGTCACCGTCCCGACCCAGGTCCCGCTCGACACGCCGATCAAGATCGGCACGACGACGTTCGAGCTGCGACGGTAATCCGTGGCGGCGAATAAGGCGGCGGCCATCTCCCATGTCGGGAAGATCCGCTCGAACAACCAGGACTCCGGCTACGCGGGGCGTGATCTGTTCGTGGTCGCCGACGGGATGGGCGGCCACGCTGGCGGCGACGTCGCCTCCGCGATCGCCGTGACGCGCATCCGCGAGGCAGACCACCAGTACGAGTCCGCCGCGGAGGCCGAGTTCGCCCTGCAGTCTGCGCTCATCGCCGCCAACTCGCTGCTGGCCGAGACGGTGTTCGAGCATTCCGAGCTGACCGGGATGGGCACGACCGTGAGCGCAATGGTGCGCGTCGGTGACCAGATCGCCTTCGCCCACATCGGCGACTCCCGCATCTACCTGTTCCGCGACGGCGAGCTCAAGCAGGTCACCACCGACCACACCTTCGTGCAGCGTCTCGTCGACAGCGGCCGCATCACCGAGGAGGAGGCGATGGTCCATCCTCGCCGCTCGGTGCTGATGCGGGTGCTGGGCGACGTGGATGCGTCCCCCGAGATCGACACCTGGACGCTGGACACCCGCCCCGGCGACCGCTGGCTGATCTGCTCGGACGGCCTGAGCGGCGTGGTGAAGCACGACGACATGCTGGCGGCCCTCGCATCCAAGGACGGCCCGAAGCAGGTAGCCGACCGCCTGCTGAAGCTCAGCCTCGACGCCGGAGCGCCGGACAACGTGACGGCCGTGATCGTCGACATCGCGGACACCGCTCGCGGCGACGTCCTGAAGGAGCCGATCACGGTCGGGTCCGCCGCCTCGCCCCTGCAGTTCGGCTCTGAGCCAAAGCCGACCACGCGCGCCGCGCGCCTGCCTGGCCTGCGATTGCATCCCATCCGGCCCGCCACCGGTCCTACCCACTTCGAGCCGCAGTCCGAGGACTACCTCGACGAGCTGATCGAGGAAGATGCCCGCCGCGTCCGCCGGCGACGCCTCACCTGGCTGATCGGTTTCATCGCGCTGGTGATCGCGATCGTCCTGGCCATCTTCTTCGGCTACCAGTGGACGCAATCCCGCTACTACGTCGGGATGTCGCCCCAGGGCCATGTGGCCATCTACCAGGGCGTGCAGCAGGGCATCGGACCGATCGGCCTCTCGCACCTCTACCAGGACTCGGACGTCAAAGTGGACGACCTCCCCGCGTACGACAAACAGCAGGTGGAGCAGACCATCAACGCCGACAACCTTCAGGCGGCGAAGACGATCGTGGAGCAGTTGAGCGATGCCGGCAGACAGTAGAACCGGCACGCGCGAGCAGCCGAAGCCGCCCCGGACCGCCACCGGGCCGGTGAAACGGCTGCGCCTGCCTGCCAAGCTGCGCAACCGCGAACTCTTCCTCCTGATCATCGCGTGCGGGATCAACGCAGCCGCGGTCGTGCTGGTGCAGCTCGGCGCGCTCGGCCACGTCGACCTCACGCTCGTCTACCTCGGCGCCGGTCTCTCCGCCCTCGTGCTCGGCATGCACATCGCCTTGCGCTTCGTCGCCCCGCAGGCCGACCCGTTCCTCCTCCCGATCGCCACGCTGCTCACCGGCATCGGCATCGCCGAGATCTACCGCATCGACATCCACTACAAGGACGCGGGCTGGGACAGCGCCGGCGTCAAGCAGATCGTGTGGAGCGCCATCGCGATCATCTGCGCGATCCTCGTCGTGGTGCTCATCCGCAACCACCGCATCCTGCAGCGCTACACCTACCTGTTCGGGTTCGCGGCGCTGATCCTGCTGCTGCTTCCGATGCTCCCGGGCATCGGCCGCGAGATCAACGGCGCCCGCGTGTGGATCGGGATCGGGCCGTTCAGCTTCCAGCCGGGCGAGATCGCCAAGCTGTGCCTCGCCATCTTCTTCGCCGGTTACCTGGTGCAGGCGCGCGACTCCCTCTCCATGGTGGGTAAGAAGATCCTGGGGATACGCTTCCCGCGCGCCCGCGATCTGGGACCCATCCTGATCGTGTGGCTGCTGTCGATGGCCGTCATCGTCTTCCAGCGCGACCTCGGCACCGGTCTCCTGATCTTCGGCCTGTTCCTCGTCATGCTCTATGTCGCCACATCGCGCATCAGCTGGGTGGTTCTCGGGGTCCTGCTCGTGGTTGGCGGCGCGGTGATAGCCAGCCAAGTGCTCCCCTACGTCCACGACCGCTTCGCCAACTGGCTGACTCCGTTCACTCAGGGCCGCTACGACGCGGAGCTCGGCGGCAGCTACCAGCTCGTCCAGGGGCTCTTCGGCCTGGCGCACGGCGGGCTGATCGGTACCGGGCTCGGCCAGGGCCAGCCGTGGATCACCCCGATCTCGCAGAGCGACTACATCATCGCGAGCATCGGCGAAGAGCTGGGACTGGCCGGCCTGTTCGCCGTGTTCGCGCTGTACCTCATCTTCGTCGCGCGCGGCCTCCGCATCGGCTTCGCCGGCCAGGACGACTTCGGCAAGCTCCTCGCGGTCGGACTGTCGTTCACTGTGGCTCTGCAGTGCTTCATCGTCATCGGTGGTGTCACTCGCGTCATCCCGCTCACCGGCCTCACCACCCCGTTCCTGGCGGCGGGCGGCTCGTCGCTTGTCGCCAACTGGATCATCGTGGCGCTGCTGCTGCGACTGTCCGACACCGTCCGCAATCAACCCCGGCTGGTGGTGAGCTGACATGAACCGTGAGATCAAACGCGTGAGCACGATCGTGCTCGCCATGTTCCTGGCGCTCCTGGTGTCCACGACGATCCTGCAGGTGTTCCAGGTTGATTCGCTCAACGCGGATGCCCGCAACACCCGTGCACTGAATGACAGCTACCAGGCTCAGCGCGGCGCGATCCTCGTCGCAGGACAGCCGATCGCCCAGTCGGTGCCGTCGCAGGACGTCTACAAGTGGCAGCGCGTCTACAGCAACGGCCCCCTCTACTCCGCCGTCACCGGGTTCTTCCCGATCAATGGCGAGCCGACCGGGCTTGAGGGAGCCCTCAACGCCAAGCTGAGCGGCTCATCCAACTCGCAGTTCTTCGACCGCATCAACGCCGTCCTCACCGGCAAGAGCCCCCAGGGTGCCACGGTCGAGACGACCATCGACCCGGTGGCGCAGCAGGCGGCGTGGGATGCGCTCGGCGACGAGCAGGGCGCCGTCGTCCTCCTGCAGCCGAAGACCGGCAAGATCCTGGCCATGGTGTCGAAGCCGAACTATGACCCCAACACGCTGGCCGGGCACGATGGCAAGGCCGTCGACTCCACGTACCAGCAGCTTCTCGACGCTCCGGGCGACCCGCTCATCAACCGTGCCATCGGCGGTGACCTCAATCCGCCCGGATCGACGTTCAAGCCGGTCATGAGCGCCACGGCGTTCGGCACCGGTCAGTACACGAAGGACAGCCAGCTGCCCAACCCGGCCTCGCTCCCGCTGCCCGGCTCCCCCACCGTCGTGAAGAACGACTCGCTGACGACCTGCGGCCCTGGGGCGACGGTGTCGATCGCGACCGCGCAGATCCTGTCATGCAACATCCCGTTCGCCGAGCTCGGGATGCAGCTGAAGCCCGAGGTCATCAAGGATCAGGCCGACAAGTTCGGCTTCAACCAGCCGCTGAGCATCCCGATCCCGGTCGAGAAGAGCGTCTACCCGCTCTACCCGGTTGCCGCGGAGCGTGCGCTCGGCTCGTTCGGGCAGAAGGACGACCGTGCGACTCCGCTCCAGATGGCGATGGTCTCCGCAGCGATCGCCAACGGCGGCACGCTCATGACGCCCAACCTGGTCGACTCCATCCGGTCCGCCGACCTGCAGACCGTCGAGGCCTTCCAGGCCAAGGAGTTCTCCCGCCCGCTGAGCCAGGCGAACGCCGACACCATCAAGCAGATGATGGTGGACGGCGTCGATCACGGCGTGGCGAGCAATGCAAGAATAGGTGGGGTTCAGGTCGGCGGTAAGACGGGCACGGCGCAGAACGGGAATGACGATCCCTACACGCTGTGGTTCACCGGTTTCGCGCCGGCGAACGACCCGGAGTTCGCTGTGGCGGTTGTTGTCGAAAATGGCGGTGGACAGGGTCAGAGCGGCACGGGTAACTCCATCGCTGCTCCGATCGCGAGGAAAGTACTAGAGGCGGTGCTGAATAAATGAGACCCACAGCAGGGCTCACCTTCGGGGGACGATACGAGCTGCAGTCGCGGATCGCGATCGGCGGCATGGGCGAGGTGTGGCAGGCCACTGACCTCGTCATCGGTCGTACCGTCGCCATCAAGATCCTGAAGGACGAGTACCTCGGCGACCCGGGCTTCCTCGAGCGGTTCCGTGCGGAGGCCCGTCACGCCGCACTCGTGAACCACGAAGGCATCGCGAACGTCTACGACTACGGCGAGGAGGACGGCAGCGCCTTCCTGGTCATGGAGCTCGTTCCCGGTGAGGCGCTGTCGAGCATCCTGGAGCGGGAGCACGTCCTCAGCACCGACCGCACCCTCGACATCGTCGCGCAGACCGCCTCGGCTCTGCACGCCGCGCACGCGGCCGGTCTCGTCCACCGCGACATCAAGCCGGGCAACCTGCTGATCACGCCGGACGGCCGCGTCAAGATCACCGACTTCGGCATCGCCCGCATCGCCGACCAGGTGCCGCTGACCGCGACCGGCCAGGTCATGGGCACGGTGCAGTACCTCTCGCCCGAGCAGGCCTCCGGCCACCCCGCGTCGCCGACCACGGACATCTACTCGCTCGGGATCGTGGCGTACGAGTGCCTGGCCGGCCGTCGGCCCTTCACCGGCGAGTCGCAGGTCGCGATCGCGATGGCCCAGATCAACGAGGCGCCGCCGGAGCTTCCGGCGACCGTCGCGGAGCCGGTGCGCAACCTCGTCTTCGCGTGCATCGCCAAGAACCCCGCCGACCGTCCGGCCTCCGCCGCCCACCTGGCGCGTGCCGCGCAGGCTCTGCGACGCGGTGATCTCCGCGCCGCCGCAGCAGCTGTTCCCGCCATCCTCGGCGCCGCGGCGGCGACGGACGCGGCCACGGTGCTCATGCAGTCGCCGGCGGCCCAGCCCACGCAGGCGACGACCGTGCTCCCTGCTACGGCCGTCGCGCCCGTCCTCGACGAGGATGCGGCCCCGGTGGAGGAGCGCAAGCGCAGCCGTTGGACCTGGCCTCTGATCGCCCTCATCGCCCTTCTCGCGCTGGTGCTGATCGGCACGATCATCACGCTGGTGGTGCAGCCCAAGGCTGCGCCCAGCTCCTCGCCGTCGCCGTCGCAGACGCAGTCCACCCCCACCTCCCCCAAGCCGTCGCCCACACCGACCAGCAACACCGTGCAGATCACTGAGAGCGACTTCCTCGGCCTCACCGCCGACCAGGCCCGCGACAAGCTGCAGCAGGTCGGGATGGTCGCCGACGTCTCGCAGGGAAACGCCGCGACGACCCAGGATCAGGCCAACAAGGTCTACTCGGTGAATCCGACGGGACCGGTGCCGAAGGGATCGACGGTCTCCGTGAAGGTCTACGGTCCGGTGGCGCCCATCCCGACCCCCACCGACACGGTCTCGGCGACGCCCGCGTCGGGTCAGGGCACCCCGAACTCGCAGATCAACGTGAGTTTCGGTTCCGCGACCTGCCCCGCGGGGCAGAACCTGGTCGGCCGACGGCTGTACATCAACGGCCAGCCGCAGACCCCGGTCAACGACACCAAGATGGTGTGGTCGCCGAGCGCCCCGGGCACCTACCAGCTGACGTACACGATCTTCTGCGGTGAGTCGGTCGAGTCCGGCCAGTCGCCCGCCCTCGCCTACCAGGTGGTCTCCTCGACGTCGACACCCGCGCCCGGTGCCGGCGGAGGCAACGGAGGCGGCGGCGGCGGCAACGGCTGAGACCGGCAGCGAACACAACCGGGGAATTATCCAGAATCGCCCCGCTACACTAACCGGAGTCAGCACCGAGAAGGAGTCCGCATTGAGCCCAGATAGCCGCCTGCTCGCAGGCCGATATCAGGTGGGCGAACTCATCGGTCGAGGCGGAATGTCCGATGTTCACCGCGGCACCGACACCCGGCTGGGGCGCACCGTCGCCATCAAGCTGCTGAAGCCGTCACTGGCGACCGACCCCGCGTTCCGCACCCGCTTCCGTCAGGAGGCGCAGGCCGCCGCCCGGATGACGCACCCGACCATCGTGCGCGTCTTCGACGCCGGCGAAGAGACGGTGCGCGAGCCGGACGGTCACGAGGCGCAGCTCCCCTTCATCATCATGGAGCACGTCGACGGCGTCCTTCTGAAAGACCTCATCAAGAAGGGCCCTCTGGAGGTCACGGAGGCGGTGCGGATCATCGAGGGCATCCTCACCGCGCTCGAGTACTCACATCGCGCCGGCGTCGTGCACCGCGACATCAAGCCGGGCAACGTCATGATCACCAAGGCCGGCCAGGTCAAGGTGATGGACTTCGGGATCGCCCGCGCCATCAGCGACTCGTCCGCCACGGTCGCCCAGACCACCGCGGTGCTCGGCACCGCCAGCTACTTCTCGCCGGAGCAGGCGAAGGGCGAGTCAGTCGATGCCCGCACCGACCTCTACTCGACCGGCGTCGTGCTCTTTGAGATGCTCACCGGCCGGCCGCCGTTCCGCGGCGACACCCCGGTCGCCATCGCGTACCAGCACGTCAGCGAAACGGCTGTCGCTCCCAGCACGGTCAATCCCAAGGTCTCGCCCGCGATGGATGTCGTCGTCGCCCGCGCCATGACGAAGGACCGGTTCGAGCGCTACCAGACGGTGGCCGAGTTCCGTGCCGACCTCGAAGAGGCTGCGGCCGGGCGCGTGCCCAAGCGCAAGCATGAGGACGAGCTCGCCGAGACGCTGTTCGGTGCACCGCCGAGCTCCGTGTCCGGGCCCGAGGCGGCCTTCCGCCAGCTCGCCGAGGATCAGACGATGACGCGGACGCAGCGGCGCCCACCCGTCATCTGGATCTGGGCCGGCATCGCGATCATGGCGGTCGTCATCGTGGCTGTGCTCGCCTGGGTCCTGCGGCTCGCCCCGAGCACGACGATGCCCGACACCTCCCACAAGGTGCCCAACCTGTCGGGCCAGGTGCTCGATAAGGCCACCGCGCAGCTCGACGACATGAAGCTGAAGTGGGTGCAGACCACGGAGTCGAGTCCGACCTACGCACAGGGACAGGTGATCCGCACGGATCCCGGAGCGGGCATCGTGGTCGCCACCGGCGACACGATCACGGTCTACGTCTCCACCGGCAAGAAGACGGTTTCGGTGCCGGATGTACACAACATGACAGTGGATGCGGCCACCCAAGCCCTGCAACAGGCGGGGCTCACCGTGGGTCCGACCACCTCGGAGAACTCGCCGAGTGTCCCCGCGAACGTCGTCATCACGACGGACCCGGCCCCGAACGCGTCCGCACACGAGGGGGATGCCATCGGCCTCCACGTCTCGAGCGGCAAGGTGACTCTGACCGATCTCACCGGGCAGACCATTCAGGCGGCCACGGGCATCTTGACGCAACTGGGCCTCACCGGGAATCCGAAGCCGGATCCGTCCTGCCCGCAGGACAAGGGCGCGACGATGGTGCACACCCAGTCGGTGGCCCCGGGGGACGTACCGCAGGGGACAGCCGTCGATCTGACGTACTGCTCCGGCTGACGTACTGTCCCGCTGACGTACTGTTCCGGCTGGCCGGCCTCAGCCCAGCTTGACCAGCGGATTGAGCGAGCGCGCCGCCTCGGCGGCTCCCGCCAGCCCGGCGACCTCGAGCCAATTTCCGAGCATCCGGTAACCGCCCTCGGTCAACACCGACTCCGGGTGGAACTGGACGCCGTAGATGGGGGCATCGCGGTGCTGTAACGCCATGATGACGCCGCCGGAGGTCCGCGCCGTCACGGTGAGATCGTCCGGCATCGTGCCATCGACCACGGCCAGCGAGTGGTACCGCGTCGCGGTGAACGGCTGCGCCACCCCGTCGAAGAGCGGGCTGTCGTCGTGGGTGACCTGCGACGTCTTGCCGTGCATGAGCTCTTCCGCGTTCGTGACCACCCCGCCGAAGGCTTCCGCGATTGCTTGGTGGCCCAGGCACACGCCGAGCAGCGGCTGTCCTGTGCGGAGCGCCTGCTCCACGGCCGGGATGGATACCCCGGCGTTGGAAGGCTTGCCCGGACCCGGGGAGACGAGCACGGCGTCGTACTCCGCCAGTTTGGCCGGCAGGTCCGCACGCTCGACGTCGTCGTTTCGCACCACGTCGGTTTCGGCACCGAGCTCGCGCAGGTAGCCGTTCAGTGTGTAGACGAAGCTGTCGTAGTTGTCGATGACGAGTACGCGGGTCACGTACCCACGGTACCTTCCTGCGGCCCGAGGAGTGAATCCACCCAGGGGAACACCCAGGTCACCAGGGCGAAGAGCACGACGACCACCAGCAGCAGGACGATAAGGAGGCGCACCCACCATGGCCCGGGCAGGACACGCCACAACGCTCCGTACACGGTCAGCCTCCCTGCCCGACCGCGGCGGCGATCTCACTCGGAACATCCTGCGGTGGCGCGAACGATTGGAAGGCGTTGTACGCGATCAGTCGCTCACCGGCATGGAAAGGTGGGTTGCAGGTGGTGATCGTCATCAGCCGCTCGACCGGCTGAGCACCCGGGTGACGCGGAACCGGCAGCAGCACTCCCACGGCCGAGGGCTGCACGAACTCGAAGTTGCGGAACGTGTACGTGTACCAGCCGTCCTTCGTCTGCACATAGATCCGGTCGCCGATATGCAGCTTCGACAGGTCGATGAACGTGTTGCCCCATCCGGAGTCGTGGCCGGCGACGGCGAAGTTGCCGACCTGACCCGGCAGCTGCGTGTCGATGTAGTGACCCACTCCGGCCGTATAGCTGTTGAGGACGCGCTCCGTGTCGACGGTTTGCCGGATCGTGCGCTTCCAGTCCGGGCCGAGTCTCGGGATGTAGAGGACGGCGAAGGCCTCATAGGGCGCGGGCTTCGCGATTACGGGCGGATCGACCTGTGCGGTCGTCGTGTCCGGCGCGGGCTTCGGCGCCTTCAGGGCGTCGTCGATCCACTTCTGGCTCTGCTGCGCAGCCGCACTGGACTGCTGCCCCGAAGTGACGAGGTTGTTCCACCAGATCTGCCAGCCGAGGAAGAGCAGGACGAGGACGCCGGCGGTGATCAGCAGCTCGCCCAGGACACCGAGCACCGAGGTACGGCGATGGGGCCGTCGGGTGCGGGCTCTGGGCGTGGTCATGGTGCAGATTCTAGGGACGCACGCTGTGAAACGACACGGCTGTCCACAGGCCCTCCCCCGTTCGGGGGCGTCAGGAACCTCGGGGCCTTCACCGCTACACTGTGGTGCTATGGCACGTAGCAAGTCGAAGACGAAACCCGAGCGACCCGCCCGCGCCGAGCGCAGCATCGCGGCCTCGGGAGAAGAGGCGCCGAACCCGGTGTGGTTCAAGCCCATCATGTTCGGCTTCATGCTGCTCGGACTGATCTGGATCATCGTCTTCTACGTGAGCCAGAACCAGTACCCCATCCCCGCCCTCGGCGCCTGGAACATCCTCGTGGGCTTCGGCATCGCGTTCGTCGGCTTCCTCATGACGACGCGCTGGCGGTAACGCCCCTCCGCTCGATACACAGACCCGGGTCGGCAGCTGCCGGCTCGGGTTTCGTGTTTTCCACAGCTCTCCACAGGCACCCTGTGAGCAGTTGCCGCGCGTTCGCGCGCGGTTTCCCCAGTGTTAATAAGCCTGTGGAGAGTTACAGGCGTGTAATTCCCCACAGTGTTAATAAGCCTGTGGATAACTTTATCCACCCGCTGTGGGGAACTCAGGGGGAGCTACACGAAGAAGTGGATGAGGCTGAGCACAACGAAGATCACGCACAGCAACACCACCAACGGCAGCTGCCAGCGGCGGCGCTGCGGCTGACGGGTCTCGACAAAGATCAGCCCCACCAGCAGGCCGCCGACCAGGCCTCCGACGTGCGCCTGCCAGGCGATGTTGAATCCCGGCAGGAAGCCGATGCCGAGGTTGATCGCCAGCAGCACCAGCATCTGGGTCGCACTGCCCCCGAGTCGTCGCTGGATGATGAAGAACGCACCGAAGAGACCGAAGATCGCACCCGACGCACCGACGACCGGCACCACGGGCGACGCGATGAGGAGCACGCCGAGCGAACCGGCGAATCCACTGATGAGGAATAAGGCCAGATAGCGGGCACGACCGAGCAGCGGTTCGAGCGCGGAACCGAAAACCCACAGCGTGTACATGTTGAGCAGCAGGTGCAGGATGTTGGCGTGCGCGAAGATGCTCGTGATCATGCGCCACGGTTCGAACGCCCCGGAGATCGCCGCCGGATACGAGTAGGCACCCGCGTAGCGCAGGGCGTTCGTGACCTGCAGGCCGAGCAGATCGCCCAGCGTCTGGACGATGAACACCAAGACGCAAACGCCGATGATCGCGTACGTCACGACCGGGGCGCCCGACCCGGTGAACCGCGTCAGCCAGGCCGGTTTGGTCCGGGGATGTGTCGCGCGCTGCTGCGCCATGCACTCGGGACAAATGACTCCGACCGCAGCCGGAGTCTGACAGTCACCGCAGATCGTCCGCCCGCACCGCTGACAGAGCACATAGCTCTCGCGATCGGGGTGACGGTAACAGTAGTTCGCGCGGGCGTCGACGGGCTGAGTCATGTTGCGTGCTCGCCCGTCCTTTTCTCAGACCTGCTCGATGTCGATGGACTCGATAACGACGTCGTCGAGAGGCCGGTCACGGGCGTCCGTCGGGAGCTCGGCCAGCTTGTCGACGATCTTGCGCGATGCGTCGTCGGCGACCTCGCCGAAGATCGTGTGCTTGCCCTGGAGCCAGGTGGTCGGCCCGACAGTGATGAAGAACTGCGAGCCGTTCGTGCCGCGACCGCCCTGGATTCCGGCGTTCGCCATCGCGAGGATGTACGGCTGCGTGAAGTCGAGCTCCGGGTTGATCTCGTCGTCGAACTGGTAGCCCGGTCCGCCGACGCCCTGACCGAGCGGGTCGCCGCCCTGGATCATGAAGCCGGGGATGATGCGGTGGAAGACGACACCGTTGTAGAGAGGAGCGTTCGTCTTCTCGCCCGTGGCGGGGTGCGTCCACTCGATCTCGCCCGTCGCCAGCCCGACGAAGTTCCTGACCGTCTTCGGCGCATGGTTGCCGAAGAGGTTGACCTTGATGTCTCCGTAGTTAGTGTGGAGCGTGGCGACAGCGGTGTGCTTAGACATGGCACCAATTCTTGCACAGCGCGTATAAGGAACTTCGGTGGTCTCGAGAGCTCTCGGGCCATCCCCAGCCCTTTCGGTGGCAAGATGGAGTCGTCGTCACCCCGATGCAACGGAGGAACAGATGAGCCTGACACGCAAGCGCCAGAAGGAGCTCAAGCGACTGCGCAGCGGAGCCGAGGACCTGTGGACCCAACAGCAGGATGTGCTGGCGAACGCCAACGCCCTCGCTGCTGAGGCCCGCAAGCAGGCGGCCTACTACACGCGTGAGGAACTCGGCCCCCGCGTCCGGGACGGCTACGACCAGTACGTCCGTCCGGCCGCCCAGACGGCCAAGGCGACTGCCGGCCGCTATGCGGGCCAGGCGCGTGAGCGCGTGGTCGGCGATGTCATCCCGGCCGTGGGCACGGTCGTCGGCACCGCACTGTCGGTGGTCGACCACGCCCGTGCGGCTCGTTCGGCAGCGTTCGCGGGCGACTTCAAGAAGGCGACCAAGGAGCTGACGAAGAAGGCGCCGGTCGCGAAGCAGAAGTCCGGTCCAGGCGCCGGTGGTGTCATCGCCATCGGGCTCGGCATCATCGCCGCCGTCGGACTGCTCTACGCCGTCTGGCAGACCTTCCGCGCCGATGACGAGCTGTGGGTGGCCGACGAAGAGCCCACGACGCCGACGACGCCGGCCACCTCTCCGGCCGACCCCCTGCCGTAACTCTCGGGGTCTTTTCGGGGGTTACCCCGATGGTGCGGCCGCGCGGGCGCTGAGACGCTGGTGAGCATGAACACTCTCCTACGTCCCCGTGACGGTCGCATCATCGCCGGTGTCTGCGCCGGGCTCGCTCAACGGTTCGGGCTGAAGCCGTGGACGGTACGCATCCTGTTCCTGCTGTCCTGCCTGCTGCCCGGCCCGCAGTTCATCGCCTACGTGGTGATGTGGATCATCATCCCGGGCGAACAGCAGCGACCCGTCACGGCCTAGTCCGCCAGTCCGGCCATCCTGAGCGCGATGTCGACGAGTTCGACGCGGCGCTTCGGGATGTTTGCAAGCGGGAACCAGGCAGCCTCATCGGTGGTGCCCTCGAGTTCGTTCGCGAGCGTGCCGCCGACCACCGTGGCGCGATAGACGATCCTCAGCGCGTGCAGCGGCCCCGCGTCAGGTACGAATCTGTGCTCGGCCGGGATGACCTTGGAGTCGATCCCGAGCAATTCGGCCGCCTCGCCGACATAACCGGTCTCTTCGGCGATCTCGCGGACCACCGCATCGACCGGATCCTCGCCGGGGTCGATGCCGCCGCCGGGCAGGGTCCACCCGGAGCGTCCGCTCTCATTCCAGTGAGCCAGCAGGATGCGGTCGCCGTCTGTGATGACTGCGTACCCAGCCACTCTGATGTCCACCGCCTCACCCTACTGCGGATGGCCCTGTGGAAGTCCTCGTGCGGATGTCGGACGTCGGGGGCACACTAGGGGGTGATGCCCGAACTTCCGGAAGTCACCGCTCTCGCCGCCGACCTCGATGGCCGGCTGAAGAGTCGTGTCATCGAGCGCCTCAGTATCGTGGCGTTCTCGGCCCTGAAGACCTTCGATCCTCCGGTGGATGCGCTCCGCGGGCTGACGATCGCCGGCGTCACCCGCCACGGAAAATTCCTCGACATCAGCGCCGGCGACCTCCACGTGGTGGTGCACCTGGCGAGAGCGGGCTGGATCCGCTGGCGTGACACTCCCCCGCCTCCGCCCAACGGACGGCTGGGCAAAGGACCTCTTGCCGCTCGCCTGGTGCTCGACGACGGTTCGGGGCTCGACATCACCGAGGCAGGGACCAAGAAGAGCCTCGCGATCTACGTCGTGCACGACCCGGCCGATGTTCCGGGCATCGCCCGCCTCGGCCCCGATCCGCTCGATGCCGGGTTCACCGAGGAGGCTTTCGCCTCCATCCTGGCGGGTCAGGGCCGGGCGCAGATCAAGGGGGTCCTGCGCAGTCAGTCCGTCATCGCCGGGATCGGCAACGCGTACTCCGACGAGATCCTGCACGTCGCCAAGATGTCCCCGTACAAACCGGCGAACATGCCCGCGGCGGACGTCGCCCGCCTCTACGACGCGATGCAGTCGACGCTCCGGGATGCGCTGGCCCGAGCCGATGGGCTGGCCGCCTCAGAGCTCAAGAGCGAGAAGAAGTCGAACCTTCGCGTCCACGGGCGCACCGGCCAGCCGTGTCCGGTCTGTGGCGACACCATCCGGCAGGTGATCTTCCACGATTCGACGTTTCAGTACTGCCCCACCTGCCAGACGGGAGGCAAACCGCTCGCCGACCGAGTGCTCTCCCGGCTACTCAAGTAGCGACTCAGCAGGCGCAGTCGATCGCGCCGACCGGAGCGGTCAGCGGGTCGACCGCACGCTCCCGCAATCCGGAGTCGTCGACCACCGGCAGGCCCTCCCGCGCCCAATACTCGAACCCGCCGATCATCTCCTTCACTTCGTACCCGAGCAGGCTGAAGGCGAGGGCCGCGCGGGTGGATCCGTTGCATCCAGGACCCCAGCAGTACACCACCACGGGGCGGTCAAGCGGGATGGTGGCGTGTGCGCGCTCAGTGATGTCGGCGGTCGGAAGGTGGATGGCGCCTGCGGCTCGACCCTGTCGCCATGCCGCGTCGCCGCGGCTGTCGACCAGGACGAAGGGTTCGCCGGCATCCAGCGCGGCCTTCACATCGGAAGGATCGGTCTCGAAGCGCAACTTGTCGGCGAAGTGGCGGGCGGCCGCCGAGGTCCCTGTCGTAGAGGTCTGTGTCGTCATGGTTCGAGACTAGAAAATCAGTCCGGCTCGTTGAAGAGATGATTGAGGGCGTTTGAGGCAGCGGGCCGTCGGAATCATGGCAGAATCCGCTCATGGCCGTAACTTTCCCATTCGTCGTCGACAGCACCGACCGGCAGCTGCTCACCGAGCTGCAGCGCGACGGTCGCCAGTCGATCGCCGAGCTGGCGCGCACGGTCCACATGTCGCACAGTGCGGTAGCCGAGCGGGTGCGACGCCTCGAGGTGGCCGGAGTCATCACCGGGTACCGTGCGGTGATCGACCCCGACCGGCTCGGCTACGGCATCCTGGCATACCTGCGGCTGCGGTATCCGAGCAGCCAGTACAAGCCGCTGCACGATCTGCTGGAGGGGATCCCGGAAGTGGTGGAGGCGCACCACGTCACCGGCGACGACTGTTTCATCCTCAAGGTCGTGGCCACATCCATGCGCCATCTGGAACAGATCAGCGGCACGGTGGGGACTCTGGGAAGCGTGACGACCAGCGTCTCGTACTCGAGCCCGTTTCCGGCGCGGCCGATCGTGCCGCCGGTGGAGGAAAAGGGTGGAGCCTAGGAGATTCGAACTCCTGACATCCTGCTTGCAAAGCAGGCGCTCTACCAACTGAGCTAAGGCCCCGAGTGAAGGGATGGTGGGGATACGAGGACTTGAACCTCGGACCTCTTCGTTATCAGCGAAGCGCTCTAACCGCCTGAGCTATATCCCCGAATGGGCAGATACGAGACTACCCGATCTGCCCGAGCATTGCGAAATCGTCAGTTGTTGGTGAAACCGACGAGAAGGCCGCCTGTGATCTTCACGGAGAGGTTGTAGAGCAGCGCGAAAACGGCGCCCAGCGCGGTGACCACGACGATGTCGAGGATGGCGACGATCAGCGAGAATCCCATGACCTGTCCGAGGCCCAGGATGGACCGGAGGTCGCTTCCCCCGGCGCCCGAGATGTCCTTGAACAGGCTGTTCACCTGGTCGAAGATGCCGGTGCGATCGAGCACGGTCCAGATCAGGAACGTGCCGACGACCGCGATGATCGCCAGGCAGATGCCCGCGAGGAACGACAACTTCACGGTGGACCAGAAGTCGACATAGACCAGCTTGAGCCGCACCTGCTTGGCGGATGCGGGTCGTCGGGACGACTTCTTGGCGAGCTTCTCGGCGACGCTACTGCTCATCTACGGTTTCTTCCTTCCCGACGTTCTCCTCATCCTCCGCGAGGCTGGAGGATTCGAGGTCACGTTCGGTGTTCTTCGCCAGTGCGATGATCTTGTCCGACTCGGCGAAACGTGCAAAGACGACACCCATGGTGTCGCGGCCCTTGGCAGGTACCTCGGCCACGGCAGAGCGTACCACCTTGCCGCTGGCAAGAACCACAAGGACCTCGTCGTCCTCACCGACGATCAGGGCGCCGACGAGGTCACCTCGATCGTCGCTCAGCTTGGCCACCTTGATGCCCAGACCACCGCGATTCTGCAGGCGGTACTGGTCGGCGGCGGTGCGCTTCGCATAGCCGCCCTCGGTGACGACGAACACGTAACCCTCGTCGGAGACGACGGAGGCGTCCAGCAGTCGGTCCTCGCCCCGGAAGTGCATTCCGATGACGCCGGAGGTCGAGCGACCCATCGGGCGCAGTGCCTCGTCCGACGCGGTAAAGCGGATGGACATCCCCTTGCGCGATACGAGCAGCAGATCGGAATCCTCTTCGACCAGCAGCGCCGAGACGACCTCGTCATCTTCACGCAGCTTGATCGCGATGATGCCGCCGGAGCGGTTCGTGTCGTACTCGTCGAGCGCGGTCTTCTTGATCAGGCCGTCGCGGGTGGCCAGCACGAGGTACTTGGCCGCCTGGTAGTCGCGGATGTCGAGGATCTCGGCGATCTCCTCATCCGGCTGCATGGCGAGGAGGTTGGCGACGTGCTGGCCCTTGGCATCGCGGCCGGCTTCCTGCACCTCATACGTCTTGGCGCGGTACACGCGTCCCTTGTTCGTGAAGAACAGCAGCCAGTGATGCGTCGTGGTGACGAAGAAGTGGTCGACCACATCCTCGCCGCGCAGCTGGGCGCCCTTCACTCCCTTGCCGCCGCGGTGCTGGCTGCGGTAATTATCGCTGCGGGTGCGCTTGATGTAACCGCCGCGCGTGACCGTGACCACCATCTCCTCTTCGGGGATGAGGTCTTCCATGCTCATGTCGCCATCGAAACCGAACATGATCTCGGTGCGCCGGTCGTCGCCGAAGCGGTCGACGATCTCGGTCAGCTCCTCGCTGATGATGGTCCGCTGACGCACCGGGTCGGCGAGGATCGCCTTGTAGTCCTCGATCTCGCGCTCGATCTCGTCGTGCTCGTCGATGATCTTCTGGCGCTCGAGGGCGGCCAGCCGGCGCAGCTGCATCGCGAGGATCGCGTCGGCCTGCACCTGATCGACCTCGAGCAGCTCCATGAGGCCGGTCCGAGCATCGTCGACCGTGGGCGACCGGCGGATGAGGGCGATGACGTCGTCCAGAGCATCCAGAGCCTTCAGGTAGCCGCGCAGGATGTGTGCGCGTTCCTCGGCCTTACGCAACCGGTACCGGGTGCGGCG
This sequence comes from Leifsonia sp. 2TAF2, assembly GCF_052115085.1. NCBI lineage: Bacteria > Bacillati > Actinomycetota > Actinomycetes > Micrococcales > Microbacteriaceae > Leifsonia > Leifsonia sp. 2TAF2. The sequence goes on along the minus strand of NZ_JBFRFY010000003.1, from coordinate 237,291 downwards.
GACGATGACCTCGACCTGGTGGTCGACCCACGCGGTGATGAAGCCGTCGAGGGCGAGCGTGCGCGGCACGTTGTCGACGATCGCGAGCATGTTCGCGCCGAAGTTCTCCTGCAGCTGCGTGTGCTTGTAGAGGTTGTTCAGCACGACCTTCGCGACGGCGTCGCGCTTGAGCACGATCACCAGTCGCTGACCGGTACGGCCCGAGGTCTCGTCGCGGATGTCGGCGATGCCACCGATGCGGCCGTCCTTGACGAGCTCGGCGATCTTGATCGCGAGGTTGTCGGGGTTCACCTGGTACGGCAGTTCGGTGACGACGAGGCAGACCCGGCCCTGGATCTCCTCGATGTTGACCACGGCGCGCATCGTGATGGAACCACGACCCGTCCGGTAGGTGTCCTGGATGCCCTTGACGCCGAGGATCTGCGCTCCGGTCGGGAAGTCCGGGCCCTTGATCCGCTTGATCAGCTCTTCGAGGAGCTCCTCGCGCGACGCTTCGGGGTGCGCCAGGTGCCACAGCGCGCCGTCGGCGACCTCGCGGAGGTTGTGCGGGGGGATGTTGGTCGCCATGCCGACCGCGATACCGACCGAGCCGTTGACCAGCAGGTTGGGGAAGCGGCTCGGCAGCACGGCCGGCTCCTGCGTCCGTCCGTCGTAGTTGTCCTGGAAGTCGACGGTCTCCTCGTCGATGTCGCGGACCATCTCGAGGGCGAGCGGAGCCATCTTCGTCTCGGTGTATCGGGGCGCCGCCGCGCCGTCGTTGCCCGGCGAACCGAAGTTGCCCTGGCCGAGGGCGAGGGGGTACCGGAGGCTCCACGGCTGCACCAGGCGCACCAGGGCGTCGTAGATCGCCGAGTCGCCGTGCGGGTGGAACTGGCCCATCACGTCGCCGACCACGCGCGCGCACTTCGAGAACGCCTTGTCCGGTCGGTAGCCGCCGTCGAACATCGCGTAGATCACGCGGCGGTGCACCGGCTTGAGGCCGTCGCGGACCTCGGGCAGCGCGCGGCCGATGATGACGCTCATCGCGTAGTCGAGGTACGACCGCTGCATCTCCGACTGCAGGTCGACCTGATCGATCCTGCCGTGGATGCCGAAGCCAGCGCCGTCGCCGGCCTCGCCCGTAAGGTTCTCTTCGTCCGTCACAGTCTTCTCTTCCTCGTGATTCCTCTTGATCTGTCAGCGCGGACGCGTCAGATGTCGAGGAACCGCACGTCCTTGGCGTTCTTCTGGATGAACGAGCGGCGCGATTCGACGTCCTCGCCCATCAGGGTGGCGAAGATCTCGTCAGCCGCCGCGGCATCGTCGAGCGTGACCTGCAGCAGAGTGCGGGTCTCCGGGTTCATCGTGGTCTCCCAGAGCTCCTTGTAGTCCATCTCGCCGAGGCCCTTGTAGCGCTGTACGCCGTTGTCCTTGGGGATCCGCTTGCCGGCCGCGAGGCCATCGGCCAGGAAGGCGTCGCGCTCCCGGTCGGAGTACACGTACTCGTGCTCGGCGTTCGACCACTTGAGTCGGTACAGCGGCGGCTGCGCGAGGTACACGTAGCCGAGATCGACGAGCGGACGCATGTAGCGGAACAGCAGGGTGAGCAGCAGCGTCGTGATGTGCTGGCCGTCCACATCGGCATCGGCCATCAGCACGATCTTGTGGTACCGCGCCTTCTCGGGGTTGAAGTCCTCACCGATGCCGGCGCCGAACGCCGTGATCATCGCCTGGACCTCGTTGTTCGCCAGGGCGCGGTCGAGCCGCGCCTTCTCGACGTTCAAGATCTTGCCGCGCAGGGGAAGGATCGCCTGCGTCTCGGGGTTCCGGCCCTGAACGGCTGAGCCGCCGGCCGAGTCGCCCTCGACGATGAAGATCTCGGAGACCGTCGGGTCCTTCGACTGGCAGTCCTTCAGCTTGCCCGGCATCCCACCGCTCTCGAGCAGACCCTTGCGACGCGCCGTCTCACGCGCCTTTCGGGCGGCGAGTCGTGCGGTCGCTGCCTGCAGCGCCTTGCGGATGATGTCTTTCGCCTGGTTCGGGTTGCGGTCGAACCAGTCTCCGAGCTGGTCGCCGACGACCTTCTGCACGAACGCCTTCGCCTCGGTGTTGCCGAGCTTCGTCTTCGTCTGGCCCTCGAACTGCGGCTCCGACAGCTTGACCGAGATCACCGCGGTGAGACCCTCGCGGACGTCGTCGCCGGAGAGGTTGTCGTCCTTCTCCTTCAGGATGCCCTTCTCACGCGCATACCGGTTCACCAACGTCGTCAGCGCAGCACGGAATCCCTCTTCGTGCGTGCCGCCCTCGTGGGTGTTGATGGTGTTGGCGTAGGTGAAGACGCTCTCGTTGTATCCCGTGGTCCACTGCATCGCCACTTCGAGAGCGATCTTGCGGTCGGTGTCCTCGGTCTCGAACGAGATGATCTCGTCGTGCACGACCTCGGCCTTCTTCGCCGAGTTCAGGTAGTGGACGTAGTCGGTGAGACCGCGCTCGTACAGGAAGACCTCGTGCTGAGGCTCGAACTCCTCTTCGTCGACCTCGCCCTCGACCTCCGGCACCTGGCGCGGTCGTTCGTCCGTGAGCGCGATGCGCAGACCCTTGTTGAGGAAGGCCATCTGCTGGAACCGGGTCCGCAGCGTCTCGTAGTCGAAGACGACCGTCTCGAACGTTTCCGGGCTCGGCCAGAAAGTGATGGTGGTGCCGGTCGCGTCCGACGCCTCGCCCTGCTCCAGGGGAGCCTCCGGCACACCGTTGCGGTAGCTCTGCCGGTAGACGTAGCCCTGACGGCGCACCTCTACATCGAGACGCGCCGAGAGAGCGTTGACGACCGAACTGCCGACGCCGTGAAGACCGCCGGACACGGCGTAGCCGCCACCGCCGAACTTTCCGCCGGCGTGCAGGATGGTGAGGACGACCTCCACCGTGGACTTCTTCTCCACCGGGTGCTCGTCGACCGGGATGCCTCGACCGTTGTCGATCACGCGCACGGCGCCGTCCGGGAGGATGGTCACCTCGATGTTGTCCGCGTGCCCGGCGAGGGCCTCATCGACAGAGTTGTCGACGATCTCGTAGACCAGGTGGTGGAGTCCGCGGGGTCCGGTCGAACCGATATACATTCCGGGTCGCTTCCGGACGGCTTCGAGACCCTCGAGGACCTGGATCTCATTGGCGCCGTACTCGTGTTCCGTCCCGGCCTTGTTCGGTTCCATCGTCATATGAAAATTGGCTCCTGACCGCACTCAACAGTGACGTTCCAGTCTACCAAGAGCCGGGCGGGGAAATGCCCGAAAACGGCCGTCTGACGCATTTTCCGCGCCAGGGCTACCTCTTTTGTGCCCTCAGCCGTAAGTATCGCGCGGGCCACGCCCTGGAATCGACCTGGGGCCTCTTTTCCAGGAGGGGGCGTCCGGCCCCTGAAAACGGATCGACTCGATCCCCGCCTCCGGGAATCGCTCGGCGATCTGAGCGAGAAGCTCAGAGCGCATCATCCGCAGCTGTGTCGCCCACGCCGTCGACTCGCACCGAACGACCAGCACGCCGTCGGTGATCTGGTCCGGGACGGCGTGCTTGGCCGTCTCGTCACCGGCCAATTCACGCCACCGTTCAAGGAGGTCGGACTGCGCGAGAGCCGAGGTCCAGCCGAGCTGCGCCGCCAGCGCATCGACCACATCCCCCACTCCTCGAGGATCCCGGCCGGAGCCGAAGGGCCGGCTCGCCGTGGGATCCTCTTCTCGCTTCTGAGCGCGTCTGCTACGGGAGCCCGTTCCCGCGAACAGCGCCTTCAGCCGCAGATAGACGGCCGATGCCTCCCCCGGCCCGCGATTCTCAGACACCCGTCGTCTCCACGATGGTGCCCGCTTCGATCCGCACGGTGTGCGCCGTCAGTACTTCTGGGACGTCGTCCAGTACCGCCGCGGTGATGAGAACCTGCTCGTAACCGGCTACGGCAGTTGCTAGCATCCGGCGCCGCGCCTGGTCGAGCTCTGCGAACACGTCGTCGAGGATGAGGACGGGATCCCCGGTCGTCGACTCGCGGCGGAGCAGCTCGGCCGAGGCCAGCTTCAGCGCGAGCGCGAACGACCACGACTCGCCATGGCTCGCGTATCCCTTGGCCGGAAGGCCGTTCAACTCGAACAGCACGTCATCGCGATGCGGGCCGACCAACGTCAGACCGCGGTCCAACTCCTTCCGGCGCACAGCGGCAAGGGCCCGGCGGAACGCCTCGGGTGTCGCGACACCGGCTGAGCCGGTCACATCGTCGTCGGCCGCATCCTCGTCATCGTCGACGTGCGCGCCGAGGATGGTCAGTTGCGGGATCAGCCGGGGATGGTGATCGTCGCCGGCGACCGACCGGTACGCCGCGACCACCGGATCGCTCAGTCGGGTCACGAGATCGAGACGCGCGTCGACGAGTTCGGATCCCAGTTGTACGAGGCGGTCATCCCAGATCTCGAGCGTGCCCAGTTGGTCCTCGCGGACTCGCGAAGCCCGAGCCGACTTGAGAAGGGTGTTTCGTTGCTTGAGCACCCGCGCGTAGTCGGCGATGACGCCGGAGAACCGGGGATTCCGCTGAATGAGCAGCTGGTCGAGGTACCTGCGGCGGATGCCCGGCTCGCCGCGCACCAGCGCCAAGTCCTCCGGAGCGAACAGCACGCTGGAGAAGTACCGCGGGAGTTCGCGCGGCTTGATCGCCCCGCGATTCACCTGGGCGCGGTTCGGGGAGGTGCGATTGAGTTGCACCTCGACCAGCAGTTCGCGGCCGTCGTTCTGGATGCGCGCACGGACGATCGCGGCGTCCGCATCCTTCCGGATCATCGCCTGGTCGCTCGACACCCGGTGCGACCCGAGGGTGCTCAGGTAGCCGAGCGATTCGACGAGGTTGGTCTTTCCCTGGCCGTTGCGGCCGACGAACAGGTTCGCGCCGGCCGCGAACGGCACCTCCGCAGTGCGGTAGTTGCGGAAGTCGGTCAGGGAGAGATGTGTGACACGCACAGAGTTTTCAGTTCGCGGATCTCAGTCCACGGCCTTGACGGCGTGGCCGCCGAACTGGTTGCGCAGAGCGGCGACGGCCTTCATCGCAGGCGAGTCCTGCTGGCGCGACACGAACCGCGCGAAGATGGATGCGCTGATCGTCGGCACGGGGACGGCGTTGTTGAGCGCCTCCTCCACGGTCCACCGGCCCTCGCCGGAATCCTGGACGTAGCCCTCGATGTGCTCGAACTCGGGGTCCTGCTCCAGAGCGCGGACCAGCAGATCGAGCAGCCACGACCGGACGACCGTCCCGCGCTGCCACGCCTTGAACGTACCGGTGACGTCCTTGATGATGTCCTTGCGCGTATCGAGGAGCTCGTACCCCTCTGCGTATGCCTGCATCAGCGCGTATTCGATGCCGTTGTGCACCATCTTCGCGTAGTGACCCGCGCCGACCTCGCCGACGTGGACGAAGCCCTCGTCGCGCGGACCCTCGGGGCGCAGCGCGTCGAAGACGGGAAGCACACGCTCGACCTGCTCGGCCGAACCGCCGACCATCAGGCCGTAGCCGTTCTCGAGGCCCCAAATTCCGCCCGAGACGCCAACATCCATGAAGTCGACACCCCGGGGCGCGAGCAGCTCGGCGTGTGCGAAGTCCTCGGTGAACTTCGAGTTTCCCCCGTCGATGACGAGGTCGCCCTTCTCGAGCAGCGGCTCGAGCTCGCGGATGACCGAGTCGGTGATCTGGCCGGCCGGCACCATGACCCAGACGGTCCGAGGTGCAGGAAGCGCGGCGACGAGGTCCGCAACGGTCGCGACGTCCGAGACCTCGGGGTTCGTGTCGTAGCCGGTGACGTCGATGCCGTTCTTCTCGAGACGGGCACGCATGTTGTTGCCCATGCGTCCGAGACCGATGAGGCCGATGTGCATGATGATCCTTCTTCTGTTGCTTCAGCGGCGCCGGGAACTAGCGCAGGAGCAGGTTCGGCTGGAGCAGGTACTTGTAGGAGTCCGCTCCCGCCTGGTCCTTCGACGTCTGGCTCGTGATGAGCACAGGCCCCGGCTTGTTGGGGTTCTCGGTCTTGGTGAACGAGATGCGCACGAATTCCGAGTGCACCGCACCGAGACCATCGAGCAGGAACTGCGGCTTCAATGAAACCACCGTCTCCTGGCCAGTGAGAAGAGCGTCGATGCTCTCGGAAGCCTGCGCCTGCTCCGAACCGATCGCTTCCAGCGTCAGTCCGTCGGCGGTGAAGGTGTAGCGGAGCGCGGCCTCGCGCTCGAGGACGAGGGCGACACGACGGGTCGCCTCGATGAGTTCGGCGGTGTTGATCACCGCGTAGTTGTCGACCTGCTCGGGGAAGAGCCGGCGGACCGGTGGGAAGTTGCCCTTGATCAGGAGCGAGGTGACCGTCTTCTTGTCCGCGGTGAATGCGATCAGCTCGCGGTCGTCGCGGTTCGTGATCGAGATGGAGACGTTTCCGCTGTGCCCGAAGGTCTTCCCGATCTCGGTGAGGGTGCGGGCGGGCACCAGGGCGGTGACCGATTCGCCCGCCGTGGTGCCGTTGTCCCAGTCGATCTCCCGCACGGCAACCCGATAGCGGTCGGTGGCGACGAGGCCGAGCCGGTTATCGCCGACCTCGAGCTGGACGCCGGTGATAACCGGGGTCACATCGTCGCGCGATGCGGCGACGCCGACCTGGGCAACAGCCTGAGCGAACTCCTCGGCCGGGACGAGCCCCGCGTCTCCACCCACCTGCGGGATGCTCGGGTATTCCTCGACGGGCATGGACAGCAAAGTGAAGTTGGCCGAGCCGGCCCGCACGACGATCTTCGACTCTTCGGTCGAGAACTGCACGGGTGCGTTCGGAAGCTTGGATGCGATCTCAGCGAGAAGACGGCCGGAGACGAGCACCCGCCCGGGTTCTTCTACCTCGGCGGCGATCTCGGTCTGCGCCGACACCTCGTAGTCGAACGACGACAGCTGGAGTCCGTTCTCCGTCGTCTCGATCAGCACACCGCTCAGGATGGGCAGGGTCGTCCGCTGCGGAAGAAGCTTCACCGCGAAGGAGACGGCCTCGCTGAACACATCCCGATTGGCTTGGAACTTCACGAAGTCACCTCTGTTGGACTCACGGATAACGGACGTGACAAATCCTAGCCCCTGGCCTGTGACGGGGAAGCGGTGGTGGCTAGCGGCCCTTGAGGTTGTCGTCCGCCCTCTATGAGAAGAGTTAAGAAGTAATCGTGTTAACCGATGTGGAAACTGTGGATAACTCTGTTGAGGCCAGGCGAACACAGGGAACTACACGGTCGTGACATGTTGATGGACTGCGGAATCCGGGTGTTCACAACGATCCGAGCGCAGTGAGCCCGACGACGCGTTCCCACAGGTGCCAGCCCTCCGTCCCCATTAAACGTGTAGTTCTCCGGAGGCTCTCCACAAGTTATCCACAAGTGTTAATAACGCTTTGTCCCCACTCTGGGGATGGATATGTGGATAAGTTCTGCGCTAGAGCAGCGGTCTACTTGCCGTAGCGGTGGGTCTGCTTGATCCGGCTGGTCAGCTCCGTGACCTGGTTGTAAATCGACCGGCGCTCCTTCATGAGCTCGCTGATCTTCTTATTGGCGTACATCACGGTGGTGTGGTCGCGGCCGCCGAAGAGCTGTCCGATCTTGGGCAGGGAGAGGTTCGTGAGTTCGCGGCACAGATACATGGCGATCTGGCGTGCGGTGGCGACCGCCTGCGACCGACTGGAACCGTAGAGGTCGTCGACGGTGAGCTTGAAGTACTCCGCGGTGTTCGTGATGATGTCGGTCGGCGCGATGACGTTGTCGTCGTCGAGCGTGATCAGGTCCTTCAGCACCGTCTGCACGAGGGGCATGTCGACCGGTGTGCGATTGAGGCTCGCGAAGGCGGTGACGCGGATCAGTGTCCCCTCCAGCTCCCGGATGTTGCTCGACACCTTCGACGCCATGAACTCCAGGATGTCGTCGGGCACCTGGATCTTCTCGCTCTGCGCCTTCTTACGCAGGATTGCGATGCGGGTCTCAAGGTCGGGGACCTGGACGTCGGTGATGAGGCCCCACTCGAACCGGGACCGCATGCGGTCCTCGAAGCCGGTCAGGTGCTTGGGCGGCAGATCGGAGGTGATGACCACCTGCTTGTTGTGGTCGTGCAGGGTGTTGAACGTGTGGAAGAACGCTTCCTGGGTCTCCACCGCTCTCTGCAGGAACTGGATGTCGTCGATCAGCAGGATGTCGATGTTGCGATAGCGGGCCTGGAACGACGAGCCGCGGTTGTTGGCGATCGAGTTGATGAAGTCGTTGGTGAACTCCTCCGACGAGACGTATCTCACCCGGATCCCGGGGTAGAGGCTCATCGCGTAGTGGCCGATGGCGTGGAGGAGGTGGGTCTTGCCGAGGCCCGAGTCGCCGTAGATGAAGAGCGGGTTGTAGGCCTTCGCGGGTGCTTCGGCAACGGCGACCGCAGCAGCGTGCGCGAAACGATTGGACTGCCCGATGACGAAGTTGTCGAAGCTGTACTTGGCGTTGAGCCGGGTGTCTCCGCCTCGGGGAGGTGCGGTGATCTCCGTCGGAGGGCTCACCATCGGAGCGACCTGGTCCGCGTACGACGTGGGTGCGGCTTCTGGCTCGGCTACGGTGCCGGCCATGGTCTCCTGCTGGATCTCCGGGTTGACCACGATCGCGAAGGTATTGACCGCGAATCCGTCGTCGAGGGCGCCGATGGCGTTCAGGAGGGGGAGCCGGCTGCGCTGCTCGATCATCCCCCGGGTGAATTCGTTCGGGACCTCCAGGTAGAAGGTGCCGGCCATGATGCCCTTGGGCTCGACCAGGCTGAGGAAGCCATACAGCTGCGGGGTGATGCGATCGTCCGTCTCGAGCTTGCCGAGCACGTTCTGCCATGCCGAAGCTATGGACTCTTCGCCGCCTGCCATCGTTCCCCGTCTTCGTCTGTGTTGCGGATGCCGTCAGCCCGACGAAGGGACGAGTCGACCCCCGGTGACTCTCGTCGGGTTGGCGGCTTCGGATGCCGCCGGTGGGTATTCACAGAGTTATCCACCGCTGTGTGAGCAATACCGTAGCGATCTCCGGCCAGAATTGGCATGGCCTGGGGATAACTTTCGACCTCACGGTAACTTGTCCACAGAACAGCGAACAAATCCGATCAGCGGCATACGTCGGCGCGTCGGGGTCCTGCTCCCTGCCAATACCGTGCATAATCAGTGGATTTAAGTCGATCGGTTTGACCTGATCCGCCCCAGGCCGTAGTTTTAATCAGTTGACTTGCGGCCTTTCCGGCTGCCCTGTAACTTTCCGGGTCTTCCCTGCTGTCCCCATCTCTCAGCACAGGCCTGCGAAGCGACCACCCACGGAGATTGATATGAGCAAGAGAACGTTCCAGCCGAACAACCGCAAGCGCGCGAAGACCCACGGTTTCCGCCTCCGGATGCGCACCCGCGCGGGCCGCGCCATCCTCTCCGCTCGCCGCCGTAAGGGCCGCGAGACTCTCTCGGCCTGATTCTTCGCCGGCAGAGGGCTTTCCGGTGCTCGCGAAAGCCAATCGCATCACGCGAGGGGCGGACTATCGGGCGGCTGTGCGACGTGGTGCTCGCTTCACAGGAGCGAACACCGTCACGTACATCCGCCCGAATCCCGACTCCAGTGTGGTGCGTTTCGGCTTTATCGTGAGTAAAGCGGTGGGCAATGCAGTAGGGCGCAACCTCGTGCGGCGCCGGCTGAAAGCGGCGGCCTACGAACTCCTCCCCCAGTACTCAGCCGCGACTGACGGTGAGTCCGGGATGGATGTGGTCGTGCGCGCATTGCCAGCCTCTGCTCAAGCACCGTGGGCTAGCCTGCACGAAGAACTCCTACGGGCTTCGGCCCGCCACACCAACCGCAGTAATACAAGCCGCACTCCCACCAGTAAGGGCAGCGTCCGTCCATGAACACCGCTTTCGCAGCAGTGCTCCTCGCACCGCGAAATGCGGCCGTGCTGGTGCTCCGCGCATATCGGGCGGTCATCTCGCCTCTTTATGGCGACGTCTGCCGGTACTACCCCTCATGTTCGGCCTATGCGCTGCAGGCGATCCAGCAGCACGGTGTGATCGTGGGTTCCTACCTCGGTATCCGCCGCATCGCCCGATGCCACCCATGGGCCGCAGGCGGGGTGGACGATGTGCCGCCGGCGAAGAAGCCGCGGTACAGGGTCACTGATTTTGGTTTCGTCGTCGCAAGCAGCTCGAACGGCCTCGTCGGCCACGGAAAGGCCTAGTTAGAAGTCATGCCTGACATCATCGGACTCATCCTCTGGCCCATCAAATGGGTCGTGGAGCTGATCCTCGTCGCCTTCCACTGGCTGTTCACCCAGATGGGACTGGACCCGGCGGCAGGCATCACCTGGGTGCTGGCCATCGTCGGACTGACGGTCGTCGTCCGCGCGGCGCTGATCCCGATCTTCGTCCGGCAGATCAAGAACCAGCGACGGATGCTGGAGATCGCTCCGCAGCTGAAGAAGATCCAGGACAAGTACAAGGGTAAGAAGGACCAGTTCTCGCGCGAGGCGATGTCGCGCGAGACGATGGAGCTCTATAAGAAGACGGGCACCAACCCGCTGAGCTCCTGCCTCCCCCTGCTGCTGCAGATGCCCGTGTTCTTCTCGCTGTTCCAGGTGCTGAACGGCGCCCAGAGCGGTAAGGCCGGTGTCGGTCCGCTCAACGAGACACTCGCTCTCCAGTTCGGCAACGCGACGCTGTTCGGTGTCGCTCCCCTGCACCAGAGCTTCCAGGGTGCGATGAACGCCCACCCTCCGCAGGTCGCGGTCATGATCATAGCGGCCGTTATGGTTGTGCTGATGACGGGGTCGCAGTTCCTCACGCAGCTGCAGATCGTCTCCAAGAACATGTCGCCGGAGACCAAGGCGAGCCCGCAGTTCAAGCAGCAGCGCATCCTGCTGTACCTGCTCCCCTTCGTCTTCCTCTTCTCAGGCTTCGCTTTCCCGCTCGGCGTCATGTTCTACTGGCTGACCTCCAACCTGTGGACCATGGGTCAGCAGTTCCTGGTCATCCGCAACATGCCGACTCCGGGCTCCGACGCCGCGAAGGCTCGTGAGGCCCGTCTCGCCAAGAAGGGCAAGCTGGTCCAGGCGGATGGCGCAACCGTTCTTACGGTTGAAGAGCAGCCGAAGAAGCAGGCCGTTCAGCGGGTGCAGCCCGTGAGCAAGGCCCGCGCAAAGAAGCAGGCCGGAAAGTAGTAAGGACTCCCCGATGACCGACGTGCAGACCTCCTCCCCCGATCCCATCGACGTCTCCGACGACCAGGCACCCGTGGAGGGTGAAGAGGTCGCGGCGCCGGCTGACCTCGACCGTGAGGGCGACATCGCAGCGGACTACATCGAGGAGCTGCTCGACATCGCGGACATCGATGGCGACATCGACATCGACACTCGTAACGGCCGCGCCTACATCTCTGTCAACGCCGAAGACGGCTCGAACCTCGCACTGCTCGCGAAGGCCGACACGGTCGCCGCCCTGCAGGAACTGACTCGGCTCGCCGTGCAGAACAAGACGGGCGAGTTCTCGCGTTTGATCCTGGACATCGCCGGCTCGCGCGAAGCCCGACAGGCTGAGCTCGGAGCTCTGGTGGATCGTGCGATTGCGCGCTTGGACGAAGGGGCGGCCGAAGCCGCTCTTCCGCCGATGTCGTCGTACGAGCGCAAGCTGGTGCACGACATCGTCTCTGAGCGTGGATACGTCTCCACCTCGCACGGTGAGGGTCGCGACCGTCACACCGTGATCACCGCCGCCTAGTTTCACGTGAAACAGTGACCGACCTGGAGACCGAGCCGTCAGCGGCGCTCGCCTTGTTCGGGGACCGAATCGACGTCGCACGCCGGTTCACCCGAAACCTTGCTGAGCAAGGCGAAGAACGTGGGCTCATCGGGCCGCTTGAGCTCCCCCGGCTGTGGACCCGTCATGTCCTCAACTGCGCTGTGGTCGCGCCGCTGCTGCGGCCCGGAGTAGTCGGGGATGTGGGAAGCGGTGCCGGACTGCCGGGGTTGGTTCTCGCGATCGCGCGGCCGGACGTCTCCTTCGTGTTGATCGAGCCGATGGAGCGACGCGTTGCCTGGTTGAACGAGCAGGTCAACGAGCTCGGCTTGGACAACGTCAGCGTTGTACGCGCGCGTGCCGAAGAGGCGCGCCTCGACGGGCCTCTTGATCAGATCACCGCACGAGCGGTGAGTGCCTTCCGCAAGTTGCTGCCGTTGACCGCTCCCCTGGTTCGGGATGGTGGCGAGCTTGTCCTCATGAAGGGCGCGGCGGCGGCGACCGAAGTGGAAGCCGCCTCGAAGGAGATCCGCAAGTTCAAGGTGCACGACATTGAGGTGCTGACCCTCGGTGAAGGTCTTCTTACCGAGGTCACCAGGGTCATTCGGGCGTCCGTTCGATAGGTTGGCCCTTCGTCGGCACGCCTTAGGTTGGCTTCTGGACAACTGAAGCACCCGCTCCGGTGCTGTGAGAGCCATTCTTAGCCCGATCCGCGCGGCAGCGCGGACCCGTTTCGGACACCCTCGCGACGCATTTGAAGCCGAAATCCAGGCCGAGGGACGTCTGGCGTGGAGACGGGGGACGACATGACGGACGAGTCTCGCGCTGCGCTGCATATCTGCTTGAGATGTCTACGCTTCGAAGCTGGCTGTGTCGGTGGTCCGAGAAGAGTCCGAACGCGGCGACTCGCACTCTCCCCCAGACGGCGAGTCACGGCCGAAGTCGACGTCGACTGCCGGCGTATTGCGCACGATCGGACCATACGAACGTTGGATAGAGGATCGTGGCGATTCCGGATCGCATCAGCGCGACCTTCCAGCCAGCTGGGCACATCGTCTGGGTTGGTGATGAGGCAGCGGTGAACGATGCGCTGAAGGCCACCTTCGGCATCACGTTGTCCGCCAAGTTGCGTGGTTCCACGTGAAACATGGCGTCTGGATTGCGAACCTCGACCCTCGACCTGCGTGTGAGGGCAGGGCTGGTGCATTTCAACGCTTGAGTGTTCATGTGGCTATCGGTGTTGATACCGCGCCCCAGCGGAGGCTGCTAGCGCAGCCGGACGCGCGCCCGTGCAGAGCCGGCTCGCGCCCACATCGCTGCGGAGGCGGCACCTCAAGTTGAAGCCGTTGCGCCTCTCCATCCAGGAACGCGGCGGCGACTACTCGAACTGAACGACCCAACGACCAACGACCAACGGCCCATTGCCCGGACGGGGCCCGACGCGCGGAAAGGCCACACGAACTCTTCATCGTGTGAGGCGTTCAGCGAGAGCAGTCTCGGGCGCAGAAGGGTCAGACTGATTTCTCACGAGGTCGCGCTGACCATTTTGGGACCCGCCGATGGCCCTGCAGTCAGCGAAGGTGCAGCGATACGTAACTGACACACCCGCTCGACCCTGGCCGCGGATTGGCACCGTGACCGACGGCCGCCGCGAGCCTCGGCCGTGTGGCTGCCGTGAAGACACACCTGGCGCGTGGTTGCCACAAGGACACACCGCGTGTGTCGCTTCAGCTTGTAGTCGCGGTGGCCGCGGGCGAGGTACTTGCCGGTGGTTCGGGGGCCCGGAGTCTGTGTCCGCACTAGTTCATGCCTCGAATTGGCGCCTGCAGGGTTGAAAAGAGTGTGGTCTGTCGTTCGGTGACTGTGACGCGCCCTCCCGCGCCGCCTCGCAGCGGCGCCACTGGTGGTCGAATCGGTCCGGAGTCTGCCGGGCGTCCCGGGTGGATCACTTCCGTCGGAAGTGTGGCGTTCCATGCGCGCAGAACGGATGTCGACCCCGGAGCCGGCGTCGCGCGTCTAGGGGAATGTACACGCCAAGCCAATTTGGCGCAGAGCGATGACGACGCGACGCTTAGGAACGAGGAGTGCACCTATCTGGCAGCGCACGCCAGATCGATGCTTGTCGGTGGCCCAGCCGGTCTCAGAGGAGACGTTTCACGTGAAACGTCGGGAGCCGGCCGTGGTAATCGCGCCAGGAGGGGCCGTCGGCGAGAGGCAGGAACCGTCGGATCTGGAGTCGGCTCGTTCTCTTGGCGATACCACCGTCCGATCGGGAGTCACTTATGGCAGCGGAGTGCCCCGGCGGTCTGAGCGCATCGCGGGTCTGAGAGCATCGCGGGTGTGAGCGCCTCGGCGGTCTGAGTGCAGCGGGAGCTGACTGTCTCGGGGCCTGAGTGCAGCGGGAGCTGACTGTCTCGGGGCCTGAGTGCAGCGGGAGCTGACTGCCTCGGGGTTCGAGTGCATCGAGTGCATCGTGAGCCTGAGTGCATCCAGATTCTGGGCCCGAACAGCTAAGCGCCGCGCGGAGGGCCGGGTGCCAAGAACGCTCTGCGGCCGCGCTCAGCGATTGACGGGAGCAGCTCTCGCCCATGCCGTGGCCACCCGGCGCTGCTGGGGAAACCAACCGCTCCCCCGACGCAACCATGCGTGAGTGACAGCTATAAGGGACGCGCGTAGGAACCGTGTTTCACGTGAAACGCTGTCTTGCCGACGGTCCGGAGAGCACGGGACCCAGGGCGTTTGAACCTGATCGCCAACTGCTGTACTCCGTCGTCCGACTGAGGTCGGGTTGAGGACGCGATTTGGTTCAGCTACGCACGCCAGGCCCAGCACTCGCCTCGGCCGCCTCACGCCCGGGCCCTAGCAATGGGCATAGAGGCAAGGACCGAACGGAATGCGCCGCGCAAGGGTGCGTGGGTGGCCCACCGGAGCACGCGTCAACCACGTTTCACGTGAAACCAAGCCGACGGGCGTCAGCAAGGTGGCCGCACGGCCCGTGTGGGTCACGAACTATTCCAGGGGCGACGAATCGCTGCCTGTGACCTATCCACAGAGAGCGCGGCGCGCGGGAAGCGTCGGACATCCGAGTTAGAGTTGGTAACGGGTGCGCTGCTGGTGTGCCGAACGACCGACGGCAAGCCGGTGCGGAGCACCATCGAGCGACGAGGTTTCACGTGAAACAACCCCACCAGAACGACCGCGGCGGAGTAGGTGAGATCGACAACGACATGGACCCGGAAGCATCGGACGCCGGTTTCGACGGAACCACTCCCCTCGCCCAGGAGATCCAGGATCTCGCTCGTCGGCGGCAAGTAATTGCGGCGACCACACTTCCCCTTCCTTCGCGTACGCGTATCTTCACGATCTCGAACCAGAAGGGTGGGGTCGGGAAGACCACGACGGTCGTCAATTTGAGCGCAGCCCTCGCGAAATCCGGCGCGCGTGTCCTGGTGATCGACTTGGACCCGCAGGGGAACGCCTCTACTGCGCTGAGTGTCGAGCATCGCGAGGGAACCCCGAGCGTGTACGACGTTGTCGTGAATGACCGCGAACTGGAAGACGTCATCCAGAAGAGCCCGGAGTTCGACGGGCTTTTCGTGATCCCCGCGACGATCGACCTGGCAGGCGCCGAGATCGAGCTCGTGTCCATGGTGGCCCGTGAACAGCGGCTCTCCCGGGCGCTCGACCGGTTCCTCGAGGAGTACGACATCGACTACGTCCTCATCGACTGCCCGCCATCGCTCGGGCTGCTGACGATCAACGCATTCGTCGCGGCGAACGAGGTGCTCATCCCGATCCAGTGCGAGTACTACGCACTGGAGGGCCTGAGTCAGCTCCTCAAGAACATTCAATTGATCGAGCGCCACCTCAATCCGAAGCTGCGGGTCTCGACGATCCTGTTGACGATGTACGACTCCCGTACCAACCTGGCGCACCAGGTCGCCGCAGACGTGCGCGAGCACTTCCCCAACGAGGTCCTCGACACGATCATTCCCCGCTCCGTCCGCATCTCAGAGGCACCGAGCTACGGACAGAGCGTCATCAGCTACGACACCAACTCGAGCGGATCCCTCTCCTACATGGAGGCGGCCGCAGAGATCGCACGAAGAGGAGTACCCCGCTAATGGCAGCGAAGCGCACCGGACTGGGCCGCGGCATCGGCGCCCTCATCCCCACCAGCGACCAGACCAGCCGGCCGGTCGATGTCTTCTTCCCCGACAACTTCGGCGGGACGACAAGCGGGGCGACCGCCGGAACGGCCGTTGCGGAACGGGAAGACACTCTGCTCGCCGTCCCGGGCGCACGACTGGCCAGCATCTCCCCCGACGACATCGTCCCGAACCGGGTTCAGCCCCGCATGGAGTTCGATCGCGACGCCCTGGACGAGCTCGTGGCCAGCATCCGCGAGGTGGGCGTGCTTCAGCCCGTCGTGGTGCGGCCCCTCCCCGATGAGCCAGGACGTTACGAACTCATCATGGGTGAGCGCCGGCTGCGGGCGACCAAAGAACTCGGCCTGGACACTATTCCGGCGGTCGTCAAGGAGACGGCTGACGAGGACATGCTCCGCGACGCACTTCTGGAGAACCTCCACCGCAGCCAGCTGAACCCTCTGGAGGAGGCATCGGCCTACCAGCAGCTGCTCGCGGACTTCGGGATCACGCAGGAAGAGCTCGCCAACCGCATCGGACGGTCGCGCCCGCAGATCACCAACACCATTCGGCTTCTGAAGCTGCCGGCCGTGGTCCAGTCGCGGGTCGCTGCGGGAGTCCTGAGCGCCGGCCACGCCCGTGCCATCCTGTCCCTTGCCGATGATCAGGAGGCGATGATCCGGCTGGCGGACAAGATCGTCAATGAAGATCTCTCCGTGCGCGCAGCAGAGGCGGCGGCGAGCAAGACCCCGAAGCCGGTCCGAACCAAGGCGACAGCTGGACGCCACCGCGGACACCTCGACGAGGTCGCGGGCCACCTGGGCGACCGGCTGAACACGCGAGTGAAGATCTCACTCGGCGCCCGCAAGGGACAGATCGTGGTCGACTTCGCGACGATCCAGGACCTCAACCGCATCCTCGCGGAGCTCGGCCAGCCCAGCTACACCTGAGTCGACCGCGGCGAGCCGTCGACGACGGCAGCCGGATCAGGCGTCGGCAATGGCGGCGAGAGCCAAGGCGGCATACACGTCGCCCGGCTCGCGCCCCGAAGCGATGATGGCCTGCGGCATGATCGAAGTCTCCGTGAGGCCGGGCAGCACGTTCGCCTCGAGGAACCACGGCGTGCCGGACCCGTCCACGATCAGGTCGATTCGCGAGAGATGGCGCAGGCCCAGCGCCTTGTGGGCTGCCACGGCGGCCGCGGAGACGGCTTCCGCCACCTCATCATCGAGTCGGGCGGGCACGTAGAACCGGGTCTCCCCCGCGTTGTAGCGCGCGTCGAATGTATACGCGCCGTCGACGGGTTCGATCTCTACGGCGGGCAGCGCCTCGGGCCCATCGCCCGTGTCGACGACAGCGACGGAGACCTCGACGCCCTCGACCTTTCGCTCGATCAACGCAACGTCAGAGTAGGTGTACGCATCAACCATCGCGCGCGGGAGTTCCTCCGCGGTCGTGACGATGGTGACGCCCTGCGCCGACCCGCCCTGCGCCGGCTTGACGACGACAGGCACCTCGAGGCCGCCTAGAACCGTCGAGAGGACGCTCCCCGCTCCCAGCTCGCGGAAGGTCTCCTGAGGAAGGGTGACCGAGGCCGGGGTGAAGACGCCGGCCCGCTCAACGACGGTCTTCGCGGTCGGCTTCGACCATGCCAGCCGGGATGCGTCGGCGCGCGAGCCGACGAAGGGCACTCCGGTGATCTCGAGCAGGCCGCGAAGGGCGCCATCCTCACCGCTCGCGCCGTGGAGAGCGGGCCAGACCACATCCGGCCGCGATTCGTCGAGGAAGGCGAGGAGGGAGGCGTCCGGATCGCGGAACACCACCCGGTGGCCCAGCGCATTCAAGCCGTCCGCGACCCGTCGCCCGGTGCGCAGAGAGACGTCCCGCTCATGCGAAATTCCGCCGGCGAGAACGACGATGTCGAGTGCCTCTTTTTGTGCCATGATCAGGCCTTTCTCGTCCATACAGGCTCGGCTAGCGCAGGTCGGTGGGCGGGTTGGCGCTCGTACGGCTCCTGCGCGGCGAAGCTCCCAGTGGGCCGGTTCCGGCGAAGGTGTCGAGCAGATCCTGCTCCCCATTGAGGACATTCGCGAGACGACGCACGCCGACTTTGATGTTCTCGGGTGTGGGGTAGCAGAACGACAGCCGGATGTTCTGCGCTCCGGACCCGTCGGCGAAGAACGCGGTGCCCGGTGTGTACGCCACAAGCTCGGTCACAGCACGGGGCAGCATCGCTTTCGAGTCCAAATGCTTCGGCAGGGTGAGCCAGACGTAGAATCCGCCGTTCGGGTCCGTCCAGCGCAACTCCGGGAGGTACTCCTCCAACGCGGAAATCATCGCCTCCTTACGCTCGCGATAGACCCCGCGGAAGGTGTCGATCTGAGCACGCCAGTCCGCATCCTGCAGATACTCGGAGATGACGAGCTGACTGAACGAACTCGGACTCAGAACCGCGGCTTCATTGGCGAGGATGAGCTTCTCGCGGATGGCATGCGGAGCGAGCGCCCACCCGACCCGGAACCCCGGAGCCAGGGTCTTGGAGAACGTGCCCAGATAGACGACGCCGTCCTTCTCCACGGACCGCATCGCCGCCGGCGGCTTGTCCTCGAAGTACAGCAGCCCGTACGGGTTGTCCTCGAGCACCAAGATGTCGTTCTGACGCGCGATCTCGAGGATCTCGAGCCGTCGCTCCCAGGTCAGGGTCACGCCGGCCGGGTTGTGGAACGTCGGAACGGTGTACAGGAACTTCACCCGGCGGCCGGCCGACTTCAGCCGGGCGATGTGCTCCCGGAGCGCCTCGGGGATGAGGCCGTGCTCATCCATCGGCACATGATCCACTTCGGCCTGATACGACTTGAAGATGACCATGGCGGTCACGTAGCTCGGCCCTTCGGCGAGCACCACATCCCCCGGGTCGATGAAGAGCTTGCTGAACAGCTCGAGCGCATGCTGGGACCCGGTGGTCACGACGACGTCGTCGGCGCTCCCACTGATGCCCTCGAGTGCCATGACCTCGAGGATCTGCTCCCGCAGCGCCGGGACGCCCTGACCCGAGCCGTACTGGAGCGCGACGGCTCCGCGCTCTCGCATGACGCGGTCCATGGCCCCGACGACCAGGTCTTGGGGAAGCGCCGACACGAACGGCATGCCGCCGGCCAGCGACACCACCTCCGGGCGGCTGGCCACGGCGAACAAGGCTCGGACCTCACTGGCGGCGAGGCCGCTCGTGCGCTGCGCGTAGTGGTGATACCACGGGTCCAGATTGTTGCCCCGCTGTTGCGGGGAGCCCTGTTCGGTCACGTGTGAGTTCCGTTTCTCTGCCGTTGAGCAATGCTATGGGGGCGGCGCACCGGGGCGAAAATCGGTGCGCGCTTCCCGGGTACAAAAAAGACCCGCCCGGCGGGTGAGCGCCGGACGGGTCTGAAGAGGACGGGTCGCGCTACGCGATGTAGGCGGCCAGGTCGGCTTCGAGGGCAGGCTTCGGCTTCGCGCCGATAACGGTCTTGACGACCTCGCCACCCTGGTACACCTTCATCGCGGGGATGGAGGTGATCTGGTACTTCGCCGCGGTCTGCGGGTTCTCGTCGACGTTGAGCTTGACGATCTCGATCTTGTCGGAGTGCTCCGCGGCGATCTGGTCGAGGATCGGTCCAACGGCGCGACACGGGCCGCACCACTCAGCCCAGAAGTCCACCAGGATGGTCTTCTCGCTGTTGAGGACGTCCTGCTCGAAGCTGGAGTCCGTGACCGAACGTGCTGCTGACATTTTGTTGTTCTCCTTATGCGGTGGTCGTGAGTTCGAGATCGCTGGATGCGCCTTCAACGGCGCGGGCCAGCAGGTCCTTTGGGAGTGTGGTGAGGTAGTGCTCCGCGTCGAGGGCGGCGACCGTCCCGGACGCGGCGGCGGTGACCGCCTGACGGTAGGTCGGGTCGATGACGTCGCCCGCGGCGAAGACGCCGGGCAGGTTGGTCTTCGAGCTGCGGCCGTCGACAGCGATGGTGCCCTCCGGGGTCAGGTCGAGCTGACCGTGCACAAGGTGCACGCGGGGGTCGTTTCCGATCGCGACGAACAGGCCGTGGAGCTGGAGTTCGCTCTCCTCGCCGGTGACGAGGTTGCGGAGGGTGACGTTCTGAACCTGCTCGTCGCCGCCGATCGCCGCGACCTCCGAGTTCCAGATGAACTCGATCTTCTCGTTCGCGAAGGCGCGGTCCTGCATGATCTTGGACGCGCGGAGCGAGTCGCGACGGTGGATGATGTACACCTTGTCGGCGAAACGGGTGAGGAAGGTGGCCTCCTCCATCGCCGAATCGCCGCCGCCGACGACCGCGATCGTCCGCTGGCGGAAGAAGAATCCGTCGCAGGTGGCGCACCAGGAGACGCCGTGGCCGGAGAGACGCTCTTCGTCGGCCAGACCGAGCTTGCGGTATGCCGAGCCCGTCGCGAAGATGACGGCGAGTGCCTCGTGGACCGCACCGGAGCCGAGGGTGACCTTCTTGACCTCGCCGGTCAGGTCGACCGACACGACGTCGTCGAGCACGATCTCGGTGCCGAACTTCTCGGCCTGCGCCTGCATCTTGAACATGAGGTCCGGTCCCATGACCGCGTCCGGGAATCCCGGGAAGTTCTCGACCTCGGTGGTGTTCATCAGTTCACCGCCGGCCTCGACAGAGGAGGCGATCAGCAGCGGCTTCAGATTGGCGCGAGCCGCATACACAGCTGCGGTGTAACCGGCAGGGCCGGAACCGATGATGATGATCTGCCGCACAGCGGAACTCCTTGACCTGATCACGACACCTTCGTCTGGAGGCGTCGACCTGTAGAACACATCCTAGGCGGATGCTATTCCGTGTCACCTGGGTGTGCGAGCACGCCCTCCGGCGCGGTTCAGGATGGGTGCGAGTCCGACCTCCAAGTCGGGTGACCGGAGGATGGCGAGGAAGCCGACGTAGACGACCAGCATGACCACGCCGACGATGGCGGTTGCCACAATGGCCGCAATGGGTCCGCTGACCGGGAAGGCGCCGCGGCCGAGGCCTCCGAGCAGCACGAGGAACCCGGCGCCGGCGGCCATGGCGGCGATTCCGGCGACGACGAAACGCCAGAGCGAACCGAGGATGCGGCCCCCATCCACTCCCCCGGTCCTCTGGCGCAGGAGGGCGAAGGCGAGCACAGCCTGGATGAGGCTCGCCACCGACACGACCAGCGCGACCGCGGCCGCACGGGTCGTCGGCGGCACGGAGAAGCAGACCAGCACGCCCACGATGATGACCGCGACCTGAGCCAGTGTGAACAAGAACGGGGTGCGGGTGTCCCCGAGCGAATAGAACGCGCGCTGCGCCATGAAGACGAGCGAGAACGGCACGAGACCCACCAGATAGGCGACGAGGACCAATCCCATCGCCTGGTAGTCGGAGGTGAACACACGCGCGATCGGGAACGCCGTAACGATGAGAGCCGCGGAGGAGAAGACGATGAGGAACATGATCGAACGGGCGGCGGAAGAGAAGTCCTGCCGGAAGTCGGCGACCGATCCGCGGTGCGCGTGCTCGGCCATCCGCGTGTAGAAGGCGGTGACGATGGAGACGGCGATGATGCCGTGCGGGAGCATGAAGATCAGCCATGCGTTCTGCATGACGAACGTTCCGGCGAAGTTCTTTCCGGCCGAGTTGGCGACGTTCGTCTCCACGAGGCCCGCGACCTGCGTGGCGATGAGCATGGCGAGGGTCCACCCGGCCGCCTTGCCCGCCGTCCCGAGGTTCACGCCTCGCCAGCCGAAGTCGAAGCGGAAGCGGAGTCCCACCCGGCGCCAGAACACGAACAGGATGAGCGCCTGGACAGCGATGCCGAGCGTCGCGCCGCCGGCGAGGAGGGCGATCATCCCGAAGGACCAGTCGGTGTGTTCGTGGCCGGTGGCGTTGGCCCCGAAGGCGAGGATGAAGGCGGCGAGCGTCGCGATGGCGACGATGTTGTTGACCACGGGGGCCCAGGTGAAGGGGCCGAACGATTTGCGCGCGTTGAGCACCTCGCCGAGCAGCGTGTACAGCCCCAGGAAGAAGATCTGGGGCAGCGACCAGTACGCGAAGGCCGTGGCCAGCTCGCGCTGCTGCTCGGGAACGCCGAAGAGGGTGATCAGGAACGGCGCCAGCAGGGTCGCGACCACGGCGACGGCTGCGAACACCACCATCCCGAGCGTGACGAGCTTGTTGATGTATGCACGGCCGCCGTCCGCATTGACGGACGCACGGACGATCTGGGGCACGAGGATGGCGTTCAGGATGCCCTGGGCGATGATCGCGTACAGGCTGTTCGGGACGATCGTCGCCGTTCCGTAGGCGTTCGCCGCGAACGAGATGACCCCGATCGCCTGCACCAGCAGCCACGCTTTGGCGAAGCCGAGGAGGCGCGAGACCAGCGTGCCGGAGGCGAGCAGAGCGCTGGCGCGGCCGACGCTATTCACGTGGCCGCTCCTGTGGCGGGGCCTCGGCGCCAGGGGTGCCGGCGGGAGAACCCTCCAGCGGGGTTACATCATCGGCGTCGGTCTCGTCAGCATCCCCCTCGGCCGCCTTCGACCGACGTCGGAGGATGTTGCGCACGATCCCGAACCCGAAGAGCAGCACCAGCAGGATGCCGAAGATCAGCGCCCCGATGCCCTCCCAGTCGGCGTGCACATCCACCGTCACCGACGTGGGGTCGCCGATGGGCACTCCGGTCGGGCTGTACAGGTGCAGCGACAACACGACCTGGCCGTTTCCGACCTTCGCCTTCACCGGGATGAGGACGGTGGCGCGCGAGTCCTGCAGGATGCGCTTCGTGGTCGACTGGTCGACCTCCAGGCGGCTGTTCGAGGGCGCCGCTGTGAGCACCACGGTGGCCGCGTCGTCCGGCAGCTCGTTGCTCACCGTGAACGGGATCGAGCCCTGCGCGCTCACGAGGTTGACGTTCTCGGTCGGGAGGATATGGATTGCGTGCAATGTCCTGACGGTCTCGGCGCGCTCTTTGGCCACGGCTGCGGTCCAATCCGTCCGCGGGTTCAGCCAGGTGATGGCGAAGAGGGCCAGCAGGTCGGCCCGCGTGCGCCCGGTCAAGCGGGTCGGGTCTTCGAGGACGGTGGCGAACTGCCCGAGCGAGCCCTCATCCTGAACCAGGGCCCGCATTCCGGCAACGCGCGCGGCCGTCTCGGGAGAGTCGACGAGGTCCAGACCCTGCGTCGGGGTGGCGGCGCCGACCGTCTGGAAGTTCGACGGCGTGGACCAGGGCGCCGCGAACAGGGAGTTGAACGTGCGCTCCAGTTGCGTCCCGCTGGACGGCCACGAGCGATCGAGGGCGACGACGAGGTTGCGCGCATCGCCGGGCTCCTGGCTTATGAGCTCCAGCTGCGCGTTCACCTTCGACATCGCCGCGTTCCACGCCACATCGCTCGGCGCGGAGACGGCCCGGCGGAGGGCATCGCTGAGGAGCTGATCGGACGCGAGGATCCGGGTGTTGCCGGAGGTCATGGGTGCGTTCGCCGTGGTGCTGAGATCGCCCGCATTCGTGTTGCTCCCCGACACGATCGCGGTCGTGAGGCCGGCCGCCGCCAGTGGCGCAAGGTCCGCCCGCCGCACGGTCTTGTCGCCCGGCCACGTAATGCCCTTGAGCGTGTAGTCCCAGGCGAGGAGCGACTCCATCGTGGGGACCACCGGGCCCTGTGTCGGGGTCGGCGTCGGGCTGGGCGTCGTCTTCCCCGGGCTCGACGTCGGACTCGGAGTGGAGGGCTGCCCCACCGGGGTCGGCGCCGGGGTGAAGTTCTTCGGGTCGATGGCGTACGAGAGGGACGTCGGCTGGAGCGGCGCCGGAAGCCCGGCCTGGATCTGCCCCACGGCGTCCGCGTCGGCGTAACCGAGCGAGAAGGTTTCGTTCGGGAGCTCCGCGAGCCGAGTGAGCCAGTCGAGGGCGCTCGGCGGGGCCGCATTGCCCAGTATTCGGATGGACGCGATGATCATCGGGTCGATGCCGACCGTCACCGAGGTGTGCCCGTTCAGCCCATCCAGTTCGCGCGTCAGGATGCCGTTCGGCGCCGTGTAGGTCGCCAGGTCGTCGGACGTGATCAGGCCGTCGGAACCGGTCGGGGTCACGATGGGCATCATCACGTTGATGTTCGCCTGCTTGGCGGCTCCTCCCGGATACCAGACGACCGAGGTGCGCGCTTCGGCGTCGGCGGAGCCCGCGTGCACCGTCGCCCGAAGGCCGAACACACCCGACGTGGTACGGGTACCGAACGGGATGGAGGTGGCCGGCACGGTCACCCGCACCACCGTGCTCGACCCCGACTCGATCGTGTTGAGCTGCGCCTGTCCGATGTTCACGGCACCCGCCACGTCTCCGGTCGCGGCAAGCCACGAGGACAGGGACTTGCGGTCGCCCTGCGGCGTGGTGTCCGCGAAGAGGGTCACCGTCCCCGACCCGTAGACCGTGTCGGTGGGATTGGAGACGGTCACGGAGACGGCGAGGTTCTTGCCGGGGCTGAGCACGCCGGCGTCGTCTGCGGTGAGGGACGCCGTCAGGTCGGCAGCGTCGGCGGCGGGTACGGCAGCG
This sequence comes from Leifsonia sp. 2TAF2, assembly GCF_052115085.1. Taxonomy (NCBI): domain Bacteria; kingdom Bacillati; phylum Actinomycetota; class Actinomycetes; order Micrococcales; family Microbacteriaceae; genus Leifsonia; species Leifsonia sp. 2TAF2. The sequence continues at coordinate 212,770 of NZ_JBFRFY010000003.1, read as the reverse complement.
GCTGCGGGGACGGGCCCGGGCGCAGAGGCGGTCGCGGACGCAGCGCTCGCCCCGACGCCCATCGCGGCGGCGAGCGTTCCGACCACCGCGGCGACCGCGGCCAGGCGCAGACGGGCGCGGAGTGACGAACCCCTCCGAAGGGTGGGGGAGGCTGCGCTCATGCGTCGACGCGCGATCCCGACTCGGCCTCCATGTCGTCGATTGTAGAGGCCGCCTCCTGAGAGGCCCGCGAGCGGGACCGTTAAACTGGGTCACCATGCAGAGCGTCGCCGAATCCCTCGAACGTCTCGGCGACCTCGCGCGCACCCCCGCGGTCGCCCGTCTCGCCGACGCCTTCCAGGCTGCCGGGCACGAGTTGTCCCTGGTCGGCGGCCCGGTCCGGGATGCTTTGCTCGGCCGCGCGGTGCACGATCTGGACTTCACGACCGACGCCCGGCCGGACGCGATCCTTCGCATCGTCGCGCCCATCGCCGACGCCGTCTGGGACGTCGGACGGCAGTACGGCACCATCGGTGCCCGCCTGGGTGAGGACACCGTCGAGATCACGACGTACCGCAGCGACAGCTACGACGGCACCACCCGCAAGCCCGAGGTGGAGTTCGGTGACAGCCTCGAGGGCGACCTGCTGCGGCGGGACTTCACGGTCAACGCTCTCGCGCTCCGGCTCCCCGAGGTGCGGCTCATCGATCCCTCCGGTGGTGTGGAGGACCTCCTCTCGGGCACCCTCACCACCCCGAGCAGCCCGCAGATCTCCTTCGGAGACGACCCCCTGCGCATGATGCGCGCCGCCCGCTTCACCGCCCAGCTCGGTTTCCGCGTGGACGACGAGACGCGCGAGGCGCTGTCGACGATGGCCGAGCGCATCCAGATCGTGAGCGCTGAGCGCGTGCGCGACGAGCTGAGCAAGCTGCTGATGGCGGACGAGCCCCGCGAAGGGCTCGAACTGCTGGTCGAGAGCGGACTGGCGGAGCTCGTCATCCCCGAGATCCCCGCTCTGCGCCTCGAGGCCGACGAGCACCACCACCACAAGGACGTCTACCAGCACAGCCTCACCGTTCTCGATCAGGCGATCGGTTATGAGAAGGAGCGACTCCCCGGCCAGGCGCCGGATCTCATCCTGCGCTTGGCGGCGATCCTTCACGACATCGGCAAGCCGGCGACCCGGCGCTTCGAACCGGGCGGGGCCGTCAGCTTCTACCACCACGACGTGGTGGGCGCGAAGCTCGCGCGCAGGCGCCTGACCGCCCTGCGGTTCGACAAGGCGACGATCGATGCGGTCGCACGCCTCATCGAGCTGCACCTGCGGTTCTTCGGCTACTCGGATGCGCACTGGACCGACTCCGCGGTGCGCCGGTACGTCCGGGACGCCGGCCCGGAGTTGGAGCGTCTGCACATCCTCACCCGCGCCGATGTCACGACGCGCAACCGGCGAAAGGCCGACCGGCTGGCGTTCGCCTACGACGACCTCGAATCGCGCATCCGCGAGCTCCAGGAGAAGGAAGAGCTGGATGCCGTCCGGCCCGACCTCAACGGTGAGCAGGTGATGAGCGTGCTCGGTCTCCGGCCGGGGCGTGAGGTGGGGCAGGCGATGAAGTTCCTGCTCGAGCTGCGCCTCGACGAGGGCCCGCTCGGCGAGGAGGAGGCGACCCGCCGGCTGCTCGCGTGGTGGGCGAACCGCTGAGCCGGTCGACCCGCTCCCCCGCGCTGCGCCGGCGGGATGCGCTGACCGGCTACGCGCTGCTCGCGCCGAGCCTGTTCGGCGTCGCGTGCTTCCTCGTGCTGCCGGTGCTCATCGTCGTGTGGTTGAGCTTCCAGAGCTGGGATCTCGTCCATCCGCTGCAGTTCGCCGGTCTGGCAAACTACGCCTCGGTGCTCGCGGACCCTGTCTTCGGGAACGCGCTGCTCGTGACGCTCGTGTTCGTGGTGATCGTCATCCCGGTGCAGACCGCACTGGGGCTGCTCGGCGCCTCACTCCTGACGCGGGAGCTGCCCGGTTCGGCGGTGCTCCGCACGGTGTACGCGCTTCCGTGGATCTGCGCGCCGCTGGCTCTGGGCGTCGTGTGGAAGTGGATCTTCGCGCCAACCGGCGGCGCGCTGAACGCCATCCTCGGCGTCCGGGTCGAATGGCTGACGGACCCGGTACTCGCGCTGCCGGCCGCGGCGGCGGTCGTGATCTGGACCAATGTCGGCTACGTGACGCTGTTCTTCATGGCGGGGCTGCTCAGCATCCCGCAGCAGGTGGTGGAGGCCGCCAGGATCGACGGCGCAGGGCCGGTGGCGTTGTTCTGGCGCATCAAGCTTCCGCTGCTGCGGCCCACCATGTTCTTCGTGCTGGTGACGAGCGTGATCGCGACGTTCCAGCTGTTCGACCAGATCTACGCCCTGACCGGCGGCGGACCCGAGCATCGGACGGATGTCGTCGCCAACCGCATCTACACCGAGGCTTTCCAGACCTTCGATCTGGGACGCGCTTCGGTCATGGCGGTCGTACTCCTGCTGATCCTTGTCGCCATCACCGTCGGACAGCAGCTCTACTTCCGGAAGCGGACGACGTATGACCTCGGCTAGCCGCGTGGTCCGGGCCGTCGGGATCTATGCGCTCCTGCTCGCGGGCGCTGCGGTCACCCTCGCCCCCTTCGTCCTGAGCGCGATGACTGCGTTCAAAACCCCCGGTCAGTTCGCGCGCACCACGGCGCTGTCGTCGCCCGATCCGTGGACCCTTGAGAACCTGGTGACCCTGTTCACCGGGCCGGCGGGCTTCGGGCGGGCGCTGCTGGTGACGGCGCTCGTCACCGTGTTCATCCTCGTGTTTCAGTTGGTGTTCTCGATCATGGCCGCGTACGCGTTCGCCCGTGTCGACTTCCCGGGGCGGGATGCGCTGTTCTGGGTCTACCTCGCGACGCTCATGGTCCCGGCCGTGGTCCTCGTCATCCCGCTGTACCTGATGATGGCCCAGCTGGGGCTACGCGACACCTTCTGGGGACTCGTGCTGCCGTTCTCATTCGGCAGCCCGTACGCGATTTTCCTGCTGCGCGAATACTTCCGCGGAATCCCGCAGGAACTCATCGATGCCGCCCGGCTGGACGGCGCATCCACCCTCGACATCCTCGTGGAGATCGTGGTGCCGCTCTCCCGGCCGATCATCGCGACCCTCGTCCTGATCACGGCGGTCAGCCAGTGGAACAACTTCCTCTGGCCGCTCGTGATCACAAGCGGTAACACGTGGCGGGTGACGACCGTCGCCACTGCTAGCCTCCAATCCCAGTACAACGGCAACTGGACAGTTGTCATGGCAGCGACGACGCTGGCGATCGTGCCGCTCGTCGTGCTGTTCCTGATCTTCCAGAAGCGCTTCGTGCGGTCCATCACGATCACCGGCTTCCGGTAGGAGGACACACATGGCCAAGCGCTCGACCGTCATCGCCGCAGCGGTGGCGGGGCTCGTCGTCGTGGTCGCGGCCGTCGGCATCACCGCCGCCGTGGCCGGTTCGGGACAACCGGAGAAGCAGACCGTCACGGTGCGGCTCTGGGACGAGCAGGTGCAGAAGGCGTACCAGAGCTCGTTCGACGAGTTCGAGAAGGAGAACCCCGACATCGAGGTGAAGACCTCGCTGGTGCCGTGGGCGGACTACTTCACCAAGCTCCGCACCGATATCGCTGCGGGGAATGCAGACGACGTGTTCTGGGTCAACGCCGGCAGCTTCGAGGACTACGCGACCGGCGGCGATCTGGTCGACATCCCGAAGACCCTCGGGGCTGCCGCCGAGAAGCGGTGGCAGCCGGATGTCGTGAAGCAGTACACGCTGGATGGCTCGCTCTGGGGTGTGCCGCAGCTCGCCGACCCGGGCATCGGCGTCTTCTACAACGCCGCGCTGCTGAAGAAGGCAGGAGTGACGCCGGCGTCGCTGAAGAACCTGCACTGGTCGCCCGATCACGCCTCGGACACGCTCCTCCCCGTGCTGCAGAAGCTGACAGTGGACGCCGCGGGGCGGAACGCCGCCGATCCTGGCTTCGACCCGCAACACATCGTGCAGTACGGCTACAACGCGGCGAACGACCTCAACGCCATCTACATCAACTACCTCGGCTCGAATGGCGCGGCCCTGCAGAAGGGGAACCGGTTCGTGTTCGACACCCCGCAGGGCCGGGAGGCGTTCCAGTACGTGGTCGATCTGATCGACAAGTACCACGTGGCGCCGTCGGCCGCCGACACGAACACCAACGGCGACTTCAGCCGCGACCAGTTCACGCAGGGGAAGCTGGCGCTCTTTCAGACCGGGTCGTACAACCTGGCCAACGTGGAGCAGGGGGCGTCCTTCGACTGGGGCGTGGCTCCTCTCCCGGCCGGTCCCGCGGGCGCGATCAGTGTGACGAATGGCGTGATCGCGGCGGGCAATGCGCACTCGAAGCATCCCCAGGCCGTCACAAAGGTGCTGCGTTGGCTGGGCAGCGCGGACGGCTCCGCGGCCATCGGGGCCGATGGCTCGGCGTCCCCAGCGGTGGTCGCGGCCCAGCAGGGCGTCCTCGACCACTGGAAGGCGAAGGGGGTGGACGTGTCCCCGCTGTACGACGTCTTGAAGAACGGGAGCGTGCAGGCGCCGCAGGGCGCGAACTGGGCGAAGGCGCAGGATGCGTTCGGCCCGGTGTTCGAGGAGATGTTCCTGGGGCGGATGCCGGTGGCGGAGGCGCTGACGAAGGCACAGTCGGCCGCGAATGCGGCGATGGGCGCGGGGTGACCAGGCCATTCAGTCCATAGAGTCTGTCCACAGAGTTATGTGCGCATCCGGTTCTCCACAGATCGCGTCGGCGATCCGCGTGGATGCGGCGTGACAGCGACAGTGGATGCATGACCGAGACGATCGCCGGCTGGCGTCCTGCACCCGCATCCGTTACCCTAGGGAAGTTGCCCGGGCAGAGTCCTGCCCTCGGCACGTCTATGACACCCTCCTGCTGCAGAACGTCTGCAGCCGCTGAGACCAGAGGAGGTGGGTTAGTCATGCATCAGTACGAGTTGATGGTCATCCTCGATCCAGAGATCGATGAGCGCACCGTGGCTCCGAGCCTTGACAAGTTCCTCAACGTCGTTCGTAACGACGGTGGAACGATCGACAACGTCGACATCTGGGGTCGTCGTCGTCTGGCTTACGAGATCAATAAGAAGTCCGAGGGCATCTACGCCGTCGTCCAGCTCACCGCAGAAGGTGACACCACCAAGGAGCTCGACCGCCAGCTGAAGCTCAGCGAGGCCGTCATGCGCACCAAGGTGCTCCGCGCGGAGGAGGCGATCGCTCAGGTCGCCGCCGCTCAGAAGCGTGCCGACGAGAAGGCTGCCCGCAAGGCCGCCACCTCCGAGAAGGCCGGCGCCTAGTCCCATGGCCGGCGAGACCGTCATCACCGTGGTGGGAAACCTCACGGCCGACCCCGAGCTGCGCTACACGCAGAACGGGCTGGCCGTCGCCAACTTCACCATCGCGTCCACCCCCCGCACGTTCGACCGTCAGGCGAACGAGTGGAAGGACGGTGAGGCCCTGTTCCTCCGCGCCAGCGTCTGGCGCGAGTTCGCCGAGCACGTCGCGGGTTCGCTGACGAAGGGGTCCCGCGTCATCGCGCAGGGCCGCCTGAAGCAGCGCTCCTACGAGACGAAGGAAGGCGAGAAGCGCACCAGCATCGAGCTCGAGATCGACGAGATCGGCCCGTCGCTGCGTTACGCCACCGCTCAGATCACCCGCACGCAGTCGTCCGGAGGCGGACGAAGCCAGGGTGGTTTCGGCGGCGGTGCGCCTGCCGTCGAGGAGCCGTGGGCCGCTTCGGCGCCCGCCGATCCGTCCGCCGGTGCAGACGTCTGGAACACTCCGGGCTCCTACAACGACGAGACCCCCTTCTAACGAGATTCGCCTCTCGCAGAGGCACACATCATCAGCCCGCCGGCCGTCGGCCGGACCGGGCGGAAAGCAAAGGAAACCATGGCTGGAAAGTCGAGCGGCGACCGCCGCAAGCCGATCCGCAAGGGCAAGGACGGCAAGAACGCCGCTCCCGCGAAGTCCGTTCGCGTGGGCGTCATCGATTACAAGGACGTCGCCACCCTGCGTAAGTTCATCTCGGAGCGTGGAAAGATCCGCGCCCGACGCATCACCGGTGTCTCCGTCCAGGAGCAGCGACTCATCGCCCGCGCGGTCAAGAACGCGCGCGAGATGGCGCTCCTCCCCTACGCCGGTTCCGGCCGTTAAGGAGAAGCGACATGTCGAAGGTAATTCTCACGCACGAGGTCACCGGCCTCGGCTCGGCCGGTGACGTCGTCGACGTCAAGAACGGCTACGCCCGCAACTACCTCGTCCCTCAGGGCTTCGCGATCGCGTGGTCCCGTGGCGGCGAGAAGCAGGTCGAGCAGATCAAGGCGGCTCGTGCCGCTCGCGAGCTGCACACCGTCGAGCAGGCCCAGGACCTCAAGGCCAAGCTCGAGGCGACCAAGGTCAAGCTGACCGTGAAGGCGGGCCGCGAGGGCCGTCTGTTCGGTTCGGTCAAGACCGGCGATGTCGCGGACGCCGTCAAGGCGGCCGGCATCGGCGAGCTGGACAAGCGCAAGATCGAGCTTCCCAACCCCATCAAGGTCGTCGGCGACCACGAGGCGACCGTGCGTCTGCACGACGACCTCTCGGCCGTCATCAACCTGCAGGTGGTCGCTGCCAAGTAGGCGCGACGAAGCGGAAGTGTAGCGGCGGGCGAAGGCCCGCCGCTACGTTTCGTTAAGGATCTTTTCCCCCGTTCTGTACACAGGTACGAGTGGCCTGCGGACAAGCTTGAACACAGGGTTCAAGGAACTTTCCGCCCACAGGGTGGGGATAGAAAAATCCCTGATTAGACTGCGTTTCTGCCTCAGAACTTCCTTTTTGTCCACAGCTTTCCACACATCTTCTACACACGCTCCACGGCGTTTCGCGCAGATTTTCCCCAGTTTTATCCACAGGCTGAGTTGTGAGGTCGGACGGCGGCTCCGTAGGGTGGACCGACGTCGACGGACGACAGCCGCAGAAGAGCGGCAATGTCAGAGGTCGTCCCGACAATCGACCCGAGGGAACCCGCCCGCGCGATGAGCGCGGGGAGGCATCCTGCGACGATCCTGTCGTGCCCGGAGGCAGCGAGAAGTGAGGAGTGAACGTGTCGATCGCCCATATCGGTCTCGCCGACGGTCGTGACCCGGGCGACGCCCGCTCCCCCGAGCGCACTCCCCCGCACGACCTGCTCGCCGAGCAGAGTGCACTCGGCGGCATGCTCCTCAGCAAGGACGCGGTGGCCGATGTCGTCGAGGTCGTCCGGGGCACCGACTTCTACATCCCCAAGCACGAGATCATCTACGACGCGATCCTGACGCTCTACTCGCACGGTGAGCCGACCGACGTCATCACGGTCACCGACGAGCTGACGAAGATCGGCGAGCTGTCCCGCGCCGGTGGCGCCGAGTACCTGCACACTCTGACGAGCCTCGTGCCGACCGCAGCGAACGCCGGTTACTACGCGAACATCGTGGCCGAGAAGGCACTCCTCCGCCGTCTGGTCGAGGCGGGAACGCGGATCACGCAGATGGGCTACAAGGCCGAGGGTGAGGTGCTCGACCTCGTCAACAACGCTCAGGCCGAGATCTACTCCGTGACCGGCTCCCAGGAGACCGAGGACTACGTCCCGCTCACCGAAGCCGTGACCGTGGCGATCGATGAGATCGAGGCCGCCAAGCACAAGGACGGCTCGATGACGGGCGTCCCCACCGGCTTCGCCGAGCTCGACGAGCTCACCAACGGCCTCCACCCGGGCCAGATGGTCATCGTGGCTGCCCGACCGGCGCTCGGAAAGTCGACGCTCGCCCTCGACTTCGCGCGAGCGGCGGCGATCAAGCACGACATGCCCACGATCTTCTTCTCCCTCGAGATGGGCCGCAGCGAGATCGCCATGCGTCTGCTCTCCGCGGAGGCGACCGTCCCCCTGCAGAACATGCGAAAGGGAACGGTCGACAACCGCGACTGGACCACGATCGCATCCACCCGCGGCCGCATCAACGACGCACCGCTCTACATCGACGACAGCCCCAACATGACGCTCGTCGAGATCCGGGCAAAGTGCCGCCGCCTCAAGCAGCGCGTCGGTCTCAAGATGGTCATCATCGACTACCTCCAGCTCATGACGAGCGGCAAGCGCGTCGAGAGCCGCCAGCAGGAGGTCAGCGAGTTCTCGCGAGCCCTCAAGCTGCTCGCCAAGGAGCTCCAGGTGCCGGTCATCGCGCTCTCCCAGCTGAACCGTGGTCCGGAGCAGCGAGCCGATAAGCTCCCCGCCCTGAGCGACCTCCGAGAGTCCGGATCGATCGAGCAGGATGCGGACGTCGTCGTCCTCCTCCACCGCGAGTCCGCCTACGAGAAGGACAACCCGCGCGCCGGCGAGGCCGACCTCATCGTCGCCAAGCACCGCAACGGCCCCACCCGAACCGTCACCGTGGCGTTCCAGGGCATGTACTCCCGCTTCGCGGACATGGCGCCGATCTGATCCAACGTGTCGAAGAAGACATGCCAGAGACAGTGAATAGGAACCTCGAACTGCTGCACCCGACCGCCTGGCTCATCGGCATTGTTAGCGCGGCCAGCTGCGCGGCTCTCGTCGTGTTGGGAATCGCGGGCGCAATCGTGACATTCGCAGGCGGCACCATCATGTTCTTCCAAACCCCGTCTTCGTGGGTGTTCATGAGCGTTCTGATCACGGCGGCCGTGCTGGCAAGCGTCGGCATGCTTCTGCTCGCTGTGCAATGCGTTAGGGAAGCGCGCCGCGGATACACGACGCTCGCCAACGCATACCCGAAGCTGGAATGGCGTGACCACAAGACCGGGCTCGTCTTTCGCGAAGCCGGAGCTGTCACGCCCCGCCTCTCCATCGCTGAGCTCCGCACCCGCGCGTCGAACGGCCCGACCCAACCGCAATGAGGGCGGTACCTGCGGTCGATCGCGTGTTTTGAGACGGCTGGAGGCGTCCCAAGTGTCGGGGAGCGCTACAGTCATGCCAGTCGGCGCGCCGCGCCGCATGAGGGGAGACACCGTGGATGAGTCCGAGTTCGTGGCAGGCCAGCCGGCAAGACCCGAGGTCCCAGTAGCCCAGCCGGTTGAGCGACTTCCGTTCAGTCAGCTGGCGATCTGGGGATTCGTGATCTCCTGCGTGAGCCTGTTCGTGTTCGGCTTCATCGGCACCCTCGGCGCCGCGCTTTCCGGCCGCGGGTTCCGGGCGGCCGCTCAGGGCCGCGCACGTGGAAAGGGGCTGGCCATCGCCGGCATGATCATCGGCGCCGCCGGTTTCCTGTTCTGGGCGGTTGTCTTCGTCCTCTCGCACTTCAGATAGGGCCGCCGGCTCCGGTTGCTGGGGCCGGACACGACGCTGAGCGGCCGTCTCGTCGCCGCGCTACTCGCGGAAGATCAGGATGGCTTCGCGTGCTGCATAGAAGACGATGACGAGCCCGGCGACCGGGTCGGCCCACCACCAGCCGAGCGCATAGTCCAGCAGGATTCCGAGAAGGACGCTGGTGGCCAGGATCCCGTCGATGAGGGTGACCCGGCCCTCCGTGATGAGGACCGGGTTCTGCAGGCGTCTCCCCACTACCCGCTTGCCCCAGGCGAGGGCGAACATGACGAGGGCGGTCACAGCGGTCCAAGCAACGCCACCGATCAGGGGCGTGGCGTGGTGGCCCAGCACGAGTGCGACCACGGCCTGAACCAAGAGGTAGGCGGCGAGGAGAATGAACGCCCAGCCGATCAGGCGCAGGGCGACACGCTGCCGGGCCGGGCTCGTGCCAGTCAGCTCCCAGATCACGACGGTGCTCGCGCCGATCTCGATCAGGCTGTCGAGCCCGAAACCGAGCAGCGCGACCGACGCCGATCGGTAGGCGAGGATTGCGAGCAGGACGACGCCGATCACGTTCCACGCGAGCGTGACGATCTCCAGCGCAATGCCGGACCTGCGGAGCTTCAACGCGAGGTCGGTCACCCGACGACCGTACTCGATGCGCGGGTCAGACCTGGATGCTCACCTCGTACACCTGGTCGGTCGGGTGACCGGCCCGCTCGTGGATGCGCATCAGCGCCTCCTTGGACGGTCCCGTCGACAGGCAGAACACCTTGCCGCTCACCGGGTCGAGCCAGGCGCGCTCGATGTGCACGCCCTCCTCACCTTCAATGGCGGCGTCGGCGTCGTGCGCGTCCTGCAGCTGGTCGTGTGTGACGCCGACGAATCCGTCGTGGACGTCGATGAATGTGGCCATGATCGGCTCCTTTCCTTCTGACGACAGCGTCGCCCTCCCCGGCGCGTTGCGGCATCGGTCATACGACCGATCTCGCTCCCCGGGGCGCGGTTCCGGCGCTACACTGCCGCCATGAGCGCGGGGTCGCCCGCGGGCGGCGTGGCCAGGGTGTGTCCACTGTTCGTCGGGCGCGACGACATGATGGCCCTCGTGCTGCGCCGGCGGGCGGAGGCGGCTGCGGGGCGCGGCGAACTGCTCCTGGTGGGCGGTGAAGCCGGCATCGGCAAGTCGCGGCTGCTCGACGAGCTGGTGGTGCAGGCGGGTGGACGGTCGGCTCGGGCCGATTCGTTCGCCGGCGACCGCGACACGCCGGGACTTCTGCTCCTCGGGATCGCCGCAGCGCTGCGTGCGGTGGAGGAACCCGGGCCGGCCGAGCGCGTCCGGGCGCTGGTGGTCGGGGCGGGGGGCGTGGACTCGGAGGGCGCGCGCCGCATCCTCGTCGCCGATCTCGCCGCCACGCTGATCGAGGCCCTCTCCACACCGCTGCTGCTTCGGCTGGAAGACCTCCACTGGGCCGACCAGTTGAGCCTGGATGCGCTGCAGCGCGTGGCCGTCGGCCTGCCGTCCGTCCCGTCACTGGTGGTGGCCAGCTACCGGTCGGAGGAGCCGGACGCAGCCCGGGAGTTCACGGCCTGGAGGCTGGGACTGCTCGCGCAGCGCCGCGCCGAGGAGGTGGTGCTGACGCGACTCGACCGCGACGGTACGCGCCGCATGCTGGCCTCGATCACGGGTGAGGAGCCGTCCGCCGACCAGGTCGACCGGCTGTTCGACGCCGCCGACGGCATCCCGCTGCACGTCGAGGAGCTGGTGGCGGTCGGCGTGGATGCTGTTCCGGACACGATCGGCGGGGCGGTGCTGGTGAGGATGGCGCGACTGGGTTCGGACGCGGCACTCACCGTCGCTGCGGCTGCCGTGATCGGGCGCGAGTTCGATCGCCGCACCCTCGATGCCGTACTGGGCGGGGATGCGGATGTCGACGGGGGCCTGGAGGAGCTGATCGCTGCGAATTTCATCGTTCCAGCGGGCGACCGCTTCGACTTCCGCCACGCCCTCATCCGCGACGCGGTCTACGGGTCGGTGCCAGCGGCGAGACGACGCGAGCTGCACGCTCGCGTCGTGGAGGCGGCGCCGCAGCTCTCCGACGCCGTCCTGTCGACGCACTTCGAGCGCGCCGGTCGCGCCGACGAGGCGTACGTCCGCGCGCGCCGGGCAGCGGGGCGGGCAGCGGCGCTGTCCGCCCACCGAGAGGCGGTCGACCTGTACCGCAGGGCCGAGCGGACCGTCCCCTCGGGAACACCCGTCGCCGAGCGCGCCGAGCTCCATCGGCTGCTCGGAGCGGAATTGGCCGCGGCCGACGCCAACGTGGAGGCGGAGCGGGAGTTCTCGCGCGCCATCGAGCTGCTGCGGGAGTCGGGAGACCAGATCGACGCTGCCGCCGTGGTCCCCGCTCTCGTGAACGCGCGCCACTTGCTCGGCGTCGGCTATGAGGCGCGCGCTGCGCAGCTCGGGGACGCCCTGACGTGGATCGTCGGCGCCGACGGCTCCGACTCGGCGGCGAGGCGCGTCCGCGGCCGCCTTCTCGCCGCCCACGCCGCCGCCGCGATGCTGGATCGTCGCCTCGACCTCAGCCTGCGTTTGACCGCCGAAGCGCGGGAGCTGCTCACCGACGACCCGGAGGAGCGTCTCGCCGTCGACGTCACGCGCGGGTCGGTGCTCGTGTTCGCCGGCGCGGGCGAGGAAGGCTGGCAGCTGCTCCTCGACTCTGCGACCGCGGCCGCGTCGCACGAATGGGAGGCGGCCGCTGCCCGCGCGTACCGCATGATCGGCTCCTCGGCGTCAGTGCTGCTCCAATACCATCGCGGACGAAGCTGGCTGGAGGAGGGGATCTCGTACGCCACACGGATCGAGCGCTGGAACGACGCGCACTACCTGGACGCGCACTTGGCGCACGTGGAGTGGGCCACGGGATCCCTCGACGCCGCCGAACAGCGAGCGGGCCGGGCTCGCGCGGACGGGCGGGGCGGCATCACGACCGAAGTGACAGCTCTGCATGTGCTCGGTTACGTGGCGCTGTCACGCGGTGACACAAGTCGCGCGGCGGGACTCCTCGGGGAGGCGGCGGCGATCGGCGAGAGGATGCGCGAACTGCAGCGCTGGTCCCCCCCCCTGTGGGGGCTAGCCGAGGTCGCCCTCGCGGACGGCGACGCGGAGCGTGCTGTCGAGCTGTGCGATCGCGGGCTGCACGGCTCCGAGGCGATCGAGGACGCCGCGTACCTCTTCCCGTACCTGGTCACCGGGACGCGCGCGCAACTCCTCCGCAGCGACGTCACGGCCGCCCGGGACTGGGTCGAGCGCGCCGGGGCGCTTGTTCGATCCAGGGCCATCCCCGGCACCGAGAACGCCATTGCCCACGCCGAGGGGCTGGTGGCCCTGGCCGAACGGCGGCCGACACGCGCGAAGGAGCTGCTGGCCGCTGCCGGGCACGGCTGGAGCGAGCTGGGGCGCTGGTGGGAGGGCACTCAGGTGCTGCTCGACCGGGCAGAGTGCGCCCGCCGCACACGGGGTCCGGCCGAAGCGGCCGCGCTGACTGAGAAGGCACGCGCCAGAGCCACGGAGGTGGGTGCGGGCGCTCTCGTCGCCCGGGCGGACGCCCTTGCCGCTCGCCTCGACGACGGTGCGGAGACGACGGTGCTCAGTTCTCGCGAACGCGAGGTGGCGCGACTCGTCGCATCCGGCGCCACGAACCGGGAGATCGGCGAAAGCCTGCACATCGCGCCCAAGACGGTCTCGACCCACGTCGAGCACATCCTGGCGAAGCTCGGAGCCGCGCGACGCACCGAGATCGCCGCGTGGGCGGTCGAGGATGCGCGCCGCGGCTCGGCCCCGTGACTTCCGGAGAGCACGCGCCCTACGACGGGCCATCCGGTCGGGTGCCCTCGGGCGCCTCCTCGTCGACCCCCGTCCACACCTCGGTCATCTCGGCGATGAGGCCGTCGCGTACGGTGATGAACGTCGCCACCTCGAAGTGCTGCAGCTGTCCGTCGACATCCGCCGTGACGTGGGCACGGCCGGCGGCCCGTTCCGCGCGGCCCACGGAGTCCTCGAGGACGAAACGCTGGAATCCGGGGTACTCGGCATTGAGCCGAACCCACGCATCACGGTCAAAGCGTTCCCCGGTGTGGACGTAGCGGCAAGAGAAGTCCTGGTGGAGCAGTGCAGGTAGGTCGTTCCAACGGTGCTCGTCGATGACCTTCGCCAGCCGCTTCAGCATCCGGGAGTCGTCCACAGGCGGATCGAGGACCTCGTCGTCGGAGTGCGCGCCGTAGTACGCGCTCTGCCGCCGCATGATCTCCCGCATCGACACGTCGCGGCCGACGCCGTACACGGTGCCGGTGAAGTCGAGCTCGCGCTGGATCGCCCAGATCTCCTCGTGCTTCTCCGGCGGGAGCATCGTCGCCGGGCTTCCCACGGCGACCCAGCCGATCGGGACCACCGCGCCGGCAGGGACGTGTGTGTTGACCTGGACGACACTGTGCACCCGCACTTCGGCTCCTTCGCCGATCCGGCTGCCCGGGAACAGGGACGCACCCGTGGCGATGAACGCTTCCGCCTCCACGACGCTGCCGTTGACGTGCGCGTGCGGCCCGATCATGACGGACGACCCGATGTGGACGGGATGGCCGGCGCGCCCTCGGATCAGGGCGTTCTCCATCACCACAGCCTCCTCGCCGATCGTCACCTGCCCGTCCTCAGCCGACAGCACGGCTCCGTGGAGGATCCGGACCCCGGCAGCGATGCGGACGTCGCCGGAGACGACCGCCGTCGGCGCGACGGAGGCGGACGGGTCGACGGACGGTTCGGCACCGCGGTGACGGACGAGCATCGGGGGTTCTCCAATCGTGGGCCGTTCAGCGGGTCGTTCGCCCGGCACTGCCGATCATCCTCCGGGATGACGCGGATCGCCGGGCGGACGCGTTCAATGGAGGGATGTTGGGCATCCTTCTCCCCGTGCTGCAGGGCGCAGGCAGCGTGGCGCTCTCCCTGGTCGCCTTCGCCCTCGCACTGACCTGGCCGTCGCTGCTCGGCCCGATTCTCCGGCTCCGGACGGACCGCGCGCGTATCGGCGCCTTCGCCGCGCTCGGCGTGGTGCTGCTGCTGGCCGCGGGCATCCTTTACGCCGTACCGGGCGTGCTGCTGCGCGATCCGCTCGGCCTGCTGCTTTCCGTGCCGGTTGCCGCCCTCTGGGTGATCGCGGCGGTCGCGCTGGTCGTTCGGGGCATGGTGATGGAGGGCGCGGCCCGCGCGATCTCGTTCGCGTTCGCCGTGGTCGCAGGCGCCGGAGTGCTGGCCGGGATCGTCGCCGGGATGCTCGCCCAGCGCGAGCTTCCGGACACCGTCACGCCGACGGGAGCGTTCCTGCTCGCGGTGGGTGCGCTCGCCGCGGTGATCTTCTGGGCGCGCGCCGAAGAGCCGGAATCTCGTCCCGCCGCAGCGTGACGGACCTCGCTCTCAGGCCTCCGCGAGTGGCGCGGTGTCGGGCAGGGTGCGGTCGCCCCTCCAGCGCCGGGAGATCCACACGACGCCGTATCCCGCCACCAGGATGACCACGGCAATCAGCACGACGTAGAAGGCGACGGACAGGTATCCGTTCGGGCTGGTCGCCGGGTTCAGGAACGGATACGGGTACCGCGGTCCCTTCCCCGTCACGGGGTCCGCGGCGAAGGGGGCGCGGACCAGCGTGTAGACGGCCCAGACGATGGGGAACACGGCGATGCCCCACACCGACCGGAGCCGCAGCGGAGTGCGCCCTGGGGCGAACAGCCAGTCGATGAGCAGGTACGCCGGCGCGATGACGTGCAGCACCTCGTTCGACCAGCCGACCGTGGTGCCCTGTGCGAGGGAGATGTTGCGCAACAGCAGGTTGTAGACGACGCCGGTGGTCACCAGGTAGGTCACCGATGCAGCGCGCAGCGCGGTGTACCAGCCCGGGTCGTCACCCCGGCGAGCGAGGAGGAGCACAGCGCCGATCCCGAGCACGATGACACCGAGCACGTTGGAGTCGATCGTGAAGAAGCTGAAGAAGTTCGAAACGAGCGTCCCGACGTTGCCGCCGCGGGCGCTGATGGAGGTGATACTCGTCGTGAGCTGGGCGATGACGGCCGCCAGCGTGACCAGAAACGCCACCGCACGGAGCACCACGAATCCGATCCGCATGCCGTGATCGTAGCGAGCGGGGACCTGATCGGTGGGCGAACGCGCAGGAAGCCGCCGACTAGACTGGATGGCGAATCCCGTACGAAAGAGGTCGCCGAGTGGCTACCGCCGTCCCTGCCCAGCATCCGAACGTCCACGCGCACACCCGGTACTGGGTCGTCCCCGCCGCACGCGCGATCGTCGCCCTGGCAGCAGCAGCGGTGATCACGTTCACCCGCGATGCGCATACCGCACCCTTCGGGCTTATCGTCTTCGGCGCCTTCGCCATCCTGGACGGTCTGGTGACCGGCATCCTGAGCGTCCTGCTGGCAGGCGGACGCCTCACGCGCATCCTCTTCGCCGTGCAGGGTGCGATCGGCCTGATCGCCGGTGTGCTCGCGCTTGCGCTCTCCGGCGCGGGCCTCGGCCTCTTCCTCTACCTGGTGACCGTGTGGGCGGCGTTGACCGGTTTCCTGGAGCTGTACAACGGCATCCGGGAGCGCAGTCGCGACGCCGCTGCTCGAGACTGGCTGATCGTGGGCGCGATCACCGCCGTGCTCGCCCTGGTATTGCTTCTGGCGCCCGCCGACGCGGTCCTCGCGATCGGGCTCTTCGGCGCCTGGGCGGTCATCGTCGGAGTGTTCCAGGGGATCGGAGCGGTCACGCTCCGGGGCGCCTCGCACAGCCGCACGCCGTCCGCCGGAGCGGAGAGCGGCTCGTGACCCCTCGCGACAAGAAAGACCCCCGAGTGACCCAGAACCTCCAGCCGACCCGGCGCGACCGCTTCCTCCCCCTCGAACTGCTCGGCATCTCCGGCGGGCTGGCCGTCTTCGTCGGACTGATCGTGCTCATCGCGACGCGCGAATTCGTGCTCGCCGGGGTGGCTCTGGGTATCACCTTCATCATCAGCGTGGTCCTGCTGGCGCTGTTCGCGTTGGCCTTCAAGCCGACCGAGGCGGAAGTGGAGGACATCCACGAACAGGATGCCGAAGCGCGCGCCAAGGCCGCCCGTGACCGCGCCGAGGGTGATGACCGCCCGCGAGGTCACTGAGGCGGAGACCACCGACCCCTCGGGGCTTAGAGGTAGTCGACCAGCTGGGACGCCAGACCGACGTACCCGGCAGGAGTGAGCGCGAGCAGGCGGTTCTTCGCCGCCTGACCGATCTCGAGTCCGTTGACGAACTCGGTCAGTGCGGCGTGGTCCACCCGCTTGCCGCGCGTCAGCTCCTTGAGCAGCGCGTACGGGTCGGAGATCGTCGAGCGTCCCGCAGTGACCTCCGCACGGATGACCGTCTGGATCGCCTCGGCGAGCACCTCCCAGTTGGCGTCGAGATCGTCGGCGAGAGCCGTGCGGTCGAGCGTGATCTGGCCGAGCCCCCGCTCGATGTTGTCGAGGGCCAGCAGCGAATGCCCGAGGCCGACGCCGATGTTGCGCTGGGTGGTGGAGTCGGTGAGGTCTCTCTGCAGGCGGCTCGTGACCAGCGTCGCGGCGAGCGAGTCCAGCACGGCGCTCGAGAGCTCCAGGTTGGCCTCCGCGTTCTCGAAACGGATCGGGTTGACCTTGTGCGGCATGGTGGAGGACCCGGTCGCGCCCGGCTCGGGGACCTGACGGAAGTAGCCGAGAGAGATGTACGTCCAGGCGTCGGTGCACAGGTTGTGCAGGATGCGGTTGGCGTGCGAGATCCGTGAGTACAGCTCAGCCTGCCAGTCGTGCGACTCGATCTGCGTGGTCAGCGGGTTCCAGTCGAGGCCGAGGCTCTCGACGAACTCGCGCGAGAGGCGCGGCCAGTCGGCATCCGGGTCGGCCACCAGGTGGGCGGCGAACGTGCCGGTCGCACCGCTGAACTTGCCCAGGTGCACCCCGCCCTCGATCTGTGCGAGCACCCGCTCCAGCCGGTGGACGAAGACGGCGAGCTCTTTGCCCATGGTCGTCGGGGTCGCCGGCTGACCGTGCGTGCGGGCGAGCATCGCGTCGTCGCGGTACTGCAGCGCCTGGGCCCGCAGCTCGGCGATCACTGCGCGGAACTTCGGAAGCCACGACTCCCGGACGGCGGCGCTGACCGTCAGCGCGTAGGAGAGGTTGTTGATGTCCTCGCTCGTCGCGGCGAAGTGGGTCAGCTCGGCGATGGAGTCGAGCCCCAGCGCGTGCAGACGCTCCCGCACGAGGTACTCGACGGCCTTGACGTCGTGCCGGGTGGTCGCCTCGAGCTCGGCGAGCCGGTCGATCTCCGGCTGGCCGAAGTCGTCGGCGAGCGCCCGCAGGCCACGCTTCTGCTCGTCGGTCAACGGCGAGGAGCCGAACATCCTGCGCTCGGTGAGGAAGAGCAGCCACTCCACCTCGACCTGCACCCGCGCCCGGTTCAGACCGGCCTCGGACAGGTGGTCGCCGAGGCCGATCACGGCGGACCGATAGCGGCCATCCAGGGGGCTCAACGGCTGGGGAGGCAGGGCGGTCATGGTGCTCCTCGCGGGATCAGGCGGCGGGTACCCCACCATTCTCCCGTACGCGTGCGGCCGCCGCAGACGTCAGTCGCGTCGTGCGGGGCGGAAGATGAGCCCCAGCAGCCACGAGATGATGCCGAGCACGAGCGCCCCGAGCACGCCCGACCAGAACCCATCGATGTGCAGCCCGAAGCCGATGGCATCGCTGATCCACGACACGATGAAGAGCAGGAACGCGTTGACCAGCAGCGAGATCAGCCCCAGCGTCAAGATGTACAGCGGGATGGCGATGATCCGGATCACCGTGCCGATGATGGCGTTCACCACCCCGAAGATGAGCGCGATGAGCAGGTAGGTGAGGACCAGCGCGGTGGTGTCGTCGGCGTACGGGCGTACGGTCACCCCGCTCACGATCAGGGTCGTGAGCCACAGGGCGACGGCGTTGATGATCAGTCTGAGCAGGAATCGCATGGCCTCATCCTTACAGGGAGCGCGGGTGGGGTACAGGGGGACGCTACAGTCAGCGGGTGCCCAAGCCTGAAGGACTGACCGAACCGGAACCGATTCGGGAGAAAAAGGTGTACCCGCCGCTGCGGTGGTGGCCGCTGAGGGTGATGAACCCGTGGCAGAAGTTCGGTGTGCTCGTCGTGCAGAACCTCGGCCTTCGCCTGATCATCCTTGCCCTCGGCCTGGTGTTGCCTAGCGCTGCGACCTCCGTCGTCGGGGAGACGCTCGTGGTCATCACCATCATCGCTACGGCGCGGTCGTTCCGCGGTGCGGACGAGCCGGTTCTACCGCCGCGGCCATGGTGGAGGCTCTCTGCACGACCGCTGATCGGCTGGTGGCTGGGTGCGGGGTACCTGCTCGGCGCGCTCAGCCCGCTTCTTCACCCGGAGCGAATTGAGGTGAACTCGGTCCTTGTGTCGGTGGAACTCGCCTTCCTCGGCCTCGCATTCCTCAACTCGTCCATTCGGCTCACAGCCCTGCGGCGCCATCCACAGATCTAGGGAATTCCTCCCGGGGAATGCGGGCGCGGCTAAGTTGGGTCTGTGAGTTCCGATGACACGCTCGGCGTGAGACTGCGCCCCGAGATCGTCGCTGTGCCTGCCTACAAGCAGGGGCGGCCGGCGCCGGCCGACGGCTTCAAGCTGTCGAGCAACGAGAACCCGTTCCCGCCCCTCCCCTCGGTGGTGGATGCGGTGGCCGCGACTCTGCGCGACCTGAACCGCTATCCCAATGCGGGCGGCGCCGACCTCCGCGAGCGGCTCGCAGAGCGGCATGGCGTGGGCGTGGGCGAAGTGCACCTGGGCAGCGGCTCGGTCGCGCTGCTGTCGCAGCTCATCTCCGCTGCGGCCGGGGTGGGCGACGAGGTCGTCTACGCCTGGCGCTCGTTCGAGGCTTACCCGGGCCTGGTGACGGTGACCGGCGCCACGAGCGTGCAGGTGCCGAACCGCGCCGACGGGAGCCACGACCTGGATGCGATGGCGGATGCGATCACCGACCGTACGCGCGTCGTGATCGTCTGCACCCCGAACAATCCGACCGGGACGATCGTGACGGCCGCCGATTTCGAGGCGTTCATGGCCCGTGTGCCGTCCGACCTCCTCGTGCTGCTCGATGAGGCGTATTTCGAGTTCGTCACCGACGACGCGGCCGTCGACGGCATCCCGCTCCTCTCCCGCTACCCCAACCTCGTCGTGCTCCGCACGTTCTCCAAGGCGTACGGCCTCGCGGCGCTGCGCATCGGCTACGCCGTCGGGCCGCAGGCCGTGCTCGATGCGGCACGCTCGGCCGCCATCCCTCTGTCCGTCACTGACGCGTCACGTGTGGCGGCGCTCGCCTCCATCGCGGCGGAGGACGAACTGATGGAGCGCGTGGCCCGGGTGGCGATGCTCCGCGACCGGCTTCGCGACGCTCTGATCGAACAGGGCTGGGCGGTGCCCGAGGCGCAGGGCAACTTCGTCTGGCTCGCGACCGGTGAGCAGACCGTCGCGGCGAACGACGCCTTCTTCGACGCCGGGCTCACGGTTCGTGCGTTTCCGCCGGAGGGAATCCGGATCAGCGTCGGCGAGGAAGAATCTGTGGAGAAACTCCTGCAGGTCGCCGCCGATCTTGTGCAGAACCTACCAAATGGCCACCCGGGCAAGCGGTTAGGTTAGTACGGTGGCTGCGACGAACGAGATCCCGCGCCCGGCGAACACCGTCCAGCTGCTCACCGCAGACGGCCGGTTCCAGCCGAGCGAGACGTCGGCCGAGTACCTCCCGTACCTGGAGAGGCTCGACGAGAACGACTACCGCCGTTTCTACCGCGACATGGTCAACGTGCGCGCGCTCGACAACGAAGGGGCCAACCTCCAGCGCCAGGGCCAGCTCGGTCTCTGGGTGCCGAGCCGCGGCCAGGAGGGCGCGCAGGTCGGCTCGGCCCGCGCAGCGCGGCCCCAGGACCACCTGTTCCCGTCGTACCGCGAGCACGTGGTCGGCATGGTGCGCGGCATCGATCCGATCGGCATCATCGGGCTCCTGCGCGGCACGACGCACGGTGGATGGGACCCGACGGACCCCGCGGTCGGAAACTTCCACCTCTACACACTCGTGATCGGGTCGCAGACCCTCCATGCGACCGGCTACGCGATGGGTATGAAGCTCGACGGCAAGGTCGGCACCGGCGATCCGACGCAGGATGAAGCGTCGATCGTCTACTTCGGCGACGGCGCCACCAGTCAGGGCGACGTCAACGAGGCGTACGTCTTCGCTGCGAGCTACCAGACCCCCCAGGTCTTCTTCCTGCAGAACAACCACTGGGCGATTTCCGTGCCGGTCAGCACGCAGTCGCGCACTCCCCTCTATCTGCGATCGAGCGGCTTCGGCATCCCGGGCGTGCAGATCGACGGCAATGACGTGCTCGCGGCGTACGCGGTGACGGCCAAGCACCTCGACGACGCCCGGTCGGGCGAGGGGCCGAGCATGATCGAGGCGCTCACCTACCGCATGGGCGCCCACACCTCGAGCGACGACCCGAGCAAGTACCGCACCGACGAGGAGACGGCCTACTGGGCCGAGCGCGACCCGATCCTGCGGTTCCGCGTGTTCCTGGAGGAGCAGGGCGTCGGGCAGGCGTTCTTCGACAGCGCGGACGAGGAGGGGGCCGACCTGGCCGCCGACATCCGCCGGCGAACCCTCGAGCTGACGCCGCCGTCCGTCGCCTCGATGTTCGAGCACGTCTACAGTGAGCCGCATCCCCTGACCGACGAGCAGCGGCGATGGATCGAAGACTACGAGGCATCGTTCGGAGGTGACGCATGAGCGACGTGAGGAGCGAGGCCGAATACGTCGAGGCCGAGCTGATCGAGGAACACGACGGCGACGGCACGGACACGCAGTCGGTCGAGACGCGCACGGACAGCGCATCGCTCGACACCCAGGCGATCGACGTCGTCGAGATCATCGAGAGCGATCCGGATGCTCGCGTGCTCGAAGAGCACGTTGCCGAGCAGGAGTGGACGCGCGAGTTCGTGATCGAGGACGATGCGGCGCCCGAGCAGATCGGGCCGGACCAGGACGGCGAGGCTGCGGACGCGATCGCGCACGCGGACGCCCAGGCGTCCGCCGAGGTCGGGGAGGATGCCGCGGCGGCTGAGCACGCCGAGGTCGCCGAGGAGGCGCCCGCGGCTCCCGTCGCTCCCGAGCCGCGCATCCAGTCGCTGCCGATGGTCAAGGCGCTCAACGCCGGGCTGCGGCGCGCACTCGCAGACGACCCCCGCGTGCTCCTGATGGGCGAGGACATCGGCCCGCTCGGCGGTGTCTTCCGGGTCACCGAGGGTTTGCAGAAGGAGTTCGGTCCGCAGCGCGTCATGGACACCCCGCTCGCCGAGGCCGGCATCATCGGCTCCGCGATCGGCCTGGCGATGCGCGGCTACCGACCGGTGGTCGAGATCCAGTTCAACGGCTTCGTCTTCCCCGGGTTCGACCAGATCACCACGCAGCTGGCGAAGATGACGAACCGGCACAGCGGGCGGATGAAGTTCCCCGTCGTCATCCGCATCCCGCACGGTGGACACATCGGCGCGGTCGAGCACCACCAGGAGGCTCCGGAGGCGTACTTCGCGCACACCGCGGGGCTCCGGGTCGTCGCGCCGTCGACCCCGCACGACGCGTACTGGATGATCCAGGAGGCGATCCGCTCCGACGACCCGATCGTCTTCTTCGAGCCGATGAGTCGGTACTGGCCCAAGGGCGAAGTCGACCTGGTCGAGAACCCGACGCCGCTGCACGCAAGCCGCGTGGTGCGGACCGGAACCGACGCGACGATCGTCGCCTGGGCCGGGATGGTCAGCGTCGCGCTCCGTGCCGCTGAGCTCGCCGCGGAAGAGGGACGCAGTCTCGAGGTCATCGACCTGCGCTCGCTTTCCCCGATCGACTACGCGCCCGTCATCGCCTCGGTGCAGAAGACCGGGCGACTGATCATCGCGCAGGAGGCGCCGGGCAACGTCTCGGTCGGCTCCGAGGTGGCGGCAACGGTCGCCGAGAAGGCGTTCTACTCGCTGGAGTCGCCGGTGCTGCGCGTCGCCGGGTTCGACGTCCCGTTCCCGCCGGCGAAGCTCGAAGAGACCTACCTCCCCGACGCCGACCGCATTCTCGAAGCCGTCGACCGCGCGCTGGCGTACTGACGCCCGCACCGGACGACGCGCGACAACGACCCGGCGCGAGAAATTGACAGAGAGAAGCCGCACATGAGCGAGTCCCAGTTCCTCCTGCCCGATGTGGGCGAGGGCCTGACCGAGGCGGAGATCGTCGCGTGGAAGGTCGCGCCAGGCGAACCGGTCGCCGTCAATCAGGTGATCGTCGAGATCGAGACCGCCAAGTCGCTGGTCGAACTGCCGTCGCCGTTCGAGGGCACCGTGAGTGAACTGCTGGTCTCCGAGGGTCAGACGGTCGAGGTCGGCACGCCGATCTTCACCGTCACGGCCGGCGGCCAGACCCCCGCCGCTCCCGCTCCCGAGCCGGAACCCGCCGAGGAGGTCGCGGCCGACGCCGCGGCGACGGTGTCGCACGAGGAGGAGCCGAAGGCGGGCGCCGTGCTCGTCGGCTACGGCTCCGCCGGACACGGGTCCAGCCGTCGGCGCCGGGTGACGCATCCCGGAACCGGTTCGCTCCCGGTCGCATTCTCGGGGTCCATCGCGCAGCCCGCGCCCTCCGCTGCCCCGACCGCACCGTCAGCGTCTCCGGCCCCCGCAGCCGCAGCCGCTCGACCGGCACCCGCACAGTCCGCATCGGCCACGCAGCCCACCGCGGCGCGGCCGTCCGGCCCGGTCGTCGCCAAGCCACCCATCCGCAAGCTGGCGAAGGACCTCGGCGTCGACATCAGCGCGGTGACGCCGACCGGCCCGATCGGCGACGTGACCCGTGACGACGTGCTCCGCGAGGCCACCCAGGTCACGGTGTTCCGCAACCTGCAGACTCCGGAGTGGCCGGACGACCGCGAGGACCGCATCCCGGTCAAGGGCGTCCGCAAGGCCATCGCCAATGCAATGACGTCGAGCGCGTTCACCGCTCCGCACGTCAGCCTGTTCGTCGACGTGGATGCGACCCGCACCATGGAGTTCGTCAAGCGCCTCAAGAACTCGGCCGACTTCGGCGGGGTGAAGGTGTCACCCCTCCTGATCATGGCGAAGGCCATCATCTGGGCCGTGCGCCGCAATCCCATGGTGAACTCGTCGTGGACCGACGAGGAGATCATCGTCCGCCACTACGTGAACCTCGGCATCGCCGCGGCGACGCCGCGCGGCCTCATCGTCCCGAACATCAAGGAGGCACAGGGCATGACCCTGCTCGAGCTCGCGAAGGCGCTCGAGCAGCTCACCCTGACGGCCCGCGACGGCAAGACGCCGCCCGCCGACATGAACGGCGGCACCATCACGATCACGAACATCGGTGTGTTCGGGATGGACACGGGCACGCCCATCCTGAACCCCGGCGAGGTCGGCATCGTTGCGCTCGGGACGATCAAGCAGAAGCCGTGGGTGGTCGACGGCGAGGTGCGCCCGCGCTTCGTCACGACGCTCGGCGCGTCGTTCGACCACCGCGTGGTCGACGGGGACGTCGCGTCCCGATTCCTGGCAGATGTCGCATCCATCGTCGAGGAGCCGGCGCTCCTGCTCGATTGAACGCGACTTGAATTTGACAATCATTTTCAATAAGCCGTAATGTGAGCCGGTGCCCGCGCCCGCGGGTGCACCCTCTTGTGTCGTTCGCGACTTAGACAGGCTCACCCATGAAGACGCGTTCCCTCGTCTCCGCCCTCGCGGTCGCCGCCGCCACGATCGTGGCGCTCGCCGGCTGCTCCGCACCGTCGGCAGGATCCGACGACGGCGTCATCCGCGTCGTCGCCAGTACGAATGTGTACGGCGACATCGCGACCACCATCGGCGGCGACGCCGTGCATGTCACCTCCCTCATGTCGGACCCCGCCCAGGATCCGCACTCGTTCGAGGCCAGCGCGCAGAACCAGCTCGCCGTCTCCAAGGCCGACATCGTCATCGAGAACGGCGGCGGCTACGACGAGTTCATGCAGACCCTGCTGAAGGGGTCCGACAACAGCGCGGCGAGCATCCTGAACGTCGTCGACCTCTCTGGCAAGAAAGCGGTCGACGGGGAGCTCAACGAGCACATCTGGTACGACTTCCCGAGTGTCCGGAAACTCGTCGACGCGCTGGAAGCCGCGCTGGCGAAGGCCGACCCGTCGCACAAGGCGACCTTCGAGAAGAACGCAGCCGCCTTCACGCAGCAGCTCGCCGGCCTGGAGAACTCCGAAGCGAAGTTGAAGGCCGACTACGCCGGAGAGGGCGTCGCGATCACCGAACCGGTGCCCCTGTACCTGCTGGATGCGATCGGCCTGGTCGACAAGACGCCTGCCGCGTTCAGTAGGGCGATCGAGCAGGAGAACGACGTTTCGCCCGTGGTCCTCCGGGACACCCTCGCGCTGTTCACCGACCACCGCGTGAAGATGCTCGCCTACAACGAGCAGACCACCGGCGCGGAGACCGAGCGCGTGCTCGCCGCGGCCAAGCACGCCGGCATCCCCGTCGTGCCGGTCACCGAGACGCTTCCCGCCGGGGAGCACTACCTCGGCTGGATGCAGGCCAACGTGGATGCCGTCGGCAAGGCGTTGGCATCATGAGCGAGCCGCTCGAGCGCATGCCCGCTCCGGAGACCCGCGACGTCGTGCTTCGGCTCCGCGACGCCTCGCTCGGCTTCGGCGACCGCACCCTGTGGAGCGGGCTCGACCTGGACGTGCATGCGGGCGAGTTCGTCGCCGTGCTCGGCCCCAACGGCTCCGGCAAGACCAGCCTGCTGCGCACCATCCTCGGGCAGCAGCACCTGGACGGCGGCGAGATCGCCTTCGAGGGGCATCCCGTGCGCCGCGGCGACCGCCGCATCGGCTACATCCCGCAGCAGAAGCTCATCCCGGCGGGCACGCCGATGCGTGCCCGCGACCTCGTGGCGCTCGGTGTGAACGGGCACCGCTGGGGGCTCCCCCTCCCCCGCCGCGACGACAAGGCGCAGGTCGACCGGCTCATCGACGCCGTCGGCGCCCGCCGCTACGCGGATGCGGCCGTCGGCTCCCTGTCGGGCGGCGAGCAGCAGCGGCTGCGCGTGGCGCAGGCGCTCGCCGGCGACCCTGCGCTGCTGCTGTGCGACGAACCGCTGCTGTCCCTCGACCTGCAGCATCAGCGCGGCGTCAGCGAGCTGATCGACCGGCGGAGACGCGAACACGACAGCGCCGTGGTCTTCGTCACGCACGACGTGAACCCGGTGCTCGGGATGGTGGACCGCGTCCTGTACCTGGCCGGCGGCCGGTTCCGCACCGGGACCCCGGATGAGGTGCTCCGCAGCGACGTCCTCACCGATCTGTACGGGACGCCCGTCGACGTGATCCGCAGCCGCGGACGGATCGTCGTGGTCGGCATCCCGGACGCGGAGACCCACGACCACCACGCGCACACGCGCGAGACACATCCGGAGCCGGCAGCATGATGCATCTCGACGTGTGGCAGCAGCTGTTCGACTTCACCGACTACGGCGAGCTGCTGCTCCTGGTGAAGAACTCGATCTTCGCGGGGGCGGTGCTGGGCGTCGTCGGCGGCCTGATCGGCGTGTTCGTGATGCAGCGCGACATGGCGTTCGCCGTGCACGGCATCAGCGAGCTCTCGTTCGCCGGCGCCGCCATCGCCCTGCTGTTCGGGGTGAACGTCGTCGCGGGGTCTCTCGTCGGTTCGCTCGTCGCGGCCATCCTGATCGGGCTGCTCGGTGCGAAGGCGCGGGACCGGAACTCCATCATCGCCGTGCTGATGCCGTTCGGGCTGGGGCTCGGCATCCTCGCGCTGGCCCTGTATCCGGGCAGGAGCGCTAACAAGTTCGGCCTGCTGACCGGGCAGATCGTATCCGTCGACGACCCCCAGCTGGGCTGGCTGCTCACGATCGGCGCGATCGTCCTCATCGCCCTGCTGCTGATGTGGCGGCCGTTGACGTTCGACAGTCTGGATGCGGATGTCGCCGCCTCGCGCGGCGTGCCGACCGGGTTCGTCGCACTGGCGTTCATGGTGCTGCTGGGCCTCGCGGTCGCGGTGTCCGTGCAGATCGTCGGTGCGCTGCTGGTGCTGTCGCTGCTGGTGACTCCGGCGGCCGCGGCGATGCGCATCTCGTCGTCGCCGCTCGGCGTGCCGCTTCTCAGTGTGCTGTTCGCGCTGGTCTCCGTGGTGGGCGGCATCATGCTCGCGCTCGGCAGTGCCCTCCCGATCAGCCCGTACGTGACGACGATCTCGTTCCTCATCTACGTCGTCTGCCGGATCGCGGGAGGCCGCCGTGCGCGCCGCCGCGGTTCGGCCACGGCCTCACGGCCACTCGTGAGCCAGGCGGGTTAACCTGGGATGGTGAAGCGCAACACCTGGCAGCGGGAGGCCGTCCGCGAGGCTCTGACCTCGACGGAGGGCTTCATCAGCGCGCAGGGACTGCACATGAGCCTCCACGAGGCGGGCTCGCCGATCGGACTGGCGACGGTCTACCGGGCGCTCTCCGACCTGGCGTCCGAAGGCGACGCCGATTCGCTGCAGTCGCCGGAGGGCGAGAGCCTGTACCGGGCGTGCACGACCGGCCACCACCACCACCTGATCTGCCGCAACTGCGGGCTGACGGTGGAGATCGAGGCGGACGCCGTCGAGGAGTGGGCCCGCCAGGCGGCCGCAGCGCACGGCTTCACGCAGGCTCAGCACGTCGTCGACGTCTTCGGCCTCTGCGCTTCGTGCACGGCGAAGAGCGATTTGGCTGCCTCCGCATCCATGCCGTAGCATAGATGTTTGGCTGAGTGGGCCTCCCCCACTCGGATCGTATGCGAAACCCCCTCTCGAAATCGGTGGGGAAGTCGCATGCCGACAAGTGACCTTGGGTGGAACCAATCGGTTCCACGGTATTGGAGAAGAAACCAATGGCAGCAGTGTGCCAGGTGACTGGAGCCGTTCCCGGCTTCGGTCACGCCATCTCGCACTCGCACCGTCGCACCAAGCGCCGGTTCGACCCGAACATCCAGAAGAAGACGTACTACGTTCCGTCGCTTCGCCGTAACGTCACCCTGACCCTGAGTGCCAAGGGCATCAAGGTCATCGACGCCCGTGGCATCGAGTCCGTGGTCAAGGACCTCCTGGCCCGTGGGGAGAAGATCTAATGGCGAAGCAGCAGGACATCCGTCCGATCATCAAGCTCCGTTCGACGGCCGGCACCGGTTACACCTACGTGACCCGCAAGAACCGTCGCAACAACCCCGACCGCCTCGTGCTCAAGAAGTACGACCCCGTAGTGCGCAAGCACGTCGACTTCCGAGAGGAGCGTTAATCATGGCCAAGAAGTCCAAGATCGCCAAGAACGAGCAGCGCAAGGTCGTCGTCGCGCGCTACGCCACCAAGCGCGCCGAGCTCAAGAAGGCCCTCGTCGACCCGAACGGGTCCGACGAGTCGCGCGAGGCCGCCCGCCTCGGCCTGCAGAAGCTCCCCCGCGACGCCTCGCCGATCCGCGTCCGCAACCGCGACGCCGTCGACGGCCGTCCCCGCGGAAACCTCAGCAAGTTCGGTATCTCGCGTGTCCGCTTCCGTGACATGGCGCACCGCGGCGAGCTGCCCGGCATCACGAAGTCGAGCTGGTAATCCAGCGCGACCTGCGTTTCGAAGGGGCGTCCGGCTTCGGCCGGGCGCCCCTTCGTCGTACCCGGTGGACGACCGGATGTCGCAGATCGCACCCGATGTGCGTTAAAGGGGCCGAAAATCCGCGTGTTTCTGCGGGTTTCTGATACATTCGAGGCGGTCGACCGACCAAACGTTACGGCCCTGCGTGGCCTCAACCGTTCCACAAGATAGCTGTAATCCAGCACAAGGTCCGAGGAGGACACTTAATGGCTGACAACCTGAACAAGACCGAGCTCGTTGCCGCCGTCGCTGCGGCGTCGGGTCAGAGCCAGGCGACCGTCTCGAGCGTCGTCGACGCGTTCTTCAGCACCATCAGCGAGACCGTCGCCAAGGGTGGCAAGGTCACCATCCCGGGCTGGCTCGCCGCCGAGCGCAGCGAGACCGCTGCCCGCACCGGCCGCAACCCGCAGACCGGCGCCGAGATCTCCATCCCGGCCGGCCACCGCGTCAAGCTGACCGCGGGCTCGAAGCTCAAGGCTGCCGTCAAGTAGTCGTTCCCAGCTTTGCCCGAAGGCGGCTCCGCAATTCGCGGGGCCGCCTTCGTCGTATCCGCATGCACCGGACTCCTGCTGTGGGCGGCCGTCCAGGGGTGGAGACGTAGGCTGGACGGGTGCCACGAATCTTCCGCGTGATCGGCCCTGCCGCGCTGCTCCTGGCGGCTGCGGTGGCGATGATGGCCGCCCTCGCGTTCGGCGGCGGAGCGTCCGCCCCTCTCCTGGCCGATCCTGGCGCGCTGGTGCGCTGGGGTCTCCCGGCCGCGACGCTCGTGGTCAATCTCAGCCTGGCCGGCACGGTCGGTGCACTGGTCTTGGCGTGCTTCGCGTTCAGCCCCGACCGCGACGAGTACGGCACTGCGCTCGACTTCGCCGCGGGGAGCGCTGCGGTCATGACGGTCGCCTCCGCCGCGACCGGACTGTTCACCTTCGTCAGCGTCTCGAACGTGCCGTGGTCGTTCGATGCCACGTTCAGCAACGGACTGAGCTCGTTCATCACCAGCGTCTCGCTCGGCCAGGCGTGGCTGGGCATCACCCTGATCGCGGCGGCGGTCACCGTGTTGTGCTTCGCGGTCCGCAACCAGACGGCGATCGTCTTCGTCACGCTGCTCGCGATGGCGACCGTTGTCCCGATGGCGCAGCAGGGACACAGCGCAGAGGCGGCCGGGCACGATGCCGCGGTGACGTCGTTCGGCCTGCACGTGCTGTTCGCCGCGATCTGGCTCGGCGGCCTGGTGACCCTGATCGTCGTCAAGCACACCTTCGGCAAGGGGAGGCTGCTCACCGTCCTGGAGCGCTACTCCACGGTCGCCCTCATCTGCTTCATCGTCGTGGCCGCGTCCGGCTACGTGAATGCGGAGTTGCGCGTGGGCACGCTCGCCGAGCTCGCGACGCCCTACGGCATTCTCGTGCTCGTCAAGGTCGCCGCACTGGTGGCGCTCGGCCTGTTCGGCCTGACGCAGCGCCGCTACCTGATCGGGCGGCTGAAGACGACGGGCGAGACGCGCAGCTTCTGGTGGATCGTCGTGGCGGAGCTCGCCTTCATGGGCATCGCCTCGGGTGTGGCCGCTGCGCTTGCCCGCACGGTCACGCCGGTGCCCGAGACGCGCGCTGCGACGCCGACGCCCGCCGAGATCCTGACCGGCGAGAAGCTGCCGCCCGCCCTCTCGTTCGAGCGGCTGTTCACTTCGTGGAACTTCGATCTGCTGTGGGTGCTCGCCTGCGCGTTCGCCCTCTTCTTCTATTTCGCCGCCGTCTGGCGGTTGCGGCGACGCGGTGACAAATGGCCCATCTACCGCACGGTGCTGTGGACGCTGGGCATCATCCTGCTCTTCTACATCACCAACGGCGGCGTGAACGTCTACGAGAAGTACCTCTTCTCGGCGCACATGTCGGCCCACATGGTGCTGACGATGGGCGTCCCGCTGCTGCTCGTGCCGGGCGCGCCGATCACGCTCGCCGCGCGCGCCATCCGCAAGCGGCGTGACGGATCGCGCGGCGGCAGGGAATGGCTGCTACTGGGTGTCCACTCCCGCTTCGCGGCGGTCATCTCGAACCCGATCGTCGCGGCGATCCTGTTCGCCGGGTCGCTGTGGGTCTTCTATTACACGCCCGTGTTCCGCTGGGCGACCACCGACCACATCGGGCACGAGTGGATGATCGTCCACTTCCTCATCACGGGGTACCTGTTCGTGCAGTCGCTGATCGGCATCGACCCGGTCAAGTACCGGCTGGCGTACCCGTTCCGCTTGCTCCTGCTGCTGCTCACGATGGCGTTCCACGCCTTCTTCGGTCTGTCGATCATGCAGATGCACGGTCTGCTCCTGGCCGACTGGTTCGGCGCGATGGGTCGCACCTGGGGCGACTCGCCGCTGGTCGACCAGCAGGCGGGCGGAGGGATCGCGTGGAGCATCGGCGAGATCCCGACGGTCATCCTGGCGATCGTGGTCGCCATCCAGTGGAGCCGCAGCGACGAGCGCGAGACGAAGCGGCAGGACCGCAACGCCGACCGCACGGGAGACGCCGAGTTGCAGGCGTACAACGAGCGGCTCGCCCGCATGGCGGACCGCGACCGCGTCTCGCGCTAGCCGCTACGGCTCCTGAGCCACCACGATCGCGAGCGAACCGTCGGGGCGGATCGTGACGCTGCTCAGACTCATCGCGAACGGTTCTGCATCGCTGCGGACCGTGATCGTGCCGTCGAAGAGCGACTGCACCGTCACGTCGAGGTGTGCGACGCCGACCATCTTGTCGGTGGTCCACGAGGTGTCGCCGGGGACGAGGCGCACCTTCGGGTAGGTGTCAATCGACCAGGTGGGCTCCCCCTGCACCCGGTCGTCGATCTCGACGCCGAAGGGGCAGCCGGCGGGCTGGAGCACCTTCTGCTCGGCGCAGCGGTCGAGGAACGCATCCACCTGCTTCTGCACTGCAGTCGTGAACGCCGGGGTGGGCTGCGCGTCGACGGTCGCCTCGGTGACGTGTCCGGATGCGGCGGTGACGGTCACCGGCGCCGCCTGCACGTAGTGCGAGCGGTGACTCAGCTCGAGCGGGGCGAGCGGGAGCACGAGGTAGTCGGCGGAGACATTGAAGGCCGCAGCCGGCTGATCGGGCGACGCGGCCCGCGGGTTCACCGTGTGCCGGCCCACCGTGAACGTCGACGCGTGGGCGACGGTGATCCGGGCGACCCCGACCGGGGTGGATGCGAAAGCCCACGTCGGCAGCACACCGAGCACCGACCCGGTCTGATGCACCCGGAAGGTCGCCGAGACGGGCTGCCCGTCCGCGCGGGCGTCGACCACGACCGTGTGCACGCCGTCGGCTGCCGTGGTGTCGGAGACGACTCGGACGTCGCGGAT
This sequence comes from Leifsonia sp. 2TAF2, assembly GCF_052115085.1. Taxonomy (NCBI): domain Bacteria; kingdom Bacillati; phylum Actinomycetota; class Actinomycetes; order Micrococcales; family Microbacteriaceae; genus Leifsonia; species Leifsonia sp. 2TAF2. The sequence goes on along the minus strand of NZ_JBFRFY010000003.1, from coordinate 181,230 downwards.
CGCGGGCAGGATGTCGGAGCGCAGCAGCTCGCGCGACGCGCCGACCGGCAGTCCGGAACGGTCCAGTGCCGACGCCGTCGGGGCCGCGCCGGGCATGGCCAGGGCATTGGGCACATCGTGGGCCGCGATCGACCGGACGAACCCTTCCACGAAGCCGCTCGGGCTGTAGTACGCGCGCTGCATCGCCCCGAGTCCCGCGACGAAGGCGGCCAGGAGCAGAACGCCGACGCCCGACCAGAGCAGGACGGCGCGCCGGCGCGCACGAGCGTCCCCCACAGCCATGAGGCCATCCTAGGGTCCTGTGGATAGCCGCCATGTGCCCCTGTGCGCGGGTTAGAGTAGTGCGGCAGGTCGGGCGACGCGAAAGGGGCGAGGATGGGCCGTCTCTCCCTCTCCCCTGAGCAGCAGGCCGTCTTCGAGCTCATCGAGAACACGCGCGAGCATGTCTTCGTGACGGGTCGCGCCGGCACGGGTAAGTCCACGCTGCTGAACCACCTCTCGTGGAATACCGAGAAGTCGCTCGTCATCTCGGCGCCGACCGGCGTCGCCGCGCTCAATGTCGGCGGGCAGACCATCCACTCGCTGTTCCGGTTGCCGATCGGGGTCATCGCGGACCATGCGATCGACCAGCGCGCCGAGCTCCGCAAGCTGCTGAACACCATCGACACGCTGGTCATCGACGAAGTCTCCATGGTCAACGCCGACCTGATGGATGCGATCGACCGCAGCCTCCGTCAGGCCCGGCAGCGCGCCGGTGAGCCCTTCGGCGGCGTCCAGGTGGTGCTGTTCGGCGATCCGTACCAGCTGGCTCCCGTGCCGGGCGACCGGGAGGAGCGGGCCTACTTCGCGGACACCTACCGGTCGATGTGGTTCTTCGACGCCCGCGTCTGGCAGGAGACCGACCTCCGCATCGTCGAGCTGCTGCAGGTGCACCGTCAGCACGAGTCCGACTTCCGGTTCATGCTGAACGCCGTGCGTCACGGGCAGGTGACGAAGGAAATCGCGGACCGCCTGAACGAGGTGGGGGCGCGACCGGCTCCCGACGATGGGACGATCACCCTGGCGACCCGCAATGATACCGTCAACCGCATCAACGCGCAGGCGCTCGAGCGCCTCCCCGGCCGGGTGCTGACGGCCAAGGCGGAGGTGAGCGGCGACTTCGGCGGGCGCAACTATCCCGCCGACGAGAGCCTCGAGCTGAAGGTGGGTGCGCAGGTCATGTTCCTGCGCAACGATGTCGGCCAGGGAGACGGCCCGCGCTGGGTGAACGGCACGATCGGCACGGTCACGCGCATCGACTCCAACGTGTACGTGGATGTCGACGGCGACGTCCACGAGGTCGAGCCGGCCATCTGGGAGAAGTTCCGGTACACGTGGTCGCCGGAGACCAAGAAGCTGACGAAGGACGTCGTGGCCGAGTTCACGCAGTTCCCGCTGCGGCTGGCGTGGGCGGTCACCATCCACAAGTCGCAGGGCAAGACGTACGACGCGGCGATCGTCGACCTGGGTTCGCGCGCGTTCACGTCGGGCCAGACCTACGTGGCCCTGAGCCGGATCACCACCCTCGACGGTCTCTATCTGACAAGGCCCCTGCGCCCGGGCGACATCACGGTCGATCCCGACGTGGAGCGGTTCATGCGCGACGCCCGGCCGGTGTCGATGCCCGTCGCGGGTGCGCAGGTCGGCTGAGCGGCGCCGGGATGAGGCATCGAGAGAGGGGACGGCTGTGGCGGTGACCTTCGTGCTGGACTTCAGCGACGGCCAGCATCTGGAGACGAGCGGGAACGGCGTGATCGGGAGGAACCCGGCCGTGCACACCCCGGGGACCGAGATGGAGGATCCCGCTCACGTCGAGTTGGTCACCATCGAGGACGGGGCGAAGTCGGTATCCCGCGCACACCTCGCCTTCGGACAGTACGACGGCGTGTTCTGGGTGATGGACCTCGGTTCGGCGAACGGCACGACGATCACCTATCCGGGCGAGGGCACGTTCGCGTGCGACCCGAGCACGCGGCATGAGGTCGACCCCGGCTCGGTGGTGCGCTTCGGCGCGGTCTCGTTCACGCTTTCCCAGCGCTGACGGCGTCCACCGAAGCGCTGAGGGCGCATCCGCCTCAGTGGTGGTGGTGCACCGTCACGGCGGCGATACCGGCGTCGGTGAGCCCCAGTGCGGGAATGGTAACCGCACTGACCACGCAGGCGCTCAGCGTGAGCGCGATGACGAAGCGGAGCGGCGCATTCTGCTCGGGGTCCGGGCGCCCCCGGCGGACGATCACGGCTGCGGTCGCGGCGACAGCGACGTCGAGCAGGGATGCGGCCGCCATCGGCGCGATGGGCAACGCGATGATGGTGCCCCCTGAGGCGGTGGCACCGGCGACGGCGAGTGCCGCCCACATCCCGACAGGCAGCAGCGCCAGTGCCGGGACCAGCCGGAACACGAAGGGCCGGTCACGGGCGAGCGTGGATGCCGCCCACACCAGCTCGGCCAGCGCCAGCAGCAGGAAGGCTGCGAGAAGGGGAGGAGGTGCGCTGGGGGCCAGCGCTGCGTGAAGCAGACCGGCCCCCAGTGCGGCCACGGCGAGGAACGCGCGGGCCGCCGGGCCCACCGCGACGGCCGAAGAGGCCGACGCGGCGGGGGCTACCCGCAGCGTATCCGTCATCCTGCTCATGGGAGCCGTGGCCCCGCCGGTCAGGCGGCGGCAGTGCGGGCGCGGGTTCCCCGGTCGGCGCCGAGGCCGGTGCCGAGGAGGACGATCGCGCTCACCAGGTGGAGGAAGTGGTCGGGCGTGTTCAGCGCGAGGATGTTCGCGTCTGTCCCGACCAGGAAGAAGCCGACGATGCCGAGGAGCAGGTAGACGGCTCCGACGGTGATGTTGACGGCCTTGGCTGCGGCGACGCGGGTCAGGCCGGCGATCAGGAGCGCTGCTCCGATCAGGAGGTGTGCGATGTTGTGCAGCGGGTTGACCTCGAAGACGCCGAGGAGCAAGCCGCCCTTGGTGGCGATGAAGCCGACCCCGCCGGTGACGGCGAAGCCGAGAAGCCCGACCAACAGGTAGACAGCCCCGAAGATCGTGGCCACCAGACGATTCGGTGATGTGCGCATGGTCTTGTTCCTTCCGTAGGACGGCGCACGTGCGGCGCCTCACTTACCCATTCGCAGCGTCGACCCGATCGGATTGCGGCCACAGCCCCTTGCGTGACGGCAAGGTTTCTGCCGCACGTTACAATCGCTGGACACGAAGGCCGACCGCCAGGGGATGTATCGATGCGACGTGACACCAGATTCGGGCGGATCGCGCTCGCCGCGACCGCCGGGATCGTGGCGCTGATCCTCGCCGGATGCACGTCCGTGTCGGGGAGCGCGAACCCTCCCGAGCAGCAGTCCGGCGGCTTCTCGAAGGATGTCGAGAAGCGCTTGTCGACCGCCGTCACGGACGCGATGAAGCTGGCCGATGCGTCCGCCGGTTTCGCGGGTGTCTGGGCGCCGTGGTCCGGGAGCTGGTCGGACGCGCAGGGGACGACCACGCGCGGCGGTTCAAAGCCCGTCACCGACGACATGACCTTCCGGATCGGCCAGAACACCGTTCCCATGACCTGCACCGTGCTGCTCGAACTCGTGGACGAGGGCCGCATCGGCCTCGACGACCCGCTCACGAAGTGGCTGCCGGGGCTCGTCGGCGTCGAGGGCATCACCATGCGAGAGCTGTGCCAGAGCACCTCGGGTCTCGGGGACTACGTGGCGCAGCTGAACCCGAAGTTCGTGATGAATCCGCGGCGGCAGTGGCCGCCGCTCGAGCTCGCCAGCGACGGGATCGCGATGCAGAAGTTCGGCACCCCGGGCGAGAAGTACGGCCGCTCGGCGACGAACGCGGTGCTGGTCGGCATGGCGCTGGAGAATGCGACGAGCCGCAGCTGGCAGGAACTGTACAAGCAGTATGTCTTCGACAAGCTCGGGATGAGCGCGAGCACGCTTCCCGGAAGCTCCCAGTTCTCGGTGCCCGGAGCGCATCCTGCCGGGTACGCGGCGGGACTCGACGGCGCGGGAGCCGTCGTCTGCGAACCGATGCGCGATGTGAGCCGCCTCTCGCCGTCCCAGGGCTGGACCGCCGGAGGCGTCGTGTCGAACGTGCACGACCTGCGCGCGTTCGGCCAGGCGCTCGCGAGCGGCAGCCTGCTGAGCGAGAAGTCGCGCAAGGCCCAGGTGGATGCGGTCGTCAACGGCCAGTCGTGGCAGCGCTACGGCCTCGGTGTCCAGCTTCTCGGGCCGCTCCGTGGAAGCACCGGCTCGATCCCCGGATACGTGTCGGCGGTGTACTCCGACCCGGGATCCGGCCTGACCGTCGTCGTCGCCTTGAACAATTCGACTCCGGGCGCGGGATTCGCCCAGCTGCTCGCACAGCGGCTCGTGTCGATCGTGTCGAAGACGCCGGCGAAGCAGAAGGGCGCGAAAGTGGTCGCGTCCCTCCCCTGGTCCGAGCAGCAGACCGTCGATGCGATGGCGAAGTCGGCGCCGTGCCCGGCGAAGAAGGCCGGCTAGGGCCCAGCTGACGACGCGCTAGGGCGTCCTACGCCCCCGCGAGGGCCGCGAGTTCTGCCCGCACCGGGAACGCATCGTCGTCGAGGACGAGTTGTAGCGCAGCTCCCGTCGCCCGGTTGACGATGACCGGCGCCAGCAGGTTCACCGTGCTCCCCTCGCGCGACGGGGTCACCACGACGAGAAGCAGTGCGTCCTCCGCGGCCGCGATGCCGAGCTCGGCGGCGCGGTCGTCGGGCAGCTCGGGCGAGTAGCCGGGCAGGTGACGTTCGGCGTCGAGGGCGAAAAGCCGGATCTCCGGACGCTCGGTCGATGCCAGGGTGAAGAGTCCGTCCGCCCCGGCGACGGGGTCGAGGGTGAACGCGTCGAGCGGCTCGAGCCCGGGCGGTGGGGCGAGAAAGCGGACCGCGCTCATCGGAGGAAGTCCATCAGCGTCGGCTGCAGCACGCGGGCCGTGACGGCGATCGCGGTCTGGTAGTTCACATCCTGTGTCTTCAGGTCGAGGATCACCTTGCTGAGGTCGACATCCTCGAGGGACGAGCGCTGGCCTTCGAGCGCGTTGGCTCCGACGGCGAGCGCATCCTTCGCCTTGTCGATGCGGGTCTGGCGACCGCCGACCTCCGCGTGCTCTCCCACGATCGCCTTCATCCTGTCGTCGATCTCCGCAAGTCTCGGGGTGACGTTCACGCCGGTGCGAAGGTCGTTCACCGTGTTGTCGATCAGCGAGAACACCGACGTCGCACCGGTTCCGAAGACCGCGGCTCCGTCGGCATCCACCCGCACCGTGGTGTCGGGTCCGATCCTGCGCTCCACTGTACTTCCGGCTACTCCGGTGAACGAGTAGTCGGGCTGGAAGGCGACGCCGGCGTCCGAGTTGCCCGCGAACACCGTCCGACCCAAGTAGGTCGTGTTCGCCAGCGAGAGCAGGCTCTTCTTGAGTCCGTCGAGCTCGGTCGCGATCGATTCCTTGGCCTCCGGTGACATGGCGCCGTCGTTCGCGCCTTGAACCGTCAGATCGCGAACGCGGTGCATGAGCGTCTCGACCGAGGTCAGCGCGGAGTCGGCTGTCGTCAGCCAGGCGTCGCCGTCGCCGACGTTGCGCTGGTACTGGGCGGTAGTGGCCTGGTCGGCTCGCACGCCGAGCGCGCTCGCCGTCGCTGTGGGGTCGTCCGACGGCTTGTTCAGCAGCCGACGGCTCGTCGCCTGGTCGTACAGCTGCGCCTGACGCTGCAGGCTCAGCTGCAGGTTGCGCTGAGCGTTGAGGGTCTGGGTCGCGTTGGTCACACGGCTGATCATGACTATCTCCCGACGAGTCCGGTGTGGTTGATGAGCACGTCGAGGGCCTCGTCCACGGCGGTCATCACGCGCGCCGCACCCTGGTAAGCGTGCTGGAAGGACAGCATGTTCATGTTCTCCTCGTCGAGGTCGACGGATGCTCCGGAAAGCTGTGCGTTGGTGGCGGCGCTGCTGGCCAGGTCGGCCAGATCCGACTGCTGCTTCTCGGTGCGGCTGGCGACGCCGACGCGCACCACGAAGGCGGCCCACTGCTTATCGACCGCGTTGGCGCCCGTTCCGAGCTGGCTGATGGCGTCGGCGATGCTGCCGTCCTTGCCACCGGCACCCGGTGTGCCCGTCGCGATCTGGTTCACGCCGGTCGGCACGACCGAGAGGCCGAGCGCGGCCGGTTTGGAGGCGTCGATCGCGAAGAAGTCGAGGCCCGTCGCACCGGTCGGCGTCGCGCCGGTCGAGTGCACGGCGTTGACGCGCTGGGCGAGGGTGACGGCGAACGCGTTGAAGCTCACGGCGGCCTCGGCGAGCACGCCGCCGGTGCCGGTCGCATCGGCCGGGGCGAGGGTCGAGATCGCGCCGGCGATGGACCCGCCCTCCAGGGCGATGGCGGCGCCCGGACGGTACGCCCACTCCAGGCGGACCGGATCGGTCGCGGCGTCCGCCATCCGGCTGGCACCGGCGGCCTTCACTGCGTTGGCCGTCGTGCCCGAGACGAGCGCGTTGCCGCCGACCAGCACATCCACCGTGCCGTCCTCGTTGGGGCGGACCACTCCGCCGGCGATCTTGGCGATCGATGCGGTCAGCAGGTCGCGGCGGTCGAGCAGCTCGTTCGCCGACTGGCCCCCGGCCAGTGCCGAGCGGATGCGGCCGTTCAGGTCGGCGACGGCGGTGGCGGCGGTGTTGAGGTCCGCGGCCATGCCGTCCACAGACGTGCGGAGCGCGCTCCACTGGTCGTCCACGGCGTGGTAGCCCGCCTGGATCTGAGTCACCAGGCTGCCCGCCTGGCCGAGGAGGACGCCGGCGGGCGCCTGCTCCCCCGCCTGGTTGGCCACGTCGCCCCACGCGGACCAGAACTTCTGAAGCTGCGCCGAGAGGCCGTTCGTGCCCGGCTCGTTGAGCGACGACTCCAGGGTGGCCAGCGCGTCGGCCCGGGTGTTGGTGTAACCGGACAGGGCGGTCGTGCTGCGGACGCGCGAGTCGAGAGCGGCGTCATCGAGCCGCTGGATGCCGTCCACGCTCACACCCTGGCCCGGGCGCACTCCCCCGCTGAAGAGGCCCGCGGACGCGAGAGCGGGGACGCCGGAGGTCGTGACGCGCTGACGGGTGTACCCCTGCGTGTTGGCATTGACCAGGTTCTGCCCGACGACGTCAAGGCCCGCCTTGGCGGCGACAAGCCCGGTGTAGGCGGTGTTCAGGCCGCTGAAGGTGCTCATCCGGTCACGCCTCCGTGTCGAAGAAGCGGGCGGTGTCGCCGGCGGAGCCCGTACCGCCGACGCCGTAGACGCCCGGGTCGTCGCCCGTGCCCGACAGCGAGCTCAGGGTCTCCTGCGTGGAGCGCGCGGCCTCGCGCAGCAGGCGCTCGTTGGTGTCGCGCACCTCGGCGATCTGGGCTGTGAGCTCGGTCATGGCCGCCAGGTGCGAGCCGAAGATGTCGGACCAGATGCCGTCGGGAGCTGCGGTGGCCAGCTCCCGGAGCGTCGCATCCGGGCTGATCCCCCACTCCTCGGCGAGGGCTGAGACCTCGACGGTGCGGGCGAGTCCGGTGGCGCGCATCCGCTCGATGACCTGCTCGACCTCGCGGGTGGCGTGGGAGATCCAGCGCGACTTGCCGGCGATGAGCAGGAGCTGCTCCTCCTCCAGCTTGAACAGCAGCAGCTCGAGAAGCTCGCGCTCCTTCCAGAGCTGCGCGGAGAGCTCGCTCGCGGCCATGTCGCTACCAACTTCCTCATGAGTCGATGTGCGCACCTGGTCTCCTCGGGTCTGAAGGTCGGTGGATGGTGTCCCCGCCACCTCTGACCATCGGCACGCTTGCGCCTGATGTTAGGCGTGTGCGGCACTCCGTGAGCGGCGCGACGTACCGCTTCATGGGGGGCTGCCAGTATTCCCCGTACTGGGGGTACGCGCTGCCCCGTAATGGGGACAGAAAGCATGCAATCTGAACAGTCTCGAATTGTTACCGTGAACAGCGGAAGACACCTAGCACCCCGCTCGGCACCCGACTAAGCCCGAGCGTCCACCGCACCGCCCGAGTACCAGCGACAGCCTCCCCGAACGAGGCCGGCGCGAAGTATCCGTCCGATGAAGAGGGGTCGCCCAGCGTGAACCGGAACGAACGCAACGCGCTCGTCGTAGAGAACCTGCCGCTTGTCGGCTACTTGGTCTCCGACCTGTGCTCGCGCGCCACCCACCTGTCGCGCGACGACCTGGCCTCCGCCGGGGCCGTCGCCCTCGTCACCGCAGCCGACGCGTACGACGCGACCACCGGCGTCCCGTTCGGCGCCTACGCCCGAACTCGCATCCTCGGCGCGCTCGCAGACGAACTGCGCGCCTCCGACTGGGCCACCCGTTCCGCGCGCAAGCGCATCAAGGAGACGCTGGTGGTGCAGGAGAGCCTCACCGCCGCGCTCGGGCGCAAGCCCAGCGTCGACGAGATCGCGAACGCGCTCGGCGTCGACCGCGAGACCGCCGCGGCCGGCCTCGCCGACGCCTCCCGCACCGTCACCGCGCTCGACGAGACGATCGAGCCGCTGCTGATCTCGGAGACGGTGGGCCCCGAGGACTCCCTGCTGGCGAACGAGCAGACCGCCTACGTGCGCGCCGCCGTCGCCGCCCTCCCCGACCGGATGCGCTCCATCGTCGAGGCCATCTACTTCGACGACCGAACGGTCACCGAGATCGCCGACGAACTCGGCATCACGCACTCCGCCGTCTCCCAGCAGCGCTCCGAGGCGATCCGCCTCATGCGCGAGGGGATGGCCACCCACTACGCCGACGAGGGAGACCCCGTCGTCATCGAGGCGAAGACCTCCCAGGCCCGGCGCAGCGCGTATCTTGCGCGCCTCGCGCAGCACGCGGTCGCGGGAGTCTCGCGCCTCTCCCCCACGTCGCCGAGCTCTGCGCGAGCATCCTGACAGCACATCGCTAACGGGACGGCAACGACAGCCGATAGAGGCTGATGCGGACCACGGAAGGGCCGCGGACCACCACCCAGTCATGGAGGAAACATCATGGGTATGCAGATCAACACCAACATCGCGGCGAACAACGCCTACCGCAACCTGAACAACACGCAGGGCGACCTCTCGAAGTCGCTCGAGAAGCTGTCCAGCGGCCTCCGCATCAACCGTGCGGCGGACGACGCGGCCGGCCTCGCCATCTCGGAGGGCCTGAAGTCGCAGGTCGGCGGTCTGACCGTCGCCGCCCGCAACGCTCAGGACGGCATCAGCGTCGTGCAGACCGCTGAAGGTTCGCTCACCGAGGTCCACTCCATCCTGCAGCGCATGCGTGACCTCGCGGTGCAGGGCGGTAACGACTCGAACAACGCCACCTCGCGCGCGGCCATCCAGACGGAGGCCGATGAGCTGGGCAAGGAGCTCAACCGCATCACCAACGGCACGAACTTCAACGGGATCGACCTGCTCAAGGGCGGCTCGCTGAACTTCCAGGTCGGCGCGGGCTCGACGGCGAACGACACCATCGCGGTCAACCTGGCCGACGTGGCGACCTCGGTCGGCACGCTGTCCGGCGCTGCCGGCGCCACCGGCTTCGACGTCACCACCAACGCGGCGGCGAACACCACCATCACGGCGATCGACACCGCGATCACCGCGATCTCGACCGCTCGCTCGGAGCTCGGCGCCTCGCAGAACCGGTTCGAGTCGGCCGTTCGCAGCCTGAACGTCTCGAAGGAGAACCTCTCGGCCGCGTCCAGCCGCATCACGGACACCGACATGGCGGAGGAGATGGTGAAGTACACCCGCTCCAACATCCTGTCGCAGGCCGGTACGGCGATGCTCGCTCAGGCGAACCAGTCCAACCAGGGCGTTCTCCAGCTGCTCCGCTGATCAAGCCCGGCGGCCGGGGCGTAGTCCCCAAAGCGCGCCCCGGCCGCCGCACCATCCGCACCACCGCAGCACCCCGCACCACTGTCGTAGGAGGGAGAGAACCGCATGGGCATGGCCATCGACGGGCTCATCAGCGGCCTGAAGACGACGGACCTGATCGACAGCCTGATGCAGGCGGAGGCGATTCCGCAGACGCTGCTGAAGAACAAGGTCACCGACTCCACCACCTTCATCAGCGCCATGCAGACCCTCAACTCGAAGGTCGCTGCGCTCGCGGACTCGGCCGCCAAGCTGGCGAAGCCGGCAGGGACGGACCTTCACCTCGCCTCCAGCAGCTCCACCTCGGTCACGGCGACCGCGGGCACCGGAGCAGTGGACGGCACCATCGACTTCACCGTGGACCGGCTGGCGCAGTCCCAGGTCACGGTCACCGGCCCGCTCACGCAGTGGCCGGATCAGCCGCCGACGCTGACCTTCGTCGCCGCCGACGGCACCATGAAGCAGATCACGGCGGCCAGCTCGTCGCTCGCCGACGTCGCTGCGGCGATCAACCAGGCGGGTGTCGGCGTCAGCGCAACCCGTGTTTCGTCAGGTCTCGACCCGGCGACCGGTCAGCCCCTCTACCGCCTGCAGCTCAGCTCGACGAAGACCGGTGCTGCGGCGGCGTTCACCGCCTATCGCGGAACGACGGCGGATGTCACCGCCGGCACGGCGACCAACATCCTGTCCGACGCGGGTTCGTCGCAGGTGCGGCAGGCGCAGGACGCCCAGCTGACCCTGTGGGCCGGAACCGGCGCCGCGCAGACCGTGACGAGCGCCACCAACAGCTTCACCGACGTGCTCCCCGGCGTGACGGTCGCGGTCTCCGCCGCATCCACGACACCGGTGACCTTGACGATCGCGCGGGACGACAAGAGCATCTCGACGGCCGCGGGCTCCCTCGCCGGAGCCGTCAACGACATCCTGAGCTACATCGCCCAGAAGCAGGCCGTCGCCACCACGACGAACGCGGCGGGAGGCACCGTCGTGACGGGCGGCGTCTTCACCGGCGAGTCGTCGGTCCGCGATGTGAACCAGAAGCTCGTGGATGCGGTGATCGCCCCCATCAACGGCGTCTCCCCCTCGACCTACGGCATCAGCATCGACCGGGACGGCGCCGTCACGTTCGACCAGGACGTCTTCGCGAAAGCGATGGCCGCCGACCCCGACACCGTCAAGGCGGCGGTCGCGACGATCGCTCAGCGGGTGGCCGGTGCGGCCACCGACGCCAGCGACAGCTACACCGGCTCGATCTCGCTGAAGATCAAGGGCGAGCAGTCGCTGGTGAAGAACCTCAACGACCAGATCACGGACTGGGACGGGCGGCTCGCCGACCGGCGGTCGACGCTCGAGAAGACCTACGCGAACCTCGAGGTGCAGCTGCAGCAGCTGCAGTCCCAGTCGTCGTGGCTGACCGGCCAGTTGTCCTCCCTCCCGACTGCGAGCGCATAATGAACGTCCTCACCTCCGCGGCCTCGAAGCTCTCGGCCTACAACCGCGACAGCGTCCTGTCGGCCAGCCCGGCCCGCCTACTCACGATGCTGTACGACCGCCTGCTCCTGGACCTCAACCGTGGCGAGGCCGCGCTGCAGGCACAGCAGTGGCCGACCGCGTGGGAGAACCTGCGGCATGCCGACCAGATCGTTGCCGAGCTCGCGGGCACGCTGCGGGTGGACCTGTGGGACGGTGCCGACGGCCTGCTCCAGCTGTACGGCTACCTCGCCGATCTCATCGTCGGCGGGATGATCGAGCGCGATGCGTCGAAGGTGCACGAGGCCATCGAACTCGCCGAGCCGCTGCGCCGCACCTGGCATGAGGCGGCCGCGCTGCTGCCCGCCGCGGTGCCGGCGACCGACGCGGAACGGGATCTCGGTGTCGCCTGACGAGCCCGTCCGGGAGGCGCTGGCCTGGTCGGACGCCCTCGACGTGCTGGAGAACGAACTGCACGGCGCCCTCGCCCAGGCGACGCCTGTCCCCTGGCGTCCGCCGGCGGGCCTCGGCCCGATCCCGCCCGAACTGAAGGATCGCGCTGCCCGCCTCCTCGAGGCGCAATTGCACACGATCCGGTACCTGGAGGACGTGCGGCAGACGACGGCGCGGCACCTCGCGGCCGTGCGTTCTGTACCCCGGTCGGAGGTCGGGGCGCATCCCGTCTACTTCGACCTGATCGGCTGACCTCCATAGCACTTGTCCACCTGTGGATAACTCTGTTGAGAATCCGTGGATGACGACCTGCATCGTGTGGAGGACACGCGCGGGATGTGTGGACTCTCAGATTCCCAGGATCGCGATTAGCCCGCTGATCAGGGATTTTGAGCGTCGACACGCCATGTCGAACACCTCTTCGAAAGTACACGCCTGTAATTCACAGTGGGGTACACGCTGTGGATGACCATGTGGGAAACGCGCAAGCGAACATCTTCTTGGAGGGGTTCCTAACGGCTGCGGGGGAGTTGCCGATAGCTCTTCTCGAGCACGGATCGCTCATCGACTGGCCACGGATGGGCCGCCCCACGACCCAGGAGTGCAGCTGTGCTCGAATCCGTGACCAGTGCCGCCCTCGCGAGCGCCCTCGACGGCCTCGCCGCGCGCCAACGCGCCATCGCGAACAACATCGCCAACGTCAACACACCGGGCTACACGGCTGAGCGCGTCTCCTTCGAGGATGCGCTCGCCGCCTCCGTAGCGGATCACGACGGGCACGCCAATGCGACGACCGCCCGCTCCCTCGAACCCACGCGCCTCGACGGCAACAACGTCAACCTCGACACCGAGACGGTCTCGAACGTCGACACCGTGCTGCGGTTCCAATTCGCCTCGCAGGCTGCGGGCACCCAGTTCTCCGCCATCCGCGCCGCCCTGAAGACCAGCTGACCCCGGACAGCCACGAAAGGAGCATGACGTGACATTCGACGCCATCGGGATCGCGGGGACGGGCCTGACCCTCCACCGCCACTGGCTGGACGCCATTTCGGACAACATGGCCAACATCAACACCGCGAAGCCGACCGACGGCGCCGCCTTCCAGGCACGCTACGTCGAAGCTCAGGAGGGCGAGGGCGTCTCGGGCGTCTACGTCGCCGGCGCGGCCTACGGCAGCGCGGAGGGGCGCATGGTCTACGAGCCGACCAACCCCGTAGCGAACGAGAACGGCTACGTCCGCTACCCGGACATCGACCTCGGCGAGCAGATGGGCGCCCTGATCATGGCGCAGCGCGGCTACCAGGCCAACGCGTCGGTCGTGGACCGCGCCAAGGAGACGTACCAGGCGGCCCTGCAGATCGGGAGGAACTGATGCCCATCCCCGCCATCGGAGCCATCTCCGCCATCGACCCCACCGCAGGTGCTGCGGCGACCCCGTCGGTCGGCGGAACCGGGGGAGCGGCCTTCGGGAACGCCCTCTCCGGCGCTGTCGACAACCTGCAGCAGTTGCAGGGCGACAGCGACCGCCTCGCGATCCAGGCCGTCACCGGGAACCTGGACGACATCCATGACGCGACCCTCGCATCCACCCGCGCCCAGGTGACCCTGGAGCTGGTGGCCGGGGTCCGCAACAAGGCGGTCGACGCGTTCAACGAGATCATGAGGATGCAGGCCTGATGCCTCAGCAGGTGACCGGTTTCCTCCGGCGGCTCGGCGACACGATCCGCGGCTTCTCCGTGGCCCAGCGGGTCATCGCGATCATCGGTGTTGCTGTGGTCGCGCTCGGGATCACAGGAATCTCCATGTGGGCGTCCCAGCCCTCGTACACGCCCCTGTTCTCGGGAGTGGCCGCCTCCGACGCGTCCGCGATCGTCGACCAGCTGCGCACCGACGGGGTGCCGTACCAGCTGACGGACGGTGGGGCGACCATCCTCGTCCCGCAGGAGAAGGTCTACGACGAGCGGCTGAAGGCGGCGTCGGCGGGTCTGCCGGCCTCGACGACCGGCGGATACTCGCTGCTCGACAAGATGGGCGTCACGTCGTCCGAGTTCCAGCAGAACGTCACCTACAAGCGGGCGATGGAGGGCGAGCTTGGCAACACGATCGCCGCAATGAAGGGCGTCAAGGCAGCCTCCGTGCGTCTCGCCATTCCGGAGGACACTGTCTTCGCGGCCGAGAAGAAGGACCCGACGGCGTCCGTCTTCGTGGAGACCCAGAGCGGCGTGACACTGAGCGCCGACCAGGTTCAGGCGATCGTCCACCTCACGAGCGCTGCCGTGCCCGCGATGAAGCCGACGGATGTCGCCGTCGTGGACGCCGACGGCACGGTGCTCAGCACGGTCGGCGGCGGCGCGACCGGGGGAGCGGACAAGCAGGCGAGCGACTACGAGACCCGCGTGAAGTCGGCAGTGCAGGAGATGCTCGACAAGGTCGTGGGCGCCGGAAACGCCACCGTCGCCGTCGCGGCGGACGTCAGCACCGAGACCGCGCAGCGCACGGAGGAGTCGTACACGGCCCCGACCGATGCGCCGTCGCTCAGCGAGACCACCCAGAAGGAGACCTACACCGGCACGGGCGGCGGCAGCGCGGGCGTGCTCGGGCCGGACAACCTGGCCGTTCCGAACGGCACCAACGGCAATGGCACCTTCAATTCCGAGTCGAGCACCAAGGACAACGCGGTCGACAAGGTCACCGAGCAGCGCACCATCCCGGCCGGTGCCATCAACCGGCAGACCGTCTCGGTCGCGCTCAACTCCGACGCGGTCGGCTCCGTCAGCGCCAACGAGATCCGCAGCCTGGTGAACGCTGCGGCCGGCATCGACCTGAAGCGCGGCGACGCGGTCAGCGTCGAGATGGTCCCGTTCAGCAAGACCGGGGCCACCGAAGCGGCCAAAGCGCTGCAGGAGGCCAAGGATGCGGCCGCCGCCGACCAGCTGAGCGGCATCATCCGCACGTCCGTCATCGCCGCGGCGATCGTGGCGGCGGCGATCATCGTCTTCCTGCTGTTCCGCCGGGGCCGGAAGCGGGCGGCCGAGCAGGCCGCGCTCGCCGACGACGCCGAGAGCCTCGCGCTCGACGCGTTGCCGTTCCCGATCGCGCTGGAGCAGGCGGCGCCGACGGTGCCCATGCAGCTCGACCCGATGCCCGAGCCGACGGACCCCGCGGAGGTGGAGGCCGACCGGCGCCGCTCCGAGATCGAAGCGCTCGCCGAGCGTGACCCGCAGCGCACAGCGGAGTTCCTCCGCAGCCTCATGGATGACAGGGCGGGCGTATGAGCACCGCTCTGACCGGCGCGCAAAAGGTCGCCGTGGTGCTGATGAACATGGATCAGCAGCGCGCGGCGCAGGTGATGAAGCAGTTCTCCGACGAGGAGGCCGACGAGATCACCGCCGAGATCCTGCGGCTGCGTCGCGTGGACCCGGGGGTGGCGGAGAAGGCGCTGAGCGAGTTCCACGACCTGGCGACCCGCGGCACCGTGACAACGCGCGGCGGCCGGGACATCGCCGTCGGTCTGCTGGAGGCGTCGTTCGGCGCCGAGCGCGCCACGGGCGTGCTGAACCGTGTCGCATCGAACCTGGCCGGCAAGCAGTTCGAGTTCCTGGATGCGGTCGAGCCGGCACAGGTGCAGATGCTGCTCGCGGGTGAGTTGCCGCAGACCAGCGCCCTCGTGCTGGCGCACCTCCGAGCCGACCACGCCTCGCGCATCCTCACCGGGCTCGACGAGGGGACGCGCACCGAGGTCGCGCACGCGATCGCGACCATGGGGTCGCCGAGTCCCGACGCCGTGCGCGTCGTCGCCGAGACGCTCAAGCAGCGGGCCAGCGCTGTCGTGTCGTCGCGGGCATCGTCCGACGCGGTCGGGGGAGTGCAGCCGCTCGTCGACATCATCAACCGGTCGGATGCCGCCACCGAGAAGGCCCTCCTCGAGGCGCTGGAGCAGCGCGACCCGCAGCTCGCCGAGGAGGTGCGCTCGCGCATGCTGACCTTCGAGGACATCGTCCGCCTGGAGGCGCGCGACGTGCAGCAGGTGCTGCGCGGCGTCGACGCCGCCGTGCTCGCGGTGGCCATGAAGGGCGCCGCGGAGGCGGTCACCGAGATCATCACGACGAACCTCTCCGAGCGCAACCGGGAGATCCTCGAGGACGAGGTGCGCATCCTCGGCCCGGTGCGGGTGTCGCAGGTCGAGGACGCGCGCGCCGAGATCGTGCGCGCCATCCGCGACCTGGAGGCCACCGGTGCCATCACGGTGCAGCGTGGGGACGAGGACGCATATGTCGAGTGACGCGGCCCTCCTGCCGGCCTTCGAGCCGCTGGCCGTCCCGGTGATCGCCGAGACGGAGCACGAGCGCGCGGCGATGTCGTCCGCCCGGTCGCGCGGTTACGCCGCCGGTTACGCCGAGGGTCGCCGGGCGGCCGCCCGGGAGCAGCAGCAGTGGCTCGCAGAGACCCAGGACGCCCGTGCCGCCGAGAGCGCGGAGGCGGCCGAGCGGATCGCGGTGCTGGCCGCGGCCGTGCGGGCCTCTGCGGTGGAGCTTCGCGAGGCGACCGTTCCCGTGCTCGCCGAGGCCGAGAACGCGCTGGTGGATGCGGCCTTCGAGCTGGCGACGGCGGTCGTCGGCGTCGCGCTGGACGATCGCCTGGCTGCCGCCCGTGCCGCTGTCGATCGCGTCCTGTCCGCCGCCCCGGCCGGCGTCGTTCCCGTCGTTCGCCTGAACCCGGAGGATGCGGAAGCACTCCGCAGCGCCGGTCAGACACTCGACGAACTGCAGCTCGTCGCCGACCCGTCGCTGGCACGCGGCGATGCGATCGGAGACCTCCCGAACGGCTGGCTGGACGGCCGCATCCGCTCGGCCCTCGACCGGGCCAAGGAGGCACTGTCGTGACCGCCGTGCTCAGCCGCTGGGATGCCGCGGTCGGCGCGGCCGGTGTCGAACGTGTCGGCAGGGTCACCGCTGTTGTGGGCCTCGGAGCCGAGGTGGAGGGAGTACCCGCCGCAATCGGCGACGTCGTCGTCATCGGCGAGGAGCCCGGCGTGCACGCCGAAGTCGTCGCGACCACCGCGGACCGGGTCAAGATCATGCCGTACGGACCACTGACCGGCGTCGCCGCTGGAGCCCCGGCCCGCGCGGTGCGGGCGCCGCTGCTGGTTCCGACCGGCCGTGGGATGCTGGGCCGCGTCATCGATGCGCTGGGCCGCCCGGTCGACGGCCGCGGCCCGATCGAGCCCGACGGGTTCGTGGCCCTCGGCAACCGCGCGCCGGACGCGATGCGCCGCGCGCGCATCCTGCAGCCGCTCGGCCTCGGTGTCCGCGTGCTCGACACGATGGTGACGGCCGGGCGCGGGCAGCGCCTGGGCCTGTTCGCAGGATCCGGTGTCGGCAAGTCCTCACTGCTGTCGATGATCGCCCGGGGGACGGACGCGCAGGTCTCGGTGATCGCCCTGGTGGGGGAGCGCGGGCGCGAGGTGCGCGAGTTCCTCGAAGACGACCTCGGCCCCGCCGGTCTGGCCCGCTCGGTGGTGGTCGTGGCGACCAGCGACGAGCCCGCCGTCATGCGGTTGCGCGCGGCGTTCGCGGCGACGCGGATCGCCGAGGCCTTCCGCGACGAGGGCGCCGACGTGGTCCTGATGATGGACTCGCTCACGCGCGTCGCCATGGCCCAGCGCGAGATCGGCCTGTCTGCGGGCGAGCCGCCGGCGACCCGCGGCTACCCGCCGTCGACGTTCTCCCTGCTCGCGCAGCTCCTCGAGCGTGCCGGAACCGGCGAGACCGGCTCGATCACCGGGCTTTACACAGTGCTCGTCGACGGCGACGACCACAACGAGCCGATCGCCGACGCAGCGCGGTCCATCCTCGACGGCCATGTCGTGCTCGACCGCAAGCTCTCGGTCGTCGGGCACTTCCCGTCGGTGGACGTGCTCGGCTCGGTCTC
This sequence comes from Leifsonia sp. 2TAF2, assembly GCF_052115085.1. Lineage (NCBI taxonomy): Bacteria > Bacillati > Actinomycetota > Actinomycetes > Micrococcales > Microbacteriaceae > Leifsonia > Leifsonia sp. 2TAF2. The sequence goes on along the minus strand of NZ_JBFRFY010000003.1, from coordinate 163,449 downwards.
ACGGTTGGCGACACGGGTGACCACACCGCAGCAGCGGGCCACCGCGGTGGCGCTGCGCAGCATCCTCGCCGCCAAGGTGGCCGCGCAGGACCTCCTCGACGTCGGCGCGTACAAGCCGGGGACCAATCCCAAAGTGGATGCGGCGGTCGCTCACGCCGACGCGATCGACGCGTTCCTCCGCCAGTCCATCGATGAACCGGCGCTCGCCGCCGAGTCGTGGGCCCGGCTGGAGTCGCTTGTCGGAATGCTGGGGGGTGTGTGATGGCACGAGCGTTCGCACTGGCCGGACTGCTGCGGCTGCGGCAGATCGAGAAGGAGCACGCGGCGAGCGATCTCGCCGCGGCCAACGCGCTGCGCCGGGATGCGGGGGAGCGGCAGGCGCGCGCCATCGCCGCCCTGCACGCGGTCCCGGTCGAGGCGACCGACGCGAGCACGCTGTTCGCGATGGCAGCAGCGCGCGCATCCAGTCGCAGCATGCTGGCCGACCTCGCTGCGCTCGCCGCAGAGCGCGACGCTCAGGCCGTCGAGGCGCAGCAGGCGTTCACCGAGGCGAAGAAGCGGGCGGTCGGCCTCGAGAAGCTCGAAACACGCCACCGCACCGAGGTCATCGCCGGCGACCTGAGCGCAGAGCAGTCGGCCATCGACGAGGTCGCGACCGGCGCGTGGCGCCGTGCCCGCGAAGGGGGAGAAGCATGAGCATGACCGACGCCATCGGCCGGATCGCGCAGATCCAGGCGACGCTGGTGCAGTTGCAGAGTCCGGTGCGCGCGAGCGCGTCTGCGCCCGGTGCGTCCCCATCCTCGGCGTCGGCCACCTCGGCGACCGACTTCGCGTCGGCGCTTTCGGGTGCACTGGGCGCGACGGACGGGGCCGCGAGCGGAACGCCGACCGGCGCCGACGTGGTCGCCGACGCGAAGAAGTACCTCGGCGTCCCCTACGTCTTCGGCGGCACCAGCGCATCCGGGCTCGACTGCTCGGGTCTCGTGCAACGCGTCTTCAAGGACCTCGGGATCGACGTGCCGCGACTCGTCTCCGGTCAGTCGACCGTCGGTACGGAGGTTCCGTCGCTGGCGCAGGCCCAGCCGGGAGACATCATCGTCACCAACGGCGGGGAGCACATCGTGATCTACGCGGGCGACGGCAAGGTCATCCACGCACCGAGCGAAGGGCGCAACGTCAGCCTCGTGGACAACTGGATGAGCGACTCCGACATCGTGACCATCCGCCGGGTGGTGCCGCAGGCGGCGCCGGTGGCTGCGGCGGCTGCGTACGGTACGTCGTCCGCGTCGTCCGCGTCGTCCGCGTCGTCCGCGCAGGCGGACATGATGCGCTCGCTGTTCGCGTCGCTAATGCAGGGAGGCTCGCTGTGAGCCCGGCGACAGTGGCCTCGGCTCCGTCGGCCGCGCCCGCGCCTCGCGCCGGGTCGGCCGGGGGCGGTGCCGGTGCCGCCAAGGGGTCGGGTGACGCCTTCGATGCGTTCCTCCGGGGAGCAGTGGATGCCACGCAGAGCGACGGGCAGACGGTGTCTCGGCCCAAGCCGGCACGCCACGAGAGCAAGACCGCGGACAAGCCGGATGCGACCCCGGCGGCTGTGAAGGACCCCTCGACAGCTGCGGGAAACGACTCGTCGGCCGCGGTCTCCGCGCCGGATGGTGCGACCGATGCGGCCGCCCCGGCGGCGGCGACGGTGACGGATGCGACGGCGCCGGGGGAGTCGAACACAGCACCGTCTCCTTCACCGATTCCTGTCCAGCCCGACGCTCGGACGGTGGCCGCCGCTGCGATCGCCGCTCCCGCTGCGGCGCCGGGCGGTGCAACCGCACCCGCGGTGCTCGGAGCCGCACCGGCGGCGACCTCACCCGACGCGGTGTCGGCTCCCAACTCAGCAATCGTGGCCACCGAGGCGGTCGCCGTGGCCGTCGAGACAGGGAGTCCGTCGGCCGCGCGTCCAGCGACCACTGGTCAGGCCGGCCGACCTGCGACGCCGATCGCAGCGCCGGCTCCGGCCGACCCGCGAACGGGTGACCTCCCCTCCACCCCGCAGCCGGCCGTGTCGACGCCTGCCGCCGCCCCCGCTTTCGCCTCGCCGGACCAATCCGGAACCGTCCCGGCAGCGTCGGTGCTGACGCCGGCGCCCGGCCGCCCGGCCTCCGCTGAGCGCGCCGCCGCATCCGCGCCTGCGACTTCGACGACGTCGGCGTCCACCGGCGCCCCCGGCGTCGCCGCCGCAGCAGAACCTGGCGAGCCGGCCGCCGCATCCCCTCGCCTGGACCCCACGAAGCCGGATGCGGTGACCCCGACCGCGGCGCCCGCACCGCAGGTGCTGCCCACCGCCGATCGCACACAGAGCGCGCAACCGGTGACCGCCGCGCCGCCCGCCACGCCTTCGACGCAACCCACCCTCGGCTCCCAGCTCGCCCGTCCCGTCTTCACCCTCGCGGCGGCGGGCGCCGGTGAGCACGTGATGACCGTGCACATCACTCCCGACACGCTTGGCCCTGTGACCGTTCGCGCCCACGTCGGCGGTGAGGGCGTCCGCGTCGAACTGTTCGCCCCGACCGACCTGGGACGCGACGCGCTGCGGGCGATCCTCCCGGACCTCCGCCGCGACCTCGCCGGTTCCGGCCTGACCGGCACGCTCGACCTGTCGTCGCAGAACCAGCCCTCGCCGCAGCAGGATGCCCAGGCGGGCGGACGCCACGGCCGTCCCGACCAGCGCGCGGGCGAATCGGGCGCGACCGCCGCGACCGTCGCGCCCGTCGCATCCACCCGATCCACCCCGGCCGCACCCGCGGACGGGTCTTCGCACACCATCGACCTGATCGTCTAGAAGGGAGCCACCGTGGCCGTCGACCCCATCACCGGAGCAGACACCGCCTCCGCGGGAGGCATCTACTCCAGCACGCCCACCCGCACGCCGAAGCAGTCGCTCGACAGCGAGGCGTTCATGCAGCTGCTGGTCACCCAGCTCCGCAACCAGGACCCGAGCTCGCCGATGGATACCAACCAGATGATCTCGCAGACCACCCAGCTGGCCATGATGGAGAAGCTCACCAACATGGACACCACCGCTCAGGAGGGCTTCGCCCTGCAGATGCGGCAGGCCGCGGCCGCCCTCATCGGGCACACCGTGAGCTACCTGGACAAGAACGGCGACACGCAGACCGGCGTCGCGTCGTCCGTCTCCTACGCCGGCTCCGTTCCCATCGTCTCGATCGGCGACCAGAAGATCGCCCTCGACGCCGTCCTCGGCGTGGTCACCCCTGCCTCCGCGGGCTCGGGCGCATCCACTACGCCGACCGCCTGACCTCTACCGAACGTCCTTCAGAAAGGATCCACCATGCTCCGCTCGCTCTACTCCGGAATCTCCGGCCTCCGCTCGCACCAGACCATGCTCGACGTGACCGGCAACAACATCGCCAACGTCAACACGACCGCGTTCAAGTCGTCGGCCGTGCAGTTCCAGGACACGCTCTCGCAGCTGGTCAAGGGCGCCGGCGGCGCGCAGGCCGAGACCGGCGGCACCAACCCGGCCCAGATCGGCCTCGGTGTGCTCGTCGCCGGAATCTCGACCAACTTCACGCAGGGCGCCGCGCAGGCGACCGGCCGCTCCACCGACATGATGATCAACGGCGACGGGTTCTTCGTCATGAAGGTCGGCGGCCAGACCGTCTACACCCGCGCCGGATCGCTCGACCCCGACGCGCTCGGCCGCCTGGTCGGCCCGGGCGGCGCCATCCTGCAGGGCTGGAACGCGGTCAACGGCGTGATCCAGCAGGGCGGCGCGCTCAGCGACATCACCATCCCGCTGAAGGCCGTCACCCCGGCATCGGCGACGGCCACTGGCAACGTCACCGGAAACCTGCCCTCCGACGCGGCCGTCGGCGACCAGTTGGTGCGCGACATCTCCGTCTACGACGCCAGCGGGACGGCCCGCAAGCTGAGCCTCACCTTCACCAAGACGGGGACCGGCTGGGATGTGGCGGGCTCCGACTCCGCCGGCGCCACCGGCACCGGGGCGCTCACCTTCACGAACGGCGTGCTCACCGCGGGCGGGGCGATGACGGTCGGTGGCGTCGCAGTCAACCTGTCGGCCGTCACCGGCTACTCGGGGATCACGACGGTCGCCTTCAAGGACCAGAACGGCCGCGCCGCCGGAACGCTCGAGTCGTTCACCCTGGACAAGGACGGCACCATCACCGGTCTCTTCTCGAACGGGGACAAGCAGGCGGTCGGCCGCATCGCCCTCGCCACCTTCGTGAACCCTGGCGGCCTGGAGAAGGCGGGCGGCTCGACCTACCGCGCGACGGTCAACTCGGGCGCTGCCCAGCTCGGCGGACCGGGCGAGGACGGCCTCGGCCAGCTCCAGGGCGGGTCGCTGGAGATGTCCAACGTCGACCTCTCGCAGGAGTTCACGAACCTGATCGTGGCGCAGCGCGGCTTCCAGGCGAACGCCCGCATCATCACCACGTCGGACGAGGTCCTCCAGGAGCTGACGAACCTGAAGCGGTAACCCTGCGAAGGGCACGTAGTTGCGGGCGACACGCCGCGCGACGGAGCAACTACGAGCACCTCACCGGGATGCGGACGTGAGCGACGCGAGGAGGGCCTCCACCCGGCGCTTGATCTCGTCGCGGATGGGACGCACCTCGTCGATCGGCCGGCCGGCCGGGTCCGTGAGGTCCCAGTCCTCGTAGCGCTTGCCGGGGAAGATCGGGCAGGTGTCACCGCATCCCATCGTGATGACGACGTCGGACTCCTTCACGGCCTCGGTCGTGAGGATCTTCGGGGTGTTGCCGGCGATGTCGATGCCCTCCTCGGCCATGACCTGAACGGCGATCGGGTTGATCTCGTCCTTCGGTTCGGAGCCGGCGGAGAGCACCTCCACGCGGTCACCGGCGAGGTCGCGGAGGAAGCCGGCCGCCATCTGCGACCGGCCGGCGTTGTGCACGCACACGAACAAGACGGTGGGTGTGGCGGGCTCGGTCATCGGTGCTCCTTGTCGGGGGACGGTGAAGAGGGAGGCTGGGGGCCGCCGTCCGAATGGGCGACGGCCCGTGGGTCAGCAGCAGTCCGGCGGGCAGGACCCATCCGGAAGCGGCTGGCACTCCAGAGTGTCGCAACAATCCATGACTATTCTCCCTTCTTCATCGACGGTTGTCGATGAACACAGGATGAACGCATACATTGACGGCTGTCAATATATGCGGGAGGATTTCCCCATGGCGATCACCGAGCTCCTCCCGCTGCGCGACCTGCAGGCGTGCTGCGCCCCGATCACGAAAGAAGTGATCTCCGAGGGTGACGCCTTCTCGCTCGCCTCGGCGATGAAGGCCCTCGCCGACCCCGCGCGGCTGCGGTTGGTGTCGATGATCGCTGCGCATGAGGACGGCGAAGCGTGCGTCTGCGACCTCACCGAGCCGCTTGGTCTCTCGCAGCCCACGGTCTCACACCATCTGAAAGTCCTGGCCGATGCCGGTTTCCTGAGCCGGAGCAAGCGGGGCACCTGGGCGTACTACCGGATCGTCCCCGGATCCCTCGACGCCGTCTCGTCCTTCTTCGCCTCGGTCTGATCGGCGGAGCGACCTCGTAGGCTCGTCCCGTGCCGATCCTCCAGGAGCTCGCGCCGACCCTCCTCGGCGTCGCGGTGCTCGCCCTGCTCGCAGTGGCCGTACTCGCCGCCTACCGGGTTCCGCACCGGTGGGCGCCGGCGCTCGCGATCCTTCGCGGAGCGGCACAACTGGCCGTCATCAGCCTGGTGCTCGCCGGGGTCATCACCAACCCGTGGTGGGTGGCGCTCGCCCTGGTCGTCATGTTCTCCGTCGCCGCCGCGACCGCTACGCACCGAATCGGATGGTCGCCCGAGCATGCCCTGATGATGGCGACGGCCATGGCGACCGGGGTGCTCGTGTCGTTCTCCGTGGTGTTCCTGACCGGAGCGATCGAGCTCAGCGCGCGGTACGCGCTCGCGATCGGCGGCATCGTCATCGGCAACTCGATGAGCATCGCGACCCTCGCCGGGCGACGGTTCACCGAAGCGGTCGGCGACCACTGGGACGAGGTGGAGGGGTGGCTGGCGCTCGGCGCGACTCCGCGCCAGTCCACGCTGGAGCTCGCGCGCACCGCCGTGTACTCGGCGCTCATCCCGTCGGTGGATCAGACCAAGACGACCGGCCTCGTCACACTCCCCGGGGCCTTCGTCGGCGCGATCTTCGGCGGTGTGTCACCGCTGGAGGCCGGGCGATTCCAGATCGTCGTGCTCGCCGCGATCATGGCGGCCGGCTCGATCACGGCGGTCATCGTGTCCGCCTGGCTCGGCCCCGTTCGGGTGCGGCCCGCCGCCCTGCGCTGAGCCACTGACACCGGCGCATCCCGCGGCCCTTCCAACGTTGTAAAGTCAAGCGAAGGTACGCGAGAGGGGAGCATCCATGGCTGCGACGATGCACGACGTCAGCCGGCTCGCCGGTGTGTCCATCAAGACGGTCTCCAACGTCATCAACGACTACCCGTATGTGCGCGAGGAGACCCGCCGCAAGGTTCTCGACGCGATCGAGACCCTCGGCTACACGCCGAATCTCTCCGCCCGGAGCCTCCGCTCCGGCCGCACCAACGTGATCTCGCTCATGATCCCCGACCTCCGCAACGCCTACTTCGCCGAGCTGGCCGACTCGGTCATGCGCGCAGCCGCCGAGCGCGGCCTCGCGGTGCTCATCGAGCAGTTCGGAGACGACCGGCAGCACGAGATCGACGTGCTCCGGCAGCCGCGAGCGCGGATGGTCGACGGCGTCCTCTACAGCGTGCTCGCCCTCGATCAGGGCGACGTCGACCTGATCGCCGAGCTGACCACTCCGGTCGTGCTGCTCGGCGACCGCAACTTCAGCACTCCTCGCGACCACGTCACCATGCGGAACGCGGAGGGCGCGAAGGCGGCCACCGAGCACCTGCTGCGCTCGGGCCGGCGCCGGGTCGCCGCTTTCGGGGCGCATCCCGGTGAGGACATCGGCTCGGCGGCGCTGCGGCTCGAGGGCTACCGGCAGGCGCTCGAGGAGGCCGGCATCCCGTTCGATGAGTCCCTGGTGGTGCCCGTGGGCTCCTGGCATCGTCGCAACGGCGCCGAGGGGATGCGCGACTTCCTCGCGACCGGAACCGCGTTCGATGGCCTGGTCGCCTTCAACGACGCCATCGCGCTCGGCGCCCTGCGCGTGCTGCAGGAGTCGGGCCTGCGGGTGCCGGAGGACGTCGCCGTGATGGGCTTCGACGACATCGACGAGACGCAGTACTCGATGCCGACGCTCTCGACGATCGACCCGGGCCGGGAGGAGATCGCCCGAATCGCGGTCGACCTGTTGATCCGGCGAATCGAGGCCGGATCCCAGGTGTTCGTCCCCGAGGAGATCGCCGTCCCCTTCCGGCTGGTCGAGCGGGAGTCGACCCGGGTGGATGCGAACCTCCCCGCCACGTGATCCGGAAAACCATTTGACACGGTCACATCGGACGCGCATCATGGTCTCTACAACGTTGTAGTACAACGTTGTAGACGAGGGTGTCACACACCGCGAAAGGGAATCCAATGAAGAAGCTCCTTGCAGCGGGCGGCGTGATCGCGGTCGCGATCGCGGCGCTCACCGGGTGTTCCGGAGGCAGCGGCGCAGCAGCCAGCTGCCAGAACAAGATCGTTCACTCGGATGCCAAGCAGGTCACCATGTGGGCCTGGTACCCGAACTTCGAGCCGGTCGTCGACCTGTTCAACAAGAACCACAAGGACGTCCAGATCTGCTGGACCAACACCGGCGCGGGCAACGACGAGTACACGAAGTTCTCGACGGCCATCCAGGCCGGCTCCGGCGCGCCGGACGTCGTCATGCTCGAGAGCGAGGTCGTCCCGAGCTACGTCGCCGACGGCTCCATCGTGAACCTCAGCAAGCTCGGCGCCGACAAGGTCAAGTCCAACTACTCCGAGGGCGCCTGGAGCGACGTGAGCAACGGCGGCGCGGCCTACGCGATCCCCGTCGACGGTGGCCCGGTCGGCCTCCTGTACCGCAAGGACCTCTTCGACAAGTACGGCCTCACTGTTCCCACGACCTGGGACGAGTACGCCGCGGACGCCGAGAAGATCAACGCGGCGACCGGCGGCAAGACGCTGATGACCGACTTCCCGGGCAACGGCCGCGCCTACCAGACGGCGCTCTTCGCCCAGGCCGGCGCCGCCCCGTTCGAGCTGAGCGGCAAGCAGGACATCAAGATCGACCTGAACGACGAGCCCAGCCAGAAGGTGCTCACCTACTGGAACAACCTCGTGCAGAAGAAGCTCGTCGGCACGGAGGACTCCTCCACGACGGACTACAACACGCACCTGGTCAACGGCAAATACGCCTCGGTGATCGCGGCGGCCTGGCTGCCCGGCTACCTGCAGGGCTTCACCGGCGCCGACAAGACCGCCAAGTGGGCCGTGGCGCCTGTGCCGCAGTGGGACACGGCCAACCCGGTCCAGATCAACATCGGCGGTTCGGCCTTCGCCGTGAGCAAGCAGGCGCAGGACCCGAAGGCCGCCGCGAAGGTGGCGACCGAGATCTTCGGCACCGAAGCGGCCTGGAAGCTCGGCATCGAGAAGGCGGCGCTCTTCCCGCTGTGGAAGCCCATCCTCGAGTCGGACTACTTCCAGTCGAAGGCGTACCCGTTCTTCGGCGGCCAGCAGATCAACAAGGATGTGTTCCTCACCGCGGCGACGGACTACAAGGGCTTCCAGTTCAGCCCGTTCCAGAACCTCGTCTACGACAAGCTGACCGACGCGGTCAACTCCACCAACAAGGGCAAGTCGTCTCCCGAGGCAGCGCTCAAGACCTACCAGAGCACGGTCGAGAGCTACGCCAAGCAGCAGGGCTACACCGTCACCAAGTGAGGGATGCGGTGCCCGGGCCGCAGAAGCAGCCCGGGCACCGCGCATCCCCTACCCGTTCCACATCCTGAAGGGCTCACCGATGACCCAAACCGCCGTCGCACCGCCGCGGCAGCGCTCGCCGCGAACGCCTCGCCGTCGCGACATGGTCGGCCTCCGCCGCGCGCGCTGGGGCTGGGCGTTCACCGCACCGTTCGCCGTCTTCCTCGTCGCCTTCCTGCTGGTTCCGCTGGTGTACGCGTTCGTGCTCAGCCTCCAGAACACGACGCTCGCCGGGGGGACTTCCTGGGTGGGCGTCGCCAACTACGTGAAGGCGTTCACCGATCCGCTGTTCCTGGATGGCGTGTGGCGCGTCCTGCTGTTCGCCGTGATCATGATCCCGGCGCAGATGCTGGTCGCGCTGGTCGCGGCGCTCCTCATCGACGCGCTGACGACGCGCTTCGCCAAGATCTCACGGCTGCTGATCTTCGTGCCGTACGCGGTGCCGGTCGTCATCGGCGCGCTCATGTGGGGCTTCCTGTACAGCCCCAGCTTCGGACCGGCGCAGGAGCTGTTCGGGCTGGTCGGGCTGCAGGCGCCCAACTTCTTCTCCGACAGCAACGTCTTCGGCTCGCTGGTCAACATCGTGACCTGGCAGTGGGCCGGCTACTACATGATCATCATCTACGCGGCCCTGCAGGGCGTCGACCCGTCGATCTACGAAGCAGCACGGGTGGATGGAGCCAACGCCTGGCAGATCGCGCTGCGGATCAAGATCCCGATGGTGGCCTCCTCCCTCCTGCTCGTGCTGGTGTTCGCCCTCATCGGCACGCTGCAGTTCTTCAACGAGCCGCAGATGCTGCGGGGGATGGCGTCCGGCTCGATCACCTCCAACTACACGCCGAACATCTACGCCTACACGGTCGCGTTCTCGTACCACCAGTTCAACTACGCGTCCGCCATCGCCTTCGCGCTGGGGCTCGTGATCTTCATCGGCTCGTACGTGTTCATGTTCGCCACGCGCAAGAGAAGTGGACTGATGAAATGACCACAGGACTCCTGAAGGCGGCCGAACCCGCCGCAGACACGCGTAGCATCCGTACGGGCCGACCGGTCCGCGCGCGCCGCGAGGCGCCCGCCGGTCGCCGCACGGGCAGGCAGGTCATCCCGCACATCGTGCTGGCGGCCTTCATCGTCTACTTCGCCCTGCCGTTCTGGTGGCTGATCGTCGCCAGCACCAAGAGCCAGCAAAGCCTGTTCGACGGTAAGACCAGCCCGCTGTGGTTCTCGGGATCGTTCGACCTGTTCTCGAACCTGTCGTCGCTGTTCAGCTACTCGGGCGGCCTGTACGCGCACTGGCTGGGCAACTCGTTCCTGTACGCGATCGCCGGCGGCCTCGGAGCGACCGTGCTCTCGGTGCTCGCCGGGTACGGCTTCTCGATGTACGGCTTCCGCGGGCGTCGGCTGTTCTTCGCGATCGTGCTCGGATCGGTGATGGTCCCGGCGACCGTGCTCGTCATCCCGATGTTCGTGATGATGAGCACGGTGCACCTGACCAACACGGTCTGGGCGGTCATCCTGCCCTCGATGCTGAACCCGTTCGCCGTCTACCTGATGAAGGTGTACACCGACGAAGCGATCCCGTCGGAGATGGTGGATGCGGCCCGCGTCGACGGCGCCGGCGAGGTCCGCATCTTCGCCCGGGTCGCGCTGCCGCTGATGCGCCCGGCGGTCGTCACCGTCCTGCTTCTGTCGATCGTCGGCACCTGGAACAACTTCTTCCTGCCGCTGGTGATGTTCTCGAACCCGCAGCTCTTCCCGGTCACCGTCGGCCTCGGCGCCCTCCAGGCGCAGGCCCAGGTGAACACGGGCGGTCAGTCGCTCTGGAACCTCGTCATCACCGGCGCGCTGATCTCGATCATCCCGCTGATCGTCTCCTTCCTCACCCTGCAGCGCTACTGGCAGGGTGGGCTTGCGATCGGCAGCGTCAAGTGAGCACCCCGCAACAGGCACCACGCACCACGCACCAACACGACCTCAGGAACACGGAGACCATGTCTGAGACAACCATCGCCCTCGACCGCACCGCGCGCGTCGCGACCGTCAACCGCCGCATCTTCGGCTCGTTCGTCGAGCACCTGGGCCGCTGCGTGTACGACGGCATCTACGAGCCGGGACACCCGACCGCGAATGAGGACGGCTTCCGCCTCGACGTCGTCGAGCTGGTGCGCGAGCTCGGCTCCACCACCATCCGCTATCCCGGCGGCAACTTCGTCTCCGGCTTCCGCTGGGAGGACTCGGTCGGCCCGCGCGAGAATCGGCCGGTCCGCCGCGACCTGGCCTGGCACTCGCTGGAGTCGAACCAGGTGGGACTCGATGAGTTCTCGCGCTGGCTGAAGCTCACCGACTCCGAGCTGATGCTCGCCGTGAACCTGGGCACCCGCGGCATCCAGGCCGCCCTCGACCTGCTCGAGTACGCCAACCACCCGTCGGGTACTGCGCTCAGCGACCAGCGGATCGCGAACGGCACCCCCGAGCCCCACAACATCCGGATGTGGTGCCTGGGCAACGAGATGGACGGCCCCTGGCAGACCGGCTACATGACGGCCGACGACTACGGCAAGCTCGCCGCGCGCACCGCTGCGGCCATGAAGATGGCCGACAAGGACCTCGAGCTCGTCGTCTGCGGCTCCTCCGGCTCCGGCATGCCGACCTTCGGCGAGTGGGAGCGCATCGTGCTCGAGCACTCGTACGACCACGTCGACTTCGTCTCCGCCCACGCGTACTACCAGGAGCGCGGAGGCGACCTCGGCTCGTTCCTCGCCTCCTCGGTGGACATGCAGTACTTCATCGATACCGTCGTCTCCACCGCCGACCACGTCGGCAACAAGCTGAAGAGCAAGAAGAAGATCCAGATCTCCTTCGACGAGTGGAACATCTGGTACCTCGACGAGCACAAGGAGTCGGAGGAGGTCAACGACGAGTGGCGGTACGCGCCCCGTCAACTGGAGGACGTCTACTCGGCGGCCGACGCCGTCGTGCTCGGCAACCTGCTGATCACGCTGCTGAAGAACCACGACCGGGTGACCAGCGCCTCCCTCGCCCAGCTGGTCAACGTGATCGCCCCGATCATGACCGAGCCGGGTGGCGCCGCCTGGCGGCAGACGACGTTCTTCCCGTTCTCGGTGACCAGCCGTCTGGCCCGCGGCGAGGTGCTGCGGCCCCGGATAACGACGGGCACCTACGACACCGCCGTGCACGGCGAGGCCGACCTGGTGGATGCGGTGGCCACGTTCGATCCGGCCGACGGCTCGGCCGCGCTGTTCCTCGTGAACCGCAGCCTCACCGAGACGCAGACCGTCCGGGTGGATGTGCGCGACCTCGGTGTCTCCTCCGTGCGCGAGGCCGTCTCCCTGTGGGACGACGACGTGTACGCGAAGAACACCTTCGAGGACCAGAACCGCGTGGGCCTGCGCCCGACGCCGGCCGCATCCCTCGCCGACGGCACCCTCACCCTCGAGCTGCCGCCGGTCTCGTGGAGCGCCGTCTCGCTCGGCTGACCCACCCCCGTCGAGTACACGACGATTGCACGCGGACGACCCTGTTCGCGTGCAATTTTCGTGTACTCGACGGTGGGGCTCAGGATGCTGCGGGTTGGACGGGTCTGTCGTAGGCGGCGGTCAGTGGCGTTTGCTTGAAACCTCTGATGATCAGCCAGAGGCCCAGGGACAGCTCGAATAGGGCGACGGGCAGTGCAGCGAGAGCGGCGATCGGGGACACCTGGGGGTATGCGCCGAAGAAGACCGCGATGTCGGAGGCGAGGAGCAGCGGTGCCCCGATGAACGCGACGATGGGGAAGACGCGGGGAACGATGGCGGACCGGTACAGCAGGTACCCCAGGAGCAGGTCGCATGCGACGGGCATCAGGCTCTGGGAGAGCAGGAACGTCCAGTTGTAGTTGGCGAGGAGGCTGTGGCCGAGTGTGGTCAGCGCCCCTCGGTTCGTCCCGGCGAGATCGTGTCGCAGCGTCGTCATCGTGAGCAGGTTGACCACGCTGACGAAGATCAGACACGTTTCGAGCAGTCGGGCGGCCACCAGCCCCAGAGCGGCGGTCTGGCTGATGCGTTTGGTGAGCGGGTACAGCACTACGGCGGTGGCGATGCCGGCCAGGCCGACCGTGACCTCGGAGAGCGCGCCCCACTGAAGTGCGGTCGTGCTTCCGGCTCCCAGGATGAAGGCGCCGACGTCGTTCTTGATGGGTGCGTACAGCCCCAGCGTCGGGATGGAGACGAACGTGATCACGTACAGGATGCCGACTGCCAGAGAGATCCGCCTGGAGGGCAGCATTCGTCGCGGCGCGACAGGAGCTCTCACCGGAGGGGTGATGTCGGTGTTGGCGGCCATGGTGTGCTCCTTCGACGGTGGTGGAGCGCGGCGGATGCCGAGGGCCATGTGCGCAGGCTACGCCGCACCTGCCGCTTCCAGGCGACTCGGATCAGCCGGAGGCGGCGGGCGCCGTCGTAGGCGCGGGCGTGGGCGCGGGCGACTGCAGCGCCTGCGGGATGAGCTTGCGCACGTCCTCCGGCTGGCTCGAGAGGACCACCACATCCACTCGCCGGTTCTGCGCGAGGTCGTTGTCGGTGGTGCCGGTGAAGCCGGCGACCGGCCGGGCCGAGCCGAAGCTGACGGCCGCGATGCGCTCCTGCGGGTAGCCGTTCACCTCGACGAGGTGACGCAGCACGCTGGTCGCGCGTCCGGCGGAGAGCTCCCAGTTGGTCGGGTAGGGGGCGCCCGGCTGGCGGAGGTCGGCGTGACCCTCCACCGAGACGGCGTAGGAGGTCGGCGCGAGCACAGGCCCGATGTCGTTCAGCACCGCGACCGCGCGGGCACTCAGCTCGGCGCGGTTGGAGTCGAAGAAGGTGGAGTTGCCGACCAGGCCGATGGTCAGGCCGCGTGAGTCGATCTTCATCTCGACCGCATCCTGCAGGCCGTCGCGAGTGAGGGCCGCCTGGATGACGTCTCTCAGGTGCTGCAGGTTCTGTACCTCCTGCTGCGCGAGAGCGAACTCCGTCGACTTGCCGGACTCGTCCACGTGCTTCGGCGGCACGACCACGCCGGATGCCGTGTCCACCTTCTGTGTCTTCACCTGACCGAAGCCGGTCGCCAGGGAGTCCTTGAGGGCCTCGAACTTCTTCGCGTCCACCGTCGACATCGCGAAGAGCACGATGAACATGCACATGAGAACGGTGACCATGTCCATGTAGGAGGCCATCCAGCGCTCTTCGTTCTCGTGCTCCTCTGGCTCTTCGTGCTTCTTCCGACGGCGGGCGGACATGTCAGGCGGCTTCCTCGACGGGATCCTTCGCACCGCGCGCCGGCTTGCCGCTCTTCGCGGCGGCCTTCTCAGCATCCCCGCCCGGGATCATGGCGCGCAGGCGCTCGCCGAGGAGACGCGGCTGGCTGCCGGACTGGACGGCCAGCACGCCCTCCATGAGCAGGTTCATCCGTTCCACATCCAGCTCGGACAGCCGGCGCAGGCGCGCGCCGAGCGGCAGCCAGAGGAAGTTGGCGGACAGGAGGCCCCACAGGGTGGCGACGAACGCGCTCGCGATCATCGGGCCCAACTCGCCCGGGTCGGCCAGGTTCTCGAGCACGTGGGTGAGCGAGACGACCGTTCCGATGATGCCGATCGTGGGCGCGTAGCCGCCCATCGCGCTGAAGAACTTGGCGGCGACCCTGTCCTTCTTGGAGCGCGTGGCGATTTCGTCCTCCAGCAGCACGCGCAGTTCGTCGCCGTCGGTGCCGTCGGCGATGTTCTGCAGGGCGCGCTTCAGGAACGGGTCGTCGACACCGTCCGCCTCCTGCTCCATCGCGAGCAAGCCGTTCGCGCGCGCCTTCTCGGCGAGGCCCACGACCTGGTCGATCACCTGCTGCGGCGGCTCGACCTTGCCGCGCAGGGCGCGCGGGAGCGACTTCACCGCCGTGAGGAAGTCCTTGACCGTGCCGCTGGCCACCCCGACCGCGATGGTGGCCCCGAAGACCAGCACCATGGGGGCGGGTAGCAGCAGCGAGCTCAGGTGCGCGCCCTCCATCGTCACCATCGCGACGACAGAGCCGAACGCGAGGACGATGCCGATGATCGTTGCCGGGTCCATCTACTTCTTCCTTGCTCGCAGGGGGACAGCGCGGGCCTCGGGGTGAGCCTCAACCGTGTCGTGGTCTTCCAGTCCGGGCAGCGTCACGAGCCCGAGCGGCGGCGCGGGCACGGGGCGCGGGCCGAGGGAGGGGAGGTCGTGGGCGAGTGCGATCACACGCGCCCGGTACGCGGCGATCTTCTCGATCACATCGGCCATGGACTCAGTGACGATGAACTTCGCCCCGTCGACCATGACGAGTGTGGTGTCCGGACTGGCGTGGATGCGCTCGATGAGGTCGGGGTTGACCGCAAACTGGCTGTCGTTCAATCGGGTGACGACGATCATGGGGGCGAATCCTGGTCTCGGCTCCGGGTGAGCCGTCACGAGCCCACTATCGGCCCACGGCGGTCGGTCGTTAGGGGGACCGGCACGAGGGCTACTTCGTATCGGGTTCCTCCTCGGCTTTGATCGCGTCGAGATTGGCCCAATGGTTCGCGAGAACGAAATACGTGATGAGGGCCGCAATCCCGAGCGCTAGCCCGTACCAGTTGGCGAGGAAGCCGCTGGCGACCAGCACCGCGAAGACGCCCCACCCCACGAGGCGCCGTTTCGGTGTCGCGTTCGACGCGGCCCAGGTATCGAATCTGAACGGGTTCCAGGTCCTCATTTGCAGTTGCCCCCCTTATAGCCGATGCTGCCGATCACACCTGGACCGATGAGCCACTGCACGCACTCGCCCTTGCCGACGATTCGCTGAGCGTTGACCGTAATCGAGAGAAGGTTCGCCAGGCACAGGCCGGTGATGGCCCAATTCACCGGCGGGGGCAGCTTTCCTACTGCCGCAGCGCAGAACGCGGGGCTCTTCGACTGGGTGCGCAGGTCCGCGCTCTCTTTCTTGTTCCATTTCAGTGAGGGCAAGCCGGTCTCCCACACGAACGCAGGGTCGGCCACAACCGGGTATGCCGTCGCCGCTGACGCCTCGACGACCTGGGTCAGCGTTGAACCCTTCAGCGTGTAGTGGGTGGAGACCGCGGCGCCCTTAGCGTCGGTGGCCCAGGGCTCGGAGATGTAAGCGATCGGGTCTTGGCTTGCATTGAGGAGGAAGTAGGACTTGCCCACCTGCACGATCTGACCGCCCGTGGGGATCGTGAGGCGGTAGCTGTAATGGCTCGGTGCCGACCGTTTTGCAATCACGGTATTGATCTGCAAAGAGCCACCCACGACAACGACCGGAACCGAAATCGAACCGTTGTTGTTGTTGTACGAGACGATTCCCTTCTTCTCCACCGTCGCGGCGGCCGCCCCCGACGCGAATGGTAGAGAAACAGCAAAATCGCCACCGGCGGTCTCGACTGAGATGCCCCCAGTCGCGCGCGTTGGAACCGTGACCTCTGCCCCACCAACCGGCGCATGAATCGCGTTCATTCCCGATGCGGTTGTATCGACCGGCGCTGCAGCATCCACCGTTCCGGCGGTCGCCTTGGTCACTGCGGCGAGCGTGCTGATCGAGTCCGCCTCCGCCTCCGCCGGCGCAGCCCCTACGAGTGCGATCGCAATGGCTGCCGAAGCCGCAACGCCCGCGACGGTAAGCGCCCGACTCCCCGCGCGACCTCGCCATTGATTTCGCTTGATCGCCGTCATGTGCACTCCTTCATTGGTAAACAGGTTCATCTAGACAGACGCGTCTACCGGCAACTCATGACGACGGATCTCCAACGAATGGGCACCTAACAGTTCGGGGACACCGGCCGATAGTGGGCACCGTGACGACTCTGCAGGCCCCGGCACCGGATGCGCTCGAGGCGCCGGTCTACGACTTCCGGCGCCCGACGACGCTTGCGCGTGAGCACTCGCGGGTGCYCGAGTTGGCGTTCGAGACGTTCGCCCGCCAGTGGGGCACCCAGCTCACGGCGAAGGTGCGTGTGCTCAGCCAGGTGGAGTGCGACTTCGTGCAGATGCAGACGTACGACGAGTACGCGGCGTCGCTCCCGGCCACGACCGCGATGGTGCTGTGCCAGCTGGAGGATGTGGCGCCGAAGGCGGTCATCCAGTTCCCGACCATCGCGGCCCTGTCGTGGGTGAACACGATGCTGGGCGGCCAGGGCACGCCGGTGGACCACGAGCGCACTTTCACGCAGATCGAGCACGCGCTGGTCCGCCGGCTGATGGACGAGGCGCTGGAGGATCTGCGTTACTCGCTCGGCTCCCTGCTGGTGAACGCGATCGCGGTTGACGCCATCCAGTACAACTCGCAGTTCGCGCAGGCGGCGGCGACCTCGGAGCTGATGATCGTCGCCGGCTTCGACCTGCACGTCGGCGAGAACACCGCGCGAGCGACCGTCGCGCTCCCCGCCGTCGCCCTGCTCCCACAGCTCGGCGAGACCAACCCGACCCACAGCACCGAGAACGCGCGTGAGCTGGTGGATGCTCAGCTCGCACGCGTCCCGGTGGAGGTGGCGCTCCGGCTCGCACCCGCGAGCGTTCGTCCGAGCGTCGTGCTCGGGCTCGCGGTGGGCGACCTGCTTCCGCTGCCGCATCCACAGCACCGGCCGTTCGATCTCACCGTCGGCGGGCAGACCGTCGCCTCGGCCGCTCTCGGCTCGAGCGGCTCGCGTCTCGCCTGCGTGATCACCAACACTGAGGACTGATTCCCATGAGCATGACTATCGCGAACTCCACCGGGCTGTCGCTCGGCCAGGCGCAGGCGGCCGCCGAGGCGCTCTCCCGGGTGCTGCCCACGGGCGCGCCGCTGAGCCCGCTGCTGGCGCAGGGGTCGGAGGTCCATGGCGCCGACCGTGCGGTGGTGGCGACGTTCGTCGGTGCTCCTTCGGCTGACCTCGCCGTGGTGCTGCTCGAGGCACCGCAGCTCGTGGACGACGGCGCCGACGGTTCGCCGGTGGTGTCGCTTCAGGATGTGCTGCAGCCGGCCCTCGAGGCGGCCAGCGACACGCTCGGCGCCGGCGTGCTCGACGACGCCCGCACGGAGGATGCGGCCGAACTCTTCGCCGACCCGGCCACGACGGTGTTCGCTCTTTCCGGCCCTGCCGGAGTGGCCGGCTGGTTCGCGATCCGGGGTCGCGCCTCCGTCGCAGAACGCGCCGGTGCGAGCGCTCTCGGCGGCAAGCTGGGCCGCATCAGCAACGTCGAGATGGCGCTGACCGTCGAGATCGGTCGCACGCGGATGGCCGTGCGCGACGTGCTCGCGATGGAGCCCGGTGCCGTCATCGAGCTCGACCGGTCGGCCGGATCGCCCGCCGACGTCCTGCTCAACGGACGGCTGATCGCGCACGGCGAGATCGTCGTGGTCGACCAGGATTACGCGGTGCGGATCACCAAGATCCTCGACGCAGCCGCCGACCTGGACTGACTCAGCGGCACTGTCCGGCGACGGCGATCTGCTCGTCGCTGGGGCGTCCGTAAGCCTCGATCCCGGACCCTGGGACGTCGAAGCCCATCGAGATCGCCCAGGCGGTGGCCCACATTTCGTCGTTCTGCCGGAAGGCGGGCCCGTCGAACAGCGTCCTGCATTCAGGACGCACGACCTGCGAGTGCCCGACCTCATGCGTGACCAGGGCCTTCGCATCCACGTCCCCGTAGCTCCAGCCCTCCTGGATGGGGAAGTTGAGGTCGATGGTCGCCCAGCCGCCGTCGTCGTAGCGGTACTGGGTGGTGCCCGAGTACCAGCCGTCGCCGAGCCCGCTGACCTCCTGGTGCCACTCGAAGTCGAGGGTGACGCCGTGGGCGATCGAGCGCGCGTACGCCTCGATCTGGGCGCGGATGGGGTAGGCCGGGTCCTGCTTCGCCGCCTCGCCGGCAGCCTGGGCGGTGTTGACGCCGTCGACGGCGGTCATGATCGTGAGGAGCTCGGTGCCGTTGGACTGCGATTGCGCCACATCCGACTTGCCGTCATCGATGGCGTGGCGGAGCGGGATCTTGCTCTCGTAGGTGGCGGAGGCATCCGCCGTCAGCACCTGCTCGCCA
The DNA here is from genome assembly GCF_052115085.1 of Leifsonia sp. 2TAF2. Taxonomy (NCBI): domain Bacteria; kingdom Bacillati; phylum Actinomycetota; class Actinomycetes; order Micrococcales; family Microbacteriaceae; genus Leifsonia; species Leifsonia sp. 2TAF2. Next base: position 144,456 of record NZ_JBFRFY010000003.1, on the reverse strand, counting down.
TGCGCGGCCAGCTCCTGGTAGACGGCGGCGTAGCTCTTCGTGACCGCCTTCTGCGCAGCGACCAGAGCTGCGAGCTCTGCCGCTCGCTTCCGCCGCAGGGCATCCTCCTGGCGGGCCAGCGCCTGCTTGTGCTGGACGTCCGCGAAGACGGTCCATGGCAGGAGGTCGAGACCGACCGCGGGGACCTTCGGCGCATCGAACGTCGCCTGCGTGAGGTTCTTGCTCTTCGCCGTGAGTTCGGCGTCGGCCGCCGCAAGCGCTTTGGCGGTGGCGTCGCTCAGGTAGTCCGGGCGCGGGTGCTGGGTGTACTCGGTGAGGGAGGCGATGGATGCGTGAGCCTTGTCGAGCGCGATCCCGCGGAGATCGGTGACGTCGGACAGCTTGTCCGAGGCCGCCGACAGCTGGTGCGAGGCCTCCACGGTGCTCTCGAGCGCGAGCGCGCGCCAGCCGATCCCGGCTCCGATCCCGACGCCCGCCGCGAGTACCACGAAGGCGGTCGTCCACACCCAGACCCGGGCGCGTCCCCTCGGCTTCGCAGGCGGGGGCGTCACCGCAGCCGCGGAGTTTTCGGGCTGCGCTGAAGAGTCGGCATCGGTCACTGGTGGTTCCCCCCGGAAATGGTCATCGCGTCGAACGGTCCTGCCGTCGGCGAGCACCGTCACCTGTATATGACGGGACGAGGCGCGGATGATGACGGCGCGCCGTCACCGCAGCGGGGTCCATCCCGGCGGGAGCGGGCCATCGAGGGCGGCTCGCTCCGCATCCTCGGCCGCCGACCAGCCCTGAGCGGCGCCGGTCGCGTCGAACCCGCCCCGGGCGAAGCGGAACCCGACGTCCTCGTGCACGGCACGCGGCGGGCCGCCTCTCCGCACGGAGGCCCGCACGTTCCACGCGTCGTCGGCGAAGCCTCCGCCGCGGAACACCCGGTAGTCGCGGTAGCGGCCGGGGTCGAGCAGGTCCCAGCACCACTCCCAGACGTTGCCGAGGGTGTCGAAGAGCCCGTTGAGGTTGGGGAGGCGGAGGCCGACGTCCTGGGGTGCGCTGAGGCCGTCCGCACTGGTCCACGCCACTTCCGCCAGCAGGCCGTAGTGCGGGGCGGTCGAGCCGGCGCGGCAGGCGTACTGCCACTCAGCCTCTGTCGGCAGGCGGTAGCCGTCCGCATCCACGTGCCAGGTGACGTCCTCGCCGTCGAACGTGTACGCCGGGTCCAGCCCCTCCCACTCGGATGCCGCGTTGCAGATCCGGACGGCCCGCAGCCAGCTGATCCCGGTCGCGGGTCGTCGCGGATGGGGCGAGGGCACTCCGATCAGCTCGGCGACTTCCGCTTCGGTCGCAGCGAAGGTGCCCAGCTCGAACTCCTCCAGCTCCACCATCCGGCGCAGCTTCCGGCGCGCATCGTGCAGCTGGACGCTCCCCGCCGGTATCCGAGCCATCTCGATGTCCACCCCCTCAGCCTTTCACCTCGCACGACCGTGTTTCGCCGCGCGGGAGCTAACGGGAGTGGGCGGGCGGTCGATAGTGCGGGACGTGGAGACCCTGTTCATCGCCCTGCGCGTGCTCGTGGTGCTCGGCGTGATCGTGGCCCTGCTCTGGTTCGTGCAGCGCCGGGTCACGAAGGGCCGGAGCTCGGCGCGCCGACGCCGCGGCAACGCGGTGACGGTCGTGGGCAGGCAGGGCGTCGGCCCCAAGGCGTCGGTCGTCGTCGTGGATGTGGACGGCAACCGCTTCGTACTCGGAGTCACCGACCGCCAGGTCAGCGTCCTCCACGCCAGTGACCGCCCGCAGGATGCGGACGTCACCCGGCTCAAGCCCGTCCGTGAGGTGGAGGCCAGGAACGGCACCACCGGCGAGGCCGACACCAGCACCATCAGCACGACACGCACCACCAGCACCACCTCCAGGCAGGATGCCGACTTCCTCACGGCGCAGGGACGCGCCTCGCTCTTCGACGAGGCACTCAAAGGCTCGATCCTGTCCCCGGCAACGTGGCGTCAGGCGAGTTCGGCGGTGCGGCCCAAGAAGTGACGCGCGCCGGGCGGCTGCCCCGCCTCGCGCTCGCCGGCGCACTGGTCGCGCTGATCGCGATCGCCATCGTCCTGCTGGGCGCGAACGCCGCGCACGCGGTCCCCACGCCCGTTCCGACCCCGACGGGTCCCACTGGGCCCGACGGCGGCACCGGTGGCATCACCCTCGACATCAACGGCCCGAACGGCACGCCGAGCGCCGCCATCCTCACGCTGCTCGGAATCACCGTGCTTTCGGTGGCGCCCGCGCTGCTGCTGATGATGTCGTCGTTCACCAAGATCTTCGTGGTGCTCGCGATCACGCGGAACGCGCTCGCGCTTCCGTCCATCCCGCCGAACCAGGTGCTCGCGGGACTCTCGCTCTTCCTCAGCCTGTTCATCATGAGCCCGGTGCTGGTGGACATCAACAACACGGCGGTTCAGCCGTACCTCGCCGGTCACATCGACTTCACGGCGGCGATGCACGCGGCCGAAGCGCCGTTGCGCGGTTTCATGGCGGCGCACACCCGCGAGGAGGACATCGCGCTGATGACCCGCGCGGCGGGCCGGCCGAACCCGCACGACGTCAGCGGCGTGCCGATGCTCACGCTCATCCCGGCGTTCATGATCTCCGAGCTGCGCGCGGCGTTCATCATCGGCTTCGTCATCTTCGTGCCGTTCCTGGTGATCGACATGGTGGTCTCCGCCGCGCTGATGTCGATGGGCATGATGATGCTCCCGCCGGTGATGATCTCGCTGCCGTTCAAGATCCTGCTGTTCGTGCTGGTGGACGGCTGGGGGCTCATCATCACGAGTCTCATCACGAGCTACAGGGGTGGCGGATGAACCCGAACGCGGTCCTCGATATCGCCATGCAGGGGCTCATGGTCACCGCGAAGCTTGCGGCGCCGATCGTCATCACGGCTCTCGTCGTCGGCTTCGCCATCTCGCTCGTCCAGTCGATCACGCAGATCCAGGAGGTCACGCTCTCCTTCGTGCCGAAGGCGGCGGCCGTCGCGATCGCCCTGCTCATCTGCGGGCAGTGGATGATCTCCGAGCTCGTGACGTTCACCCACGTGCTGTTCGACAAGATCCCGCAGCTGCTGGGCGGTGGCTGATGAACATCCCCATCGACGTAGGCCTCATCGAGGCGGTCGCGCTGGCGTCGCTGCGCATGGTCGCGTTCCTCGTCATCGCGCCGCCGTTCTCGTACAACGGCTTCCCGGCCCAGGTGAAGGGGATGCTCGCGATCGGCCTCGCCATCGCCGTCGCGCCGCGCGTCGGGGCGGGCTACCACTCGGGTGACACCGGCGCCTTCCTGCTCGGGATGGTCCGGGAACTCGCCGTCGGGGCGACGCTCGGCTTCCTCGTGTTCCTCGTCTTCGCCGCGATCCAGTCGGCCGGCAACCTCGTCGACCTGTTCGGCGGCTTCCAGCTGGCGCAGGCGTTCGACCCGCAGTCGATGATAAATGGCGCCCAGTTCACCCGGATGTTCCAGCTGACCGCCCTCGCACTGCTGTTCGCGTCGGGCGGCTACCAGCTCATCATCGGCGGCCTGGTGCGCACGTTCGACGCCATCCCGCTGGCCGCAGGAATGGACCTGGCCGACCCGGTCAAGGAGATGGTGAGTGGCGTCACCCAGATGTTCATCGCCGCCCTGCAGATCGCGGGTCCGCTCATCGTCGTCCTGTTCCTGGCGGATGTCGGGCTCGGCCTGCTGACCCGCGTCGCCCCCGCGCTCAACGCGTTCTCGCTCGGCTTCCCCCTGAAGATCATGCTGACGGTCGTGCTCTCCTCCATCGTGTTCGTGGCCCTCCCGGGCGTGGTTTCCGGCCTCACCGACACCGCCGTCAAGATCATGCTGGGGGTGGGCGGGTGAGCGACGCACAGGAACGCACCGAACAGGCGACCGAGAAGCGGATGAAGGAGGCGCGCTCCAAGGGCCGCCTCAGCAAGTCGTCCGACCTCACCGCCTGGGTCGGTGTCGGAGCCGCCGCGGTGATGCTCCCGTTCACCTTGCAAGCGGGGAGCACGGCGGCGATCGAGCAGCTGTTCAGCATCCGCTCGGTCATCGAGAGCCCGGACCCGGCGAAGGCGGTCGCCGCGCTCGGCGACGGTCTCGGCAGCATCATGGCGACCATCGGACCGCTCCTCGGCGTGGGGGCGCTCGCCGTGGTGGGAGCGGCGGCGGTGCAGGGCGGCATCCACTTCAAGAAGTTCGAGGGCAAGTACGAGCAGTTCAACGTCGTGAAGGGCATCGGCCGGGTGTTCGGGATGCGCGCGCTGTGGGAGGGCGCGAAGACGCTCCTGAAATCGGGAGTGGTCGCGATCGGCCTGTTCCTGGTGGTGCAGGGCCTCATGCCGGTGCTGCTCACCTCCGGATCGATGCCGCTCGCCTCCCTGCTCTCCGCCGCGTCCGGAGGCACGGCAGGACTCCTCCAGGCAGCCATCGGCGCCGGTCTCGTCCTCGCCGGCCTCGACGTGCTCGTCGTGATGCGACGCAACCGCAAGCAGACCCGCATGAGCAAGCAGGAGATCCGCGACGAGAACAAGAACAGCGAGGGCGACCCGCTGGTCCGCTCGCACCGCCGCTCGCGCCAGCTCGCGATGAGCCGCAACCGCATGATCGCGGCGATCGGGAGTTCGGATGTGGTGCTCGTCAACCCGACGCACATCGCCGTCGCTGTGAAGTACGAGCCGGGCAAGTCGGCCCCACGCGTGGTCGCGAAGGGCTCAGGCGCGATCGCCATGCGCATCCGTGAGAAGGCCGAGGAGGAACGCGTGCCCATCGTCAAGGACATCCCGCTCGCCCGGGCGCTCCACGCCGGCTGTCAGATCGGCGACGAGATCCCGGTCGAGCTGTACAACTCCGTCGCGCGTGTTCTCGCGTTCGTCATGTCGCTGAAGCAGCGCGGCTCGTCCGCGGGCATCCACACCATGCGACCCCAGCTGCAGGGAGGGCTCTCGTGAAGCCGAACAAGGGACTCGCCGCCAAGGTCGCCGTGCCGATCGGGGTCGTCGGCATCATCATGCTGCTGGTCGTGCCGGTGCCGTCGTGGATGCTCGACCTGCTCATCATCGTCAACATCATGCTGGCCCTGGTCGTGCTGCTCACGACGATGTTCGTCAAGAAGCCGCTCGACTTCTCGGTGTTCCCGTCGCTGCTGCTGGTGGCGACGCTGTTCCGGCTGGGACTCAACGTCGCCTCCACCCGGCTGGTGCTGGGCGACGGGTTCGCCGGGCAGGTCATCCAGGCGTTCGGGCATGTCGCCGTCGGCGGGTCGATCATCATCGGCGCGGTGGTGTTCCTCATCCTGGTCGTCATCCAGTTCATCGTCGTCACCAAGGGCGCCGAGCGCGTCGCCGAGGTGGGCGCGCGCTTCACCCTCGACGCCATGCCAGGCAAGCAGATGGCGATCGACGCCGACCTGAATGCGGGACTCATCACGGAGGAGCAGGCGCGCACACGCCGCGCCGAGGTGTCAGCAGAGGCCGACTTCTACGGCGCGATGGACGGCGCGTCGAAGTTCGTGAAGGGCGACGCGATCGCGGGCATCCTGATCATCGTCATCAATGTGGTCGGCGGCATCGCGATCGGGATGATCCAGCGCGGCATGGAGCTCGGCGACGCCGTCAACTCGTACACGCTGCTGACCATCGGCGACGGCCTGGTGTCGCAGATCCCGGCGCTCCTGATGGCGGTGTCGACGGGCATGATCGTGACCCGGTCGAATGCCGAGTCGGACATGGGGACGACCGCCAGCAACCAGCTCAGCCAGTCGCGGAACGCCCTGATGATCGCGGGATGCGCGGCGATCGTGATGGCGCTCATCCCCGGCATGCCGCCCATCCCGTTCGTGCTGGTCGGGGCGTTCCTCATCTTCGCGTCGCAGCGGATCAAGACCTCGCAGGCGGCCGCCAAGAAGGCGCAGGCCGCGCAGAACGCGGTCGCCACGGCGACGAAGTCGGAGACGACGGAAGACCTCATCGAGCAGATGCGGGTGCACGCCCTTGAGATCACGCTCGCGCCGGACCTGGTGGACATCGTCAGCGGTGCCTCCGACGACCTCCTCGCCCGGGTTCGGGCGCTGCGGCGCAAGATCGCACTCGAACTGGGCGTCATCGTGCCGCCGGTCCGCACCCGGGACAGCGCCGAGCTGCCGCCGTCGACCTACGTCATCAAGATCGCCGGCGTCGAGTCCGGGCGCGGGCAGGCGCCGTCCGGCCGCGTGCTCGCGCTGGGCGACGCCCTCGACAACCTGCCGGGAACCCCGACGGTGGAGCCGGTGTTCGGCCTGCCGGCGAAGTGGATCCCGTCGGAGATGCGGCACAGCGCGGAGCTCGGCGGCGCGACGGTGATCGACCGCGTCTCGGTACTCATCACGCACCTGTCGTCGATCATCACGTCGAACGCCGCGCGTCTGCTGACCCGGGAGGATGTGCGCCTGCTGACCGAAGGCGTCAAGCAGGTGAATCCGCCCGCGGTGGAGGAGCTCATCCCGGCCCTGCTGTCGCTGGCGGAGGTGCAGCGGGTGCTTCAGGGCATGCTCGCGGAGCAGGTTCCGATCAACGACCTGCCGCGGATCCTCGAGGCGCTGACGCTGCGCGCGAAGGTGTCGAACGACCCGGAGGGGCTCGTGGAGGCGGCGAGGGCCGCGCTCGGCCCGGCGGTGGTCGCGCCGCACATCGACGCGGGGACGCTGCGCGTCATCATGATCGACCCGGGCCTGGAGCAGTCGATGCTCGAAGGGTTGCGACCTTCCGAGTCGGGTACCCAGATCGTGCTGGATCCGGTGCGGTTGGAGGCGGTGCTGGCGTCCGTCCGGGACACCGCCGGGCGGCTCGACGAGGCCGGGGTCTCGGCTGTCCTCGTGTGCGCGCCGGCTCTGCGGCCGGCGATCCGACGACTGGTCGCCGGGCAGATCGCGGGGCTCGCGGTGCTGTCGTACCAGGAGGTGACGGCCGTGCAGGCCGCGATCGAGACCGTGGGGGTGGTCCGCGGTGCGGAGTCGATCGCGGCCTGAGTGGGTCGACGGCGACGAGGAGGTGCTGCCGGCCGTCTCGACGTCGTCGCTCGCCTTCCAGGCGGTGCTCGATGACCTCGTGCGTGCGGTCGACGCGCCCGAGCTGGCGGCGCCGCCGGCGGCTGGGGTAGCCCCTCTCGCGTCCGACCTCCTCCCGTCCGACCTCGCTCCTCCCGTCCCTCCCGCTTCCGTCCCTCCCGCCCCTCCGATCTCCGCGCCTTCCACCTCCGACGAGGCCGTGAGTGGTGAGTCGTGGCTGGAATCCGCGGCGAGTGGTGACATCTTGTCGCGACTCGACGAGGTCGAGAGCGCGGGGCCGCCGCCGGCGCGGTTGCGGGGGCGCGGCGACCTCACGCTGGTGGTGGGGCTGGGTGCCGACGCGGATGCCGCCGCCCGCGTGCTGGCGGCCTCCGCCGACGCGGGCGCCGAGGTGCATCGCCTCGCCGACCGCCGCGACGCCCTCGCAGCCAGGGCGGACGGCGTGCGCCGCGGCATCCCCGTCGTGGCGGCATTCGCGCTGACCGGGCCGACCGCGGTACCGGACGTCGCCGCCGAACTCGCCGGGATCGCCCCGGATCAGGTGTGGGTCGCCGTCGACGTCTCGCGCACGTACGACGACACGGCCGCCTGGGTGCGGGCGGTGGATGCGGTGCTCGCGGTGGACGCGGTCGCCGCGACCGGCGCATCCTTCACCGCATCGCCCCACACCGTCCACCAGCTCGGCCTGCCGGTGCTCTGGCTGGACGCGCCGCCCGGCGGATAGGCTGGAGCGATGCTGGTATTGACACGCAAGGCGGGGGAGCGGGTGCTCATCGGCGACGACATCGTCGTGACGATCCTCGAATCCCGTGGTGACGGCGTCCGCATCGGCATCGACGCGCCTCGCGGCATCCGCATCCAGCGCGACGAAGTGGTGAAGGCGGTCACCGAGGCGAACCAGGAGGCGACCGAGGGTGCGGCCGGCACCGACGACGCTGCGGACCTCATCAAGAAGTCCCTCGGGCTCTGACCGTTCACTCAGCAGAACTGAGATAGTTTACGTATGTGAACGATCTCTCCCTCGATCCCGCCCGCACCGCGCTGCTCATCATGGACCTGCAGAACGGGATCCTCGCCCGGCATCCCGACGGCGACGCGTTCGTCACCGCTCTGGTCCGGACCCGCGAGGCCGCGCGGGCCGCCGGGATGACCGTCGGCTACGTACGGGTGGCGCTCACCGTGGAAGAGGCCGAGCATGTTCCGTCGACCTCGCGGTTCGCCGGCGCCGGTGAGCGGTTGAACGCTGACAGCCCGGCAACGCAGATCGTCGAGCGGTTGACGCCGGCCCCCGGTGAGATCGTCGTCCGCAAGCAGCGCGTGGGAGCCTTCAGCACCACCGACCTCGCCGCGCAGCTGGCGGAGCGCGGGATCGACACGCTCATCCTCACCGGCATCGTGACCTCGGGCGTCGTGCTGTCGACCGTGCGCGACGCCGCCGACCGCGACTACCGCCTGGTCGTGTTGAGCGATGGATGCTGGGATGCGGACCCCGAGATGCATCGCGTCCTCACCGAGAAGGTGTTCCCGCCAGCGGGCGTGACGGTCGCATCCATCGACGAGTTCGTCACGACGACCGAGTGACGGCCACCGCGTCCACTGGCGACGCGCCGACCTTCGCCGCACCGGCCTCGGCCGCGCCTGCTCCTGGCGTCGGCGTGCGGAAGCCCCGCGCGGTGAGGTACACGCCGAGGAACAGCTCCCACACGACCTCCGGCAGCGTCGCCACCACCGACCAGACCGAGAGCTGCGTGTAGAGCCCGAACATCACGGCGATGCCGGAGAGCGACACCAGTGGCCCGCCGATGATCCCGAACCACGCCCAGCCGCGCGGCAGCAGGCGGGCGCGGTGCAGCATCCAGCCGAGGATCAGGCCGTTGCCGATGCCGACGACGAAGCCCGGACCGAGCAGGAACGTCCAGCCGTGCAGCGCCACGAGCGCCTGCGAGACGACGAGCAGGGCGGCATCCGCGCCGTTCGTGGGCGGTCCGTCCTGCCGGAGGGTCACCACCGTGAGCAGGCTCAGGATGCCGACGCTGATCAGCGTGCACTCCATGACGCGGGCGACGACGTAGGCGAGAGCGAGGGACGGGCTCGTGCGTCGCAGCACCGGGTACAGCACCAGTGCCGTGCCCAGGTTGGCGATGACGAGGGCGATCTCGAGCAGGGCGCCGGCGAGCACGGGGCCGCCCGCTCCCTCGCCGAGGACGTAGTGCGGGTCGGTGAGGAGTGGCCCGTACAGCAGCGCGCCCGGGATGGATGTGACGAAGGTGAGGAGGAAGAAGACGCCCGCGGCGAGCGAGCGTCGGCGGTCCGGATGCATGAGAAGGTCCTTTCGGGAGGCGAGGTGTACGGCGTACACCTGCTCGAGAAGAGAATAGGTGTACGCTGTACACCATGTCAAGCGATCGGCCGCAACGTCAGAGCCTCAGCCCGGACAGGGTCATCGACGCCGCACTCGAACTGGCCGACCGCGACGGGCTGGAAGGCCTCAGCATGCGGACGCTCGCGCAGGGCTTCGGCGTCGTCCCGATGGCGCTCTACAAGCACGTGGCCAACAAGGACGAGCTCATCGACGGCATGGTGGACCGCGTCTGGGCGGAGGTGGAGGCGCCGCCCTCGGACCTCGGCTGGCGGGAGGCGATGCGCCGGCGCTCGACTTCGCTCCGGTCGGCGCTTCTGCGTCACCGCTGGGCCGTGGGGCTGATGGAGGCGCGGATGCGTCCAGGCCCCGCCAACCTCTTCCAGCACAACGCGATGATGGGGGCGCTGCGCCGCTCGGGATTCTCCTTCCGCACCACCGTGCACGTCACGTCGGCCCTCGACGCCTACGTCTACGGCTTCGCGCTGCAGGAGAAGACGCTGCCCTTCGCGACCCCGGAGGAGTCGGGGGAGGCGGCCGCCCAGAAGCTGGCGGCGACGCCGCCGGAATTCGCCCAGCACTTCCCGTACCTGCTGGAGGTGGTGACGGAGCTCGGCGTCGCCGGCTACGACTACGACGAGGAGTTCGAGACCGGGCTCGACCTCATCCTCGACGGCATCGAGCGGCTGCGGCCCGGGTGGGTCACGGCAGAACCCGTCTCGGCAGGCACCATTCCGGCGGACACCGCAGCGGAGTGACGTGTCCGCCGATCGGTGGACACGGATGACATCCGGCCGCCGGTACCCACGGCGCGGCCCGACGGCGAGGCTGTGGGTATGAAGTCGTCAACCCTCGCTCTCACCGGGCTCATCTTCGCCGTCTCGATGACGACGATCGACCAGACGATCGTCGCGCTCTCGGCGCCCAGCATCCAGCAGAACCTCGGGCTCAGCCACGACGGGATGCAGTGGGCCGTCAACGTGTACCTGCTCACCACGGCCGCGTTCTTCCTGCTCGGCGGCCGGGTCGCCGACGTTGTCGGGCACAAGCGCATGGCGCTGGTCGGAATCGCCGGCTTCGGCGTCACCTCGCTCCTCTGCGGTCTCGCGCCGACCGGCGACCTCGCCGAGCCGTGGCTCGTGACTGCGCGTGCCCTGCAGGGCGTGAGCGGCGCGATCATGTTCCCCGCCGCGATCGGCATCGTCGTCGAGGGCTTCGCCCGCGAGAGCCGCGGCCGGGCGATGGCGATCTTCTTCGCGATCACCGGCGCGATGACGGCTCTGGGGCCGATCGCGGGTGGCTACCTGACGCAGTGGACGTGGCGCGCGATCTTCTGGGTGAATGTCCCGATCGCCGTCGCGGCGTTCGTCATCGTCGCAATCGCCGCACGTCCGTCGGTGCGCCGCCACGAGCGCATCGACTGGCTCGGCGCCGCCATCGTCGCAGCCGGGATGGGACTGGTCGTCTTCGGTCTGCAGCAGGCGAGCCCGTGGGGATGGGGCAGCCCGGCGGTCATCGCATCCCTCGTCCTCGGCGTTGCGATGCTTGTGCTCTTCGTCGTCGTCCAGCGCCGGAGCTCTGCGCCGCTGATCCGCATCGCCGCCTTCCGCGACCGCGGTTTCACCCTCTCGACCCTCGCAACGCTCTTCGCCTCCATCGCGTTCATCAGCACGTTCTTCTTCCTGAGCGTCTACGGGCAGGTGTCGCTGCAGCTGTCGGCCGCGGAGACGGGGCTGCTGTTCCTGAAGTTCTTCATCGGGTTCGTGGTGGCCAGCCGGATCGGCTCGGTGCGCTTCGACAAGCGCGGCGCGCGCAGCGTCGTGCTGCTCGGTGGAGTGATCGGCGCGATCGGGTTCGGGTGGCTCGCCGTCCGCGCGACGGACCTGACGATCGACGCGCACGCGTTCTTCAACGGGCAGACCTGGCCGATCCTCGTGGCCGGTGCGGGCATCGGCCTCATGTTCAGCCCCGTCTCCACCGACGCGGTGAACCGCGCGATCGGCGCAAGCTACGGCGAGGTCAGCGCCATCTCGCAGACCATGAAGAACTTCGGCGGCGCCCTCGGCCTCGCCGTGTTCACCACGGTCGTCACCTCCCGCCTGACCGACCTGCTGACTGCGTCGTTCGCGAAGTTCGGCGGAACGGCGGCGGATGCGCAGACCGCCGTCGACCGCATCAGCGGTGCGAAGGGCAGCGGCCACTCGCTCGCGAACGTGCCCCAGGCCATCCAGGACCAGATCCTGCACGCCGTCCGCGCCGACTACGCCTCGGCCGTGCAGTGGGCGTTCTGGGGCATGGCAGCCGCGATGGTGGCCGTCGCGATCATCGGGGTCTTCTACCCTGCCGGGCGAACCTCCCTGCCGGAAGAGCCGGTGCGCGCGGCCGACGGCAGCGAGCAAGCGGCTACAGTCTGATCGTGGCAGAGCGCGTGGACGACCGCTGGTTCGGCGACTGGATCGGGTATTCGGCCGCCGCCACGCTCGCGTCGGTGCTGCTGATCCTGGCGAACCCCTTCACCGGGTGGCCGCGGACCATCACGTCGGCCGGGCTCGTCCTCGCGCTGTTCCCGGTCTACTGGTTCCTGGCCCGGCCGAGCCGGGCGGGCATCCGGGGCAACAGCTGGAGGGCGTGGACGTATGTCGCGATCGCGACGCTCGTGTATTTCGCCGCTTACGGGCTGAACAACTGGGCGAACATCGCGCTGTTCATCCTGTCGCCCCAGTTCTTCCTGGTGCTCTCCGCGCTCCCGGCCGCCGCCGTCATCGTCGTCATCAACTTCGGCGGCGTGCTGGTCCGCTGGCTGGTCGGCGACCTCGAACCCGGCGACGTCGCAGGGACCCTCGGGCTGACGGTCCTGATCATCGCCGTCTCCATCTACTTCAGCAATCGCATCACGGCGGTGACGAAGCAGAGCAGGGAGCGGGGGCTCCTCATCGACCGGCTGCGCGAGCAGCAGCGCGAGATCGCCGAGCTGTCGGAGCAGCAGGGTGCCGCCGCCGAACGCGAGCGGATCGCCCGGGAGATGCACGACACGCTCGCGCAAGGGTTCACCAGCATCGTGACGCTCGGACACGCCGTGCAGGGCGAACTCGAGTCCGACCCGGCCGGCGCTCGCCGTCACGTGGAGCTGATGACGGAGACCGCGCAGGAGAACCTGCAGGAGTCGCGCCGCATTATCGCTGCGCTGACGCCGGGCCGGCTCGCGGAGTCGACGCTGGAGCAGGCGCTCGGCCGGGTCGCCGGCCGGTTCGAGGAGGAGACCGACGTCCCGGTGGCCTTCGACGTGGTCGGGGAGCCGCGCGCGGCGGCGCCTGCCGTCGAGGTGGTGGCGCTCCGGGTATTTCAGGAGGCGCTGGCGAACGTGCGCAAGCACGCACGGGCGACGACGGTGGATGCGGCCCTCTCGTACGACGCCGGCTCCCTCGGGCTGACCGTGCACGACGACGGCAGCGGCTTCGACGCGGCGGCGCCGCGCGACGGCTACGGCATCGACGGGATGCAGGCACGCGTGCGGGAGGCCGGCGGGACGTTCGAGCTGAGCACCGCTCCCGGCACGGGGACGCGGCTCAGCGTGCGGCTGCCGGCCGAGCCGATCGTGGAGGCGCAATGATCCGCATCGTGCTGGCCGACGACCATCCCGTCGTCCGTGAGGGCATCCGCGGGATGCTGCAGGGCTACGACGATATCGAGGTCGTCGGACAGGCGGGCAGCGGGCCGGAGGCCGTGTCGCTGGTGGCTGCGCTCCACCCGGACCTCGTGCTGATGGATCTCCGGATGCCCGGCGGCGACGGAGTGGAGGCGACGCGGGCCATCTCAGCCGCGCATCCCGCCACCCGCGTCGTCGTGCTGACGACCTACGAGACGGATCAGGACATCCTTCGCGCGATCGAGGCCGGGGCGAGCGGCTACCTGCTGAAGGACATCGCGCCGGCCGAGCTCGCGCGGTCCGTCCGGTCGGCTGCCGCGGGCGAGACCGTCCTCGCCACGTCCGCCGCGACGGCGCTGCTCGGCCGGGTGCAGGGCAGGCAGACGGCGCCGGCGCTCTCGGCGCAGGAGGTCAAGGTGCTCCGGCTCGCCGCGGACGGCCGGACCAACGCGGCGATCGGGTCGGAGCTGTTCATCGGCGAGGCGACGGTCAAGACCTACCTGAGCCGCGCCTACGAGAAGCTCGGGGTCTCCGACCGTACTTCGGCGGTGCGCCGCGCCCTCGAGCTCGGACTGCTGGACTGACGGGTACGGCAGAATGACCGCATGGCGCTGATCAGGACGGAGCGCGGGCTCGACCGGCTCGTGAACTTCTCCGACGCGACCGTGGCCATCGCGATCACCCTGCTGATCCTGCCGCTGGTCGATGCGGCATCCAAGATAGGCAGCTCGTCGTTCGGGACCTTTGTGGATGACAACGCCTGGGAGCTCTTCGCCTTCGTCGTCTCGTTCGCCGTGATCGCCCGCTTCTGGGTGGTGCACCACCGCATCTTCGAGACCGTCCGGGACTACAGCCTCGGGATCGTGTGGTTCAACTTCCTCTGGTTGTTCGCTATCGTGGTGATCCCGTTCAGTGCGAACGTGCTTTCGGCGAGCCAGGGGAACCGGCCCGAGGTCTACGCGCTCTACATCAGCGACATGCTCGTGGCCACCGTCGCGACGCGCCTGGTCGCCGAGGTCCTCTACCGCAACCCGGAGCTGATGACCCCGGAGGCGCGGGACCAGGTCGACCGGACGCGCGGTCTCGCGGAGGTGATCATCATGGCGGCCGCCCTGGTGCTGGCGATCGTTTTCCCTGCGATCAACCTGTGGTGGCTGTTCCTGCTGTTCCTCGCGCGCCCGCTGCACGCACTTCTCCACAGGCTGGTGTACGGCCCTTCCCAGACCACAGCCTGAGGTCTAGCGTCGGGCTATGCGCGTGAAGCCGATATTCTTCCTGGCCGTCATTGCGGTCGCGTACATCCTCGGAGCGCGGGCGGGCCGCGAGCGCTTCGAACAGATCGCCGGTGCGGCGACCGCGTTCTGGAACGCGCCTGACGTGAAGAAGGCGCGCAAGAAGGCGAAGGCTCAGGCCGAGAAGACGCGGAAGCGCCTGGCCTGATCAGGCAGCTGCCAGATCAGGCGCCTCGCCTGATCAGGGCTCCTTGTAGTCGCCCTCGGTGTACTCGCCCTCGGGTGCGTCGACGGGCTCTTGCACGTCCGTATACGTGCCTTCGGTCGCCTCTTCCGGGCCGACGCCCTCGGTCTCCGTGTACTGACCGTGGACGGTGCGCTCGTGCGGCGCCTCGCCGTCGACCTCGGTGTAGCTGCCCTCGAGGTTCTCGCGTGCGTCGCCGTTCGGCTGCTCTGGGTTGCTCATAGCACGGACACTACGCCGTGCGGCCGCCGACCACCACAGTGGGTCGTGCTGTAGCCGCTCGCGCCCCGGCGAGAGTAGTCTGCGGCCGTCACCCGGACGATCGGCGGACCGATGAGCGACGAGGCAGAGGCCCACGAGTGGCCCCATCGCGTGCTGGAGTTGCGCATCCACGGCATCAAGAACACCCCGCCGACGGAGATCCTCGGCCGCGAGCAGAGCGAGCTGCGGCAGACGCAGGGCGACGAGAACGGCGGATTCTGGTGGGCTCCGGACCAGGACAAGCCGGATCGCGACCCGGATGACGCCCCCGGAATCGTCGACCCGGCCGTGCCCCCGACCGGCGTTCGCACCGAGGCGTACTCGTGGGGTCGGCTGGCGCGCTACGGCTCGGGTCCCATCCTGTTCATCGGCCAGCTGTTCGTGCAGGTGGCGTGGCTGCTGCTCGCCCCGTTCGGACTGGCCAATGCCGCCTACTGGACCAGGCGCATCCCGACCCAGCGGCCGGGCGGCGAGTGGGATTCGGGAGTCGGCGGCTCGTCGTTGCGCATCTTCGCCCTCGGGCTGACGCTCCTCTACGTCTGCGCCCTGGGCTCGGTGAGCCTCGACCTGGGTGTCCAGTGCGCCACCGGCGCGGCCTGCACCGCTCTGCCCAGCGCGTTCACGGACTTCTTCGGCAGCGCACCGCTGAGCTGGCGCGGTCCGCAGCTGTCGATTCTGTCGCTGGTGCCGATCGCCGGGGTGCTCCTGCTGTACGTCGTCTCGCGGCGCGCCCGCAGCCGCTACGAGGCGGCGATCTTCGACGCGGCCGACCGGATGGGCGGCCGCGGTGTCCGCCGGAGCGGCCGTCTGCGCCCGCTCGCGTCCGAGGGTTTCTGGCGGACGGCACGCGTCGGGCCTCCCACCGAGCGGCTCCACCTGGCCGCGGCGTTCCTCCTGGTCGCGCTGCTCCTCGCGTGGGACCGGCTGTTCGCCGGCACGGCGGCCTGCGCGAAGCTGCAGACGTTCGTCTCGGGCGAATGCCTCGGCGCGGCAGCGGGCTCCAGCGACGTCCTCGCCGTGATCGGCGGCCTCGTCGCCGCTGCGGGTCTCGTCGTCGCGATCGTGTTGGTCGGCGTCTTCGCCGAGACGACGAACACGGGACAGGAGTCGGTGGACGAGTTCCTGCGCGACCGCCTCCACCGCACCGGCCTGGTCACCGCCTGGGTGCTGATCGTCTCGATCGCCGTGTACGTGTTCGTGGGCGCATCCCTCTGGTTCGGCGGCGAGTACGAGGCACCGCTGACCGGGACGTTCCTCGGGCTCGCGACCGCGCCATCCATCATCCTGGGCGTGCTCGTCGCGATCTGCATCTCGGCGCTCGGCTGGCGCCGGGGCGTGCCGCACTGGCTGTCGATCTCGCTGATGACCGGGGCGGGCCTGGCGTTTCTGGCCGGCGTCGCCCAGAACCCGCCGACGCTGACCAGCACACCCGGTCCGCTCCGGCTGCCGCTGTTCGCGGTCGCGGCGGTGCTGACGGCCGTGCAGCTGTTCCTCGTCTGGTGGTGGCCGAGGTCGCGGAGCGGCCGGCGCGCAGGGCCGCCCGAGCGGTTCCGCGCCGAGGGCTGGGCCGGCATGGGCCCCGGCGTGTGGATGCTGCTCGCGCTCGGCGCCGCCATGCTGCTCTCGACACTGCTGGTCCTGGGCGTTCAGGGCTGGCTGGTGAGCGGGTCGTCGCCGTGCGGCTGCGCCAGCCCGCCGCACGGGGTCCTCAGGCCGCCGATCGTCTACCACAACTTCGGCGACGTCCTGCCGTTCATCGCGATCGCACTGGCGCTGGTGGCGTTGGTCATCGCGGGCGCCGTGCTGCGCTGGATGCCGCTGCTCACCACGCCTCGCACCCGCGACGGGCGGCGTCCGCTCCTGGAGGAGGTGGATGCGTACCGCGACGGCCGCATCGCCGCGAGCACCACGGCCGACCGCCTCGCGCTGAAGATCCTGCGGGCACGGCGTCTGGCGGCGCTCGTGCATCGCGGGGAGCCCATCCTGGGCATCCTCGCCGGCCTCTTCGCCGTCGGGTTCGTGGTGGCCCTCGCCGTGTCGTACTCGGTGGCGTTCCGCTGGATCGACGGACTTGTCGGGCCTGCCCTCGCGGTGATCGCCGCCGCCATCCTCGCCGTGGTCGTCGAGAACGCGCTGACCGCCAAGGAGCGGCCGATCAGCATCATGTGGGACCTCATGTGCTTCCTCCCGCGGGCCGGACACCCCTTCGGCCCGCCCTGCTACGCCGAACGCGTCGTCCCCGAGCTGCGGGACCGCGTCACGGACTGGCTGACCCACGACCTGGAGCCGCCCGCCGGCCTCACCCTCGCCGAGCGCCTGAGCTGGCGCGACAACCAGCAGGACGAGGCGCTCGGCGTGGAACGGCCGTTCAGCGTGGTGCTGTCGGCGCACAGCCTCGGAGCCGTGCTGGCCGTATCCACTCTGTTCACGCTGCGGCCGGACGACGCAAAGCGGCTGCGCAACGTCGCCCTCCTCACCTACGGGTCGCAGCTGCGGGTGTACTTCGGCCGCTTCTTCCCGGAGCTGTTCGGACCGGACGCCCTCGGAACCCTCGGCTCGCGGCGACCGCTGCTGGCGAAGGCCGACCCCTGGTTCTCCCAGGTGGAGCTCGACCAGGACGGCGAACCGGTCGTCGTCGTGCCCTCTGGGGCCGACGACCCGTCGCTCACGGAGCTGCTCACGCAGCCGGACGGCTCGGTCGCGTGGATCAACCTGTGGCGCCGCACCGACTACCTCGGCTTCCCGATCAACAGCTACCGGCTGGACGACCGCCGCCCCGACGACCTGGACCGCGGGGCCGACGAGTTCGGGCCTCCGCGCTACCTGGTGAAGGTGGCGACGCATCCGGACTACCAGTCGGCGCCGCAGTACCGCGTGGCGCTGCTCGACCTGATCGACCGGGTGCAGGCAGGGCCGGTGCCCGGAGACTCGCCGGACGATCCTGACTCGCCCGACAACGCTACGCCGGGCGCCGCTCCCGTTTAACCCCCTTGAGCGTCGGCCGGGATGCGGCGTTTCGTAGCAGCATGACCGATTCGCGTGACGCACAGGAACCGATCACCGGCAACGACCCTACCAACGGGCTCGCGGGTGATCTCGAGGGCGACGACGGCGGGGCCGTCGAGCCCACGGCGGACGGCAACGTGATCGAGGATCTGATCCCCGACCTCGACGACGCCGGCCGCACGGACGAGGATGCGGACTCCGCCACCTCGTACAGCGAAGAGGGCAAGCCGTAGGGCGCCCGGGAAGGAGCGAAGCATGAGCGACACCAGCGGACTGCCGAACACCGACGCCGAGGGCGTCCCCGCGGAGGACAAGCCCGAGCGCTTCGAACAAGGCCAGCAAGCGGACGAGCGCGATGCCCAGGCCGCGGAGCCGGCGGAGACCGACCCCGGTCAGTCCGGCGACGTCTCCGAGCCGGGCGAGACCGGCGTCACGCCCGAGGGCGCCGAGGATGTGACCCCGGCGGGAGGCGGAACCGACCAGGCGGAGCCGCCGCCGGCCGACTTCGACCCGGCCGACGAGCCGTCGAACCCGGACCTGGTCAGCGGCACCGACGCCAGCGAACCCCCGGACTGACCCGTCCACAGACCACCGGCCCGCGCCGGTGACCATCGGCCCCGCTCTCCTCATCCCAGGGCGGGGTCGTTGTCTGCGCCGTTTCGGCTAGGCCGCTAAGCGGAGGGCCGCCCTGCGAGCCAGCCCGCGCCGACAACCAGTCCGACCACGCAGATCCCCGCCCCCACGCCGAGCGTGGGGACACCGCCCGACCGCGGAAGGATCAGCCCGACCACGAAGAGCAGTGCGCCGACGTTGATGAGCACGGCGGAGACCCAGCCGAGCGCCCTGCGCAACGTCGCGTTCATCCGGGTATCGTAGCCCGGCGAGCGGAGCCGCTACTCCCCGTCGATCTGTGCAAGCAGTCGCTTGTCCTCGCGGGCGATGTCGTCGTGGTCGTTCTGGGTCGCGCGGCTCTCCAGTGAGATGACTGCGCAGCGGTGCACTTTCGAGAAGTCGCCGTACGGGAAACTGAACCGGCCTTTGGTCTCTTCGCTCTTCTCCGGGTCTTCGCCCAGATGCCAGAGCGCGTACTCGTCCCAGCCGTGCTTCTCGATGAAGCGGTTCTCGTCGTCCGCGCTCGGCGCGTGCTCACTCCAGTCGTCGCGCTCGTCGCGGACGACCTTCCCCTGTTCGACCAGCTTGCGCGCTTGCGCGAGGGCCTTCTTGTTCAGCCGGATGGTCATGCTTCGCCTTGGTTGCCAGTCGCCGCCGTCTCCGCGTCCAGCGTCTCGTTGATGAGGGATGCGACCAGCATCCGCCAGTCCGACCCCTCGTGCAGGGTCTCGGCATAGCCGGGAGGCACGGCGCCGAACACCGGCTCGTGCTCCTCACCCTCGACGGCGACGCGGATCAGCGTCCCCAGTTCGGCGTGCGATTCGTCGAGGACCACCCACACCCCCGCCGCCTTCTTCTCCACGTGGAAGATGCGGCCCCGGTAGGGGTACCGCACGCTGGACATCTCGAGCTCGCTCGCCGACATGGCGACTCCTCTCCTCGGACTCGTCGGACCCTATCGAACGCTCCGGGCGAGCCGTTGGCAAGAGGCCAGTCAGACGTCAGGCCGAGCGCCGCCCGCTGAGCACGCCGTCGATCCGCGCGAGCAGGTCGGCTGGGTCGTCGAACACGGACACCGCGCCGGCCTCCAGCAGCTCCGACGGCCCGACGCCACCCGAGAGCACCCCGGCGCTGCGCACGTGCGCCCGGGCGGCCGCCATCATGTCCCAGATCGAGTCCCCGATGAAGAGCGCGTCGGAGGGGGAGGCCTCCGCCCGCTGCAGCGCCACCTCGATGATGCCCGGCTCGGGCTTCGCCGTCGCCACGTCGTCCGCATTGGTGGTGGCGTGGATGGCATCGGCCGCATCCAGCGTGTCCATCAGCAGCTCGAGCTCATCAGCAGGCGCCGACGTCGCGAGCACGACCCTGATGTCACGGGATGCGAGTTCGCGCAACAGCTCGGCGGCGTGCGCGAACGCACGGAGCCGCCCCGACTGCTCGAGGTAGTACTGCTTGTGCAGGTCCTTCGCCCGCTCGACGGACTCCTCGTCGCGATCGCCGGCGAGCGACTCCAGCAGGCGGGCCGAGTCCTGGCCGATGCTGCGGTGGATGCGCCAGGTGTCGACCGCAGGCCCGGTTTCGGCGAAAGCGCGGCTCCACGCATCCACGTGGAGGAAGTTGGAGTCGACCAGGGTTCCGTCGACGTCGAAGAGCACTGCGGAGATCGTCATGGCTCCACGACTACCACCCCTTGCGCGCACGCGGCACGGGGTGCACCGTTCCCGGCATGGCTGATCACTCGTATCCGGAACTCACCGAACCCCGCACCGCCATCGTCACCGGCTCCGACTCCGGCATCGGCCGTGCGACCGCCGTCGCCCTGGCGCAGGCCGGGATGGATGTCGGCATCACCTGGCACTCCGACGAGGAGGGGGCGGAGGAGACCGCGCGTCTCGTCCGCGAGGCCGGGCGCCGCGCCGTCGTCACGCAACTCGACACCACCGATGCCCCCGCCTGCGGCGACGTCGTCGACCGGCTCGCCGACGAGCTCGGCGGCTGCGACGTCTTCGTCAACAACGCCGGCCTCAACGGCGGGACGCCGTTCTTCGAGACCGACTGGGAGACCTGGCGGAAGACCGTCTGCGGCGACCTCGACGGCGCCTTCGTGTGCATCCAGCGCATGGCCAAGCGGATGGTGGATGCGGGCCGCGGCGGCCGCATCATCGGCGTCACCAGCGTGCACGAGCACCAGCCGCGGGTCGGCTCGGCCGCGTATGACGCCGCGAAGCACGGCCTCGGCGGCCTGCTGAAGACGCTCGCACTGGAGCTCGGCGAGTACGGCATCACCGCGAACGCCGTCGCGCCCGGCGAGATCTCGACGCCCATGAACGACGCCGAGGACGAGGACCCGCGCGAGGTGCACCGTCCCGGTATCCCGCTGGGCCGCCCCGGTGACGCGCGCGAGATCGCCGCGGTCATCGCCTTCCTCGCGTCGCCCGCGGCGTCGTACGTGACCGGCGCCTCCTGGGCGGTCGACGGCGGGATGCTGCAGATGGGCCCGCAGGCAGGCTCCCACCTGATCTCCGACGACTGGCGCCGCCTGTAGCCAGCCCCTTTCTGCCTTGCGGCAACTGTCTATCCGTGCCGTGCAGGCACGGCGATGATGCCT
The DNA here is from genome assembly GCF_052115085.1 of Leifsonia sp. 2TAF2. NCBI lineage: Bacteria > Bacillati > Actinomycetota > Actinomycetes > Micrococcales > Microbacteriaceae > Leifsonia > Leifsonia sp. 2TAF2. Next base: position 123,422 of record NZ_JBFRFY010000003.1, on the reverse strand, counting down.
TACGAGTAGCTGGTATCGCCGCTGTGTGTCCGCGTCGCCCGGGTTTGTTAGTGCCTGAGTCAGGTGAACCTCCCGTTCCGGGGTCGGCGGTGCCCGGGATGGGGTGTGATCACTATGGCGCGTTCGGCAGAAGCACCGGTGCGCCTGCCCCGTCGGTGGAGCACGACCATGGTCGCCGCCGCATGTGTCGCCGTGGGCGCGCTCGTCGCGACTCTTGTCCTCCCGGAGCACTACGCGAACGCGGCGACGACGGGGGTATCCACGATCTACAAGACGGCGACGAACACGAGAACGGGTTCGGTTGCGGCGTCATCGGATGCGCCGGGTGGGGCGAAGACGGGCACGGCTAGGCCGGGCGACAAGCTGAAGTGGGTGACGAACTACCAGAACAACACCACCGCCAACGCCTCGGTCAATCTGAAGGATGTGCTCACCACGGCCGGCACGTATGTTCCGGGGTCGTTGCAGTTGCCGCCGAACCAGAACGCGGCGGGCACGTTCTCGCCGGCGTACTCCACCAACGGAGGAACGAGTTGGGCGACGGGGACGCCCCCGTCGAATGCGAACGGGGTCGGCTTCACGGGCACTGTGGTCCCGCAGGGCACCCAGCAGTTGTCGGTGAATGTGCCGAGCCCGGTGTCGCAGACGTTGTCGAATGCGGGTGGTGATGGGTACAACGCGGTGGTCTCTGCTGATGGGTTGCGGGTGTATGCGGTGTTCCATCATCAGGCGATCTCGCCGGGTGCGGGTGGGCAGCCGATTTATTGCGCGGTGATCCTGACGGGGGCGGTGTGCCCGGGTTGGCCGGCGACGAATGTGTATGCGCAGGTGTCGGCGGGTGTCCCGATCAATTCGGGGGTGGATCCGTTGGTGCAGACCTCGTACCAGAACGGCACGTTCATTGCGAATAACAAACTGTTCTACGGGTATCAGCGCACGGTGGCACCGTACTCGGTGGGGATCGGTTGTATCGATCTGGGCACGCTGACCACGTGCGCACCGACGGAGTACCGCACGGCCACCGGCACCGGGTATGGCGGTTCGTTGGCTGGGACCGGGCTCCCGGCAACCAACGGCAAGTACTACTTCTTGGACCAGGCCGGGTTTTACGACTGCTTCGATGCTGCCGCGATCGCCTCCTGCGGTTCGGTCAACAGCGGATACCCGGCCGCCAGCAATGATGGGCGCAACCAGATCACCGGCACCTACGGCAACTATGTGTTCGGGGTGATCGATGCTGCGGGGAAGATCGCGCTGACCTGTTTCAACGCCGCCACGAGTCAATTGTGTGCCGGGTTTGTCTCTCCTGCCATTGGCGGGAGCCCGAGTTGGGGCCCGCACAGCATCCTGGTGCCCGTTTTGACCGGTACCTCCGTTTCGGGAGTGTGTTCGCTTCCCGCACCCGGTTATGCCGCTCAGTGTTTCAACTTGGTGGGCACCAGTATCGCCAACCCGTATCCGGTCAACTTCGGTGCCGCCTCCGCCGGGTTAGCCGGAGATGCCTACACGATCGGCACCAAGGTGTACCTTCCGTACGCCAACGACGGGGTCGGCTGCTTCGATTTCAGCAGCAACCTCCCCTGCGCAGGATTCACCAGGCCTTCGAACGTGAAGAACTACACCGTGCGTTCAGCATCGGCGTTCGCGCCGAACTGTCTGGTCGCGGATGGCGACGGCCACCAGATCGCATTCTTCAACGCCATCACCGGCGGAGGCTGCGTCGGTGTGTCCGGGCCGACGACAATGACCGTCACGCCGGTGACTTCGTACTGCGGGTCCGGATCGGCGGGGTTCACGGGGTGGGGTGCGTTGTCGATTCCAGGACTGGTCCCGGGCACCTACACCAACTCGACGGTGACGTTGCGTGATCAGAACAACAACGTCATCACCGGGTTCAACGGGGTAACGCTCGCCGCAGGCGGCACGCTGTCGCTGGCGGCGATCCCGACAACGGTGACCTCGATCACAGCGACGGTGGTCGTTAACGGGGTGAACGACCCCAGCGGTGTGACATCCGGTCAGGTGGCGATCACCTGGTCGGGATTGCCGCCGGAGATGTGTTTCCAGACCACGGCACCGCCGGTGGCCTGCGACGCGGTGGCACCGGTGACCTTGTCGAATACGGCCAACGCGGTCACTACGTCGGCCGCGGGCAGCGACGCGCCGGGCGGGAACACCACGGGTGTGACCCGATTCACGGTGTCGCCTGACGTCTCGAACACGTCCTCTCAGTGCGAGATCGGAGCGCAGAAGGTCGCGTCAGTGCAAACGGCGAGACCCGGGGACAAGGTCACGTACACGATCTTCGTCGGCAACGCAGGATCCCAGGCCTACAACAATGCTAAGTTCACCGATGATCTGAGCGATGTGCTGAAGGACGCCACGTACAACGGGGACGCGGCGACAGATTTCGGAACCGTGTCGTATTCCGCACCGACCCTGGCATGGTCGGGCGCATTGCCCGCCGCTCCAGCACCGGGAAACACAGCGACGATCACCTACTCGGTGACCATAAAGAGCCCCGACACCGGCGACCACTCCCTGGTGAACACCGTGGTGACCGACAACCCTGGCATCGGCATCTGTAATCCCGGTTCCGTCAGCCCCAACTGCACGGTGACCATCCCGGTCTCCGACCTCTCGCTGACGAAGTCGGCGAACAGCAGCGGCGTGCAGTCCCCGGCCCGTGTCGGTGACACCATCGGCTACACCTTCTCGGCGACGAACACGGGCGGCACCACCCTGACGGGCGTGGCGATCACGGACCCGCATCCCGGCTTGTCGGCGCTCACCTACACCTGGCCGGGTGTGCCGGGCACTCTGCTCGCGGGCCAGACCGTCACCGCCACCGCGACGTACACGCTGACCCAGGCAGACGTGAACAGCGGAGCTGTGCCCAACAGCGCGATCGTCGCCGGCAATCCGCCGACCGGGCCGCCGGTGACGAGCACGCCCGCGGACGCGAACGTGCCGCTCACGCAGGGCCCTAGCCTCGCGCTGACCAAGACGGCGAATGCGTCGGGAGTGTCGAACCCGGCGAAGGTCGGCGACGTCCTCGCATACACGTTCACGTCGACCAACACCGGCAACGTCACCATGACCGGGGTGACCGTGACCGACCTCCTCCCCGGCCTCTCTCCGCTGATCTACACGTGGCCCGGAACCCCGGGCACGCTCCTCCCCGGGCAGTCGGTGACCGCCACCGCCACCTACGACCTGACCGAGTCCGACCTGAGCGCCGGACACGTGGCCAATGCGGCGACCGCGACCGGACTGTCGCCGAGTGGCGATCCCCTGACCACCCCTCCCGCATCCGTCGACACGCCCCTCGCTCCCGAGTTGGCGCTGCCGACCGTCTCCGGCTGATCCCATCGTGAGAGGAAGGAGCAGGACGTTGACCGACAGCTCCGAACACCCCCGGCACGACCGGCGGCGGCGAGACCGGCGCCGCCTGGCGACCGTCGCGGCTCTCGGTGGCGTCGGTGTCCTGCTCGTCGGTCTGCTGGCGGGGATGACCACCGTGTGGATGCACTCGGGGCATGGCGCCGCCGCTCCCGACTCGCACGTGGCAGGGGACGCCGTCTCCGCGCAGGTCACCGAGTACAGGGCGCTGTCGCCGGATCAGATCGCCCGGCTCCCGCAGGCGAAGTACGACGCGGTCATCCCGGAGCTGCTGCCCTACGCGAGCACGGACGTCCCCGCGGCTTCGTCCTCGGCCTACACGATCTCCACGGACACGCCGATCTTCGATGACGCACACACCCCGGTCGCCCGGTTCGCCTTCACCGACTTCGCCGGGCGGCCGACCGTGATCGTGCCGGTTCGGCTCGACGGCCCGTGGGCCCTCGTCATGACGCCCGCCCGGCAGACGCTCCCGTCGCGGACCAGCGGGGCGGCACCGGCGCAGACGGCCGGGTGGGTTCGCACCGACGCACTCCACCGGACGACTGCGCTCGACCGCCGGGTGGTCATCTCGACCGGCCGGCAGACGGTGAGCATCGAAGACCTCGAAGGAGTGGTCGAGCGGTCCTTCGACGTCGGCGTCGGGGCGCCGGGCACCCCCACACCGACCGGCGTCACCGGGTATCTGCAGGAGCGCTACCTCGACGCCGCGCAGGGGGAGGCCACCTATCCGATCCAGCTCACCTCGCTGCACGCCGCCGCACAGGACGAGCCGTTCCAAGGCGAGGACGGAGGACTCATCGGGATGCACTACTTCCCGGCGCACAACGGCACTGTCTCGCACGGATGCGTGCGGCTGTCGGAGGATGCGGTCATGGCCATCGACGCCCTCCCGCTGGGGACGAGCGTCACGATCATCCCCTGAACCAACCGTTTCGTGAAGGAAAGGATCAGATCATGAGAAGCAGACGAAGCCTCGTCCTCCCGATCGCCGCCGCCATCCTCGCCCTGAGCGGGCTGGCGGGGTGCACCGCCTCGCCGAGCCCCGCGCCGTCGACCGGCGCAACGGCGGCGAAGCAGGCCGCCGAGGCAGGGGCAACCGCGGTGCCCACCATCCCGACCGGCACGGGCGTCATCTCGGCCACGAAGATGACCAGCTGCGACACCACCGGCAGCAACGTGACGGCCAAGGGAACGGTCACAATGCCGAAGGACCGGAAGGGCGATGTGGTGGTCTCGGTCAGCTGGGTCAACTCCAAGAACTCGTCGGTCTACGGACGCGGTGTGACGACCCTGAAGGGGCTGAGCGCGGGGGACAAGAAGGACTGGAGTGCCACGGCGACGCTTCCGGCCAACGCGCAATCGGTGTCCTGCGTGCTCGGGGCCGTCATCCCGAAGTAGTGTTCGCGTCTTCTTTTATCGGTTCGCGTCATGGCCAGCGCTCGATCAGCGTCTTACTGAATGAACCCGTGTCTGACCCGCGCACGTGAAGGGAGGCGAGATGACCGTGATGCCCCGCATTCCGTCGAAGAGGTCGAAGTCGCGCCGCACGTCCTTCGTCGCCCCGACGAGCCGCTCGAGTGTGGTCCCCGACGCTCTCTCCTGGCTCGATGAGGATCGCAGCCCCACTGCACCCAAGGGGCCCGCCGCGTGGACTGCCGCGAGTTCCACCCGGTCGGATCGCACCGTCATCGACGCAGGCCCGTACGGGGTGATCGATCTCGCCGTCATGGAGCCGGGCACGGACCACCGGTGGCGTGACCCGGAGCTTGGCGTCGTGTGGTGGGACAAACGCTCGTTCCGGGAAGAGGACGACGACTTCGGCACCATCCAGACGAGCTTCGTCCCCGCGCCGACCAGCGGCCACGTGTCGCTCGCGCCGATCGCGACCGCGGTGGCGAGTCCGGTGCTGAGCTCGGCCCGCGAATCCGCTCCCGAGGAACCCGCGGAGTCGTTCGCGGTCGCACCGCGTCACGCACGCAGCCATGCATCCCTCCGGCCGGAGCCGGTGGCCGCGCCCGCCCCGGAGACGGCCGATCCGGCCGTGGCGGCGCCGCCCGTCTCGGCGAGCCGTCCAGCGGCGCTCGAGGATGCGGGGCGGACCAGGCATGCGCGACGATCCCGTCATACTGCCTTGGTGCCCCCGGCCCGCGGCAGGCGACGTCGCACGACGGATGCCCGGCACCCGCGCCGGGCGATGCTCCGCCGGCGCCGCACCCGCCGCCGCGTCGTCCTCGGCGCGATCCTCGTCGTCATCGCCTTCGCGGCGACGATCCTGATCCAGAGTGCGCTCATCACGCCCTTCACCGTCCCGTCGGTCTCGATGCAGAACACCCTCCACACCGGCGACCGGATCCTCGTCAACAAGCTCGCCTACGGGTCGTCCCCGGTCCACCGGGGCGACGTCGTCGTCTTCCGCGATCCGGGCGGCTGGCTGAACGAGTCGCAGCCGGCGACCGCGGGCGGAACCGACGGCTACCTCGTCAAGCGCGTGATCGGCGTGCCCGGCGACCACGTCTCCTGTTGCAGCACCAACGGGCGCGTCACCGTCAACGGCACCGAGCTCCTCGAGCCGTACGCCGTGATCCCGCACGGTCAGCCGGCGGCCTCCTCGTTCGATGTCACCGTTCCGGCCGGAGCGCTGTGGGTGCTGGGAGACAACCGGTACAACTCGCGCGACTCCAGCCGCACCCAAGACCTCGGCACCAAGGGCTTCGTGCCTATCGCCGACGTCGTCGGCCAGGCCTCGCTCAAACTGTGGCCGCTGAACCGGCTCGCGCCGGTCGGGACGGCGCACGAGACCTTCGCCTCGGTCCGCGACCAGACATGTCCGATCTGAAGGCCCGCGCCAGCAGCCACGATGAGATCGACGGACTGGACGAGTCCGCGGTCGGAGTACCCGCGCCCAACACGGCCTCCGGCTTCACCACGGACTACTCACTTCCCACGGTGGTTCCCAAGCGCATCCACCCCCTCGCGGTGATGGCGCTGATCCTCGCGTTCCTGATCCCCATCGTCGCGATTCCGCAGGCGCACAAGATCATCCGCAAGCTGCAGCACGACGGAGGCCGTGGCCGCGGGGTCGCGCAGGCGGCCATCGTGATCGGCTATCTCAACATCCTGCTGTTCGCGCTGGTCGGGCTCAACGTCGCAGTCGCGGCCTTCCTTCACACTGCGACCTGAGAGGCACGCGGGTTCAGCGGGCCACGGAGGGCGAGGAGGCGTGCTCGATGAGAAGCGACTCGGCCGCTGAGCCGTCGGCAGGCGCCGAGTACACGGCGAAGTCGCCGGGCGCATCGCCAGAGGGCAGGCCGAAGAGCAGCGTCGAGTCGTCGAGCCACTCCGCCTGGTCGTCGACGTTCCCTTTCAGCGGGAGCACCGTCTCCGTCGGTGAGGCAAGCTCGGAGACGGCGAGAGTCCAGCGCGGTGTCTCTGCTGTCCCGAGGTTCTTCTTGTAGGCGATCTTTGTGCCGTCCGGAGAGAGCGAAGGGCACTCGACGCCCTCCTTCATCGCAACCAGGCTGCGGCCCCGCAGGTTCCCGCGCACCAGCCAATGCTTCCCGCCCGAGGATGCCGTCGCGTAGAAGGTGTTGCCGTCGTCGGCGAATGTCACGCCCCAGTAGTTCAGATCGACGGCGATGTACGGCTTGGCGTCGACGAACAGGGTGAAACCGTCCAGCGGACCGTCGTACGTGCCGCGCAGGTCGGTGATGACCGTCTGCGTCGAGAACGCCACGTTCGCGTAGGACTCGCCGTCGACGAAGGAGGTCCACGCCGCAATCTTCGAGTCGGGAGACAGGCGTGTGCGGCTCGGTGCGCCAGGCAGGGGCCAGGAGAGCAGCTGGGTGCCGTCGCCGTCGTAGACCGTCTCGTGGTAGCTCACCGGCTTCGTGGCGCTCCGGCTCATGCACGACAGCGCCGTGCGGCTGGCGGCGACCCGCTCACAGGCGAGCGGTGAGATCGCCCGGTCCGCCGTCGGCGAGCCCACCGGTACGGAGGCGACTCTGCCGGTTGCCGCGCCCGGCGTGGTGTCGCGGAACACGATCGGGGAGCCGGAGGACAGCTTCAGCGCGGAGAGCTCGACCCGGTGCACGGGAGCCCCCGTGGGCGCGGGCGGTGCGGTGGAGGCGGTCGGCGACGGATCGCCGACAGCGCACCCGCTGGTCCCGGCGACTACAGCGACAACCAGGCCGATCAGCGGCAGCCCGTGAGCGCGTCGACGTCTCCGCGCGCCGCGGCGCCCGCTCTCACTGCTGCGTCCGGGCGTCGCACTCATCGGTGGCCGCGTCAGCCGATGAGCGACACCGCACGCGCGATGACGAGCGCAAGCAGCGCGAAGCCGGCGAACGACTCCAGAGACATCAGCAGCTTGGCCCGATGGGTCAGCGGCATGGTGTCGGTGGGGCTGAACGCCATCGAGTTCGACAGGGAGAAGTAGAAGTAGTCGATGTAGTTGGGAACCCAGTCGGCCTGCTTGCTGGAGCCGCGCGCGACCTCGTCCACGGCGTCGTGGTCCTCGTCCTGCGGGAACCGGAAGTCGGCCAGCGCGAGCTTCGGCCGGGGAACCGTCGCGCGTGCGACCGGACCACCCCGGTCGAGAACCCAGAACACGAGCGCGAAGGCGATCACGTTGGTCAACCACACCTGCAGCGAGGCCAGCAGCAGTTCGTAGCCGTTGCCGTTCTTGTTGAGCAGCCGGATGATCGTCTCGGCGAAGGCGATCTGGTTCGCCACCAGGATGAAGATCGCCAGCGCTATCTCGGCCCGGCGCGACCACCGCGATTCCCGCGTGAGCCGATGCGGGTTGTAGAGCACGAGCGCGACGATCATCAGCAGGCAGACGCCCACGACGGCGTACCGTTCGATGGCGGGAACGACGCTCGGGAGGAAGGCGTAGGCCGCCAGCGCGACGACGGTGGCGATCACCGCGGGCCAGCGATGCTCCGGCGCTGCTGAGCGCTCGCGTCTCTCGGTCTGTGTCACACGGTGAACAGTACCGCTCAGTTGAAGATCGCCCACTCGGAGCGGTCGAGCCTGGCCCGATTGCCGTTGATGACGAGGTACCAGGATGCCTCGTCGCGATGGAGGTACTCGGCCAGGATGGTCGTGTACTTCCACTCGCCTGAGATCAGCGACCAGTGGATCAGGGAGATGAGCTGGCCCTGGCGCAGGTAGGGGACTGCGACGAAATCATCTTGACGATGGGGCTCCGGAAGAGTGTGGCGGGCCCCCGTCCGCTGCGTGCTCATGGTGCACTGTAACTCCGCCGCAGGCCCGCTGGATATACCCCCATTTCATCAATTGCTGAATACCCCAGGTGTCATTTTTCGTCGGCGGCGGATGTGGATGCGACGAGCTCCCGCACCGACCGGACCGGCGCGATGGCCTTGTTCGCGGCCGACTCGTAGGCGGCGAGGATGATGCCGAGCACCTCGATCCCCTCCTTCTGCGTGTGCAGTGGGCGGGTTCCGTCGAGGATGCTGCGCGCGAAGTGCGCGATCTCTTCGCCGAACTCGTGGATCGGTTCGAGTTCCAGCACCGTCGGCTCGGCGTCGCCGCGCAGGCGGTAGCTGAGCGCGGTCCCGTCGCTGGTCAGGCTGCCCAGCTCCCCGACGGCGGAGAACTTCTCGGTGCCGTCGGCCGGCTGGTAGGCCCAGCTGGTGACGAGGCTGCCGATGACCCCGTTGTCGAAGCGGACCAGCACCTGAGCTGAGTCCTCGCCCTCCATGAACGCCAGGCGGTGGGTCGCCAGCATCGCGGTGACCTCGAGCGGCGAGCCGCCGGCGAGGTGAAGCAGGAGGTAGGTCGGGTGGTAGCCGGTGTCGATCAGCTCGCCGCCGCCGCTCGTGGACGCGTGAGCACGCCATCCCATGTTCGACGGGTCGAAGTCGTTGAAGAAGCTGTCGGTCGTGCGGACCTCGTAGACGCGGCCGAGGACGCCGGAGTCGATCAGCTCCTTGGCCTTGGCGACCGCGGGGAGGAACAGCTGGTTGTGGGCGCACATCAGGGTGACGCCCGCCTCGGCGACCGCCGCATCCACCTCGGCCGCCTCTTCGGGCGTGAGGCAGAGCGGCTTCTCGCAGAGGATGTGCTTGCCGGCGCGGGCGGCGGCGACGATGGCGTCCTTGTGCAGGTGGTGCGGCAGGCAGATGTCGACGGCGTCGATGTCGGCCTCGGCGAGCATGGTGATGTAGTCGGCGTAGACCGCTGCGCCGGTGTCGCCGGCGCGGCGCTTGGCCGACTCCCGGACCGGGTCGGCGACGGCGGCGAAGGTCACGGTCTCCGGGTTGCGGAGGTAACCGGCGACGTGGGCGCCGGCGATGCCGCCGGCTCCGATGAGACCGATGCGGACGGTGCTGCTGGACATGGTGAAGCGCTCCTTAGGAGAAGTGGATGGTGTGCGCGTGCACGAAGAAGGGGTGGAGGGTGAGCTGGGCGTCAGGCGACGGGGACGGGCTCGCCGGTGAGGCTCACGGTCCGCCCGGTTGCGGCGGACTCGTTGGCGGCTACGACCATCCGGGTCAGTTCGACGGCGTGACGCAGGTTGTCGTCGGCGGTGGTGCCGTCGTGGATGTGCTGCACCCACTGCGCGAAGGCCCCGGGGCGCGGCTCGGGGAGGGGAAGCTCCTGCCAGTGGTCGCCGAACGCGCCGCCCTTGGCGAGCAGGCGCTCGCCGCCGAATCCGAACATCAACGACGCTTCGGTGCCGCGGAGCTCGACGGTGAAGGCCCCGGGGGTGGTGACGACGCTCGCCTCGAAGACGCCGAGGCGTCCCTCGGGGAACTCGGCGGTCACGACCGCGTTGTCCTCGACAGCACGGCCGGTGACGTGGCCGTAGCTCGCCGAGATGGCCAGCGGGTCGGCGCGGTGGAAGAGGCGCGTGAGGTACGCGGGGTGGCAGCCGAGGTCGGTGAGGGCTCCGCCGATCGCGGCCTCCGGGTCGCCGAACTGCTCGGGCAGCCAGCCGGCCACCCAGCCGTCGTGGGCGAGGCGCACCCGCGAGTAGGTCAGCTCGCCGAGCGTCCCCTCGTCGAGGACGCGCTCGATGGCGACGGTGTAGTCGTCCGACAGCCGCGGAAGCGACACGACGAGCGCGACGCCGGCTTCGCGGGCGAGGTCGACCAGCTCCTGCGATTCGGCGACCGTGGTGCCGAGGATCTTCTCGGTGAAGACGTGCTTGCCCGCGGCGATGGCGCGGCCGATCACATCCCGGTGCTGGACCGTCGCCGTCGTCACCGTGACGGCGTCGAGTGCGGGGCGCGCGAGCAGCTCGTCGAGGTCGGCGACGAACTCCACGCCGAACTCGTCCGCAGCCGCGCGGCCGCGCTGCTCGTCGTCGTCCCAGATGGCGACGAGGGTGGTGTCGGGGTGCTGCTGGACGTTGCGCACGTAGTCTCCTGCGTGGACGTGCCAGAAGCCGATCGCTGCAACAGCGAGTGGATGGGACATGCCTGTCGAGGCCTCCTTGACTGGGGTTCCAAGCGCGCGAACCACGAAAGCGTATCTTCTGCTCCGGAGCAGTCGATAGCCTTTCGGGCAAATTTATGGAATCGATCCCAGATCGGCCATGATCGAAGGGTGAGCACCGCAGCGACGATCAGCCTCGACGGCGACGACTGGACCATCCGGGAGGCGCTCGGCGACACGGCCGAGTGGTATCTGGGGGCTCCGCTCCCCGCGGCGGGCAACAATGTCGCGGAGGCGTCGGCCGCGATCGCGGCGGCGCCCGGCTGGTTGCCGGCGCGGGTCCCGGGCGCTGTGGTGGATGATCTCCACCGGGCGGGGGAGCTCCCCGATCCTCGGGTCGGCCGCGGTTCGCGCGCCGCGGAGTGGGTCGCGGAGCGCTCGTGGGTCTACCGGCGGGCGGTCGACCTGGACGCGTCCGCGACCCATGGCGTGGCCGTGCTCGAGTTCGACGGAGTGGACCCGGGCGCGGACGTCTACTGGGACGGCGAACTGCTCGGCTCCGTGAGCGGCCTGTATCACCGGCTGCGGGTGCCGCTGGATGCAGCCAAGCGCGCCGAGGGCAGGCACAAGCTGGCGCTGCGCGTGCATCCCGCGCCCGACTCGGAGCCGCAGGTGGGCCGCACGGAGCGGGTGCGCATCCACGCGCCGCGGCTCGGGTACGGCTGGGACTTCTCGCCGCGGCTGCGGCACCAGGGCGTGTGGAAGAGCGCGCGCATCCGCACCGGACGCGCGCTCCTTGCCGACGTCGTGGTCCGCTCGCGTGTCGAGGACGCGGTCGGGATGGTCGACGTCGCGTGGGATGCGCCCGTCACGGCGGATGACGTGGCGGCTCTCGTGGTGACCGTTTCCGCGTCGATCGACGGTCGCGTCATGGCTGAGCTCACCGTCGACGCGGTGGAGGGGGCGGCGAGTTTCCGCATCCCGGACCCGCAGCTGTGGTGGCCCAACACGTTCGGTCGGCACCCGCTCTACACGGTGACGGTCGCGCTCGCCGACGGCTCGGGCGAGACTGACCGCACCGCGCGCCAGGTCGGTTTCCGCACCGCCGAACTCGCACCCAACCCCGGTGCTCCCGCCGACGCCCTCGACTACACGGCCATCGTGAACGGTGCGACGGTTCCGCTCCTCGGCTGGAACTGGACGCCGGCCGACACCCTGTTCGGCTCGATCGATCCGCGCACGGTGGAGCATCTGCTCGGCCTGGCGGCGGCGTCCGGCGCGCGGCTGATCCGCGTCTGGGGCGGCGGACTGATCGAGACCGAGCACTTCTACGACACGTGCGACCGGCTGGGCCTGCTGGTCTGGCAGGAGTTCTCGCAGTCGAGCTCCGGCATGCAGAGCGCACCGAGCACGGACCCCGAATTCGTCGCCCTGATGCGCGCGGAGGCGGAGGCGCTGGTGCCGACGCGGGCGCACCATCCCTCGCTGCTCCTGTGGGGCGGCGGCAACGAACTCGACGAGGGAGGCGTCCCGCTCAGCGACGACCGGTCGCCCGTGCTCGCCGCGCTCTCGGACACGGTCGCCCGCCTCGACGCGGGTCGCGGCTGGCTGCCCACCTCGCCCACCGGGCCCGAGTTCCACAACCGGCTCGACCGCATCCAGGCGAATCCGGAGGGACAGCACGACGTCCACGGCCCGTGGGAGCACCAGGGCCTGGTCGGTCAGTACACGCTCGCGAACGCGGGCACCAACCTCGCGCACACGGAGTTCGGCGTCGAGGGGATGACGAACCTGCGCTCGCTGGAGGCGCTCGTCCCCGAGGGCGACCGGTGGCCCGCCGACCGCACCAACTCGGTGTACCGGCACCTGGGCGAATGGTGGAACAACGCCGACCAGGTGGTGGAGCTGTTCGGCGGCCGCCCGGACACGCTGGAGTCGCTGAACCGCGCATCCCACCTGTTGCAGGCGACCGGGCTGCAGTATGCGGTCGAGGCTGACAGGCGGCGGTCCCCGCGCTGCTCGATGGTGCTGCCGTGGCAGCTCAACGAGAGCTACCCGAACGCCTGGTGCACGGCGGCGGTCGACTTCCGCGGCGATCCGAAGCCGGCGTTCTTCGCGGTGTCGCGCGCCTTCGAGCGGCGGCGGGCGACGCTGCGGGTCACCCGCGCGGTGTGGGCGGGCGAGCGGACTGCATCGGTCGAGGCGTGGCTCTGGGCGGAGGATGCGGTGCCCGCCGGCTCGGCCCTGACGCTTCGCGCGCTCGGGCTCGACGGCGTTGCGGTGGCCTCCCGCGAGGTGGTCGCGCCCGCGGTGGGTGAGCCCGTGGCGGTGGCGACCCTGGACGTGCCGGTCGAGTCGCTGCCGGACGTCTTCCTGTGGGAGGCGGAGTGGCGGGACGCGGACGGGATGCTGCTGGACCGCGAGCGGATGCTCGCGACGACCGGTCCGGACTTCGGCGCCCTGTTCGACGTCCCGGAGGCCGAACTCGACGTGACCCGCGAGGCCGACGGGATCGTCCGTGTCCGCAATGCCGGCCCGGTTGCCGCGCTCACCGTGCGGCTGGTGGACCCACGGCCGGCGGGCGAGCACGGCATCCTGAACGTCGCCGGCGACCCGCGCCCGCTACTGCCCGGCGAAGAGCGTGCGCTGGCCGCGACTGCTGACTTGCCGGTGCGTCTCGAAGTGTGGAACGGTGAGCCGACCGAGGTGAGGTGACGGGATGCGACGGATTGCGGATCCAGGCGGCGCACCGCGCATGTTCACGCCGTGTTCAGACACAGGTGGTGTGATAGCCCCGTGAAGACGCGAATCGCGGAATACCCGCGGCCGGACCACTTCCTCCTCCACATCAGCGACACGCATCTGCTGGCGGGAGGCGAACGTCTCTACGGCACCGTCGACAGCGAGCAGCACCTCGCCGCTCTCCTCCGCGAAGTGGAGGCGTCGGGCGGCCGTCCCGAGGCGATCGTCTTCACCGGCGACCTGGCCGACCGCGGGCAGCCCGACGCGTACGCGCGGCTGCGCGCCCTCGTCGACCCGGCGGCCGAGCGGATGGGCGCCCGCGTCATCTGGGTGATGGGCAACCACGACGACCGCGCGTCGTTCCGCCAGGGCCTGAGGGATGAGCTGGGCGAGACCTCGCCGATCGACGACGTCTTCTGGACCGGGGGGTTGCGGATCATCGTGCTCGACTCGACGGTTCCGGGGCACCACTACGGAGACGTGAGCGAGTCGCAGCTCGACTGGCTCGCCGCCGAGCTCGCGACGGCGGCGCCGGAGGGCACGATCCTCGCGATGCACCACCCGCCGGTCCCAAGCGTGCTCGACCTGGCGGTGTCGGTGGAGCTGCGCGACCAGTCGCAACTCCGGGAGGTGCTCGAGGGCAGCGACGTGCGCAGCATCCTCGCCGGGCACCTGCACTACTCGTCGACGGCGACGTTCGCCGGCATCCCCGTGTCGGTCGCCTCGGCGAGCTGCTACACGCAGGACCTCACCGTGCCGGTCGGAGGGACGCGCGGCCGCGACGGCGCCCGCGCCTTCAACCTGGTGCACGTCTACCCGAACACGGTGCTGCACTCTGTCGTGCCGCTCGGCGCCTACCCGGCCCTCGACTACGTGGATGCGGCGGAGTCGGCCCGCCGCCTCGCCGCGGACGGCATCCGCATCCCGCCGGCCGCCCGCCGGGAGACCCCGACCGAGCCCATCCACGTCCTCACCTGAGCCCCCACCGTCCCACCGTCGAGTACGCGATGATTGCACGCCCGACCGGCGTGTCGCGTGCAGTCTTTGCGGACTCGACGGTGGGGACGGAGTGGCGAGGGTCAGCGCTCCCAGGGGGCGGGGAACGGGAAGTAGCGCTCCAGGAAGTCGGTCACGATGCGCGTGCGCTCCTCCGCGCCGATCTCAGGCTTCGAGCCGTCATTGAGGCAGAACATGTCCTGGTCGCGCCTCTTCAGCAGCCGGCGCATCATGTCCGGCGCCTGCCGCAGCGTCGTCTCGACGTAGAGCACCTTCGCCTGCGTCTGTGTCACGGCCCGCCCGGCCATCAGCGCGTAGTAGTGGTACAGCGAGTTGGTGACGGAGATGTCGGTCGCCGAGCGGAACGGGCTGGCGGCCGTGCGCCGGAAGTCCTCGGGGAACTCCCGTTCCATCTCCCGCAGCACGCTGATGCGCAGGGGCGCGGCGCAGTGCTCCAGGTGGCGGGTGGTGACGGCGCCGAACCGCTCCCAGAGCAGCCGGCGGTTGACCCGCGCCGCGTTCTCGAAGCCGCTGCGCGCCGGATCGGTCTCGCCGAGCCCGATCCGTGTCCCCGCCTCCACGAACTTCGTCACGCCGCCGGGCGAGAAGAAGATGTCCGGCGAGAGCGGACGGCCGAAGAACATGTCGTCGTTGGAGTACAGGAAGTGCTCCGAGAGGCCCGGGATGTGATGCAGCTGGCTCTCGACGGCGTGCGAGTTGTGCGTCGGCAGGGTCGACGTGTCGGCGAAGAAGTCCTCGCTGCGCATGATGTGGATGCGCGGATGCTCGGGATCCAGCCACGGCGGCACGGGCGAGTCGGTCGCGATGTAGATGTTGCGGATCCACGGGGCGAACATGTGGACGCTGCGGAGCGCGTACTTCAGCTCATCGATCTGCCGGAACCGGGCCTCGTTGTCGTCGCCCTCGCCGACGACGTACGCCGCCATCCGGGCGGCGCGCTGTCGCTGGTATTCGGCGCTGGAACCGTCGACCCAGGAGAACACGATGTCGATGTCGAACGCGACGTCGCTGGCCAGCGGGTCGAACATGTGCTGCAGGGTGCGCCAGCGGCGTCCGTAGAGCTCGACCTCGGCTTCGACCGCCTCGTTGCGGGGGAGGCGCGGCCGCATGAGCGCGTTCTCGCGCGGCGCGGTGATCTCGTCGTCGCCGAACTTCCAGAACTCCAGCTGGAAGGCCGTCTCGGAGCCGTAGCGGAGTCGCCCGATGGGCTCCAGGCGCGGGCGGTACAGGCGCAGGATGTCGGCCTTGCGGCGGGAGAGCCGTCCTTCGGCGATGAGGAGGGCGTCGCCGTACGGCCGGCCCTGCGTGTCGATGCTGCGTGCGTAGAACGGCTCTTCGGCGAAGGCGGCCGCGAGCACCTCGGAGACCTCTTTGCGCCTGCGGCGGTCGAGCGCCACGATCAGGCGGTTGTCGTCGTCGCGGACGAGCAGGTACTCGAGCCCTGCGTCGTCGAGGGCGTCGCGCACCGCGAGGAGGTCTTCGATCATCGACTCGCGCGGGGTGAACGGCCCGGACACGAGCGTGTACATGCCTTTGCGCAGGACGACGTCTTCCCGGGACAAGCGGGGCGTGCCGATGCCGGTGTCGCTCGTGACGACGACGGGCTCGGGCTGGTCGGAGAGGGATGCGGGAGGAAGCTCAGCCATACAGTGCTTACTCTAGGCTCCTCCCGCGGCAGCGTCCGCCTCAGCCGAGAAGCTCCCGGACGGTGGCGAGGAGCAGCGATCGTGCCTCGGCGGTGACGAGCCAGGGGGCGAACCCGTCCGCCGCCAGGAAGAACGTCGCGCGCGCGGCCGGCGCGACCGTGCCGTCGGGGAGCCGGGCGCCCGCGGGCGTCAGTCCGATGACCGCACGCCCCGACTCGGGATCGCGCGCGACGACGTCCGCCGCCTCCGGCGGGTCCGAGACCGTCACCTTCGACCGGCCGCGGTACACGACGACCTCCCCGTCGAGTCCGGCTGCAGCCGGATGGTCGGCGTCGGAGATCTGGATGCGGTCCACCGACAGCGGCACGGCCGCCGCAGACGCGAGCCCCAGCGGGACGAGGTGCCCCCAGGCGAGCAGCGGCACCGCTCGGGATGCGACGGTGCGGGCGGCCTCCTCCGAGGCCTTGCGCGTGACGATGATGAGGTCGGCGGCCGGGTCGTCGCCGAGCTGGGCGCGCATCCCGGAGGCGGCCAGGAACTCCACGAGCTCGCGGTCGCCGGGTGCCGGATTCGTGCCGCTGATGACGGCGACGAGTGCGCCATCGCCGCGGCTCACATGGTGCGACACCCCGAGGCGTTCGAGGGCGGCGTCGATCAGGGCGAGCACGGCGCCGCGGGCGACGTCGGCGTACTCGGCCTCCAGGGCGCGGCCTGCGGCGAGGAGGGCCGCAGCGTCGGTGTCCGTGTGCTCCGTCTCAGTGCCAGCCGTTGCCCCGCGAAGCACCCGGCAGGCGAGCACGCCCGCGGTGCCGGCGGCCCGCGCGGCGGCGATCCACGGCCCAAGCTGTTCCGCGAGCTCGGCGGGCACCCCCGGCCCCGCCTCCGTGTCGGCGAGCCGGCCGAGCAGCGCCTCGGCCTCGTCGAAGCGTCCAGCCGTGACCGCCGCATCCAGCCGCAGCCATCGCGGCGCCCCGGGGGGCCACGCGCTGCAGGCGTCCACGAGGGCGCGGAGACCGTCGTCATCGCCAGCCAACGCCCGATAAGCGCGTTCGGCTGCGGCGGTCGCGTCGTATGCCGCAGGGTCGGCGGCCCACTCGGCCACCGTCTGCAGTGCGAAGCGGGAGGGAGCCGCCTCGACCATCGGGTTCGCGACGATCCCGACGAGGCCCGGCACGACCGAGCGGCCGGTCAGCGGACCGAGGAAGAGCCGGGACCGGTCGAAGTCGTTGACCGGGAAGTTGTCCCAGAGAACGAGCTCGCGACCGTAACTCTTCACCGCCTGAACGATGTCGTCGGCCGACACCTCGCCGACCACGATGTCCGCGCCGGTCCACATCACCCGGGCGTCGGGCGGGAGCGTCTCGGCCAGCCCGACGCGGTACGGCGTCCGCTCGACGCCGGCGTAATCGGTGGGGCAGAGCAGGATGGGCTCCTCGATGCCCGCTGGCCGGAGGAACGCGCGCTCGAACCGGGCCGCCGCATCCCCGTGCGCCCGCCCGAGGGCTTCGGGCTCGTCCATCGGGACGTCGTCGAACAGCAGCGCGAACGACCGGATGCCCGCGTCGAGCAGCTGACGACACTTCGCCGCGAGCGCCTCGTGCTCCGCGTCGTCCTCGAACCGCATCGAGAGTCCCGGCGAGATCGCATAGACGAAGGTGACACCGCGTTCGGAGGCCGCCTGGTTCAGCACCGCGAGATCGTGCAGGCGGGGTTCGGGATAGGGCTCCCGCCACTCGTCCCGATGCCACGGGTCGTCCTTCGGTGCGTACAGGTAGTGGTTGAGGCCGATGGCCCCGCCGCGCTCGAACCAGGCCAGCCGGTCGGCGTGCGACCACGGCTCGCCGTAGAAGCCCTCGACGACGCCGCGCCAGGCGAGCCCGCTCATCGGCCGCCTCCGTGCCACGACGACCAGAGTTCGGCGTACGCGCCGCCCGCGGCGACCAGCTCCTCGTGGCTGCCGAGCTCATCCACGTACCCGTCGCGGACCACAGCAATGCGGTCGGCATCGTGCGCGGTGTGGAGGCGGTGGGCGATCGCAACGACGGTCCGGCCCTCCAGCACCCGGTTCATCGCACGCTCCAGGTCGCGCGCGGCCGTCGGGTCGAGCAGCGACGTGGCCTCGTCGAGGATGAGCGTGTGCGGATCGAGGAGCACCAGGCGCGCGAGGGCCAGCTGCTGGGCCTGGGCCGGGGTGAGGACGACGCCGCCCGAGCCGACGACCGTGTCGAGGCCCTTCGGCATGGCGGCCACCCAGCGCAGCGCATCCACCACCCGGAGGGCACGGGCGAGCTCGTCGCGTCCGGCCCCGGGCTTCGCGAGCGAGAGGTTCTCGGCGATGCTTCCGACGAAGACGTGGTGCTCCTGGGTGACCAGGGCGACGTGGCTGCGGAGGTCGTCGAGGGGCAGGTCGACCAGGCGGACGCCGCCGACCGTGATGCGGCCGCCCGACGGCTCCGTGATGCCGGCCATCAGCCGGGCGAGCGTCGACTTGCCCGAGCCGGAGGGTCCTACGATCGCGAGCCGTTCACCGACGGCCAGATCGAGCGTCACCCCGTGCAGCACTTCGGTGCCTTCGCGGTACGAGAAGCGCACGTCTTCGGCGAGCACGTGCTCGCCGGCCGGCTGCTCGCCGGTCGCGTGGCGGTCCTCGGGCACGTCCGCGACGCCGATGATCCGCGAGAGGGCGGTGGTGCCCACCTGGATCTCGTCGAGCCAGCTGATCAGCTCGTCGACCGGCGCCACCAGCTGCATGGCGTACAGCGCGACGGCGGTGACCGCGCCGATGGATGCGGCGCCCGAGCCTACGAGGAAGGCGCCCCACACGAGGACGACGATCACCGGCAGGAGGAATGCGATGTCGGTGCTCGGGAAGAACCAGGAGCGCAGCCACAGCGTGTACCACTCCGATTCGCGACGCTCCCGCAGCGCGGCGTCGATCTTGGCGCGCTGCGCCGGAGCGAGGCTGAGCGCTTCGATGGTGCGCACGCCATCCACCGTCTCGCTGATCGTGCCGCCGAGGGTGGCGTACGACGCGAGCTGCCGCTGATAGCCGGGCCCGGAGCGTTTCAGGTACCAGCGTGCGGCGACGACGAGGATGGGCACGCCGGCGAACATGGCGACGGCCACCGCCGGGTTCACCAGGAACGCGGCGACCACCGTCAGCACGGCGGTCACACTCGCGACGAGGATGCGCGGCACGCCGAAGCGGACCGTCTGCGCCACCGACTGGATGTCGTTGGTGGTGCGTGCGAGCAGGTCGCCCGTGCCGGCCGCCTCGACCGTCGACAGCGGGAGGCGGGCGACGGTCGCGAGGAACTCCTCGCGCAGCTGGGCGAAGACGCCCTCGCCCAACACCATCGACTGCCGCTGCGCGAAGCGGATCAGCACCGCCTGAGCGATGATGGCGCCGAGCAGGATGAGCGCGACCATGTCGATACCGCTCGTGGCCAGCGTGTGGCCGGTGACCCCATCGATGACCACGCCGATCAGCGCCGGGCCGGCGAGTCCGGCGACCGCGGCGAGGGTGTGCAGCGCCAGGACGACGGAGAGCCCCCCGCGGTGCTGGCGGATGAGCCGGGCTCCCGTCGCCCGGACGGTCTTCGTGCTAGCGATCGGCAGCAGCATCGCCGGAACCCTTCTTCGTGCGCTTGGCCTTCGCGGCCTTCGTCTTCTTGGACTTGTTGTCCTTCTTGCTCGCGGAGGCCGCCGCCGGCCGCTGGGCGGAGACGGGATGCGTCGCCGTCCACAGAGCGTCGATGGAGCCGGTCCAGGTGGCGTCCAGGTCCTCGCCCTCCGCCGGCTCGGCCGCGGAAATGGTGCGCGAGACGGTCGCCCGGTACAGGTCGCCGAGGTCGTCCTCCTGACGCAGCAGCGCCTGGTGCGTGCCGGTTCCGACGACGCGCCCCTTCCGGACGACCGCGATGGTGTCCATCCGGTCGAGGAGCAACGGGCTCGCGGTGACGACGACGGTGGTCCGGCCGTCGCGCGCCTCGCGCAGCCGCTCGGCGATCTGCGACTCAGTGTGCGCATCCACGGCGCTCGTCGGCTCGATCAGTACGAGGACCTCGGCGTCGGTGAGCAGGGCGCGGGCGAGGCTCAGCCGCTGCCGCTGGCCGCCGGAGAACGTGCGGCCGCGCTCGGCGACGCTCTCGTGCACACCCTCCGGCAGGGCTTCGACGGTCTCGGTGGCCGCGGCTGCGTCGAGCGCGGCCGAGACGCGACGGAGTCGGCCCGTGGATGTATCCGTGTACTCCGTATCGCGAACCGGCAGGGTGTCCAGCCCGTCCAGGAGGCGACCACCGAAGAGGTGCGGGTTCGCGTCGTTGACGACGATGCGCTCGCGCACCTCCCGCACCGGCACACGGGTGTGGTCGACGCCGCCCCACAGCACGGGCGCCTCCCTGTGGACCGCGTCGTCGAAGCGGCCGATGCGGGACGCGATGGCGGCGGCTTCGTCTGGGTCCGCATCCACGATCGCGGTGAAGCGCCCGGGCTGGATGACGACGCCCGACGCGACGTCCTCGATGGCGGAACCCCAGGCGGGCGCGTCCGCCGGCTCGGCGGTATCACGGGCGGCCGGCCTGGTGCGCAGCACCGAGAGCACCCGGCGAGCCGAGACGACGCCGGCGGTGAAGGTCTGGGCCGCCTCGACGGCGGTGCGCAGGGGGAGGACGAGGAAAGTGGCGTACCCGTAGAACGCCGTCAGCTGGCCCGGCGTGATGGCGCCGTCGACCGCGAGGTGGGCGCCGAACCAGACGATGAACACGAGGAAGACGCCGGGCAGGAGTACCTGGAGCCCGTCGAGCCAGCTCTGCGTCTTGGCGACCCCCACGCCCGCCGAACGCACGCGCTGCGACTGCCGCGCGTACCGGTCCACGAACTCCTGCTCGCCGCCGATGCCGCGCAGCACGCGGAGCCCGACCACGGTGTCCGCGCCGAGGGTGGTGAGCCCTCCGGCCTCCTCGCGCCAGGCGGCCTGCCGTGCGCGGAGCGGCCGGAGCAGGAGGGCGAGGAGCAGGGCGACGGCCGGAACCCCGATGACGACGGCGAGGCCGAGCGGCACCGAGGCGTTCAGCATGATGATCGACACGACGGCGAATGCGACCACGCCGCCGGCGAGGCGGGCGGTCACCTCGAACAGTGCGCCGAGCCGCAGGGAGTCGGTGCTCACGGTCGCGACGATCTCGCCGGACGAGGTGGTGGCGGTGATGGCAGGACCGGTCTCGGCGGAGTGGTAGCCGATCAGCCGCGCGACGCCGAGCGACGACCGCAGCCAGTTGGAGACGGCCATTCGGTGCCGCAGCATCCCCGTTACCGCCTGCACGATGGCGACGCCCAGCAGAGCGGCGCACCACACCCACAGCCGGGCCGGGTCGCCGGAGACGCCCTCGTCGACAGCACGGCCGAGAAGGTACGGCCAGACGGCCTGGCACAGCATCCACACGACGCCGAACAGCACGCCGGCCGTCAGCGTCGCCGGCTGCCGGGCCGCCTGCCACAGCAGGAACCGCGGAACGGACGAGAGGTGCTTCTCGGAGGGCCGGGCGGACGGGATGTGCGAGCCGCGCGGCGTGCGGGACGACGGCGGTCGCGAGGCGGACGGACGGGCAGCGCGGACGCTGGACACGAGGTGCTCCTGAGGGGGATCGAGCGGGAGTGGGAAGGAAGGTGGCGCGAGTGCGGTGCGGCGTGTGTAGCGGGGGTGGCGCTCAGCGGCCCGGCGGGGTCAGCTCGGCGATCGCGGCCGCGTCGAGGGCGACGGCCGGGGCCTGCTTCAGGAGGAGGGTGAGCCGGGCCGCCGTCTCGAGCTCCTCGACCAGATCGATCGCCGCGTCGAGGGTCGGTGCGGCCACGACCGGCCCATGGTTCCCCAGCAGCAGCACGGGATGCCCGGGCGCCGCGGCCGCGACGCCTGCGGCCAGCTCGGAACTGCCGGGCCGGGCGTACGGGACCAGCGGCACATCGCCGAGCCGCATCACCCGGTAGGGCGTGAGGGGTGGCAACCGCGCATAGCCGTTGTCGTCGGGCGGCAGGCAGGCGATCGCCGTGGCGTACGGCGAATGGAGGTGGACAACGGCGGTGGCCTCGGGATGCGCGGCATACATGGCCGCGTGCAGCGGGAGCTCCTTGGTGGGTCGTGGCGCATCCTGCCTATCGGAGGGGGTGGCCGCGAGCTCGGCCTCGGTGACCGAGCGCAATGACGACCCCGTTGGGGTCGCGATGATGCGGGCGCCGACGCGGACGCTCACGTTGCCGGAGCTCCCCGGCGAGAGGCCTGCGGCCGAGAAGTGCCGGCACGCGCGAACCACGGCGGCACGCGCTTCGGCTTCGCGGGCTCGCGCGTCGTCATCGAGGCGGGTCATGGCGCGACCTCCCAGGCGTCGGTGAAGAGGCCGGCAGCGCCGAAATTGCCTGATTTCAGGAGGACGGCGATGGTGCGGCGTTCGTCTGCTGCAACACTCGTCGCCACGGCCCACGGAACGCCGGGAGCCGCCTGCGTTCCGATCTGCAGGCGAGTGATGCCCAGCCGAGTCGTCACGGCGCCCGACGTCTCGCCGCCGGCGACCAGCAGGTGGCTGAAGCCGAGCTCGTGGACGGCGAAGGCGGCGAGCTCGGAGAGGGCGCTCTCCAGGAGCGCAGCCGCCCGCTCCGCGCCGAGTTCCCGCTGGGCAGTCGCCACGTCGGGCGAGGCGTGGATGAGGACGGGCGCGAGCCGGTCGTCTCGCGCGGCCAGTGCATCCCGAAGGCGCAGAACGGCGCGGGGGTCGCGATCCAGATCGCGGGGGTCGAGGACGTGGCGCTCGCCACCGAAAGCCGCGATCTGTCGGCGCGTGGCGGCGGACGCGCTGCCCGCGAGGATGAGGCGGCCGGTGACGGGCACTCGGGGGAGCGCAGCAGCGGCGTGCGCGGTCGCGGATCCCACCGCGATCCGCGCCAGCGCGGTGCCGACGCCCGCACCGCCGCCGGCGACGACAGGCCGCTCTCCGGCCACGCGGAGGATGGCGTCGGCGACGAGGTCCAGGTCGTCCTCGGTGAGCGCATCCACGAGGGTGTGCCCGTCGGCGACCTGGGCGGCGATCGTCGCCGCGCCACGCCTGACGTCCTCCCATCGCACAAGGCCGACGGGCGCCGTGGTCTGCGGTGTCAGGAGCCGGACGACGTTCGAGTCGCGCATCGGCGTCAGCGGGTGATCGCGCATCGGCGACTCGGCGAGGGGGATGCCGTCGGCGAACAGCACGCCCTGGTACTGCGTGCGGCGGGCTCCCGGAGTCGCGGGGGTGCCGATTGTCACGGCGCCGCCTCGGCCAGCCGCGTTCGCCGCCTCGGTCGCCAGTGCATCGGCGATCGGGCCGATGTTGCCGGTCGGGGTCGAATCGAAGGTGGAGCAGTACTTCTGGTACAGCAGGGTCGCTCCGGCGGAGAGGAGGGAGCGTGCGGCTTCGGTCGAGGCAGCGACCGCCGCATCCACCGGCGCAGTGCGGACCTTGAGCGCGACGACCGCGCATCCTGAGCCGTCGGACGGGAAGAGCGGGAGGTCGTCAGCCGCGGGCGTCCCGAGCAGCACGCTCGCCGGGAGCCCCGCCTCGGCGACCCGGCCGGCGAGGTCGCAGGCTCCGGTGACGTCGTCGGCGACAGCGCCGAGCCGCATCACGAGACGCCGACCCCCGTCTCGTCGATGACGGCGGGGGCACGGGAGGGCGCGACGGCGCGTCGCGACGCAGCCCGCTGCGCGTGTTCGCCCGCGACGACGACCGTCGCGCCGGCATCGCGAAGAGCCTGCAGGTCGTCGGGGTCGGCGCCCGCATCGGTGAGGATCACATCCACGAGGTCGAGGCCGCCGACCCGGATGGGCGCACGCGCGCCGAGCTTGGAATGGTCGACCAGCAGCACCGTGGTGCGGGCGGCGCGGGTCAGCTCCTGCTTCAGCTCGGCGTCGAGTGCGTTGGCGCAGAGGATGCCGGAGGTGTCGACGGCGGTCGCCGAGAGCACGGCGACGTCGACCGAGTAGTCGGCGATGGTTCGCCGGGCTGTCGCGCCCGCGAAGCTGCGCGTCTCGTTCTGGTAGACGCCGCCGATCGCGACCAGCTCGACGTCGTCGCGTTCGATGGCGGCCTGGATGACGGGCGCCGAGTGGCTGACGATGGTGGTGCCCGCGCGCAGCATCCCGGTGAGGGGTGCGACCGTCGTGCCCGCGTCGAGGGCGACCGTGACCGCGCCGTCGAGCAGGTCGAGGCAGGCTTCGGCGATGGCGCGCTTCTCGCCACTGCCGGTGACGGCGCGCTCGTCGAAGGGGAGGCCGTGGCCCAGGTTCGGGAGGCTCGCGCCGCCGACCACCCGCCTCGCGAAGCCGTCCGCCTCGAGCTGGCGGAGGTCGCGGCGAATCGTCATCTCCGAGACGCCGAGCTCTTCCGCGACGCGCGACGACGACACGTAGCCCTCCGCGGAGAGCCGGCGGAGCAGCTCTTCGCGACGGGCGGGGGCATCGGTGTAGCGCACGCGTCCATCCAACCGGCTGCTCCAAGCGCTTGTCAACAAACGCACAAATCTTGACGCGAATGTTCAGAAGTGAACAGAATAGAGCAGTGACCCCCGCTTGTGCCGCCGCTCTCGGCGTGGATGTCGGCACCACCAATACCAAGGTGGTGCTGGCTGTGCTCGGCGACGGCGTACGCGAAGAGCGGACGCTGACCGTGCCGACGCCGACGACCGGCGCGGGGCTGCAGGCGGTCGTGCTCGGCGCGATCCGCGAGGTCGCCGCCGACAGCCCGCACCCGATCGCGGCCATCGGAGTTGCGTCGATGGGCGAGACCGGCTGCCTCACCGCTCCCGACGGCCACCCCCGGGGCGACCTGCTGCGCTGGGCCGACGGCGACACGTCCACGGCCGACCGCCTGGTGGCCGTCGCCGGTGCGGAAGCGCTGTACGCCGCGACGGGCGTACCCATGCCCGCCAAGTCGCCCCTGACCCACTGGCTGCGCCTCGCCGACGACGGGGATGCGCGACTCGCCGACGCCCGCTGGCTCGGCGCTGACGGGCTCGTGATCGCCGCCCTCACCGGCGAAGCGGTCACCGATCACACGCTGGCGGCGCGCACGATGGCCTACCGGCTCCCCGCCGGTGAGGCCGACCTGTCGCCGTCGTTCGACCCCGACCTCCTCTCGCTGGCCGGGCTGACCCCCGATCGGTTCCCCCGCGTCGTCCTTCCGGGGGAGACGGCAGGGACTCTCGCACCGAGCGCCGCCGCCGCTCTCGGACTTCCGGCGGGCATCCCGGTCGTCGCCGCAGGGCACGACCACGCGGTCGGCGCCTGGGCGGCCGGTGTGCGCGAGCCGGGCGACGCCGCCGACTCGGTCGGGACCGCGGAGGCCCTGCTCCGCGTCGTGAGCGGCGTCCACCGCGAGGATGCGCGACGCACCGGCATGAGCCTCGCCCGCACCGTCGACGGGCGGCACGAGACCCTGCTCGCCGGTAACGCGACGGCGGGTGCGCTGGTCGAATGGGCGTTCGCCGAATTGCTGCCCGGGGCCGACCGGAACGACGTGCTGCAGCAGGCGCTCGCGCACGCCGACGGCGCGGTCGAGGCCGTCCTGCTGCCCTACCTGCGCGGGCGCCAGTCCCCGTCCCCCGATCCGTCGGCGACGCTGAGACTGGTCGAGCTGGCGGCCCGCAACGGCGCGGCCACCGCATCCAGCCCATCCACTCGCCTCGCCGACCCCGCCGCCACCCTCACCGCCGTGCTCGCCGGTCTCGCGCTGCAGCTGGCGTGGATGGATGCGGCCCAGACCGCCCTCGCCGGCCCGCGCCGCAACGAGCTCGCCGTCCTCGGCGGACCTGGCGCCGCGAACGGCGCCTGGTGGCGACTCAAGCAGCGCCTCGTCCCCGGAACCCTCCGCCGGGTCGACGCCGCCGAACCGGTCGCGACGGGCGCAGCAATGCTGGCCGCCCACCGCGTCACCGGCCTCACGACCACGCTGCCGCTGCGCAGCGCCGACAGCGCCGCATCCGCGGGCGATCCGGCTCTGCTGGATGCCTTCGTGGCCGCGGCGACGCTCCACGACAAGGAACCAGCATGACCGACACCACCTCCCGTCCCGCCCTCGACCT
This sequence comes from Leifsonia sp. 2TAF2, assembly GCF_052115085.1. Lineage (NCBI taxonomy): Bacteria > Bacillati > Actinomycetota > Actinomycetes > Micrococcales > Microbacteriaceae > Leifsonia > Leifsonia sp. 2TAF2. The sequence continues at coordinate 97,104 of NZ_JBFRFY010000003.1, read as the reverse complement.
GAACGCCATCGCCCGCCCGTCCGGCGGCCTCGCGATGGTCGCGATGGACCAGCGGGAGAGCCTGCGCCACATGTTCGACCTCGCCGGAGCGGGGCGTCCGGCGGACGACGTGCTGATCCGGTTCAAGCTGGACGTCGCCGAGGCGCTCGGCCCGCTGGCCTCCGGGTTCCTGATCGACCGGCACTACGGCTTCGAGGCGGTTCGGGATGCGCTCCTCGCCGGCACCGGCCTCATCCTCGCCGCCGACGCCCTCACCCAGGAGGACGGCGGCCCGGTCGAGGAGACCGCCCTGGACGAAGTCGTGCTCACGCAGACGGACCTGGCCGGGGTCTCCGCCCTCAAGCTGCTGATCATCTGGCGCCGTGACGCCAAGCGCGAGCAGCGCGTGCGTCTCGTCGAGCGGTTCGTCTCCGAGTGTCGTGCGCGCGGTGTCCTCTCGGTGCTCGAGCCGGTCGTCCGTGCGACGCCGGAGGAGTTGGATGCCGGAACGTGGGATCTCGACGTCGCTATCCGCGAGGCCGCCGCCGAGCTGTCGCCGCTCGGCCAGAGTCTCTACAAGGTGCAGGTGCCGATGTCGGGCACCGGGAGCGCGACCGAGCAGCGGGATGCCAGCGAGCGGCTGAACGCCTCCATCACCGGGCCGTGGGTGGTGCTGTCGCAGGGCGTCGACCGCCCGGCGTTCCTGCCGGCCGTCGAGGCCGCGTGCCGTGCCGGTGCGAGCGGGTTCCTCGCCGGTCGTGCACTGTGGAGCGACGTGGTCGGCCGCGACGACGTGCCGTCCGCCCTCCGGGAGCTCTCGGTGCCGCGCCTCGAAGCGCTGATCGACGTGGTCGACCGCCACGCGCGTCCGTGGCAGGAGGCCTGATGATCGCCGGGCTGCTGCACACCGTCCCCGCGCTGGCGCCCACCTTCGACGCACTCGTCGCGGAGGCCGTGCCCGGTGTCGCGCGCGAGCACGTCGTCGACGCGTGGATGCTGGAGACGGCCATCGCCGAGGGCGTCACCCCGGCGGTGCGCGAGCGCGTCGCCTCCCACCTGCGTCACCTTGCCGAGTCGGGTGCGGACGCCATCCTCGTCACCTGCTCGTCGATCGGGGAGGCCGCCGAGGAGGCTGCCGCCACCCTCCCGCGCTCCGTCCCGGTCATCCGCGTCGACGCCGCCATGGCCGCCCAAGCAATCGATTCCTTAGTTTCTCCGTCCGACACGCCGTCGAGCCCCGGAAAAAGTCAGGAGCTGTTGGCTGGGCGGATCGGGGCTGGGCGGATCGCCGTGCTCGCGACGAACACCGCGACGCTCGGACCGACCACGCGACTGATCGAGCGGGAGGCGGCGGCGCAGGGGGTGGACGCGACCGTCACCGCTTCCGTCGTCGAGGGTGCGGCCGCTGCGCGCGCCGCCGGCGATCAGGCCGGCCACGACCGCCTCATCGCGGACGCCGTGCGCGACGCCGCGAACCCCGCAGCCGGCGCCGAGCCCGCGACGGTCATCGTCCTCGCCCAGGCGTCCATGGCGGCGGCCGCCGAGTCGGCGGGCGTCGACATCCCCGTCCTCACCTCCCCGGCCGGCGGCGTCGCTCGGCTCGCGGAGGCTCTGACCCCGTCGGACCCGGGAGAGCCGGACGCCAGCGCGAACCGGCCGGCGCATCCCGGGTCCGGCGGAACCTCCCCGGCCGCGGCACCGGCACCGACACCGACGGCGACATCCCCGGCGGCCACGTCGTGACCGGCGTCGACCTCCTCGCCTACGCCGACCGCCTCGGCGGCGACCTGCCGCGACTGCGCGCACTGCTCGACGGTCCGCTGCGCGACTTCGCCGGCGTGCACATCCTTCCCTTCTTCGTGCCCTTCGACGGTGCGGACGCCGGCTTCGACCCGATCGACCACCGCGCCGTCGACCCGCGGCTCGGCACCTGGGACGACGTCCGCGCGATCGCCGAGCGACGGGAAGTGACGGTCGACCTGATCGTCAACCACGTCTCCAGCGAGTCCGCCGAGTTCGTGGATTGGCTGGCCCTCGGCCACGAGTCGGCGCACGACGGGATGTTCCTCACCTTCGACACCGTCTTTCCCGACGGCGCATCGGAGGCGGAGATCACCGCGTTCTACCGCCCGCGACCGGGACTGCCGTTCACCGCGTACCGGATGGCCGACGGCACCCGACGCTTGGTGTGGACCACGTTCATGCCCAGCCAGGTCGACCTCGACGTGGCGAACGACCGGGCCCGCGAATACCTGCGGACCACGCTGGCGACGCTGCGGGCGGGCGGCGTGACGACGGTCCGGCTCGACGCTGTCGGCTACGCGGTCAAGACGCCGGGGACCGACAGCTTCATGACGCCAGAGACGCTCGAGTTCGTGCGCGAGATCGTCCGTCTGGCCCGCGGTGAAGGTCTGCGCGTCCTGGTCGAGGTGCACGCGCATTACAGCCAGCAGCTCGCCATCGCACCGCTCGTCGACTACGTCTACGACTTCGCGCTGGCCCCGCTCCTTCTCCACAGTCTGGGCACCGGAACCTCCGACCGGTTGGCCGAGTGGCTGCGCATCCGCCCGCAGAATGCCATCACCGTGCTCGACACGCACGACGGCATCGGCATCATCGACGCCGGGCCCTCCGGCGACCGCCCGGGCCTCATCGACCAGGATGAGATGGCCGCGATCTTCGAGCGTGCGACCGTCGCCACGAACGGGCACTCGACGCTCGCGTCCGTCATCCCGGCGTGGACGAGTCTCCCGCACCAGATCAACGCCACCTTCCTCTCCGCCCTCAGCGGCGACGCCCGCAGCTACCTGCTCGCCCGCGCCGTGCAGCTGTGGCTGCCGGGAAAGCCGCAGCTCTACTACGTGGGGCTCCTCGGCGGCCTGGACGACATCGCCCTGTTCCAGCAGACGGGTCAGGGCCGCGACGTCAACCGTCACCGCTACACGCAGGACGAGCTGGATGCCGCGCTTGCGAGCGACGTCGCACGGGCGCAGCTCGCGCTGGTGCGATTGCGGTCGGCGCATCCGGCTTTCCGGGGCGAGTTCGGCTACCGTGTGGATGCCGACGGCTCGCTCGAACTCGAGTGGACGCTCGGCGACGCGCGTGCCACCCTGCACGTCTCGTTCGCCCCAGAACCCCGATTCACCATCCGCACCACGAATACCGGCGGCCCGCTCACCGCCGACCCGCTCACCGCCGGCGCGCTCACCGCCGACCCGCTCACTATCGACACCGTCGAAGCGCTCGGCGCGCTCTGACCCTCCCTCGCCTCCTTCCCCCACCCCGAGGACCATGCAGACCATTCAGGACATCACCGTCACCCGCAGCACGACCGAGGTCGTGCTCGTCGCCCCGGCGTATACGCTCGGCGTCGCACTCACCCGGCCCCGCGCGACCATCGCGGGGCCCGACGGCGAACTCTGGAGCGACCTCTCGCTCGTCGCCAGCGTCGACCGGGTCGGCCTGCCGGACGAGTCGTCCGGCCCCACCGCCGTCACCGTCGAGGAGCAGCCGGACGGCTCGGTGCGCGTCACCGTGCTCACCGACTCCAGCGCCTGGGCGACGAAGGCGGTCGTCCTGCACTGCACGCCGCAGGAGGTGCGTGCACGCGTCGAGGTGACGACCGAGGACGACGACGCCCGCCTGACCGACCTGACCATGTTCGGCGGCCAGGCCGCCCTCCCGTCAGGCGCCGCGGGCACCTTCCGCTCGGGCATCCGCTTCCCGTCGGTCTTCGTGCCGACGCCGACCGAGCCCATCCAGGTGGTCCGCCTCTCCAACACCCAGGCGCAGCTCGGCGTCGTCGGGGATGCGGAGCCCGGCCGCCTGCACGGCATCTTCTCGCCCCCGCCGCTCGTCTTCGCGCTGGGCCGCCCGTCGATCTCGCCGGACGCGCCGCATGGCCCGACCGACATGCCGGTCGGCGACTGGCTCGGCGTCTCCGTGGTCGCCCCGATCGGACAGCTCAGCTTCACGACGTACCGCTACGACGTGATCGACGGCGGCTTCCTGCTGCGGCTCACGTACGAGGGGCACACCCGGGTGCGCGCAGGGGGATGGGTGTCGCCCGAGTTCGTGCTGCGGCCGGCGGGCGCGCCGCTCACCGCGATCCGCGACTACCGCGACGACCTCACTGAGCGCGGCTGGGCCCCCGCCCCGGGCGAGTCCGCCGACTGGTGGCACGAGCCGATCTTCTGCGGCTGGGGCGCGCAGTGCGCGCTCGCCGTCCGGATGAGCCACGAGGGCGAGGCGCTCGCGACCGACAACGCCGACGGCTTCGTCCTCCCGGCAGGCGCCGCGTTCGCACCCGACCTGGCGCGCCAGTACCTGTACGACCGGTGGCTGCGCCGCCTGGCCGAGCGCGACATCCACCCGGGGACCGTCGTGATCGACGACCGCTGGCAGGCCGACTACGGCACCAACACGGTCGACACCGAGAAGTGGCCCGACCTGCGCGGCTGGATCGACGAACGGCATGCGGCCGGGCAGCGCGTCCTGCTCTGGTTCAAGGCGTGGGACCCGGCCGGGCTGCCGGCGGAGCTGACCGTGCGGGATGCGTTCGGCCGTCCGGTCGCCGTCGACCCCTCCAACCCCGCCTACCTGGAGGCCCTCGCCGAGCAGGTGACGCGGATGCTGTCGCCGGACGGACTCGACGCCGACGGCTTCAAGGTCGACTTCACCCAGCGTGCGCCCTCCGGCGTGACCCTCCGCACGCACGCGGACGGCGTCTGGGGCATCAGCGCCCTGCACGCGATCGTGAAGACGATCCACGACGCGGCGAAGGCGGAAAAGCCGGATGCGCTCGTCGTCACCCACACCATCCACCCCTCGTTCTCGGACGTCACCGACATGGTGCGCCTCAACGACGTGCTCGAGGATTCGGTGCACGGGGAGCCGGTGCCCGTCGGCGACCAGCTGCGGTTCCGCCACGACATCGCGGCGGCTGCGCTTCCGGACCATCCGATCGACACCGACCAGTGGCCGATGCCCAACCGCGAGGAGTGGCTCGCGTACGCGCGCATCCAGCCGGAGCTCGGAGTTCCCGCGCTGTACTACGTCGAGTCCATCGACAACAGCCGCGAGGATGTGACCGACGGCGACCTGGATGAGATCGCCGAACTCTGGCGCGAGTATCGGGCGGCCCGTGCCGCCGTTGCCCACGACGACGGCGCCGGCGACCGCACCGAGAAGGAGCCCACCTCCGTATGAGCGCGTTCACCGAGGTCGCTCCCGGCGTGCACCGGTTCGCGGACACGTGCAACGTGTACGTCGTGATGCCGGCCGCCGGCGCTTCCGGTGCGATCGCCGTCGACTTCGGGTCGGGTGACGTGCTGGACCACCTCGGCGAGCTCGGCCTCGACACTCTCGATGCCGTCCTGATGACGCACCACCACCGCGACCAGGGGCAGGGCCTCCCGCGCGCTGTCGCCGCAGGCATCCCGATCTTCGTTCCGCCCGTCGAGCAGGACCTGTTCGCGCGTGTCGACGAGATGTGGTCGGCGCGCGCGCTTTACAACGACTACAACCTGCGGCAGGACCGCTTCTCGCTGCTCGACCCGGTTCCGGTGGCGGGCACTGTTCCTGAATACAGGACGGCTCGCTTCGGCGGCGTCGAGGTCAAGACCATCCCGACGCCCGGCCACACGATGGGGTCGGTCACCTACCTCATCGATCGCGGGGATGCGCGTATCGCGTTCACGGGCGACCTCATCTACGCGCCCGGGAAGGTCTGGTCGCTCGCCGCGACGCAGTGGTCCTACACCGAGAACGAGGGCCCGGCGATGAACGTGCTCTCGTGCCTGCTGCTACAGGAGGAGGAGCCGACCATCCTGCTCCCCTCGCACGGTGAACCCATGGCCGACGCGGCGGATGCGCTCGACCGGCTCGCCAGCCGGATGAGCGAGTACGTCGACTCCCGCCGCACCAACCCGTGGGATCTGCGCGACTGGCTGGAGCGTCCCTTCGTCCGGCTCACCGACCATCTGCTCCTGAACCGCACTGCGAATTCGTGCGTCTACGTGCTGCTGAGCGACTCCGGTGCGGCGCTGTTCATCGACTACGGCTACGACATGTCCACCGGCTGGCCGGCCGGTACCGACCGGGCCGCTCGCCGGCCGTGGCTCGCCTCGCTGCCCGCGCTGAAGCGCGACTTCGGCGTCACCTCGGTCGAAGTCGTGCTCGGAACGCACTACCACGACGACCACATCGCCGGGCTCAACCTTCTGCGCGACGTCGAAGGCACCCAGGTCTGGCTTCCCGAGAACGTTGCGCCGATCATGGCCGACCCGATGCGCACCGACCTGCCGTGCCAGTGGTTCGAGCCCATCCCCGCCGACCGCGTGCTCGGCCTCGGCGAGACGGTGCGTTGGCGGGAGTACGAGTTCGTCACGCACGAGCTGCCCGGCCACACCCTCTACGCCGCCGCCTTCGAATTCGAGGTCGACGGCGTCCGCGTGCTGGCTACGGGCGACCAGCAGACCGCGGAGGGCCGGCTCGGCGTCCAGCGCGAGATCCTCAACTACCAGTATCGCAACCGCTTCCGCCGCGACGACTTCATCCAAAGCGCCGCGCTGTACCGCCGGGTCGCACCCGGTCTGATGATCACCGGCCACTGGCAGGGCCGCGAAGCGGATGAGGACTACCTGCAGCTGCTCACCGAGCAGGGCGACGAGCTCGCGGCCATCCACAACGGACTGCTGCCCGACGACGGGATGCTGCCGCCGGCCGACGGCAACCTGGTGCTGGTCGAGCCGTTCTACCAGCGGGTCGAGGCGGGCGCCGAACTCGAGTACGAGGTCGTCGTGGTGAACGCCTACGACGAACCGCGCGAGGTGGTCGCCCGGCTGGTGACGCCCGAGGGGTGGAGCGACCCGGAGCCGAGCTCCGTCGTGGCCGGTGCGGGCGAGACGGTTCGGCTGCGGTTCGCCGTCCGAGCGACAGCGGATGTGCGGAAACGGCAGCGCCTCGCAGCGGATGTGACGATCGGGGCGGTCCGGTACGGGCAGGCGGGCGACGCGGTGGTGGACACCGTGAGCGGCGCGGTGGCCCCCGCGTAGCGTCCGATCGGTCTCGACACGTCTACGGCCGCTCGGCTAGCCTGCGGGCGTGGAACGCATCCCGCTTTACCGAGAGTGGCACGGCGACCCGGATTCGCCGCGTCCGCCGCTGCTGCTCATCCACGGCGGCGGTTCGACGATCGAGTCGAACTGGGGGCTGCTGCTGCCGCTGGTCGCACCGACCCGGTCGGTGCTCGCCGTCGAACTGCAGGGTCACGGACGCACGACTCCCGGCGACCGACCTGCCAGCTTCGAGGCCTCGGCCGACGACGTCGCGGCGGTGCTGAGCGAGCTGCGGCTCGGCGAAGTGGATGTGCTGGGCTTCAGCAACGGAGGCCAGGTCGCCCTGCAGCTCGCGGCCCGGCATCCGTCCGCCGTGCGCCGGCTGATCGCCGCCTCGGCGCCGACGCGACGGTCGGCGATGGTGGACGGCTTCTGGGACGGCCTCGCCGCCGGCACCTTCGACGACCTGCCCGCGCCGTACCGGGACGCCGACCTCGCGGTCAGCCGCGACCCCGAGCATGCGCGGCGGATGTTCGACCTCGACCAACAGTTGATGCTCGGCTTCGAGGACTTCCCCGACGAGCTGCTGGCGTCGATCGCGGCGCCGACGCTCGTGGTCGGCGCCGACCGTGACGTGGTGCGGGCGGAGCACTTCGTGGAGGTGGCGTCGCTGTTGCCGGATGCGCGGCTCCTCATCGTCCCGGGCATCCACGGCGACTACCTCGGGGAGCGCCTGGCCGCCGCCGGAGACCCCGGCGCTCTGCGCCGCACCCTCCCCCACCTCCTGGCCTTCCTCGACGCCCCCTGACCTGCGGGACGGTCAGCGGGCGACGTCGGCGGAGAGGAGGTCGTCGATCTGGGCGAGGGCGAGGCGCAGGCCCTCCTCCATGCCCATCGCGACCATCTCGTTGAGCTGGTCGACGCTGGCGAACCGCGATACCTGGGTCATCCGCGTGCGACCGTCGCTCTCCTCGAGCGTGGTCGTCATCCGCACCGGCTCGCCGGGCGCCGGGTTGCCGTCGTCGTCCGCGAAGCCGTCGTCGACCGCGAGCTGCGCGGGCGGCTCGATGGCGACGAAGCGCCACCAGCCGCGGGCTTTCGTGCCGTCCGGTCCGGTCATGTAGTAGGTGGCGCGTCCAGCCGGCTCGAACTCGAACACCTCGAAGGTGGCCGGCCACTCCGGCGGTCCCCACCAGCGCTCCAGCTGGCGCGGATCCGACCACAGCTGCCAGACGCGCTCCTGGGGTGCGGCGTACTCGGTGACGAACGTGAGCGTCAGCGCATCCACGTCCTTGTTCGATTCGACGAAGGTCATCGTCCGTTCCTCTCGTGTTCGGTGGTGCGTTCGTTCTCCGCGGCGAGGATGCCGTCGATCGCCACATCGCGACGGCGCCAGAGCTCGTCGTAGGCGTCGAGCAGTCGCGACGCGCGCCGGATGGTCTCAGGGTCGCCGGACACCACGCGTTCCCGCCCACGGGTGCGCTTGTGGACGAGCCCCGCCCGTTCGAGCACCGCGACGTGCTTCTGCACCGCCGCGAAGCTCATGTCGTACCGCCGGGCGAGCTCGCTCACGGAGTGCTCCCCCTGGAGCGACCGCGCGACGATGTCCCGCCGTGTCGCATCCGCCAGGGCCTGGAAGATGCGATCGACCTCAGCATCCGTCATCTCATCTACAACCATGTGGTTGTACGTTACGCGCCGCCTGCAACTCGCGCAACCCGCAATCCTCACGAGGTGCTCGCAGTTGCTGCCGACACGCCGCGGCACCGCGCAACTGCGAGCACCTCGGGAGGGACGCGGCGCGGGAGGCGTGGAGGTGGACGCGCGATGGACGGGATGGGCGCGGGACGCGCGCGGCGCACGCGCCGTGTTGACCCGACGCCCTGCCTCGCCCTAGTATCTGTGGGAACGATCCCACACGATCCACCAGCGCAGGCGTGGTCGTGCACCCTCGGAAGGACATGATGGCAAACGGCCTCCGCGCCGTCCTCTCACTCGACATCGGCGGCACGAAGCTCGCCGTCGGTGTTGTGACGGAAGACGGCCGAACCCACGCACTGATCGTCGAGCCCACGCGCCGCGAGGAGGGTCCGGGTGCGATCGTTCCCAGGCTCTTCGACATGGGCCACCGGGCGATCGCCGCATCCGGACTTCAGGTGGAGGCCGTCGGCATCTCGTGCGGTGGTCCGCTCGACGCGAAGACCGGCGTGCTGACCGGTCCGCTGCACCTGCCCGGCTGGATCGACCTGCCGATCGTCGACCTGGCCGAGCGCGAGTTCGGCATCCCCGCGGTGCTCGAGAACGACGCGACCGCCGGCGCTCTCGGCGAGTTCCGCTACGGTGCGGGACGCGATGCCGACACCATGGTCTACCTCACGATCTCCACGGGAATCGGCGGTGGCGCCGTCATCGACGGACGCCTGCACCGCGGCGCCGCCGGCAACGGCGGCGAGTTCGGTCACGTGATGGTCCGCACCGACGGCCGGCCCTGCCTGTGCGGCCGCCGCGGATGCCTGGAGGGCTACGCGTCCGGAACCTCGATCGCTCAGCGCGCCCGCGAAGCCGTCGCCGAGCGCGGCGCCGGGTCCTCGCTTGCCCAGCTTCCCGAGGTGCGGGCGGAGGATGTCGTTGCCGCGGCAGCCGCGGGCGACACCCTCGCGACCGAGCTCTGGCAGGAGACCGTCGAGGCGCTCTCCACCGCGCTGACCGACCTCGTCAACGTCTTCGAGCCCGACCTCGTCGTGCTCGGCGGCGGCGTCACCCGCTCGGGCGACGCCCTGCTCGTCCCGGTCCGGGAGCGCGTAGCGGCCGACGCCATGCCGCCCGCGGCCGCAGCATCCACCGTGGTGCTGGCGGGCCTCGGCGACGTGGTCTGCGTCGTCGGCGCGGGTGCCGTCGCGTTCGACCGTCTCGACCGGCTCGCGGGTGCGGGCGTCTCACAGGAGGGAGCCCACCGTGGCTGAGTGGATGCGTGAGCAGCTGGAGGCGCACATCCAGGTCGCCGAGCAGGGCGAGAAGCTCCTGCCGGCCCTGCGCGAGGTGGGAAAGGTGCTCTGCGACGCGTTCGCCGAGCGCGGCATCCTGTACACGTTCGGCAACGGCGGCAGCGCCGCGGACGCCCAGCACTTCACCGGCGAGATCATCGGGCACTACAAGCGCGACCGGCGACCGCTCGGCGCGGTCACGCTCAGCACCGACCCGACGACGATGACCTGCATCGCCAACGACTACTCGTACGGCGACGTCTTCTCGCGCCAGGTGCTCGGCCTCGCGCGACCGGGCGACGTCGTGGCGGCATTCACGACGAGCGGGCGGAGTGCGAACATCGTCTCAGCGCTCGAAGCGGCGAAGTCGGTCGGCGCCACGACGGTGCTGTTCGGCGGCGGCGATGGCGGCCCGGCGAAGCAGTTCGCCGACTACGCGCTGCTGAGCCCGTCCACCACCACCCCGAGGATCCAGGAGTTCCACACGTTCATGCTCCACGTGCTCTCCGAACTCGTGGACGCCTGGGCCGACGGCGACGAGGAGTACGCCCTGTGACGATCCCAACCTCCCCAGCCAACGGTTCCGGAGTTTCTCCGGTCGACACGCCGCGCGTGGGCGGAGAAACTCCGGAGAAGATCGCAGTGGATGCGGCGGATGAGCGCACGGAAGCGACGACCGCAGAGCGCCGCGACGCTCCCGTCGCGAACGCCCCCGCCGGCACGCAGCCGCGCGACCTCCCGGCCGCGAAGCGCCCCACCGCGACCCCGCAGCGCACCCTCCACATGATCGGCAACGCGCACCTCGACCCGGTGTGGCTGTGGCCGTGGCAGGAGGGCTACCAGGAGGCCCGCGCGACCTTCTGGTCGGCCATCCACCGCATGGATGAGTACCCCGACTTCATCTTCACCTGCGACCAGATCGTGCTGCTCAGCTGGGTCGAGGAGTCCGATCCCGAACTGTTCGAGCGCATCAAGGAGCGCGTCGCCGAGGGTCGCTGGGTGAATGTCGGCGGCTGGTGGGTCGAGCCCGACAACAACATGCCGATGGGCGAGAGCTTCGTCCGGCAGGGCCTCTACGGTCAGCGCTACCTGGAGTCGCGCTTCGGCAAGCCGTCGACGGTCGGCATGAACGTCGACCCGTTCGGGCACAACGCGATGCTGCCGCAGATCCTCCGCGGCCAGGGCATGGACTCGTACACCTTCCTCCGTCCCGGCCCACACGAGTCGGACTTCGGGGATTCGCTGTTCTGGTGGGAGGCGCCCGACGGCTCCCGAGTGCTCGCCTACCGCATCCCGTTCGAGTACGGGAGCCCGCCCGGCTCTGTCGATGGCCAGACCGAGAAGTCGCTCGCGTCGCTCGACCGCAGCGTGGGCTTCGGCGAGAACGCGACCGCCATGGTCTTCTACGGCGTGGGCAACCACGGCGGCGGCCCGACCATCGCGAACATCGAGTCGATCCACCGCTACGACCGGATGGGCTCCTTCGGAAGGATGACGATGTCCTCACCGCGCACGTACTTCGACGAGGTGCTGGGACGGGGCGAGGCGTTCCTCGACTCCCTCCCGGTGCGCCGCGACGACCTGCAGCACCACGCGCCCGGCTGCTACTCGTCGCACTCCGGCATCAAGGCGTGGCAGCGACGCGCCCAGTTCGCCGTGCTGAACGCCGAGCGCTGGGCGGCCGTCGTCGCCGCCAGCGACGGCGTCGCGTACCCGCGGGATGAGCTGGAGACGGCGTGGAAGCAGGTGCTGTTCAACCAGTTCCACGACATCCTGCCGGGTTCGGCGATCGAGCCGTCGTACGACGACGTACGCGACCAGCTGGGCGAGGCGGTGTCGATCTCGAAGCGGATCGTGACCCGCGCCCACAACGTCATCGCCCGCCAGGTGCAGGTCGACCGGGAGGACGGCACCCAGCCCGTGCTCGTCTTCAACCCGCACGCCTGGCCGGTGTCGGTGGATGTCGACTTCCAATACGGCGCTCAGCGCGGCGGCGTGCACGTGGTCGACGAGAACGGCGAGCCGGTCGTCTTCCAGAACTCGCAGTCCACTGCGACGACGGATGACATCTCGCGCGGCGCCGTTGTGTTCCGCGCCGACGTTCCCGCCCTTGGCTACCGTCTGTACAGCCTGCGCCCCGGCGCGGGCCCGGGCGCCGCAGGCAGCGGGCTCACCGTCACCGCGGACACCCTCGAGAACGAGCACGTCCGCATCCGTATCGACCAGGAAACGGGCTGGATCTCGTCGTACCTGAACAAGGCGACCGGTGTGGATGTGATGGCCGGTGTCGACGGCGCGCAGCACACCCAGATCAACGACGACCCGACCGACACCTGGGGCCACCGCGTCGTCTCGTACGCCTGGCCGGGCGCGACGATGGAGCTGAAGCGGATCGTCGTGCGCGAGACGGGGCCGCTGCGCTCCCGTGTGCGCATCGAGCGCGCGTGGGGCGCATCCACTCTGGTCGAGGAACTCATCCTCGACCACGACTCGCCGGTGCTGCGGGTCAACGTCACGCTCGACTGGCGCGAGCAGGCGCACCTGCTGAAGCTGCGCTTCCCGACCGTGCTGCAGGACCCGACGGCGACCTACGAGATTCCGTTCGGGCACCTGGAGCGCCCGGTCGACGGCGCGGAGGAGCCGGCCCAGTCGTGGGTGGATCTGACCGGCGCGGTCGACGGCAAAGCGGCCGGCCTCACGGTCATCACCACGAACAAGCACGCCTACGACGTGAGCCCGGGCGGCCCGGGCAACGGCGATCAGCCGAGCATCGGCGTCACCGCCGTCCGCAGCCCCGTCTACTCGTGGCATGACCCGCGGCTGCTCGACCCCGAGGGCATCTACTCGTTCCAGGATCAGGGCGTGCAGCGGTTCAGCTACGAGCTGGTCCCGCACGCCGGCGACTGGCGCGCGGCCGACCCGATCCGTCGGGCCCTCGTGCTGGGGAATCCGGTCCGGGCGATGCAGGAGTCGTTCCACGACGGCGCGCTGCCCCCGGTGAAGTCGTTCGCCGGTGACGGCGCCGGAACAGTCATGGTCACCGCCCTCAAGGGCACCGAGGATGCGACGGATGCGCCCGGCGGCGCCGATGTCGTCGTGCGCGCGGTCGAGACGCGTGGCGAGGGCGGCCGGTCACGGATCGAGTTGCCGCTTCTCGGACGCACCATCGAGGAGGACTTCGGTCCGTCGCAGCTGCGCACCTTCGTCGTGCCGGCCGACCCGTCAGAGCCCGTGCGGGAGGTCGACCTGATCGAGCGCCCGCTGTCGTGAGCCCGCATCCCGAGGTCTGCGTCAGCGTCGTCGGTGCCGCGGCCGACGCGGTCGAGGTGCGGCAGGAGTGGAGCCCGGCCGAGGCGGGCTGGCGGCTCACCCTGCACGTCGCCTACACCGGCGACGACCCGGCCGACGGGTCGGTGCTGGTCGAGGCGCCGGTGCACGGCGCCGACGACCCGTGGTGGTTGATCCCAGGCGCGTTCTACGGCGAGAACCGGCCGGCAGAGAACGCCCGGGCCTTCCCGCGCTTCGAGATCGGCGCGGACTCGCCGGAGCAGCACGACGCCCTGGTGAGCGACGCCTGGGAGTTCCGCGCCGACCGCGCGGCCACGTCTGCGGTCTTCGCATGGGCCGGTCCCGACCATGGCGGCGTCGCCCTCGCGGCGGACGAGACCACGCCGCTCGGCCTGACCGGCCTGGGGCTCGCCCACGACGCGGAGTGGGGCGACGCGAGGGTCAGCCTCCGCTTCCCGTACCGCGAGTTTCCGGTCACCTACTTCGGCGACGCGCGCCCGCGCCCGGCTGACGTCGCCACCCACGTCTTCACCCCAGGGGAGACCGTGGAGATCACCGTCCGCGTGTTCGAGCTGGCCGCATCCCGTCACTCCTATGCGCCCATCCTGCGCGCCCTGCACGCCGAGTCGGCGCCGACTGCGCCGCTCGACCCCTGGGTGGATGTGGCGACCGCGGCCGACCTCACCGCCGAGGGGCTGCTGACGTGGCACTACGACCCGGACCCCGGCGTGCTGCTGGAGACGGTCGGCTTCGACCGCGAGGTGAGCGGCCGCGACGGGCTGAGCGTCGACCGGCAGGCGATGCACGTCGGCTGGGTCAGCGGCATCCCGTGGGCGTACGCGCTGCTGTCGCACGGCCTGCGCACGTCGCGCGCCGACGAAGTGGATGCGGCCGAGCGCGTCATCGACTTCATCACCGCATCCCTGTCGCCGTCCGGCACGTTCTGGGGCGTCTGGTACCGCGACCACGGCTGGACGCAGAGCTGGACCGAGCTCAAGCGCGGCCTGCACTCGCGGACCCTGGCGGAGGCGACCCTTTTCCTGGTGCGCGCCCAGGGCCTTGCGCCGCACGGGCAGTGGGAGCACGCCATCCGCTCGAACCTCGATGTCGTCGTCGGGCGTCAGCGTTCCGACGGCAATCTCGGCTCAGTGCACCACGCGGAGACCGGCGAGGTGCTTTCGTGGTCGGGAGCGTCGGGGCTCACCTGGATCGCCGCGCTCGTAGAGGCCACGGATCGCGATGAGCGCTACCTTCCTGCCGCGCTCGCTGCCGGCCGCTACTACGAGCAGTTCGTCGACCGCGAGTTCGTGCATGGCGCCCCGGAGGACGTGGACCTTGCCCCGACCTCCGAAGACGGTTACGCGGCCGTCATGGCGTACGTCGCGCTGCACCGGGTGACCGGGGACGCGCACTGGCTCGATGTCGCGCGCCGCGCCGCCGATTGGATGCTGACCTTCCGGTACAGCTACGACGTCTCGTTCCCGCAGCACACGCTGCTCGGCGCCTACGGTTTCCGCACGCGCGGAGCGGACAACGCGTCGCCGTCGAACCAGCACCTCCACGCGTACGGACTCGTCTGCACCGCTGAGCTGCGCGAGCTCTCCGCCGCCCTCGGCGACCCGCACTACGCGGAGCGTGCGGACGAGACGCTCGCCTGCTTCCGCCAGTTCATCGCGCGGGAGGACGGGGACTTCAACGCCTACCGGGGCATGGTCAGCGAGCGCTACTACCAGACCGAGTGCTTCCAGCCGAAGGGGATGCTGCTCACGCTCTCGCACGCCTGGAGCGTCGGGGTGACGCTGCTCGCCTGCGAGCAGACGCTCGCGAGCTGAGGCGGCCCGCCCGTCGCCGTCCGGCCGCGCCGCTCAGCGGTGCAGGCCCCAGTACATCCAGGGTGAGACGTGGTCCGTCCACGGGTCGCGTTCGGCGCGTCGGGTGAGGCGCCGCAGGCGCATTGCGCGGTAGTGGATGCGCATCCACCTCCCGAACGTCGACGTGTTCTCGGTGCGTGGCGGCGCTCCCGTCCAGGGCAGTGCTGACTGATCCACGATGACCTCCAACCCCAGCTATCAGTGTTTGCTGGTGTACCGCCAGACTGCACGCTGGTTTTACACCTGTCAAGTGCGTATGCTGGTGTCATGGGTCGGCAGACGGATCTCGCGTTCCAGCGAGAAGACGAGGTCATCCCCGTGTCGGCGCGGCTGGTGCGGGACTTCGTGAACACGGTCGAGTACCAGGAGGACGAAGAGGGCTGGGAGCAGCCGTCTGACCTCGTGGCGTGGCTCGACGCGCGCGGTCTGCTCGGCGCCCGGCCTGCCGACATCGCGGCCGACGCCGACGATCTCGCGCTGGCGATGACCGTCCGCGAGGGCCTGCGCAGCGTGCTCGCGACGCACGCCGGCCACGACGCCGACCCGGAGGCGCTCCGGCGGCTGGATGACGCGCTCGCCGACCTGCCGGTGCGGGTCTCGTTCGGTCCGTCCGCGTCGTTCGAACTCGCCCCCGCCGCCGGCGACGACGTCCGAAGCGCTCTCGCCGGAATCTTGGATGCGGTGCGCGCCTCCCGCGAGGACGCCAGCTGGCCGCGCCTGAAGGTCTGCGACCGCGCCACCTGCCGCTGGGCGTACTTCGACTACTCCAAGAACCGCTCCAGCCGCTGGTGCACCATGGCGGGCTGCGGCAACGCCGTCAAAATGCAGGCCCGTCGCGCGGCCCCCTCCACCTGACCTGAACGGCGACGCGGCGGCGGGTCAGCCGTCCTTGCGCAGCTGGAGCAGCAGTTCCGGCGCCCGCGCGTCGAGCACGCGCCCACCGATCCGCACGCCGACGACCACCAGCACCGCACCGAGCACCACGCCCAGGACGAGCCCCAGCCAGCCCCACACCGCCTCGCGTGTGACCAGCGACATCACCAGCAGCACGATCTCGGGCAGGCAGAGCACGGCGATGATGCCCCAGGCCGCGAACGTCGGGCCGAGCAGCGAGATGTTCGAGCCCGCGCGCGACCGGAACGGGTTGTCGCCCGGCTCCGGCACCGGGAACACGAACCGTGCCGAGGTCACCGAGCAGACGGCGACACCGCTCAGCAGCATCCCGAGCGACAGCCCGAGCAGTCCGGGAGCCGGTAGCCAGTCGCCCTCGAACGCGGCGGATCCGATCACGATGAGGATGACGGCCGGCACGGCGAAGGTCAGCAGCGCCGAGGCGCGCCCCCACCGGTCTGCGCGGCCGGGGACCGCCTTGGAGACGTGGAGTGCGAACGCCGTGGAATCGTACGAGACGTCCGCGATCATTCCGATCCCCAGGGAGAACGCCACGACGGGCGCGGCCGCGAAGATGTACCCGGTCGAGTGGTTGATGCTCGCGTAGAACCACATGACGGCGGGCAGCAGCGGGATGACGAGGAGCTGTCGCAGGTACCTCGGGTCACGGAACCAGTAGGTCAGGCAGCGCGCGGCGATCGCACCGGCGGCGGTTCCGGGCAGCACCCCGAAGAGCCCCGACTTGCCGGGAGCGCGTACCCGAGAGGATGCCCGTGCCGGGGTCACCAGCGAGCGCGCGAGTCCCCAGCGCCACACCATCCACAGCACCGCGAAGGTTGCGAGGGCGATGAGGAGCCGCAGCAGGGCACCGAGCGGATCACCGGCGGCGACCGCGCCGGGCACGGCCCAGACGGCGCCGAGGGGCGACCAGCCGAGACCGGCGGCGATGGTGGGCAGGGCGTCGGCCGACGAGCGCAGTCCGCTCGTGATCCCGATGATGATCGGCCCGGCCAGGATCAGCGGGATGAGGATGAGCAGCCCGCTCGCCTCGCGGAACCGGCGGCCCGACGAGAGCCCGCTCGCGATGGAGGTCACCGCTCGCGAGATGACGATGCACGTCGCCGCCCCGAGCACGCCGGTCACCAGGGCGACCAGCGCGACGCCCGGCGAGCGCAGCCACGGGAGAGCGGTGCCCAGAGAGGCGAGCGTGGTCGCCGCTCCCGCGACCCCCACGGCGCCGCTCAGCAGCATCCCGAGCATCAGCGGCCGCAACGCGATCGGGTAGACGGCGAGGTGACCGGGGTCGAGCGTCTGTTCGACGCCGGACAGCAGAAGCGGGAAGACCGCCCAGCCGAGCACGGCGGCCGAACCCGCGAGCACGACCGCGGTGGTGGCGACCTCGGCGGGCGCGAACGACAGCCCGACCAGTGCGCCCAGAACCACCAACAGCAAGAACGCGCCGTAGACCGCGCCGATGATGACGGCGACCAGCTGGCCGGTGCTCCGGCGGAACGAGTTGCGCAGGACCAGCAGACGCAGCCTTACGAGTGTCGCAACCACTCCGGCCCCTCCCCGACCCGGCGTCCGCCGACCAGCTCGACGAAACGGTCCTCCAGCGTGGATCCGGCGCGCACCTCATCCACCGAACCTGCGGCGATGACGCGGCCTTCCGTGATGACGGCGACGTGGTCGCACATCCGCTCGACCAGGTCCATCACGTGCGAGGACACGATGACCGTGCCGCCGCCGTCGACGTACGTGCGCAGGATGTCGCGGATGTTCGCCGCCGAGACCGGGTCGACCGACTCGAACGGCTCATCCAGTACCAGGACGCGCGGCGCGTGCACCATCGCGCCGGCCAGGGCGATCTTCTTCGTCATACCGGCCGAGTAGTCGACGACCAGCGTGCCGCCGGCGGACTCGAGGTCGAGCAGCTGCAGGAGGTCGTGCGTGCGCTGCTGCGCGGTCGCGCGGTCCATGCCGCTCAACAGTCCCGCGTACTCCACCAGCTGCTGCCCGGTCAGGCGGTCGAACAGGCGCACCCCGTCCGACAGCACGCCGACCATCGCCTTCGCGATCAGCGGCTGACGCCACATGTCGACGCCGTGGATGAGCACCTCGCCCGAATCCGGGCGCAACAGCCCGGTCGCCATGCTCAGCGTCGTCGTCTTGCCGGCGCCGTTCGGGCCCACGAGTCCGTAGAAGCTGCCCGAGGGCACATCCAGATCGATCCCGTCGACAGCGTTCTTCTGACCGAACCGCTTGTGCAGCCCGCGGATCCTGATCGCCAGACCGTCGTCCTCAGCCACGCGCACCCCCTCACGTCTGGGCTCGCGCGCACCTCGCGCGTGCCGTCAACCACCCTATCGGCGGGTGTGGCCGGTAGGCCCCGGAGTACGGCCTGCCCGACAGGTGGGCGGGACACACAGTACGCGGCACGCCTGGCGCCCCTGGTCGCTGTCGGCGTGCCGCGCCCTGTTCCGAGCGGGGGAGGGAACGCCCGCCAGGGAGTCATTCGGAGGCGGAAGGGGGATCGGATGGTCCAGCCGCGCTTGGAGCCCTCAGCTCCCCAAAGGCCCGGTGTAGGAGCGCGCCTGCACGGGGAGCGCCATTGCCGCCCCGTAGGCGGCGACCGCGGCGCGCAGTCCCTCGGCCCCCGCCGGCCGGAACCGGTAGTGCAGCGTGCCGGTGAACTCCTGCCGTGCCTGGAAGTTCGTGAAGTGCAGGTTGTTCATGACCCAGCTATTGATGTGGCCGGCCGGTGCGTCGAGGCTCCGGGCCCATTCGCCCGTATGGAAGCCGCCCAGCTGCACGAGGGGAGCATCCACCGTGCCCCACAGGACGGCGGTTGTGCCGTCCGAGTTGCGGACACCGATGGCGTGCTGGATGGAGTACCAGTCCTTGGACGTGTCCGGCAGCTGTTCGGAATCGGCCGCGAACACGGCGCCTGCGGTCTCGAGCAGGAACTCCGGGTCGGAGACCGCGAACGGGAAGGCGACGAAGATGCTCTCGGGCCCGAATCGCTCGGGTTTGGCGATGCTCACAGCGAGGTCGATGTCGTCCAGGTCGCGGAACAGCGTGAGGGTGTGGGATGCGGTGAGCTGCCCGTCCAGCTCCGATGACCAGTGGATGCGGGCGTACGCGTCCGTCTCGGTCACCTGCGGCGTCGTGCGGGACGCCGCGTGGGACCGCGCGAGCTCGGGGCCGAGGAACGCCGGATTGAAGTTCTTCGGGTTGACGAAGATCGCGTGCGAGCGGCCTGCAGCCGTGACGGTCTCCGTGACGACGGACCCGAGGCCGTGCGGCGACGCGGGATCGACGAGTTCGCGACCGGAGGCCAGGTCGATCAGCGACACGACACCGCCGCGAGCGGGGTCGACGGTGGCGCGGAACCGACCGGCTTCGATGGTGGTGCCGTCACGCGGCGTCGGCTCGTCCTCGGTAACGGGAAGCACGGCCACGGATGTGGGCGGAAGGTCGGCGACGAGCGTCACGCGCCGCGAGCCGTCCACCTCCGCCTCGACCGCCTCCCGACGAGGCTCGTCGGAGAGGTTGGCGACCAACACGCCGTCGGCAGGCGCGGGATCCGCGCCGGATGCGGCCAGCCGGTACAGCGCCTCCACGTTGAGATCGCGCGCGAGATCCCACGCGCCGTAGGCGAAGGCGGCCTTCGCGTTCCAGTGCGAGTGGCTGAAGTGCGAATGCGGCTTGGAGTACGTCTCCCACGACCCCCAGGTGTGCTCGCCGAACAGGAGGAGTTCCTCCTCCACGCGTGCGAACGTCTGCTCGAGTTCGGACTCGTCGCGCACCCGCACCGGCCCGCGCCTGTACCCGAGGACCGTCGCCAGCGCCGGCTCACCCTCGCCGCGCTCCCCCGCCAGCCGCAGCGCAGCGCGGGCCGAAAGGGCGAACCGCCGCGCCTCGCGGTAGACCGCCACCTCGCGGGCCGTCGATCCGTGACCGTGCGACCACCAGTCGGCCCACTCGCCCCGCAGCACCGGCAGGTCGTCCGGCGCCTGCGCGGCAAGCACATCCAGAGCGGAATCGATGGTCGCGGTCTCCATCGGCCGGCCGGGATGGCGGTCGTTCCAGTGCCGCACCACGCGCGTGAACAGGGCGGTCGGCCAGCGGTTGTCGTTGCCGGCGTGCACCACGCCGGTGTCGAACGGATAGTCGTCGCGAGCGTCGAGGCGCTCGACGAACTCCAGGATGCGCTGCTCGGCGAGCTCCACATCCCCGTCGACGATGCCCCACTCCTCGCCGAAGCCGTAATGCGTCGACAGGAGGGTGAAGACGCGGCGGCCGGATGGGGCCTCCCACCAGAAGGCGCTCGGCTGTTCCAGCGGCGCCCGGCCGTGGTCGGGGTTGAGCGCCATGACCAGCCGGTCGATGCCGGCGTCGAGCATGGCGTCGGCGACGCCCCACGCGATGCCGTTCACGTCTCCGTGCTGCTCGGTGCGCACCGGGATGCCGGCGTCGCGGATCGGTCGGAGCGAGCGGTAGGCGGCCTCGAACTCGGCGAGATCGGGGAGCTGCGTCATGTTGAGGTACCCGCCCGTGACGGCGATCGTGCCGTCGGCGACGCGATCGCGGAGCTCGCGCACCTCGTCGTCCGTGGCGGAGCGGAGGAAGTTCAGCACCGGCCGGGCGACCTCGAACGTCCAGCGGAAACGGTCGGGGTCGGGGCTCGCGGCGTCGTCAGCGGCGGCGAGCCGCAGCACTTCGCGCACGATCTGCGCGTGCATCCCGTCGATGATCCGGGGGCTGTTGGTGTAGCCGACGTCGTGGTGGGTGTGGCCGAGCAGCAGCAAACGGCGGATGCGGGGCATCGGGGCCTTCCTCGCGGGTCGTGTGGCATCGTTGCCATACGACCCTAGGGCTTGAGGAGCGGCGACTTCAAGCGTAAGAAACAATCAAGTAACGAAAACCGGCTCTCCCCACCCGGTCCCCTTGTGAAGTGCCTCATCGCTGCATTAGCGTGCGATGTGGGAAGGTTTCCATACTGTCGCCATCAAACCCCGGCAGCAGGGGATCCCGTACCTCTTCGCACGGGCGAGGACGCCCGCTGCGACACCACTGAAGGGAAATCAGATGAACAAGAGGCACACCGCCCTCGCCGCGATGGCAATCACCGCGTCGGTGGCGCTCCTCGCCGGTTGCAGCTCCAGCGGCGGCAGCTCGTCCGGCGGGGACTTCTCGAAGGACACCAAGGGCAGCCTGAACGCCTGGGGCTTCGACAACGCCGACGAGGTCGGCACCTCCCGCATCGATTACGCCAAGGACCAGCTCAAGGGCGTCACGATCAAGATCGACCAGACCCCGTTCGACGCGCAGAAGTTCACCACGCGCGTCGCGGGCGGAAACGTCCCCGACGTCGTGCAGATGGACCGCCAGTTCGTGGCGACCTACGCGGCGCAGGGCCTCATCCAGCCGCTCGACCAGTGCTACTCGGTGCACAACGTCGACCCGAAGAAGAACTACTACGGCTCGGTCGTCGACGACATCACGTACAAGGACAAGATCTACGCGGTGCCGCAGTTCTACCAGCCGCCGGCGATCATCACCAACGAGCGCGTCATGAAGGCCGCGGGAGTGACGGATTCCGACATCGACACCTCCAAGCCCGACACGCTGGTCGCGGCGGTCAAGAAGATGTACAAGGCGTCCGGCGGTAACCCGGCCGTCCTCGGCTTCGACCCGCAGGCCAGTGGCCAGGCCGGGCTGTGGCTCCTCGCCAACGGCGGCCAGGTCATCGGAAGCGACGGCAAGCCGACGCTCGACGACCCGAAGAACGAGAAGGGCCTCGAAGTCCTCAAGCAGATCACCGACGCTCAGGGCGGCTACGCCAAGATGAAGAGCTTCACCGATTCGTTCGACTTCTTCGGCGAGAACAACCAGTACGTGAAGGACCAGGTCGGCGCTGAGGTCAACGCCCAGTGGTACGTCAACGTGCTGACCCCGTTCGTCGACAAGGTGGACATCGGCGCCGTCCCGTTCAAGGACAGCGACGGCAAGCCGTTCACGGTCGCCTCCGGCACGTCGTTCGTCATCCCGGTCGGGGCGAAGAACAAGGACGCCGCGTGCGCCTGGGCGCTCAACCTCACCAGCGAGAAGGCGTGGGAGGCTGCGGGTGCGGCCCGTGCCAAGACGATCGAGAAGACGCCGGGCGCGATCAACACCGGCCTCTTCACCGGCTCCCCGGAGGCGGACAAGACGCTTCGTGAGAAGTACGTGAAGCCGTCCGGCAACGCGGGCTTCGACAAGGCGATCTCGACGTACTACGACGTGGTCGGCAGCGGCAAGTCGTTCGGTGCCTCGCCCGCCGGTCAGCAGATCCAGACCGAGCTGCAGAACGCGATCCAGTCGTACCTGCTCGGCAACAAGTCGGCCAGTGCGGCCCTGAAGGACGCGCAGGCCGCGGCCGAGAAGGCCTACCAGCAGGCCACCAAGAGCAGCAAGTAACGCGGCTCCCGCCAGGGGCGGTCTCCTTCGGGAGGCCGCCCCTTCTGCGTGCGCGGGGGGTGCGCGCGCGTGTGGGTGGGGGCGCGCGCGTGGGGGCATGTGCGTGGCATCACGTCCCGCCCCGTGCCCGAGTGGTGACAAGTTGTCGCCACTCGTGTCCCGTTCCAGCATCCGCTCACCACTCGCGCCCGCTCCGGGCCCCCCGGTCTAACGAGGCGGCAGGAGCCGCGAGGTGCTCGTAGTGGCGGTGCCGCGCGGCGTGTCGGGTGCATCTGCGAGCACCTCGCGGATGTCGGGCGACGGGAGTGGGAGCTCCTTCGGAGCGAGGCCGCCCGAGCGGTGACAGGTTGTCGCCACTCGCGTCCCGTTCCAGCATCCACTCACCACGCGCGCGCTCCGGGCCGCTCCGGCCTCTCGGGGCGGCAGGAGCGGCGAGGTGCTCGTAGGTGCGGTGCGGCGAGTCGGGCGCACTTGCGAGCACCTCACCGAACTAGGGCGGGACCGGGAAGCTCCTTCGGAGCCATCTCCGACCGGAGCTAGCTGCGATCCCGGCAGGCAGGACGGCGGGTGACATCGCTGGCGACCAGCAGCGGCCCCGTCCAACTCGGAACGGTTGGTCCCCTCCCGCCCGCGGCCGATCCGGAATCGTCGCTACGGGGGTTAAACGCCACCGGGCGCGGTGGACGATGTCCAACCGCGCCCGGTAACGGGGTGAGCGCTCAGCCCTTGCGGCCCTGGGTCGCCACGCCTTCGATGAAGTACCGCTGGCCGAATCCGAACAGCAGCAGCATGGGCAGTGTCACGATGAGGGCGGCGACCATGACGTACTGGTAGTCGCCGTGCCCGCCGTTCGTCGGGCTGAAGGTCGTCATCGCGTACGAGATCCCGAGCGGGACGGTGAAGCCCTCGACGCCTCCCGCGTTCAGGTAGATCAGCGCTGCCTGCAGGTTGTTCCAGCTGGCCTGGAACTCGAACAGGAAGATGATGATGAACGACGGGATGCTGAGCGGCATCGCGATCTTGGTGAACAGCTTCCAGTAGCTCGCGCCGTCGAGGCGTGCGGCCTCGAACAGCTCTCGCGGCAGCCCCATGAAGAATTGCCGTTGCAGGAAGATGTAGAACGCCGACCCGAACAGGTTCATCCCGAACAGTGGCAACCACGTGCCGATGAGGCCCAGGTTCTTCCAGATCAGGTACTGCGGAACCATGGTCACCGCGCCCGGCAGCATCATCGTCGCGAGCACCAGGCCGAACAGCAGCGTCCGCCCCGGGAACTTGAAGTACGCGAACCCGAACGCGACGACCGAGCTCGAGATCGCGACGAGGCCGGCGGCGAGGATCGCGATGAGGACGCTGTTGCCGATCCAGTTGAGCAGGGGGAGCTTGTCCCACACGTCGACGTAGTTCTGCGGCGTGAACGTCTTCGGCCACAGGGAGTTGTCGAAGACCTCCTGCCGCGGCTTCAGGCTCGCGGCCAGCAGCCACGCGAACGGGTAGAGGAACAGCAGTGCGAAGCCGATGGCGACGATCCAGAGGACTGTCTTGCCGACGATCGTCTTCGGCTTGTACCAGCGGCCGCCGACGGGCTTGTCGCCCCGCCTGTTGGGGGCGCCGCTGCCTTGCAGCTGGGGGGCGTCCAGCTCGGAGGCGAGCGGGGCCAGGGCCGCGGCAGCAGTGGACTGGGTCGCGGAGGACATCACTTGTCTCCTTCGTAGTAGACGAGGCGGTTGCTGACCTTCACCTGGATGAGCGTGATCAGCAGGATGATCACGAACAGCAGCCACGCCATGGCCGCGGCGAAGCCGAAGTTGAACTGGCGGAAGGCCTGCTGGAAGAGGTACACGCCGTAGAACAGGGATGAGTCGGGCGAGGCGTTCGTCTGATCTCGCCAGAACAGCAGATACGCCTGGTCGAAGACTTGCAGCGCGGCGATGGTGAGCACGACCACGTTGAAGAAGATGGCCGGCGAGATCATCGGGATGGTGATCGTGAAGAACTTGCGGATCGGACCGGCCCCGTCGAGCGACGCCACCTCATAGAGGTCCTGCGGCACGTTCTTGAGTGCCGCGAGGAAGATGACCATCGTGCCGCTGACGCCCCACAGGGTCATCAGGACGATGGACGGCTTCACCCAGTTCGGGTCGATCAGCCACTGCGGGCCTTCGATGCCGAAGATCGCGAGGAACCGGTTGATCGCTCCCGTGTTGCCGTTGAGCAGCAGCAGGAAGATGGATGCGGTCGCCACGGCCGGCGTCATCTTCGGCAGGTAGTAGATGGTGCGGAAAGCGCCCGCGCCGCGTCCAACCCAGTTGAGCAGGAGGGCGAGGAGGAGCGCGAAGATGATCTCCAGCGGCACGGCCATGACCGCGTAGAAGAGCGTGTTTCCGAGCGACAGCGCGACCTTCGGGTCGTTGAACAGCTCGGAGTAGTTCTCGAATCCGGCGGGACTCGCGCTGTTCGTCGCCAGGTTGTAGTTGCTGAACGAGATGAAGAGGCTGTACAGCATGGCGCCGAGCGTGAACACCAGGAAGCCGATGATCCACGGGCTGATGAAGAGGTAGCCCGCGATCGCCTCTCGCCTGTTGTACTTGGTGCCCCGCTTCTTTTTGGCGGGCTTGCGGTCGCCCGTTCGGGTTGTGCTGCCTGACGTGTCAGTGAGGACGGCCATCACCGGCCCCCTTTCGCGTCATCGAGCTCGGTGATCCTCATCGCCACCCTTTCGATCCGTCCCCCGCCTCGTCGGCGCGGTGTGGCATCGTTACCACATAGCAGCGACTATAAGTCCTTCCGAGCGTGCCTTGCAACCGGAGCCCAGGCCTTTCCCGGGCGGGGACCGGCCTCGACGCGGATGCGACCCGTCTCGGCTATGTGGGCGGTGCCGACGGGGGAACTGCCTGTGTGAGGGGCACGGTACACCCGCATCCCGGCACCGTCACCCGGCTCGCTCAGCCCACTCGCTGTCGTACCGCCCCCTCCTCACCCCTCCTCCGCACCCCCCACGACGGTGAGGTGCTCGTAGTTGCGCGTTCGGGCGGCGTGTCGGGCGCAACTACGTGCCCCTCGTCGCTCAACGGGGGGAGTTGGGCGGGGGGAGGGCGAGGGAGGGAGGGGGGCGAGGAGGGGGCTGGCGCCGGGCGCGGGCGGTGAGCATTAGGGTGGGATCGCCGGGCGTCAGGCCGTCCGGCGCCCGTGGGAAGGGTGCGATGATCGAGAACGACGCCGATGGGGCACCGCGTCGTGCCACGCTGAAGGATGTCGCGCTGGCGGCCGGCGTGTCGCAGTCGACGACGTCGCGCGCGCTCAGCGGCGAAGGGTACGTCGCCGCGGGAGTCCGCGAGCGCGTCCTCGCCGCAGCCGAATCGCTCGGGTACGTGCCCCACGCCATGGCCCGCAGCCTGCGCAAGCAGGACAGTCGCACGATCGGGGTGCTCGTCTCCGACCTGCGCAACGCCTTCTATGCCGACCTGGCTGCCGGCATCGCCGCCCGGGCACGCCGCGAGGGTTACACGATGATGCTGGTCGATGACCAGGGGTCGACCGAGGCCGAGATGGATGCGGCGCGCGCGTTCGTCGCCACCCGGGTCGCCGGCGTGATCGTCACTCCGCTCTCGGGCGACGTCTCCAACTACCTGATGCGCCAGCACATCCCCGTCATCGAGGCCGACCGTCAGTTCTCGGCCGGCCGCACCGACGGCGTGATCGTCGACAATGCAGGCGTCGCGAAGCGGATGACGGACCACCTGATCGACCTCGGCCACCGCCGGATCGCCCTGTTCATCGATGAGACGACCTGGACCACCGGTGGCGAGCGCGCCGCCGGTTACCGCAACTCGCTCGAGGGATCGGGGATCCCGGCCGACCCGTCCCTGGTGATCTCGACCGGGTGGGATGCTGACGGCGCCCGCAAGTCGGCGATCGACATCCTGGCCCGCCGCGACCACCCGACCGCGATCTTCGCGGCGAACAACCTGCTCGCCGAGGGCGTTTGGCGGGCGACGAACGACCTGGGGCTCCGCATCCCGGAAGATCTCAGCATCGTGTCGTTCGACGACTCCGAGTGGATGAGCATGGTGAGCCCCGGAATCACCGCCGTGGCGCAGGATGCGGTGTCGCTCGGTGAGACGGCGCTCGGCCGCCTGCTCGGACGTCTGGCGAACCCGGCCGCCGAGCCGCAGACCGTCGTGCTGGAGGCCCAGGTGCTGCCCCGCGGGTCCACGGCGGCGCCCCGCGCGCTCTAGTCGCGCGCAGCGCCCCGCGAGTTGCGACATCTTGTCGCGACTCGACGCGCGATCCCGCAACGACTCACGCTTCAGTACGCGGGAGTGGAAACGATCCCATAAGTGCGGAAAGATGGGGCCCGTCGAAAGGACGGACGTCATCACGCACACGCACACCCCCTCGGATCCAGGGCTGATCGTCGCGATCGACGGCGGCAACTCCAAGACGGAGATCGTCGTGCTCACCGATGGCCCCGGCGGCCTAAGCGAGCGGCTGCGAGCGATCGGAGCGGGCAGCGGGGCAGGGCCCCACGCGGTCGGCGCCGCGGTGGCGGCCCTCCTGCAGGAGCACGGCATCGACGCGACGCGGGTGCGCCGGGTCTCCGCTGCTGTCGCCGGCCTCGACTTCCCCGGTGACGAGGAGGGACACCGCGCCGCGCTTGCGAGCCTCTTCCCGGCCGCGGCGATCACCGTCGTCGGCGACGCGATCGCCGTTCTCGAGGCGGGCGGCGGAGCGGGGGATGCGCTGGCGATCGTCTGCGGCGCCGGCCTGAACGCGGTCGCCCGCGGTCCTCGTGGGCTGGCGACGGTCCCCGCCCTCGGTTGGGCGAGCGGCGACTGGGGCGGCGGCGACGAACTCGGCCGCGAGGCGGTGCGTGCGGCGGCGCGCGCCGAGGACGGCCGCGGTCCGGCCACAGCCCTCCTCGACCTCGTCCTCGCCGAGACGGGGATGACGGACACCGTCGAGCTGGCACGCGCGATCCGCGACGGGACGGTGCCGTTGCGCCAGGTGGGCGCCCTGGCCGCCACGGTCGCGGGCGCGGCCGCCCGAGGCGACGCCGTCGCAACGGAGCTGATCGGCCGCGTGGCGCGCGAGGCCGTGCTGCTCGCCGACGTGGTCGCCGGACGCGCCTGGGCGGACGGAGTCGTCCCGCCGCGCACGCCCGCAACGCTGGCGGGTGGACTGTTCGCCGACGACGGGTTCCGCACGGCGGTCTCCGACGGCCTGCGTGACCGCGGCTTCGACCCGCGCCCGCTGGAGTTCCGGCCCGTGGATGGGCTGGTGCGCGCCCTTCGCGACCGCGCCGCTGCCGGCACTGCGTCTGCACCGGCTCCTGCGCCCGCCGCCGGGCGCATCCTGAACCCCCACCCCCGAGGAGAGGACCCACGATGAAGGTCACGGTCATCGGCGCCGGCTCCACCTACACGCCCGAGCTCGTCTCGGGCCTGTGGAACGAGCGCGAGCGTCTCACGGTCGACGAGTTGTGGCTCATGGACGTCGACGGGCCGCGCCTCGAGATCGTCGGCGGCATGGTCCGGCGGATGCTCGCCCGGCAAGGGGCCGACGTCCCGGTCACGCTGACCACCGACCGCACCGCCGCGATCGAGGGAGCGGATGCGGTCCTCATCCAGCTGCGCGTCGGGGGCCAGAGCGCGCGCCTGCAGGACGAACTGTTCCCGCTGGCATGCGGCTGCGTCGGCCAGGAGACGACCGGCGCAGGCGGGCTCGCGAAGGCCCTTCGGACCGTCCCCGTCGTGCTGGACATCGCCCGCGAGGCGCGGGAGCGGGCGAATCCGGGCGCCTGGATCGTCGACTTCACGAACCCGGTCGGCATCAACACGCGCGCCCTGCTCGATGACGGCCACAAGGCCATCGGACTCTGCAACTTCGCGATCGGCGTGCAGCGCTGGATCGCACGCGAGCACAGCGTCGAGCCGCATCGTGTCGAGGTCGACCCGGTGGGCCTCAACCACCTCTCGTGGGTCCGGCACATCCGGGTCGACGGCGTGGATGTGCTCCCCGCGATGATCGAGGAGCGCTCCGACGAGCTCGGGCGCCGCGGTGGAGTGCCGGGCGAACTCATCCGCGATCTCGGCGTCCTGCCCTCCTACTACCTGAAGTACTACTACGCGCACGACGCAACGGTCGCCGAAATGAACGCGGGGACGCCGCGCGCGACCGTCGTCGCAGACGTCGAACGAGAACTGCTCGCGCTGTACGCGGACCCGTCCGTCGACACCAAGCCGCCGCAGCTCGAGGCACGCGGCGGCGCGTTCTACAGCGAGGCGGCCACCGCGCTCCTCGCCTCGCTGGTCGCCGGGACGGGCGACACGCACGTCGTGAACATCCGCAACAACGGCCTGATCGCCGGGCTCGCCGACGACGACGTGGTGGAGACCCTGTGTCGTGTGGATGCCTCCGGCGCCACTCCCTTGCCGCAGCCGCCGGTGGCGCCGGAGCTGCTGGGGCTGATCCAGCACGTCAGCTCGTACGAGCGGCTCGCGGCGCGTGCCGCGGTGACCGGTGACCGGCGGCTGGTGCGGATGGCGCTGCTCGCGCATCCACTCGTCGGCCAGTGGGATCTGGTGACGGCGCTGGAAAGGGGCCTGTTCGGGACCGGCGGCGACCTGCTTCCGCAGTTCGCGGCGGGAACGGCGCGCGCATGAGCCGCTCCGCCGACGTCGTCGTCTACGGCGCCACGTCGGCGGGCGTCGCTGCGGCTGTCGCCGCGGCCGAGGCCGGCGTTCGCACCCTGCTGGTGGAGCCGGGCGGGCACCTGGGCGGGATGACGTCCGGCGGGCTCGGCTACACCGACGTGGGCGACGTGCGGGCATTGGGTGGCGCGGCCGCGCGGCTGCGCGCCGACATCGCCGAGCACTACGGCACCGCTCCCGGCCACTACGCGGGACCGGAGCCGCACGTCGCCGAGGGCATCTTCCGGCGCTGGCTGGAGCAGGCCGGGGTGGACGTGCTGTTCCATGCGCGCCTCACCGGCGTCGAGACGGTCGAGGGTCGCGACGGCCGGGAGGTGCGCGCGATCACCGTCACGAGCGGCGAGCGGATCGACGCGGGCGTGTTCATCGACGCGGGTTACGAAGGCGATCTGCTCTCGGAGGCCGGAGTCCCGTACCGGGTCGGGCGCGAGGATCGCAGTCTGTACGGCGAACGCTTCGCCGGCCGGCAGGAGCTCGTCCCGGGGATGCACAACATGCCGCCGTGGGTGTCGCCGTTCGCCGGCGACCCGACCGGTCGCACGGAGGGGCGCATCCTGCCGCAGCTGCACGACCGGCCGCTCGCCGCACTGGGCGAGGGTGACGGTGGCGTCATGTCGTACGGGTTCCGGGTGTGCCTGACGACGGCGCCCGATCGCATCCCGTTCGACCGGCCGGACGACTACGACGACGAGTACTGGGAGCTGGGTCGCCGGCTCTTCGCGCGTGACCGGCACGAGGGCGTCGAGCGCACGGCCGGGCGCATGCTGGGCCTGGAGCCGAACCTTCCGGGCGGGATGGCGGACGGCAACTCGCTCGGTCCCCTGTCGCTGAGCGTGCTCGACGGGTCGGCATGGGAGTACCCGGAGGCGTCAGCGGAACGCCGCGAGGAGTTGCGTCGGCATCACGTGGCGCACACCCGCGGGTTCCTGTACTTCCTGTCGCACGACCCGGCGGTGCCGTCGGCGATCCGCCGGGAGCTGTCGCGTTGGGGGCTGCCGCGCGAGGAGTTCGCCGACACCGGGCATCTGCCGCACCAGCTGTACGTGCGCGAGGCGCGGCGCATGGTCGGCGAGCGCGTGCTGACCGAGCACGACCTGCTCGCGGGTACCATCCCGGCCGACACCGTAGCGCTCGGTTCGTACCACATCGACATCCGCGAGGTGCAGCGGATCTGGCGCTGGGTGTACGAGCATCCCGAGCCGATCGGCACCGTCTTCACTGAGGGGTACCTCTCCGTGCCCGTGCCGCTGTATGGCATCCCCTACTCGACGCTGCTCCCGCGGCGTCAGGATGCGGGCAACCTGCTGGTGCCGGTGTGCCTGTCGGCCTCCGCGGTGGCTTTCGCGTCCGTCCGGATGGAGCCGCAGTACATGATGCTGGGCCAGGCGGCCGGTGTCGCGGCGGCGCTCGCCGTGGACTCAGGCCGTGCGTTGCACGACCTCGATCGCGACGTGCTCACGGAGCGCTTGCGCGACTCCGGACAGGCGCTGGCCGGCTAGCCGGGTCGCGCCCTTCTGCTGCCGCCCGTCTACAGCTGCCGCGGCCTCGGCATTTGCCAGGCCCTACTGCGCAGGCATGATGGGCCGCATGGCGAAGTCGACCGCTGGCCGCCGCATCCGTCTGCGTGTTGCGGGCGTGCTCAGCCTGATCCTCGGTTTGGGGTTCGGGATTCCGGCGGCGGTCGGCGCCTGGTACTTCGGGACCCACGGCCAGGTCTGGCAGTTCCTGGGCAACCCCACGAACGGAGACGGGCCGTTCGTGGAGTGGGGCGTGCCGAACTCCGTTGCGTTGATGGTGGCATTCGCGGTCGTCTGCGCCGCGGACGTGTTGTGCGGGGCGCTACTGCTGGCCTCGAGCCGCGTGGGAGTCGTCCTCTCGGTGGTCCTGCTCCCGGTCGAGCTGGTGTTCTGGATCGGATTCCTCCTCCCGTTCGCCTTCCCGCTGGGCGTCGCGCGGGTCGTGCTGGTGCTCTGGCCGTCGTCGTCGCCGGACTCCCCGCAGGACGCCGCCGTTCGGTAACCACGGTCTGGTACCGGTGTCAATCCCCCTGACACGACAGGAATCCGGTGCCTCGTTAGGGCACTATGAGGGCATGGGAAAACTCGTCTACGGAGCGGGGCAGGAGTACGACCTCGATGACCGCGTGCTCAGTCACGTCAAGCTCGCCATCGTCGCCAAGCTCCGACGGCACGAGAGTTTCCTCCTCAACTGGGATGTTCCCGTCGAACAGGGTTCCGGCCGGGTCTCCCTCTGGATCAGTCGCGAGGTCCCGCTCGCGTTCCAGTTCAGCGGAAGCCGCCCGCCCGCGATCAACCCGCAGTGGCTGGAAGCCCTGATGCACACCTCCCAGCGCACCGGCGGGATGGTCATCATGCCCGAGGACGACGTCGCGAGGCACCTGCCTTAAGCAACCACCGGCCGACCACCCGGCCGCACCCGCACGATCCGAGCACATCGTCAATCCCGTGTTTTCGAGTCGCACCCGACTTAGCTTTGCTTGCATGGGTGATATGACCGCGACGGCGGTGCTGATGATGCTGCCGCGCCGTGCCCGGACCCCGGTCGCTGTCCTGGTGGATGCGCCGGTCCCGTCGTCGCTCCGCCTGGACGTGTTCGGCGGACGCGACCTCTTCGTGCGTATGCGTCGTGGCCCCGGAGTGCACGGGCTCAGCGAGCCGTACCGCGAGCAGCCGCGCGACGACTACCCTGCGGAGTCCGAGCCGGCCATCATCGTGAACTCCGACGAATACGTCCATGCCCGGTTCGCGTGCTCGGCCTCCGTCTTCGGGGCGAACGACGTCGTCGTGCTGGTGCCGCTCGACGAGGCGGGCGAAGCGCCCGCGCACATCCGCATCCCGATCCCGTCGCTCGACCGGCCGTCCTGGCACGAGTTCGAGCTCGTCTCGCGCACCCGCATGGAGTGCCGCTATCGCGTCGCGGGGCAGCGCGACGTCGTCCCGACCGGAGGTTCCCGTGCTGTATCAGCTGTCTGAGATCGAACGCCTTCTGGACGATGAGCCCGGGCTGTACGTCCGCTTCTCGGCGGGCTTCGCGGCCGACCTCGAGTCCGGCTCCGTCGACGCCGAGAGTGGCCTGCCGCTTCCCGGGCTGGCCGCGCATCCCCTCGACCCTGAGGAGTGGTGGACGCTGCCCAGCCGCGAGTGGGTCGCCCGCCAGCTGACTCGTCTCCCGGCCCCGCGGCACGCCCCGAAGGACGGCGTGCGTCCTGAGCGCTTCGCGTGGCTGCTGCGCGGTCGCCCGGCAGGTCACGGTCCGGAGGGCGAGGTGCTGGTCACCGACATCGAGGTGGTCGGCCGGTTGGCCGAGTGCCTGATCGAGCAGGCCGACCGGGTGTGGGGTGAGCGGTTCGACGCCGAACTGGGGCGGCGCGAAGCGGAGTTGGTATCGGTGGCGCATGCCTGAGCTCTCGTCCGCGGAGGTCGCGCGCGCCGGCGTCACACGTGTAGAGGCGACCGCGATCCTGCAGCTCATCTCGGACAGCCCGTCGGGCGGGACGGCGATCCTGTTGCGCACGCCGGAGGCCCCACCGTTCGTCGTGATGGGGGACGACTCCGAAGAGGGGTTCTCTCGGCTGCGCCGGGGCGCGATCGCGTACGGCGTTCCCGAGCTGTACCAGGTGCTGCCGCGCGACATGCTCCGCGCCGGCCACATCCTGCACGTCCGCGATGACCACCGGCCCGCGCATGTGGACAAGGCCGGCTCGGTGTTCGGTCCGGCCCCGGAGAAGCTGTGGGTTCCGCTCGCCGATGACGGTCGCCCTTTCGAGAGGGTGTGCGTGCCGCTCCCGTCGCTGGAGCGCCCGGCGTTCGTGGAGTTCGTTCTCGAGCACGACGGGGATGTGCTGGAGTACCGCCTCGACGGCGAGGCCCGCATCGGCGACGGCTACATCTGCTCGTACTGCGGCAAACTGTGCCCGCAGAAGGAGCCGCACACCGCCGCGCACGGCGTCGCGGGCCACACGCACGCCGGCGTCTCCGCCGGGCAGGACCAGGACGGGCCGGCTCCGGAGACCGGCCCCCTCGAGGTCCGGGGTCACCCCGGCCCCGGGGCTCAGCTGTGAGCCGCGCTCTGCGGCTGCTCGTCTGGCAGGTCCACGGCGGCTGGATGGATGCGTTCGTCCGCGGGCGTCACACCTACCTTCTGCCGGTGGATGCGGCGGGCGAGGGCGGCGTCGGCGCCCGCGACTGGCCGGTGAACGTGGTCGACGTCCCGGAGGCGGAGCTGTCCTCCACCCCGTTCGATGCGGTGGTGTTGCAGCGGCTGGAAGAGTTCGACCTGGTCGAGAGGCTCACCGGCCGCAAGCCCGCGGTGGACGTGCCGGTGGTGTTCGTCGAGCACAACACTCCGCAGGAGGGCGTCCCGAACTCGCGGCATCCACTCGCCGACCGCGACGATCTGATCATCGCCCACGTCACGCACTTCAACGCTCTCTACTGGGACACCGGGTCGACCCGGACGACGGTCATCGAGCACGGGGTCGTCGACTACGGCACCTTCTTCACCGGCGAGCTGCCGAGGGCGGCGGCGGTGATCAACGAGCCGGTGCGGCGCTGGCGGGTGACCGGCTCCGACCTGCTCGGAGGGTTCGCAGCGGTCGCACCCGTGGACGTGTTCGGAATGAAGGTGGAGGGGCTGGCGCAGGCGCTCGGCGTCGGCGCGGACCGCGTCATCGCCGCGGGTGACATCGAGGCGCCGCGGCTCTTCTCGGAGGTGGGCCGGAGGCGCGTCTACGTGCACCCCAACCGCTGGACGTCGCTGGGGCTGTCGCTGCTGGAGTCGATGACGGCCGGGGTCCCTGTGGTGGCGCTGGATGCGACGGATGCCCGCCGCGCGGTAGTGCCGGGCGTCGGCGCGATCTCCACGGATGTGACGGAGCTGCACGACGCCGTCCGCGCGTTCGTCGACGACCCGGGCCGGGGGGCGGCGGCGGGCGAGCGGGCGCGCGAGTGGGCGCTGGAGCGGTTCGGATTAGGCCGCTTCCAGGCCGACTGGGATGCGCTCCTGGAGCGCTGGGTGGGCTGACCCGGCCCCTGGGCGTCAGTCTTCGCGGGCGTCGCGGAGTGCCCTCTCAGCCTCGCGGACGGCCCGCTGCGCGTCCGAGAGACGGCTCCGCAGGTCGCGCTCGGTGCCGCGGGTCTCGGTGAGCTCGTCGGCGACGCGCTGCAGCCGTCGTTGCAGCGACTCTCGCTCGGCCTGGAGGTCGCCGCGCCGGTCGACCGTCTCATCCAGCTCGTCGTCGAGGGCGTCGGCGTCGTGCCGGGCGCGTTCGACGGCCTTCTCGGCGGCACGGATGCGTCGCTGGCGCTCGCGGCGCTCGCTCGGCGACTCCTCCGGCTCCTCGGCCTCCTCGGCCTCCTCGGCCTCTCCGGCCTCCTCGGGCTCTCCGGCCTCCGGGGACGCGCCGTCCTCGTCACCGTCGGCGGCCGGCTCGGCCGCCTTCCGCCGTCGGGCTTTCGGCGCAGGGAAGTCCTCGATCTCGACCGGCAGGGCGACCGCATCCGACACGTCGACCTGTTCGAGGCCCGTCGACTCCAGCGCACGCACCAGCATCCCGCTGCGCACCGCGGCCGCAGCGGCGGGGTCGATCACCGCCGCCTGCAGCGTCTCCTCGACCTCGCGCTGCACCGCCGGGCTGAGGTCGAGGCCCTCCGTGGTGCGCTGGAGAATCCGTTGGCGTTCCTGGGTGAGCGAGCGGATCTCGGCGCGGTCGCGCGCGGCGAAGGCGTCGCGCATCCGTGAGCCGATGTCGAGCACGTCGCCGATGAGGTCCGGGTGCTCGCGCACCAGCGCGTTGATGGCGGCGGCGGATGCCGACGGCTTCCGGAGGGTCTTGATCTGCTTGGCGGTGGACCGGTCGGCCGACGCCGCAGCGGCGTTCCGCCGGGCGATGAAGTCGTCGGATGCTCCGGCGTACAGCTCGCCGGCCACATCCCGCAGGTCCATGCGGCGAGTGTACGCGCAGAACGCCGCCGCGGCCGGGCGGGTGCCCGAGGCGCGGCGGCGTTCGAGGTGTCGGCGGCCGGCTCAGCGGCCGATCCGGCGCGTCAGGTGCGCGGGACCTTGGTGGCCTTCACTGCGGAGAAGTACTCGTTGGACGGGCGCAGCCACATCAGGACCAGCGCCACCACGGTGGCGACGAACTGGATGAAGCCGACGCCGTAGCCGGCGAGGACATTGAAGAGCGACAGAGCCGTGAGGACCGTGAGGATGATGCGGGCCCAGTTGGCGCCGCGGCGCATGAAGAACGCGAACAGCACGAAGGTCACCGCCCAGAAGATCAGCGTGACGATCGCCCACACGGTGGCGCCGGCGATGACCGCATCCACCACGGTCTGGGCGTTCTGGCCGTTGGTCTGGTTCGAGTCCTGGACGCTGCGCAGGAACTGGTCGCGCTGGCCGCCGATCGTGGCGACCGTGATGATGCCGCTGATGACGCTGAGCACAGCGCCGGCGACGTACAGCCAGAAAGCGATGTTGACGGTCCGCGGCGGCGCGGTGGGCGCGGCGACCGGCCCTCCGGCGGCGTTCCCGTACGACGCCGGGTAGGCGGCGGGCGGGGGCGGGGGCGCGGCCGGGAAGCCCTGGCTCTCGGCAGGAGGCGTCGGTGCGGCAGGAGGAGTCGGTGCGGCAGGAGGCGTCGGTCCGGCTGCGGGGGTCGGCTCGGCTGCGGGCGGCGGGGTCGTCGGCTCGCCGGACCCGGCGGGGCGCGGCGTGCTCTCGTCGTCAGGAATCGTCATGCCGCGACCCTACTCCCGCGCGGAAGGACCTGACTAGGGGCGCGCGGGCGACGGCGCGAGCCGAAAGAACCCTCCCGATCCGCGAGGCCCAGCGGTCAGGCGGGGGTCTCCTCCGACCGGACGGCCGGTGCAGGGGCCGGGGCGGGGGACAGCGGCTGGGTGGCCGGGCCCTCCAGCACCGTGCCGTCGGGTGCGAACCGGGATCCGTGCAGTGGGCAGTCCCACGACAGTTCGGCATCGTTCCAGCGCACCACCCCGCCGAGGTGGCTGCAGACGGCGGTCAACGCGCACGTGGCCCCATCGACGGTGGAGACGGCGACGGGCGTGCGGCCCCGGCGACCGACCGTTCCGGTCCCTTCGGCGACGGGGGCGTCGCCGAGTTCGGGAGCCGTCTGGGCCGCCGCCCAGTCGGTCACGGCGGCCTTGCCGACGCCCGCGTTGATCGCCACGCCCGACGCGATGTCGACCGGCCGGGTGACTCGGTGGTGCAGGACGCGCGCCCACTCGAGCGTCTCGCCGGTGAGGTCGGCGGTGAGGCTGAGCGCCGAGGCGACGGCGTTGGTCATGCCCCATTTGTCGTAGCCGGTTGCCAGGTAGACCCGTCCGCGGCCGCGCGGCAGCCAGCCGACGAAGGGGATGCGGTTGGCCGAACGATAGTCCTGCGCTGCCCACCAGTGGGTGCGTTCGGCGCCGGGGAAGGTCCGCTCCGCCCAGGCGGTGAGGTCGGCGAGCTTCTCGGCAGGCGAGTCGGCGCGGCCGGCCGGGTGGCCGTTCCCGCCGACGAGCAGCAGCGTGCTGCCGTCTGCGGCCGTCGCGGTGCGGAGCGACCGCGTCGGGGAGTCCGCCGAGATGTACATGCCTTGCGGCACCTCCCCCGGCACGCGGAACGCGGTCACGTACGACCGGGTCGGCTCGACCTTCGCGAAGTACAGGCCGCGGTCGAGGATGGGCGTGCCTGTCGCGATGATGACCTGGTCGGCCCGGGCGGTGCCGGAGGTGCTGGTAACGACGGCCGGCTTGGCCGCCGACACGTCAGTCACGCGTTCCCCCTCGACGATCCGTCCGCCGAGCCGGCGGAACTCCGCGGCGAGGGCGGCGAGCACCTTCAGCGGGTGCACTTGCGCCTGGCCGGCGAGGGTCAGCGCGCCCTCCACGCCGAAGGGCAGCTCGGTGGTCCGCTCCTCGGTCGCGGCGAGGCCGGCGATGCGCGCGGCGGCGAGTTCCGCATCCAGCTTGTCCAGTCCGTCGAGCGTCGTGGCGTACGTGACGGCGTCCCGCACCTCGTACGGGACGCGCTGCTCCTCCAGGAAGTCGAGCAGCCAGCCCTGCCCCGCGGTGTTGCCGTCGACGTACGCGCACAGGGTCGCCTCGGAGGCGTGGCGCCGGATGGAGGAGAACGTCGTGCCCTGCAGCAGGCTCACCTTGCCGGTGGTGTTGCCGGTGGTGACCGCTCCGACGGTGCGCGCCTCGAGCACGAGCACGTGCATCCCCGAGCGAGCGAGCATGAGGGCGGTCGCGAGACCGGTCAGCCCCGCGCCCACGACGATCGTGTCGTAGTGCCCGTCCCACTCGAAGGAGTCGGTGGGGATGGGAGGGGCGGTCTCGAGCCAGAGGGACGTCGACGTCGGCATGTGACGAGCATCCCCCGTCACGCTGCTGTGTGGAAGCGGTTGACTTCAGGCCAGTGAATCGAAGTCGAACCAGAAGGCGTCGTCATCGTCTTCGCCGGAGGCGGATCCGTTGGCCGCAGGGTCGCGAGGGATGGTGGCCGTCTCGATGCGAACCCGGGTCTGCGCGGTGACGAAGATCTCACTGGGCGGACGGCTGGACTGCGAGATAGCGACGAAATCGCCGTCGCTTCGACTCGCCTCGACGACCCGGGCTTTCAGCTCCTCGACCGGGGCGCGGTCGACGAAGGTGAATCTCAGGTCGTCGATGTAGACGTGAAACACCTGCATTACCTCTCCCCGGTCGTCAGTTTCCTGCCCGATAGTACGCGGCGATGAGGGTTGCGCCAGTCCGGCCCCATTCCGGGCGTCGTCACATGAGATCGAAGTCGGTATCGGGGAGCTCGTCCGTCCCGTGCTCGACGTAGGTGGCGCGTTGCGGCCCGAGTGCCGCGATCTTGTGCTCGAACTCGGCGACGAAACGCTCGTCGTGGAGCTCGGCGCCGCCGTACTCCTCGTGCTCGGCGAGCATCTGGCTGGACGGCCCGAGCAGGAGAAGGACATCGTCCTTTCCGCCGCCTTCGGTCACGGCCGGCGCGCGCACCTCCGCCGCATCGTTGTTGTGGGCGAGTGCGGCGGCGAAGCGCACGAGGACATCGGCGATGTCGTCTCCGGTGAGGAGAGAACCGCTCGCATAGTGGATGCGCTTCATCACCCATCCATACGATCAGGTGGTCCGCAGGTCAAGCTTCGTGCAGCAGACCTTGCGCTTCACGGGTGCCGCGCGTTCACTCGCGGCATGACCGATGCCACGCGCCCCCTGACCGCAATCGCCCTCGTCTGCACCTTGAAGCCCTCCCCGGGGGAGTCGAGCAGCCAGCTCCTCGCCCGGCAGGTGCTCGACGAGCTGGCGACGCACGATGTGACGGGCACGGCGGTGCGCCTGGCGGACTACGACATCAAGCCCGGTGTGCAGGTCGACGAGGGTGACGGCGACCAATGGCCGCACATCCGCGAGCAGATCCTGGCCTCCGACATCCTGCTGATCGTCACGCCGACGTGGATGGGCCACCTCTCGTCGATCGCGCAGCGGGCGCTCGAGCGACTGGATGCGGAACTGTCCGAGACCGATGACGCGGGACGTCCGCTCGTCGAGGGTAAGGTCGCCATCGTGGGGGTCGTCGGCAACGAGGACGGTGCGCACGGCATCATCGCGGACATCTTCCAGGCGCTCAACGACGTCGGCTTCAGCATCCCGTCGCAGGGCTCGACCTACTGGAACGGCGAGGCGATGGGGTCGGTGGACTACAAGGACCTGGACGAGACCCCCGAGGCAGTCGAGAGCACCAACGCGACCGTCGCGAAGAACGCTGCGCACCTGGCGCGCCTCCTCGCCGACCGCCCGTACTGAGCCCGCTGCGGGTTGATTCCGGCGGGGTTGATTCCCGCACGATTGCTCCTACGCTAGGGAGCGTCATTGCAGCGCCCCGGACCCTGGCGCCTCTGTCGTGAGAAGAGGCCTGGAGATGAAGTCCATACGTACCCGGGTGGGTACCTTCCTGACCGGTTCGGACATCGCCGATGCGGTGCTGAATCTGTCGGCGGCGTCCGCCAACGTTCAGCGCCAGGAGACCGTGGACATCCCGGTGGTCCTGGACCGCCGCATCCATCGTGCCCGTTTCATGGTCGGCTGGATGACGGACGTGTGCGTGCTGACCTCGGCGGAGGATGCGGAGGAACTGGAGGAACCGGCCGCCGTCATCGACCTGCTCGACCGGGCCGCCACGGTCGGCGTCCGCAGGGCGCGCCCGTTCACTCCCGAGGAGATGAGGACGCTTCCGGACCTCGATCCGGACATCGACCTCGACTGAGGGCACGGTGACCCCGTGGCCCTCACGCTACGGGCAAGCGGTCTTACAGTGGACACTGTGGGTGCTCAGGAGGACGAGGTGACGGGTGGCGATCGCCAGGAGCTGGCGCGCTCCTTCCTCCGTGCCCTGCCCGTGGCCGGCACCGCGGTCTCGACGATCGGCGATCTGCTCGGCACGGAGACGGTCGCGGCGAGCGATCCGACCGCGGCCCGCCTCGACGAGATCCAATTCGATCTGGGCGAGGGACCGTGCTGGGATGCGGTGAGGTTGCGTCGTCCGGTACTGCACCCCGACCTGCGCACGGTCAATACCGCGCTCTGGCCGGCTTTCACACAGGCCGTCCTCGCCGAGGACGTCCGTGCACTGTTCGCCTTCCCGCTGCTGGTGGGCCCGTTGCAGGTCGGTGCGGTGGATCTGTACTCGCGCCGCCCGATGACGTTGGACAGTGAGCAGACCCGGCGGGCCTCCGAGCTCGCCGACCGGACCGCCCGCCAGGTGCTGCAGCGGGCGCTGGCTTCGATGGCCGTGGAGCCGGGCGACGACTTCGCGACGGACGACAACCCGTATTCGCGCAAGATCGTGCACCAGGCGACGGGGATGGTGCTGGCGCAGCTGAGGATCAGCGCCGACGACGCGCGGCTGGTCATCCAGGCGCACGCGTTCGCGAACAACCGGTCGATGATGGAGGTCGCTCAGGACATCCTGGATCGCCGACTCGACCTCTCCGAGCCGGACACCGCTCCAGGGAACCCCTCATGACGGCGACGCGGGAGCAGCAGCTGGTGAGGGCGTTCGCGGTACTGGCCGACACGATGGTGGACGACTACGACGTCGTCGACCTCCTCCAGACGCTGGTCGAGACGTGCAACGACCTCCTGGGGACGACCGCCTCCGGTGTCCTGCTGGCCGACGACAACGACGAGCTGGATGTGGTCGCCTCCACCAGCGAGGCGAGCCGGCTGGTCGAGGTGATGCAGTTGAGCGCCTCCGCGGGGCCGTGCATCGAGAGCTTCCAGACGGGGCGGGTCGTCTCCGTCCCCGACATCAGCCGGTCGCCGGAGGAGTGGTCGAAGTTCCGGGCGAAGGCGCTCGACCTCGGCTTCAACGCGGTGGACGCCGTCCCGATGCGGTTGCGGGATCACACGATCGGCACCCTGAACCTGCTGCGTGCCGAGACGGGCGAGCTTCCGGAGGACGACCTGATCGCGGCGCGGGCGTTCGCCGACGTCGCGACCATCGGGATCCTGCACGAGCGCACACTGGCCGAGAGCAGCCGGGTGCGCCAGCAGCTGCAGACCGCGCTCGACAGTCGCGTGCTGATCGAACAGGCGAAGGGCGTGGTGGCGTACACCCGCCGCATCTCGGTGGAGGAGGCGTTCACGGTCATCCGCGAGTATGCGCGCTCGCATCAGGCTCGCCTGTCCGTGGTGGCGCAGGCCATCATCGAGCGGACTCTGGAACTCTGAGTCCCTGTCGCGGCTAGCATTGCCGCGTGCCCGAAGCCCCCGCCGATGCTGCCGTCGTCGCGCGCCTGCGTGCTGCGGGATGCGTCTTCGCCGAGGACGAGGCGCGTCTGCTGATCGAGGCGGCCGGTTCTCTGGCGGAGCTGGAGGAGCTGGTGTCCCGGCGGGTGGCCGGCGAGCCGCTGGAGCCGCTTCTCGGCTGGGTCGACTTCGGCGGGCTGCGCCTTCACGTGGAGCCCGCGGTGTTCGTCCCCCGCAGGCGCACCGAGTTGCTCGCCCGGCGGGCCGCCGCGCTCGCCGCGGACCACATCCGCACCCACGGCCGCGCGGTCGTCGTCGACCTCTGCTGCGGCGTCGGGGCGATCGGCGCCGTCGTGGCTGCGCTGGCCCCCGGCGCCGACGTGTACGCGGCCGACCTGGACCCGGTCGCCGTCCGTTGCGCCGGGCTCAACCTGCCCGCCGGCAGCGTCTTCGAGGGGGACCTCTTCTCCGCGCTGCCCTCCGAACTGCGTGGTCGCGTCGACGTCCTCGCCGTGAACGCGCCGTACGTGCCGACCGAGGCGATCGCGCTGATGCCGCCGGAGGCCCGCGACCACGAGCCGGCGCGCGCGTTGGATGGGGGAGCCGACGGACTCGACTTCCATCGCCGCATCGCTGCGGAGGCGACGGACTGGCTCGCCCCGGGCGGATCGCTGCTCATCGAGGCCGGGGAGGAGCAGGCGGGCGTATCGGCCGCCCTCTTCGTTGCGGCGGGCCTGGCGGCACACGTCGAGTCCGACGACGAACTCGGGGCGACCGTCGTGATCGCCGCCTCCCTTCACTAGGCGCCCGGCGCAGCGGCCGCATCCCTTCCGGGGTGGGCGTCTCGGGACTACCGTGCAGAACATGAGCACGCTCGCCGCCGCGCGGCCCATGCCGGTCGACCGCGTCCGCCAGTCCCTCGTCATCGCAGGCACGGTGGTGGCTCTGGTGGGAGCCGTGGTCGGGTCCGGCTTCGCGGGCGGGACGCCCATCCCCGAGGTCGCCGGCGGAGCATTGAGTGCGGATGCGACGC
The DNA here is from genome assembly GCF_052115085.1 of Leifsonia sp. 2TAF2. Taxonomy (NCBI): domain Bacteria; kingdom Bacillati; phylum Actinomycetota; class Actinomycetes; order Micrococcales; family Microbacteriaceae; genus Leifsonia; species Leifsonia sp. 2TAF2. The sequence continues at coordinate 55,045 of NZ_JBFRFY010000003.1, read as the reverse complement.
TGTTGGCGCCCGCCGGTCCCGCGTTCGCGATCTGGTCGGTGATCTACGCCGGTCTCGTCGCCTACGCGATCTGGCAGGCTCTTCCGTCGCAGGCCGCCCGCGAGCGTCAGCGGCGGGCGGGGTTCTGGGTGCTCGCGTCGCTCCTGCTGAACGCCGCGTGGATTCTGTCCGTGCAGGCCGGGCAGCTCGCGCTCTCGGTGGTCGCCATCCTTGCGCTGCTGGTGGTGCTGGTCGTGGCGTTCGTCATCCTCCGCCGGAATCCCGGTGACTCGACGGCCGACGGCATCCTGCTCGACGGGGTCATCGGCCTCTACCTGGGATGGGTGATGGTGGCGAGCGTCGCGAACGTGACGTCGCTCCTCCAGGTCGCCGGGTTCGACGGTTTCGGCGGCAGCCCGCACGCCTGGGCGATCGGGATGCTGGCCGCCTTCACCGTGATCGGGTGCGCACTCGCCGTCTGGGACGGCGGCCGGTTCGCCCCCGCCGTCGCGTCGGCCTGGGGTCTGGCGTGGATCGGGGTGTCGCGGCTGACCGGATCCCTGCCCTCGGCTCCGGTCGCGATCACGGCGTTCGCCGGGGCGGCGCTGATCCTGCTCGTCGCGCTCGCCGTCCGTGTCGCCCGGCCGACGGGCGGCCGCCGCCGCTGACCGCGACGACCCCCGACCTCCCGTACGCTGGGGAACGTGGGCGGTGTACTGACCGGGTTCGGGATCATCGCCTTCGTGATCCTCGTCGGCTACCTGGCAGGACGCTTGCGGATCGGCGGTCCGACCGCACCGTTCGTACTCAACCGGATCGCGTTCTTCGTGACCAACCCGGCGCTGCTGTTCGTGACGCTCGCCCGCGCCGACCTGCACGTCGTCTTCTCGACGCAGCTGCTGGTGGCGGCGATCGCCGCCGTCGTGTCGGCCGGGCTCTTCGTCGCCCTGTCGCGCGCTTTCTTCCGGGCGAAGGCTCCGGAGACCACCATCGGGGCCCTGGGAGCCGGCTACGTCAACGCGAACAACATCGGGCTCCCGGTGGCCGTGTACGTGCTGGGAAGCGCGTCGTTCGTCGCACCCGTCCTGCTGCTGCAGTTGATCGTGTTCGCTCCGATCGCGCTCACGGTGCTCGACTCCACCAGCCGCGGGTCGGTGTCGGTCCGGTCGATCCTGACCCAGCCGGTGCGCAACCCGATGATCATCGCCTCGCTGCTCGGCATCCTGGTCGATGTGAGCGGCGTGAAGCTGCCGGATGCGGTGTTCAAGCCGTTCGAACTGCTCGGCGGGGCCGCCGTTCCGCTGGTCCTCCTCGCGTTCGGGATGTCGCTCGTCGGCTCCCGTCCGCTGCAGGCGGGGGCCGGGCGCGTGCAGATCATCGCCGCGGTCGCCCTCAAGTCGGCGGTGATGCCGCTGATCGCCTTCGCCGCCGCGCGCTACCTCTTCGGTCTGGAGGGGCAGTCGCTGTTCGCCGCGGTCGCGCTCGCCGCCCTGCCGACGGCGCAGAACGTCTACAACTTCGCCGCGCGCTACGAGCGCGGGGTCGCGGTGGCGCGCGACGTCGTGCTGCTCACCACGATCTTCGCGGTGCCGGCGCTGCTGCTGATCGCCGCGCTGCTGGCCCCGTGAGCTGCGAGCAGAAGCAGCGCCCGGAGGCTCAGCGCCCGGACCCTCAGCGCCCGGAGTCGAGCGAGCGGAGGTAGTCGGCGTTGCCGCGCACGGCCGCCTCGTAGCGCAGCAGGTCGGGTGTGCGGATGCGGTCGGCGGCCAGCTCCATCAGCTCTGCGACCGCCCGATCGCTGCGACCGGCGGCGTGCAGCGACAGCGCGTGCCAGACACGAACGGATTCCGACTCCGGAAAGAGATCCCGCGCGCGGTCGAGCGCTGCAAGCGACTCGTCGAAGCGGTCGAGGTTGCGGAGCGTGCTGCCGTACTGCAGCAGGCAGCGACGCAGGGTGTCGCCCGTCAGCCCCGCAGCGAGCGCGCGCTCGTAGTATCCGGCCGCCGTCTCTTCCTCACCCGCGGTGTCGTAGGCGCCCCCGACCTCGTAGAGCACGTGCGGGTCGGTGGGATGCTCCTCCAGCACCGCGAGCAGCGCCGCGATGGTGGGTGCCATGTCGCCCCGGTCGCGGGCGTCGAACAGCTCCTTCAGGCGTGTGAGCAGGGCGGGATCGGTCGTGACGGACATCCCGCCACCCTAGACCGGCGACGGCTGCGACAGGACGACACCGCGCAGTGGCGCGGGCAGTTCGTCGGGGCCGAGCGCTGCGGTGAGGACGGCGCCGTAGTGCTCCTTCCGGCCGGAGGTCGTGCCGAGGAAGCGGTGGAGCTGCGCTTCCACGGGCCGCGCGCGCTGCGCAGGCTGCTGCTGGAACATCCAGAACAGCCGGAGGTCGCCCTCCTCCTCGAGCACCGCCTCGGCCCTGCCGATGCCGAGGGCGCGCAGAAGCTCGGCCTCCAGGTCGGGGCGGCAGGTGTAGATGTCCGGCGAAGGGAGCCCCGCCCGCTCGAAGAAGCGCACCTCGCCCGCATCACACAACCCGCGCAGTCGCAGTCCTGCCCCGTCGGGCCCGAGCTCCGCGGCGAAGCGGCGGACGCTCATCGCGCCGCCCATCGGCACCACCGAGACGCCCCCCGACCCGAGATCGACGTCGAGCAGTCTCGCGGCCTCCAGAACGGCAGCGCGGTCGCTGGCCCCCTCGACAAGGATCACCGACGTGGTGCTCGTGCGCTCTGTCGTCACGGGGACATTGTGCCCCCTGCGCGAGGGCTCGGTCAGCCGAGGACGGCCTCGTGTGCCGCCTCCAGCAGGCGGCCGGTGCGGAACTCCTCGTGGGCCGTGACGGTGAGGACGGCGCCGTGCGCGTCGTCCACCAGCACGTACTGGCCGTAGCGCCCATCGAATCGCCACAGGCCCGACGGGCCCTCCCACGTCCCGATGCCGTAGTGCGCAGACGTCGCGGCCTCGCCGGTCTCGCGCCAGTCCGTGTGCATCCCGTCGATCCAGGCGGCGCTGACGATACGCGAGCCGTGCCACTCGCCTCGGTCGCGCAGCACCCGGCCGATGCGCGCCAGTTCCTCCGTACGCAGCAGCAGACCGCTGCCCGCGACGATGTGACCCAGCGGGCACCGCATCCACTGCGGGTTGTCGATTCCGAGCGGCTGGAAAAAGCGGGGGATCAGCCAGTCGCGCACATCGCCGACGGCGGCGCCGAGCATCCGCATCGCGACGTAGGTGCTCGCGTCCGAGTAGAGGAAGTGCTCCCCCGGACCGCGAGTGGGGTGACGCAGCATCTCCTGAGCGAGGTCCGGGCCCGGCACCGGCTGGTCGCCGAACCAGACGAACGGGATGCCGCTCGACATGGTCAGCAGCTGGCGGAGGGTCACCCGCTCCACCCCCTCCCCGAGCTCGAACTGCGGGAGGGCGTCCGCGACGGAGGTGTCGAGCGAGAGGAGGCCTTCGTCCACGGCGATGCCCGCGGCCAGGGCGCTGACACCTTTGGATACGGAGTACAGGTTGACCCGGTCGTCGCTGCGCCAGCGGTGCTGAGCCTCTTCGTCGCCGACGAGCGCATGGGCGCCGTAAGCTCCCAGACCCTCCTGGTCGACGGTGCGGACGAAACGGGCCAACAGGGCTTCGGCGGCGGTCATGTCCCTATTCTGGCGACCTGCCGCACGCGAGGCATCCTTGTCCTCCCTGTTCGGGCCGCGTTACGCGTGTTCGGACCCTGTCGCGTTTCGCCGCTCGCGCGTACCGTGCACGCCATGAAGATCATCACCTTTGCCGCAGGAGTCGCCGTCGGTTTCATCATCGGGTCGCGCGCAGGCCGTGGGGCCTACGAGGACATGCGCCGCAAGTGGCGCGGGTTCGCGGAGTCCGACACCATCCAGAACGTGAAGGGCGACGTCAAGGACTTCGCCGGGCGTGCCGCATCCGATGTCGGGGGCAAGGTCAGTGAGACCGTCAGCAAGGTGACCGATAAGGCGTCGGCGAAGATCGACGAGGTCACCGGCAAGGGCGGGAACGACTCCGGCCCGGCCTCCCCCGCTCCCGCGGTCTGACTCGATTTCCTGAATTCAGGCGCCTTCGGGCGGGTGGGCCAGCAGGTCCACCCGCTCGGTCAGGTAGCCGCTGAAGTCCCGCGCTCCGGCGTCACCGGCCGTCGGGCTCCACCGCACCAGCGCCTCGCCGTCGCGCAGGAACAACGGCCCGCTCGCCTCCCGCAGGGCCGCTGCCTCCAGAGGGATGATCAGGGCGTCGAAGTTCACCGTCTCGCCGTCCCGGAAGCGGCCGCGCTGAGCGGCGGCCCGCAGCGAACGGCGTTCCTCCGCCGACTGCGATTGGTACTGGGCCCTTCCCGGCGGGGTCGCACGGACCAGCGTTCCGGTCGCCCGCAGCTCGCCCTCCGCATCCAGCAGGAAGACGCCGAGGCGCCACACGCTGCCGATCCGTCGCAGCTTGGGCTCGCGGTGGATCACCAGCGTCCGGTGGGCCGGGACGAACTCCGCAAGGGCCTCCTGCCGCGCGTCGGCAGCCGAGAGGGCGGCGACGGCCGCATCGATGGCGGCGTGGATGCGTGCGATCGCGCCCTCGTCCGTGCCGGCATCCACGCGAGAAGCTTACGACCGCAGGCAGGCGCCCCGGCCGCGGCTACGGCGCCGTGCGGATCGAGAACGAGTTGTCGTCGGTGACCAGCAGGAGCTCGACGCCCGCCTCGTGACGCAGCACGACGAGCGCGGAGGCGTCGGTGGCCGCCACCCGCTCGACCTGGTTCAGGAAGATGCGCGCCATCTCGTCGGTGACCCGGAAATCACGCCCCAGAGCATGGACGATGTAGCCGGTCCGGAGGGCCGGGTGACGACCCAGCTCCGTCTCCTCTGCGAAGTCATCGACAGCGACGCGGAAGTCGGGGGTCATGGTCATGCGCGGCTCCTTCTTTAGCATCACAGACGGTAGTCGCAGATTTCCGCAGAACCAGGGGGTTGACGAGGGGTTAGATGGAAGGCATGAAGACGTTCACCTTCCCCCGCACCGACATCTCCGCGTCGAACATCATCCTCGGGCTGATGCGCATCTCGTCGCTCGACGACGAGCAGATCCGCACGCTCGTCCGCACCGCCCGCGACGAGGGCATCACCATGTTCGACCACGCCGACATCTATGGCACCGAACGTCACGGCTGCGAGCGCCGCTTCGGCGATGCCGGTGCCATCCCTGCGTCGGAGCGCGACCAGGTCGTCATCCAGTCGAAGGTCGGCATCCGTGAGGGCTACTTCGACTTCTCGCGCGAGCACATCCTGCGATCGGTGGATGAGTCCCTCGCCGCCCTGCGGACCGACTACCTCGACATCCTGCTGCTCCACCGCCCGGACACCCTGATCGAGCCGGACGACGTCGCGCTCGCGTTCGACGAGCTCCAGAGCGCGGGCAAGGTGCGCGCGTTCGGCGTCTCCAACCAGACCCCCGGCCAGATCGAGCTGCTCCAGCGATCGCTTTCGCAGCCGCTCGTCGCCAACCAGGTGCAGCTGAGCATCACGCACGCGGCGATCATCGCGCAGGGCGTCGCCGCCAACATGGCCGGTCTCGACCAGTCGATCTCCCGTGACAACGGCATCCTCGACTACGCCCGCCTGCACGACATCGTGCTGCAGGCGTGGTCGCCGTTCCAGAAGGGCTTCTTCGACGGAGTCTTCCTTGACGACCGCGAGAACTTCGCCGAACTCAACGACGTCCTCGACGAGCTGGCGCAGAAGTACGGCGTGACGCCGACCGGGATCGCGGTCGCCTGGATCACCCGCCACCCCGCCAACATGCAGGTGGTGCTCGGCACGACCACTGAGCAGCGCGTGCGCGACTCGGCGGCCGGTTCCGACATCCCGCTCACCCGTGAGGAGTGGTACCGCCTGTTCACCGCGGCAGGGCACACGCTGCCGTAACGGACCACGGCCCCTCGCCCGGAGGAGTGGCGTCAGCGAACAGAACGAACCGCCGGATTGGGAGACGCGCCGAACAGCGCGTTACGGTCGAAAGGTGGACGACGAACGGCTGTCGCTGCCCCTCCGGTTGGCGACACGCGCGCGACTCGCACGCGTGACTACGGTTCACGCTGGGCTGGCGCGGCCCCTGGGCGGGCGCCAGGCCCACGTCGCCGGTCGCTTGCCGAATCGCGTGCTGCTGATCGGCTCCGGGCCGGTCATCGGCTGGGGCGTCGGCAGCCACGACCTGGCGCTCCCTGGGGCCATCTCCCGGGCGCTCGCCGCCTGCACTGGGCACGGAGTGGTCGTCGATGTGGTGCCGCGGGCGTCCGTCGGTGTCCGGAGGCTGAGGCGGATGCTCGCCGCGGCCGACACCGCGCGGTACGACGCGATCGTGCTCAGCGGTGCCGTCTCGGACGCGCTCCGGCTGGCGGAGCCGCAGGCGTGGAAGCGGCAGCTTCGGCGGCTCCTGGAGGAAGCACGGTCGGACGCCGCCCGCGTGGTGGTGTGGATCGGCGCGCAACCGGTCAGCTCCATCCCGGGGTTCGACTCCGCTGCCGGGCGCATCGCCGAGAAGCACGCCGACCAGCTCAATGCGATGGCACGAGAAGTTTGCCACGAGACGGGCGCGCTGTTCGCACCCCTCGGAGCCCCGCACCAGAGCGACCCCGCGCGACACCGCTCACCCGACGACTACCTGTTCTGGGGCCGCCAGATCGTGGATGTGCTCGGCCCAGCACTGCAGGAGCGGTCGCCGGAGCGACGGGCGCCGAGCAGCCAGGGGGAGAAGCGCGTCGCCGCCATCGAGCGGCTCAAGTTGAGCCGGCGCGGGGGCGACGCTCGACTCGACGGGATTGTCGGCACGGCGAAGCGGACGTTGGGCACCGATATCGCGATGTTCACCGTGCTGGACGACGTGCGGGAGTGGCCGATCGCTTCCACCGGGTCGGTGCTGCAGGAGATTCCGATCGAGCAGTCGGCGTGCATCCACACCATCCAGACTCCCGACGGGATGGTCGTGCCGGACGCCGAGGAGGACGAGCGCTTCGCAGGCAACGCGCTCGTCACCGGACCCGGTGGGTTGCGGTACTACGCCGGCTACCCGGTCGAGGCACCGGACGGAACACGGATCGGAGCGCTCTGCGTGTTCGGCCGTACGCCCCGGGAACGCTCCGACGGCGAAGCGGACCTCGACGTGCTGCGGGAGCTGGCACTACTGGCGCAGCGCGAGTTGTGGCGCTGGGATCCGGGCACCTAAGAATCGGCTTTCGGCTCGCGACCTGTTTTCAGGAGGTCGTGACCTGTTTTCAGGAGCCCGCGTCCTGTTTTCAGGACTTTCGGCTTGCAGCCTTCAGCTATGCCCTGTTTTCAGGACATGGCTGCACGGCGGGCGCGCGATCTCCTGAAAACAGGTGCCGCCTCCGACCTCGCCCAACCTCCCCGCTCGAGTCCTGTTTTCAGGGCGCGGACGCCGCGGTGCCGCTCACGCTTCGAGCGCAGTGAGCAGCCGATCGAGGGAGCCGCCCAGCCCCCACCGCTCCGAGAGCGCCTGCAGCGCCGCCCGCCCCTCGTCGCTGGGCGACGCGACGCGCGCATCCACCTCGGGCAGCGGGAGGTCACGGACGACCTCCACCACCCGTGGCGCCACCGCCAGATAGTCGGTCGCCGCCGCGAAGCGCGCACGCGCTGCCGGCTTCATGCCGCTTCCGGAATCTTCTGCCGCTGCGATGATGCCGGCCAGGTCGCCGTAGTCGGCGAGCAGCGCGGCGGCGGTCTTCTCGCCGATGCCTGCGACGCCCGGCAGGCCGTCGGAGGTGTCGCCGCGCATCGCCGCGAAGTCGGCGTACTGATCGGCGCGGACACCGTATTTGCTGCGAACCACGTCGCCGGTCAGCACCTCCAGGTTGCTCATGCCGCGAGCGGTATAGATCACCCGGACGCCGTGCGCGTCGTCCACCAGCTGAAACAGATCGCGGTCGCCCGTCACCACATCCACAGGGCCGGGCGTGCGCGTGGCCAGGGTTCCGATCACGTCGTCGGCCTCGTGCTCGGCCGCGCCCACGATCGGGATGCCCACCGCATCCAGCACCTCGCGGATGATCGGGACCTGGACGACCAGGGCGGCCGGAGTCTCCTCCACGTCGACGCCGCCGGGCACGGCTTTCGCCACCCGGTGCGCCTTGTAGCTCGGGATGAGTTCGACACGCCAACCGGGGCGCCAGTCGTCGTCCCAGCAGGCGATCAGCGCGCTCGGCCGGTAGTCGGTGACGAGCTTCGCGATGATGTCCAGGAAGCCGCGCACCGCGTTCACCGGGGTGCCATCCGGCGCCTTCACCGTGTCGGGCACTCCGTAGAAGGCGCGGAAATAGAGGGAAGCGGAATCGAGGAGCATCGTCGGGCCGGTCACGCTCCGATCCTGGCAGACGGACGCTCGCGCGGGAACGGGCGCCGTGACAGGCCGCCGGGCGGCGACGCTCCCGCTAGCGTGGACGGGTGATCCCCGCTCCCCTGATCGTCTCCGCCGTCGCCCTCGTGCGCGACCGCACCGTGCTCATGGTGACGGCACGCGACCGCGACGTGTACTACATGCCGGGCGGCAAGGTGGATTCGGGGGAGACCAGTGCGCAGGCCGCCGCCCGCGAGGCCTTCGAAGAGGTGTCGCTCCGTCTCTCGCCCGACGACCTGGAGGAACTCTTCGAAGTGCGCACCCAGGCGCACGGCGAGCCCGACGGCCGGCAGGTGCACATGCGCGTGTTCCGGGCGTGGACCGACGACGAGCCGGTCGCGTCGAACGAGGTGGGCGCCATCCACTGGACGACGAGCGGGGATGCGGATCGCTGCCCGCCGGCCGGCGTCGAGGTGCTGCGGCGGCTGGTCGAGCTGGACCTCATCGACTGACGAGCGGCTGAGCAACGGAGTGCGTCGCCTACCCCGCACGAGGGCTGGCGGACGCCCGCCGTCAACGGCCAGGCTGAGGCCATGGCGCGTTCCCACGAGTTCCGATTCTCCGGCGATCCCGACTTCGACTTCGAAATCCGCACCACCATCGGCCAGGCGTTCAGCGGCGCCGCCGACATCGGGGAGGTGCTGGCCGCCGTCCACGGCATCGGCGAGAAGGACCACGACGGGTGGTTCCGCGCGTGGCTCAGCCTCGGCGACCGCATCCTGGCTCAAGCCGATGCCTCGGCCGAGGCACGCCACCGGGTGAGTGCGGCGAGCGCCTACCTGCGCGCCGCGTCGTACTACGCGACGGCGGTCAACGCGGTGGCGTCGCTGGCCTCGGAGGATGAGCTGCTGCCGACGTTCCGCAAGCACCGCGCCGCTTGGGATCGTTGGGTGGACCTGGTCGACCTGGAGATCGCGCGGGTCGACATCCCCTACGAAGACACCACCCTGCCCGGTTACCTGTTCCGCGCACCCGGTGACTCGGTTGGCTCCCGTCCGCTGCTCATCGTCGCCAACGGGAGCGACGGTGCGCTCACCGGGCTGTGGTCGTCCGCGGTTTCCGGCGCCCTGCGGCGGGGCTACGACGCGCTGGTCTTCGACGGGCCGGGCCAGCAGTCGATGCTGTTCGAGCGGAACGTGCCGTTCCGCCCCGACTGGGAGGCGGTGCTCACCCCTGTGCTCGACTTCGCCCTCGCCCAGCCGGATGTGGATGAGGAGCGCGTCGCCCTCTACGGCATCAGCCAGGCGGGGTACTGGGTGCCGCGCGCCCTCGCCTTCGAGCACCGGTTCGCCGCCGCGATCGCCGACCCGGGCGTCGTGGATGTGTCGACCTCGTGGACCGAGCACCTCCCGGCGAACATGCGCAAACTCCTCGACGAAGGTCAGGACGAGAAGTTCGACCGCGACATGCAGCTCGGGATGAAGTTCTCGCACGACCTTGCCAACACCTGGCGCTTCCGCGCGCGACCGTACGGCACGACCGGCTACGCCGACACGATGCGCGCGGTGCTGCAGTACACGGTGAAGGATGTCGCGGGACAGATCACCACCCCGCTGCTGATCACCGACCCGGAGCACGAGCAGTTCTGGCCGGGCCAATCGGAGCAGCTGGCGGCCCTGACCCCCTCCGCGTCGACGCTGGTGCATTTCACCGAGGCGGAGGGCGCCGACTTCCACGTCCAGCCGCTGGCACGGGCCCTGACCGAGCAGCGGATGTTCGACTGGCTGGACGAGCGCCTCAGTCGCTGACCGCGGCTCTTGCCGGTGTCGGTGGTGTGGGGTTGGATTCTGTCATGCAGATCAGACGCCAGATCGTCGTGTTCGATACTCCTGACCTGGAGCGCGAGTCGTCCTTCTGGGCGGCACTGATGGGAGGCGAGGTGCGCGGCGACGAGGACGACTGGCGTTCCGTCTACGTCGACGGGGAGCCACGACTCGGGTTCCAGCTCGCGCCGAATCACGAGCGCCCGGACTGGCCGGACGGCGCCCAGCAGCAGCTGCACCTCGACCTCTACGTCGACGACATCCGCGAGGCCCACGAGCACGCCGTCGGCGTCGGTGCGACCTTGCTCCGACCGGCCGACGATGTGGATGCCGCCGGGGGCTTCCAGGTCTACGAGGACCCGTCGGGTCACCCCTTCTGCCTGTGCTGGGGCTGACGTGACCGACGCAGAGCCCGCACTCGCCCTCACCGGTGTCACCGGCGCGATCGGCCGGATGACGGCGGACGCCCTTGCCGACGCAGGGGTGCCGTTCCGCATGCTCGCGCGCTCGCCCGAGCGTGCGCCGCGCTACCCCGGCTCCTCGGTGGTCGCGGCGTCCTACGGCGACAGGGATGCGGCGCTCGCGGCACTCGACGGAGTCGAGACTCTTCTCATGGTGTCGGCGGCGGAGAACGCGGAGCGGCTGAGCCAGCACCTCGCCTTCGTGGAGGCCGCCGCGGAGGCGGACGTGCAGCACATCGTCTACACGTCGTTCTTCGGGGCGGCGCCGGATGCGGCGTTCACGCTGGCGCGCGACCACTACGCGACCGAGCAGCGCATCCGCTCGTCCGGTATGCGGTTCACCTTCCTCCGTGACAACCTGTACCTCGACTTCGCCGAGCAGCTGGTGGGTGAAGACGGCGTCATCCGCGGTCCGGCGGGCGATGGCCGGGCGGCGATGGTCGCGCGAGCCGATGTCGCGCGTGTGGCGGCCGAGGTGCTGCAGCATCCGGACGCCCACATCGATGTGACGTACGACCTGACCGGCCCGGAGGAGCTCACCCTCGCCGAGGTGGCAGAGAAACTGAGCGCACACACCCGCAGGCCGGTCTCGTTCCACGATGAGACCATCCCGGAGGCGTACGAGTCGCGTGCGAAGTGGAACGCCCCCGACTGGCAGGTCGACGCCTGGGTGTCGACCTACACGGCGATCGCGGCAGGCGAGCTCGCCGGCCTCAGCGATGACGTCGAGCGCATCACGGGCCGGCGTCCGCTCTCGCTCGACGAGCTGCTGCGCGATCACGGCTAGCCCGAGCAACGCTGATCCGACGACCGCTGACACGACGAAGGGCGGCCCGCACGCTGCGGACCGCCCCTCGCGGTGACGTTACGGCTGCGTCGACCAGCCGCCGCGCGGCGGCGTCGGCCAGTGCGGCTTCGTCGAGACGACGGAGCTGACGGCACCGGTCGCCGGGTCGAGCAGCACCTTGCGCTGCTGCGGGTGCCACCAGTCGAACATCCCGCCGAGCGATCCGGCGCGGCTGTCGAAGGAGGCGTCGCCGATGCGGCCGGTCAGCCAGTTGTTCTCGATGAAGCGCAGCACGCTTGTCTGCTCGACCGGGGTGTGGTCGACGCGGTTCTGCGCGGCCCAGGGCGAGATGACCAGCAGCGGGAGGCGCTGGCTGGGGCCGCAGCGGTCGGCGTAGCCGCCTGCCGCGTGCTTCACGCTCGTGCACACGGTCGAGTCGACCGCGGGGTCGTTCGAACCGTTGGCGATCTTCGGAGCGACGTGGTCGTACCAGCCGTCCGAGTCGTCGTACGCGACGACGACCGCCGTGCTCGACCAGCTGTCCGACTTCTGGATGGCGTTGATCTCGTTCACGAGGAACTTCTGCTCATCCAGCGGGTCGGAGTAGCCGGCGTGCCCGTCCTGCGCCTCCGGCGCCTTCAGGAACGAGACGGCAGGCAGGTTGTCGCCCTTGAGCGCGGCGTCGAACGAGGTGAGGTCGTACTGGTGGTTCGCCTGGTCCGTGTGCCCGACCGCCTTCACCGAGGTCGGCGGCAGGTGGTGCGGGTTCGAGGTCGACTTGTAGTACTGGAACGGCGAGTGGTGCGGCGAGTAGTCCTTCGGCGTCGCGCCCGCGATGTTGGCCGTGACGGCGTCGCACTTGGCGTACGAGCCGGCCTGCCCGTTCCAGGCGGTGGTCGGCGTGAAACCGCCCTGGAACCATCCCCAGGTCACGCCGCGCGCGTTGAGCAGGTCGCCGATGTTCCGGCCGGACATTCCGACGACGGCGGAGGACGCCGTGTGGTCGTTGTCGGAGCAGTCGTCGTAGGCCGGGTCGGGGTCACCGATCACGGTGCCGACGCCCTGGGCGTTCGCAGACTGGACTGCCGTGGAGGTGGTGAGCACGGCTCCGGTCTTGGGGTCGTACGCGGTGCCGCCATGCGTCTGGCCGGAGATGAGGTTCAGTGCGCCGGGCGTGGACGGGCCGAAGACCGTGTCCCAGCTGTTGTCGCTCATGGCGTAGTTCTGCGCGTAGTTCCACAGGCCGGTGACGGTGTTGCCGTCGTAGTAGTCCATGACGAGTCCCGGAGCGCCGTAGGCGCCCGTACACGTGTCGGTCTCGGTCTTCTGGACGAACTGGTCCATCTTGCCGCCGTCGACGGCGGCCTGTTCCGCGGCGTAGCTGTGGTTCTGGTCACAGGTCACCGCCTGGGCGGAGCTGAGACGCTTCGGTGCGTACAGGTTGGGGTTGTTCGTCAGTGTGCCGGACGAGGTAAGGGTGTTCGCACGGGGCGTGTTTGCGGCCGCGGTGAACGTGGTGCCGTCGGTGTTCGCCGCCTTCGGGTAGGTGCCGAAGTAGTGGTCGAACGAGACGTTCTCGTCGAAGATGACGACGAGGTGCTTGATCGGGGTGAGGGTCTGATTGGAGTGGTCGGCGTGCGAACCGCCGGGTGAGGCGACCGCGGGCGCACCCGCGAGGATTCCGGCGCCCGCGAGAGCAGCCGCGCCGGCGAGCGCGACACCCGCGAGGGCGATCGGGGAGCGGCGCAGACGTGAGGGTCTGAACACGATTCCTTCTTCCTGTTTTTCATGTGCCCGGCACGGTCGTGACGGGTGGCCTCCGCTGGTCAGGCGAGCATCGTGCGCCCGAGCCAGTCGGAGGAGTCGCGTGCCCCCGGGAGGGCGAAGTAGTAGCCGCCGCCGAAGGGCTGGATGTAGTCGGTGAGCGGTTCGCCGGCGAGGCGTTTCTGCACGGCGACGAACTGCCGGTCGAGGTCCTGGTTGAAGGCCACGAAGATGAGGCCCATGTCGAGGTTGCCGTTGGCGTCGAGGCCGCCGTCGTAGTTGTAGGCGCGGCGCAGCATCCGCTGACCGTCGGTGTCGTGGGTGCGCGGATTGGCCAGCCGGATGTGCGCGTCCAGCTGGACGACGTCACCGGTGGGATCGTTCTCGAAGTGCGGGTCGTCGAACTCGGCGGATGCGGTGAGCGGGGCTCCGGTATCCCGGCGGCGACCGATCATGTTCTCCTGTTCGTGGAGGTTGACTCGGTCCCAGAACTCCACGAGCATCCGGATGACGCGGACGACGTGGTAGCTGCCTCCGGCCACCCACGCAGGCTCGTGGCCGCCGACTTTCGCCCACACCAGGCGCGACATCTCGGTCGCGTCGCCGGTGTCCGGGTTGCTGGTGCCGTCCTTGAAGCCCATCAGGTTGCGGGGTGTGCCGCTCGGCCGGGGTGGCGAGACGAAGCCGTCCTGGCGCCAGCGCACCTGCATGGCCCCGCGCGTCGCCCTCGCGATCTCGCGGACGGCGTGCGTGACGGCGTCCCGGTCGGCGGCGCACACCTGCAGCAGCAGGTCGCCGTCGCAGACCTCGCGCCGCAGTGCGTCGTCGGGGAAATCGTCCATCGTCCGCAGCCGGGCGGGCTTCACGCCGGCGAGGCCGAACCGCTCGTCGAAGAGGGATGCGCCCGCCGACAGGGTGACGGTGAGGGAGTCGGGGACGACCGTCGGCCCGAGCACGCCGGAATCGCGGGGCGGAGCGGTGATTCCCGGATCGGGTGGCGTGCCTCCCGTCGTCAGGAAGCGGGCGCGTTCGGTGACGGTCCTCAGCAGATCGGCGAGCTCGGCCCTGGTCGTCGCGGTGACGTCCAGCGCGACGAAAGACGATTCACGCTGCGGCGGGGTGAGGATGCCGTGCTGGTGCGAGCCGTGGAACGGGACGGCGGCGGCGTGGCCCGGGATACCGCTCGCCGTCGTCGTCGCGGATGCGGGACGCGCCGCCGACAGGGCGCTGGCGGCGGCCGCACCGGCAGCGGTCGTGGCGGTCGCCTGAAGGAAGCGCCGTCGCCCGATCGCGGTCATGAGTCCCTCCGGGGGTCGCAGATGGCGGCGACGGGAGCCAGTAGTTCCGCCGCCTGGCTGAGGGCCGCATCCACTCGCTCGCGGGACGCGCGATCGAGGGCGTCGAGCGGCGTCCACCTACCGTCGGCCGAGCGGTACGACTCGACGAGTGCCCGCGCGTCTGCGAGCGCCTGCTGGGTGTCACCGAGGCGGTCGTATCGTCCGGCGAGCACGGTTCCCAGTGGGGCGAGTGCTTCGCCGGCCCCGGTCAGCTGAGCGTCCACGGTCGCCAGGGACGTTCCGGACCCGGCGTCGGTCGCGCCGGTCAGGGTGTCCTGGATGGCGTCTTCCACGATCTCGTGGGCACGGAGTGCGACGTCGCCCGGGTCCAGCTGCGCGTCGGCGAACTGTGCCTGGAGGCGATCGACGAGCGACCCGAGATCTCGAGCGGACGCGGCCACAGTCGGCGCCGGCGCTCCCTGCCAGAGCTGCGACTCGACCAGATGGAAGCCGGTCAGCCCGCGGTGCGGCAACCCGTCGAGCTGATCGCCGAGCTCCCCGAAGGCGTCGTACGCCGCGCCGAGTGTCTCATAGGTGACGTGGGCGGTCAGCCAGTCCTGTTTTGCCGCCGGTAAGTCGCCCTCCTCGGCGTCGGCCGCGACAGCGGCGACCTGCGCTCGGAGCGCGGGCAGACGGGAGGACACCCATCCCGTGTACGCCTTCGCGACCGGGATGAGGTCGGTCCGTGTGACGGGGACGACGCCAGGGGTGAGCCGAGAACCGGGTGGGGCCGTACCCACCGCGACGGTGGGACCACGCACCGGATCGGTGTCAGCGGCCAGGCAGACGAATCGGTAGCGGCCCGCTCCGAGGGTGATCCGGGCGGCGGCGTGGGCTCCGGCGCCGAGGCTCTCCAGGTCGAGGTACACACGCTTGCTGTCCACGGCCTGGAGGTACACCTCCATGCCGCCCACTGTGGTGTTCGTCACGGTGAAGGTCTGGTCGCCGCCGGCGACGTGTGCCGCACCGGATCCGCCGGTGGCACCGCCGGTACTCGGGGTCGCGTCGCCGCCCCACCCTCGACCGCAGTCGTCCAGCCCCGCCGTCACCTCGAAGGCTGAAGGTGCCGCCGCCGAGACCGCCATAGGCCGCAGCACGATGGTGAGGACCGCGGCGATCACGACGAGCGCACCCAGTGCCGCGAAGAGCGCGGTCAGGCGGGCGCGAGTCGACATCGGCGGATGGCTCCAGTGGGGGTCGGATGCCGGCGACGACCGGCGTCAGCGATCCTAGAAGCGCCCGCGAAGCCGTGGAGGTGGCTTCACGCGGTGTTCACGGCGTCGTCACCTGGGCGCCCTCGAACGGGGGACAGCGGCCGTGCACGCGCGTTCGGGAGACGAATAGGGCTCCCTAGGCATCTGGCCTAACAAGCGCATGATGGGACCGAGGGAAAGGGGGATGGATGCGCGAATCGACGTGTCCGCAGTGCCGAGGCGCCGCGCGTCTCATCGCCAACCCCTACTACGGTGCGGGCCTCGCCGTGCACCGCGACCTGCTCGTCTGCGAGGACTGCGGGTTCTCCGGCTTCGCCGAGAATGCCCTCGCGGAGAGCGAGGAAGTGGTCGCCTCTCCCTACGAGAGCGCCCTGCGGCGGATTCTGCGGCGGCTCGCCGGCCGCTGACGCTCAGCGGATCCGCACGCGGCCCTGCTGCCACATCCGCGCGGCGGTGACCCGCGGGTTCGCCTGCTCGTCCGCATCCACGCCCAGTGCCGTGTACAGCCGGGCCAGCATGGTCTCGACCGCGCGCACGCTGGTTCCGCGCTCGGCTGCGATGCGGCGAGTGGATGCGCCGGAAGCGACCAGTCTCAGCACCTCGGCTTGCGCCCGGGTGACCGTGCGGACGTCACCGTCGGGCTCGGCAGCCTGGTGCTCGCCGCCGACGATCGCGGCGTCGACGGCCGCGACGAGTACGTCCACATCCTTCACCTGCGACTTCACCAGGTACACGACGGAAGGCGGGAGGGTGTCGTCGCCGACGGCAAGCTCCGGCGAGAGGTGCGAGGTGAGCACCACGAGCCCGACCCAGGGCAGCTCCCGGTGGACGCGCCACAGCAGCTCGGCCCCGGAGTCACCCCCGCCGAAGTCGAGGTCCGTGACGATCGCGTTGGGTTCGATCTCGACGATGGCGTCCCACGCCTCGGCGGCGCTGACGGCCTGCGTCGCCTCAATGCCCGTCGAGCGCAGGGCGGAAGCCACCATGGATGCCGTGAAGACGTCGTCGTCGGCCACCACGGCGCGCAGGGTCCGGGCTCGCGTGGAAGCGTCGGTCATCGTTTTGGCTCCTGCCCTATGTCACCGTCCCGGAGCTGGACGCCACGAGCGTCTCCGGCCGGGCCGGAGCACCGCTCCTCCCCAGTATCGGCTGGGCGGAGTCGTCGCTCCGGGGGCGGACCGACTCACCGTTTTCGCTCAGCGAACGTCGGAGGCGGGCCTCCGGGGGCGCGACCGGGCCCCGATCGGCGTCGCCTGCGGTCAGTGCGGTCCCGATGAGCGGGCCCTCGTCGGCGATGACGAGGCCCAGGTCCGGGGTTTCCGTGCCCATGGCGGTCAGTGTAGGCCGATCTCCGCCTACAATCCCTCCCATGCCCCACCCGACCGGTCCGCGCCCGTCGCTGACGAGCCCCGAGGAGGCCCTGCGCCTCAACGGACTGGACGCCCTGTTCCACGGTCATCCGGACGGCGTCTGCGTGGTCGACGTCTCCGGCACCTTCGTCGAGTGCAACAGCGCGCTCGCCGCGCTGACCGGATACCCGGTCGAGGAGCTGACGGGGATGACGTTCTCGCGGCTGCTGCATCCGGCCTACATCGACTACACGCTGGCCCGTTTCGGTGAGGCGCTCACAGGCGACAACCGGCGGTACGTGACGCGCATCATCACGCGGGAGGGACAGACGCGTTCGCTGGATGTGACGATCATCCCGTTGCGCGGCAGCGACGACGAAGTGGCCGCCGTGCTGGCCATCGCACGGGACATCGGTGACGTCGAGCGGTCGGCCGCGGCGGCGGCCGGCAACGAGGCCCTGGTGCGGATGGCGGCGCGCATCGCCGGGTTCGCCGGCTGGGTCGTGGACGTGGCCACGGGCGAGATCGTCTGGAGCGAGGGCCTCTTCCGCCTGCTCGGGATGGAGCCGGGCCGCGTGCCCGTCGACGCGGAGGCGCTGGCGCTCTTCCAGCCGGAGGACCGGCGCGCCGTGCGGGCCGCGTTCCAGCGGACGGTGAACTACGGCGAGCCGCTCGATCTCCACGCGACGATCGTGGATGCGTCCGGTCGGCTGCTGCACGCGCACCTCGTCGGCGAGCCGGAGCGCAACGAGAACGGCGACATCGTGCGCATCAACGGTGCCTTTCACGACGTCAGCGCGCTGGTGCAGCACCGCGAGGAGCAGCGCGCGATGGCCCGGCTGCTGCGCAGTTCGCTCGACCAGGTGCACGATGCGATCGGCTTCGTCGACCGCTCCTGGCGGCTGACGTTCGCGAACTCCTGGGCCCTGCAACTGGTGGGGCTGGACGAGTCGCGGCTGCGCGACCGCACGATGTGGGAGCTGTTCCCGACGGCGCTCGGCAGTCCGTTCGAGAAGATCTACCGCGACGCCATGGAGCGGGGGACGGCCGGGAGCGCGCGTGCCTTCTCGCCGGAATGGGGTTCGTGGTTCGAGGTGGATGCGCATCCCACCGAGGAGGGCATCGCGATCATCGTGCGCGATGTCACGGAAGATCAGGAGGCGCGGCGCAAGTTGGAGCAGTACACGCGCCGCGTCGCGTCGCAGGCCGCTCTGCTGGACGCCGCGCGCGACGCGATCCTCGTCCGCGACCTCTCCGGTGTCATCCGCTACTGGAACCGTGGCGCGGAGACCATCTACGGCATCTCGGCGGCGGACGCCGTCGGCCGGTCCGTGCGCGACCTGCTGTACGAGGACCCGACGGAGTTCGACCGGGCGACCGAGGCGCTGCTGCGCGACGGCTTCTGGGTGGGCGAGCTGCGGCAGCGGCGGGTCGACGGGTCGGTCCTCCTCGCGGACTGCCGGTGGCAGTTGTCCCGCAGCGAGGACGGTGAGGTGACCGTCTTCGCCGTGAACTCGGACATCACGGAGCACCGCAGGCAGGAGGAGCAGCGCATCCGGGCGCAGCGCCTGGAGAGCCTCGGCACCCTGGCCGGGGGGATCGCGCACGACCTCAACAACGTGATGACGCCCATCCTCATGTCGGTGCAGTTGCTTCGCCGGGAGGAGGAGGACGCCCGTCGCCGCGACACACTCGACGCTCTGGATGCTGCGGCCCAGCGGGGCGCCGCGATGATCCGTCAGGTGCTCTCGTTCGCCCGGGGCACGGAGGGGCGGAAGGAGCTCGTCGACCTGACCGGGCTGCTCTGGGAACTCGAGCGGTTCTGCCACGAGACGCTGCCCAGACATATCGAGTTCCGATTGGAGGCGCCCGAAGGGATGCCGCCGGTCCTGGGCGACGGGACCGAACTGTTCCAGGTGCTCGTCAACCTGATCACGAACGCCCGCGACGCGATGCCTGACGGCGGAGTGCTGACCCTCCGAGCCGCAGTTCGCGACGACACGGTCCGGCTGGAGGTGACGGACACCGGGTCGGGGATGGATGACGCGACGCGCGCGCGCATCCTGGAGCCCTTCTTCACCACGAAAGAGACCGGGACCGGGCTGGGGCTGCCGACGTCCGCCGCGATCGTCACGGCGCACGGGGGAGAGCTTGAGGTGGACACCTCGCCGGGCGAAGGGACGACGATCGGATTCGCGTTGCCGGTCGCGAGGCTCGGGTTCGAGGCTCCGGCCGTCGTCGACGGGACCGCGCCACGGCCGGGCGACGGCCGACGCATCCTGGTGGTGGACGACGAGGCCGCGATCGGCGAGCTGGTGCGACAGACGCTCGACCACCACGGGTTCGTCACCGAGGTGGCGCAGGGCAGGGAGGCGCTGGAGCTGATCGCTGCGGGCCGGCGGTTCGACGCGGTGCTGACCGACATCATGATGCCCGGGGTGTCCGGCGATGTGATCGCCCGGCGCGTTGCCGAGGAGCAGCCGCAGGCGGCGGTCGTGCTGATGAGCGGGCTACTGCCCGGCCCGGCGGCGAGAGCCGCGATCGAACGCGACGGAGCGCACTTCCTTGCCAAGCCGTTCACCCCGGCGACTCTGCTCTCGACCCTCGACACGGCCTTGGAGCAGCGCGGCGACAGCGGAGCGGCCCCTCGAACGGATGAGGTGCTCCACTCGCTGCTGGAGCCGGCGCTTCGGGAGGCGGCGGAGGCGCTGGCGGCCGGTGCTCCGTCCGACGCCGAGCGGGATCGGCTGCAGCGACTGCTCGCGGCCGCGGCCGAGGCGTCGCAGCTCGCGCTCGGAGACCGTGCGCGCGACCCGCGCATCCACCGCATCGTCGGTGCGGCCGCGTCGTCGGCGATGGCGCTGTCCTTCGGCGCGGACGCGGTGCCTTCAGAGGATGTCCGGCAGCGGCTCCTGGACGGAGTGGCCCTCCTCACGGCGGGATCCCGGCCACCCGAAGACCGGGATCCCACCGACGAGGTGTCGCGGTGACGCCGCCATGGACCGGGGGGACGAGGCGACGTCGAGCACGCGACGAATCGATCTTCGGCGCGTGACGGCGGTGGTGCAACATCCCGCGACGACGGTTGTACGTTGCGCGAACAAAAAAGTAGCGCGGAGAGCGCTCTCCTGTGCGAAGCTTCAGACATGAAGGAATCTCACGCTGTCGAACTGACGGAGCCGGCGTCCGTTCACGGGCCGGGCCGCGCCCCGGCCGGGATGCCCCTCACGATCCGCCTCGGGGAGCGCGAATTCGCGGCCCTGGTCCGGATCGCCCGCTCGCGGGACACGACCGCCGCCACCCTCGTCGAACAACTCGTCCTTCACGCGCTCAGCAAGGCGGAAGTGCCCCCGCCCGCGGACTCTCACCCCGCCCGACGGCACACCACCTACGAAGAGGCGACGGCGGGCTTCCGCCAGGACGAACCCGTGAGGACCCCGCCCGACATGTGAGCCGTCGAGGAGGCACGCAGGGATCCTGGCACCGCTGCACAGCGGGCGTACAGTCCTGGGCGTGATCCATCGACATCTCGTTGCCGGGGTGTCGGCGCTGATCGTGATCGGCGCCCTCTCCGGCTGTTCAGCGGACAGCGCAGCGCGCGGCAGCCTGTCCCAGTCGGCCGGTACCGCGGCCTCCGCCGCGCGCGCCGCCGGGCTCGTTCTCGGCCTCGATGAAGACGACCACCTCCTGCCGACGGTCCTCGACACCGGCCTCTCCGATTCCGCCGACCGTCTGGGCCAGGAAGCGCAGACCGTCGCGACCATGACCGCGATCGGCGGGATCGGCGCCCGCCGCGACATCGTGCTCCGCGACATCCGCGCCGCCCAGGATGCCGTCGCGTCCGCTCAACGGGCGGTCGCGGCCGGACGCGATTCGGGGACCGTTCTCGACCGGCAGCGGCGCGAACTCGATCGTCTGGCGAAAGAGCTCGACACGGCATCCAAGCGGCTGGAGCAGGGATGAAGGCGCTCTTCGCCGTCGCGCTCGGCGTCCTCACGGCCATCGGCGGTTTCGTCGACATCGGCGACCTCGTCACCAGCAGTGTGGTGGGTTCGCGATTCGGGATGACGCTCAGCTGGGTGCTCCTGGTGGGCGTCATCGGAATCTGCATTTTCGCTCAGATGTCCGGGCGCGTGGCCGCGGTAAGCGGACGCGCGACGTTCGAGATCATCCGCGAACGGCTGGGCGCACGGATGGCCCTCGCCAACCTGTCCGCCTCCTTCCTGATCAACCTCCTGACCCTGGCCGCGGAGGTCGGAGGCATCGCGCTCTCGCTGCAGCTCGCCTCCAGCATCTCGCCCGCCCTGTGGTTCCCTGTGGTTCCCTGTGGCGGCGGTCGCAGTCTGGATCGTCGTCTGGCGGGTGAAGTTCTCGATCCTCGAGAACGTCACCGGGCTGCTGGGCCTCGCCCTGGTGGTGTTCGCCGTCGCGCTCTTCGCGCTCCACCCCGACTGGGCGTCGCTCGGTTCCCAGATGCTGCTCCAGCCCTCCCCGCACACCGACGAGTCGCCGGCGACCTACTGGTACTACGCGGTCGCCCTGTTCGGCGCCGCGATGACCCCGTACGAGGTGTTCTTCTTCTCCTCCGGGGCGATCGAGGAGAAGTGGAAGACGAAAGACCTCGCGCAGTCCCGGGTCAACGTGCTGGTCGGCTTCCCGCTCGGCGCCCTGTTGTCGCTGTCGATCGCGGCGTGCGCCGCCGTCGTCCTGCTGCCGAAGGGGATCGCGGTGGATTCGCTGTTCGAGACAGCGCTGCCGGTCGCCCAGGCGCTGGGCAAGATCGGGCTCATCGTCGCCATCCTCGGCTTCGTCGCCGCGACGTTCGGCGCAGCGCTCGAGGTGACCCTGTCGAGCGGGTACACGCTGGCGCAGTTCTTCGGCTGGCCGTGGGGCAAGTTCCGGCGGCCGGCGTCGGCATCCCGGTTCCACGTGGCGATGATCCTGTCGCTGGTGGTCGCCCTGGGCATCCTCTTCACCGGGGTGGATCCCGTTCAGGTGACCGAGTTCTCGGTCGTCTTCTCGGCGATCGCGCTGCCGCTGACCTACCTGCCCATCCTCATCGTCGCCAACGACCCCAAATACATGGGGGACAAGGTGAACGGCAGGGTGACGAACTTCTTCGGGCTGATCTATCTGGGCATCATCCTGGTGGCGTCGATCGCTGCCATTCCTCTGATGATCGTAACGGGAGCCGGAGCATGACGAAACAGCGCGACCTTCCCTCGCCGCCGCCGGTGGCCGGCCGCGTCCTCGACCCCGGGCTCGACCTCCTCGACCGGCAGATCCTCGACCCGGACGGCGTGCCGGTCAGCACGGTCGACGACCTGGAGCTGTCCACGCCGGAGGACCTCGCACGCCTCGACGCCGAGCACCCGCCGATCGTCACGGCGCTTCTCACTGGGCCCATCCTGCTGACCCGCGTGTTCGGCGGCCGCCTGCCGGACTCCCGCTTCATCCGCATCCCCTGGAAGGTCGTCTCCGACGTCGAGATCGTCGTCACGGTCGGTGTGGCGGCCGACTCACTCGACGCCAGCTGGACGGAGAGGTGGATGCGCGATCACGTGATCGGACACATCCCGGGAGGCCGCCATGATCCTGAGTGACCTGCTCGGCAACACCGTGCTCACGGCGGAGGGCGAACGCGTCGGCGAGGTGGTGGATGCGCGCCTCGCCCTCGACGGACCGCCGGACGGCCTGCTCGTGGCAGCCCGGCTGTACGGGTTGGTCGTCAGCCCGCACTCGCACAGCTCGTTCGCGGGGTACGAGCGGAGCGGGGTGAACGCGCCGGCACTGGTCGCGCGGTTCCTCCGCTGGCGCGAACGCGGCTCCGTCCTGGTGCTGTGGCCGGATCTGGCGTCGATCGGGGACGATGTCGTGCGGCTGCGCCCTGACGCGACGCTCTACTCGCCGCGGCTGAAGGGTCCGGGCGACTGAGACCGGCGATGGCTGAGACCGCGGATGTCAAGGGCTCATGCCGACAGCCGGTCGATGGTTGCCTGATCCAGTGACGAAAGGAGTCATCATGACCACCGCTGATCCTTCCGACCGGGCCTTCGCCGACCGCGACGACCGTCGCTACGCAGGCACCGCCGTCCAGAAGGCCGCGCTGATCGCGGGGATCGTGTTCCTCGTGGTCGGTCTCGCGGGCTTCATCCCCGGGCTGACCACCGACTACGGCGACATGTCGTTTGCGGGGCACGATTCCATGGCGCTGCTCCTGGGCGTCTTCCAGGTCTCGGTCCTGCACAACCTCGTCCACCTTCTCTACGGCGTCGCCGGGATCGCGTTCGCGCGATCGCGGATGGGGTCGCGCAACTACCTGGTCATCGGCGGCGTGGTGTACGCGGTGATCTGGGCGTACGGGTTGTTCTTCAGCGGCGACCACCCGGCGAACTTCGTCCCGGTGAACAGCGCAGACAACTGGCTGCACCTGTTCCTCGCGGTGGCGATGATCGCCCTCGGCGTCTTCCTGAGCCCGCGCGGCGCGGGCGTCGACCGGCCAGCCACCAGGGTCTGAGGCGAGCGGATGGGCGACAGCAGCCTCAGGTTCGTGCGCGACGGCTACCTTTTCGGGACGCGCGGCTTCCGCGCCGCGGGCAGCGACCGGTTCCGCACGCGCCTCCTCGGCCGCCCGGTGCTGGTGATGCGCGGGGCGGACTCGGCGCGCTTCTTCTACGAGGGCGGCCGGTTCTCACGTGCGGGTGCGATGCCCCGTTCCGTGCTGAAGGTGCTGCAGGACGTGGGAAGCGTCCAATCGCTCGAAGGGGATGCGCATCGCCGGCGCAAGGAGCTGTTCATCGGCCTGCTGAGCGGGCCGTCGGGCGAGGCGCTGGTGGACCGCTTCCGCGAGGAGTTGCGGCGAGCGGTGGCCGACAGCGGCGGCGCAGAGGTCGTGATGCTGGACCTCTTCCACGACGTCCTCACGCGCGCCGTCACCGCCTGGGCAGGGCTCCCTGAGTCGGTCTCCGCCGACCTGCGACGCAGCGGAGTGCTCGCGCAGATGGTGGAGGCGGCGGGCATGGTGGGCCCCGGGAACTGGGCTGTCCGGTGGAGGCGGTCCGCGGCCGAGCGGATGCTCGCCGAGACGGTCGTACAGGAGAGGGCGACGCCTGCGGCGCCGGACGGTTCCGCGCTCGCCGTGGTGGCTGCGTACACGGAGCCGGACGAGTCCGGACGGTCGGGGTCAGCGGAAGAGGCGCCGCTTCCGCCGGAGGTCGCAGCAGTCGAACTCCTGAACCTGCTGCGTCCGACCGTCGCGATCGGCCGGTACCTCACCTTCGCCGCTCTCGCACTGCACCGGCACCCCGGCTGGCGTGACGACCTCGCGGCGGGCGACGACATCGGGGTGCGCTGGTTCGCCCAGGAGGTGCGGCGGTTCTACCCGTTCTTTCCCGTCATCGGCGGCCGCGCGACGCGCGACCTGGAGTGGCAGGGCGAGCGGGTTCGCACCGGCGACTGGGTGCTGCTCGACCTGTACGGCACAACCCACGATCCGGCGATCTGGGAGCAGCCGGACCGCTTCCTGCCCCAGCGCTTCGACGGCCTGATCGTGGAGCCGAACACCCTCATCCCGCAGGGCGGCGGCGGCATGCACGCGGACCACCGCTGCCCGGGCGAGCCGGTAACGATCGACCTGCTCGAGGAGGGCATCCGGATGCTCACCCGCGAGCTGCAGTACGAGGTCCCGGAGCAGGACCTGCGGGTCAGCCTGCGCACCTTCCCGGCCCGACCGGAGAGCGGGTTCGTCGTGAAAGGCCTCCGCGAGACCCAGCGGGCCGCCGCGTGACGGTCGACGCCGAATACGTCCTCCCGCTTCGGTGGACGGACGACGCCGGGCTCGACGAGCTGGTCGCCTACCTGACGGACCTGCGCGACCTCATCGACGTGACGGTCGTCGACGGCTCGTCGCCGGAGCGGTTCGCCGCTCATGCGCGTGCGATTCCGGCCGGCGTCCGGCATCTCCCCGTCGACCCGTGGCCCGGGCACAACGGCAAGGTCGCGGGCGTGATGACCGGGCTTCGCGGGGCGCGTCACGATCGCGTCGTGATCGCCGACGACGACGTGCGCTACGACGAGGGGGCGCTCCGTGCGGTGGTCGGGATGCTCGACACCGCCGACCTCGTCCGCCCGCAGAACGTGTTCGTCCCGGCGCCCTGGCATGCGCGCTGGGACACGGGACGCACCCTCCTCAATCGCGCGCTCGGGCACGACTACCCTGGCACGCTCGCCCTGCGGCGGCGGATCGTCATCGACGCGGGTGGGTACGACGGCGACGTCCTGTTCGAGAACCTGGAGCTCATCCGCACCGTGCGGGCCGCGGGCGGCCGGGTCGTGGCGGCCGACCGGATCGGCGTGGTGCGCCGGCCGCCGGAGGTGCGCCACTTCCTGCGGCAGCGCGTGCGGCAGGCGTACGACGACTTCGCCCAGCCGGCGCGCCTGCTGACCGAACTGGCCGTGCTGCCGCTCGTGCTGCTCTCCGTGCGCCGGCCACGCCGGTTGCTGGCGGGCATCGCCGTGGTGGTCGCGCTGGCGGAGTTCGGACGGCGGCGGGCGGGCGGTCGACGCCTCTTCGCGGCGACCGCGGCGCTGTGGGCGCCGCTGTGGCTCGCGGAGCGCGCCGTCTGCGTGTGGCTGGCGCTCGCATCCCGGCTCCGCGGTGGTGTCCGGTACTCCGATGGCCGCTTACGACGGGCGGCGACCCCCCTCCGCGAGCTGCGCCGCCGCCGTGCAGAGCACGCAAGCCGCGCGGGGGCAACCACTTGACCGGCGGCCCTCCCGCCGGTTCTCTCGAGGTATGACACCACGCATCACCCCGCGGGGGCCGGTGAGCGAGGCGCTGCTCGACGCGCTGCGAACCGCACCCTCCGCCGCTTCGGACGACGTCGTCCGATTCTCCGACAACGCCGGCGCCGCGCTCGACGCGCAGCCGGACCTTCTCACCGATGACGACCTCCAGCTCACCCTGCTGCTGCTCTACGGGCTCCACTACGGCGGCACCGTCGACGCCGACGACGAATGGGAGTGGAACCCCGAGCTGCTGCGCGTCCGCCGCACCATCGAGCGCGAGTTCGAGCGCCAGCTGCGGGCACGCGTCCCGGTCGGCGACCTCCCCGAGCCGAACGCGGACGCTGTCGCGGCGTACCTGTTCGACCTCACGTCCGAGGACGGCGGCCCCAGCCTCTCCCGCTACCTCGCCAAGAAGGCGACCGAGGAGCAGGCGGTGGAGTTCGTCATCCAGCGCTCCATCTACACGCGCAAAGAGGCCGACCCGCACTCGTGGGCCATCCCGCGACTCACCGGGCGTGCGAAGGCCGCGCTGGTGGAGGTGCAGGCGGACGAGTACGGCGGCGGCCGGCCCGAGCGCATCCACGCGGAGATCTTCGGCCGGACCATGCGCAACCTCGGGCTCGATGACGCCTACGGCGCCTACATCGACAACGTGCCCGCGATCACCCTCGCGTCGTTCACGATGATGTCGATGTTCGGGCTCAACCGGTCGCTGCGCGGCGCCATCACCGGTCACCTGGCGGCGTTCGAGATGACCTCGTCCATCCCGAACCGCTTCTACGGCAACGGGTTCCGGCGACTGGGCCACGACGACGACGTCACCTGGTACTACGACGAGCACGTCGAGGCGGATGCGGTGCACGAGCAGATCGCCGGCCGCGACCTGGCCGGGGGGCTGGCGGAGCAGCATCCCGAACTGCTGCCTGACATCGTCTTTGGCGCCGCCGCCTGCCTCTACGTCGACGGCCTCGCCGCCCAGCACATGCTGGAGAGCTTCGAGGCGGGCCGGAGTTCGCTCCGCCAGCCGGTGGCGGTGCCCGCATGAGTGGGCACGACGAGGAGCCGGTCATCGTCGCCTGCCCGGACGGGCCCCTGCTCGTCCGCGGCCACATCGACCTGACGACCCCCGACGGGACCCCGATCGAGCAGCGCCGGCGTACGGTCGCGCTGTGCCGGTGCGGGGTGTCGACGATCAAGCCGTTCTGCGACGGCAGCCACAAGTCGGTGCACTTCCGCACCGACACCTGACCGAACGAGAAGGAGTGAAAATGTCCGACCAGCGGAACACCGAAGACGACCGTCACGACGACGACACCAAGGCGGAGCAGCAGATCATCGACAAGCCTTCGCAGGCGGAAGGCGACGAGGGCGACAGCGACGCCGGTTAGGGTTCATGCATGACGACGGAGAACATCACCGATCTCGGTGAACGCATCGCCGACCTCGCGTCGTCCGCCGGCATGACCATCGCGGTCGCCGAGTCGCTGACCAGCGGCGCGATCGCCTCGGCGCTGGGTGCTTCCCCTCAGGCCGGCGACTGGTTCGCGGGCGGAGTCGTTGCGTACTCCGAGCACGTCAAGTTCGACGTGCTCGGAGTGACGCCCGGACCCGTCATCACGGCGGAGTGCGCCGAGCAGATGGCGTCGGGTGTGGGGCGGCTGCTGTCGGCGGACGTGGTGGCCGCCGTGACGGGCGCGGGCGGACCCGGACCGCAGGAGGGCAAGGATGCGGGCACCGTGTTCCTCGCGCACGGCATGCCCGACGCTGTGCACGTGGAGGAGCTCCACCTGGACGGCGACCCGGAGGACGTCGTGAAGGGCACCGTGGATGCGGCCCTCCGCGCGCTCGCCGCAGACCTGGAGGAGGCCCGACGGTGAGCGACGGCGAGGATGCCGCCCCCGGCGACGGCCGCAACGAGACCAGGGAGCAGCGCGCCGACCGCAACTGGAACGAGCTGTTGCAGGAGTTCCGCGTCTTCCAGACCGGCACGCAGATCCTCGCGGCGTTCCTGCTGACGCTGCCCTTCCAGCAGCGCTTCACCCAGTTGTCGCCGTTCGACCTCGGCGTCTACCTGGTCCTCGTCTTCCTCGCGGTCATCACCACCCTGCTGGCGCTGGCGCCCGTCGCCCTGCACCGGCTGCTGTTCCGGCAGCGGGCGAAAACCGAACTGGTGGGGCTCGGCAGCAAGATCCTGATCCTGTGCCTGGCGGCGGCATCCCTGCTGTTCACGGGCATCGTGCTGTTCATCGTGGACTTCCTGCTCACCCCGACCGCGGGGCTGATCGCGGCGGGCTGCGTCTTCGTGCTGCTGCTGGTGATCTGGGTGGTGCTGCCGTTGGTGATCCGGGCGCAGCGGCGGAGGCACGCGGGAGTCCAGTGACGGGCCAAAGTCCTGAATACAGGACCCACCCCGCCGTCCTGTTTTCAGGAGTCTGCGGCTCTTCGGTGTAGCTATGCCCTTTACTCAGGACATGGCTGCACGCGAACACGCCAGAGTCCTGAATACAGGACCCGAGGGGCCGGGCCCGTATTCAGGACGCGCCACGACAGGCCCCGAGGGGCCGGGCCCGTATTCAGGACGCGCCACGACACGACCCGAGTGGCCGGGCCCGTATTCAGGACGCGCCCGCAAACCGCACCCACCCCCGCATCCTGAGAACGCGCGAAGGATGCCCCCCGGGGATTGAATCGCCGCCGCACTGAGCCGACAGTGGCTGCATGGACCAGCCAACGACGGTGTCCGCAGGAGACCGATCCCGTATTCAGGACGTGTGGGGCCACCGGACCCCCTTCGCACAGGGCGCCCTGTGGCCCGAGCGCCCCGACCTCATGCTCCAGGAGGGCCTCAGCGAGAGCGATGTGGACGCGTGGGTGCGCAGCGCCTGCGTCCTCTGCAGCAACGGTTGCGGCTGCGACATCGCGGTCAAGGACGGTCGGATGGTCGGCATCCGCGGCCGCACGGACGACCCGATCAACCGCGGCCGGCTCGGACCGAAGGGCCTCTACGCCAGCTGGGAGGGGATGCGTGGGCGCGACCGCCTGACGCATCCGCTCGTCCGCCGCGACGGGGAGCTGGTGCAGGCGACGTGGGATGAGGCGATGTCCGCGATCGTCGACCGCAGTCGCGCACTGCTGAATGAGATCGGGCCGCTGAGTCATGGCTTCTACACGTCCGGGCAGCTCTTCCTCGAGGAGTACTACGCGCTCGGCGTGATCGGGAAGGCCGGCATCGGCACCCCGCACATGGACGGCAACACCCGCCTCTGCACCGCGACCGCCGCATCCTCTCTGAAGGAGACGTTCGGCGCCGACGGCCAGCCGGGATGCTACGACGACATCGACGAGTGCGACGCGATGTTCCTGTGGGGGCACAACCTCGCCGCCACCCAGACCGTCACCTGGGCGCGTGTGCTCGACCGGCTCGCCGGTCCCAATCCGCCGCGGCTGGTCGTCATCGACCCGCGGCGCACGGCCACGGCCGAGCAGGCCGAGGTGCACCTGGCACTCCGCCCCGGAACCAACCTCGCCCTCCTGCTGAGCCTCGAGCGTGAGCTGATCGAGAACGGGTGGATCGACGACGACTACGTCTCCGCCCACACCATCGGCCTCGACGAGCTGAAGGGGCAGGCGGAGCAGTGGACGCCCGAGCGCGCCGCCGAGGTCTGCGGCGTGGCGGCGGACGACATCCGCCGGGCCGCCCGCATCTTCGCCAAGTCGCCGCGCGTCCTGTCCACGGTGCTGCAGGGCTTCTACCAGGCGCCGCAGGCGACCGCGTCGGCGTGCCAGGTCAACAACCTGCACCTGCTGCGCGGGATGCTCGGCCGGCCCGGCGCGGGCATCCTGCAGATGAACGGGCAGCCCACCGCGCAGAACAACCGCGAGTGCGGCGCGGACGGCGACCTCCCGGGCTTCCGCAACTGGGAGAACGAGGAGCACGTGAAGCAGCTCGCCGAACTGTGGGGCGTCGACCCGCTCGTCATCCCGCACTGGGCGCCGCCGACGCACGCGATGCAGCTGTTCCGGTACGTGGAGCAGGGCTCCATCCCGTTCCTGTGGGTGTCGGCGACGAACCCGGCGGTGTCGTTGCCGCAGCTGCCGCGCATCCGCGAGATCCTGGCCAAGCCGGAGCTGTTCCTCGTCGTGCAGGACCTCTACCTGACCGAGACGGCGCAGCTCGCCGACGTGGTGCTGCCTGCCGCAGGCTGGGGCGAGAAGACGGGCACCTTCACGAACGCGACGCGCACTGTCCACCTCTCCGAGAAGGCGGTGGAGCCGCCGGGGGAGGCGCGGGCCGACCTCGACATCTTCCTCGAGTACGCCAAGCGGATGGACTTCCGGCGCTCCGACGGTGCGCCCCTGATCGAGTGGGAGGGTCCGGAGGACGTCTACCGGGCCTGGCAGGAGTGCTCGCGCGGCCGGCCGTGCGACTACACCGGGATCTCGTACGACGACCTGCGACGCGAGTCGGGCATCCAATGGCCACGCCGGGAGGGCGAGACGGAGAGCGTGACGCGCCTGTACGCCGACGCGGACTTCCCGTCGCACGCCGACTACTGCGAGAGCTTCGGCCACGACCTCCTCACGGGCGCGAGCGTCGGCGAGGAAGCGTTCCGCGCGCTCCGGCCCGACGGTCGGGCGCTGCTCAAGTCGGCCCCGTACTCAGGACCGCACGAGCCGCCGGACGACGAGTTCCCGCTGCAGCTGACGACCGGCCGTAGCGTCTACCACTTCCACACCCGCACGAAGACGGGCCGCAGCCCGGAACTCGAGGATGCCGCCCCACACGTCTGGGTGGAGCTGGCCGCATCCGACGCGGAGTCGCGCGGCGTCGCGGAGGGCGACGTCGTCGAGGTGGTCTCGCGGCGCGGGCGACTGGTGGCGCCCGTCCGGATCGGCAAGGCGCGCAACGGCACGGTGTTCGCGCCCTTCCACTACGGGTACTGGGATGCCCCGCCGGGGGCCGAGGAGCGGCACCCCACCGCGGCGAACGAGCTCACCGCCACCGAGTGGGATCCCGTCTCGAAGCAGCCCGTCTTCAAGTCGGCCGCTGTTCAGGTGCGAAAGCTGGATGCGGCGGGAGGCGCGTCATGAAGCTCCCGGTCTATCTGACGCTGCTCGCCGAGTCGGAGTCGACGCTCGCCCGGTCGTTCCGGCAGGTGGCCGACGCGCACGGCGACGAGCCGGATGTCCACTTCCTCTGCCTCACGCTCGCGCAGCAGTGCGAGAGCCACCGCGAGAAGCTCGATCCGGTGATCGAGCGGTTCGGCGCCGCGGGAACGGACGATGAGCCGGAGCGCCTGCACGCGGACGCCATCGAGGAGGCGCGCTCCGGTCCGCTCGGGCTGCTCCGCGACCTGCAGGACCTCTACCTGCTCGCCAGCCTGACCGACGTCACCTGGACGATGGTGAAGCAGGCGGCCCAGGCGTTGCAGGATGCGCATCTCCTCGAGGTGATCTCCGGCTGCGAGCACGAGACCTCGGTCCAGCTCCGCTGGCTGATGACCCGGATGAAGCAGGCCGCCCCGCAGGCCCTGATCGCGGCGAGGTGAGCACCCGATGAAGCCTTCACTGCTGTCGCGCGCGTCCCAGCGGGCGGGCGAGGCAGGCGCCGGCGTCTACACCGCTGTGCTCTCGTTGATCGTGCTCGCCGCCTCCGGAGCGATCGGGCTGCTGCTGAGCTCGCCGTGGTTGTTCCCCAGCCTCGGCCCGACCGTCATGCTCATCTTCGGCGCTCCCTCGGATAAATCCTCGCGACCGGTGAACGCCGCCGTCGGCCACGCCGTGGGCATCGTCGCCGGGGTGGCGTGCCTGTTCCTGTTCGGGATGAACGGCAAGCCGTCGGCGCCGTCTGCCGGGCTCAGCGTGGGGTACGTTCTCGCGGGCGCGCTCTCGGTCGCGATCACGGCGTTCGTGCTGCATGCGCTGAAGCTGCAGCATCCACCCGCCGGGGCCACTACGCTGATCGTCAGCCTGGGCGTCATCGCCACACCGCCCGGGATACTGGCGATGGCGGCGGCGATCGCGTTCACGATCATCGTCGGGTGGGGCGTGAACTGGGCTCTGGGCGAGCGCCCGGCGGGGGTGGTCGGATGACGGGTGTCGCGGCGGTGATCGTCGTCGCCGGAGGTCGGTCGAGCCGGTTCGGCTCGGACAAGCTCAGCCACCGGGTGGGCGACGCCACGCTTCTCGAGCGGACAGTGGATGCCGCGGGTGCGGCCGGACGCGTGGTGCTCGTGACGGCGGCGGAGGTTCCGGCCGGCGTCGCGGTCGCGGTGTCGGAGAGTCCCCGCTGGGGCGGGCCGTGCGCGGCGATCGCTGCGGGGGTGGATGCGGTGGTGCGGGATGCCCTGGTATCGGATGCGGCGGTGCAGGACGCGCCCGCCGGCGACGTCCTGATCCTGCCCGCCGACCTCGCCGATCCGCATGCCGCCACCGCAGCGCTGACCGCCATCGAGGAGGGCATCCTCACCGACGCCGACGGTCACCCGCAGTGGCTGCTCGCCCGCGCCCCGCTCGCCGCGCTGGAACGACGTGCGGCCGAACTGCGGCAGGAGCGCGGCGCGCTCGACGGGCTGTCCGCGCGCGACCTGCTCGCTGTCGTCCGCGGCCGTCACGCCGTCGCCGGACCGGTCTGGACCGACATCGACACCCCGGACGACCTCTCCGCAGCGGGCCTGCCCGCCCCCGACGCGACCACCCTCCCACCCGCTGACCCCCCTAGGAGCCACGCCATGGAACCGTCCGAACTCGACGCCTGGGCCGACGAGGCCGCCGCTGTCGTCGGCACCCGGCTGGACCCGGGCGATGTCGCCGCGGTTCTCGATCTGGCCAGGGATGCGGCCCACGGCATCGCGCGCCCGGCCGCGCCGCTGACGACCTTCATCGCCGGGATCGCCGTCGGCCGTGGCCAACCCCTGGCGGAGGCCGTTGCGGCACTTCTCGCCGCGATCGACCGGCGGTCGTCGTGACCTCCTGGCGGGAGGCGCGGCGGATCGCGGAACAGCTGGGACGCGAGACGCCGACCCGGGTGCTGACCGTGCCGGTCGGCCGGGCGGCCGGTCTCGTCCTCGCGGCGGACGTCCGCTGCGGGCGCCCGCTGCCTCCCTTCGACAACTCCGCGATGGACGGCTGGGCGGTTGCCGGCGACGGCCCGTGGCGCGTGGGCGAGCCCGTGCTCGCGGGCAGCATCCCTCCGGCGCTTCCCCTCGTGCCGGGCGAGGCCCGCCCCGTCGCCACCGGTGCGCCCGTGCCGCCGGGGACGCTGACGGTGCTTCGCACGGAGGACGCCGTGGTGGAGGGCGCAGCAGCGGACGAGGGCGCCGACCTTCTCGATGTGCACGGTTCGTGGATCCCGGGCCGCGATATCCGGCGGGCGGGCGAAGAGGCGGATCAGGGGGAGGTGCTGCTCACCGCGGGGTCGGTGCTCACGCCTCCCGCTCTGGGCCTCGTCAGCGCTGCCGGCGTGCGGCACGTGGACGTCTCGTCGCCGCCGCTCGTGACCTTCGTGGCGATCGGGGACGAACTCGCCGGTGCGGAGCCTGCCCCCGGTCAGCTCATCGACAGCCTGACCCCGATGATGCCGTCGGTGCTCGCCGGCCTCGGCGGGCGCTGCGCAACGACCGCGCGGTCACTGGATCGCCCCGCCGAGGTGGCCGCGGCGATCCGCCGTGCCCGCACCGAGACCGTGGTCACGTCAGGCGGAACAGCACACGGCCCGGCCGACCCGGTGCGGGAGGCGCTCGACCGGCTCGGGGCGCGCATCCTGATCGACGGGATGGACCTGCGGCCCGGCGGCTCGCTCCTGCTGGCCCGTTTGGATGACGACCGTCACGTGCTGTCGCTGCCGGGCAATCCGCTCGCCGCCCTCGTGGCGCTGCTCGTGGTCGGCTGGCCGCTGCTGCAGGGCCGGCTCGGTCGCGCGGCACCCGAGCTCGCGCCTTGCGCTGCCCCGACCGGATTCGCGGCCGACGACCGCGAGCGGGCGGTGGCCTGCGCGCTCGTGGACGGGGTACCCGTCGCCGTCCCGTACCAGCGGTCGGGGATGCTCCGCGGGATCGCGTCCGCATCCCACCTCGCGCTCGTCGGCAAGGCCCAGGCGGAGCTGTTGCGGCTCCCCTGGGCCTGCGACTGAGCGGTCTGGTCGTTACGGCGTCGGCATCCCGCCGGTCACCGCGAGAGTCTCGCCGAGGACGTAACTCGACTCCGGCGAGGCGAGAAAGACGTACGCGGGGGCGAGCTCGGCCGGCTGACCTGCGCGCCCGAGCGGGGTCTGCTGCCCGAACTCGGGGATCGCCTCGGGCAGCTGGCCCTTGCTGACCTGCAGCGGCGTCCAGATGGGGCCGGGTGCGACGGCGTTCACGCGGATGCCCTTCGGCGCGAGCTGCTGGGCGAGGGCCTTGGTGAACGCGTTGATCGCGGCCTTGGTCGTCGCGTATTCGACGAGCTGCTCGCCCGGCTGATACGCCTGGATGGACGTCGTGTTGATGATCGTGGCACCGGCCGGGAGGTGCGGGAGCGCCGCCCGGGTCAGCCAGAACATCGCGTAGACGTTCGTCTTCATCG
The DNA here is from genome assembly GCF_052115085.1 of Leifsonia sp. 2TAF2. Lineage (NCBI taxonomy): Bacteria > Bacillati > Actinomycetota > Actinomycetes > Micrococcales > Microbacteriaceae > Leifsonia > Leifsonia sp. 2TAF2. The sequence continues at coordinate 20,621 of NZ_JBFRFY010000003.1, read as the reverse complement.
TGTGGTCGAACTGGTCGTCGGGAACATCGGTGAGACTCTCGGTGGCGACCTGCTTGCCGGCGTTGTTCACCAGGATGTCGATCCCACCGAGCTCCGTCGAGGGCGCGGCGGACGATCTCGTCGCTGAACGCACGCTCCTTGAGGTCGCCCGCGATGGTGACCGCGGTGCGGCCGGCGTCACGGATGATCCCGGCGATGCGCTGCGCATCCTCTTCCTCCTCGGGCAGGTAGACGATCGCGACGTCGGCTCCCTCGCGGGCGAAGGCGATGGCGGTCGCTGCGCCGATCCCGGAGTCGCCGCCGGTCACGATGGCCTTGCGTCCGGTGAGGCGGCCGGTGCCGACGTAGCTGTCCTCGCCCAGGTCGGCGGCCGGATTGAGGTCGCTTTCGAGGCCGGGCTCCGGAACCTGCTCCTCGTCGGGAGAGATGGACGGATAGCGGTCGACGGGGTTGTCGAAGGTGTACTGGTTCTCTGGCATACCCCTCACGCAATCACGCCTCGCGCGCGCGTCCAGGGGGATGCATCCCGCCCGCCCCTGGGGTACTGGGCCGCGCCTGACACTTTCCGGGTGACGGGGTCGGAGATGTTGCGCGATGGCGGAGCGTGTGCCAGCATTGAGACGGATTGATACCGGTACCAAAACGGATCGGTGGAGGGAGACACATGCTGGGCTTCAACGAAGAGGAATACCTGGAGCAGGTGCGGAGCACCGTCGCGCTCCGGTCGCAGATCGAGGAGCTGGCCGAGCGCGTGAGCGCAGGCCGCTGGAAGAACATCTACTTCATCGGCGCGGGCGGCACCTACGCCGCTGCGCTGCCGTACGAGCGCTTCTTCCAGACGCGCTCCGCGTTCCCGGTGCGCGCTGTCATCGGCAAGGAGTTCGTGCTCGCGCCGGACCCGCAGTTCGGCCCCGACTCGGTCGCGATCTTCGCCTCCGTCTCCGGTACGACCGAGGACATCCTCGACTGCGTCGAGTTCGCCCGCGAGAAGGGCGCCCTGACCATCGGCTTCACCGGTCAGGCCGACAGCCCGATCGCATCCGCCGTGGATGAGGTGCTCCTGTCGGCGCCCAAGGCGTGGCCGTTCGACGTGCAGTTCCTCACCTTCGGCGCGAAGCTCCTCTCGCTGCGCGGCGAGTTCGAGGGCTATGACCGTCTCGTGAAGGACCTCGAGGCGATCCCGGAGGCGCTGATCGCGGTGACCAAGCAGGCCGACCCGATCGGCAAGGCGTTCGCCGAGAAGCACGCCGAGAACGACTACCACTTCCTGACCGGCGCCGGCCAGCTGTGGGGCTTCACCTACCTCTACTCGATGTGCATCCTCGAGGAGATGCAGTGGCTCAAGACGACGCGCGTCCACGCCGCCGAGTTCTTCCACGGCTCGCTGGAGCTCATCGAGAAGGACACCAGCATCATCGTGTTCGCGGGCGAGGATGAGACCCGGCCGCTCACCGACCGCGTCATCTCCTTCGCCAAGGAGTACAGCGACGACGTCACCGTCATCGACACCAAGGACTACGAGCTCCCGGGTGTGAGCGACGAGTTCCGCGGCCTCCTGGCGCCGATCGTCGTGGATGCGGTCGTCGACCGCTTCAGCAAGCACCTCGCCCAGGTGCGCGACCACTCCCTCGACCTGCGCCGCTACTACCGCGTCGTGGCGTACTGAGCAGGCACCGATGAGCACGGTGCGCGTCCTCGGTCTCGGGGACAACATCGTCGACCGGTTCGTCGACCGCGGGGTCGAATACCCGGGCGGGAACGCCGTGAACGTCGCGGTGTTCGCCCGGCAGCTCGGCGCCGAGGCCGCCTACCTCGGGGTCTTCGGCGACGATGAGCAGGGGCGCTTCGTGCGGCAGGCCATCGAGGACTGCGGGGTCGACACCTCGCGGTCCTCGGTGCGCCCTGGCCCGAACGGCGTGACGGAGATCGAGACGGTCGACGGCGAGCGACGGTTCCTCGGCTGGAACCACGGCGGCGTCACGCTCAGCGATCCGGTCGTGCTGGGAGAGGAGGACGTGCGCTACGCGGCGGGCTTCTCGCTCATCCACTCGAGCGCGTACTCCGGCGTCATCCCGGAGCTGCCGAAGCTCAGCGCCACGCGGACGCTGCGGTCGTACGACTTCTCGTCCGAGCCGGAGTACCGCACCGGGGAGTACCTGGATGCGGTGGGCCCGTGGATCGACCTGGCCCTGGTCTCGCTCGGCGGGATGTCGCGCACTGACACGTGGGCGGAGCTGCGGCGCATCGCGTCGCACGGTCCGTCCCTCGTGCTCGGGACCCTGGGCGACGCCGGAGCCGTGCTGTTCGACGGCGACGCCTACTACTACTCGGACGCGGCCCCCGTGCCGGGTCCGTTCGTCGACACGATGGGCTGCGGCGACGCGTACGTGAGCGCGTTCGTGGTTGAATTGCTGCGGTCCGGCTGGCGCAGGAATGCGCGACCGGGTGGCGCGGCGTTGCACCGGTCGATGCGACGTGCGGCGCAGTTCGCCGCACGGCAGTGCACGGTCGAGGGGGCGTTCGGTCACGGACGCCCGGTCGACGAGACGGCACGGACGGTCGGCTCGCTACCGCCGGTGGCGGCGGGCGACGTGGGCTGAGGGCGTGAGCCGCCCCGGATCAGGAAGGGGTGGCGATGTCCACGGAACGCGACCACCGCATCCCGTCGCCGACGATCTCCGAGGTGGCGGCAGCGGCCGGTGTCGGCCGCGCCACGGTCGCGCGCACGCTCGGCGGCTACGGGTCGGTCAGCCCGAAGACGCGTGACCGCATCCTCGCCGTCGCGAAGGAGCTCGGCTACCGCCCGAACTCGATCGCGCGGAGTATGACCACCGGCGAGACGCGGACGCTCGGCGTCGTGCTGGCCGACGTCGGCAACCCGTTCTTCGCGGGCGTGCTGCGCGGCATCAGCGATGCCGCCCGCAAGGCCGACTACGACGTGCTCGTGCTGAGCACCGACGAGGATCTGCAGCTGGAGGCGGCGGCCATCGAGGTGCTCGTCGACAAGCAGGTCGACGGGATCGCCTTGGCGCCGGCCGCGGGCCGCACGGCCGAGCTGCCGCACCTCGACATCGTCGCCAAGCGCGAGATCCCGCTGGTGCTCCTCGACCGGCTGGTGGACACGGTGGAGGCGGACGCGGTCGTCATCAACAACCGCGAGGCGTCGCGGCAGGCCGTCACGGCGCTGATCGAGCGCGGCCACCGGCGCATCGCGTTCGTCTGGGGGCCGGTCACGAATGAGCCGGCGGCCGACGCGGACGACCTCCGCCGCATCCTCGACCACGCCCTGTGGAGCGATGGCGAGCGTCTGCTCGGGTACCTGGATGCGCTGGAGCTCGCCGACATCCCGTTCGACACGTCGCTGGTGACGCACGTGCTCAAGAACGAGTCGCAGGCGACCAGGGCGGTGCTCGGGATGCTGTCCCTCTCGGACGCGCCGACCGCGATCTTCGCGACCGAGACGGATGCGCTGACCGGTTCGCTGCGCGCGATGCGGCAGCGCGGGCTGCGCTGCCCGGAGGACGTGTCGCTGATCGGCTTCGACGACAGCTCGTGGGCGAGCGTGATGACTCCGCCCATGTCCGTCGTCGCCCAGCCCATGCACCAGCTCGGAGAGCTGACCGCGGAGTGCCTGCTCGCGCGGGTCGCCGGCAGCGACGCACCGGTCGCCACGCATGTCCTCGAGGCCGACTTCGTGGAGCGCGACTCCGTCGCGGCCCCGCCCCGCCGCTAGCGCGCCCGTCACCCTCGCGTCTCGCCCCCCGCCCTCACCTTCGTGAGGTGCTCGCAGTTGCGCCCGACACGCCGCGCACGACCGCACTTGCGAGCACCTCACGAGACGGCGGAGGGAACGGCAGACGGAGCACCCTTCGTTGGTCAGTGTTGATACCGGTACCAAAATCACGTATAGTCATCGCAACCGGCCGCAGGAGCGGCCCAGAACCGATCCAAAGACGGGTCAGCGGACACCCCCACCGCACGACCCGCACGACGGGAGATGAGCGTGAAGAAGATCAGGACCATCACGGCAGCGGCGGCGGGCGTCATGGCGCTCGCGCTCACTGCCTGCTCCTCCGGCGGCGGCGGCGCATCGGCGGACATCTCGGCGAAGCCCGACTACTCCGGCAGCATCAGCATCCTCACCGCCGCAGCGGGCGACCCGCTCGGCTCGTACTTCGAGAACCTGGTGAAGGACTACAAGAAGCTCCACCCCGACGTGAAGATCACGCTGGCGCAGGAGACCGACGACAACGCGATCAAGGACAAGGAGAAGGTCCTGATCGGGTCGCAGTCGCTGCCCGACATCTACTTCAGCTACGCCGGCAACTGGGGCGAGAACTTCGCCGCCAACGGCCTCGCCGTCGACCTCAGCTCCGTCATCGCGCCCGGCACGACCTGGGGCGACACCTTCGGCGAGGGATCGCTCAACGCCTTCAAGTACGACGGCAAGTACTACGGCATCCCGCAGTACGTCGACGGCAAGTTCATGGGCTACAACAAGAAGATCTTCGCCGACCTCGGCCTCGATGTGCCGAAGAGCCTCGACGACCTGATCTCCGACTGCTCGACCATCAAGGCCGCCGGCTACGTGCCCGTCGCCTTCGGCAACAAGGACGGCTGGCCGGGCCTCCACTACCTCGGACAGCTCTTCGCGTACGACGTTCCCCAGAAGACCCTCCAGGCCGACCTGCTGCCGAAGACGGCGAAGTACACCGACGAGGGCTACTTGAAGGGCATGAAGCAGTTCCAGCAGCTGGTCACCGAGTGCACCGGAGACGCCGGGAACTCCAACGGCGTCACCTACACGACGGCTCAGCAGCAGCAGGCGACAGGCAAGGCCGCCATGTACTACCAGGAGCTCATCGAGTTCGACTCCGTCAACACGAAGGACAGCCAGCTCAGCAAGGACGGCTTCGGGATCTTCCCGCTCCCGGCCGCCGAGGGAGCGAAGGGCGACACTTCCACGCTGGAGGCGGCTCCCGAGGGCTACATGATCAACAAGAAGAGCAAGAACGCCGCTCTCGCCCTCGACTTCATGAAGTTCGTCATGAACAAGAAGAACGCGACGACGCTCTCCTCCCCGCCGTACGGCCAGCCGAGCGCGGTGAAGGATGTGGTGACCGACCAGATCGCGACGCCGGCCGTCGCCGAGGGCACCAAGCTGGTCAACGACGCGAAGTCCACGGTCGTCTGGCTCGACATGGCCAACGTCCCGTCTGTCGGCGACGCGTGGGTCTCCGTGTCCGAGGGTCTCGTCTCCGGCAGCCTCACCCCTGAGGCGGCTCTGAAGGCCGTGCGACAGGCGTCCGAGAAGGCGAAATGACTACCACCCAGGCGCCTCAGGCCCCCGTGGGGCCGCGTCCGATCCCCACCAAGGGATCCGGGCGCGGCCGCACGGCCGCAGCTCCCGGCGACGCGTCCCCGCGCGCGGCGCAGCGCGGCGTCACTCGCTGGCGGGGCCTCGTCTGGCTGATCCCGGCGCTGGCCGTCCTGGCGGTCTTCGTCTACTGGCCGCTGCTGCAGAACATCGTCTTCAGCTTCCTGAAGTGGAACATCTACAGCGGCGAGCAGACCTTCGTCGGCGGAGACAACTACGCCGACCTGGCTCAGGATCCCGTGTTCTGGCGGGCCCTCGGCAACAACACCTGGTACGCCGCCCTGTCGATCGTGTTCCAGGTCTTCGGCGCTCTGGTGCTGGCCGCGATCGTCGAGAGCGTGCGCAACGAGCGCTGGCGCAAGGCGTTCCGGGCGATCTACTTCATCCCCTCGGCGATCTCGCTGACCGTCGCGGGCCTCCTGTTCTACTTCATCTACCAGCCGCAGACCGGGATGCTGAACGTCTTCCTCGACAACGTCGGGCTCGGGCAGTTCTCGCAGGCGTGGCTGGGCCACGAGGGCACGGCGATCTTCGCGATCATCGCGATGAGCCAGTGGCAGGGCTTCGGCTACAGCGTCCTGCTCTTCTCGGTGGCGCTGCAGCGCATCCCGCAGGAGCTGTACGAGGCGGCGAACCTCGATGGCGTGGGGCCGGTCCGCCGGTTCTTTCAGGTGTCGCTGCCGCTGGTGCGGGAGATGACCGGCCTGATGATGATCGTCACGATCTCGGGGGCCTTCCAGGTCTTCAACGAGGTCATGGTGATGACCAGCGGGGGCCCCAACAATTCCAGCCAGGTGCTCGGCACGTGGCTGTACCACGCCGGTTTCGTCACCAACGACTTCGGCTCGGCGGCCGCGATCGGCGTCGCCATCTTCGTCATCACCCTGCTGCTGGCCGCCGCCCAGCTGGCCTACTCGCGCAAGAGGAGAGTGGAATGGTAGTCCTCGCCCGTCTCGGCCGCGGCGTCCGCGCCGCCCTCGTCTGGACGCTCCTGGTGGCCCTGGCCGTCATCGTCCTGTACCCGCTGCTGTGGATGGTGACGAACGCCCTGAAGACCAACGCGGAGCTGTTCGGCAACCCGTTCGCGCTGCCCACCGAGTGGCTGTGGCGCAACTTCGCGAGCGCCTGGCGTCAGGGCGTCGGCGACTTCGTCCTCACCAGCGTCTCGCTCACCGTCATCGCGACGCTCATCACCGAGCTGATCAGCGCGTGGGCGGCCTACGGCCTGACGCGGGTGAACATCCCACTGAACCGCACCTTCACTGTGATCGTGCTCGCCGGGCTGATGCTCGCGCCGACCGTCGCGCTGATCCCGCTGGTGAAGCTCTTCCAGGCCTGGGGGCTGTACGACACCTTCTTCGGGCTGCTGATCCTGTACACGGCGTTCCGCATCCCGTTCACCGTCTTCCTGATGCGGGCGTACATGCTCGACCTGCCGCGGGAAGTGGATGAGGCCGCGTCGATCGACGGCGCCTCGCGGGCGGCGACGTTCTGGCGCATCATCCTGCCGATGAGCATGCCGATCGTTGCGACGACCATCGTGCTGAACGTGCTGCAGAACTGGAACGAGTACCTGTTCGCGATGATCTTCACCAGCGGAACGGGCGTCCAGACCCTGCCGGTGGGCCTCGCCGACATGATGTCGAAGAACGGCACGCAGTATCCGGTCGTCTTCGCCGGGATGGTGATGGCCGCGCTCCCGATGGTGATCCTGTTCTTCGTGTGCCAGCGCTATTTCGTGCGCGGACTCGCCGGCGGCGTTGGCAAGTAGCGGGGTGCGGACGTACCTGGAGCTCGTCCGCGTCCCCGGCGTCCTGCGGGTCACGGTCTCGCAGCTGGTGGCGCGCTTCCCGCTCGGGATGCTGTCGCTGGCCGTGCTGCTGCACGTCCGGCACGCGACCGGGTCGTACGCCCTCGCGGGGCTCGTGGTCGCCAGCGTGAGCGTCGGCGAGGCTGTGGCCATGCCGCTGGTGAGCCGCTCGGTCGGCGTGCTGGGCATCCGCCCGCCGGTGCTGGCCGCAGCCGTGCTGAACGCGACCGGGATGCTGCTGCTCGCGTTCGGCCCGTCGGAGCCCGCGCTGCTCATCGTGCTGGGGGTTGTGATCGGCGCCTCCGTCCCGCCGCTGATGCCGGTCGTCCGCGCGCTGTACCCGCGGCTGGTGCCGCGTCGGGCGGTACCGGCCCTGTTCGCCCTCGATACGTCGGCGCAGGAGCTGATCTGGATCACGGGGCCGGTCGCCGCGACGCTGCTCAGCGGCACCGTGTCGACGCAGGCACCGCTCGTGCTCGCCGCCGCCGTCACCCTGGGCGGGACCGTCTGGTTCCTGCTGACCCCGCACATCGCGGGCGTCCGGCTGCCGCGCAGCGAGTCCCGGCCGGGCACCGTGCTGCTCACCCGCGCTGTGCGGCTGGCCGCAGCATCCAGCTTCGCCCTCATCGCGTCGTTCGCCGCTCTGGAGATCGCGCTGGTCGCGCGGTTCGACGGTCACGGGGTGCTCGCCGGTCTCGCCATCGCCGTGTCGAGCCTCGGTTCGCTGATCGGCGGCATCGCGTTCGGGCACCGGCGCATCGGTCCGAAGGGGCTCGCCGCCGTACTCGGCGGCGTGGCCGTCGCGACGGCGGCCGCGGGGCTCGTGCCGGGCATCCCGCTGCTCTACGGTGTGCTGTTCCTCTCGGGGCTGGGCTTCGCGCCCTCCCTCGCGGCGCTCTATGCCATGGTCTCGGGTGCTCTCCCCGAGTCGTCGACGCCGGAAGCGTTCGGCTGGCTCAACACGGCCGGCCTGGTGGGGGGCGCAGCCGGTACGGCCGTCGCCGGGGTGCTCGGCGACGCGCTGGGCCCCGCCGGCCCGTTCGTCGCGGCGACCGCCGCCTCGGTCGTCGCCGCCCTCCTGCCCCTCACGCCCGGCCTCCGCCCCCGCGCCTGAAGAGAGCGAAGCCGCCCGGACCACGCGGGTGCCATTAATCGCCGTCGCCGCCGAACTGTCAACGGCTGGGTTGCGCGGGTGTTGCGCGTACCTCTGGAGGAAATCACCAGAAAGGGGACACTCGTATGTTCTTCCACCGTCAGGAGATGCAGCACACCGCAAAGCCGGACAAGCCGGATGCCGTCTACGCCCGCAAACTTCAGGAGGTGCTCGGCGGTCAGTACGGCGAGATCACCGTCGCGATGCAGTACGGCTTCCAGGCCTGGAACGCGCACATCCCGGGCAAGTACCGCGACCTCCTCTACGGCATCGGGGCTGAGGAGTTCGGGCACGTCGAGATGCTGGCCGTCATGATCGCCCAGCTGCTCGAGAAGTCGCCGCTCGGGATCACCGAGGACGCCGTCCAGGACGACCCGGTCGTCGCGGCGGTCGTCGGGGGCACGGACGTGCAGCACGCCATCGTCGCGGGCGCCGGCGCCCGTCCCGTCGACAGCAACGGCAACCCGTGGCAGGGCAGCTTCATCACCGCGAGCGGCAACCTGCTGGCCGACTTCACCGCCAACGCCAACGCGGAGATGCAGGGCCGCCTCCAGGTCGCCCGGCTGTACCACATGACCGACGACGCGGGCGTTCGTGACCTGCTCTCGTTCCTGCTGGCCCGCGACACCATGCACCAGAACCAGTGGATCGCCGCGGCCGCCGAGTTGCGGGAGGAAGGGACGGAGGACCTCCCGGTCCCGAGCAACTTCCCGCTCAGCAAGGAGGACCGCGACGTGGCCTACGAGTACATCAACTTCTCGGACGGCCCCGCCGCAGCAGAAGGCCGGTGGGCGAGCGGCCCGACGCCCGACGGCAAGGGCGAGTTCACCTACCTCGACGGCCCGCAGGCGACGGTCCCGATGCCGCCGCCCACGCATCCCGACTCGCGGTTCTACGGCACCACCGAGCTGCCGAACACCGTCGAGAAGGTCGCCGGAGCGGTTCAGGACAAGCTCAACAAGGAGTGATCGTCAGCCCTCGTGCGGCAGGCTCCGAGCCACTCGGAACGTCTCGAGGCTCGGGTCTGCCGCATCGGGGATGACCATCCCCGCCTCCAGCCCGCTCTGCAGGTAGTCGATGACCGCCTGGTTGATGATCTCGCCGGGCAGGATGGCCGGGATGCCGGGCGGGTACGGCGTCACCTGCTCGGCGGCGACGCGACCGGCCGCCTCCTCAGCAGGAACCGCCTCGACGGGTCCGAAGAAGGCGTCGCGCGGCAGCGAGGCCATGACCGGCTGCAGGTCCTTCGCGGAAGGCAGCGCGACGGGCGACGGCTCCGGCATCCGCTCGGCCACGTCCGGCAACTGCCTGAGAGCGTCGAGGAGCCGACCCGTCGTCTCCTCGTCGTCGGCGATGGAGAGGGTCGCCTCGATGCGGCGGTGGTCGTTGATGCCCACGTCGATCCGGTGCTCGGCACGCAGCCAGTCGGCGACCTGGTAGCCGGAGACGCCGAACTCGCTCACATCGATGAGCACGTGCATCGGGTCGAAGTCGTGCGAGGCCTCCTCCGCGAGCAGTTCGTCGCGCAGAACATGCAGGCCCGGGATGCGCTCGATCGCCTCCCGCGTGCGGGCCGTGAGCGCGAGTGTGTCGCCGAGCAACTGCGTTCCGTGCTGCACCATCTGCCGCCGCCACCCGTCGATCGCCGCATACAGCAGGACGTTGGCGCTCGTGGTCGCGAGCACGTCGGCGCACTGGGAGAGACGGACCGGGTCCACCAGTGAACCCTGCAGGTGGTAGACGGACCCCTGCTCGAAACCGATGCCCATCTTGTGGACGCTGACGACGCAGATGTCGGCTCCCGCATCCATCGCCCAGGTCGGCAGGTCGTTGTGGAACGGCAGGTGCGCGCCCCAGGCCTCGTCGACGATCACCGGCTTGCCGCGCGAGTGGCACACCTCGACGATCGCCTGCAGGTCGGCGCAGGTGCCGTACGGGGTCGGGCTTGTGACCAGGGCGGCGGAGGCGTCGGGATAGCGCTGCCACATCCGCTCGAACTCCTCCGGGCCCGGCGGATGCGCGATGTGCTGCTCCTCGTCGTAGCGCGTCGGCACCCACCGCGGCTGCAGGCCGGAGAGGACGAGGCCGGCGACGACGGACTTGTGCGCGTCCCGACCGATGATCAGCTCGCCCTCGCCGCGTGTGACGGCCAGGATGGACGCCTTCACCGACAGCGAGCTGCCGCAGGTCGAGAAGAAGGCCTGGTCCGCGCCGACGGCGTCCGCCATGAGCTCCTCGGCCGTCGAGAGGTAGCCGTTGGAGGACTTCCTGTCGTCGAGGCCCGCCGTTGAGAGCACGTCCTCGCGGAGCGCCCCGCCGAGCACGGCGGTCACCCGCTCGTCGGCGCCGCGACCCTGCCGGTGGCCGGGCGGGGTGAAGCCGTAGCGGTCGAGGCGGTGGTAGTCGGCCAATGCATCCAGGATGGGAGCCCGAGTGTGATCCATACCTCTTCGGTACACCGGCTCAGCGACGAGCGGGAGGGTCTTGTCAGGATGCCTGAATGGAGGGGGACTCGCCGTACTGATCGCGGTAGCGCCGCGAGAACCGGTCGAGGTCTGCGAAACCCCAGCGGGCGGCCACCTCGGCGAGGTCGGTCGTCGGGTCGGAGACCCGTAGCTCCGTGTGGGCGGCCGAGAGTCGCACGCGCTGAAGGTAGCCGCGCGCCGTCGTGCCCGAGTGGACGCGGAACGCCGCGTTCAACTGCGCCAGGGTGGCGCCTGCAGCTCCCGCGATGTCGACGACCGTGATGGGCAGAGACGCGTGATCCTCGATGAACCCGGCTGCTCGGCGGAATTTCTCGAGCTGCCCGGCGGGCGACAGTGTGCGCTCCTGCGGGTCCGCGCTCAGGGGGAAGCACTGCAGGGCCGCCATCGACAGGGAGTGGAAGAGGCTGGCGCGCACCAGCGGATGCCGGAAGGTACCAGCCTGCATGTACTCGGCCGCGGCGGTGGCAGCGTTCAGCATGTGCTCCGAGTGCGACGCGCTGATGGTCTCCGGGGAGTCGAACACGACCGCCAAGTCCTCGTCGCCGTACGCGGTGCGTGCCACATCCCGCAGAGCGTCAGGTGACAGGAAGATGTTGACGACGTCGATACCTTCGGCATAGCAGGAGAAGTCGTGGCCCGGTCGCACGAGGAACGGCGAGCGCGTGCCGACACCCTGCTGACCGTCGATGTCCCAGCGGTACCGACCCGAGGTGACGTTCACGATCACCAGGTCGTCGAAGTCGCCGGAGGTCTCCCACTCGCCGCCGATCGCATAGTGGGCGACCGAGAACGACTCGTCGGTCGCCACGTCGCCGTCGAACGAGAACCCTGCGTCGGGTTCGGAGGCGAACGCGAAGTGGCCGCCGGATGCGGCGAGCAGGGCGTCTGCTTCAGCGGGATCGGAGGTCTGGCTGCGCAGGCGGGTGAAATCAGCCATCGTTCGACGGTACCCCCGCTTCTCCCGCGGCAGGAAGGGATTCCCGGCTGCTACTCAGTCGGCGTGGCCGAGCACCCCGACCGGTATGCCGAACGAGAGCGCGATGCAGACGATGCCGGCGAAGAAGACCAGCCCCTGCCAGCCCGGGAGGGTGTCCGCCAGACCGAGCAGGAAGAGCCCGAGCAGGAAGAGGACGAAGCACCCGATGAAAGCCAGAACGTCGCTCACGATTTACCTTTCTTCCGCTGCGCGGACGTCTCGCGGCGGTTGGCTTTTTTGATCTCGTCGACCAGTTCGTCCTTGTTCATCCGGGTGCGGCCGGAGATGTCGAGACGCTTGGCGACATCCAGCAAGTGCGCCTTGGAGGCGTTGGCGTCGACGCCTTCTTGCGTCGACGCTTTCGTGTCGCGGCCGCCTGCCGCCTTGCGGTCGGAAGGTCCGTTCTTGGACTTCCGCTCCCAGTGGTCGCCGATCTTCTCGTACTCGTTCTTCAGGGCGGCGAACGCCGTGCGGTGAGCGCGCTCGCCCTCGCCGTACTCTTCGACGGCGGAGTCGTGCGCCTTCGACCAGAGGTTCTGCGCGTGCTTCTCCGAACGCTCCAGAGTGGAGGGCAGCTCCTGTGATGCGGGCATGATCCTGTGGTACTCCTTCCGATCCGGTTCGGGCTAGTACTTCTCCACAGCTACCCCCTTCATCGGGGTTTTCAACCGTCTCCCCGGGCCGCCCCCGCGGCGCGTACCGTCGCGCCAGTCTGAAGGGACGACGGGGCCCGAGTACGGGCCAACAGGGACGAACAGACGGACCAGGGAGGAGACAGCATGAAGGCGATCGTGTGGCACGGGGTGGGCGACATCAGGATGGACGACGTTCCCGACCCGACGATCCAGGAACCGACGGATGCGATCGTGCGCATCACGACGAGCGCGATCTGCGGCACCGACCTGCATATGATCCGGGGCACGATGTCCGGGATGAAGCCGGGCACGGTACTCGGGCACGAGGCGATCGGCGTCGTGGAGGAGGTGGGGGATGCCGTCCGCGGGTTCTCCCCGGGCGACCGTGTCATCGTGTGCTCGACGATCTCCTGCGGGGTGTGCCCGCAGTGCCGCGCCGGGAACACGGCTCAGTGCGATGTCGCGAACCCCAACGGTCCGGCGGCCGGCACGTCCTTCTTCGGCGGCCCTGAGCAGACCGGTCCGGTGAACGGCCTCCAGGCTCAGTACGCCCGCATCCCATGGGCCGAGCACACGCTGATTCCGCTTCCGGAGGCGGTCAGCGACGAGCAGGCCATCCTGCTCTCCGACATCTTCCCCACCGCCTGGTTCGGTGCCGAACTGGCCGGCGTCAAGCGCGGCGACACCGTCGCGGTGTTCGGCGCGGGCATCGTGGGTCAGCTGGCGATCGCGTCCGCCTTCCGCCAGGGCGCCGGGCGGGTGTTCGCCGTCGACGGCATCCAGACACGGCTCGCCCAGGCGCTCGAGCAGAACGCCGAGATCATCGACTTCAACGCCGAGGCTCCGGTCGATGTCATCCTCGAGCTCACCCGTGGAGCGGGCGTGGATGCGGTGATCGACGCCGTCGGGATCGACGCGCAGCGCCCCAAGAGCGGGCCGGCCGCGGCGGAGGCCGAAGAGCAGGCGTCGGAGTTCGAGGAGGCGCAGCAGCAGGTGGCGCCCGAGACGAACAGTCAGGGCGACCTGTGGGTGCCCGGCGATGCCCCGACGCTCGTGTCGCAGTGGGCCGTGGAGTCGGTCGCCAAGGCCGGCCGGATCGGCATCATCGGCGTCTACTCGCCGCAGCTCACGCACTATCCGATCGGCGCGGCGATGAACAAGAACCTGACCGTGAAGATGGGCAACTGCAACCACCGCGCTGTGACGCCGCCCTTGATCGACCTGGTGGCCGCCGGGCTGTTCGATCCGACCCGCTTCATCACGCAAGAGGTCGGTGTGGTGGATGCCGTCGAGGCCTACGAGAGCTTCGACCGTCGGGAGGAGGGGTGGCTCAAGACGGTGCTCGAGCCGTCGGCGTGAAAGGGAGCGTACGGGTAGCGTGAAGGGGTGACCGACCGAAGCGCGTCTCCGCATCCGCCAACCGCGCTGGTCACGGTCGACCGCGAGCCCGTCGGTGCAGTGGACGCCGACGGCCCGGTCTTCGTGCTGGTGCACGGGATAGGCGTGAGTTCGCGCTACTTCGAACGGCTGGTTCCGGCGCTCGCCGAGCACGGCCGGGTCGTCGCCGTCGACCTCCCCGGGTTCGGAAAGGCCAAGCCGCGCCGACGGTGGCCCGCGCTGTCCATCGATGACTTCGCCGACGCCGTCGCGCAGGCGATGGACGGCCTCGGTATCACGGCGGCGATCGTCGTCGGCCACTCGATGGGGACGCAGATCGCCGTGAGTCTGGCCGGCCGGCGGCCCGACCTGGTGAGCGCGGTCGCGTTGCTCGGACCGGTGATGGCGCCACAAGACCGCAATGCCCTCAAGGCCGCCGTGCTGCTGGGCCTCGACATCCTCCGCGAGGATGCGCGCGGCAACCGCATCGTGGTCGCCGACTACTTGCACGCCGGCCTCCGCTGGTACCTGGCGACCCTCCCCGCGATGCTCGGCTTCGAGACGGAGCGCGAACTCGAGGCCGTGACCGTACCGACGCTCGTCGTGCGCGGCGCGCGCGATCCCATCGCCCGCGACGACTGGGTGGCCGAGCTCGGGCGCCGCTCTGGCGGCCGCGTGGCCGTCGTCCCGTCGGTGGCCCACCTCGTCATGCACGGCGCGCCCTGGCGCACCGCCGCTCTGATCTCCCAATTGGCCGGGGTCCGCCGATGAGACGCACCGTGCTGCGTCGAGTGGGCGTCCTCGCGCTGGACTACCTCTACGCGGGCCGCCACCAACTGCGAGCCTTTCTCGACCGTGGAACCCCGGACGCGCTGGTGGCGGGCTCAGGGCACCTGGCGCCCGTGGTGCTGCTGCCGGGCATCTTCGAGACGTGGCGCTTCCTGCGCCCGCTCGCACAGCACATCCACTCGGGCGGCCACCCGGTGCACGTCGTCACGGCGCTGGAGGACAACCGGATGTCGGTTCCCGAGGCCGCTACGCTCGTCGCCCGGCACCTTCAGGAGCAGGACCTCAGTGACGTGGTCATCGTCGCGCACAGTAAAGGCGGCCTGGTCGCCAAGTACCTGATGGGGATGCCGGACTCCGGTCCGCGCATCCGCGCCGCCGTGACGGTCGCGACGCCGTTCGGCGGGTCGTCGCTCGCCCGCTTCATCCCTCTCCCGAGCGTGCGCGCGCTGATGCCGACGGCTCCCGGCCTGCTCCGGCTGGCGCTCAGCCGTGCGGTCAACGCCCAGATCGTCTCGGTCTGGGGATGGTTCGATCCGCACGTCCCCGCCGGGAGCAGGCTCGAGGGAGCCCGGAACATCGAGCTGGACGTCGGCGGGCACTTCCGCATTCTCGCCCGGCCGGAACTGCTCGCGATCGTCGACGAGGTGCTGGCGACGACGGACTGACCCGGCGGCCGGCCCCAACTGGCCCCTGTCGCGGTTCGCGGGCACGACGCTACCCTTCCACCGAGAGCGGGAGGGATCATGCTGCTGAACCGACGCATTCGCGGGATGGCGGTCGCTGCTGCCGTCGTCCTGATGCTGGCCGGCTGCGCCGGCACCCCGAGCGGCCAGGCCGTGGTGGGCCGATGGGGTTCGACGTCGTCCGGGCAGCCGAACCTCGACATCCAGAACGACGGCACCTTCGCCGGCTCCGACGGCTGCAACACCCTGAGCGGCAAGGGGCTCATCGACGGGGACGAGATCACCTTCGGTGCCATCTCCTCGACGTTGATGGCCTGTGAGAACGTCGACACCTGGCTGAGCAAGGCCGCGACCGGCAACGTCAACGGGAGCACGATGACCGTGCTCGACGACGGCGGCTCCACCATCGGCACGCTGAAACGCTCCGGTTCCTGACGCCACTCTTTTCCGGAACTGTCTATCGCGGCTCGGAGAGCCCTCGTTACTTTGGCCCTGCCACGCCCGACCACGGTACGGCCGGGCGGTCCGGTTCAGGGAACGTCCACTGCGCGAGCGTGTGCTCGCGCCGTCCGAGGAGCGAAGCGAATGACACTTGCAGAATCGCGGAAGGAGCGGGCCACCGCCGCACAGCAGCCCGCCACCGCGTACACCGGCATCACCGACCGGACCCAGCTCAACCCGATCTTCGCCCGCCCGGGCGAGGACACCGACCTCCCGCTCGACCGCATTCCGGACGGCGAGTCGCTGCCCGAGACGGCGTACCAGATCGTGCACGACGAGTCGATGCTCGACGGGAACGCGCGTCTCAACCTGGCCACGTTCGTCGGTACCTGGATGGACGACTACGCGTCGCGGCTGTACGCCGAATCCGCCGACAAGAACATGATCGACAAGGACGAGTACCCGCAGACGGCTGCGATCGAGACGCGCTGCTGGAAGATGGTGGCGGGTCTGTGGAACGCGCCCGACCGGGAGAAGGCGATCGGCACCTCCACCATCGGCTCCTCCGAGGCGTGCATGCTCGGCGGCCTCGCCCTGAAGCGCCGCTGGCAGCAGGCCCGCAGGGCCGAGGGCAAGCCGACCGACAAGCCGAACCTGGTGCTCTCCAGCGCCGTGCAGGTCTGCTGGGAGAAGTTCTGCAACTACTGGGATGTCGAGGCCCGCTACGTTCCGATCTCGGACGAGCACAAGGTGCTCGACGGCTTCGAGCTCGAGAAGTACGTCGACGAGAACACCATCGGCGTGGTCGCGATCATGGGCGTGACCTACACCGGGATGTACGAACCCGTCGCGCAGATCTCCGAAGCGCTCGACCGCATCCAGCAGGACACCGGGCTCGACATCAAGATCCATGTCGACGGTGCGTCCGGCGGGATGATCGCGCCGTTCCTCCAGCCTCAGCTGGCGTGGGACTTCCGTGTCGACCGCGTCGTCTCGATCAGCACCTCCGCTCACAAGTACGGTCTCGTCTACCCGGGTCTCGGCTGGGTGGTGTGGCGCACCGTCGAGGACCTGCCGGCGGACCTCGTCTTCGACGTCACCTACCTCGGCGGCCACATGCCCAGCTTCGCGCTGAACTTCTCGAGGCCCGGCGCGCAGGTGCTGCTGCAGTACTACCTGTTCCTCCGGCTCGGATTCGACGGCTACTACCGCGTGCAGAAGGCGTCGCAGGATGTCGCGCTCTACCTCTCGGGGGAGATCGCGAAGATGCCTGCGTTCGAGCTGTGGAACGACGGCTCCGACATCCCCGTCTTCGCCTGGCAGCTGAAGAAGGACCACACCGACAAGTGGACGCTCTACCACTTGTCGGAGCGGCTGCGTCTGAAGGGCTGGCTGATCCCCGCCTACCCGATGCCGGACAACCTGACCGACCTGACCGTGCAGCGGATCGTCGTGCGCAACGGCCTCAG
Source organism: Leifsonia sp. 2TAF2 (assembly GCF_052115085.1). Classification (NCBI taxonomy): domain Bacteria; kingdom Bacillati; phylum Actinomycetota; class Actinomycetes; order Micrococcales; family Microbacteriaceae; genus Leifsonia; species Leifsonia sp. 2TAF2. The sequence continues at coordinate 3,425 of NZ_JBFRFY010000003.1, read as the reverse complement.
CCGCAACCTCGCCGAGTCGCTCGTGCTCGACATCCAGGAGGCCGTCGACTACCTCGACCGGCTGGAGAGCCCGATGCCGACCGAAGGCATGGCCGCCTCTTTCACCCACTGACCGCCGGTTCGGCGATCGACCAATGGGCGCGCTGCGCCCTCTGACCAGCGGGAGTAGATCATGACCGCAACAAGCGAGCCCGGCCCGGCCGCCGGGCAGCCGACGCGAGCGGATGGCACGCCTGCGCCCAGTCCGGATCACGTGAAGCCGCATCCCTTCGCGAAGGTGCCGCACAAGCCGGCCATCGGCGCGCCGGGGACGACGGCGTCGAAGTTCATGAGCATCAGCCAGCTGGCGATGCTGACGGTCGTGGCCGTCGCCTCGCTGCGCAGCCTGCCCGCCATGGCCGGTTACGGGCTGGGCTCGGTGACGCTGTTCATCATCCCGGCCATCTTCTTCCTGATCCCGGTGGCGCTTGTCGCCGCCGAGCTCGCGACCGGCTGGAAGGGCGGCGTGTTCACCTGGGTGCGGATGGCGTTCGGCGAACGCTGGGGATTCCAGGCGATCTGGCTGCAGTGGGTGCAGAACGTCGTCTGGTATCCGACCCAGATCGCCTTCATCGCGGCCTCGCTGGCCTTCGTGTTCCTCGACCCCAACCTGGCGAATTCCGGCTTCTACACGGCGGTCGTCATCCTCGTCATCTACTGGTTCTCGACCTTCATCACGCTGCGCGGAGGCAACCTGTTCGCCAAGGTGGGTTCGTGGTCGGGTCTGGCCGGCACGATCTTCCCCGGCGTGCTGCTGATCCTCTTCGGGATCATCTGGCTCACGACCGGCCATACGAGCGAGACGCCGCTGACGGCCTCGGCGATCATCCCGCCGTTCACCGGGATCGCGTCCATCGTGCTGATCGTCTCCAACGTGCTCGCCTACGCGGGCATGGAGGTGAATGCGGTGCATGCGAACGACTTGAAGAGCCCCGGAAGCGGCTATCCGAAGACGGTGCTGATCTCGTCCATCCTGATTCTCTGCATCTTCATCTTCCCGACGATCGCCATCGCTGTGGCGGTGCCGTCCTCCCAGCTGGGTCTCACCACCGGCATCAACCTGGCGTTCAAGACGTTCTTCGACGCGTGGGGGATGGCGTGGGCGACGCCCATCATCTCGCTGCTGATCGCGCTCGGTGCCTTCGCCTCTGTCGTCACCTGGATCGCCGGTCCCTCGCGAGGCCTGCTCGCTGCCGCCCGCTCCGGCTACCTCCCGGTGTTCCTGCAGAAGCGGAACAAGGCGGGCGTGCAGATCGGCATCCTGAACGTGCAGGGCATCGTCGTCACGCTGCTCGCCTCGCTGTTCATCTTCGTGCCCAACATCAACACGGCGTTCATCCTGCTCGTCGACATGGCGGCGGCGCTCTACCTGATCATGTACATGCTGATGTTCGCGTCGGCGATGCGGTTGCGCCGCACCCACGCGCACGTCGTGCGCACCTACCGGACGCCGGCGATGGGACTCATCGCGACGATCGGATTCCTCGCCTGCCTGGCGGCCTTCGCCCTCGGCTTCGTACCTCCGTCAGGCTTCGGGGCGGGGGCTCCTGGCTGGGCGTATCCGGTGCTGGTGGGGGTGGTCGTCATCTTCCTCGGCGTCCCGCCGCTGATCTTCTACGCGGCCCGGAGGCCAGGCTGGGACCAGCGCACGGCGGCCGAGAAGGCGACGTTCGACGACGTGCTGGTGAACCCGCCGACGACCCCTGCGCCCGGTGCGCCGACGGGATCCGCCGGAGTGGCCGATCCCGCCCAACCGGTTCCGCCGGTCCCGCCGGCCGCGCCCGCCCCGCCGGGCACCGCCCCGGGCCCGGCGTGACGGGGCCGAGGACGATCAGGCGGCCGCGCGGCTGAAGTAGTGGCCCGCGGCCAGGTCGTCGAGGAGCCGGTTTAGTGGCTCACGGTTGGTTGCCAGGGCTTGCCGTGTGCCTGAAGACGACACGACTTCCGGGCGAGTCTGGGTCACCGATGAAGAGAACCAGGTCCGTGGAGAACCATCCGTTCTCTGCGTAGAGCGACGTGTTGTAGGTCCCTTCAACGAAAATGCTGGGCTGACTCGTATCCGGGAAGAACGACCACTCGCACTCACCACTCAGCGGATGGTTTTTGTCATCAGGCGACTGAGGAAGTGGGGCACCGCTGATAACCAAGACATCGCCGTGCTTGAACTCGAGCGTTGTTGGATGGGGGCGATCGCTCACCCAGGTGCCGTACACGTCCCGTTCCGTGAACTGGATCGGGCGTTGCATCCAGAACCAATCGCCGATCGCCCATGCGATGAAGGCGAAGGTGATGCCCAGAATCAGCCATAGCAGCCAGATCGGGTTTTCCTTGCTCGAATGTCGCAGCGCCATCATCACGGAATTCGGACGGTTTCTGTCCAGGTGATGTCCTGTCGTATCGGCTGGTATCCGCCGAACACGTCCTGGATGAATTTCGGCAGGTTGCCAACGTCGCCCCTGTTGAGGATCGTCACCAGGTCGCGGGGTAGGTCTTCGGGTTGCGCGTCATAACCTTCCTTGTCCGAGTGATATTTTCCCTCGAGGACCAACTTCTGAATGGAGGCCTTTGCTCGGGCCGCACTGGCGCTGCGTTTGAAAACTTGAGTGAAGGCGTCACTTTCGTCCCAGTCGAACTCGCGCGGCCCCTTGCCGGTGACCCATGCTGCTGCCATCTTCCACACGGAGTCGTTGGCCCGCTGAATCATGTCGCGGGTGGCTTTCAGATCTGCGTCGTTGGGTCCCTGCGTGTGACGGGGCGGCCCGTTGGGGCGCGGATTGTCAACGGCGCGTGCTCTGATTCCGGAGCCGTGTGTTTCGTGGGTGATGTCGGTGATCGCGGTGCCGAACCGGGTTTGCGCTTCGACCCGGGTCTCGTAGAGCGCCTGGAGTTTGGTGAGGGCTTCCGCTTCCTCTAGGAGGGCGGCTGTTCTGCTTCGCGCCGCTATCGCGATCATCTCCTCCATACCGGGGGCGGTCTTGGGGCCTTTGATCATGTTGGCCGCCGCGTCGAGGGTCTGCCGGGCCGCGTCGAGCTGGTTCACCCAGATCCGGGCCTGGTCCTGGACTTCCTCGTGGCTGTCTCGGTACGCCTGACAGGCGAGGAGCGCACTGGCGGCGGCTTGGTGTTTGGCGATGATGCTTGCCAGGAGCGCATCATGGGTCGCGGCGGCTGCTTCCCCGGCCCTACCGTGCCAGTGCTCCCGGATGGTGTGCGCGGACTTCCGTACGACGGTGTGCGCGTGTTCCAGCGTGGTCTGGTCTTTGCGCAGCTGCGCGGTCAGCGCATCCATGGCCTCCGGGCTACCCCGGCCCGGGTCTTCTTCCGTGAAGTCCTCCACCGGCCCTCACATCCCCCGAAACGGCGCGAACAGGTCGACCCCGTTGTCA
>NZ_JBFRFY010000002.1:0-1100594 GCF_052115085.1 Leifsonia sp. 2TAF2 | reverse complement strand
AACCCGTTCCGTTTGTCCCGCAACCGGGCCCCGGCGATCGGGGTGTCCACCGTGAAGAACAACGTGTCGAACCCCGCCGCCGCAGCCCGCTCCACCAGGCTGTAACTGATCTCCCGCTGCCGCATCACATACAACTGGAACCAGTTCCGGCCGTGCGGGTTCGCCGCTTTCACGTTCTCGATCGAGGTCGTGCCCAGGGTGGACAGGGTGAACGGGATCCCCGCCGCCGCAGCCGCCCCCGCCCCGGCGGTCTCGCCCTCGGTCTGCATCAACCGGGTGAACCCAGTCGGTGCGATCCCGAACGGCAACGCCGACCGGCCACCCCAAATCTCACAAGACGTGTCCACGCTGGACACATCCCGAAGGATCGAGGGGTGGAACTCCACATCCTGGAACGCCTGCCGCGCCCGCGCCAACGACAGCTCCCCCTCGGCCGCGCCCTCGGTGTAGTCGAACGCCGCCTTCGGCGTCCGCCGGCGAGCGATCCGCGCCAAATCCTCGATCGTCAACGCCGACGACAACCGCCGCTTCTTCAGATTCAGCTCCGGCCGCTTGAACTGCATCAACTCCAGCAACTCCGCCGGACGAGGGAACTGACGGGAAACCATGTGACTGCCTATCTGGGGTCGTAGCGGATGAGGTGGGAGGTGCGGGCGACGAGGCCGCGGAGCGTCTCGAGGTCGCCGGAAAGGAGACCGGCAGCACGAGCCTGCACCAAGACGTTGCCGATGGCGGTCGCCTCGACCGGCCCGGCGAGAACGGGCACGCCGGCCCGGTCGGCGGTGGCCTGGCAGAGCAGGGCGTTGCGCGCTCCGCCCCCGACCAAGTGGATGGTGTCGACCGGCACGCCCGACAGCTCGGACGCGCGCTCCACGGTACGCGCGAACGCCTCGGCGAGGCTCTCGACGATGACGCGGACCATGCCCGCAGGGCTAGCCGGTGCCCGCAGCCCGCGCTCCTCGAACCAGGACGCGATCCGTGAGGGCAGGTCTCCGGGCGCCAGGAACCGGGGGTCGTCGGCGTCGAACAGGTCGGCCGGTCGCGGCAGCGCCGCGGCCTCGGCGAGCAGCGCCTCCAGGGTCACGGGGAGTCCACGGCGCTGCCATTCGCGCAGCGACTCGCTGAGCAGCCAGAGCCCCATGACGTTGTGCAGGTAGCGGATGCGCCCATCCACTCCGCCCTCGTTGGTGAAGTTGGCCACACGTCCCTCGTCGCTCAGGATGCGGTGCTCGATCTCCACGCCGACGAGGCCCCAGGTGCCGCACGAGATGTATGCCGCGCGGGAGGCATCCATCGGCACGGCGACGACCGCCGACGCGGTGTCGTGTGAGCCGACGGCGGTGACGGCCGGGCCGCCGCCGTCGAACGGCAGGTCTGAAGCCAGCGACGGGAGCAGTCCGCCGACGTGGGTTCCGGCATCCACCAGCGGGGCGAACACCGAACGCGGCAGCCCGAGGCGCGCGATGAGCGGGTCGTTCCAGCCGCCGTCGCCGGTCAGCAGTCCGGTGGTGGACGCGTTGGTCCGCTCCGCCTGCTCGGTCCCGGTCAGCCAGTAGGTGATCAGGTCGGGGACGAGCAGGATGCGGTCAGCGCTCCCGAGGGAGCCGTCGGCCGCATCCACCGACAGCTGGTACAGCGAGTTGAACGGGAGGAACTGGAGCCCGCCCTCCCGGTACAGCTCGGCCGGGTCGACCGTGGCGTGCACCGCCGAGACGCCGGCCGCGGTCCGCTCGTCGCGGTAGTGGTACGGCTCGCGGAGCAGCCGTCCACCGGCCAGCAGACCGTAGTCGACCGCCCACGCATCCACGCCGACGCTCGCAAGCCCGGGGTCGGATCGCGCAACCACGCCGAGCCCAGCGAGCACGTTCGCGTAGAGGCCGGTCGCATCCCAGTGCAGGGCCGCGCGGTCCCCCTCCCACACCCGTACGGGCGTGTTCGGGAAGCGCGCGGCCTCGGTCAGCTCGAGCGTGTCGGCGCCGACGCGGGCATGCATCACGCGACCGCTCGTCGCCCCCAGGTCGACCGCGGCGACGGTGCCGGAGGCGCCAGCTCCACTCGCCGTCATCGCAGGAACGCGGCCGCGACCCCCGCGTCGACCGGGATGTGCAGCCCGGTCGTGTGGTCGAGGTCGCTGGTGCACAGAACGAACACCGCGTTGGCCACGTGCTCTGGCAGCACCTCGCGCTTGAGCAGCGTCCGCTGCGCGTAGTACTGGCCGAGCTCCTCTTCCGGCACCCCGTAGACCGCCGCGCGCTTGGCGCCCCAGCCGCCGGCAAAGATTCCGGAGCCGCGCACGACACCGTCCGGGTTGATGCCATTGACGCGGATGCCGTGCTCCCCGAGCTCCGCCGCGAGCAGCCGCACCTGGTGCGCCTGGTCGGCCTTCGTCGCCGAGTACGCGATGTTGTTCGGGCCGGCGAAGATCGAGTTCTTCGAGGAGATGTAGACGATGTCGCCGCCGAGCTTCTGCTCGATCAGCACGCGGGCCGCGGCACGCGACACCAGGAACGACCCCTTGGCCATCACATTGTGCTGCAGATCCCAGTCGGCGTTCGTGGTCTCCAGCAGCGGCTTCGAGATCGACAGGCCTGCGTTGTTGACGACCAGGTCGAGCCCCCCGAAGGCGAGCAGCGCATCCCGGATGGATGCCTCCACCGCCTTCTCGTCGGTCACGTCCGCAGCGACACCGATCGCCACGTCCGCGCCGCCGATCTCGGCCGCGGCTGCTTGCGCCTTCGCCAGGTCGAGGTCGGCGATGACGACGCACGCGCCCTCACCCGCGAGCCGGGTCGCGATCGCTTTGCCGATGCCCGAGGCGGCGCCCGTGACGAGCGCGATGCGGCCGGCGAGCGGCTTGGGCTTCGGCATCCGCTGCAACTTGGCCTCCTCCAGCGCCCAGTACTCGATGCGGAACTTCTCCGACTCCGGGATGGGCGCGTAGGTCGACAGCGCCTCGGCGCCGCGCATGACGTTGATGGCGTTGAGGTAGAACTCGCCCGCCACGCGGGCCGTCTGCTTGTTGGCGCCGTAGGAGAACATCCCGACGCCCGGGATCAGCACGATCGCCGGGTCCGCGCCGCGGATCGCAGGCGAGTCGGCCGTCGCGTGCCGGTCGTAGTAGGCCTGGTAGTCGGCCCGGTACTGCTCGTGCAGCTCCTCCAGCCGCGCCACCGAGTCCTCGATGGAGGCGTCGGCCGTGAGGTCGAGCACGAGCGGCTTGACCTTGGTGCGCAGGAAGTGGTCCGGGCAGGAGGTGCCCAGCGCTGCCAGCCGCGGGTGCTCAGCGGAGGCGAGGAAGTCGAGCACGACCGGCGAATCGGTGAAGTGGCCGACCTGTACCCGGTCGGTGGAGGCGATGGCACGCAGGTGCGGGGCGAGGGCCGCGGCCTTCGCCCGCCGCTCCGCCTCCGGCAGCGGCTCGTAGCCGGGCAGCGCCGCACCGAACGGCTCCGGGCGTCCGTGCGCCGCGATGTAATCGGCGGCCGTCTGGATGATCCACAGCGAGTTCGCTTCAGCCTGGTCGCTCGTGTCGCCCCACGCCGTGATGCCGTGCCCGCCGAGGATCGTGCCGATCGCATCCGGGTTCGCCGCCTTGATCGCGGCGATGTCGAGCCCGAGCTGGAACCCGGGGCGCCGCCACGGAACCCACACGACGCGACCGCCGAAGATCTCCCGCGTCAGCTGCTCGCCGTCGGCCGCCGTCGCGATGGCGATACCGGAGTCAGGATGCAGGTGGTCGACGTGGGCCGCATCCACCAGGCCATGCATCGCCGTGTCGATCGACGGCGCCGCGCCGCCCTTGCCGTGGAGCGTGTAGTCGAGCGCCGCGACCATTTCGTCCTCGCGCTCGACGCCCGGGTAGACGTTCTGCAGCGCCCGGAGCCGGTCCAGGCGGAGCACGGCGAGGCCCTGGTCGGTGAGCGTGCCGAGGTCTCCCCCGGAGCCTTTCACCCAGAGCAGCTCGACCGGCTCACCCGTGACCGGGTCGGTCTCGGTGCCCTTGGCGGACGTGTTCCCGCCGGCGTAGTTCGTGTTCGCAGGATCGGAGCCCAAGCGGTTGGAGCGGGAAAGGAGTGCTGCGACGGTCTCGTTCGCGTGTTCTTTCGCGGTCATCCGGCTCACGCCCCCCATCCGGCCTGCGTGCCGCCGACGCGGTCGGCCTCGATCTTCTCCTGGTACCGGCTGGCCTTGTAGGCGGCCATCGGGTCGGCCTGTAGGCCGCGCGACTCGCGCCAGGCGGCCAGGTCGGAGCGCACGTCGGTGTTGAACGCATCCATGAACACCGTGTTGGCCGCGAGGACGTCGTTGGCGCGCTGGGCGGCGTCGAGAGCGTCGAGGTCGACCAGCAGGGCCTTCGCCGTGGCCTCCTGCACGTTGAGCACCGACCGGATCTGGCCCGGGATCTTCGCCTCCAGGTTGTGGCACTGGTCGAGCATGAACGCGACCTCGGGGTTCGCGTAGCCGCCGCCGCGGATCACCTCGAAGATGATGCGGAACAGCTGGAACGGGTCGGCCGCACCCACGATCAGGTCATCGTCGGCGTAGAACCGGCTGTTGAAGTCGAACGAGCCCAGCTTCCCGAGCCGCAACAACTGCATCACGATGAACTCGATGTTCGTGCCCGGCGCGTGGTGACCGGTGTCCAGGCACACCACCGCGCGGTCGCCGAGCGCCGCGGTCTGCACGTAGCTCGTCCCCCAGTCCGGAACATCCGTGTGATAGAAAGCCGGCTCGAAGAACTTGTACTCCAGCACCAACCGCTGACCCTCACCGATGCGCTCGTAGATCTTCGCCAGGGAGTCTGCCAGGCGGTCCTGACGCGCGCGCATGGAGTCCTGACCCGGGTAGTTCGTGCCGTCGGCCAACCAGATCTTGAGGTCGCGCGACCCCGTCTCGTTCATCACGTCGATGCACTCGAAGTGGTGGTCGATGGCCTTCTGCCGGATGCGGTCGTCGGAGTGCGTGACCGAACCGAACTTGTAGTCGTCGTCCTGGAAGGTGTTCGAGTTGACCGTCCCGAGCTCGACGCCGTTGTCCTCGGCGTGCTTCTTCAGGTCGGCATACGAGTCGACCCGGTCCCACGGGATGTGCAGGGCGACGCTCGGAGCCAGGCCGGTGTGCTTGTGCACCTGCGCGGCGTCCGAGATCTTCTCGAACGGATCGCGCGCGGTGCCCGGGGTTCCGAACACCCTGAACCGGGTGCCCGAGTTGCCGAACGCCCAGCTCGGCAGCTCGATCGCCTGCAGCGCCAGCTGATCCCGGATCTCGACGGGGAGGGTCATGGGAGTTTCACTTTCTCTCTGCCGCTGCGGGATGCGCGGCCGCTGTCGTGGTCGAAGCCGTCGCCGGTCAGCGGACGACGTCGACGGTGGCCGGCAGTGCGGTCGTCGCGCTCGTGCGCCCAGCGCCGATGGTCTGGTCGTCGCGCCCGGGGAGCCGGAGCACCCCGTCCACACCGTCCGGGAGCTCGGCCTCCACGGTGAGGTCGTCACCGTCGAGCGTCCACCGCACGCGCACCGGGCCGTGAGGCGTCGCCAGCGAGGTCTCCGCCTCGGTCAGACCGCCGCCCGGCTGCGGCGCCACGAGCACTCGGGCGTAGCCCGGCTCGAGCGGGGAGACTCCCCCGACCACGCGGTGCATCCAGTCGGCCACAGCGCCCAGGGCGTAGTGGTTGAAGCTCGTCATCTCGCCCGGGTTGATGGTGCCGTCGGGAAGCATCGAGTCCCACCGCTCCCACACCGTCGTGGCTCCCATCGTGACCGGGTACAGCCAGGACGGGCACTCGCGCTCCAGCAGCAGCCGGTACGCGTCGTCGAGGTGGCCGGTCTGCGTGAGGGCGTCCGTGATGAACGGCGTACCCGCGAAACCGGTCGAGATGCGGTAGCCGGCCTCGGCGGTCAGCTCCGACAGCCGGTTGCCGGCGAACTCCTCGTCGGTCGGGTCGAGCAGTCCGAAGACGATCGCGAGCGCGTAGACGGTGGTGCAGTCGCTCTTCACGACACCGTCGCGGACGTACTCGGTCGTGAACGCCTGGCGGAGGCGCGCGGCCAGGGCCTCGAACTCCGCCTGCTCGTCCACCCGTCCGAGCAGCTTCGCGGTCTCGGCGACGATCGTCGCCGAACGGAAGGCGCAGGCCGTGGCGACGACTCCGGTGTCCGCCTTCGCGCGCGCCGGGTCCTCCGGCGGTGCGTCGGGGTCGAGCCAGTCGCCGAACTGGAAGCTGGTGTCCCAGACCCCGGCCGGTGACAGCAGCGACTCGACATGCCGGACGTGCGAGGTCATCGAGTCGAACTGCCGCCGCAGCACCGTGTCATCGCCGTACGCCTGGTACAGCGTCCACGGCACCCACACCGCAGCGTCGCTCCAGATGGCGGTCGATTCGACCGGGCCGAAGTCGGTCGGCTGGTCGATGTGCTTCAGGATGTCCGGGATTACGAAACCGACGATGCTGTCGTGGTGCTGCTGCTCCAGGTCGAGGTCGACCAGCCAGTCGGAGAGGAACCCGTCGACGTCGTACAGGAACGCCGCCGTCGGCGCGAACGCTGCGATGTCGCCCGTCCAGCCGAGCCGCTCATCGCGCTGCGGGCAGTCGGTGGGGACATCGAGGAAGTTGCCGCGCATCCCCCACACGACGTTCTCGTGGAACTGATTGAGCAGCGGGTCTGAGGTGCGGAACTCGCCGATGCGCGTCAGCTCGGAGCCGACCGCGATCGCCGTCAGGTCCTCCGGCTTCAACTCGCCCGGCCATCCCTCGATCTCGGCGTAGCGGAACCCGTGGAAGGTGAACGTCGGCTCGAACTCGTCGACCCCGCCGCTCAGGATGTAGCGGTCGGTCGCCTTCGCACTCCGCAGCGGGCGGACGCCCAGCTCGCCGTGCTCGAGCACCTCGGCGTGACGGATCACGACCTCCGTGCCTGCCTCGCCCTGCACTCGGACCTTGATCCAGCCGACCAGGTTCTGGCCGAAGTCGACCAGGGTCCGGCCCGACGGGGAGGTGGTGATCTCCTGCACCGGGAGCGCGGCCCAGCGGGTCACGCGCGGACCGATGTACGGCGTCAGGGTCGCGGTATCGAAGTCGAGCTCGCGCACGCCCGTCCATCCCTCACCCGCGAAACCGACGGTCTTCCAGGCGTCGTCCCGCAGACGGGCGTCGATCGTCTGCCCGTCGTACAGGTCGTTGGCGAGCACCGGGCTGGGGCCGGAGGTCCAGTCCTGATCGGTCACGACGAGCTGGGTCGTGCCGTCGGCGAACTCCACCTCCAGCTGGGCGAACGCTCCGAGGCTGTCACCGTAGTACGAGCCGCCGCCGGCCCAACCCAACCGTCCGCCGAACCAGCCCTTGCCGAGCGCGAGCGCGAGGACCGAGGTGTCGCTCAGCAGTTCGGTGACGTCGTAGTCCGCGTACCGCAGGTGCCACTCGTAGGCGCTCCAGCCCGGCGTGAACAGGTCCTCCGACACCGGGCGACCGTTGATCCACGCCTCGACGATGCCGTGAGCGGTGAGGTGCAGGGTCGCACGGGTGACGGCGCCATGGCCGGCCTCGAGGGAGAACTCCCGTCGCAGCAGCGGCGCTCCGTCGAAGTCGTTCGCGGCGGCGATCATGCGGGCGTGCCAGTTCATTGCGGTGTCTCTCCGGTTTCGTGTCGTTGGTTCGGTGTCGGTGGTCTCGGCGGGCATCCGGCTCATCCCTTCACGGCGCCGCTCGTCATGCCGGCGATGATCTGCCGGTTGAAGAAGATGTAGGCGACGAGCGGCGGGACGGTGATGAGCAGGAAGTCCATGAAGAGCAGGTTGTAGAAGCTCAGGTTCTGGCCCGAGAAGCTGTAGAGGGTCGTCTGGACGGTGGCGTTGTCGGCGCCCGGCAGGAAGTAGAGCGGGTTCTGGAAGTCGTTGAAGACGAAGACCGACTGCACAACGATCACCGTGACGATGACGGGCCGCAGCAGCGGGAGGATGACCTGGAAGAACATCCGCACACGCCCGGCGCCGTCGAGCACCGCCGCCTCGTCGAGCTCCCGGGGCACCGTCCCGAAGAACGCCCGGAACATCAGGATCGAGAACGACAGGCCGAAGGTGGTCTCGATCAGGATCATGCCCGGCATCGTCTTGAACAGGCCGAGGCCCTGCAGCACCCAGATCGTCGGGACGACGGCCGGAGGCACGATGAGCCCGGCGAGCACGAAGAAGTTGACGACCGGTCCCCACTTGCTGCGCTTGCGGGCCAGCACGTAGCCGGCCATGGCCGCGATGATCACCATGAGGGTGACCGAGAAGACGGTGAGGATGGCGGAGTTGAAGAAAGCGCGCCAGATCAGACCGTCGCCGCTCTCCAGCACCGCGATCAGATTCGGGAGGAAGCTCCACTCCTTCGGCCAGGTGAAGGCGAGGCTGGAGGCGTCGTCCGGCGTCTTCGAGGCCTGGAGGAGCACGAACGCGAGGGGGACGAGGAAGACGACGACGGAGACCGCGATGGCGATGACCCCGATCGTCCAGGACCGGATGCGCTGCCGCTTCACAGCTCCACCTGCTTTCTGTTCAGGAAGTACGACAGCGGCACCATGATCACCGTCACCACGAGGAACAGCACGACGTTGCCCGCGGTGGACAGTCCGTAGAAGCCCGCCTGGTACTGCTTGTAGATCACCGATGCGAGCACGTCGCTGGTGAAGCCGGGGCCTCCGCCGGTCGTGGCCCAGATGATGTCGAAGGAGCGCAGACCGCCGATGAGCGAGAGGATGATGACGGTCGCCATGGCGCCGCGGCTCAGCGGGAGGGTGATATCGCGCAGGATGCGCCAGCCGGTGGCCCCGTCCATCCTGGCCGCCTCGTAGAACTCGTTCGGGATGGCGACGATCCCGGCCATGAAGATGAGCGTCGCGATGCCGACGCCTTTCCAGATGTCGACGCCGGCGATCGTGTAGAGCGCGAGGTTCGGATCCGTGAACCAACCCGGCTGCGGGAGCCCGAAGAAGCCGAGCACGCCGTTGACCATCCCGTGGAACGGGTCGAGCAGCGCCTTCCAGAGGATGCCGACGCCGATGGTCGACAGCAGCACGGGGAAGAAGACGATCGCCCGGAGGTAGCCGCGCCCGACGACCGGGGAGGTCAGGAGCAGTGCCAGGAAGAAGCCGATGATGACCTTGGCTCCGGAGGTGAGGATCGCGTAAACCAGGGTGTGGATGAAGCTCGTGTAGAGCTGCGGGTCCTGGAAGAACTGGACGTAGTTCGCGAATCCGATGAACTGCGCATCGAACAGCGACCAGCGGGTGAGCGAGAAGTAGAACGACGACAACGACGGGATCGCGAAGAAGACGGCGTACAGAACCAGCGCCGGGATGAAGAACCAGGTCGGATAGTGCGACCTGATGCCGGTGCGCCGGGCCTTGCGATCATCGGGGCCTTTCGCCTCGGTCAGGATTCCGGCCGCCTGCGTTGCGGTCGAAGGGGTAGCCGTCGACATGTCCGCTCCTCGTCGAGTGTTCTGTGGTGGCCGGGCTCAGGGCCGGGGGCGACCGGGCCGACGCGATCGCGCCGACCCGGTCGGGGCGTCACCAGCCCTTGATGCCCAGCTGCTGGGCCTGCGCCTTCACGTCCTGGTCGTAGAGGGCCGCGCCCTCCTTGGCCGAGGAGATGCCGGAGCCGACCTGGATCAGGATCTTCTCCAGGTTCGGACCCTTGATCGGCGAGAGGAACTCCAGCGCGAGGCCGGTCTTCTTCGCCTCCTGGTATGCCAGCTCGTCCTTCACCAGCGCCGGAGCGTCGGAGGGCAGCTTGCACGTGCTGATGGCGAACGGTCCGGCCGGGGTGCCCGCACTGTTCTGGATGTCGCAGCCCTCGGAGGAGTTGATGAACGCGATCAGCTTCTTCGCCGCGGTCAGCTTGTCGCCCGTGGTCGACTTCGGGATGTAGGCCGACGTCGGCTCCCAGACGGTCGCGTTCGGCTCACCCGAGTCGGACGGGATCGCGAAGTACCCGATGTCGTTGATCTGGTCGGGGTTGGACTGCAGCACGTTGCTGATCACCGCGGTGATCATCGGGTACTGCGCGCCCTCGCCTGTGGCCAGCATCTTCAGGGCGTTGACGTTGGTCAGGGACGCGAAGTCCTTGTTCATCAGGCCCTTGTCGAAGATCTCGCGGGTGTGCTCGAAGCCGGCGAGGGCCGGCTCCTTCGAGTACTTCGCGTCGGCCTTGTTCGCCGTGTAGTCCGTGGCCCAGTTCGAGTCCTTCGCATTCACGTTGGCGAAGTCGGCGAGCACGAACAACTGACTCGTCCAGGTGTCGCCGTACGACTGGATCACGGGAGCGATTCCGGCGGCCTTGATCTTCTCGCTGTTCGAGATGAAGTCGTCCCAGGTCTTCGGGACGCTCAAGCCGAGCTTCTCGTAGACCTTCTTGTTGTACATGATGCCGCCGTTGAAGGTGGTGCCCGTCGGTGCCCCGTAGAGGGCCTTCTCCGTGCTGACGGTCTTCTTGTAGTCGCTCGTCAGATCCTTTGCCCACGCCTCGTCGCTCAGCGGCTGGAGCTGGGTATCCGGCCGCAGGGCCTGGAAGAGCGAACCCGAGTTGTAGAGGAAGACGTCGTTCATGTCCCCGGTGGAGAGCCGCGTCTTGACCAGGTTGTCGCCGTCGGTTCCGCCGGGGCGCGTCTCGACCTTGACCGTGATCGAGGGGTTGGCCTTGTGGAAGGCCTTGACCAGGTCCTTGGCGAAGGTGGTGCTCGCGGGGTCGTTGCCCGCGGCCAGCATCGAGATGGTGGTCGCACCGCCGGATCCGCCGGATGAGCTGCAGCCGGCCAGGGCAGCACCGATGAGCGCGACGCCGCCGAGAGTGGCGGCGACTCGTGTCGCCGTCCTACGAGAGAACATCAAATACCTCCTTGTATTTTGAGAGCGTCGCAGTCCCGGGGGATTTTCGGGTGAGTTTGAAACGCTTCACTGACCATAGAGGGATGCGCATCCTCCCGTCAAGACGCAATAATAACGATTCAAAATCAGCCCGTCGGCGCGGTGTCGTTGGTTCGATTCAACGACGCTCCGCTAGCATGGCGACCAGGGAGGAGTCGCATGGCTTCCGCAAGCGTGAAAGACGTCGCCGCTCTGGCGCAGGTCTCGGTCGGCACCGTTTCGAACGTCCTGAACCGGCCGGAGATCGTCGCGCCCGAAACCGTGGAACGCGTCATGTCGGCCATGCACAAGCTCTCCTACGTCCGCAACGAGGCCGCGCGACAGCTCCGCCTGGGTCACAGTCAGGCGCTCGGCCTGATCACCCTGAGCGGCGGCAATCCCTTCTTCACCGACCTGACGACCGCGGCAGAGGATGCGGCGGCGGAGGCCGGCTACAGCGTCATCGTCGGCAACAGCAACGATCGCAGAGACCGCGAAGCCGGTTACCTCGGCCTGTTCGAGGAGCTGCGCGTGCGCGGCGTGCTGCTCTCCCCCGTCGGCGACCCGGCGGCGAGGCTGCGCCAGCTGCGCGAGCGGGGCATCGCAGCGGTGCTGGTCGACCGGGTCAGCAGCGACGATTCGTTCAGCTCCGTCTCCGTCGACGACGTCGCGGGCGGCGCCCTCGCCGCCGCCCATCTCATCGGGTCGGGTCGCTCCCGGCTCGCTTTCGTCGGTGGGCCGCTGCAGATCCGCCAGGTGAGCGACCGCCTCGCCGGTGCACGCGGCGAGGCGGCCAAGCATCCCGGCGTCACTCTCGAGGTCGTGCCCGTGGAGGCCCTCACCGTGCACGAGGGTCGACGCGCGGGAGAGGCGCTGGTCCGGCGGCCGCCGGCCCGCCGCCCGGACGCCGTCTTCGCAGCGAACGACCTCGTCGCCGTCGGGCTGCTGCAGGGACTCTTCATCAACGGGCGGCTCGCCATCCCCGAGGACATCGCCCTCGTCGGGTACGACGACATCATGTTCGCGAGCGCGTCGGTCGTTCCGCTGACCTCAGTCCGACAGCCCAGTCAGCTGATCGGACGCACTGGTGTCGAGATCCTGATCGAGGAATCCCAGAACCCCGCGCTGGAGCCTCGACACGTGCTGTACCAGCCGCAGCTGGTGGTGCGGGCGAGCAGCTCGGCGTCGGATCGTGATGCCGTCACCCGCGTGGCCCACTAGGATCGGGGCCAACCGCGACGAAGGGGGACGCTCGTGACCGCATCCAGACTGCGCCCGAAAGTGGTGCTGTGGTGGGGCATCGGCCTCACGCTCGGCGGGCTCCTGCTGGCGGCGTTGATGCCGCAGCTCGGCTACGCGCTCAGTGTGCAGCAGAACGCCTCCGCCGGTGTCGACCAGGGTCTGCTGTCCGCTGTGAGCATCGTGGTGGGCCTCACCGCGCAGGTCGTGCCGCCGCTGGGCGTCGCCCTGATCGGCGCCTCCATCGTGATGGCGTACGTCGCGCGGCTGTTTTCTGAGACCCGTCAAGCAGAAGGCGCGGCCCCCGTCGACTGACGGGAACCGCGCCTTCTGATGCGTGCGGGCGCGCTCAGCTCTGCTGCTGCGCTTCCGCTGCCGCCTTCAGCTCGTCGTACTGCTTGCGCACCTCGGTCATGTCGAGGCCGCGGATCTGCTCGATGAGGTTCTCGACGGCCTCACCGGGGAGGGCGCCGGCCTGCGAGAACAGCGGGATGCCGTCGCGGTAGGCGACGAGGGTCGGGATCGACTGGATGCCGTAGGACGCGGCGAGCGACTGCTGCGCCTCGGTGTCGATCTTGCCGAACGTGATGTCGCTGTGCTGCTCCGACGCCTTCTCGAAGATGGGCGCGAACATGTGACACGGGCCGCACCAGTCGGCCCAGAAGTCGAGCAGCACGATGCCGTCGGAGACGGTCTGGTCGTGGTTGGTCGAGGTGATCTCGGTGGTTGCCATGTGAGGTGAAACGCAACCTCACCAGGCGGTATTCCGCCTCAGCTGCCCCGCCGACCTGTGAACACGGTGAACGCCAGCGGAACCACGGACGCGATCAGGAAGACCGTACCGAGCACCGCATCGCTCGCATGGATGATCGCGCCGGCGATCAGCACCCCGCCGAACACCACCGCGGCGGAGAGGCGCCGGGCCGTCCGCTCGAGCCGCCCGACCCGCTGCTCCAGGCGCGGCGAGGTGACCGCGATCGTGCCGTCCTCCACCCGCGTGACCAGACCATCCAGCCGCTTGGGGAGGCGCAGGGCGATACCGGCGATCTCCAGCGCCTGCTGGGCGAGATCCTGCACGAGGTTGCCGCGTTCGTCCCGCAGCAGTTGCGCCGCATACGGCTCCACAGAGTCCCACAGGTTGAACCCGGGGTCGAGCGCGCTGCACACCCCCGAGGTGAGCGACATGGCGCGGATGATGAGCAGGAAGTTCTCGGGCAGCTGGAACGGCAGCGACCGCACCACGTCGCCGAATTCGACCGCGAACTCGCGGAACTCGCGCGGGTCGACCTCCCGCAGCTCGGCGAACCCCATCCCTCCGAACCGGCCGAACAGATGCGTCATCGCCCGTTCCAACTCCGCCGTGTCGGCGGTCGGGAGCAGCACGCCAATGTCGCGGATCGCATCCACGAGCCCCTTGCCGTCGCGGGAGGCCGCCGCGATCAGCAGCTTGCGTAGGCCGCTGCGTGTGCCCGGCGGCACCTCGCCCATCATGCCGAAATCGACGAAGGTGAGCAGCCACGGCCGCTCCCCCGCCGGGGCCTCGGGCCTCGGGGTGACGAAGATGTTGCCCGGGTGCGGGTCGGCGTGGAAGAACCCATTCGTGAACAGCTGGTCGAACATCACCTCGGCGAACACCGGCGCGACCTCCGCCGGATCGATACCCGCGGCGCGCAGTGCCGCCGCGTCGGTGATCTTGATGGCCGTCACATCCTCCAGGGTGAGGACGCGGCGGGTCGTCCGCTCCCACACCACCTCGGGCACGGCCACGCGGGGGTCGCCGTCGAACTCCTCCGCGAACCGTTCCGAGTTGGCCGCCTCGTGCAGGTAGTCGATCTCCTCGAGGCTGGTCCGCGCGAACTCCTCGACGAGCGCCGGAGCGTCCACCCGATCGGAGACGAGCCGGACGTGGCTGAGCCAACGCCCGACACGGCGGAGGGCGGCGAGGTCCACATCCACGATCGCGTCGATGCCGGGGCGCTGCACCTTGAGTACCACCGCGCCCAGCCCCGTCGCGGCGGCGAGCTCGGGCACGAGCCAGCCACGATGCGCCTGCCCGAGGGAAGCCGCGGCGACCGGAACCGGGTCGATGGACGCGAACGCCTGCTCCAGCGGAACGCCCAGCTCCACCTCGGCGAGAGCGCGGATCGCCGGGAACGGCACGGCAGGGACCTCGTCTTGCAGCCCCTCCAGCTCACTGGTGATCTCAGGCGGCAGCACATCCAGGCGCGACGACATGAACTGCCCCACCTTGATCATGAGCCCGCCGAGGTCGACCGCCAGCACGTGGAACCGCTGCGCGAACCGCCGCATGCGCCGCGACCGGGTGCGCTCGGCCACGCGAGCCAGCCCGATCCGCGGCAGGAACAGCTCGTACCACCACGTGACGGCGAGGTTCCACCCGGCGAACCGCAGGATGCGGCGGTAGCGGGCGCGGGTCGCCGGCGTCGCCGCGGGGCTGGCCGGAACCGCGGCGGGCGCCTGCTCGGATGTCACCCGGCTCAGCCCTCGGCGAGGATCGAGTAGAGCTTCCGCCGCGCCTCTTCGAGCACGGCGACTGCCTCCTGAACCTGCTCGGGCGTCCCGGTGCGGTGCACCTGCGCCGCGGCTTGCGCCAGTTCGACGCCGGCCTTGGGGAGGTTCCCGGCCGCGCGGCGGTCGCCTGCGCCGGTGCCGGTGCCTGCGCCTGCGCCTGCGCTGCCGGTCTGCCACGGCGTGGATGCCTCACTCGCCGCGACGGCGCGTCCCGCCTCGGTCAGCGCGTACGTCTTGCGCCCGTTCGACTCCTCCGCGGTGATGAGTCCTTCGTCGGCCAGCAGTTGCAGCGTGGGGTAGACGGAACCGGCGCTCGGCTTCCAACTGCCGCCGCTGCGCTCCTCGATCTCGCGGATGATCTGGTAGCCGTGCATCGGCTTCTCGCTGAGCAGCGACAGCACGGCGGCGCGGACATCGCCGCGTCCCATCCGCCCGCCGACCTTCTTCTCGAAGGTCGACCGCAACTGCTCGAACGCCTGCCACATGGCGTCCGGATCCATGCGGGAACCGAACCCGCCGGTGGGGAATGAGTTGGACATGATGGGCCTCCTAGCTCGTTGAGCGATACCTAACGATATATCGCTGAGGCGATCATGAGTAGGAGACTCAGCTTTCGCTCAGCGAACGTCACGGCCAGGGCCGTCCCGCGGGGCTTCCGTACCGATTTACCTGTTTCAGGTTAGGGTTCAAACGCCCGACCGAGAAGGACCCTGTGACCGATTCTGCTCCGCTTCCCCCTGCCGCTGACCCCAGGAAGCGGCGCCGGATCCCGGTGATCACGTGGGTCGGTGCCGGGCTCGTGCTCCTGATCGTCATCGTCGTCGGGAGCAGCCTGGCCGCCGCCGCACATCCCGTCGACCCGGTCGCGGCGGGGAGCGTCCACAGTGCGACACCGTCTGCCATGTCTTCCGTGACCGCGACGCCTCGCGCGGGCGAGCCGCTCGATCCCGCGACCGCCGTACCCGCCGAGAGCGGCCCAGCCGTCGTGCTGGCCGACAACAGCATCACCTCCAAGACCGCTCTCGAGGTGCTCGCCACCCTTCCCGTCAAGGGCAAGGCCCCGGCGACCGGCTACCAGCGCACCACCGACTTCGGCACCGCATGGCTGGATGTGGACCGCAACGGCTGCGACACCCGCAACGACATCCTTTCCCGGGACCTCACCGGCGCTGTCCGCCAGGGCGCGTGCAAGGTCCTGTCCGGAAACCTCGTCAGCAAATACACGGGGCAGACGATCGCCTTCGTCCGTGGCGAGAAGACCTCGGCGCTGGTGCAGATCGACCACATCGTGCCCCTCCAGAATGCCTGGATCACCGGCGCCCAGAAGCTCACCCAGGCGCAGCGGGTGAGCCTCGCGAACGACCCGCTGAACCTGATCGCCGTGGATGCACGATCCAACGAGCAGAAGTCCGCCGGCGACGCCGCAACCTGGCTGCCCGCGAACAAGGCCTTCCGCTGCGAGTACGTGGCGCGCCAGATCTCCGTAAAGGCGACGTACGGTCTGTGGGTGACGAGCGCAGAGCACGACGCGATGACCCGGGTGCTTTCGGGATGCTCCTCGCAGGCGGCGGAGTCGTCGGCGTTCACCCCGGCGGCCGCGCCGGCGCCTGCCCCCGCTCCCGCACCCGCCCCTGCTCCCGCTCCGGCGCCTGCGCCCGCTCCCGCCCCGGCGCCCGCTCCTGCACCCGCCCCGGCGCCCGCACCCGCCCCGGCTCCCGACGTGTACTACGCGAATTGCGACGCCGTGCGCGCCGCGGGTGCCGCTCCCATCCTCGCCGGTCAGCCGGGATACTCGCGCAAGCTCGACCGCGACGGCGACGGCGTCGCCTGCGAGTGACATCCGGCTCCCTCCCCGGCCCGGCGCGCACCGTAGAGTGAGCGTCATGACCGATCCCCAGCCCAAGCGCCCGTGGTGGCTCGCCGCCCGAAACGCCCGCGGGGCGCTCATCGTCGCGGTCGGCTACACAGTGCTCTGCGTGCTGTTCGTGGTGATCGGGTTCAGCGGCGGGACCTTCTGGAACCTGCTCCTCGCCCTGGTCGCTGCGGTGCTGGGCGTCTTGGAGTGGGTCACTTACGTGTACCTGCGGAAGCGCGAGTCCTGAGGCGCTCGCGTCTCAGTCGCGCGTGCGGATGCGCCGGGCGAGCCGCGGATAGTCGATGACGACGCCGTCCGGGTCGACGGTGAGATCGGCCGTGAAGTCGCGCGTGGCGCTCGTGTAGCGCACTGTGGCGTGACCGGTCCGTGGGTCGTAGGGTTCCGAACTGTACAGCTGCTCGCTGCGGATGACCGCGAGCGACGGCAGCGCCACCCACGCCATCACGAACGCCGTCTCGGCGACCTGCTGCCGGTGCGCGCCCAGCCGCAGGATCGGCATGGTGTTCGTCACCGGACAGAGGGCGAGGTCGCAGTCGTCCGCGCCGTCGAGCGCTCCGGCCCGGAGGTCATCGTCGCTGATGCCGGGCTCGTCGAGCTCGTGCCCCCGGTACAGGCGAGTGCCCTGCTGCGTCGCTTCGCTCGTCCACCGGCCGTGCGCATCCCGCGCCAGCGTGAGACGGCGCATGAACCCACGCCCGAAGACAGCGACATCGAGCCGCGACGTCACCCATTCCGGCCCGGTCTCGAGCGACCAGCTCGTGACGTAGTCGGTCGTCCGCGAGGTCCCGAGCGCATCCAGCCGGTCCTCGGCGAGCGTGATCGTGGCGGCCTCCAACCGCTCCGGGTCGTCGCCCCGACCCACTCGACGTGCCTGACCGCTCCGCGCATCCCGACTCCCTCGGTTACAGGATGACCCTTCCCCGCGCTTCGCTCAAGGAGCGGCAAGCCGGCCTCGCGGTCACTCGGGAAGAGTAGCGCGGCTTGAACCCACGACGAGCTCATCGCGGACCTGCGACCTCAGGCTGTCAGCGATGCACGACAAACCGGTCGAAAAGCGAGCACTCAGCCGGATCGGGAGGTTGGAGCCGCAGCCGAGAGTCCTCGAGTATTTCGCGCACTATCGGCACAGCACCGTAGGTGGGTCAAGGCAGTAGCCTTCCGGCATGCCGAACGAATATCAGGTGACCTTCCAAATCCTCGCCGGCCCCGATCACGCACTCGAACTCAACGGTGACCATTTCATTGGCGTGCCCACGCGACCAAGGGCCGAGGAAGTCGCTGCGCGCCTCCGCACCGCCGAGGGTGCTCAGGAGAAGGTTGCCGAGCTGCGCGAGCGCGAGGAATACGCCTCCTATGACGACCTCCGGCTGGGCGAAGTCGGGGTTCTCGGCCCAGACGCCTGATTCACGGCGACAGCGCTCGCGCGCGTAGGGGGTGCCCGATATCGCCGGGGGTACCGGCTAGTTACCGGGAAGACTGGTGCAGCGATTCGTACGCCGCGATCTGGACCCAATTCCCCTTCCGGCCGACGGCCTGCGTCCAACCCATGCATTGGCCAAAGCCGCGCGTAATGAAAACCCTTGAGCTGCGTCTAGTCAAGTGACGGGGCATTCAGCCCGTTGGGTAGTGGACTACGACCGTTCCGGGTCGCCGGGTGATGGACATGAGTCCACTTCGATCTTTCGCGAAGAACGAAAGGGAGAACTCAGTGAAGAAGCCTCGTGTATTGACGTCAGTGGCAACGCTAGCGGGGGTTTGCATCATGGGTGCTGGCCTGACCGGTTTCGCTGCTACGGATGCGGCAACGACGAATGCCGTGGATGCGGTTGCTGCCATCCAGCAGGTTGCACCGACCGCAGTGTCCGATGTGGCCAAGACGTCCAGTGATGCGGACACGGCGATTCAGGCATCGCTGCCGAGTGGTGACACGGTAGCGGTCCCGAAGGATCCGACCGATGGCGTGCAACTGTCCGGGGCTGGTGATGCTCCGGACTTGCGGATAGGGCTGCCGTTCGCGGCGCAGGCAACAGAAGCGATCGCCTCGCAGAAGGCCGGGGTTGTCGTGTACGACAACAACAACGGCTCCTCTACGGTTCCGGTCGCGCACGCGGACGGCACTGTGCAGCTCAACACGGTGATCGAGAACGCGCAGGCGCCCAAACGGTACGACTACCGGATTGATGTTCCGAACGGCGCATCGCTCGTGCAGACCCCGGGTGGCACTGTGGCAATCGTGACAGCGGACGGCTCCCCGCTGCGCGTATTCGGAGACGCCTGGGCCAAGGACGCGAACGGTGAACCCGTGCCCACCCACTACGAGGTGCACGGGGCCACGCTTACCCAGGTGGTCGCTTTCACGGAGCACACCGCGTTCCCGGTTGTGGCTGACCCGTCCACGAGCGCCTATTCCTACAACTGCGTGCTCACAAATGGCAGCAGCTACTTCCTGAAGCCGGGGACCGCGCTTACGACGTGCAAGGGTTCGCGCCTTCAGATGTACTACAACGGCCGAGTGGCTTACACGTACTATCTGACCCTCAACGGCCTTCCGGGTAATCCGGCACGCGCTAGCCTCGACTGCATCGTTGCGATTGCAGGCACGGGTGCCGGACTGGTTACCACCACCTCAGGTCTAGGTGTCTGGGCAACCGCCGCGTCCATCTACGGCCTCAAGGCCTGCATCGCCTAGGAAGGTATGACTACAGAAACGGGACCTCGCAAGTGGTCCGCCCTCTACATCGCAATAACAGTTCTCATAGGAGTTGTCATTGCGAGCATCGTGGTCCAGATCGTTCTCGGGCTCACCAATCACGCTGAACTGGCGCGCGTGGTGAATCCCTTCACGTTCGCCATGTTGTCGGGGTTCTTCCTGGTCTTCGGTGTGTATTCCGGGAGGAAGGGCAAACCCACCCAGAGCGTGGGGAGCTACATCGCCGCTGGATGCTGGGCCATCTACACGGTTCTTCTGATAGCTGGCGTCATGTAGGGAACGGTGCGAGCCTTCACCCGACAGGTGGGTCGCTGCCGCAGTCCCTGGACACATGTTGTCCGGGGGGCTGTGCTGCGCGCTCCGTCCGAAGTGTTCAGTGGGCAGCCCTCAGGATGCGAAGTCAAAGGGTCAGCGTGGCGGTTGCTGCACGGCTGACCGCTGTGCTCTTGACGGCGAGCACGCTGGTGTCCTGGTTCGCACCGATGGGGGACGAAGGAGAACTCGTAGACCCGGACATCCCGCAGCTCGTTGGCCTGCTCCCCGTCCCGACGGTCACCGTCCTCTGGTCCACGACGTCGTAGGCGAAGGGTAGCTGATTCAACCTGCGGCCCCTGACCAACCGGTAGACCTGGGTGGCGACAGGGGTGTCATCGAAGGTGCCTTTGACCCACCAGCCGTGTTCGTGCATCGCCGTCGCTAAGCTCAAAGCGGACACCAGTGAAGCGCGCTTCCTGTCGGTGGAAGAGGTTTCGACCCTGGCCGCGGAACTGGACACGCAGTCGCCGTATGACCTGCTTGTGCGGTTCGCCGCTTTCACGGGTCTCCGCGCGGGCGAGGTCGCCGCCTTGCAGATCAAGCACATCGACCTGCGACATACCGAGCTGCAGGTTCGCCAGAACACCACGCACACGAGTGCGGGCCACGTCACCGGCTCGCCGAAGTCGAAGCGATCCGTTCGAGACGTGCCGATTCTGGACGACCAGTTGTACGCGGACCTCGCCGCCTATCTTGAAAGCCACCCGTACCTCGGTGACCCCGACGCGCTGCTCTGGCCAGGGAAGGTGCCCGGGCACAACGCCCACAGCTACTCGCACCGCTTCGGTTACCAGGGCTTTTACCGGTACACCTTCAAGCCTCCGACCCAGCGCGCCCGGGATGACCGGCCTGCACTTTCACGAACTTCGCCACACCTTCGCAACGGTCACGCCGGAATCCGGTGCGCTCGACATGGAGGAGCGCGGCGTGCGCCCACAACGAGCGCATCGCGGGTCGGCGGCCGTCGCTCTCAGCGATGCAGGACAAACCGGTCGAAAAGCGAGGACTCGGCCCGATCGGGTCGCTGGAGCCGCAGCCGGGAATCCTCGAGGATCTCGCGCGTGATCGGCACGGCACCGTAGGGCGGACGAACGTTGCGTGCTTCAAGGCGGCGCCAGAGTTCGTTGAAAGGGACATCGAAGTAGTGCAGCTCGGTCCTGGCGCCGAGCTGCGTGGCGATGCGACGGATCTCATCGCGCTCTTCCCGCTGCCAGGTCCCGTCTTCGAGGATGACGCTCAGTCCACGTCCGACCAGCTGAACCCAGAGTCGGTCGAGCCGGGCCTGTACGTTGTCGCGCAGCGCATCGAAGAAGTCGAGACCGAGGTCGGCCATCCACTCGTCCGTGCTGAAGCGGATGGCACCCGTCTCTCGTTCGCGTTGGCGAGCGAAGGTCGTCTTACCGGAGCCGGGCAGACCGCACAGGAGGATGACGATAGGCCGCTCGCGTGGGTCCCCTACCGGGGCTCTGCCCGTCCCATCCACGATGTCCATGCTCCCGTCATCCGTCGGCGCAACAAAGCTACTGCGCCGTGCTCACTGACACAGCGCGTATCAGGAACCGAGAGCATCAGAGGGATCTGCTGCCACTGTCATCGACGCTGCCACCCCGTCAGGGAGATCCCCGCGTTCGCGAACCGGAGCCAGTACAGGAGGCTGACGAGGGCTGCCACGGGAAGGCCCACCGCGAGCGGCCAGGCTTTCTCTCCAGATGGCAGCAATGACATTGCGGTGAGGGTGGCGGCGAGCACGTAGGCGAAGACAGCGACCAGCGCGACGCCGATACCGATGTCCCGGCGCTGCCCGTCGACGGATTCTGAGGCGCTGCGAGCCGCAGCAGGAAGGTGACCACCCGCCGGCGGAAGATCAGAAGCACGGTGGCGACGACGCTGATCCACACGCAGCCGATGATCGGCGCGCCGTCGGGTAGGTTCAGCATCGACGACATCCCCTACATGGGGCGGGTTCACGTCCACGGTCCGCCGGGTCGCGCACGGTCGCGCCCCGAGCGTCGCGACGAAAACCGCCATAGACGGCAACGCGGTCAGCGCCTAGCGCGTTGTCCTCGCCACGCCCTCCGATTCCTCCAAGGGACGCGCCAGGCAGCGCGAACTGGACGCAATTGACAGGATCCCTGCACCCCACAATGGGGCAGGCCGAGATCACCCAACTGCCGATAGCCTGAAGCGTTTCTCAAGCTAGTCAGGAGTGTTCCCTATGGACTCAGGCGCCGTCGTCGGTCTGGTCGTCGTCCTCGTTCTCATCGCCGCCGCGGTCGGAGCGTTCTTCCTCATCCGAGCCCGCCAGCACAAGGAACGAGCCCGGATCGATGCGATGTCTCCAGCGGAACGGGAACGGCACGACGCACTGGTCGAGTACGAGGCGACGGTGAAGTCGGCGGAAAAGGCCCACGCTGCTCAGGTGAAGGCCCGGGACCAGCGATTGAAGACCGCAGAGAAGGCGTTGAACGCCGCAAACGGTATCGGCGTCCGCACGATTGCGTCATACCGTGGAAAAGACGGGTCGGTTTCGCTGACCGCCATGACGATCACGACCGCGCAAGGCACGTTCGACCTCGACCCTTCGGTGAATGCCATCGTCGATACTGCTGGGAACCTTGCTACCAGCAGCCGGACCACGTTCACCCGAGTCGCCGCCGGTGGGCTCCTGTTCGGACCGGTGGGCGCGATTGTCGGCGGTGTCGCAAAGAAGAGCAAGATTCACGACAACCGAGAGCTGTACCTGATGATCGAAGGCCCAGGGTTTGCGGGTCTCGTCACCTGCAACCCGGACGACGGGCAGAAGGTCCGCCAGTTCGCCGTTGCGGTCAAGCAAGCGGCGTTGAACTCGGGGAACATCGTCGCCCAGCGTGAGCAGGCGATCGCCGCAGCTACCCTTGCGCTGGAAACGGAACGGGCCACGACTGCGCCGGTAGACCGTGCGGCGGCCGAGCTTGAAGCGGCGCGCAAGAACACTGTTCGGATCGACACCGCGACTCTCGCGATCGAAGCGGCGAGGCGTGGGGACGACGCAGCCCCGCCGTCGAATCCATCGACGATCTAACCGCATCGAACGCCAGGGCTTCCTTCAGGTCACCGCGATCCGGCGGAAGCCAGATGTAAGTAGGGGGTTCTCCGGCGGCGGTTAAGCCCTCGACAGCAGTCCCACTCATAGTCGTTCACCGGGCGGAGTCTGGCACGAGCCGATACATCATGGTCGCGCGACGATCGGAGAGAGATGCTACTCGCACGGCTAGTTGAATCCTTCCTACTCGATGAAGTTCATCCAGTCCTCCCTCGTTTCAACACCGCTCGCACCCCCACGCTCGATGGTCAGCCACGCCTCGGACGAGGCGTCCTCGGCACCCCACCCGAATGCCCTCTCCACGTCCTTACGTCGAAGGTCGTCACCGTGCGTGACGACGAGAACTGTGGGCTTCGGATCGCGATTGATGAACTCCGAGCGGAGCGTGGCGTTCACCGGATCATCCCGAAAGGAGTAGCCGATGATGAGCCACCTAGTCGCCTTTGCCAACCCGCTCGAGAACATCTCATATGCCAGATCAAAGGGAAACTTGGCCACGTGCTCCGCTTTGTCTTTTCGATTCGCAAGTACGACTACAGGTCGGACGTTCGTTGTTCCTTCTCGGATTGCGCGCCACTGATCGCCGTCATCGAGCATCTCCTTCGGCAATTTTGCGTAGATCTTCCCGTCGCGAGTCGCCCAGAAGGTCAGCGATCCGTGAAGATGCAGCAGTTGGACTCTCTTCTGGCTCGGAAAATCGTCGATGCTTGACCTAAGCGCGTTCACCTCGCGTTCAATTCGGTCGTCAACCAAGACCTTCACATGTCGGTTTCCGTGCCCCATATCGACAAGTTCGGATTGACACACTGCAAGGAGTGCAGCGAGCAGAAGGGTGTCGTAGTTGAGATTTCCAATGACCACTTTGCCCTTGAACGACTCGATGATGGCCGTCACCAAGTCATAGAGACTCCGCGCGTCGTCAACGTATGCGTGTGATCGCTCCGAGATTACTTCTAGGACGTGTGAGACACTCGTGTCCCGCACCTGCTCGGCAAAGCCCGAAACTCGTCTAATCGCGGCGCGCAGTTCTTCGTCCGCAGGTTTTGTTAGCTGAGCAAGGGTGTCAAGCAGGTCGAGCGTGCGCGACTCGGCGCCGAAGGCGCCCACAAGCACTTCGAAGTCCTCAGCGCTTCTCGCGCCTTCAGGCAGGGCCCGCTCAGCGATCTCTTTCATGGCCACCACAACATCACCTCCTTCGGCCGCCTCTATGCGACGAAGAACTTCGCCTGTGATGCTCTGAAGATTCAGCTCAGGATTGAAAGCGATTGAAAGACCGTTGCCGACAAGTACTGCAACGCTCCGCACAACTGCCAACGCAACCCCCGTCCAGCATCCCGTGCAAACCAGATGCCCGCTCGCTTTACCGACAGGCTACCCAACGCTCCAGCCTCCGTGGCCCACCCGCACCCCCAAGCGAAGCTATTGCCACTACTCAGTGCCCGCTTCAACCGTCGAGACCAACTCGTCCTGGGCGGCTGCCCCCCGTGCCAGTTGTTGTGCCAGGCGAACATGACGCACCGGAGACCGCTCATTTCTCGCGGGGCACCTCGCGGCGGCGACCCGATTGAAGTAGCGAGTCTTGAAAAAGCCGGGCTGCGCCCCGCGCGCTCCCCCAAACGCCGCTCCGCGCCTCGCGCGGGCCTCGCCCGGGGTCCCTCGCGGCGGGGACCCCAATAGACAGCAGCGAGTAGTGAAAAAGCCGGTGGGCACGTGATCGCTTCGCGACCTTCGTGCCCACCGGCTTTTTCACTACGTCGGGCTGACAGGATTTGAACCTGCGACCCCTTGACCCCCAGTCAAGTGCGCTACCAAGCTGCGCCACAGCCCGCTGTCGCGGAGCGCGGCCGGTGGGGCCGCGCGAAGCAACTCGACCATCCTACCGTGTCGTCGAGGTGCCCCGCGCACGCCCGGTCAGATGTCTTTGATGAGCCAGTGGACCAGCTTCGGCTCGCCCACGGTGCCACCGATGTCGTAGATCACGACGACGCCTCCGGCGCCCCCAACGGCGGGCACCGAGGTGAAGCCGCGCGTCGAAGGGTCGGAGGGCATCAGTGCCAATGCAGGAGCGGGCGTCGACGTGACGGCGGACGTGACCGTCACGGTCGGCGCGGGCGAAGTCCCGGCCCCGCGCACGCCCGGTCGAATGTCCTTGAGGAGCTGGCGGATCAGATTTGTTCTAGCGTGCCGGCGGGATCGTCGCACACCACCCGAAGGTGCGCCCGATCCCTGCCGGCACTGCGCCGCCGCACCGGACGGTGCCTGCGGGCGCCCGGGTCCCCGCCCCGCAGCGGGGAGCCCAGGTCGAGTCGGCGACGGGATGCGATGGGGGGAGTCAACATCCCGCCGCCGAGCTGGTTTCAGCGGCCGGAGCCGCCGATGATCTGGTCGATCTCGTCCTGCGTGAGCGGGGTCCAGGGCGACGAGTCGGGGTCGGCGCTGGCGGCCTCGGGACTGTCGCCCTGCGTCCACCACTTGGCCTCGAACGGTACGCCGTCGAAGAGCACGCGCTGGCCCTTGTCGTAGGCCGTGGTGCCGCTCCAGGCGGGGAAGGTGCCGGGCGCGAGGGTGGGCTGTGGGATGGGCGTCTCGCCCGGCAGCACCGGGCCGACCAGCTCCCACGGTGTCTCCCACGCGTTCAGCACCGGGTCGTCGGGCACGTCGCCCTTGGTCCACCACTTCGCCTGGTACACGTTGTGGTGCCAGACGACCTTGGTTCCCTTCAGGTACGAGCCCTTGGCGGCCCAGATGGCGTACGGCGAGTGCGCCGGGTCGTCGGCGGCCGCCGTCGAGGTGGGCTCGGCGGTGGTGACCGCCCCCTCCCCCAGCGCGATGTGGCCGGCGAAGCCCTTCGCAAGCACTCCGGCGAACGTCTTCTTGCCCTGGGCCACGCCGCTGCAGGCGTCGGAGACGACGGAGAGGTCCACGTAGTTCGAGCCGCAGGTCTTGTCGCGGTTGGCGGACCACATCGACATCCGGCCGAGGCCGTTCGACACGGCCCAGCGGTTGAAGGATGCGGCATCCGCGAGCGTGAAGACCTCACCCTCCACGTCGTTCTGGCCGATCATCGGGGTCGCGCCGAGCTTCGCCCACAGGCTGGGGTCGCTCTGGTGCAGCTTCGCGCGGTCGTACAGGATGCCGAGCTGGCGCTGGGTGGCGGAGACCGCGGACTCGGCGGCCTTCGCCATCGACACCTTCGCGTCCTTCGCGTCGCCGAAGTCCATCGTCATGACGTTGATACCGGCGATATCCACCTTGGCGTCCAGCATGGCGGCGATCGCGTCCGTGCCGTCCGAGGTCAGACCCGTGGGCGCGACAGGGAGCGTCAGCCAGACCGCGAGGCTCTTGCCCGCCGCCCGGCGCTCCTGCTGCAGGGCGGCGATGGCGGTGGCGCGGCGCACGGAGGCACCCCGGTCCGCGAGGCCGGCGCCCTCCAGGTCGAGGTCGATGGTGCCGATCTTGTAGCGGTCGACCACCGCGGCGTACGCATCCTTCAGGTCCGATGCGTCGACGCAGCCGACCGAGAGTTCGTCGTTGGCCTGGCCGCCGAACGAGACCGCGACGGTTCCGCCCTGCTGCTGCAGGCGCGCGATGCGGCGGTCGAGGTCCAGCGATCCGCGAGCCTGGTCCAGCGAGTATGCGGCGCCCCAGCTGGGTGCGCACGGGTCCGACTTCGACGACACGACGAACGAGAGCACGGCATCCTTCGTGGAGGTGCCGCCGAGGTTCTCGAACGCGAAACGGGGCGTGGCGGTCACATCCACATAGGAGGCGAACCACGGTTTCGCATCGACGGCCGCCCGCGCGCTCCACCACTGCAGGCCGACGGCCGCTGCGGACACGACGATCACGGCGACGAGGCCGGCGCCGATCACGCGCCAGGCGGAGAGCCGGCGACCGCCGGTGGATTCGGGCGCCTGGGCGCGCTCGACGGAATCCTGCGCCTTCTTCGCTCCGCGGGCCATCAGGCGGCCTGCTTCTCGTTCGAGGCGGACTCTGCGGCGGGGGCGTCGAGGGCGTCGACGGCGTCGACCCCTGCCGAGACCGCACGCTCCTCCACGACCGCCCCGACCGGGGCCCGATGCGGCACCTCACCGCCCGCGTGCCCGTGGTAGAGCACCGACCTCCAGTCGATGGATGCGGTGGTCGGCTCGACCACCGAGGTCGCCTGGGTGCGCGACTTGTCCACGTAGAGCGGTTTCGTCATCCCGATCCAGATGTCGACGATGGTGTTCCAGATGCCGATGTAGGCGACGATCGCCCAGATCGCGAGCGTGGCATTGAAGGCGGCGAAGGCCGCGTTGCCCCAGTTCTGCGCATTGACGTCACGCCACAGGGTGAACAGCGAGAACGCGACGATGGCGAGCGGTGCGATCACATACAGCAGCGGCGAGGCGGTGCGGTTCTTGACCTTCGGCGTGCGGGCGAACGGGATCTTCTTGCCGGTCAGCGACTGCTGGATCGACTTCAGGACACCCGCGAGGTTCACGGGAAGCAGGATGAGGTTGAAGCCGTAGATCCGGAAGATGTCGGTGGCCTTGTACCCGCTGTACCGCAGGTCGGCCGCCTGGCTGATGAAGTACGGGAGCGCGGCGAGCAGCACCATCGGGCTGAGCAGACGACCGTCGTACGGGTACGCCAGCAGGAAGATCAGGCCGAAGCTGGCCCAGCTGATTGAGGCCATGTAGTTGACCCGCAGCAGCAGCTCGATGCGCGACACGGACTCGCCGCGGCGCTTGCGCTCCTTCACCTGACGCCACAGCTTCGGCAGGATGAGCAGTCCGCCGTTCGCCCAGCGGCGGCGCTGAACGATCAGCGAACCGAAGTCGGGCGGGGTGGCCGAGTAGCTGAGCCGCTCAGGGTAGTTGGCGAGCGTCCAGCCGTGGGTGCCGAGGTCGATGCTCGACTCGGTGTCCTCGATGACGGTGCGGTCCTGGATGTAGCGGCGCACCTCGAACCCGCCGACGAACTCGGTCTCGACGATGTCCTCGAGCGCACGCTTGCGGATGACCGCGTTCGCGCCGACCCAAAACGTGGCGCCGTAATAGCTCTTGCCCTGGTGCAGGATGTGCTGGATGTCGGTCGTAGCTCCCGCGAGACGCTCGATGCGGGTGCCCGCACCGCGGAACGACGAGTACGGCGTCTGCGTCACGGCGACCCGCGCGTTGTCGGGCTGCTGCAGGAAGTAGGTGAGTCGCAGGCAGTACTCGCGCAGCAGGATGGAGTCGGCATCCAGAGTGAGCAGGAAATCGCTGTCGGGGATCTCGACATCGCCCGATCGGCGCTGGCCGGCCGGAACCTGGTTCAGGATGGGGCCCTCCGGCGTCTCCTCGACCCGGTAGGTGCCGCCCATCAGGCCGATGTAGGCGTTCAGGTTCATCGCCTTGTTCGCCTCGTGCGAGAGGGAGGCCCACTTCTTGCGCTCGAAGACGGCGAGCTCCGCGTCGAACGTCCAGGCGAGGCGGCGGTACAGCTGCGCGACCCGCTTGGAGGTGAGGGATGCGCCCTCGGCGACGGCCGCGGACACGGCCTCCCCGGTCAGGGCGAGGTCGTCGCCGAGGCCGCGGAGCACCTGGTCGGCGAAGAAGACGTCGACGTGGTCCTCGATGGTGTGGGCGTCGGCCTGGGCGTACAGCCACTCGGCGGCCCAGCGATAGTGGTCGGCGAGCTCGAGGGCGGCTGCGTCGGTCGCGTAGACCCCGGCGTCGCCCAGTTCGTAGCGCATGAGCGCGTCGCTGAAGCGGAACCGCGGCTCGGCGAGAGTCGCGCTGATGTCGTGGGCGAGATCCCGGGTGGCCTCCAGGCGCTCGCGCACGGCCGGGTCGGTAGGGTTCGGGTTGTCGTCCAGGAGCAGCACGACCCGCTTCGACGGGAACTCCTGCAGCGCCGCGGAGAGCAGCGTCATCCGGACCACCTCCGGCTCCTCCGCGTAGGAGGGCACGAGCACAGTGATCGAGGGCTGGTTCTCGGCGAAGTGCCGGTCGAGTTCGGCGCGCGGCACGCGGACGTGCTTCTGGAACCGCTGCAGCGCTCCCTGTCGGGCGACCAGGTACATGAGCGCGGAGAAGGTGAGGAAGGTCACGACGACCGTGTAGCCGAGCGCCTCCATGGTGAAGCGGAAGTTCTGGCTGCCGCTGTCGATGAACTGGCGGATGATCGTGGTGACGACGTAGATCGCCCAGAACAGCACGGTCAGCACGATGGCGACGCGGCTCCAGGTGATCTTGCGATCGGACGGCCTCGGGTGGACCGTCGGAAGGGGTTCGGTGCGCTTCTCGGAGCCGAGCTGGCGCTTCCGGGCAGGGGTGAATGCGGTGTGAGAACTCATGGTCGGGTATGCGTCCTTGAAGGGGTCAGGAGCCCGGCCCTCGGGTGGGCACGGTCGGGTGGCTCCCGGTTGTCCACACTAGTGAGGACAGACCGGGGTACAAATACCCCTTTTCTGGTCGCCCCCTCTTTGGGGTGACGGGTTACCGATCTTTCACGCTGCTGGAGCGCGTGTCGCGCTTGCTCGCGAGCGTCTCTATGCGTATGCATGCACGCCCCGGGAGTGTCGGAGGGTGCGGGTTAGGCTGACCGCATGTCGTCGCCGCCGTCGCTGCCACCGCAGCTCTGGCGGGGTCGGAGCGCCGGAGGCCGGGTCGCGCTGATCCTCGGACTGGTGGTCGGCATCCCCGTCGCCCTGGCGCTCGGGATCGTGCTGCTGGGCGTCGGGATCGTAGGCGGTGCGCTGGCCCTGCTCGCGTGGCTGATCGGGATGGCCGCCGCCTGGGTGTGGTTCGCCGTTCAGCGCAGGCAGCGCATCCCGTACCCGTTCGAGGCGCCGCCGCCGACCACGCGACGCGCGCGGCGGATCGCCCTCAGTGGGCTGTATCTGTCGCTCGTGCCGCGGACGGTGGGCGGCACCGCCCGGGTCGCCGGGTGGCTGCTCGGGCCGCTGGCCCTGCTCGTCTCGCTGGTCGGAGTGTTCCTTCCCCGCTGGCGGGCGCGGCCGTACGTCGCCGTGTTCACGCTGCCGGGCATCCTGCTCAAGGTGGTGAACCTGGGCAGGCGGCGCGGGCTGCTGCGTGATGGAGGTGACACCGCGCGGGTGGCGTACGACGACTTCCTGGCGCACGCCTTCCCGCTGATCCGCGACGTGCTCGACTGGTGGAACGACCCGGATGCGGGCGACGACTACGTGCCGACGCCCGGGCTGGTGGATGTTCCCGCCGGCCTCCTGGGGCTCCCGCTCGGTCCCTCCCCCGACCCGCTCGGGCAGCCGGGGATCGCCGCGGGGGCGATGCGGCGACGCACGATCCGGTCCCTGCGGGAGGTGCTGCTCAGCCAGCGCGAGATCGACGACCTGTGCGATCCCGACCTCGACGATCGCGCCGACGTCGGGCTGGTGCGGATCGTGGAGTTGTCGTCGGCCGGCGGGCTGTCGTCGGCCGGCGGTCTCGCGTCGGCCGGCGGGCGACGGTGGATGGTGCAGTTCGCCAGCACGAAGTCGTGGCACCCGCGCGCGGGTGCGGCGCCGAACGACCTCACGGCGGACCTCCTCATCGGCGCGGGCCGGCTGCCGTCGTTCACGGCAGGTGCGCTCGATGCGATGCGGGAGGCCGGGATCCGCGCGGGCGAGCCCGTGCTGGTCACCGGCTTCAGCCTGGGCGGGATGGTCGCAGCCCAGGTGGCGACGGCGGCGGTAGCGTCCGGGCTGAACGTGACGCACCTGGTCGTCGCGGGGACGCCGCTCGGACGGATCGCGGTGCCCGAGACGGTGAGCGTGCTCGCGCTGGAGCACGTGCTCGATCCGGTGCCGCGGGTCGAGGGTCGGGAGAACCCATTGCGAGCGTCGGGTCGGGACGCGTTCCTGACGGTGAAGGCCCGGCCGCCGCTGTCGCACAGCTTCCGCATCGGCGCGCTGCACCAGTCGACGGCTTACGCGGACACCGCCGCCGCGGTCGAGGCCGACCCGCCGGATCCGCGCGTCGCCACGCTGCTCGGCGAGCTGACGCCGTTCTTCGGTGCGGAGCAGCGCATCCACGACCGGGCCCTGATGCGGGCGGGCGGGCTGCCGCCGCGCCCCTCGGTGCCGCTGTACCTGCACAGCACGGTCGAGGAGGGGATCACGCGCGGGACGCTGCGGCAGACAGTTCGCCGGCTCCCCGGGGTGATCGCCGTGGACGTGTACCAGTCGCGCAGCGGGTTCGCGACGACGATCGTGTGGAACGCGGACCTGCTGGTCCGCACGCTCGACCCGTGGCTGATCGTGGCCGGACGTACCGCGGTATATCGGGGCCTGCTGTCACTGCTGACGCGCCGGAAGGCGGTCGGCATCCACTTGCGGCTGCAGGCGCGGACGACGCCCGGGATCACGTGGGAGGCGACGGTGCAGCGGCTGTCGGACGGCCGCTGGCGCGAGTCGATCGACATCACGATCGATGACCGCGCCGACCCGGCGGAGGTCGCGCGGCTGTTCCCGCAGGGCACGGCCCCGGTGGTCGTCATCCACGCGCCGGACGCCTTCGCCCCCGTGCTCGACGTCGCCCGCCAGCGCTGACAGGCGCGGCTAGCGCTTGCGCTTCTCGCGCACGCGCATGTTGAGCGCGATGGGCGTGCCGTCGAAGCCGTAGACCTCGCGCAGGCGGCGGATGATGTACCGCCGGTAGCCCGGGTCGAGGAAACCGGTCGTGAAGACGACGAATGTCGGCGGACGGCTCGAGGCCTGCGTGCCGAACAGGATGCGCGGCTGCTTCCCGCCGCGGACGGGGTGCGGGTGCGCCGCCGTGAGCTCGGCGAGGAAGGCGTTGAACTTGCCGGTCGGGATGCGGGTGTCCCACGACTCGAGCGCGAGCTCCAGCGCGGGCACCAGCTTCTCGAGGTGCCGGCCGGTGCGCGCGGAGATGTTGACGCGCGGAGCCCAGGAGACGTGTGCGAGGTCTTGCTCGATCTCCCGCTCCAGGTAGCGGCGGCGCTCGTCGTCCAGCAGGTCCCACTTGTTGAAGGCGAGGACGAGGGCGCGACCCGATTCGAGCACGAGGTCGATGATCCGGACGTCCTGCTCGCTGATCGGCTCGCTCACATCGAGCACCACGACCGCGACCTCGGCCTTCTCCAGGGCCGTGGAGGTGCGGAGCGAGGCGTAGAAGTCGGCGCCCTGCTGCAGGTGCACGCGACGGCGGATGCCGGCGGTGTCGACGAAGCGCCACACCTTGCCGCCGAGTTCGACCTGCTCGTCGACCGGGTCGCGGGTAGTGCCGGCGAGGTCGTTGACGACCACGCGCTCCTCCCCCGCAGTCTTGTTGAGCAGCGACGACTTGCCGACGTTCGGGCGGCCGATGATGGCGACGCGGCGCGGCCCGCCGACCTCGCGCTTGGCGAAGGCGGACTCCTCCGGCAGGACCTTCAGGAGCGTGTCCAGCAGGTCGGCAACGCCGCGACCGTGCAGGGCGGAGACGGGATGCGGCTCGCCGAGACCCAGCGACCACAGCTCGGTCGCGTACGGCTCCTGGCGTGCGTCATCCACCTTGTTGGCGGCGAGGAACACCGGCTTGTCGGTCTTGCGGAGCAAGCGGACGACACGCTCGTCGGTGGAGGTGGCGCCGACGGTCGCATCCACGACGAAGAGCACCGCGTCGGCGAGGTCGATGGCGACCTCCGCCTGGGCCGCGACGGACGCGTCGATACCGCGGGCGTCAGGCTCCCACCCGCCGGTGTCCACCAGAGTGAACCGGCGGCCGTTCCACTCCGCCTGGTACGAGACGCGGTCGCGCGTGACACCCGGGGTGTCCTCCACGACGGCCTCGCGGCGGCCCAGGATGCGGTTCACGAGCGCGGACTTGCCGACGTTCGGGCGGCCGACGATCGCCAGCACCGGAAGGGCGGGCAGGTAGGTGATGCCGTCGACGTCTTCGCCTGCGACATCGAGGATGTCGAGGTCGCTCTCGTCGAGCTCGTACTCCTCGAGTCCGCTCCGGAGCGCGTTGGCACGCTGGACGGCGAGATCTTCGTCGAGCTCCGACAGCCGGGTGACGAGGTCATCGTCGCCGGTGGGCTCGTTTTCGATGTCAGACATGGGCTGCTTTCTGTACGACCTGGATGACCGCGTCGACGGTCTGGTCGAAGTCGAGATCGGTGGAGTCGACGGTGGTCACACCGTCTGCGGCGTTCATGAAGTCGACGACGCGGGCATCTGCCGCGTCGCGTCTCCGCAGGGCCTCACCCACATGGGCGGCGGAATGGTCGGCCAGCTCAGCGGAACGCCTCGCCATTCTAACGGCTTCGTCGGCTGTGAGAAGGATGCGCACAGGCGCATCCGGGCACACGACCGTCGTGATGTCGCGGCCCTCGACCACGATCCCGTCCCGGTCGACGGTGCGGATGATGTGGCGGAACAGCTCCGTCAGGAACACCCGCACCTCCGCAACGCGCGCGATGGCGCTCACCGCCGCCGTCACCTCCGGCGTTCGGATGACCTCGGTCACATCGTGGTCGCCGACGAACACGTGGTAGGTCTCGGGGTCGGTGCCGATGCGGTAATCGAAGTCGGGCAGCGCATCGATCACGGCGGCGGAGTCCGTCAGGTCGACACCGCGCTCGAGCGCGTACCAGCTGAGCGCGCGGTACGCGGCCCCGGTGTCCAGGTACGCCCAGCCGAGCCGGCGGGCGGTCGCCTTGCTCACACTCGACTTGCCGCTCCCCGCCGGTCCGTCGACGGCGACGACGAAGGTCTCGCTCATCCGGTGATCCTCCATCCACGTTCGGTCAGGTCGTCCACGGTGCGGTGGAGCACCTCCGGGAGCACGGCGATGTCGGCGAGGCCGAACGGCGCGCCCGGCGAGTGCTCCAGGCGGAGGTCCTCCATGTTGACCCCGAGCTCCCCGAGCTCGTGCAGCAGGCGGGCCAATTCACCAGGCCGGTCTTCGACCATCACCACGAACCTCGAATATTTCCGGTCCTGGCCGTGCTTGCCCGGCAGCCGGGAGACGCCCGCATTGCCTCCGGCGATCTCTTCCGCGATCGTGCGGCGGGCACCGGACGCATCCACATCGCCGAGCGCCACCAGCACCCGGTCGAGGTCCTCGCGGTAGGCACGCAGGATCTCGACGATCGCGGGAGCGTTCGCGCCGAGGATCTGCACCCACAGCTCCGGCTCGCTCGCGGCGATCCGCGTCACGTCGCGAACACCCTGCCCCGCCAGCGCGAGCGCGGCATCCGGCGAGTCGGTCAGACGCTTCGCCATGAGGGAGGACACGATCTGCGGAGCGTGCGAGACGAGCGCGACGGCGGCGTCGTGCCGCGCCGCATCCATCTCGACGGGTGTCGCGCCGAGGTCCAGGATCAGCGCTTCCACGAGACTGACGGCCTCGCGGGGGTTCTCGGGGCGGGCGGAGACGACCCAGGGGCGCCCGATGAACAGGTCTGCGCGAGCGGACGACGGGCCGCCCCGCTCACGCCCGGCGAGTGGATGCCCGCCGACGTAGCGG
Organism: Leifsonia sp. 2TAF2; assembly: GCF_052115085.1. Lineage (NCBI taxonomy): Bacteria > Bacillati > Actinomycetota > Actinomycetes > Micrococcales > Microbacteriaceae > Leifsonia > Leifsonia sp. 2TAF2. The sequence continues at coordinate 1,066,492 of NZ_JBFRFY010000002.1, read as the reverse complement.
GCCAGGTCGATCCCAGCCTGCTGCAGTTCGGAGAGGGGCGCGACCTTCACGCTCGCGACGTCGGTCACCACAGCCTCGGGATGCGCCGCCAGCTCTTCGGCGACGACCCGGCCGGTGAGATCCGGCGGGACCGCCACGACGATCAGCGCCGGCTCCACTCCCCCGTCGTCGAGCCGCCCCGCGCCATAGTCCGCCGCCAGCCGCAGGTGTGCGGGCGAGGCGTCGGCGAGCAGCACGTCGACACCGCGGGCACGCAGCCCGAGTCCGACGGACGCGCCGAGCAGCCCAGCGCCGACGACGCGAACAGGGCCGGGGAGGCGGGCGGAAATTTCAGTCACCCGTCCACCTTAGCCAGCGGCGCGCGGCCGTCTCTCCGCTGCCGTCCGCCTGTGCAGAACGGCCGAGCTGTGGAGAACCGTCACTCCTTCGTCCGGCTCTCCCGGGAGATGGTGAGCAGCTGGCCGAGCTCAGCCTTGGTCAGGTCGCGCAGCTGGCCGGATTTCAGCGTCCCGAGATGCAGCGGACCGAACTGCCGGCGCACCAGCTCGATCACCGGATGCCCGACCTCGGCGAGCATCCGCCGCACGATCCGATTGCGACCGGAGTGCAGGGTCACCTCGACCAGGGAGTCGTCCCCGCGCGGGTTCGACTGCAGCAGCTTCGCCTTGTCCGCGGCGATCGGGCCGTCATCCAGCTCGACCCCCTTGGTCAGCCGACCGATCGTCTGCGGCGTGACCACGCCACGCACGCGGGCGATGTACGTCTTCGTCACTCCGAACGATGGATGCGCGAGCACGTGGGCGAGCTCGCCGTCGTTGGTGAGGATGAGGAGGCCCGAGGTCTCCGCATCCAGCCGACCGACATTGAACAGGCGTTCGGGGTAGTCGGCCGTGAAGCGGGACAGGTCGGGACGGCCCTGCTCGTCGCGCATCGAACTCACCACGCCCACCGGCTTGTTGAGCATCACGTACCGCCGGGAGGTGTCGAGCTGCACGGCCGTGCCGTCGACGGCGACCTGGTCGACCAGCGGGTCGACCCGCGTGCCCGGTTCGGTCACGACCGTGCCGTTGACCGAGACGCGTCCGGCGGCGATGAGGTCCTCGGACACCCGGCGGGAGGCCACACCGGCGGCCGCCATGACCTTCTGCAGGCGCTCGCCCTGCCGTTCGGAGTCAGCGGACATCGCCGTCGAATCCATCGGCCCCGTCCGCAAGGAGCGGCGAGATCTTCGGCAGCTCGTCGACCGAGTTGATGCCGAGCTGGCTGAGGAGCAGGTCGGTGGTGCCGTAGTTGATGGCGCCGGTCTCGCTGTCGGTGAACAGCTCGGTGATGAGGCCGCGACCGAGCAGCGTCCGCACCACAGAATCCACGTTCACGGCGCGAATGGAGGCGATGGCACCGCGGCTGATCGGCTGCTTGTAGGCGATCACGGCGAGGGTCTCCAGGGCAGCCTGCGACAGCTTGGTGGGGTTCTGCTGCAGCACGTAGTCCGCGACGACGTGGTCGTACTCCTCGCGGACGTAGATCCGCCAGCCGCCGCCCACCTCGCGCAGTTCGAAGCCGCGGCGCACGCCTCCGCCCGCGCCGCCGCTCTCACCGTCGAAGTCGGCGACCAGCGTGGCGATCGCCGCGCGGACGCGCTTCACCGGCGCCCCGACCGCCGTCGCGAGCGTGACGATGCTCATCGGCTCGTCGGCCACCATGAGGATCGCCTCCAGCGCGCGCTCGATCTGCGCATCCTCGACCGGCGCGGGCACCTCGGAGGTGTCGGTGACCTCTGTGGCATCCGTGGCCTCGGCCGTGTTCTCAACCGTCATAGTCGGCTCCCAGATTCGACAGGTTCTCTTCTGACCAGTGCTCGGCCGTCCAGCGGAGCGTCAATTCCCCCAGCGGCTCCAGCTGCTCGAAGGCGAGCGCCGCCCGGCGGTACAACTCCAGCACCGCGAGGAACCGCGCCACGACGACGCCCTTCTGCTCGGCGCCGACGACAAGCTGGCGGAAGCTCATCGGCTCGCCGTGCCGCAGCATCCCCACCACGATCGCCGCCTGCTCCCGGATGCTGACGAGCGGCGCGTGCAGGTGGTCGAGCCCGACCACGGGGACCTCGCGCGGCGTCATCGCCAGCGTCGCGAGGGCCGCGAAGTCGTCGAGGCTCAGCGTCCAGACGAGCTCCGGGGTGCGCTGGCGGAACTTGTCCTCCAGCCGCACCAGGCGCGCGTGCCGGGCGCCCTCGGCCTCCAGCCGCTCCGCGAACCAGCCGGACGCCTCCTTGAACGCGCGATACTGCAGCAGCCGCGCGAACAGGAGGTCGCGGGCCTCCAGCAGGGCGACGTCCTCCGCATCCACAAGCTCGCCCTGCGGCAGCAGCCCTGCAACCTTGAGGTCGAGCAGGGTCGCCGCGACCAGCAGGAACTCGCTCGCCTCGTCGAGGCTCTCGTCGGTGTCCAGCTGACGCAGATACGCGATGAACTCGTCCGTCACCCGACTCAGGGAGATCTCCGTGATGTCGAGCTCGTGCTTGGTGATCAGCGACAGGAGCAGGTCGAACGGGCCCTCGAAGTCGCCCAGCGAGACGCGGAAGCCGACGGACTCCTCCGCACCGGCGGCACCCTCCGGCTTCGCCGTGTCAGGCGACGGCGCCACGGAACACCAGTTCCCGCGCCAGCTGACGGTACGCCTCCGCTGCCTGGTGCTCCGGCGCGAACTGCGTGATCGGGGTGGCCGCGACGGACGCATCCGGGAACTTCACCGTCCGCGAGATGACCGTCTCGAGCACCCGGTCGCCGAAGGCGTCGACGACGCGCTCCAGCACCTCGCGGGAGTGCAGCGTGCGTGAGTCGTACATGGTGGCGAGGATGCCATCCAGCTCGATCGCCGGGTTCAGCCGCTCGCGCACTTTGTCGATCGTCTCGATAAGAAGCGCGACGCCGCGGAGGGCGAAGTATTCGCACTCGAGCGGGATCAGGACGCCGTGGCTGGCGGTCAGTGCGTTCACGGTCAGGATGCCGAGCGACGGCTGGCAGTCGATGAGGATGACGTCGTAGTCGGAGGCGACCTTGCGGAGAACGCCCGCGAGGATCTGCTCGCGGGCGACCTCGTTCACGAGGTGCACCTCGGCGGCCGACAGGTCGATGTTCGCCGGGATGATGTCGAGTCCGGGCGTCGAGGTGGACTGGATCGCGCCCTGCACATCGGCGTTGCGGTTGAGCAGCAGGTCGTAGATCGTCGTCGCGTCGTGCGTCTGCGCCCCGAGGCCCGCGGACAGCGCGCCCTGCGGGTCGAAGTCGACGGCCAGCACGCGGCGGCCGTACTCGGCCAGCGTCGCGCCGAGGTTGATGCTTGTGGTCGTCTTGCCGACGCCGCCCTTCTGATTGCACAGGGCGATGATCTTCGCCGGGCCGTGCTGCTTCAGCGGCTGGGGAGCGGGAAAGGCGCGTGCCGGGCGGCCGGTGGGACCGGGCTTCGGGGCGACGGATGCGGCATCCATGCCCGGGAGCTGGGTCTCGACCTCGTCGTTGCGCGTCACCTGGGTGTTCCTCGTCCCTCTCGTGGGCGGTCTTTCAAGGGGACAGTCTATCCGCGCCGTGCCCCGCATGCGGGGTGTGGGCACGGCGGTTCGGTACGCTGGCCGCGTGCAGCCGATGCCGTCCGCCCTTGAGACCCCACGCCTGCGTCTGCGCCCGCGCGACGGACGCGACGCCGAATGGAACCTCGCGCTGCTCGCCGAGCATCCCCTCGGCCGTCAACCCGATTCGGTCGACGAGGAGCGGGAGCGACTGGATGTGCAGCGCAGCCGGTTCGGTGAGGTGGGCTTCGGGCTGTACATGATCGAGCTGGCGGAGACCGGCGAGCCGGTCGGCTACTGCGGCCTCATCGTCGGCCGGGCGAGCGCGGCCCAGCCGGAGCTGGCGTACGAGCTGCTGCGGGCCCACGTCGGCAGCGGGTACGCCACCGAGGCCGCCGCGGTCGTCGCCGACGCCGCGTTCGACGCCGGGTTCCCCGTGATCTGGGCGACCGTCGCGACCTGGAACGCGCCCTCCTTCGGCGTGCTGAAGAAGCTCGGGTTCGCCGCGACGCGCCGCGCCGGAGGCGACGGGCGCTCCGTCTACGTCTGGCTGCGCCGCCGCGCCCCGCGCCGCCGCCACGCCGCCTCTCCCGCGTGAGCGCTGGTCAACGGGCCCGCGGGTGCGCCGACGTGTACACGTCACGCAGCGTGTCCGCCGTGACCAGCGTGTAGATCTGCGTCGTCGCCACCGAGGAGTGGCCCAAGAGTTCCTGCACGACTCGCACATCCGCCCCGCCGGCGAGAAGGTGCGTCGCGAAGGAGTGGCGGAGCGTGTGCGGCGAGATCTCCAGGTCGAGCTCCGCCCGCTCCGCCGCCGCGCGGATGATCAGCCAGACGTTCTGGCGCGAGAGGCGGGCCCCGCGCATCCCGAGGAAGAGTGCGGGCGTCGCCCGGCCCTTCGCGGACAGCACCGGGCGCGCCCGCACCAGGTACGCCGAGACGGCCTCCTGAGCGAAGCTCCCGAGCGGCACCATGCGCTGCTTGCTTCCCTTGCCGGTCAGCCGCACCACGTCGGCGTCGATCACGTCGTCGACGTTCAGCCCGACGGCCTCGCTGACGCGGGCGCCGGTGGCGTACATCAGCTCCAGGAGGGCCTTGTCACGCAGTGCCGAGACCTCGTCGCCGTCGGTGGCGGCCAGCAGGGCGGCGACCTGGTCGACGGTGATGGCCTTAGGTAGGCGGCTGGGCAGCTTCGGCGGGCGGAGGTCGCGCGCAGCATCCACCTCGACCCGGCCCTCCTCCAGCAGGAACCGGTGGAACCCGCGCACGGTGGACAGCATCCGGGCCAAAGAGGATGCGGTGAGCGGCGACTCCTCCCGAGTCCCGAGGTGCTCGGCGAAGGCCGACAGCGTCGCGGGCGTCACGGCGCTGACGTCGACGATTCCCTGATCGTCGAGCCACGCGCTGTACGCGCCGAGGTCGCGGCGGTACGCCGCGACCGTGTTCGCCGAGAGTCCGCGCTCGATGGCGACGTGTCTGAGGAACACGTCGACATCGGCCGCGACGGTCATCTCGAGAGCTTGGGGTGGCTCGGCCAGGGCTCGTTCTCTGCGCCGAGCGTGCTCCATCCACCCTCGCGTGCGGTGCGTGCGGCCAGCAGCGCGATGATCAGCGGGGCGTTGTGGACGCGGCGCTCGAGCACCGCCTCCACGGCGTCGTCGAGGGGTACCCAGCGCACCTCGATGTCGGCCTCCTCCGCCTCCCGCGCGAACTCCGAGCCGGTGGAGCGCACGCCGCGGGCCAGGTAGATGCGGATCGACTCGTCGTTGCCGCCGGGGCTGGTGAAGACGTCGGCGAGGACGTTCCACTGGTCTGCCTCGAGGTCCGCCTCCTCGCCGAGCTCACGCTTCGCCGCGTCGAGCGGGCTCTCGCCGCCCATGTCGAGGAGGCCCGCCGGGATCTCCCAGTCACGGTGGCGCACCGGGTGACGGTACTGGCGGATCAGCAGGACGCGACCGTCGTCATCCAGAGCCAGGATGCCGACGGCGCCGGTGTGATCGACGTACTCGCGGGTGATCTCCTCGCCGTTGTAGCGGAAGACGTCGCGGCGGACGTTCCAGATCTTGCCCTCGAACGGGGTCTCCGACGACACGATCTCCGGACGGAACGGCTGGTCGTTCAGGCCGGCCGCGGTCTGGTCGGCGGTCGTCTGGTCGGCGGCGGTCTGGTCGGCGGTCTCCTCGGCGGTCATCAGGCCTCGGCGACCATCTCGGCGTCGGCCTCGGCGACCTCGAACAGGAGGCTGGCCTTCTGGCGGTCGAGCGCGGCGCCGACGAGCCCGGCGAACAGCGGGTGGGCGCGGTTCGGGCGGGAGCGCAGCTCAGGATGCGCCTGCGTGCCCACGTAGAACGGGTGCACATCGCGCGGCAGCTCGACGTACTCGACGAGATGGCCGTCCGGCGACGTTCCGGAGAACCACAGGCCTGCATCGGCGATCTGCTCGCGGTAGTTGTTGTTCACCTCGTAGCGGTGGCGGTGACGCTCGGAGGCCTCGCTCGCGCCGTACAGGTCGGCGACCAGCGAGCCCTCGGCGAGGTTCGCCGGGTAGAGGCCCAGACGCATGGTGCCGCCCAGGTCGCCGCCTGCGATGATGTCGACCTGCTCGGCCATCGTCGCGATCACCGGGAACTCGGTCTCCGGGTCGAACTCCGACGACGACGCACCCAGCAGACCGGCCTCATGCCGGGCGTACTCGATGACCATGCACTGCAGGCCGAGGCACAGGCCGAGAGCCGGGATGCCGTTCTCGCGGGCGAAGCGCAGCGCGCCCACCTTGCCCTCGATGCCGCGCACGCCGAAGCCGCCCGGCACGCAGATCGCGTCGACGTCGCTCAGCTGCGCGGCTGCGCCTTCGGGTGTCTGGCACTCGTCGGAGGCGATCCACTTCAGCTTCACCTTGGTGCGGTGCGCGAAGCCGCCCGCGCGGAGGGCCTCGGTGACCGAGAGGTACGCATCCGGCAGGTCGATGTACTTGCCGACCAGGCCGATCGTGACCTCGTGCTTGGGGTCGTGCACCGACTCCAGCAGTCGGGCCCAGCCGTTCCAGTCGACGTCGTCCGCCTTGTCGAGCCCCAGCTGGTCGATGATGTACGCGTCGAGACCCTGGTCGTGCAGCATCGTCGGGATGTCGTAGATGGAGGGCACATCGACCGCGTTGACGACGGCCGCCTCATCCACGTCGCACATGAGGGCGATCTTGCGCTTGTTGCTGTCGGAGACCGGGCGGTCGCTGCGGAGCACCAGAGCATCCGGCTGGATACCGATCGACCGCAGGGCCGCGACCGAGTGCTGCGTCGGCTTGGTCTTCTGCTCGCCGGAGGCGTTCATGAACGGCACGAGCGAGACGTGCACGAAGAAGCAGTTCTTGCGGCCCAGCTCGTGGCGCACCTGACGGGCCGACTCGATGAACGGCTGCGACTCGATGTCGCCGACGGTTCCGCCGATCTCGGTGATGATGACGTCGGGGGCGGGCTCGCCGTCCGGTCCGGGCTGCGCCTGCAGCCGCATCCGGCGCTTGATCTCGTCGGTGATGTGCGGGATGACCTGGACCGTGTCGCCGAGGTACTCGCCGCGGCGCTCCTTCGCGATGACGTTGGAGTAGATCTGGCCGGTGGTGACGTTGGCCGACTGGCCGAGGTTGATGTCGAGGAAGCGCTCGTAGTGGCCGATGTCGAGATCGGTCTCGGCGCCGTCGTCGGTGACGAAGACTTCACCGTGCTGGAACGGGTTCATCGTGCCCGGATCCACGTTGAGGTAGGGGTCGAGCTTCTGCATGACGACGCGGAGGCCGCGGGCCGTCAGAAGGTTGCCGAGAGAGGCCGCCGTGAGGCCCTTCCCCAACGAAGAAACGACACCACCAGTCACAAAAATGTGTTTGGTAATGCCGTTTGCTGTGTTTTTGCCGCTTGAAGGGCCCGCGTCTGAATAATCCACCACGGGCTTACAGCCTATCACCGGTCGAAGGGCACTCGGACGCGACGAGCCCGACGACACGTTCGGGATGCGCTCACCGGCGAGCCGCGGACGCCATGTCGACGAGCTCCCGGGCGTGCGCGAGGCCGCTCTCCGAGTCGGGCAGGCCGGAGAGCAGGCGCGCCATCTCGGCGATGCGCTCGTCGCCGTCGAGGCGGCGGACGCTGGAGGCCGTGACCGCGCCGTCGCTGCCCTTCACGACCGTGAGGTGGTTGTTGGCGAATGCCGCGACCTGGGCGAGGTGGGTCACCACGATGACCTGCGCCGACTCGGCGAGGCGGGCCAGGCGCCGGCCGATCTCGATGGCCGAGGCTCCGCCGACGCCGGCGTCGACCTCATCGAAGATGAAGGTCGGAACCGGGTCGGTGCCTGCGATGACGACCTCGATCGCGAGCATCACGCGCGAGAGCTCACCCCCGGAGGCGCCCTTCCCGAGGGCGCGGGGTTCGGCGCCGGGATGCGGCTGCAGCAGGAAGGCGACCTGGTCGCGGCCGGTGGCCGAGTACGTCTGCAGGTCGCCGTCGTCGCGCTGGGTCACCTCGACGACGACACGCGCATCCGGCATGGCGAGGGCCGACAGCTCGTCAGTGACGGCTTCGGAGAGGCGTGCGGCAGCAGCTGTGCGTTCCGCGCTCAGTCCCGCAGCGAGTTCGTGGACGAGCGCCGCGTCGGACTCGACCTCGCGCGACAGCTCACCGATCCGATCGGCGTCGCCATCGAGTTCGAGGAGCCGGAGGCTGCCTGTCTCGAGGGTCCGGATGACGTCGTCAAGGGTGGGGCCATACTTGCGGAGCAGGATCGCGAGCTCGGAGCGGCGCTCCTGCACGACCTCCAGTTCATGCGCGCCGTCGGCGTCGAGCGCGTCCAGGTACGTGGACAGCTGCGCCGCGATGTCCGAGATCAGGTAGTTGGCCTCGGCGACCGATTCGGCCATCGGCTGCAGGGCGCTGTCGTGGGGCGCGACGCGCTCCAGCTGCCGGCGCGCGTTGTCCAGCAGGCCCAGCGCATCCATGCCCTCGGACACCTCGGCGCTCAGGAGCTCACGGGCCGCACCGGCGGCGAGGCGCAGGTCTTCGAGGTTGGTGAGGCGCTCCGCCCGCTCGGCCAGCTCGTCGTCCTCGCCGGGCTGGGGTGCGACGGACTCGATCTCGGCCATCGCCACGCGCAGGTCGTCGGCTTCGCGGGAACGGCGGTCCTGGTCGGCGATGAGCTCGTCGAGCTCGGCCCGGTTGTCGCGCCAGCGGTGGAACACCTGCTCGTAGGTGCTCAGCGCCTCTGCGAACGCGGGACCGGCGAACCGGTCGAGCGCTGCACGCTGCGCGATGGCCGATTTGAGCCGGAGCTGATCGGACTGCCCGTGGACGACGACGAGCTGCTCGCCGAGTTCGGTCAGGACCGCGACGGGCGCGCTCCGGCCGCCGACGACCACCCGGGACCGCCCTTCGGCCGATACCGAACGGCTCAGGACGAGCTCGGCCTCCGCCGCGTCGATGGGGTCGACGTCGCCTCCCGCGTCGCGCACGCGCTCCACCACCTCACCGGACGACGGCACGCGCCAGCGACCCTCGACCCACGCCTGCGGGCTGCCCAGCCGGACGGCGCCGGTGTCGGCGCGCTCACCGAGCAGCAGACCGAGGGCCGAGACGACCATGGTCTTGCCCGCGCCCGTCTCCCCGGTGATCGCGGTGAACCCGGCGCCGAGCGGGAGCGAGGCGTCGGCGATGACACCCAGGTCTTTGATCGAGATCTCCTCGATGCCGCCGCGCGCGTCAGTCACGCCCCACCGGCCCTCTCCACCCGGTCACGGGCAGATCGAACTTGTGCACCAGCCGATCGGTGAAAGGCCCGGGGTGCAGCCGCGCGAGCCGAACCGGAATGGGCGAGCGCCGGACGACGACACGCGCCCCCGGCGGAAGGTCGAAAGGCCGGCGGCCGTCGCACCAGAGGATGCCGGCGCCGCCCGCGCGATCGAGGAGCTCGACGGCGAGGGAGGAATCCGCATCCACCACCAACGGCCGGGAGAACAGCGCGTGCGCGCTCAGCGGCACCAGTAGCAGCGCGGCTACGCCTGGCCAGACCACCGGGCCGCCAGCGGAGAACGAGTACGCAGTCGAGCCGGTCGGCGTCGACATCACCACGCCGTCGCAGCCGAAGCTCGACATCGGCCGGCCGTCGACCTCGATGACGACCTCGAGCATCCTCTCGCGGCTCGCCTTCTCGACCGTCGCCTCGTTGAGCGCCCAGCTCTCGTAGACCACCTCGCGCCCGACCTTGACCCGCGCAGAGAGCGTCATGCGCTCCTCGACCTCGTAGTCTTTCGCGAGCCCGCGGGCGACCGCCGTCTCGAGGTCGTCGCGCTCGCTCTCGGCCAGGAAGCCGACGTGCCCGAGGTTCACCCCGAGCAGTGGAGCGGAGCAGCCGCGCACGAGTTCAGCCGCACGCAGGATGGTTCCATCGCCGCCCAGGACGATCACGAGCTCCAGCTCGCTGGGCGCCACGTCGTCGTCGAGCACCGCCACCGCGTCGAGCGAGGGATCCGCCTCCAGCAGGTCTCTACGCTCGTCGGCGCTCAGCACCGGGACGACGCCCGCGTCGAGGAGCTGCCGGGACACCCGGACACCCGCCTCGAGGGACTCCTGACGACCGGTGTGCGCGACGACGAGGATGTACCGCGTCGCTGCACCCATCAGTGTCACGTTCCCTCCTGTCGAAAGCCGTTCTCCCATTCTGTCGGTTTTCGCGCGCCGGGCGAGGCCACCGGCAGAGGTTTGTGGAGAACGTTCACTCAGCGCGAACTGTGGGCGACCGCGCAGAGCCGTTCCTCGCAATCCGATGATGTCCGGATTACGGTTTCATTCGTATTGTATTTCTGTTCCTCTGCTAACGTGCTAGTTGTCTTCTTCGTCAGTTTTAGTGGAGTACCGCGTGAGCACAAAAGTCAAGGTCGATACGGCGCAGCTGCGGGTGAACGCGCGCTCGCTGCATGAGGCGAATGGTGGGCGTAAGGCCTCTTCTCCTGTGCCGGGGAGTCTGGGGGCTGCCCGCGGGGTGGCGGTGTTCGAGCAGTTCGACGCCTATTGGCGTTCGGGGCTGTCGAACCTTTCCTCGAGTGTTGACTCGTTGAGCACGGCGCTGGGTTCGGCCGCGGACGTGTATGAGCAGCGGGACGCGAAAAGCGCTGAAAGCTTCACCAGGGGTGCCCCGCATGCGTTCTAACGCAACTGATTGGTCCCCTGTCGGGCTGGAAGAGGACCCGACACCGGGAGATGTGGCAGCGGTCGACGGGCGGACCAAGGACTTCCAGTCGATGGCCGAGTGGCTCTGGCACCGGGCGGACAAGCTCAATGACGTGCTGGAGCAGGTCGGGGAACCGTGCTGGTCCGGATACGCGGCGACCATGTTCGCGGAACGTCTGCAGACCGTGAGCACAGGGTGCCGGGAAACGTCGAAGCGGTTCAACGAAGCCCGTGACGCCTCCAACGCCTGGTGTTCGGTGATATGGGCGCATCAGGGTGTGGCGGATGCGGCATTGCGGGAGGCGGAAGTTGCGTTAGAGGACATCGCCACCGCCGAAGCCACAATCTCCTCGCTGACCGTCGAGCAGGCAGCCTTGCACGCGGCACTGTCGCTGTTGGAGAGGACGTACAAGCAGTACGCCACCACCGCCCCACCGGCCGGTACCCGCGTCCCGACCGGTTCCGAACTGGCCGCGGCACGCCGTCAGGCCGATGACGCGAACATCGAGCTCAGCAGCGCGCAACGGCTGCTGGAGGACGCGCAGGACCGGTTGGCGCACGCCAAACGCAAGGCCGCCACCGCCGCCGAGCACTACTACAACGAAGAGGGCGTGTTCAGAAACGCCCTGGAAGCCACCCTCCACGGGGCAATGCCCACCATCGCCCCGACACAACTGACCGACTTCGTCACCACCGTCACCAGCTTCGCGAAGATCGACGCACCCGCGATGACCGGGTCGGCGCTGGCGAACATGCTGACCACACTCACCCCCGGCGAATTGGCGCTGCTCCTGGCCCGCGACCCCGCCCTGGTCCAGAAGTTCTGGGACAACCCACCTCCGGGAGAGAAAACGGCGGCGTGGTGGAAGAAGCTCAGCCCCGAGCTTCGCGAGCAATGGTGCAAAGCCGCGCCGGAGATCATCGGAAACCTGCCCGGCCTCGACGCCGACACCCGCATCCACGCCAACGCCAACCAACTCCAACGCGACCTCAACGACCCCACCATCAGCCCCGACTCCGTCAAGGGAAAAACCCTGGCCGACATCCTCGCCGCCCTCGGCATTGAGAGGATCCCCGGCGGAACTCCAGACGACTACGAAGCACTCGCCAAAAAGCAGAAACCAGCACGCGGGCTGCTCTCCTACAACCTCCGCCACACCCCGCCCCTCGCCGCGGTCGCCATTGGAGACACCCGCGCCGAAGCATCCGGAAAGGTCACCTGGATGGTCCCCGGCATGGACAGCGGACTCGGCGAACCCGGCCGCCTTCAGGGCTGGACCGGTGCCGCGCTCGACGTCTACAACGACCAGAGTAAGAACGTGGAGCCTGGGGTTGCGCACATGGTTGTTGCCTGGATCGGGTATGACCCGCCTGGGTGGGACACTGTGGGACAGGGTGACCGGGCCCGCGCGGGCGCTGCCCGATTGTCCCGAGAGCTTGACGGGCAGTGGGCGGCGGACACCATCCTTTGCGGGAACCCGAGACCCTTCACCGCGGTGATGGGCCACTCCTACGGCACCACAGTGATCGGCAACGCGGTCAGCAACCTGGCCCACAACGTCCAGTCAGTGGTCCTGCTCGCATCAGCCGGGGTCGAGCAAGACCTCCACAACGTTCAGTCGCTGCACGTGGACGGCGGCGGCCAACACGTGTACACCAGCCAGTCCTCACTGGACCAGTGGGCAGACAGAGGTCGGGCCATGTCCGGGCGGCTGGACCCGAGAGACCAAGCATTCGGCGCCCGCGGGTTCTCTTCCGAGGGCGATCCGGCGCATCAGCTTCACCCTGTTGACGGGCACGATGTCATCGGGAGCGGGAGTGACACCGGCAACCCGTTCAACCCCTTGGACGATCACGCGACCAAAGGACACGGTTACCTCGACAAAAAGACCGAGGCCCTCCGGAACGCCGCCGCAGCCGCTGTGGGCTTGGACGACAAAATCAACGGTGGTGCCAGCAAGCCCGGAGAGGCAAAGAAGTAGATGGCACGCACCCGCAGATTTCGTGCCGCCGCCACCCTTGCAGTTGTGCTCATGTTGATGACGGGCTGTTTCTATCCAGGAGGAACCATGACCAACCCCGGCGATGACGTCTTGTCAGCACCCAACGGACTGTCCACCAAACCCCGAGACCAGTTGCTTGACGAAGCCCTCAAACAGGTGAACGAACTTGTGCAGCTTATGGGCGGTGAATGGCTCGACAGTGGGGTCCCGCCCAGCGTCTTCGACCCCACCAACCGGGCCGGCTGGGTGCTCGACGCGTGTGACATGCCAGCCACCTCAGGGCAATACTCCATCAACGTCTCGCAGCAGGCGGCCCCGGGCACCGAGATCGATCCGTTCCCACCGGTCGCCAAAGTGCGCGCCCACTGGGAAAAGCTCGGCTACACCATCCGCCAAATCGGCCCCCCGTCCCAAGACAGAACCAAAGGCCACTCCATCGTCGTCGACCTGCCGCACAAGGCGGCGCTCGAGTTCTTCGCGAGCACCGAAGTATTGAGCATCTCCGTCGACAGCGAATGCGTGAAGTTGAAGTGACGACATAGCTCGCGCCCGCCAACACACGGCAGTTCACCGCACCGGGTTGCAGCATGGAGTGGCCGTGACGAGCCGCCTCACTGTAAGGCAGACAATGAAACTCCCCCGCAATATCCGTGCCGCCCTCACCATCGCAATCACCCTCACCCTGACCGGGTGCATCTACCCAGGAGGACCCGGGAACCAACCCGGCAGCAACACACCCTTTGACGGCCTCTCCACCAAAACCAAAACCCAGCTCCTCGACGATGTCGTGCAACAGGTCAACGATGTCGCACAACTTGTCGGCGGTGAATTCCTCGACGACCATGAGCTCCCCTTCGACCCCGCCAACCTCGAACAGAGGGCAACATGGTCCTGGACTTCGTGTGACAACGAGGCCACCACCGGTCAATACTTCATCTCTGTGCGGCAATTGGCGGACCCCTCGACCGAGTTCGATCCAGAGTCCGTCACAGAGAAGGTCCGCACCTATTGGGAAGGCCTCGGCTATACGGTCCGCCAGATCGGTCCCCCCGAACAAAGCACCACCCGGGGCCGCTCCATCAATGTCGACCTGCCCCACAGCGCCGGCCTTCACTTCGCCGCCAGCACCCAAATCCTGGGGATCGGCGCCCACAGCGAGTGCGTGAAATGGGACTGACGGGATCGCGCCCGCCGTGTCGCGCCGGATTGCGGGCTCAGTCGACCGCGTCGAGGCGTTCCTGCACAGTAGGAGCGACGAAACTCGCCCCCAGCACCCGCACTACTACCGTCGTCGCCACACTCAGCTTGACCGGCTGCAAGCCAACTTCCTCCGCGAGGCAGCCCACGCGCGCCGTTTGAGCGCCTACCGAACGATCCCGCAGGCAAGAACGCCCGGCGTGGATTCGACGCCCTGGCCCTCTCGCGCGTTCCTCGCTCGCCCTCGGATGGCGGCCTGAATGCCGGGCCGTCGGCTATGGGGCGGACTGCATGAATTCCCGCCGATACACCCAGCCGGACTCGACCGGTGGTTGCATTCCCGGGTGGGCCGCTGACCGCAGATCACGCCCTCGCGACGCCTCCCGGGAGTAGGCACGCGAGTCCGGCCCCCATTTCGAGTTGCGAGCTTCGCGCAAGCATCACTCAGCGCGAAAGCAGGACGACGTCATCCCGCAGGCCGGACGGGTCCGGTGCGCCCCTCCGGAACCAGGCCAGGAACTCCTTGTTGCCGTGGCCGCCGGCGATCGGGGACGCGATGACGCCCGCCGTCCCGAGCCCAGCGTCGAAGGCGGCCCACAGGACGTCGGACACCGCGTCGGCGCGCAGGCCCGCATCCCGGACCACTCCCTCCCGGATGCCCTGTCTCCCCACCTCGAACTGCGGTTTGATCAGGAGCACGAAGTCGGCCGTGCTCGTCGCGGTCGCCACCAGCGCGGGGATGACTTGCGTGAGAGAGATGAAGGACAGGTCGGCGACCACCAGGTCCGGCCGCACCTCGTCGCCCGTCAGGGCGGCGAGAGCGTCGGCCGTAAGGGAGCGCACGTTCACGCCCTCGAACGACCGGAGGCGCTCCTCCCCCGCGATCACCGCCGACAGCTGGCCGTGCCCGACATCCACCGCGATGACCCGCGCAGCGCCGCGCTCCAGCAGCACCTGACTGAATCCGCCCGTGGAGGCGCCGGCGTCGAGCGCGATCCGGCCGGAGGGGTCGATGGAGAACGCGTCGAGCGCTGCGATCAGCTTGTGCGCACCGCGACTGACGTACTGGTCGGCGCCCGCGACCCGGACCTCCTGGCTGTCGCCCACCTTCGCCGACGCGCGGACAACCGGGCGGCCGTCGACCGTCACGAGGCCCTCCGCGATCAGGGTCGCGGCGTGGGAGCGCGACCGTGCGAGGCCGAGCTCGGCGAGTGCGACGTCGAGGCGGCGGTCAGCCCCGGCCATGCTCGTCGTCGCCCTCCAGCGTCCGGCGGAGCTGCTCGTGGAGCTGCGCGTACGCGTCGGCGCGGGCGGCCAGCGGCTGCTCCTCGATCACGTCGAGCCGGGCGACGAGAGCCTCCTCGGCTCCGGCATCCTGCTGTTCATCGGACATGGCTCAACCGTACGTCAGCTCATCAGGCGACGAACACACCCGCGAGGGTCTTCTTGCCGCGTCGCAGCACGACCATGTCTCCGGGGAGCACGGAGGAGCCGATCGGCTGCTCGGCGTCTTCCACCTTCACGTTGTTGACGTAGACGCCGCCCTGCGCGACCGCGCGCCGCGCCTCGCCGAGGCTGGAGGTCAGCCCGGTGTCGATGAGCGCCTGCGCCACCGTGGTCGACGGCTCGGTGGTGGTCGTGTTCGGGAGCTCGCGGAGGGCCGCCTCAAGAGTGGTCGAGTCGAGGTCGGCCAGGTCTCCCTGACCGAAGAGGGCCTGGGATGCGGCGATGGCCGCCTCCGTCGCTGCCACCCCGTGGACGAGCGAGGTGACCTGGAACGCCAGGCGTCGCTGCGCGTCGCGCCGGAACGGCTCGTCGGCGACCTTCTGCGCCAGCTCGTCGATCTCGGCGCGCGACAGGAAGGTGAACACCTTGAGCCGGTCGATCACGTCGGCGTCGTCGGTGTTCAGCCAGAACTGGTACATCGCGTAGGGCGAGGTGAGCGCCGGGTCGAGCCACACGGCGTTGCCCTCGCTCTTGCCGAACTTGGTGCCGTCGCTGTTGGTGATCAGCGGCGTGCCGATGGCGTGCACGTGGGCGCCCTCGACCTTGCGGATGAGCTCCGTGCCGCTGGTGAGGTTGCCCCACTGGTCGCTTCCGCCCGTCTGCAGGACGCAGCCGTACTGGCGGAAGAGCTCGAGGTAGTCCATCCCCTGCAGGATCTGGTAGCTGAACTCGGTGTACGAGATGCCCTCGTCGGAGTTGAGACGCGCGGCGACCGCATCCTTCTTCAGCATGGTGCCGACGCGGAAGTGCTTGCCGATCTCGCGCAGGAAGTCGATCGCCGACATCGGCGCCGTCCAGTCGAGGTTGTTGACCAGGCGCACGGCGTTCTCGCCCTCGTCGGAGAGGAACCGGGTGACCTGCGCCTGCAGGTAGCCCACCCACTCGGCGACGGTCTCCTTAGGTGTAAGCGTGCGCTCGGCGGACGGCCGCGGGTCGCCGATGAGGCCGGTGGAGCCGCCGACGAGGCCCAGGGGCCGGTGACCGGCGAGCTGCAGACGGCGCATCGTGAGCAGCTGCACGAGGTTGCCGAGGTGGAGGCTGGCCGCGGTCGGGTCGAAGCCGCAGTAGTAGGTGATGGGGCCGCCCGTGAGGAGCTCTTTGAGGGCGGCTTCATCGGTCGAGACGTGGATGAGGCCGCGCCACTTCAGTTCGTCCCAGACGTCGTCGAAGGAGGCGTCGTTGGTCTGGGCGGCGAGGCTGAGCGCGCGGTCGCTCGCCTGGTCACGGGTGAGGGCGGTTTCGGACACCCGTTCAGGCTACCAGCGGGGCAGTCGCCCGGTCGCTGGGGTGTCAGGCCGTGGGGCCTGATGGACTAGCGATAAGGCCCACAGACCTGATATGCTCCGAATCAGGGCTCAGGACCTGATGTGGGGAGAAACCATGTTCGTCATCACCGCCGACCAGGTGGACAGCAGACGGCGCGCCGACATCGTCGCCCCGGCGCTCGAAACGATCGGAGACCGCTTCTCCGCACACCTCGCCCTGCCGCCGGACCGCAACGCCGGCGACGAGCTCCAGGCGCTCACGGCCGACGCGGCCACTGCTCTGGAGCTCATCCTCATCCTGACCAGGGAGGGCGCCTGGAGCGTCGGGCTGGGCCTCGGCGAGGTGCGCCTCCCCCTTCCCGAGAACACCCGGGAGGCGACGGGGGACGCGTTCGTGGCGGCGCGGACGGCTGTCGGCCGAGCCAAGCGCGCCCCCGCGCGGTTCGCCGTCGAAGCACTCAGGGCCGGGGAGCCCGCAGCGGATGCGGAGGCCCTGCTCACCCTGCTGCTGACGCTCCGCGAGGGCCGGACCCCCGCCGGCTGGGAGCTCTTCGACCTCGTCTCCTCCGGTCTCACCCAGGCGGAAGCCGGCGCGCGACTCGGCATCACGCCGCAGTCGGCAAGCGACCGCGCCCGCGCCGCCGGGCTCCGTGTCGAGCTCGCCGCCATCCCCGCCCTGACTAGGCTGTTGGCACGCGCGGACGCCGCACAGGCCGACGCGCCGGACGCACGAAACGCACCGGACGCACGAGACGCACAGGAGAACGCATGACGACGTGGCCGCCGACCCCCGTGCTGCTCAGCCAGCTGGCTCCTCACGCACTCTGGGTCCTCGCCCTGCTCCTCCTGATCGCGGCGCTCGGCTGCATCGTGGCCACATTGCGGACGCCACGCCGCCCGCTCGTCTACTGCGCGACGGGCTTGCTGGCCGCCTCGCTCATCGTGGTGCTCATCCCCGCGCAGCACGCTCCGTTCGCCCTCCGGCTCCTGATCGGTCTCGCCGCGCTGGCCCTCGCCGTGCTGGGCGGCTGGCCGGTGTCGCAACTGGTGCTCGCCCTGGCGACCCGCAGCACCACCGAGCCGAGCGCCCACGGCGGCATCCTGGTGCGGGCGATGACGCCGGAGGGCGGGACGACGACGCGCGAGGTGCTGCGCGGCGGAACCACCATCGGCCTGCTGGAACGCCTGGCCGCGGCGGGCACGATCATGGCAGGCTTCCCGGAGGGCCTCGCGGTGCTGATCGCGATCAAAGGCGTCGGACGCTTCACCGAGCTGGAGGAGGCCGAGGCGCGCGAGCGCTTCATCATCGGCACCCTGACGAGCATCATCTGGGCGTGCCTCTGCGCGGGCGTCTTCCGCATCGTCGCCGGTTGAGAGCCGCGCCGGCTGAGAGCGACGCCGACGTCCCGGTGGATGCGTCAGTCGTGTGACTTGGGGTGCCGCTTGTACGGCGACACGGTCGGGTCGCCCGGCAGCCAGTAACGCCACGGGAACTCCAGCCCCCCGCCCGCTCCGGACACCCCTGTCCGCGGCCCGGTCTCGTACACCGCTTGCTCTCGAGGCAGCAGTAGCTCGAAGGGCGGGCTGAACACGTCGGCACCGTCGTCGGCGAGGCTCATCCCGGCTGCGACAACGAGTCGCGCGGGCCCCCGTGCGAGATCACGGTGAGGGATGCTGCGCCCGCTCGCCCCGACGCGGCGCGCCTCGGCGAGGTCCTCCCCCTCGATCACCTCGGCCGCCCGCAGCAGCACCGCCGTCGCCTGGCCCTCGGGTGAGCAGACGATGTTCGCGCACACGTGCATCCCATACGTGAAGTACGCGTACAGGTGACCGGGCGGTCCGTACATGACCGCGTTGCGCTTCGTGCGACCGCGGAAGGCGTGCGAACCGGGATCGAGGCCGTCGCCGATGTACGCCTCCACCTCGGTGATCCGCAGCGCGACCGCGCCGTCCGGCGAGTCGTGCCGCAGGACCGCCCCGAGGAGGCGCGGGGCGACCTCCAGGGACGACGCCAGGAACTCGTCGCGCTCAGGACGGTACAGGGTCACGTCAGAAGATCCGGCCGCCCGCGGCCACCGCGACGATGAGGCCGACCGCGATCACGGCGATGGCGACCACGACGACGACCGTGATGATCCAGGGACGTTTCCGCTCGGGCTCGAAGCGTGCCATCAGACGAGGTCCCTCCGGGATGCGCGGAGCGCGAGCGCCGCCTTGCGGACATGGTCGGTGAGCGCGGCGAGCTGCTCGGCGACGCGGTCGGGAGCGGTCCCGCCGACGCCGTCGCGGCTGGCGACCGAGCCCTCCACCGAAAGCACGGACCGCACCTCGGGGGTCAGCAGCGGCGAGATCGCGGCGAGCTGCTCGTCGTCGACCTCGTGCAGTTCCAGGCCGTTCTCCTCGGCGAAACGGACCAGGCTTCCGCTGAGCTCATGTGCGGTCCGGAACGGCACGTGCTGCTTGACCAGCCACTCCGCGACGTCGGTCGCGAGCGAGAACCCCTGCGGCGCCAGCTCCGCCATCCGGTCGGTGTGGAACCGCAGCGTGGCGACCATCCCGGTGAAGGCGGGCAGCACGGTCTCCAGGGTGCGGACGGAGTCGAACACCGGCTCCTTGTCCTCCTGGAGGTCGCGGTTGTACGCGAGCGGAAGGCCCTTCAGCGTGGTGAGCAGCCCGGTCGCGTTGCCGATGAGCCGGCCCGCCTTGCCGCGCGCCAGTTCCGCGATGTCGGGATTCTTCTTCTGCGGCATGATGGACGACCCGGTCGAATAGCCGTCGTCGAGCGTCACGAAACCGAACTCGCGGGTGTTCCAGATGATGATCTCCTCGGCGAAGCGCGACAGGTCGACGCCGATCTGGGCCGCGACGAACGCGAACTCGGCCACCACATCCCGTGCCGCCGTGCCGTCGATCGAGTTCTCGGAGCTGCGCGCGAATCCGAGCTCCCGGGCGACGAGCAGCGGGTCGAGGCCGAGGGTCGACCCGGCGAGGGCGCCCGACCCGTACGGCGACACGTCTGCGCGGCGGTCCCAGTCGGCCAGGCGTTCCAAGTCGCGGACCAGCGGCCAGCAGTGCGCGAGCAGGTGGTGCGCGAGGAGCACCGGCTGGGCGTGCTGGAGGTGCGTACGTCCGGGCATGATGGCGGCGGGATGCGCGCCCGCCTGGGAGGCGATGGCATCTACCAGCGCGATCAGCTGCTCGGCGATGATCCCGGCGTGGTCGCGCAGGTAGAGCCGGATCAGCGTGGCGATCTGGTCGTTGCGGCTCCGGCCGGCGCGAAGCTTACCGCCGACGTCCGCACCCGCCCGCTCGATAAGGCCGCGTTCCAGCGCGCCGTGCACGTCCTCGTCCGACTCGGCTGCGGTGAAGGCGCCGGAGGCGACGTCCCGGTCGAGCTTGTCGAGGGCGGCCAGCATCCCGTCGAGCTCCTCCGGCTTGAGGTAGCCGGCCGCGGCGAGCGCGCGGGCGTGCGCACGCGATCCCGCGATGTCGTAGGAGGCGAGGTCCCAGTCGAAGTGCGTCGACTTGCTGAGGGCCGCGAGTTCGGGCGACGGCCCTCCGGCGAAGCGGCCGCCCCAGAGGGAGCCTTCTCCGGTGTGGCCGACGCCGTCTGTGCCGTTCTGATCGCTCACGCGTCCGCCTCCTCGTTGTGCTGCAGCAGCCAGGCGAGCAGCGCTTTCTGCGCGTGCAGCCGGTTCTCCGCCTCATCCCAGATGACCGACTGCGGCCCGTCGAGCACCTCAGCGCTGACCTCGTACCCGCGGTAGGCGGGAAGGCAGTGCAGGAAGATTGCGTCGGGGGCGGCGAGTCCCATCAGGCGGGAGTCGACCGTATAGTCGCCGAAAACGGTCACCCGCTCGGCTTTCTCGTCCTCTTTGCCCATCGAGACCCAGGTGTCGGTGACCATGACGTCCGCTCCCGCCGCGGCCTCGGCCGGATCGGTCAGCACGGCGACCGAGCCGCCGGTCCGCTCCGCGATCGCGCGCGCGTCGGCGACGATCCGCTCGTCGGGCGCGTAGTCCGCCGGCGCCGCGATGCGAACGTGCATGCCCGCGGTCGCGCCGCCCAAGAGGTAGGAGTGCGCCATGTTGTTGGCTCCGTCACCGAAGTAGCTCATGGTGAGCCCCTCGGTGCGGCCCTTGTGCTCCCGGACGGTCAGCAGGTCCGCGAGGATCTGGCATGGGTGGAAGTCGTCCGACAGTGCGTTGACGACCGGGACGCGCGTCCCCGTCGCCATCTCCTCCAGGCCGGACTGGGCGTAAGTGCGCCAGACGATGGCCGCGACCATCCGCTCCAGCACGCGCGCGGTGTCGGCGAGCGACTCCTTGCCGCCGAGCTGGCTCTCGCCGCTCTGGATGATCAGCGGGCTGCCTCCCAGGTCAGCGATCCCGACGGCGAACGAGACGCGGGTGCGCGTGGAGGTCTTGTCGAAGATCACGGCGACGGTCTGCGGGCCGGCGAGCGGCTTCGCCGAGAACCGGTCGCGCTTGAGGTCGGCGGCGAGCGCCAGCACCTCGGCCTGCTCGGCAGGCGAGAGGTCGTCGTCGCGGAGGAAGTGCCGGGTCATGCAGTCCGCCCTTTCAGGTGGATCGAGGGGTGGGATGGGTTGGTCTCAGAGCGCATCGAGCGCGCGACCGAAACGCTCACGGAACTCCGCCAGCTCGGAGTCCCCGACGATGAGCGGCGGGGCGAGCCGGATGCTGGACTCGTTGGGCGCGTTGATGATCAGCCCGTTGGCGAGGGCGGCGTCGGAGAGGCGGTGCGCTTCGCCGTCGGTGAGCCCGATGCCGATGAGCAGACCGTGACCGCGGACCTCGCCGATGAGCGGCGAACCGAACGATCGGATGATCTCCTTCAGCTCCTCACCGCGGCGGGCGGCGTTGCCGACGAGGTCGGAACGCTCGATCTCCGCGAGCACGGCGTTCCCGGCCGCGGTCGCGAGCGGGTTGCCACCGAAGGTGGAGCCGTGCTGCCCCTGGGTGAACAGGTCGGAGGCCCAGCCGAAGGTGACGAGCGCTCCGATCGGGATGCCGCCCGCCATGCCCTTCGCGATGGTCACGGCATCGGGGAGGATGCCGTCGCGCTGGTAGGCGAACCACTCGCCGGTGCGGCCGACACCGGTCTGGATCTCGTCGATGATGAGCAGCGCGCCGTGCTGCTCGGTGAGCTCGCGTGCCCGCTTGAGGAACCCCGGCGGGAGGTCGAGCACGCCCGCCTCCCCCTTGATGGGCTCCACGAAGAGTGCGGCGACGCGGTCATCGATCGCCGCCTCCAGGGCCGCGATCGTGGAATCGATGTGCTGCACGCCCCCAGGGAGCGGCTCGAACGGTTCCCGCATCGGCGGCTTGCCGGTGAGCGCGAGCGAGCCCATCGTCCGGCCGTGGAAGGCGTTGTGCAGGGCGAGCACCCGCTTCCGGTGGCCGTGCGGCCCGCGGTTCAAGCGCGCCAGCTTGAACGCGGCCTCGTTCGCCTCCGCGCCCGAATTGCCGAACAGCACGCGGCCGCGGTCGCCCGCGCCGGTGATGGTGCGCAGGCGCCCGGCCAGCTCCAGCTGCGGGGCCGTCGAGAAATAGTTGGAGACGTGCGCGAGGGTGCCCACCTGGGCGCTCACGGCCTCCACGAGGGCAGGATGCGCATGCCCCAGCGAGTTGACGGCGATGCCGGCCAGGAAGTCGAGGTACTCGTTGCCGTCGACATCCCACACCCGGCAGCCTTCGCCGCGGGCCAGCATGACCTTGGGCGTTGCGAGCGTGCGCATGATCGCGTCGCCGAACGGTCCTCTCCACGCGCCCTCGCGCCACTGCGCGGCGGGCGTCTCCAACTCTGTCGTCATGCCGTTCCGATCCTGGTCCTCGCTCACGCGGGCACCACCTCCGTCCCGATACCGGACTGCGTGAACACTTCGAGCAGGATCGAATGCGGCACCCGTCCGTCGATGATCGCCGCCTTCTCCACTCCTCCGTCGACCGCATCCAGGCACGCCGCCATCTTCGGGATCATGCCCGACTCGAGCGACGGGAGCAGCTCCCGCAGCTCATCCGCGCCGATCTTCGACAGCAGCGAGTCGCGGTTCGGCCAGTCGCCGTAGAGCCCTGCGACGTCGGTGAGGATGACCAGTTTGGCCGCTCCCAGTGCCACTGCGAGGGCGGCAGCAGCCGCGTCGGCGTTGACATTGAGCGCCTGCCCGGCATCGTCGATGTCCGGCGCGATCGACGAGACGACCGGGATGCGGCCAGCGGCGAGCTGCGCGTGCACGGCCTCCGGGTCGACGGCGACCACATCGCCGACGAGCCCCAGGTCGACCTCCTCGCCGTCGATCACGGCTGCGCGCCTGCGGCCCTGGAAGAGCCCGGCATCCTCACCCGAGAGGCCCGCCGCGAGCGGGCCGTGCTTGTTGATGCTGCCGACGATGTCGCGATTGATCTGCCCGGTCAGCACCATGCGCACGACCTCCATCGCCTCCGGCGTGGTCACACGGTAGCCCCCACGGAACTCGGAGTCGATCCCGAGCCGGTCGAGCATCGCCGAGATCTGAGGGCCACCCCCGTGCACAACCACAGGTCGGATGCCGGCGTAGCGGAGGTACACCATGTCTTCGGCGAAGCTCCGCTGCAGCTCCTCGCTCACCATCGCGTTGCCACCGAACTTCACGACGATGATGCGGTCGTGGAAGGTCTTCAGCCACGGCAGCGACTCGATCAGCGTCGCAGCTTTGGCGGCCGCGGCTTCGTGCTCGGTCATGTCTTCTGTCATCGTCATCAGCTGGCGTAGGCGCTGTTCTCGTGCACGTAGTCGTGCGTGAGGTCGTTGGTCAGAATGGTCGCCATCTCCTCGCCCGCGTGCAGGTCGATCAGGATATGGACCGCGCGCGGCGCGAGGTCGACGAGGTCGCGGGGCTGGTCCGGCTCGCCCGCCGTGCACACCTGTACGCCGTTGATCGCGACGTCGATGCCGTACGGGTCGAATTCGGCGTCGGTCGTGCCGACCGCCGCGAGCACCCGGCCCCAGTTGGGATCGTTGCCGAAGATGGCGGCCTTGAACAGGTTGCTGCGCGAGACGGCCCGGCCGACGGTCACCGCGTCGTCCTCGCTCGCCGCGTTCACGACCTCGATCGCGATGTCGTGGGAGGCGCCCTCGGCGTCGGCCTGCAGCTGCTCCGCCAGGTCGCGGCACACGGCCGTCAGCGCCTGGGTGAAGTCGGCCTCCGCCGGCTCGACCCCGCTGGCTCCCGACCCGAGCAGCGCGACCGTGTCGTTCGTGGACATGCACCCGTCGGAGTCGAGGCGGTCGAACGTGACCCGGGTCGCTGCGCGGAGGGCCGCATCCAGCTGTTCGGAGGTGAGGACGGCGTCGGTCGTGATGACGACCAGCATGGTCGCAAGGCCCGGGGCCAGCATCCCGGCGCCCTTCGCCATCCCGCCGATCGTCCAGCCCTCGGGCGACCGGAAGGCAGCCTCCTTGGGCTGCGTGTCGGTGGTCATGATGGCCTCGGCAGCGCCGAGTCCGGCGTCCGTCGCCAGGGCGCCTGCGGCGGTCGCCACTCCCCCGAGCAGCTTGTCGAGCGGCAGCTGATCGCCGATCAGCCCTGTGGAGCAGACCAGCACGTCACCCGCAGACACCGAGAGCTGCTCGGCGACGGCCTCGGCGGTCGCATGCGTCGTCTGGAAGCCCTGCGCACCCGTGTAGCAATTGGCGCCTCCTGAATTCAGGACGATCGCCGAGACGACGCCGTCCTGGATGACCTGCTCGCTCCACAGCACCGGGTTCGCCTTGCAGCGGTTCGTGGTGAAGACGGCGGCCGCGGCGTTCAGCGGACCGAGGTTGCGCACGAGCGCCAGGTCGCGCTTCCCGCTCGACTTGAGTCCGGCGACGACACCCGCGGCGGCGAAACCGGAGGCCGCGGTCACGCTCACGACCGTGCTCCCGCCGGGGTGGATGCGGTGCTCGTGCTGTTCACGGTGCGACTCCGTTCACGGTGAGGCCCGCCGTCTCGGCGAGTCCGAGGGCGATGTTGACGGACTGGATGGCGGCGCCGGCCGTCCCCTTGTACAGGTTGTCGATCGCGAGCACGGTGACCACGCGGCCGGCGGCCTCGTCGAGCGCGACGCCGATCAGCACGGTGTTCGAGCCCAGCACGTCGGCGGTGCGGGGAACCGTGCCCGCCGGAAGCACCTGCACGAACGGCTCACCCTGGTACGCCGCCTCCCAGGCGGCCTGCACCTGCTCGGCGGTCACCCCCGGCTTCACCCGTGCGGTCGACGTGGCGAGGATGCCGCGCGACATCGGCACGAGGACCGGGGTGAACGACACGGTCGGGGATGCAGCGCCCGCCTTGCGCAGGTTCTGCTGGATCTCGGGGATGTGCCGGTGCGTGCCTCCGACGGCGTACGGGTTGGCGGAGCCGAGGATCTCGCTGGCCAGGTACATGGTCTTCAGGGACTTGCCGGCGCCCGAGGGGCCGACGGCGAGGACGGCCACGATGTCCTGCTCGTCGATGATGCCTGACTGGATGCCCGGGGCGAGCGCGAGGGAGACGGCGGAGGCGTTGCAGCCGGGGGCGGCGATGCGCCGAGCGCCGACGAGGCGGTCGCGCTGCTTGGCGGCGGTGCCAGCGGCGCCGTCTCCCGAGGGCAGCTCCGGCACCCCGTACGCCCACGCGCCGAAGTACTCGCCGCCGTAGAAGGCGGCCCAGTCGGCCGGGTCCTCCAGCCGATGGTCGGCACCGCAGTCGACGACCACGGTGTCCTCCGGCAGCTGCGCGGCGATCTCGCCGGAGGTGCCGTGCGGGAGTGCCAGAAAGACCACATCGTGGCCGGCCAGCGTCTCCGCGGTAGTGTCCTGCAGAGTGAGGTGCGCGAGCGAGCGCAGGTGCGGCTGGTGCGCGATGAGCGGGTGACCCGCGTTCTGGTGCGCGGTGACGGTGCGGACCTCGAAGTCGGGGTGCCCGGCGAGGATGCGCAGCAGTTCACCGCCCGCGTATCCGGAAGCGCCTGCGACGGCGACCGAGAAAGTCATGCTTCTTCCTTTTTGAGTGGACGACGGGAGTCTCGGCGACGGCGACGCCCACGTCGATCCACTTCAGGACCGCCCAGAGCGCCGCCTAGCTTCGGCGGTCGCGCAGGCGTCGGCGCATGGCGCGGGCGGCAAGTGCCGCACGCGTCGAAGCGGTGCGCCGGACGGAAAGCATGTGACAACCCTAGCGCTCCCTCCCCGGCCGCCGCCAAATCCGGCCCCGGCGGTCAGCACAGTTGACGCGACACGCCGTCGCACGGAGGGTGCGGGCGGCGTGTCGCGTCAACGGGATGGGCTACTCGCGGATGGCCGCGCCGAAGAGGTCGGCGGCGCGGGCGGCGCCGGACAGCTTCGCTTCGCTCGCCTCGGCTGCGGTGAGGGTGCGGTCGGGGGCACGGAAGCGCAGCGCGAACGTCAGGCTCTTGTGCGCCTCGGGCAGGCCCGCGCCGCGGTAGTCGTCGACCAGGCGGATGTCCTCCAGGAGGCCGCCGGCGCCCTCGCGGACCGCGCGGAGGACGTCGCCCGCGGGGGCGTCCTCCGGGACGACCAGCGAGAGGTCCTGCGTCGCGGCCGGGAAGCCGGCGATCACGCCCGCCACGATGTCGGCCGGAGCGACCGCGATCAGGGCGTCCAGGTCGAGCTCGAAGACCGCGACGACGCGCGGCAGGTCGAGGTCGTGCGCGAGCGCAGGAAGCAGCTCGCCCGCGTAGCCGACCGGCGTGCCGGAGCCGTCGGCCGCACGCGCGACCAGCACTGCCGTGCGACCCGGGTGGAACGCCTGGTGCGACGACTGCTCCGTATCGATGACCACGCCGACCGCCGCAGCGGTCTGACGCACCATGTCCAGCACGTCGACGAGTCCCGCGGGAACCGCGGGCATACCGGGCTGCTTCTCGACCGCGTTTCCGACGACGAGCCCGGCCAGATGGCGTGGCTGCGCCGGGATGCCGGCGTTCAAGCCCGCGAGGATGTCGGCGCCGGGAAGCGCCGCACCGGGCGGAAGCGTCTCGCTGCCGATCGAGCCCTCCGACGGCCGGAACACCGTGCCCGCCTCGTAGACCCGGAGGTCGACGAGCCCGCGGGCGAGGTTGCGCTTGGCCGCATCCAGCAGCCCGGGAAGCAGCGAAGTGCGCAGATACGGCGCGGTCGCATCGAGCGCATTGGCCAGGCGGACAGCCGCGACATGACCCGCCTCGGGGGCGCCGAACAGATCGTTCTGCGCCTCGCTGATGAACGGGAACGACAGCACCTCGGTCGCGCCGTTGTCCGCGAGCATTTGCACCACGGCACGTCGTAGTCGCTGCTCGCGGCTGAGGCCGCGGCCGGGAGGCGCGACCGGGAGGATCGACGGGATGCGGTCGTAGCCGACGATGCGGGCGACCTCCTCCGCGAGGTCCGACTTGTCGCGCAGGTCCGGCCGCCAGGTCGGCGGCGCGACGAGCAGGCCGTCGGCCGTCTCCGTCACCGTTCCGCCGATCTCGGCCAGCGCTCCGCGCACCTCGTCGTCGCTGAAGTCGACGCCGACGAGCGACGCGATATACCCCTCGGGGAGCCGGATCGCCTCGGCGACCACGGACGCGTCGAGCAGCGAACCGAGGTCATCGGCGTGGCCGCCGGCCAGCTGCTCGAGCAGCTGGACGACGCGTGCCGCCGCCGCGACGGCGACCTGCGGGTCGACACCGCGCTCGAAGCGCTTCGAAGCCTCGCTCGGCAGCTTGTGACGCCTCGCCGTGCGAGCGATCGAGACCGGGTCGAAGTTCGCCGCCTCGATGAGGACGTTGCGCGTCTCCTTCCCGATCTCGGTGGACGCGCCGCCCATGACGCCGGCCAGGCCGATGGCGCCGGAGTCGTCGGTGATCACGAGGTCTTCCGGATCGAGCTTCCGCGTCTGGTCGTCCAGGGTGATCAGAGTCTCCCCCGGGTTCGCGCGGCGGACGACGATACCGCCTGAGAGCTTGTCCAGGTCGTACCCGTGGATCGGCTGCCCGAGTTCCAGCATCACGTAGTTCGTGATGTCGACGATCAGCGAGATCGAGCGGATGCCGGCGAGTTTGAGGCGGGCGATCATCCACGCGGGGGTGTGCCGGGAACCGTCGACGTCGCGCACGACACGGGTCACGAAAACGCTGGCGCCGACGCGGCCGCGGATGGGCGCCGTGTCGTCCACGGTCACGCTGAACCCGCTGGGCTGGTCCGGGGCCGCGCTCACCGGCACGGCGTCGGCCGGGTCGCGGAAGGCGGCCCCCGTCGCGTGCGAGTACTCGCGTGCGATCCCGCGGATCGAGAACGCGTACCCACGGTCGGGCGTGACGTTCACCTCGACGGCGGCGTCGTCCAGGCCGAGCAGGCTCACCGCGTCGGTCCCGACCTCCGGGTCGAGACCCAGGGTGGCGAGGCGCAGGATGCCGTCGTGCTCCTCCCCGAGGCCCAGTTCGCGCGCCGAGGCGATCATCCCGTCGGAGATGTGGCCGTACGTCTTGCGCGCGGCGATGGGGAACGGACCGGGCAGGACCGCACCGGGCAGGGTTACCACGACCTTGTCGCCCGCGAAGAAGTTGCGGGCGCCGCAGACGATGCCGCGCACGTCGGCGCCGCCGTCGGCCGCTGTCTGACCCTCGGGCGCCACGCGAACCTGGCACCAGCGGATGGTCTTGCCGTTGGTCTGCGGCTCCTCCTCGAACTCGAGCACCTGGCCAACGACGACGGGACCGGAGATCTCGAAGGTGTGGATGTCCTCCTCCTCGAGACCGACGGAGACGAGCGCGGCGTGCACCTCCTCCGGCGTCGTGCCGGGCTCCAGGTCGACGAACTCGCCGAGCCAACTCAGGGGGACGCGCATCAGACCACCATTCCGAACTGCTGGGAGAACCGGACATCGCCCTCGGCCATGTCGCGCATGTCCTTGACGTCGTTGCGGAACATCAGGGCCCGCTCCACACCCATCCCGAACGCGAAGCCCGAGTAGACATCCGGATCGATGCCCGCGGAGCGCAGGACGTTGGGATTGACCATGCCGCATCCGCCCCACTCGATCCAGCGCGCGCCTCCCGTGAAGGTGGGATGCCACAGGTCGAGCTCGGCGCTCGGCTCGGTGAAGGGGAAGTAGTTGGGACGCAGGCGCACCTTCGCCTCGTCCCCGAAGAGCGTCTTCACGAAGTGATCGAGGGTGCCGCGCAGATGCGCCATGGTCAGACCCTTGTCGACCGCGATGCCCTCCGTCTGGTGGAACACCGGCAGGTGCGTCGCGTCGAACTCGTCGGTGCGGAACACGCGGCCCGGCGCGATCCGGTAGACCGGGAGCTCGTCGCCGAGCAGGGCGCGCAGCTGCACCGGGGACGTGTGCGTGCGGAGCACCAGGTGCGCGTCGGTCGGCTCGACGAAGAACGTGTCCTGCATCGCGCGCGCCGGGTGGTCGGCGTCGAAGTTGAGCGCGTCGAAGTTGTACCACTCGCTCTCCAGCTCCGGCCCTTCTGCGACCTCCCAGCCCATCCCGACGAAGACGTCGGCGATGCGCTCCTGGAGCAGGCTCAACGGGTGCCGGGCGCCGGGCGTCCACCGCGACGGCACCGCCGTCACGTCGATCGTCTCGGCTGCGAGCTGCGCCGCTTCTTCGGCCGCGGCGATCTCGGCTTCCTTGGCCGTGAACGCCTGGTTGACGCGGGCGCGCGCGCCGCCGACCAACTTGCCGGCCGCAGCCTTCTGGTCGCCGGGCAGCGAGCGGATGCCCGCGTTGAGCCTCGCGAGCGGGGAGCCCTCGGCCGTGTGGTCGTGGCGCACCGTCTTCAGGGCCGCCGAGTCGCTGGCGGCGTCGATCGCGGCGAGGGCCGCAGCGACGGCCGACTCGACCGCGGATTCGGTGATCTCCGTGGAATCTGACACGGTCACTCAGTCTAGTCGGCGCGAGGAGCGCATCCCGGCGCCGGATCGAGGCTGTGCAGAGGCACCGAAGTGTGGACGACCGGTGTCAGGAGCGCTGGGCGAACGCCGATTCGTAGAGGCACACGGACGCCGCCGTCGCGAGGTTCATGGACTCCGCCTTGCCGTAGATCGGCACGGTCACCACCCGGTCGACGAGTTCGAGCAGCTCGTCCGCGAGACCGTGCGCCTCATTGCCGAACACCCACGCCGTCGGACGGGCCAGCTCGCCGTCGCGGCGAGCGGAGAGGAGGTCCTCGCCCTTGACGTCCGCGGCCAGCACCTGCAGGCCCGCCGAGTGGGCGCGCCCGACCACATCGGCGAGGTCTGCGCCGACCGCCACCGGCAGGTGGAACAGGGAGCCGGTCGTCGAGCGGACCACCTTCGGGTTGTACAGGTCGACGGTCCGGCCGCTCAGCACCACGGCGTCCGCACCCGCGGAATCGGCAGCACGGATGATCGTGCCGGCGTTCCCGGGATCGCGCACCTCCTCCAGCACCGCGACCAGGCGAGGCGACCCCGCGAAGATGTCACGGATGGAGGTCGGGAACTGCCGTGCGACCGCGACGAACCCCTGCGGGGTGACGGTGTCGGCCATCGCATCGAGCACGTGCTCGCTGACGTACTCCACATCGATGTCCGCGTCGGCAGCGGCGCGACCGATCTCCGGGTACCGCTCGAGCGCGGTCGGCGTGACGAAGAGGTCCACCACCAGTTCCGGGCGGAAGGCGAGTGCCTCCTCCACGGCCTGGGGCCCCTCCAACAGGAACAATCCTGTCTCGGAACGGGCGGGGCGCTTGGCGAGCTTGGCGACGGCCCTGACGCGCGGGGAGCGCGGGTTGTCCAGCATGGCACCAGCTTAGGGTGCGGGTGATCCGAACGGCCTCGCGTCTCGTGTTAAGAGAAAGCAGATGGAGGTTGAACGATGAGGACGAGCATCAGGATGACGCTGATCGCGGGCGCTGCGGCGGTCGCGCTGGGTCTGGGGACGGCCGCAGCGGTAGCCGCGACCGGTGGCGGCGATGACGGGCCCGGGGTGGTCGAACAGACATCGACTCCCGCTCCGACGGTTGAGGACCGAACCCCGCGGCCGACGCCGAGCGACGTGGCGACACCGCTGACGGTGCCCGGCGTCGGCGATGACCACGGGGTCGACGACCCGGCCGCCCACGACCTCGGCGACGACCACGGTTCCGGAGGCCACGGAGCGGACGACTGACTGCTCGCTGCACGCAGAACGGCCCGGCCGACAGAAGTCGACCGGGCCGTTCGTGGTGCGACGCGGGTTACGCGGCAGCGTCCGCCTTCGGGGCCGAAGTGTCGGCCGGAAGCGCCTTCCTGGCGGTCTCGACGAGGGCCGCGAAGGTCGCGGGCTCGGTGATCGCCAGGTCGGCGAGGATGCGACGGTCGACCTCGACGCCCGCCAGGCCCAGGCCCTGGATGAAGCGGTTGTAGGTGAGGCCGTTCGCGCGGCTCGCCGCGTTGATCCGCTGGATCCAGAGACGACGGAAGTCGCCCTTCTTCTGGCGGCGGTCACGGTATGCGTAGACGAGGGAGTGGGTGACCTGCTCCTTGGCCTTGCGGTAGAGGCGCGACCGCTGTCCGCGGTAGCCCTCGGCGCGCTCGAGGATGACCCGACGCTTCTTGTGGGCGTTTACCGCCCTCTTCACTCTTGCCATTAGTCGATTTCCTTAGTGATGAGTCAGTGTCGAGTCGTTTACTTGCCGAGCATCCGGCGGATGACCTTGGCGTCCACCTCGGGGACGACCTGGTCCGAGTTCAGTCGACGCTTGCGGCTGGTGGACTTGACCTCGAGGTGGTGGCGCATCCCGGACTGCTGCTTCATGACCTTGCCGGTGCCGGTGATCTTGAAGCGCTTCTTGGCGCCGGAGTGGGTCTTCTGCTTGGGCATTACTTCTCCTCGTTCGTCGCCTGGGCGGGCGAACTCTCATCGGACTGAGCAGCGTCGGCTGTCTCAGCAACCTCATCCTGTTCGCGCCCCTGGGCGCGCGCCTTGGATGCGGCACGTACTGCATTGGCCTCGGCCTTGGCCTCGGACTTGTTCTTGAGCGGGCTGATGATCATCACCATGTTGCGGCCGTCGATCGTGGGGTTGGACTCCACGGTGCCGAGCTCCGCCACATCTTCCGCGAAGCGCTGGAGCAGGCGGACGCCCTGGTCCGGACGCGACTGCTCGCGGCCGCGGAAGAGGATCATCGCCTTGACCTTGTCGCCGGCCTTCAGGAAGCCTTCGGCGCGCTTGCGCTTGGTCTCGTAGTCGTGCTTGTCGATCTTGAGGCGGAAACGCACCTCTTTGAGGATGGTGTTCGCCTGGTTGCGCCGGGCCTCCTTGGCCTTCTGCGCAGCCTCGTACTTGAACTTGCCGTAGTCCATGATCTTGGCGACCGGCGGCTTGGAGTTGGGCGCGACTTCGACCAGGTCGAGGTCGGCCTCCTGCGCGAGTCGCAGTGCGACCTCGATCTTGACCACGCCGACCTGCTCTCCGCTGGGGCCGACGAGTCGAACCTCGGGGACGCGGATACGGTCATTCGTACGGGGATCGCTGATGTTTTTCTCCTCTGATCAAGCGATGCTGTTCAGCCACGGATCGTCTGGCGACGTTCCGGCGAAAGAGGAGGTTCCACGCACCAACGCGGCCTGCGAACTGTTCTTCGCAAGCCTGGTACCGCACCCTGTCTACCCCCGCGTTCACACGCGGTGGCGGAGTGCAACGACCCGGTAACCTATAAAACGGTCAAGCGCGGGTGGGAGGAATCTCCACTTTCGTACCGGGACAGAAGTCCCGGAGCCCGAACGATTCTAACAGAGGAATGCAGTGAGCGACACATCCTTCGCCTTCGGCGGTCCGGAGCATCACGACGACGACGTTGCCGAGGCGACGCGCGACATCGCCGAGGTGCCCGCCGTCGAGGTGATCACCACCACCGCGGTGCACCTGATGAGCGCGGCGGCCGTCAAGTGCGGCCTGGCCGACGACCCCGAGCACCAGACCGACCTGGATGAGGCGCGCAAGCTCATCGACGCCCTGGCGGGCCTGGTCACGGCCAGCGCCCAGCACGTCGGCGACCAGCACGCCCGCAGCCTCCGCGACGGTCTGCGCTCCCTGCAGCTGGCCTTCCGCGAGGCGTCCGCCATCCCGGACGAGATCGGCAAGGGGCCGGGCGAGAAGTACACGGGCCCTGTGAGCTGACGATGGCCTTCACGCCGCCTCCCGCGTTCACGACCCGCCCCACGTTGCAGGGCACGTTCGGGATGAGCGCGTCGACGCACTGGCTGGCGACCGGCGCTGCGCAGGCGGTGCTGGAGCGCGGCGGCAACGCGTTCGATGCGGCAGCGGCGGGAGCGTTCGTCCTGCACGTGGTCGAACCGCACCTCAACGGCCCGGGCGGCGACCTGGTCGCGATCTTCGCCACCGCCGACGACCCGACTCCGGTGGTGCTCTCCGGCCAGGGCCCCGCGCCCACGGCAGCCACCCGCGAGCACTACCTCGCCGAGGGCCTGGAGCTCGTCCCCGGGTCCGGCGCCCTCGCCGCGGCCGTCCCCGGCGCGGTGGATTCCTGGCTCCTTCTGTTGAAGGACCACGGCACCTGGGAGCTGGCCGACGTGCTGGCGTTCGCCATCGGCTACGCCGAGGGCGGGCATCCCGTGCTGGAGCGGGTGTGCGCGACGATCCGCCGGGTCGCGCCGCTCTTCACCGAGCACTGGCCGACCTCCGCCGAGCGCTGGATGCCGGGCGGGCGCATCCCGGAGCCCGGCGAGCTGGTCGTCGACCCGGCTTACGCGCGGGTGCTGCGGGGCCTGATCGCCGCAGGCGACGGCGCGACCGACCGGGAGCAGCGCATCGAGGCGGCACGCACCGAGTGGGCGACCGGGGCGGTCGCCCAGGCGATCGCCGCCTTCGTGCGCACGCCGCACCGCCACTCCGACGGCGGAGACCACGCCGGTGTGATCGCGGAAGCCGATTTCGCGGCCTACCGCGCCGGGTACGAGGATGCCGTGACGCTGGACTTCCGCGGTCACACGATCGCGAAGACCGGCGCCTGGGGACAGGGGCCCGCGCTGCTCGCGACGCTCGCCATCCTCGACGGGTTCGAGGATGCGCGGCTCGACCCGTCGACCGAACTCGGCGCCCACACGGTGCTGGAGGCACAGAAGCTGGCCTACGCCGACCGCGACGCGTACTTCGGCGATGCGGAGGTGCCGCTCGACACGCTCCTCTCCCCCGCCTATGCCGCCGAGCGCCGCGCGCTGATCGGCGACCGCGCCTCCGCGGAGTTCCGCCCGGGCCGCGTGCCGGGCGTCGAACCCTTCGCACCGCCGCTGCGCGTCGAGTACACGCCGCGGTCCGGGATCGCGAGCGAGGGCGTCGGGGAGCCGACGGTCTCCCGCACCGGCGAGACCCGCGGCGACACGTGCCACATCGACGTCGTCGACCGCTGGGGCAACATCGTCTCGGCGACTCCGTCCGGCGGCTGGCTGCAGTCGTCGCCGACCATCCCCGAACTCGGTTTCTGCCTCGGCACGCGGCTGCAGATGACATGGCTGGAAGTGGGCGGCGCCTCCACCCTCGTGCCCGGCCGGCGCCCGCGCACGACCCTGACCCCCACGATCGTGCTGCGCGACGGCGTACCGGTCACGGCGCTCGGCTCGCCCGGTGGCGACCAGCAGGACCAGTGGCAGCTGCTCTACCTGCTGCGCACGATCGTCGGCGGCTACACCCCGCAGCAGGCGATCGACGCGCCGGCGCTGCACACCACGTCCATCGCGGAGTCGTTCTGGCCACGCACCTGGGTGCCGGCGGGCGCCGTCGTCGAGGACCGCCTCGGCGACGACGTCATCTCGGGCCTCGAGGCGCGCGGGCACCGCGTGACGCGCGCCGGCGAGTGGACGCTGGGGAGACTCAGCTCCGTCGGCCGCGACCCGCGAACGGGCGTGCTCTCGGCCGCGGCGAACCCGCGCGGGATGCAGGGGTACGCCGCCGGGCGCTGACGGGCGCCCGGCGGTCAGGCCGTCGCGTCGACGGCGCGGCGGACCGCCGCGACCGTGCGACCGGCTTCCTCGGGGTCCGTGAGCCAGTTGCTCACCGAGAACCGCAGCACCGCGCGGCCGTGCCAGACCGACGGCGAGGCGAGCGCCCGACCGTCGGCCAGCAGCGCCCGACCGACCGCTCGGGTGCGGTCGTCGGTCCCGAACGCGGCGCACACCTGCGTGTAGACGACGTCGTTGAGCACCTCTCCGCCGGGGATGCCGCGGATGCCGTCCGCGATCACCGTCGCGGAGTCCGCCAGCCCCTGCACCAGTCCGGCCACGCCCTCACGGCCGAGCTGCGCCAGTGTCGCGTAGACGGGCACGCCGCGGGCCCGGCGGGAGAGCTCGAGCACCCGGTCGGCCGGGTCGGCCACGTCCTCCGACGACGCGAGGTACGCCGCGTGCTGCGCGACCGCCCGATGCAGCGTCCCGGGGTCGGCGACCGCCGCGATGCCGCAGTCGTACGGGACGTTCAAGGTCTTGTGCGCATCCGTCGCCCACGAGTCCGCCCGCTCGACGCCGGCGGTGAGCGCGCGGAGCCCCGGCGCCGCGGCGGCCCAGAGTCCGAACGCGCCGTCCACGTGCACCCAGGCGCCCGCCTCGTGCGCGATGTCCGTGAGCTCCCCAAGCGGGTCGAACGCGCCCGAGTGGATGTTGCCCGCCTGCAGGCAGACGATCGCCGGCCCGCTCCCCTCGGCGAGCGCCGCCCGCAGTGCGTCGGGACGCATCCTGCCCTGATCGTCGGCATCGATCACGCGGCCGCGCCCGAGTCCGGCGACGAGGCCCGAGCTGTCCACCGAGCCGTGACGCTCCGCACCCACCAGGAAGCGGATGCGCGGTCCGCCCGCGAGTCCCTGCTCAGCCGGATCCCACCCCGCGCGCCGGAGCACTTCGTCTCTCGCGGCCACCAGCCCGACCAGGCTGGCGACCGTGGCGCCGGTCACGAACCCGATCTCCGCCGATGCCGGAAGGCCGAGCAACTCGGCCAACCACCGCGCGGCCAGCTCCTCCGCGGCGACGACACCCGGCGTCACCGACCGGAGGCCTGTGTTCTGGTCCCACGCCGACACCAGCCAGTCCGCACCGAGGGACACCGGTTGGGCGCCGCCCATCACCCAGCCGTGGAACCGCGGCGAGCCGATCCGCATGAGCCCCGGCTCCATCGCCTCGGCCATCTGGCGCAGCACTTCCGGCGCCGCCGGTCCCCGCTCGGGAAGCTCGCGGCCCAGCGCATCCTTGACCTGCTCCACGTCGGCGGTGGGCGGGATGGGCCCCTCGCGCACGCCGGCGAGCCAGCGTCCGGCGATTTCGACAGCTTCGTCGAGGGCAGGGCTGAACGCATCCTGATCGCTCACACGCGCATGCTAGCGGCCACCCGGGTGCTCGTGACAGCCGGGTTTCGGCGGCGACTTAGGCCATCACCAGACGGGTGGCCGGCGCTCCGACCAGCGGATGCGCCGCTCCAGTTGCGTGGCGAGCGACAGCAGTGTGCGTTCCCCGCCCGGCCGGCCGATCAGCTGCACGCCCATCGGCAGGCCATCCCCGGTCTGCGACACCGGCAGCACGATCGCCGGGAGGCCGGTGACATTGAGCATCGAGGTGAAGGGCGTGTACTGCACCTGCTGCTCGAAGTTGCGCTCACCGTCCTCCTGGTCGTACCAGCCGATGGGTCGCGGCGTCAGCGCCATCGCCGGCGTGAGCACGGCGTCGAACGACGACAGTTGCGCGATGAACGAACGCTCGTAGGCCGTCAACGTCGCCAACGCCTCGCTCAGCTCACGGGCACTGAGGGCGCGGCCCCGCTCCACCAGCCAGGCGGTCAGCGGTTCGAGCAGGTCGAGCACCTCACCCTCGGCCGGGATGCGCGCAGCGCCGGCCTGCCAGATCGTCCGGAACGCGGGCGCGTACGTGTCGTCCGGGACGAGAGCCGTCTCCTCCACCCCGTGACCCATCGAGGAGAAGGCGTCGACGGCCGCGGCGAGCGCGTCCAGCGCCTCGGTCGAGAGGGTGATGTCGTAAGCGCCGTCCCAGGCGGAGGTCGTCATCACGCCCAGCTGGAACCGGCCCTCGCCTCGCACGGCCGTTCCCAGGAAGGGACCGTCGTCGTCGTAGGGGGCGCGGAGCGTGTAGTGGTGGTCGATACGTCCGTTCCGTTTGGCGATCATCCCGTCGAGCAGCAGAGCGGCATCCGTCGTCGTGCGCGCGATCGGACCGTCGACGACGAGCCCCGCCAGCGAGGCGATCCCGCTCCCCGCAGGCACCAGGCCTCGCGACGGCTTCAGCCCGACCAGTCCGCAGGCAGCAGCCGGGATGCGGACGGATCCCCCGCCGTCCGACCCCGGGGCGAAGGGCAGCATCCCGGCCGCCACTGCGACCGCAGCACCGCCGCTCGATCCGCCGGCGCCTCGCTCCGGATTCCACGGGTTGCGGGCGGGCGGCGCCGCCAGCGACTCGGTGTAGGCGGGCAGCCCGAACTCGGGCGCGTTGGTCTTGCCAAGACTGACCGCTCCGGCGTCGTCCAGCGTCTCGACGATCTCGTCGCTCGTCTCCGGCACGAACCCGGCCATCGCGCGCGAGCCGAATCCGGTCGGGACGCCCGCGCGCATCCAGAGGTCCTTGTCGCCCGACGGCAGCCCCCACAGTGGAGCCGTCTTCGGGACGGCGTCGGCGACGTGGTCGGCTCTCTCCAGCGCCCGCTCGCGGGTGACGGTGACGAATGCCCCCAGTTGCGGGTTGAGACGTTCGATCCTGTCGAGGTAGTGGGATGCGAGCTCCCGGGGCGAGACTCGCCCCGACTGGAGCTCCTGCCAGAGTTCGAGCGCTGTCAGCTCGTGGAGGTCGGCCATGGGGCCAGGCTAGCCGAGGCGGTCGTCCTCCCGGGCGGGCGCAAGGAAGTCGATGACCGCCCGATTGAACGCCGCCGGGTCGACGTTGTACTCCCAGCAGTGCTCCGCCCGCGAGAGCTCGACGAGGCGGACCAGCCGCGGGTTGGCCATCGCGAATAGTACGGACGACGACAGCGGCACGGACCTGTCGCCGTCGGAGTGGATCACCAGCGCCGGGACGGTCAGCCGGCCCGGTCGCGACCAGTCGAGCCGGTCGAAGTCGAGGGGTTCGGGAAGGCCCGCGCGGGCGCTGAGGCCGGGATCGGCGAGCGCCCGGATGGCGAGCGAGCCCAACGCTCGAGGCAGCCCTCGCTCCGCCACGATGTTCCGGATGGCGGCGCGCCAGTCGGTGACCGGTGCGATGAGCACCAGACGGTCGATGGATGCGCGATGCGCGCCGAGCTCGGCGAGCTGCAGCGCGATGGTCCCGCCGAGCGACCAGCCGACGAGCACCACCCGCTGGGCTCCCCTGCTCAGGGCCCACGCGACCGCCGCATCCACGTCCTCCCACTCCCGGAGGCCCAGAAGGCTCGCGCCGGCCGGAACGGGCGGCCCCTCGCCATCGCCGCGATAGGCGACGACCAGCGACGTCATCCCGAGCGAGTCTGTTGCGTGCACCGCCCCCAGCACGGTCACCCGCGGCGCGTTCTGCCCGTGGATGTGGATCGCCCACACACCCGGACGCCGGTTCTCGCGAGGCTCGACGACCCAGGCGGGAGCGACTCCGCCGGGAACCTCGATCTCGACTTGCTGGTACGGGCGTCGCAGAGACTCAGGGCCCGCATGCAGATGCCCCGTCCATCGGCCCGATTGGGCGGCCGATAGGTCACCGCTGACCTCGAGCAGTTCACGCGTCACCGTCCCAGCCTCGCGGTCGAAGGCGGTCACGTGGCCGACGACCGCGTGGCCGTGGGTCGCGTGGCCGTGCTGCCCGAACCAGAGTCCGAACTGGCCCCGGTGCAGTGTGCGACGGTCGGCGGCCAACGTGACGCTCGTGCCCGTGCTCGAGTGGATGCGCGTCGCCGGGCGCGGGCGCGGCGACACCACCGCGCGCGCAAGCGCGACGCTCGCGCGGCGGACCGCCCAGCTCGCGGTCACCCCGAGCAGCGTGGCCGAGACGGCCACAACGACTATCCACGTCATACCCATAGAGACGCCGCGCGTCTCCCCTTCATGACGCGCAAACGACCTCTTGACAAACCACCGGTCGGCCTGATTGGTTAGTTACATGAGTAATGAACCGGTGAAGCTCGGATGATCGACGAAGGCAAGCCGATCTTCGTCCAGATCGCGGAGCAGATCGAGAACGACATCATCGACGGGGTCTACCCCGCCGAGGGCCAGGTGCCGTCCACGAACGAGTTCGCCGCCTTCTACCGGATCAACCCCGCGACGGCGGGCAAAGGCGTGAACCTCCTGGTCGATGAGGGGGTCCTCTACAAGAAACGAGGCATCGGGATGTTCGTCTCCGACGGAGCGCGCGAACGGCTCGTCGCCAAGCGGCGTGACGCCTTCAGCGACGAGTACCTCCGCCCCCTGCTGACCGAGGCCGCGAAGCTCGGCATCGGTCCCGACCAGCTCACCAGCATGATCCAGACGGCCGCACTGCCCACACCGGGCGGCGCGCAGCCGGACACCAAGACGAAAGGAGTGAGCGCATGAGCGCCGCCCCCGCACCGATCTCCATCGCGCCAGCGGTTCAGGTCTCCGGCCTGACCAAACGGTTCGGATCGTTCGCAGCGATCGACGACGTCTCCCTGACCATCGAGCCGGGCCGCATCCACGGCCTCCTCGGCCGCAACGGCGCCGGGAAGACCACGCTGATGCAGCTGATCACCGGGCAGGACTTCGCCACGCACGGCGACATCCACGTGTTCGGTGAGAAGCCTACCGAGAACGCACGGGTGCTCCAGAACGTGTGCTTCATCAAGGAGAGCCAGCGCTACCCGGAGGACTTCCAGCCCAAACACGTGCTCCGAAGCGCCCCCTGGTTCTTCGAGAACTGGGACGCGGAGTACGCCGAGCAGCTGGTCGATGAATTCCGACTGCCGCTCAACCGTCGCATCAAGAAGCTCTCGCGCGGTCAGCTCTCCGCCGTCGGCGTCATCGTCGGCCTCGCCTCGCGGGCGCCGCTGACCTTCTTCGACGAGCCGTACCTCGGGCTCGACGCAGTCGCCCGCCAGCTCTTCTACGACCGTCTGCTGGAGGACTTCGCGGAGCACCCGCGCACGGTGGTTCTCTCCACCCACTTGATCGACGAGGTCGCGAACCTGCTGGAGCACGTCATCGTCATCGACCAGGCCGCATCCTGATGGATGAGGACGCCGAGACCTTGCGCACGTCGGCCACCACCGTGGTCGGGCCGCGCACCGCCGTCGACGACTTCGTCCGTTCACGGGAGGTGCTGCACCGCGACGGAGTCGGCGGGCACGCCTCCGTCACCGTCGCCGGGCTCGCCCCGGCCGACCGTGCGGAGGCGGCGAGCGCAGGCCTCGAGCTCGCGCCGGTGTCCCTCCAGCAACTCATCGTCCGCAGGACCGAGGTCCGTGAAACAGAATTCGAGCAGAGCGCATGAGCATCGCATCTTCGTCACCGGCACTCGTCCCGGCGCCCGCCGCGCGGGATCGGGTCTGGCGCATCGTCCGGCTGAACCTCGTCAACAAGTGGACGGTCATCTGGATCCCGGCCATGATCATGTTCTTCATCTGGCTGGTGAACTGGCTGATCTGGTGGATCATCTGGGGCGCGACCGCGCCGGCGGACCGCGCCGACGCCATGGACGGCACCCAGTGGAGTGGCGGCGCCTTCTACGTCTTCGTCTACATGCTGATTGTGGGCATCCAGATGATCTCGGCGACGTTCCCCTTCGCGCTCGGCTACAGCGTCACCCGGCGCGACTTCGCGCTCGGCTCTGGGCTCACCTTCGTGCTGCTGGGCGCGGGATGGGCGCTCGGCTTCACGGTGCTGTCCGCCATCGAGGAATGGACGAACGGCTGGGGACTCGGCGGCCACCTGTTCACGTCGGTGTACTTCGGCGGCGAGACGTTCTTCGGCCGGCTGTTCATCGTCTTCGTCGGGATGCTGTTCTTCTTCGCGGTCGGCGCGTTCTCGGCCTCGCTCTTCATGCGGTGGCGGATGAACGGCATCCTCGTCGCCGGGGCCGTGCTGGCGCTGCTGATCGTCGGCGCGATCGCCCTGATCACGTACACGCAGAGCTGGCCGGCGGTCGGCGACTGGTTCGCCGCGAACGGACCGCTCGGCGTGACGGCCTGGCTCCTCCTGCCGACGGCCCTCGCGGCGGTCGCCGGATACGCCGTGCTCAAGCGGGCGACACCTCGGAGCTGACGCGTAGGCATGGACGTGGCCGGGAGTCTTCTGCTCCCGGCCACGGTTTCATGCCATCGGCCTCACTCGAAGGGAGCGGTCCACCACTCCGTCCGACGATGTTGGCGAGGCCAGGCTAGGCCGGTTCGGTGACGCCCGACAGAACGCGCAGCGAACTCATAGGGCGGCGCTAGGAGTCACCGTTCGCTAGCGTGTGTCGCGTGGGCTATCTCTTCCTCGCGGTCGCCATTGCGACCGAAGTCGTCGCGACCACGTTCCTGAAATTCACCTCGGGCGAGAACCCGAAGTGGTGGGCTTTCGTCATCGTCGTCGTCGGGTACCTCGCGTCGTTCTTCGCGCTGTCGCTGGCGCTCGGACGCGGCGTCCCGCTCGGCATCGCGTACGCGATCTGGTCTGCTGTCGGCGTCGCCGCGATCGCGATCATCTCGTGGGTGTTCTTCAAGGAGTCGCTGACCTGGGTTCAGATCGCGGGCCTAGTGCTCGTGATCGGCGGGGTCGGTCTGCTGGAGCTGGGCGCAAAGCACCCGGCGTAGCCGAACGCTGCCAGGATCAGGCGGAGCCGACGAATGCGGCGAGCGCCTCGTCGATGGTGCGCGCCGGCGGGATGTAGTCGTACCGTGCGCCCTCGCCTTCGGGGACGTACTCGCCCTCCGGCGTGATGGTGATCGCGCCGAGGAATCGGCCGCGGCCGAGCTCCGCATCCTCGTCCGGGAAGGAGTGGTCGTACACGTCGTAGCGTTCGCCGTCCTCGTAGACGGTCAGGTCTTCCAGCAGCGGCATCTCAGAACCTCCTCGTGAACGGCAGCGGCTTGCGCATCCGGATGAGCAGAAGCAGCGGGACGAGCACGTACGGCCCGTTGTACAGCAGGAACACGACCGGGTTCGGCGTGCGCTCCCCCACCGGGCCGAAGAACTCGACGCCGAAGATCGGGATCGCGGTAAGGCTGATGATCATCGTGGCGTAGATGACGGCGAACAGCTGGATCCAGTTGAAGCCCTTCACCAGGGAGATCACCAGCAGCACGTAGAACGGCAGATAGACGAAGGCACTGGTGCCCGTGATGAACCGCAGCCACAGCGGCTCGTGCATGTAGAGCGGGTCGTACTGCGACGAGTAGGTGTAGTTCCACTGCGCCAGGATGTTCGTCGTCGTAGCGGTCTGCGGGATGCCGAGCGTAGGGATCGCGTCGCTGATGATGCAGGTCACAATGAACAGCGAGAACATCACGATGAAGAAGATGTCGACGGGGCGCTTGCGCAGCGGCAGGTTCGCGGGCGTCGCCGGGGCGACGGAGGCGACCTGTCCGGTTCCAGGGGTCACGGTGGTCACGCCGCGAGCCTAGCGCCGGTCAGCCGCCGACGGCGGGAGCCCGTGAGTGCGAAGTTCTACTTCAGCGACTTCTGCATCAGGACCGTGCCCAGCCACCGGTCGAACTTGTACCCGACGCGGCCCATCCGGCCGATCTCGGTGAAGCCGAAGTTCTCGTGCATCCTGATCGACGCGTCGGCGCCCTTGTCGGCGATGACGGCGATGATCTCCTTAAGCCCTGCGGCCTTGGAACGGTCGATGAGCTCCTGCATCAGCACAGGTCCCAGGCCTTTCCCCGTCGACGCCGCGCCCAGGTAGATGGAGTTCTCGACGGTGTAGCGGTAGGCGCGCTTCTGCTTCCACGGCTGCACCAGCGCGTAGCCGAGGATCTGCCCGTTCGGCGACTCGGCGACGATGAACGGCATCCCGAGTTTCTTCAGGTAGGCGAACTTGCTCTTCCACTCGCGCAGCGTCATCGCATCCTCGTCAAAAGTGACGGTGCTGTTGGCCACGTAGTGGTTGTAGATCTCGCGGATGTGCGGCAGGTCTTCGGGCCGAGCCTCGCGGATGGCGTACTCGAACGGCGTCTCCGCCGGC
Organism: Leifsonia sp. 2TAF2; assembly: GCF_052115085.1. NCBI lineage: Bacteria > Bacillati > Actinomycetota > Actinomycetes > Micrococcales > Microbacteriaceae > Leifsonia > Leifsonia sp. 2TAF2. The sequence continues at coordinate 1,023,636 of NZ_JBFRFY010000002.1, read as the reverse complement.
TCCTGCTTGCGCAGGTGCGGCGGCAGGACGCGACGCGGCTCGTATTCCTCTTCCAGCACGGCAACAAGCCTACGTCGCCCGTATTGCGTGCGGGTTACGGTTCGAGCGACCAGTCCACCGGTTTCTCGCCCGCACGCTCGAGCAGGCCGTTCGCGCGGGAGAAGGGCTTGGACCCGAAGAAGCCGCGGGAGGCCGAAAGCGGACTCGGGTGCGCCGATTCGATGACCGGGTTGCCGTCCAGCAGCGGCTTCAGAGTGGAGGCGTCCCTCCCCCACAGGATCGACACGAACGGCCGGCCCCGGGCGACGAGCGAGCGGATGGCGTGCTCGGTCACCGCCTCCCATCCTTTCCCGCGATGCGAGGCGGGCTCACCCGGACGGACCGTGAGGACGCGGTTGAGCAGCATCACGCCGTGGTCGGACCACGCGCTCAGGTCGCCGTGCGGGGGCGGAACCACGCCGAGGTCCTCGCGCAGCTCGCGGTAGATGTTCTGCAGGCTCCTGGGCAGCGGACGCACGTGCCGATCCACCGCGAAGGAAAGGCCGATGGGGTGCCCGGGCGTCGGGTACGGATCCTGGCCGACGATGAGGACGCGGACATCCGCCAGCGGCGCCCGGAACGCCCGCAGTACGGCGTCGCCCGCGGGCAGGTAGGGCCGGCCCTCAGCGACCTCGGCGCGGAGGAACTCGCCCATCGCGGCGATGCGGTCGGCGACGGGTTCGAGCGCAGCCGCCCATCCCGGGTCCACCGCGCCGTCGGCGGCCAGCTCGGCAAGGGACTTCGGCACGCGCGGCGTCAGTGGGTCGCTGCGGTGACCGGCGGGAGCGCCGACCACGGGAACGTGATCCAGCGGTCGGTGCGACGCCACACGAAGTCCGGCTCGAGCACCGTGCGCGGCTTCGAGTACAGGCACACCGTGCGGACGTCCGCGCCGGAGGCCGCGATCAGGTCGACCACCATGGCGAGGGTTCGACCCGAGTCGGAGACGTCATCCACCAGCAGGACGCGCTTGGCGTCGAGCGCGGCCGAGTCGAGCAGCGGAGGGAGCACGACCGGCTCCGGGAGACGCGTGTCGACGCCGGTGTAGAACTCGACGTTCAGGGCGCCGCACGCCTTGATGCCCAGGGCGTAGGAGATGGCGCCCGCAAGCAGGAGGCCGCCGCGCGCGATCGCCACGACCATGTCCGGTTCGAAGCCGGACTCGACGACCTCGCCGGCCAGGTGGCGGGACGCCTCACCGAACTCCAGCCATCCCAGGACCTCGCGTTCCGTCTCCTGGAGAACGTCTGCACCGGAATCGTCGAGTTCGCTGGCCATTGCTCTACCGTACCGGGGCCATGCGGGTGTTAGCATCCGCGCATGACCTCGGAGAAGACGTCGGCCCAGCGCAGGGCGACCGTCGCGATCGGCGCGGCGGCGGGCCTCATCGGCTGGCTCGCCCTGGTGGAGCTGACCAGCGGCATTCTGCAGGGGTACTACGTCCCGCTGATCTCCGACATCGTGCAGCATCTGGGCATCCACGACGCCGACTACAACTGGTTCGAGGCCGCGCAGCTGCTGCTCTCGGCCCTGGTGGTGCCGGTGCTCGCGAAGCTCGGCGACATGTTCGGGCACAAGCGCATCCTGCTGATCGCCACCGCCCTGACCGCCCTCTCGACGTGGGCGCTCGCGTTCTCCGGCGACTTCGCCACCTACCTGATCGCGTTCGCCTTACAGGGGTTCTACGTCGTCTGGCTGCCGCTGGAGGTGGCGCTGATCTTCGACCGAGGCCGCCGCACGGGGAGCGCCGCGTCGGGGACCCGCCGGGCCGCAGGGCTGCTCGTCGTCGCCCTCGAGGCCGGGGCCATCGTCGGCGCGATCGGAGCGGGCCTCCTGTTCGAAGCGTTCGGCGGCGATGTCACGCTGACGCTGATCGTGCCGGCGGTCGCCGTCACGCTCGTCTTCTTCGCGATCCTGTTCGGTGTGCCCGAGTCGGAGCCGGGACCGGGTCGCACCCTCGACGGGATCGGATTCACACTCCTCGCGTTTGGTCTGCTGCTCATCACGTCGGGGCTCACCTTCCTGCGCCTCAACGGAGTCGGGACCTGGTGGGTCTGGGCACTCATCGTCCTCGGCGTGCTCGCGTTCATCCCCTTCGGCCGGTGGGAGTTGAGGCAGGCGGATCCGGCGATCGACCTGCGGGTGCTGCGCCGCCCGTCCATGTGGCCGGTGCAGCTCACTGCGGGCCTCATCGGCATCAGCCTGCTCGGCGCACAGGCGCCCCTCAGCACCTACGCGGGGACCGATCCGGCCAACGGTTACGGGCTGGGACTCTCGGCCGGCCAGCGCAGCATCCTGATCGGCGCCTACCTGATCTCGATGATCGTCGGCGCGCTGCTGTTCCCGGTGGTCTCGTCGTGGCTGACGCCGCGGGTCACGCTGATCGGCGCGTCGTTCCTGGTCGCGATCGGCTACCTGCTCTTCCTGCCCTTCCACCTCGAGACCTGGCAGGTGTTCACCAACATGGCGATCGCGGGTATCGGCTCGGGCGCTCTGGTCGGTGCGCTCCCGGCCGCTGCCGCCGCCGCAGCCCCACGCGGCCAGACCGGCGTCGCCACTGCGCTCACGAACACCACCAAAACGATCGGCGGGTCGTTCGCCTCGGCGGTGTTCGGCGTCGTGCTGCTCGCGGGCGCCGCGACCGTGACGGCGACCGCCGCGAGCCTGCTCGGCTACATGACCGTCTGGACCATCTGCGGCCTCGGCGCGCTGGTCGCAGCGGTACTCCTCTTCTTCGTGCCGCGACTCGCCTTCGCGGACGCCGAAACGATCGAGCCCGGCGAGCCCGTGCTATCCGCCCAGGAGTGACATGAACGACCAGCTGCCTCCCGCCGTCGCCGACGCGCTCACCGAGTTCCTGCTCGAACAACGGCGCCGGGCGCCCGGGCTGGTCAGCCGCGCGGTCGTGACTGGGTCCGCCGCCACCGGGGACTGGCATCCCGGCGTCTCCGACATCGACGTCGTCTTCGTCGTCACCCGCGACCCGGTGAACGACCTCCCGGCCCTCGCTGAGTTGCATGCGGCCTCGGATCCGCACATCGACGGCGTCTACCTGACCGAGTCGGAGCTCGCCCGCGGACCGGAGGTCGTCCAGACCGCGCCGCAGGTCGTCGAAGGGGTGCTGGTGTCTCAGCTGGAGGGCGCGCAGCTGAGCTGGATCACCTGGCGCGAGCTGGAGTCGGGCGTGCAGGGCGTCGTCGACGGCGGCGACGTCATCTGGACCCCGGTCGCCGATCGCTACGCGGGAACGGGCGAGGGCGTCGTCGCGTTCTCCCGCCAGAACCTGCTCGACTACTGGCAGCGCATCGGCGAGAGCCTCGAGCAGGAGCTGTCCGGACGGGAGGAGGGGTCGCCGCTCCGCCCCGAGACCGTCCGCTGGGTGGCGCTCGGCCCCATCCGACTGGTCGCGACGATCGAGACCGGCGAGGTGCTCTCAAAGACGGCCGCCGCGGACTACGCCGCCGAACGGTGGCCGGAGCACGCCGAGCTGCTCCAGCGGGCGGTGCGCGATCGCGCGGGCGATCGCCAGGAGTTCACCGTGCGGGATGGGCGACAGGCGCTGGAGCTGCTGCGCGCCTGCGTCGACGTCGCTGCAGAGTGACCCTACGGCTCAGCCCCGGTCGTGACCGCTGTCGTGCGGGTGGTCCCGTTCCCGTTCGGCCCGCAGCCGCTGCGTGCGGTCGGTGAGGTAACTGACGATGGTGGCGCTCGCGGTTCCCACGATCACGATCCCGCCGATCATCAGGACGACCGCGAGGACCCGACCCTGGATCGTCACGGGGTAGTAGTCGCCGTAGCCGACCGTCGACATCGTGACGCACGCCCACCAGACCGAGTCGCCGAAGGAGCGGATGTTCGCCCCCTTCGCGTACCGCTCGGCCTGGAACACGGCGAGCGAGATCACGTAGATGAACATCACGATGAAGCTGGCGGCGGTGATGATCACGCGCCGCCGGAGGTGCGATCCGGAATCGCCGCCGAGGGCCGGGATGCGATGCAGACTCGTCAGCAGTCGGAACGGCCGCGCCATGGGCAGGAACACGGAGAGCAGATCGACCGGGTTGTGGCGGACGAAGGACCCCTTGTCCTTCGACAGCATCAGCCGGATGACGAAGTCGCTGAGGAAGAACAGCCAGACGACGACGAGGATGACGATCAGGGTGACGGTCAGCGCACGCGATTTGTGCTCCTCCAGGATGTTCCAGGAGTACGCGATGAGGAAGAGGACGCTCGCGGCGACCCCGGGCCAGGCGGTCGCCCGCTCCCAGCGGTCGCGTCTCGGATTCACCTCCTCCTTCGCCATGTCAGTCCTTGACGCTGAGCTCGCCCTTGTGGAGCCGGTACGGCGCGGCCTGCGCCACCGGCTTCACGACGATCAGGTCGAGGTCTACGTGCCGCGGAAGGGTCAGCGCGTGCACGATGGTCCCGGCGACATCCTCGGCCGAGAGCGGCTCGGGGACGTCCTCGTAGACCGCGTTGCGCCTCGCTTGGTCGCCCCCGAACCTCACGAGCGAGAACTCCTCGGTCGCGACCATCCCGGGCGCCACCTCGACCACCCGGATCGGCTCACCGTTCAGCTCGAGCCGCAGCACCTCGGTGAGGGCGTGCTCGGCGAACTTGGCGGCGTTGTACCCGCCGCCCCCGACGTACGCGGTGAGGCCGGCGATGGAAGTGACGACGCAGATATCGGCGTGCCCGGTCTCCGCGGCACCCCGTCGCAGCAGCGGCAGCAGCGCCGAGATCACCCGCTTGGTGCCGATGACGTTGATCTCGTACATCCAGATCCAGTCGTCGATGCTGGATGACTCCACCGAGTCGAGGCCGTGCGCGCCTCCCGCGTTGTTGACGAGCGCGTGGATGCCGCCGGTCGCCGCCAGGTGGTCGCGCAGGGCGTCCACATCCTCCTGCTTCGTCAGGTCGGCGACGAACACCTCCGCCCCGGTCTCCGCGGCGAGCGCGTCCAGGCGGTCCTGCCGCCGGGCGACCCCGACCACGTCCCAACCCTCCGCACGGAACGTGCGCACCGTCGCCGCTCCGATCCCCGAACTCGCTCCCGTCACGACAACCCGTCTACCCATGAGCACATTGTGGCGGGTTACGGCGTGTTTCGGATACGTTGCTCCCGCGCGGGGGCCCGAATAGCCTGCTTGACGACAGCGGTGGCAGACCGCTTGCACACTCTGGACCTCACACCCGAAGGAGAGACGCCATGACCGATGCCGCCGACTGGCAGTTCGAAACCAAGCAGATCCACTCCGGCGCCGCGCCGGACCCGGTGACGAACGCCCGCGCCACCCCGATCTACCAGACCACGTCGTACGTGTTCAACAATGCCGAGCACGCCAAGAACCTCTTCGCGCTGGCCGAGTTCGGCAACATCTACACGCGCATCCAGAACCCGACGCAGGCCGTCGTCGAGGAACGCGTCGCCGCGCTCGAAGGGGGCACCGGCGCCCTCCTCGTCGCGTCCGGCCAGGCGGCCGAGACCTTCGCGGTGCTGAACATCGCCCAGGCGGGCGACCACATCGTCTCCTCCAGCTCGATCTACGGCGGCACGTACAACCTGTTCAAGTACACGCTCGCGAAGCTCGGCATCGAGACGACGTTCGTGGAGAACCAGGACGACGCCGAGGAGTGGCGCCGCGCGGTCCGGCCGAACACGAAGCTGTTCTTCGCCGAGACCATCGGCAACCCGAAGATCAACATCCTCGACATCGAGCTCGTCGCCGGCGTGGCGCACGAGGCAGGCGTCCCGCTGATCGTCGACAACACGATCGCGACCCCGTACCTGATCCGCCCGTTCGAGCACGGTGCCGACATCATCGTGCACTCGGCGACGAAGTTCCTCGGCGGGCACGGCACGGTCATCGGCGGCATCATCGTCGACGGTGGCACGTACGAGTGGTCCAAGAACGTGGACAAGTTCCCGGGCCTCACCGAGCCGGACCCGTCGTACCACGGCGCCAGCTACACGGCTGCGGTCGGCGATGGTCTCGCGTACATCATCAAGGCGCGCGTCCAGCTGCTCCGCGACCTGGGTGCGGCCATCGCTCCGGCAAGCGCCTGGCAGCTCATCCAGGGCATCGAGACCCTCTCGCTGCGCGTCGAGCGTCACACGCAGAACGCGCAGGAGATCGCGGAGTTCCTCGAGTCGCACCCCGACGTCGCCACGGTGAACTACTCGGGACTGCCGACGAGCCCCTGGTACGCCACCGCCAACAAGTACGCCCCAAAGGGCGTCGGCGCGGTGCTGTCGTTCGAGCTGAAGGGCGGTGTGGATGCGGGCGCGGCCCTCGTCGACAACCTCTCGCTGTTCAGCCACCTCGCCAACATCGGCGACGTGCGCAGCCTCGTCATCCACCCGGCGTCGACCACGCACTCCCAGCTGACCCCGGAGCAGCAGCTCACCGCGGGTGTCACCCCGGGCCTCGTGCGCCTCTCGGTGGGGCTGGAGAACGTCGACGACCTCAAAGCGGACCTCACGGCCGGCCTCGCCGCCGCCCGCTCGGTCGCGGAGGCTGCGCGCGCGTAACCCCGCTTCCATCCGGCGCCGCCACCCACTACGCGAAGACTGCACGCGAAACTCCGGTTTCGCGTGCAGTCTTCGCGTATTCGGCGGTGGGGCTCGGCGGTGGGGCAGTGCGCGGCGTAACACAGACCAGCAAGCGCGTCGGCTCCGGGAGAATGGACGGTATGGAGTGGCAGACATCCGCCGACACGGCGCCGTCGAGTTTCATCACGGACGCCCAGGCGCGGACGCTGCTCGGCAAGCCGCCGGCGAGCGGTGCCTGGAAGGAGTCCGACGCCCCGGGCGACCGTCAGTTCGCCGGGATCGGCGCCTTCTCCTTCGAGAGCGGCGACAGCCTCCCCTTCGTCCGGGTGGCCTATGAGACCTGGGGCGAGCTGTCTGCCGAGCGCGACAACGCCGTGCTGGTGCTTCACGCCCTGACCGGCGACTCGCACGCGGTCGGACCGGCGGGCCGCGGGCACCGCACACCCGGCTGGTGGGAGGGCATCATCGGCCCGGGCAAGGCGATCGACACCGACCGCTGGTTCGTCGTGGCGCCCAACATGCTGGGCGGCTGCCAGGGCACCACCGGCCCCGCGTCGCTCGCGCCCGACGGCGCGGAGTGGGGCGCACGCTTCCCGTTCACGACCATCCGCGACCAGGTGGCCGCGCAGGCCGCGTTCGCCGACGCGATCGGGGTGGACCGCTGGGCGGCCGTCATCGGCGGCTCGATGGGCGGGATGCAGGCGCTGGAGTGGGCGGTCATGTTCCCGGAGCGCGTCGAGCGGCTCGCGGTCATCGCCGCTCCCCCGCACTCGACCGCCGACCAGATCGCGCTGAACTCGGTGCAGATCGAGGCGGTCCGCACCGATCCGCTCTTCCGCGGCGGTCAGTACTACGACGCCGGCGACGGCAACGGACCGCATCGCGGGCTCGCCCTCGCGCGCCGGATGGCGCTGCTGAACTACCGCAGCCCGTCGGAGCTCAACGTCCGCTTCGAGCGCGCCTGGCAGAGCGGCATCAGCCCGCTGGGCGGCGGCGGCCGCTTCGCCGTCGAGTCGTACCTCGACTTCCACGGCAACAAGTTCACGCGCCGCTTCGACGCCAACAGCTACCTCACGTTGGTGGAGGCGATGAACTCCCACGATGTCGGGCGCGGCCGCGGCGGGCTCGCGGCCGCACTGTCGCGCGTCACCGCCCGCACCCTCGTCGTCGGGATCGACAGCGACCGGCTGTTCCCCGTCGAGGGACAGGAGCAGATCGCCTACCATGTTCCGGACACGCTGGACGGTAGAGTTCCAGTGGTGATCCGCTCGGACTTCGGCCACGACGGGTTCTTGATCGAAGACGACGCCGTCGGCGCCCAGCTGCGGCGGCTGCTCGCTGACTGACGAGGGATGGAGGGGCATGTCGCGCATCCAGAAGGAGCGTGATCGGCTCCTGGCGGCGACGGCCCGCACCGTCGGTCTGACAGCCACGGTCACTGCTCTGCTCTGCTTGAGCGTCCCCGGTTCGCTCCCGCTCCCCCTGTACCTCGCGTCCGTGGTGCTGATCGTGTGCCTCGGTGTCGCGCAATACCAGCTCGCCGCGCTGCTCCGGCTGACCCTATGGATGTGGGTCATCGTGGTCTGCGGGCTCGCGCTCATCCTGCTCCACCTCCTCCCGGGCACAGCGCTCGGCCCGTCGGCGATCAGTGCCGTCGGCGTGATCGGTGCGGCGTCGGTGGCCTGCATCTGCGTGGTCGCCGTCACCTCCCGCGCCCGGCTGATCCTGCTGGTCGCCTCGGCGGCCCTGACAGTGGCAGCACTGGGTGTGACGCTCGGGATGACCGGCTCGCGGATGATCGAACCGCTCGTCTTCACCATGACCGGCTGGATCGCGCTCACGGCCACCGGCGTGTGGCTCTCGCGCACCGTCCCGCGGACCCTCAAGCGCATCTCCACCATGAGCCGCGCGTACCGCGTCGAGCGTCAGGCCAGCGAGACCGAGGCACGGCGCCGCCAGAGCGCCCGCCTGCTGCACGACACGGTGCTTGCGACCCTCACCCTGCTCGCCCACTCGGGCGTCGGCGTCAGCCACGGCGCGCTCCGGGAGCAGGCGGCGGAGGATGCGGCCCTCCTGCGGCAGCTGCGGCTCGGCTTCACACCTGACCCTGCGCGCTCGGGCGACTACAGGCTGAAGCCAGTGGAGGAGTCCACCCTCGGCAACACCCTCGAGTCGGTGAAGCAGCGCTTCCGCCGCATGGGGCTGGAGGTCAACTGGCACGGGGCCGGGCAGGTGCTCCTCCCGAGCGATGTACTCGACGCCTTCCTCCTCGCCCTCGGTGAGTGCCTGGAGAACGTCCGACGGCATTCGGGCGTGAAGGAGGCGCATGTGACCATCACGGACGACGAGGCGAACGTGCGCGCGATGGTCACCGACGCCGGCAAAGGGTTCGACGTGACGACGATCGACAGCGGCAGGCTGGGCTTCACGGAGTCGATCGTGGCGCGGTTGCGGGATGTCGGCGGCAACGCACGACTCTTCTCCTCCCCCGGCAGCGGCACGACCGTCGTGCTCGAGGTGCCCAAGTGACGCGCGTCGACGAGCGGCTCGTCCCCCGCAGCCCGATCGCCCGGGTGGCTGCAGGCGACGAGCGGGATGCGCTCGGCCGGGCACGCCTCGACGTCGGCTTCAACGTCGCCACAGTGGCGCTGATCGCTTTCCTCCTGATCCTCTTCGGGCTGAACGTCTCCGAGTACCCGATCCTCGGGCTGTCCGTCGCCGCCTGGGTGCTGGTCGCCGTCACCCTGGTCGCCGCACTGGTCCTCCGCTTCCGCCTGCCGGACGAGCTGCCCCTGTGGCTGTTCCTGGGCGCCCTCGCGGTCTGGGCGGCCGCGGTCGCTCTCGACATCGCGGGCACCTGGCCGGTCGGGGGCGCCACCGCGCCCCTCACGGCTGCGGCGGCGGTCGGACCCGCCCTCCTGCTGTGCGTGCCCGTACGGCTGGCGCGCGACATCCTGATCGCGGCGGGTGTGCTCGGCGGCGTCCTCCTGGCCGTCGTGATCGCGCGCGCGATCCCGGACCCCCAGCTCCTCGGCCCCGGGCTCGTCACCGTCGCCATCGCCGTGGCGCCGCCGGTCGTGGGCGTCCAGATCGTGCGGTCGCTGCGCACGCTTGTGCAACTCGAACTCGACCTGGTCCAGGTGCAGAGCACGGTCGTCTCCCCCGGTTACGCGATCGGGATGCTCGCCTCGGAGGAGCTCGCCCGGCTCGACCTCGCCGCCGAGCGCCTCCTCGACGGCGTCGCGACCGGGCGTACGGCCCTCCCGCTCGATCAGGACACGGCGGACGCGGCGGCCAGCATCGCCACCGAACTGCGCCTCCACCTCATCCAGGGCCGCAAGGAGACGTGGCTCTACCATGCGGTCACCGAGTCGGCACTGCTGGGTCCGTCGGTCACCCTCACCGACCCCGACGGCCTCGCCGCCGGCCTCAGCCGGGACCAGCGCGACGGGCTTCTCACCGCGGTGTGGCTGCTGATCAGCGACCCCGTGCGGACCGGCGCAGGGCAGCCGCGCACGCTGACGCTCGACCTCGCGCGCCCCGTCGGGACGTATCCCCGCACCTCCAATCCCGGCGCGACGATGACGATCGCGATCTCGACCAGCGGTGTGCCGCGAAACGGGGTAGACCCGGCGGCATGGCAAGCTATCCGTAAAGTAGGCCGCTACGTCGAGTCGTTCTCCGGATCGACACTGCACATCGAGATCACCACGGTGAGCGACACGTCAGCCGAGCTGATGTGACCCGGCTGGACCGGCAGAGAGAGAGGCACCCACATGGCTGAGGAACCGCCGATTCGGATCGCGATCGTCGACGACCACAAGATGCTCCTCGGAGCATTGACCGAGTGGATCCGCAGCGTCGCGGACGACATCCGCATGGTCGCGGCCGTCGCCAGCTGGCCGGAACTGCTGACGCATCCCGAGTTCCCGGTCGACGTGGTCCTTCTCGACCTCGACCTGAAGGACAACATCCCGATCTCGCTCAAGCTGTCGACCCTCAAGACGACCGGTGTCGCGACCGTGCTCATGAGCACGTACTCGGAGCCTGCGGTCGTGCGCGAGGCGCTCGCGGCCGGCGCCATGGGCTACCTGGTGAAGAGCGAGGATGCGGAGATGATCGTCGAGGCGATCCGCGCCGCCCGCAAGGGTGAGTCGTTCATCTCGGCGGAGCTCGACCTGGCGCTGAACGCGGGTGAGGTCGGCGGAGCGCCGAAGCTGAGCGCCCAGGAGCGCCGCGTCATGGCGCTGTACGGCGCGGGCGAGCCCGTCAAGGCGGTGGCGTTCCAGCTCGGCATCTCGGACGAGACGGCCAAGAGCTACCTGAAGCGCATCCGCGAGAAGTACCGGGTCGCCGGCTACGACGTCGGCACGAAGGTCGCGCTGCGGAAGCGGGCGATCCAGGACGGCATCCTGCTCCAGAACGACTGAGCGGGGCTCGGCTTCCGCTTACGTCGGAGACTCGACTGCTTGCGTCGGAGGTTCGCCCTCCGTTGAGCAGAATCTCCGTCCGGACCGCGGTCCGTCGGAGATCCGGCGCCGAACCTCCGACGGAGACGGAGCGCCCTCAGTCGACGGGGACGGGCTCCGGCCGCTGCGCCTGCACCGCACCGGTGCCGACTCCTCGGCGCGCTCGCGACCGGTCGATGCCGAACGAGAGCAGGGCCAGCAGGATGCCGCCAACGGCCAGCAGCCCGCCTACGACGATCGGCGACAGGTAGCCAAGGCCTGCAGCGATGGTGAGCCCCCCGAAGAAGGCGCCTGCCGCGTTCGCGATGTTCAGCGCCGAATGGTTGAGGGCCGCGGCGATCGACTGGCTGTCGCGCGCCACATCCATCAGCCGGGTCTGGATGGTCGGTGACAGCGCCGAGCACGCGCCCGACACCACGAACACCGAGATCAGCAGTCCTGCGACGGTAGAGGCGGTCAGCCACAGCACCGCGAGCCCGACCAGCAGGATGGCGAAGAAGAGCAGCATGCTCCGGCGGACGCTGTGGTCGGCGGCCCGGCCTCCGACGATGTTCCCGACGGTCATACCGAGCCCGGCGAGGACCAGCACGAGCGGCACCGTCGACTCGGGCAGGCCGGTGATCGTGGTGACGATAGGCGCGATGTACGTGTACACAGCGAAGAAGCCGCCGAAGCCGACCGCGCCGATCATTAGAGCCAGCCACACCTGCAGCCGGGTGAAAGCTCGCAGCTCGTTGCGGACCGTCGCCCTCTTGTCGCCTGCCTGCCACGGCACGAGGAAGGCGACCGCGACGAACGTGAGCGCGAAGATCGCCGCGACCACGAGGTAGGCGATGCGCCAGCCGTCGTGCTGGCCGATCCAGGTGATGGTCGGCACACCGATCACGTTCGCGATGGTCAACCCCGACAGCACGAAGGCGACCCCGCGGCCGCGCTTGCCCGGCCCCATCAGGGAGGCGGCGACCAGGGAGGCGATGCCGAAGTAGGCGCCGTGCGGCAGCGCCGAGATGAACCGGGCGAGCAGGACCAGCTGGAACGTCGGGGCAAGTGCCGACGCGACCGTGCCGAGCGTGAACGCGACCAGCAGCCAGAGCAGCAACTTCTTGCGGGGCCAGCGCGCAGCGAAGGTCGCGATGGTCGGCGCGCCGACGACGACCCCGAGGGCATAGGCCGAGATGATCCACCCCGCCTGCGCGTTTGCGTCGGTCGGCGACGCGGCGTACACCTGCGGCAGCAGGTCATGCGCGATGTTGGGCAGCAGCCCCATCGCGACGAACTCGGTCGAGCCGATGCCGAAGCCACCGAGGGCGAGCGCCAGCAGCGCAAGACGAATGCGGGCCGACGACAACTGCGTCGGCCCGTCGATAAGCAGGGTCACCCGCCCAGCCTATATCGAATCGTTTCGACCGGCTGGCCTCCACCCCGGCTACCATGCCTCCATGGCTGCCTGGGGCGACAGGGACCCCTCGCGGGTGGACTGGATGGAACTGTTCTTCGACCTGGTCTTCGTCGCCCTGGTCGCTCAGCTCGCCCACGTGCTCCACGTGCACCCGTCGTTCGGTACCCTCGCACTCTTCGTCGCTCTGTTCGCCGCGGTGTGGTGGGCGTGGGTGAACCTCACGGTCGTGGTGGACCTGTCCCCGCACTTCAGCCGGCGGCGTCTCAGCATCGTGATGCTCGTCGCCATGCTCCCGATCGGAGCGATGGCGGTCGCTGCGCCCGAGGCGGCCGGCGACCGGGCCTGGCTCTTCGCGGCCGGAAACGGGGCACTCCGGGTCCTGCTGCTGACCCTCTGGGTGCAGTCGTCCTGGTCGGCCGGCCCGGCGGCCCGGGTCCGCGTCGTCGCGTACAACGGCGTCACCGCGGTCCTCTGGCTCGTCTCGATCGCGCTGCCGCATCCCGCCGATTTCGTGCTCTGGGCGATCGCAGTCGCACTGGAGGTGGTGCTCCTGCTGCTGACGACGAGCCGTTGGTCGACCGGAGCGTTCGAGGGCGTCAACGTGGAACACCTGGCCGAGCGGTTCGGACTGCTCGTGATCATCGTGCTCGGCGAGTCGGTCCTCAGCGTCGTGGCCGCGGTGAGCAGCACCTGGACGATCGCATCCGGCGTGGTGGGCGTGCTCGGGCTCGCCATCGCGGCCGGCCTGGCCTGGTCGTTCTTCCTGTACGGCACGGACGCCATGCGGAGCGGACTCGAGCGGTTGCTCGCGGCGGGCGACATGCGCGGCATCCGGGACACCGTCGGCTTCCTGCCGTTCCTGCTCCTCGCGGGCGTCACGGCATTGTCCGCAGCGCTTGCGGCGGCCATCGCCCATCCGGCTGTTCCGCTCGTGCCCGCGCTCTCGGTGTCGCTCGGGGGCGGCATCGCCCTGTTCTACGTGACGAACGCCGTCATCGTCCGGCGCTTCGGGGACTCCTGGCGGACGGTCCTGCGCTGGGCGATCCCGGCCGTGACGCTCCCGCTGCTGCTGATGCTCGCCGGGCTGTGGCTGCCCGCGTGGGTGTCGGTCGTGTGCGCCGTCGCGATTCTCGTCCTGGTCGTCGCGTCCTCCGAGGTGGCTTCGCGCCGGCGGTTGCGTGCCGAGCCGATCCTCCCGGAGGACAGCCCGTCTTAGCCTCGGTCAGTGGTGCCCGCGGCTGCGGCGGCCGCTGCAGCGGCGGTCTGCTCCTCGAAGAATTCGGCCACATCCACATCCCGGGTCTCCTCGGGGTGGCTGGTTCCGGCGCGCACGGCGCCGACGATCGCGACGATGACGCACCCCAGCAGCACGCCGGCCACCAGCACGGCCACGATCACGAGGAAGGGGCCGAAGGCGACGAGCAGGCCGAAGAACAGGCTGACCAGGGTGTAGACATCCACGTCAGTCGCCCTGCCCCAGCGCAGCCTCGAGCCGCTGGACCTTGCCGTCGAGCTCACCCGAGTACCCGGGCCGGATGTCGGCCTTCAGCACGAGGGAGACCCGCGTGCCGTACCGGCCGACCGCCTCGGTTGCCCTGCGGACCACGTCGAAGACCTCATCCCACTCCCCCTCGATGGTCGTGAACATCGCGTCGGTGCGGTTCGGGAGCCCCGACTCGCGCACCACGCGGACCGCCGCGGCGACCGCGTCGTGCACCGATGCGTCCGCTCCTTCGCCGCCGCTCGGCGCAACGGAGAATGCCACCAGCATGTCTTCCTCCTTCTCTCAGCGTGCGCTGCCGCCGACCGGCTCCGGATGCGCATCCGGGGCCGAGCGGAAGGGCCACGCGTGGGCGGGCACCAAGTCGCCTGCCGCCTCCTGGCGGTGGCGGCGCCGCCACAGCGCGGCGATGCTCCAGCCCAGTATCACGAAGTACATCACGTTGCGCACGGTCAGCACCGCGACCATCCCGGGTTCCGGCACGAGCAGCAGGTCGTAGAGGAACGGGTAGAACACCTGCGTGAGCGCGGCGGTGATCAGGACGAGCACGGCGGGCGTGCGGAATCCGCGCCCCTGGTAGGCCAGCCCGATCACGACCGGGGCAGCCAGCCACACCACGTACTGCGGCGAGCCGACCTTGTTGAACGCGATGAACGCCGTCACGAGCGCGAGCGTCAGCTCCGGCAGGATCCGCGTGTACGGCGTCCCGCGCCGCAGCGCCCGCACACCGATCAGCATGACCACGATCGCCGTCAGGGCGAAGAGCGGATTCATGAGCGAACCCGCGACCGCGGTCCCCTGCCCGCTCACCTGGAACGTCAGTAGCTCACGGTCGTAGTAGACCGCGGCGCCAGGCACGCCGAACGCCGCCTGCCACATCCAGATCGTGCTCACCGGCGCCTCGATCTGCAGCCCGCGGTCGGTCTGCATGGTGATGAAGCTCAGGATGTGCCACCCGGCCCCGAAGATCAGCGGCACCGCCGCGATCACGGCGGACGTCGTCACGGCGACGAGGACGATGTGCCAGCGGGAGCGCAGGGCCACTACAGCCGCGAGCAGGATGGCCGCCGGCCAGACCTTGATCCAGGTCGCGGCGGTCAGCACGACGACGGCGGCGCGCTCATGCAGCGTCAGCCAGAGCAGTCCGACGATCGCGAGCGACGCCGAGACGGCATCGAGTCTGCCGACCGCGATCGGGCCCAGGAGAAGCAGGAACCCGAGCCACCACCACGCCGCGATCAGGCGGCGCGGTTCACGACCGACGATCAGCACGGCGAAGGCTGCGGCGTTCAGCAGCAGCACCATGTTCAGCCACGCCCAGACGTAGCCGTCCGCGCCGAACAGCAGGGGCAGCATGATCGGCACGATGGCGCCGAAGGGGTACACCCAGTCGGAGTTCACGCCCATGATCTGCGTGCCCTGCGCGGCGAGCTGCGCCCACGGCTTGTAGACCAGGAAGACGTCGCCCAGGCCTTTGCCCTGATCGAGCGCGAGGCCGCTGATGATCAGGTGGACGACGAGGAAGCCGATCCACAGCGAATACGGGCTGTAGAGGATCCCCCGACGGGTCGCCTGCTCGGCACGCGGAGTCGATCCGGCGCGGATCGGAACCGCTTCCATCCCCATAGCGCCACATCCTAGGGGACGGAGCGAAACGCCTCCCTGAATCCGGTCAGGCTCCCGACCGCAGCAGGTCGCGCACCACCCCGGGCAGCTCGCCGACGATGTCGAGGGCGACGATCGGGCCACCGTCCGACGCCCGTTCGCCGGCACGCCCGTGCACCCACGCGGCGGTGGCGGCGAGCGCGGCCAGGGCGCCGTGACCGTCCTCGTCGATCTCCCGCGCGTGCGTGGCGACCAGAGCACCGAGCACCCCTCCCAGAACGTCGCCGCTGCCCGCGGTCGCCAGCCACGCCGGTCCCGCGGTCACCGAGATGTGCGGGCCTCCCGGAGCGGCCACATACGTCGTGTGGCCCTTGAGGAGCACAGTGACCCCCAGGCTGTCGGCCGCACGCACGGCCCAGGCGGCAGGGTCGGCCGCGATGTCGTCGGCCGTCACGGCGTCGGAGTCGTCGTCGGCTCCGGCCGCCAGCACGGTCGCCAGCTCCCGGAAGTGCGGCGTGACGATGACGGGCGCGGACGCCCGTCCCACCAAGTCCAGCGCACCAGCGTCGATGACGAGCGGCGTGCCGTCGCGAAGGGCGGAGCGCAGGCGCTGTGCGTCGTCGTCTGGCCGGGACGCCGCATCCATGCCAGAACCGATGAGCCAGGCCTGCACGCGGCCGGGTGCGGTGACCACCTCGGGTCTGCGCCGCACCACCTCCTCGGCCGGGCGATCGGCTCCTAGGTAGCGGATCATGCCCACACCGGTGCGGGATGCGCCCTCGACGCCCAGCACCGCGGCACCCGGATAGCGGTCGGAGCCGGTCACCACGCCCAGCACACCGCGCGAATACTTGTCGCTCGACTCCTGGGGCACCGCGATCCACGACGCCGCATCGCGCTCCTCCCAGTCCTGCCATCCTCCGGTCACCGGCCGCCTCCGCTCCTCGTCGCCGTCGGGTCCGCATCGCGGCCCACGACCCATCGAACCCCTACCGCCCTCACGATAGGTTGAGAGCATGGCGATCAGCATCCCCGGAAAGGTGATCGTGTTCGACTACGGCGAGGTCATCTCAGTGACCCCGACCGAGGACGACCGCGCCGCCCTGACCGAAATCGCGGGCGGTGACGCCCAGGTGTTCTGGCCCGCCTACTGGCGGCACCGCAACCAGCTCGACCAGGGCACGCTGAGCATCCAGGCGTACTGGCGGGGCATCGAGCGCGAACTCGGCGAGAGCTGGGGCGACGCGACCATCCACCGCCTCTGGCTCGCCGATTTCCGCAGCTGGCTCACCATCGACCACGACACACTCGACATCCTGCTCGACCTGAAGGCGGGCGGCACACGGATGGCGCTGCTCTCGAACGCCGGACGCGACTTCGGCTCCTACTTCCGGCACGGCACTCTCGGCGACCTGTTCGAGAAGGTGTTCGTCAGCGGCGAGCTCGGCACCATCAAGCCGAGCCCCGAGATCTTCGAGCACGTCATGGGCGACCTGGGCGTCACCGCCGAGCAGACGGTCTTCATCGACAACAAAGAGGAGAACGTGCGCGGAGCCGAGACACTCGGGATCTCCGGGCATGTCTTCACGAGTCCGCAGGGGCTCCGGGCATATCTGGAAGGTCTGTCGTCTTAGATAAGAGCATGCCCACTCTTTTCGATCCCCTCACCCTGCGCGGCATCACCGTCCGCAACCGCATCTGGACCTCGCCGATGTGCCAGTACTCGGTCTTCGACCAGTCCGGCATCCCGACGACCTGGCACCTGGTCCACCTGGGCAGCTTCGCCGTCGGCGGCAGCGGCATCGTGTTCAGCGAGGCCACCGCGGTGAGCCCCGAGGGCCGGATCAGCCCGCAGGACACCGGCATCTGGACCGACGAGCAGCGCGACGCATGGAAGCCGATCACGGCTTTCATCGAGGAGCAGGGAGCCGTTCCGGCCATCCAGCTCGCCCACGCCGGGCGGAAGGCGTCCACCTGGGGCCTCACGGGCGGCACCGGCACCGTTCCGGAGTCCGAGGGCGGCTGGCGCACGGTCGCGCCGTCCGCGATCGCCTTCGAGGGCTACGACCAGCCCCGCGAACTGGATGCTGCCGGGATCGACAAGATCGTCGACGACTTCCGCTCAGCTACCCGTCGCTCGCTCGAGGCCGGCTTCCGGGTGCTCGAACTCCACGCGGCTCACGGATATCTGCTGCACCAGTTCCTCTCGCCGATCGCCAATCAGCGGACCGACGAGTACGGCGGCTCGCTCGAGAACCGCGCCCGGCTGCTGCTGCGCGTGATCGCCGCCGTTCGCGAAGAGGCCCCCGAGGCGCCCCTGTTCGTCCGGTTCTCGGCCAGCGACTGGACCGAGGGCGGCTGGGACGAGCACCAGACCGCCACGGTGGCTGCCTGGGCTCAGGATGCCGGAGCCGACTTCTTCGACATCTCCAGCGGCGGCATCCAGGCCGGGATCCGAATCCCGCTCGAGCCCGGCTACCAGGTGCCGTTCGCGCACCACGTGCGCAGCACCTCCGATGTGGATGTGAGCGCCGTCGGCCTCATCACGACTCCGCAGCAGGCGGCGGAGATCGTCGAGAGCGGGCAGGCGGATGCGGTCATGCTGGCGCGCGAACTGCTCCGCGACCCGCACTTCCCCCTCCGCGCCGCCCACGAGCTCGGGGTAGAGGTCGGCTACTGGCCGCCGCAGTACGTCCGGGCTCGCTGGCGCCGCTGAGGTTTAGGCCGGTTCAGGCCGGTTCAGGCCGGCTGGGTCAAGCAGAGGTAATTGCCCTCGCTGTCCTTGAACCAGGCGGAACGGCCCATCTCGTCCTCCGCGATCCCGTTCTCGGTTTTCAGGCCGGGGAAGTCGTAGTCCTCGAACACGACTCCCCGGTCTCGCAGGTGGGCGAGCGCTGCCTCGATGTCGGGCACCAGCCAGCACATGGCGGTGTTCTGCGCGGTACCGGCGTTGCCGGTCTCGTACAGGTAGATCTTCGCGGCCGATCCGGTGCCGTAGAGCACCCCTTGGCCTTCTGTCCGCTCCGGTTCGAGCTCCAGCTTGTCGCGGTACCACGCTGTGGCCCGCTGCAGGTCGGAGGCAGGAAGGACGGAGTACGTTACGCACGACTCCAACATGATGTTTCCTCCTTCATCCGGGCGCGATGATACGCGCGGGCGACCCCGACGGGGCTACTGGAACCGGGCGTCTACGAACAGACCTGCCGCTGGGAATCCGCCCCGGAAATCCGGGGGGATCGCGCATCCCGCGCCGATATACTTGACGCCAAATGGACGACCCTCCCTCTTGTAGCCCATTCCGTCCCGTGAGCCCGCCTGCACGCGAGCGAGGTGACCGTCGTGCTCTCTGAGTGGATCATGCTGGGCGTCGGTCTGTTGCTCACCGTCGGCACCGGCCTCTTCGTCGCGAGCGAGTTCGCGCTCGTGAACCTCGACCGCGGCGATCTCGAAGCGCGGCGCGACCGTGGCGAGTCGCGACTGACGATGACGATCGCAGCGCTGAAGATCACCTCGACGCACCTCTCGAGCGCGCAGCTCGGCATCACGCTCACCACACTCCTCACCGGTTACACGATGGAGCCGGCGATCAGCTCGCTGCTCCGCGGGCCTCTCATGGCGACGGGACTGCCGGAGGGCGTGGTCACGCCGGTCGCCACCATCGTCGCGATCGCCGTCGCGACGCTGCTGTCGATGATCCTCGGCGAACTGGTGCCGAAGAACTTCGCGCTGGCGCTGCCGCTGGCGACCGCCCGTCTCGTCATCCCTTTCCAGACCGTGTTCACGACCGTGTTCCGTCCGTTCGTGGCGCTGCTGAACGGCACGGCGAACGGCTTCCTCCGGCTGCTCGGCATCGAGCCCAAGGAGGAGCTGTCCGGCGCGCGCACCGCCGACGAGCTGTCCTCGCTCGTCCGCCGCTCCGCCAGCGCCGGCGTGCTGGAGGAGGACACTGCGACGCTGCTCAGCCGCACGCTCGCATTCTCATCCCGCAACGCCTCCGACGTGATGACGCCGCGGCCGCGCATCGAGGCGGTCCAGCGCACCGACCCGGCACAGGCGGTCAGTGACCTCGCCCGGAAGACCGGGTACTCCCGCTTCCTCGTCATCGGCGACGACATCGACGACGTCCTGGGCGTGGTGCACGTCAAGCAGGCCGTCGCGGTCCCCCGGCAGCGGCGTGGGCGCGTCCCGGTCTCGGCGCTGATGACCGAGCCGCTGCGCGTCCCGGAGACGATGGGCCTCGACACGCTGCTCGGCGAGCTCCGGGCGCGCGGCTACCAGCTGGCCGTCGTGGTCGACGAGTACGGCGGCACCTCTGGCATCGCGACGCTGGAGGACCTGGTCGAGGAAATCGTCGGCGAGGTCGCCGACGAGCACGACCGCACCCGGGCCGGCGTGATTCGCGGACGCGATTCGATCACGTTCCCGGGCATCCTCCGTCCCGACGAACTGGAGGAGCGCGCGGACGTCACAGTGCCCGAGGAAGGTCCGTACGAGACCGTCGCCGGGTTCGTCATGAACGAGCTCGGACGGCTGCCGAAGGTCGGCGACGAGGTCGCGATCGACGGCGGGACCCTGCGCGTCGAACGCCTCGACGGTCGTCGTGTGGACCGCATCCGCTACACGCCGGACCCGGTCGCCGTGGCCGGTGCCGATATGAACGGCGAGGGGGCCTCCCATGAGTGACTGGGCCGGAATCGCCTGGCTGGTCGTGCTGCTGGCCGTCAACGCGTTCTTCGTCGGCGCCGAGTTCGCCGTCATCTCCGCACGCCGCTCGCAGATCGAACCGCTGGCCGAGCGCGGCAAGCGCAGCGCGAAGACCGCGCTGTTCGCGATGGAGCACGCGACACTGATGCTGGCGACGACCCAGCTCGGCATCACCGTCTGCTCGCTGCTGATCCTGAACGTCTCGGAGCCGGCCATCCACCACCTGCTGGAGGTGCCGCTCCATGCGACGGGATGGTCGGAGGAGGTCATCGGCACCATCGCGTTCATCGTGGCGCTGATCGTGGTGTCGTTCCTGCACGTGGTGTTCGGCGAGATGGTGCCGAAGAACATCTCGTTCTCGATGCCGGACAAGGCCGCGTTGCTGCTCGCGCCTCCGCTGGTCGGGATCGGCCGGGCGGTCCGGCCGATCATCGTCGCGCTGAACGCGAGTGCGAACGCCGTGCTCCGGCTGTTCCGTGTCGAACCGAAGGACGAGGCGGCGAGCACGTTCACCCTCGACGAGGTCGCGACGATCGTGTCGCAGTCCACCCGCGAGGGGCTCCTGACCGACCGAACGGGTGCGCTCACGGCCGCGTTCGAGTTCACGTCGAAGAAGGTGCGGGATGTCGCCGTCGCGCTCGACGCGCTGGTCACCCTCCCCTCCTCCCCGACGCCCGCGGACGTGGAGAAGGCTGTATCCAAGCACGGCTTCTCGCGGTACGTCGTTCCGGACGCCGACGGCGAGCCCACCGGCTACCTGCACCTGAAAGACGTGCTCGACCTGGAGGAGACCGGCTTCGAGCTGCCGGTGCCGGCCAAGCGCATCCGTCGCCTGGTCACCGTGTTCGCCGGGAGCGACCTCGAGGATGCGCTGGCAACCATGCGCCGGTCGGGCAGTCACCTGGCGCGGGTCGTCGACGGCGAGGGTGCGACGGCCGGCGTGCTGTTCCTCGAGGACATCATCGAGGAGCTCGTCGGCGAGGTGCAGGACGCGACCCGTCGCTCCTGACCGCCCGCGGGTCACTCATTGTTGCGCTGACGCGAAGAGTGAGTGTACAGTCACTCACATGGCACGAACGCTCTCCACCGCAGACGACCGTCGCGAGACGGTGCTCGACAGCGCCATCGCCGTGTTCGCGGCAAGCGGCTACCTCGGCACCCCGATCGCGGCCATCGCCTCGGATGCCGACATCTCCCCCGCGTACGTCTTCAAGCTGTTCCCGAGCAAAGAGAGCCTGTTCGTCGCCTCCCTCGACCGCTGTTTCGAGCGAATCGAGGCGGCACTTGAGGCGGGCGCGCGAGCTGCCGACGGAGGAACCCCGGCGGCGATCCTCGACGCGATGGGCGGCGCCTACGCCGAGCTCATCTCGGACCGGTCCCTGCTCATGCTCCAAGTGCATGCGCAGTCGGCGTCCGATGTCCCGGAGATCCGGGAGGCGCTCCGGCGGGGCCTCGCCCGCATCACCCGCTTCGCTACCACCCGCTCCGGCGCCGACGAGGATGCGGTCCAGCACTTCGTCGCCTACGGGCAGTTGTGTCACCTGGTCGTCACCGCCGGCCTCGAGGAGGTCCCCGAGACCTGGGCGCGCACTCTCACTCACGGCATCCGTCACCCCTGACAGCGCCAACCGCACTTTCCATCCATTCGCACATCCAAAGAGTGATTGATCAATCACTCACAACGAGAGGAACCATCATGGAACACTCCACCTCCACGCTCGCGGCCACCTCCGCGCAACCCACCGGGCAGCCGATCCCGCAGACGACGCGGAGCACGCACCGCTGGTTGGCCCTGGCCGTGCTCGCGCTGGCCCAGTTCCTGGTCGTGCTCGACGCATCCATCGTCAACATCGCGCTGCCGACCGTCGGCGCGGCACTCGGGCTGAGCACGGCGGCGCTCGCCTGGGTGGTGACCGCGTACGTCCTGCCGTTCGGCGGGCTGCTGCTGCTCGGTGGGCGCCTCGCCGACCGCTTCGGCCACCGTCGCGTGTTCCTCATCGGCGTCGCCGGGTTCGCCGCCGCTTCACTCGCTGCCGGACTTTCCGTGGACGGCACGATGCTCCTCGCGGCTCGCGCCGTTCAGGGCGCCTTCGCCGCTCTGCTCGCACCGGCCTCCCTGGCCCTGCTGACCCAGCTCTTCCCCGACAGCGCCGCGCGCGGCAAGGCGCTGGGGCTCTGGGGCGCAGTCGCCGGGATGGGGAGTGCGGCAGGCGTGCTCCTCGGCGGCGTGCTGACCGCCAGCTTCGGCTGGTCGTCCGTGTTCTTCGTCAACGTGCCGGTCGGCATCCTGGTGCTCGTCGCGATCCCGCTGCTGATCACCCGCGACCGCCGGGGAACCGCGGAGCGGATGGACGCCGCCGGCGCCGCGACCGCGACCCTCGGACTCGCCGCCGCCGTCGCCGCCCTCAGCGAGGGAGGAAGCCTCGGCTGGACGAGCCCGATCGTCCTCGGCCTCGGAGTCGCCGCCCTCGCCCTGCTCACCGCGTTCGTCCTGATCGAGCGGCGCGCGGCGCATCCCCTGCTGCCCTTCGCGTTCTTCCGCAACCGCGATGCTCTCGCCGGCAACATCGTGATGCTCCTGGTCGGCGGGTCGACCGTGGCCCTGTTCTTCGCCCTGTCGGTCTACCTGCAGGAGGTCCTGCACCTGGATGCCCTCTCCGCCGGCCTCAGCCAGTTACCCCTCGCGCTCGCCCTGGTCGGGATCGCCGGAGTCGTGCCTGCTGTCGTCTCCCGCGTCGGGCTGCGGCCGACCTTGACGGGTGCGCTCGTCGTGCTTGGGGCGGGAGTCGTCTGGTTCGCCCTGGCCGGGACCACCGGATTCGTCGCGGGCCTCGTCCTTCCTAGCATCGTGATCGGCCTGGGACTCGGCGCCACCTTCGTGACGGCGACGCAGCTCGCGGTCCGGGGCGTCGGTGAGTCGGACTCGGGTCTCGCCAGCGGCCTGGTCAACACGGCCCAGCAGATCGGCGGGGCGCTGGGCCTCGCGGTGCTGGGCGGGATCGCCTCGGCGCAGACCGCGGCGCTCCTCGCCGCTGGGAGCGGTGCGACGGCGGCGACGGCGGGCGGCTTCCTCCTGCTGTTCCTCGGCGTAGCGCTGCTCGCCGTTCTCGGTGCGGCGGTCACCGCGCTGGTGCGCTCGCGCTGACGGCGTGGAGTTCGTGACGAGGGCGGTCCCGTGCGGGGCCGCCCTCGTGGCGTGCGTCGGGTCCTGTTTTCAGGACTCGAGGGCATGCGCGCGGCTTGCCTGGTCTCAGGAGATTCGAGCAAGGGGGTGCAGCTATGTCCTGAATACGGGCCATAGCTGCACGTGAACCCGCCAGAGTCCTGAATACAGGAGCCTGAAAACGGGGTCCTGAAAACAGGACCCGGCCCGGACGCCGAACCGGCACCGAACCCCGCGAACCGCTACCAGCTCACCGGCAGCGCCTTGCCCTCCTCGTACCCTGCCGCCGACTGGATGCCGACCAGCGCCCGCTCGTGGAACTCTGCGAGCGTCCGCGCTCCCGCGTAGGTGAACGAGCTGCGCACGCCGGTCGTGATCATGTCGAGGAGGTCTTCGACGGACGGCCGCAGCGGGTCCAGGTAGATGCGCGAGCTCGAGATGCCCTCCGCGAACAGTTCCTTGCGGGCCAGCTCGTAGGCGTCGAGCCGCTCGAAGCGTCCCTTGACCGCCTTCGTGGATGCCATCCCCCAGCTCTCCTTGTACAGACCGCCCTTGCCGTCCCGGGCGAGCGCCCCCGGAGCCTCGATCGTGCCGGCGAACCAGGAGCCGATCATCACGGACGCTCCGCCCGCGGCGAGCGCGAGCGCGACGTCGCGCGGGTAGCGCACGCCGCCGTCGGCCCAGACGTGCGCGCCGAGTTCGCGCGCCGCCGCACTGGTCTCGAGCACCGCCGAGAACTGCGGTCGCCCGACCGCCGTCATCATCCGGGTCGTGCACATCGCGCCGGGGCCGACGCCGACCTTCAGGATGTCGGCGCCGGCCGACACGAGGTCGCGCACCGCCTGCTCGGTCACGACGTTGCCCGCGACGATCGGCAGGCCGAGGTCCAGCGACTTGACTGCGTGGATCGCGCGGAGCATGCCGTCCTGGTCGCCGTGCGCCGTGTCGACCACGAGCACGTCGACGCCCGCGGCGGCCAGCGCCTTCGCCTTGCCCGCGACGTCGCCGTTGATGCCGACCGCGGCGGCCACCCGGAGGCGGCCGTCGGCGTCGAGCGCCGGCGTGTAGATCGTGGAGCGCAGCGCGCTGCGCTTGGACAGGGTGCCGACGATCCTCCCGTGGTCGAGGACGGGCGCGAAGTCGATGCCCGCCGCATCCATCACCTGGAAGGCGGCACGACCGTCGGTGAGATCCTCGGCGTCGAGCGAGGTGAGCGCTCCGTGCAGCAGATCGCCGACCCGCGCGTCGGCGAGGGCCGAGCCGAGCTGCACAGCGGCGAGGCAGCCGAGGTACGTGCCGTCGCGGTCGCTCACCACGATCCCGTGCCCCTCGACGGCCGGGATGCGGCGCAGCACGTCGGCGACGCTCTCGTCGGGATGCGCCTCGTACGGGGTGTCGAACATCACCGGCTGCGCCTTCACCCAGCGGATCGCATCGTCGAGATCCTGCAAGTGCATGTCCTGCGGGAGCACGCCAAGGCCCCCGCGGCGCGCGAGGGTCGCGGCGAGCCGCTTCCCCGTCACCGAGTTCATGTTCGCGGACACGATCGGGATGGTCGCACCCGTCCCGTCGTTGGGAGCGAGGGAGACATCCAGACGACTCGTGACGTTCGAGCGCGACGGCACGAGGAACACATCGGAGTAGGTGAGGTCGTGGCGCGGAGTCGTGGCATAGAACTGCATGGGAATAACGCTATCCCGCGAGGCTGATCGCCCGCACCCGAGTACCGATGGGATTAGGCTTGAGGATCGGATGGAAGCGGACGGTGCAAGGCCGCCCGGACGAACGAAATCGATGGAGAGAGTGGGCGAGCGGCTGTGTCGAGCCAATTGACCGGAGTAGGAACCGAAGACGGCTCCGCGGGCGAATTCGGAGCCAATGAATGGCTCGTGGATGAGCTCTACGAGCAGTTCATCCAGGACAAGAACTCGGTCGACAAGTCGTGGTGGCCGACGCTGGAGAACTACCATCCGGCGGTGAAGGACGACTCGATCCCGTCGCCGGGTGAGACGCCCGCCCCGACCCCGTCGGAGCCCGGCGCACCGACGCCGCCGGAGCCGACGATCCCGAGCCCGGCCGAGCCGAGCATCCCGACGCCGTCCGAACCGACCCCTCCCGGCGCCTCGGAGCCATCGGCGCCGCCGTCGACACCGGCCCCAGCGGCCGCACCGTCCGCCGGCGGAGCGCCCGCGCCCCACCCGAACGAGCCGAAGCCGGTCACCACGCCCATCCCCATCATCGGCCAGCAGCCCGTCGCACGCACCACCTCGGTCGCGCCCAAGCCTCAGCCGGTGCCGGCCGACGCGCCCGTGACCGCGCCCAACGCGACCGTCGAGGCGACCGAAGAGGACAAGGTCACCCCGCTGCGGGGCATGTCGAAGTCGCTCGCCACCAACATGGATGCGTCGCTCACCGTTCCGACGGCGACGAGCGTCCGCACCATCCCGGCCAAGCTGCTGATCGACAACCGCATCGTCATCAACAACCACCTCAAGCGCGCCCGCGGCGGCAAGGTCTCCTTCACGCACCTCATCGGCTGGGCGCTCATCCAGGCGCTCAAGGAGTTCCCGAGCCAGAACGTCTATTACGAAGAGGTCGACGGCAAGCCGTCGGTCGTCGCCCCCGCCCACATCAACCTCGGCATCGCGATCGACCTGCCCAAGCCCGACGGCACGCGCGCCCTCCTCGTCCCGAGCATCAAGCGCGCCGACACGATGCGCTTCGGCGAGTACCTGGCCGCGTACGAAGACCTCGTCACCCGCGCACGCAACAACAAGCTGACGGCGACCGACTTCGCCGGCACCACGATCTCCCTGACGAACCCGGGCGGCATCGGGACCGTGCACTCGGTCCCCCGCCTGATGAAGGGCCAGGGTGCCATCATCGGCGCCGGCGCCCTCGAATACCCGGCCGAGTTCCAGGGTTCCAGCGAGAAGACGCTCGCCGGGCTCGCCATCGGCAAGACCATCACGCTCACGAGCACCTACGACCACCGTGTCATCCAGGGCGCCGGCTCCGGCGAGTTCCTGAAGATCGTGCACGAGATGCTCATCGGCAAGCGCAGCTTCTACGAGGACATCTTCTCCGAGCTGCGCATCCCGTACATGCCGATCCACTGGAACCCGGACATCAGCGTCGACCTGGCCAGCGCCGTCGACAAGACCGCCCGTGTCCAGGAGCTCATCAACTCGTACCGCGTGCGCGGCCACCTGATGGCCGACATCGACCCGCTCGAGTACAAGCAGCGCACCCACCCCGACCTCGAGATCGAGAGCCACGGCCTCACCTTCTGGGACCTCGACCGCGAGTTCGTCACCGGCCAGTTCGGCGACAAGCGCACCATGAAGCTGCGCGACATCCTCGGCGTGCTCCGCGACTCCTACTGCCGCACCGTCGGCATCGAGTACATGCACATCCAGGACCCGGCGCAGCGGAAGTGGTTCCAGGACAAGCTGGAGCGGCCCTACCAGAAGCCGACGCACGACGAGCAGCTGCGCATCCTCGGCAAGCTCAACGAAGCGGAGGCGTTCGAGACCTTCCTGCAGACCAAGTACGTCGGCCAGAAGCGCTTCAGCCTCGAGGGCGGCGAGTCGACCATTGCGATGCTCGACGCCATCCTGCAGGGCGCGGCCGAGGCCCAGCTGGACGAGGTCGCCATCGGTATGGCGCACCGCGGCCGGCTCAACGTCCTGACCAACATCGCGGGCAAGACGTACGGCCAGATCTTCCGCGAGTTCGAGGGCACGCAGGACCCGCGCACGGTGCAGGGCTCCGGCGACGTGAAGTACCACCTCGGCACCGAGGGCACCTTCAAGGGCGCCGGTGGCGAGGAGATCCCGGTCTACCTGGCCGCCAACCCGTCGCACCTGGAGGCGGTCGACGGCGTGCTCGAGGGCATCGTCCGCGCGAAGCAGGACCGCCGCCCGGCCGGCACGTTCCTCACCCTGCCCATCCTCATCCACGGCGACGCGGCCATGGCCGGCCAGGGAATCGTGGCCGAGCAGATGCAGATGTCGCAGCTGCGGGCCTACCGCACCGGCGGCACCATCCACGTCAACATCAACAACCAGGTCGGCTTCACCACGCCTCCCGGCGAGGGCCGCAGCTCGGTGTATTCGACCGACGTGGCCAAGACAATCCAGGCGCCGATCTTCCACGTGAACGGCGACGATCCGGAGGCGGTCGTCCGCGTCGCAGAGATCGCGTTCGCGTACCGCCAGGAGTTCAAGCGCGACGTGGTCATCGACCTCGTCTGCTACCGCCGCCGCGGCCACAACGAGGGCGACGACCCGTCGATGACGCAGCCGCTGATGTACAGCCTCATCGAGGCGAAGCGCTCGGTACGCCGCCTGTACACCGAGGCGCTCGTCGGCCGCGGTGACATCACCGAGGAGGAGTACGAGCAGGCGCACCGCGACTTCCAGGACCGCCTGGAGCGCGCGTTCATGGAGACGCACGCGGCGCAGACCAACTCGACCCCCGTCCTGAACGCGGACGACTCCGGCGACCTCGAACAGGCTGCGCCTGTGGAGGACAACGTCGGCGAGCCCGAGACGACGGCGGTCAGCGAGCAGGTCATCCACATGATCGGCGACGCCTTCAACAACCCGCCTGCCGGATTCACGGTGCACCCGAAGCTGCAGCAGCTGCTCAACAAGCGCAGTGAGATGAGCCGCAACGGCGGCATCGACTGGGGCTTCGGTGAGCTGCTCGCCCTCGGCACGCTGCTGGTGGAGGGCACCCCGGTGCGCCTCGCCGGCCAGGATGCGCGCCGCGGCACGTTCGTGCAGCGCCACGCCGTCCTCCACGACCGCGTCAACGGCCAGGAATGGCTGCCGCTGGCGAACCTCAGCGACAACCAGGCGAAGTTCTGGATCTACGACTCGCTGCTGAGCGAATACGCCGCGATGGGCTTCGAGTACGGCTACTCGGTCGAGCGAGCGGATGCGCTGGTGCTCTGGGAGGCCCAGTTCGGCGATTTCGCCAACGGCGCCCAGATCATCATCGACGAGTTCATCTCTGCGGCTGAGCAGAAGTGGGGACAGCGGTCGTCGCTGGTCCTGCTCCTCCCCCACGGCTACGAGGGTCAGGGACCGGACCACTCCAGCGCCCGCATCGAGCGGTACCTGCAGATGTGCGCCGAGAAGAACATGACCGTCGCGCGCCCGTCGACCCCGGCGTCGTACTTCCACCTGCTGCGCCGCCAGGCGTACGCCCGGCCGCGCCGGCCGCTGGTCGTCTTCACCCCGAAGGCGATGCTGCGACTCCGTGGGGCGTCGAGCAACGTCGAGGACTTCACGAGCGGCCGCTTCGAGCCGGTGATCGACGACAAGCGGATCACGGACAAGTCGAGCGTCAAGCGCGTCCTGCTCATGGCCGGCAAGCTGTACTACGACCTGCTCAACGAGCTGGAGAAGAACCCGAACCCCGAGATCGCGCTGGTGCGGGTGGAGCAGTACTACCCGCTGCCTGCCGCCGAGCTCAAGGCCGTGGTCGACTCCTACCCGGATGCAGAACTCGTCTGGGTGCAGGACGAGCCGGAGAACCAGGGCGCCTGGCCGTTCATGATCCTGGAGACCTCGAAGCTCGGCCCGCGGCCGCTCGGCGTGGTCTCCCGGCCGCCGTCGGCGTCGCCCGCCGCCGGCTCGGCGAAGCGGCACGCGCAGGAGCAGCAGGTCCTCATCCAGCGCGCGTTGACGCTCTAGCCGCGTCGTCCCAGAGAGCCCCCGACCGTACCGTCGGGGGCTCTCTGGCGTCCAGCCTTCTGCCCTGGTGCGCCGCGGGCGCGCGCGGCGTAGCGTGAGTCCATGACCGTCGTGATGAACCACCGCCTCGGAGAGCCCTGCTGGGTCGACTGCGCGAGCACCGACGTACCGCGCGCCCGCGACTTCTACACGAGCCTGTTCGGTTGGACCGCGGACACCGCGGGCGAAGAGTACGGGGGCTACGTGACGTTCCGGCGCGACGGGCGCGCCGTCGCTGGCCTCGGCCCGGTGATGGGCGACGCGCAGGGCGACAGCTGGCTCACCTACCTCCTGGTCGAGGATGCCGACACGGCCGAGAAGGCGGCGATCGAAGCCAGAGCCCAGGTGATCGCGCCGACGATGACCGTCGGCGACCAGGGCAGGCTCGCGGTGATCGCCGACCCGGGCGGCGCGATCGTCGGCTTGTGGGATCCCGAGCAACATCGCGGCTTCGAGCTCGTGGCGGAGGTCGGCGCGCCCTCCTGGCACGAACTGTATGCGCGCGACTTCGCGGCGCAGGTCGGCTTCTACACGAAGGTCTTCGGCTGGACGACGCAGGTGCTCGGCGACACGGCCGACTTCCGCTACTCGACGTTCGGCGATCCGGATTCTCCCAGCGGCGGCGTCTACGACGCGAATGGGATGCTCCCGGAGGGGGTCCCCTCGCACTGGGTCATCTACTTCGGCGTGGCGGACGCGGCGGCAGCGGCCCAGCGGATCGTGGAGCTGGGCGGGACCGTGGTGCGCGATCCGTGGGATAGCGAGTTCGGGCGGTTCGCCCAGGCGACCGACCCGCTCGGCGGGCTGTTCTTCCTCCACGAGGTGGGATCCGGCAGCGCTGCCTGACCGCCACGCGGGCGAGGCCTCGAACGGTCTCGGTGAACGGGCTCGGTGAACGCCGGTCTAGTGGACGCTGGCCTGGAACGAGCGGATGCGCAGCAGCACCTCGGTGCGGAGCGTCTCGGGCGCGGTCTCCTTGCACGCCCGCTGCACCACCTCGGTCAGCACAACGCTGAGGTGCGCCTCGTCGGAGCATCCGGCGCAGTTCGCCAGGTGCTCGCGCACGTCGGCAGCATCCTCGCTGCACAGTTCGTTGCGCAGGTACTCCTCGAGTTCGGCCTTGGCCTTGTCACAACCGCAGTCGGTCATTTCTTGCTCCTGGGGGTCTGCACGGCCCGGTCTCCCTGAACGGCGGAGAGCCCACGCTCGTGCGCGTAGTCGGTCAGAAGCTCCCGAAGCATGCGACGGCCGCGGTGGAGGCGGCTCATCACGGTGCCGATCGGGGTCTTCATGATGTCGGCGATCTCCTGGTAGGAGAACCCCTCGACATCGGCGAGGTACACGGCCAGCCGGAAGTCTTCCGGGATGGCCTGCAGCGCGTCCTTGACGGCGCTGTCCGGCAGGTGATCGATCGCTTCGGCCTCGGCCGAGCGGCTCGACGACGAGGACATGGATTCCGCGCCTCCGAGCTGCCAGTCCTCGAGCTCGTCGATCGTCCCCTGATAGGGCTCGCGCTGCTTCTTGCGGTACGTGTTGATGAAGGTGTTCGTGAGGATGCGGTACAGCCAGGCCTTCAGGTTGGTTCCCTGCTGGAACTGGTTGAAGGCCGAGTACGCCTTCACGAACGTCTCCTGCACGAGGTCCTGCGCGTCGGACGGGTTTCTGGTCATCCGCAGGGCAGCCGCATACAGCTGGTCCATGAACGGCAGGGCCTGCTCCTCGAAGAGGGGGCCCAGATCCTCGGTCTCGGTGGTGCTCATCACCGGCCAGTCTAGTTGCGCGGCCGGTGCTGCGCCCCAGGTCGAGGATCCGGCAGGGTCGGCGAACCGTCGGCTCGAGACGCGAGGTGCGTCGAGTACGGCGGTGGCGACCACGGGTGGATCCTTCCTCATACCGGGAACACGGATAATCTTGACAACAATGCTGATCTCGAAATATTCCGCTCCGGACTTCGATCCGTACGGCGACAACCGGGCCGACGAGCCGAACACGCTGTGGCCCGCGCCGGTCGCGGACGCCCCGGTGACGGCGACCGTCTCCCTTCCCGGGTCGAAGTCGTTGACCGCGCGCGAGCTCGTGCTCGCGGCTCTCGCCGACGGCCCGTCACTCCTGCGCGCCCCTCTGCACTCGCGCGACAGCGCCAATATGGTGGAGGCTCTGCGCGCGTTGGGCGTCGGCGTCGAGGAGCGTCCGGGCGGCGGCGAGTTCGGAGCCGACCTGCTGGTGACGCCCGCCGAGGAGCTGCTCGGCAGCACCACGATCGAGTGCGGTCAGGCCGGCACCGTGATGCGCTTCGTCCCGCCGATCGCGGGCCTCGCGCTCGGGCCGACGATGTTCGACGCCGACGACTCGGCACGGGGTCGCCCGATGGGCGCGATCATCACGGCCCTCCGCGCCCTGGGCGTGGATGTGAACGACGACGGCCGCGGCTCCCTCCCCTTCACCGTTCACGGCACCGGGACGGTCGCCGGAGGCGCGATCGAGGTGGATGCGTCCAGCTCCAGTCAGTTCGTCAGCGCCCTCCTGCTCTCCGCCAGCCGCTTCGAGAACGGCCTCGATCTCACCCACTCCGGCGAGCGCCTGCCCAGCCTCCCCCACATCGAGATGACCGTCGCGGCCCTCGCCGCCCGCGGTGTGAGCGTCGAGTCACCCGAGACGGGACGGTGGATCGTCACCCCCGGCACGATCTCCGCGCGCGATGTGGACATCGAACCCGACCTCTCCAACGCGGCGCCCTTCCTCGCCGCCGCCGTCGTCACCGGCGGCACGGTCACCATCACCGGCTGGCCGTCGGCGACCACCCAGGTAGGCGCCGACCTCGCCGACCTGCTCCCGCTGTTCGGCGCGACCGTCACCCGCGACGGTGACCGGCTCACGGTGACCGGGCCGGAACGACCGAGCGGCGTCCTGCTCGACCTCTCCACGGGCGGCGAGCTCGCCCCCGCGCTCGTCGCGATCGCCGCACTGGCCGACGGCCCCAGCGAGATCACGGGGATCGGCCACATCCGCCACCATGAGACGGACCGGCTCGCAGCCCTCGCCGCCGAGATCAACGGGCTCGGCGGCCGCGTCACGGAGCTGGAGGACGGCCTGCGGATCGAGCCGCAGCCGCTCCACGGCGGCGTCTGGCGCAGCTACGAGGACCACCGGATGGCGACAGCCGGCGCGATCGTCGGGCTGGTGGTGCCGGGCGTCGAGATCGAGAACGTCGCCACCACCGCGAAGACCCTGCCGCAGTTCACCGAGCTCTGGATGCGGATGGTGCAGAACGGAACCTCCCAGAGTGTCTGACAACTCCGGATCGTGGTGGGACGACGGCCAAGACGACGAGGACGAGCTCGACCTCTACGACGAGTCCAGCATCCGCAGCCGCCCCAACCCGAAGGGCAATCGCCCCCGGACCAAGACGCGGCCCGAGCACGCCGACGCCGTCATCGCCCGGGTGCTGGGCGTCGACCGGGGCCGCTATACGGTGCTCCTCGACGAGGACACCGAGGAGGAGCACGCGCTGACGGCCGCCCGGGCGAGCGAGCTGCGGCGGAACCCGATCGTGACCGGCGACCGCGTCGCCGTCGTCGGCGACACCACGGGCGAGACGGGCACTCTCGCCCGCATCGTGCGCGTAGAGCCCAGGAAGACCCTGCTGCGGCGGAGCGCCGACGACACGGACGAGGTGGAGCGCATCGTCGTCGCGAACGCCGACCAGATGCTCATCGTCGTCGCAGCCGCCAACCCCGAGCCGCGCACCCGGCTGGTCGACCGCTACCTCGTCGCCGCGTACGACGCCGGGATCGAGCCCATGCTCTGCGTCACCAAGACCGACCTCGCCGACCCTGCGCCGTTCCTCTCCAACTTCGCCGGGCTCGACCTGCCCGTCTTCACCAGCCGTGAGGACGACATCCCCCTCGCCGAGATCAAGGACGCGCTCGTCGGGCACGACACCGTCGTCGTCGGGCACTCGGGTGTCGGCAAGTCGACACTGGTCAACGCGCTCGTCCCCGGCGCGAAGCGAGCGACCGGCCACGTGAATGAGGTGACCGGCCGCGGCCGCCACACGTCGTCGTCGACCGTGTCACTGCGCGTCGAGGACGACCGAGGTCGCCACGGTTGGGTCATCGACACCCCCGGGGTCCGGTCGTTCGGGCTGGGGCACGTGAACACCGACAGCATCCTGAAGGCCTTCACCGACCTGGCGGAGATCGCCGAGAACTGCCCGCGCGGCTGCACGCACCTGCCGGACGCGCCCGACTGCGCGATCATCGAGGCGGTCGAGGAGGGCAAGCTCGGCGAGACGGGTCGAGCACGACTCGACTCGCTGCAGCGGCTGCTGGAGACGTTCGCGCGCTGACCGCTCCTCCTGCCGCACGACGGAGCCCTGAGGATGCGAGGATGAGGACATGACTGATGTTCGACTCGAGGCGGGCGAGCAGGCTCCCGCGTTCAGCCTGACCGACCAGGACGGCAACGCGGTGTCGCTCGGCGACTTCGCCGGCAAGAACGTGATCGTGTACTTCTACCCCGCGGCGATGACCCCGGGGTGCACCACGGAGGCGTGCGACTTCCGCGACAACCTCAACTCCCTGAAGTCGGCCGGGTACCAGGTGATCGGGATCTCGAAGGATGCGCCCGCGCGGAACAAGGAGTTCCAGGAGCAGGAGGGCCTCAACTTCCCGCTGCTGTCGGACGAGGACCTCGCGGTGCACCAGGCGTACGGCGCCTACGGCGAGAAGAAGCTGTACGGCAAGACGGTCGAGGGCGTCATCCGCTCAACCTTCGTGGTGGACCCGGACGGCTCGCTCCGCCTGCCGCTCTACAACGTGAAGGCGACGGGTCACGTCGCGATGCTGCGGAAGAAGCTCGGGGTCGACGCGTAGCGGTCGACGCGTAGGAGTCGACGCGTAGCGATCGACGCGTAGCGCTCGACGCCTAGGCGGGCAGTCGCGGCACCGAGGCGAGCAGCCGACGCGTGTACGCCTCCCGCGGCGCACCGAGCACCTCTCGTGTCGGCCCCTGCTCGACGACGCGTCCGCCCTGCAGCACGACGGTGCGGGCGCACAGCGAGGCCACCACGCTGAGGTCGTGGGAGACCATCACCACGGTCATGCCCTCGGCGGTCGCGAGCTCGGCGAGAAGGTCCATGATCTGGATGCGTGTGGTCACATCCAGCGCGCTGACCGGCTCGTCGGCGAGCAGCACGCGCGGTCGCGAGACGATGGCGCGGGCGATCGCGATGCGCTGACGCTGACCGCCGGAGAACTCGTGCGGGTACCGTCGCCCGGCATCCGCCGGCAGCGCGACGGCCTCCAGAGCGCGCGCGACACGATCCCGGGCGTCGACGCCGCTCGCGATGCCGAGCGAGGCCAGCGGCTCTCCGACGATCCGGGCGATGCTCTGCCGTGGGTCGAGGGACGAGTACGGGTCTTGGAATACGGGCTGCACGCTTCGACGGAAGGTACGCAGCTGGGCGCGATCCCGCGGGTCGAGCGGCCGGCCGTCGAAGAGCACTTCGCCGCTCGTCGGGCGCGTGAGCCCCAGGAGGAGCGAGAGCGCCGTGGTCTTGCCCGCGCCCGACTCGCCGACGAGTCCGAGGCTCTTACCCTCCTCGACGGCGAACGAGACGTCGTCGAGCGCCGCCGACGACGCGCGACGGTAGCGGAAGCCCGCGCCACGGAGCTCGAGGATCGGCGTCATGAGACCTCCAGGGCGGCATCCAGTTGGCGGGCGCTGCGCACGAGTTCGGCCGTGTACGGGTCCTGTGGCGCCGCCAGGAGGCGTGCGATCGGCCCCTCCTCCACCACGCGACCCTGGCGGAGCACGAGCGCCCGCTGCGCCATCCGCGAGACAACGGCGAGGTCGTGGCTGACGAACAGCAGCGCCATGCTGCGCTCCGCCACGAGCCCCTCAAGAAGGGCCAGCACGTCGGCCTGCACGGTCACATCCAGAGCGGTCGTCGGCTCGTCGGCGATCAGCAAACGCGGGCGGCACGCGAGCGCGGCCGCGATCGCGACGCGCTGACGCTGGCCGCCGGAGATCTCCCACGAGTACGCGCGGGCGATGCGGTCCGGCTCCGGCAGGCCCACCTCGGTGAGCGCCTCGCCCACGGCCCGCCGGAGGTCGTCTCCCCGCAGCCCGAGGTGCCGCCGCAGGGGCTCCGCGACCTGCTGCCCGACCCGCATCAGCGGATCGAGCGCGGTCAGCGGCTCCTGGAAGACGGTGGATGCGACGCGCCCGCGCAGCGGGACGAGATCGCGCTCCCGCGTCCCGACGACCTGCACACCGTCGAGCACGACGCTGCCAGATGCCGCGAGCCCCTCCGGCAGGAGACCCGTGAGAGCGAACGAGGTCAACGATTTCCCCGACCCGGACTCGCCGATCAGGGCCACGCGCTCCCCTGGCGCCAGCCGGAACGAGACGCCGTCGACGAGCGAGACGCCGTCCCGGGTCGTGACGGACAGGTCCTCCACCTTCAGGACGCCCTTAGCGTCCGTTGCGGCGCTCATCGCGACCTCCTTCGCGTCGGATCCGCCACGTCCCGCAAGCCGTCGGCGATCAGATTGACCCCGATCACCAGGACGACGAGAGCGACACCCGGTGCGATCGCGCCGACGGGAGCCGTCGACACTGTGCCCTGCGCCTCCTGCAGCAGCCGGCCCCACGAGGCGTTCGGCGGCGGCGCACCGAGCCCGAGGTACGACAGGCTCGCCTCCGCCAGAACGGCGACCCCGAACTGCAGCGCCAGGTTGACGCTGAGCGTCGGCCAGATGTTCGGCAGGATATGCCGGGCGATCACTCCCGCCCACGTCGTGCCCGAGGTTCTCGCCGCCGTGACGTACTGCTGCCCGAGCACGCGCTTCGCCAGCACCCGGGTGAGCCGGGCGACGACCGCCGACATCGCGAGCCCGATGGCGATGATCGCCGTGCCGAGGGAAGCGCCCTGCGCGGCGACGATCAGCATGGCGAGGAGCAGCGTCGGGAACGCGATGAGGATGTCGAGCACAGCCGAGAGCGTGTCGTCGAGCCACTTCGTCGCGAAGGCCGCCAGCAGGCCGAGCGTCACGCCGATCACCGCACCGATCGCCACCGACCCGAGCCCGACGGCAAGCGCGATCCTGGCGCCGATCATCAGCTGAGTGGTCAGGTCGCGGCCGAAGCGGTCCGTCCCGAGCCAGTGAGCGGCGCTCGGCTGCTCGAGGCGCGTGCCGGAGGTGTCGGCCTGGGCGTAGGGCAGCCAGACGAACGACACCGCGGCGATGAGGACGATGAGACCCACGAGGGTGAGCCCGATGCCGAGCGTCACGGAACGCCGGCGCCGCCGCCCGCCAGAGCGGCCCGCCGGCTCCGGCGCGACGGCCTCCGTCGCCTGCTGCACGATTGCGCTCATACGTTCCCCGAAATGCTGCGGCGCAGCCGCGGGTCGACGAGACGCTGGGCGATGTCGGCGAGGAAGCCGACGATCAGGACCAGCAACGTGGAGACAAACAGGATGCCCTGGATGTTGGGGTAGTCGTGCTGCTCGATCGCCTTCAGCAGCATGCTCCCCAGCCCCGGAAGCGTGAACACGCTCTCGACGACGACCGCACCGAGGAAGGTGGTCGCCAACTCGATGCCGAGAATAGAGATGACCGGCACGGCGCCGTTCCGGAGACCGTGCCGCCACATCGCCCGCCCGAACCCTGATCCGAGCGCGCGGGCGTTGCGCAGGTAGTCGCTGCCGATCACATCCAGCGTCGCACTCCGGACGTAGCGGGAGATCGACGCACTCATCACGATCGCGATGGTCACCACCGGAAGCGCCAGCGACGTCAGCGCCGACGCGGGATCGGCCCAATCGTCACGCGGGAACCCGCCCGACGGGAACCAGCCCAGCGTGATGGCGAACACATCCACCAGCAGGATGCCGACCCAGAACACCGGAACGGCGATCCCCAATTGCGAGAACGCGGAGAGCACCACGCCGTACCAGCGGTCCGCCTTCCAGGCCGCCACGAACCCGATCGGGAGCGCCAGCACCAGCGCGAGGGCGAACGACAGCAGGGTGAGCGGGATCGTCACGGACAGCCGTGCGGCGATCTCCGGACCCACGGGCAGCGAGCTGATGAACGACTCCCCCAGGTTCAGCGTGACCAATCCGCCGAACCAGGAGAAGAACTGCTGCAGGATCGGCTGATCGCTCCCCACCTGGCGCTGCGCCGCCGCGATCTGCTCCTTCGTCGCGCCGACCGAAAGCAAGGCGTTCGACGGGTCTCCCGGGAGCACGCGCAGCAGGAAGAACAGCACCACCATGGCCAGCAGCAGCGACACCACGAGGAACGCGGTGCGACGCAGGAGGTAAGTAGCCATGGTCCAATCAGCGTAAATGCTCGGGGAGCCGGTCGGCTCCCCGAGCATCCCGGGTGTGGAGAGATCAGGTGGTTGTGGAGAAGTGCTACTTCTTCACGATGTCGTAGGCGAAGAACTGCGAGTTCAGGCCGTTCACCGGGTAGCCGGTCACGCTGCTGTCGGCCACGACGATCTGCGGGTAGAGGTACAGCCAGGCGCTGGCCGCATCCTTGGCGATCTGCTCGTTCACCAGCTTCAGCTTCGCGGTCTGCTCAGCGGTCGTGCTCGACTGCTCGGCCTCCGCCACCCACTTCGTCACCTGCGGGTTGTCGTAACCCCAGTAGAAGTCCGGGTTGCCGTACCAGACCACATCGCGGTCGTTCACGTGCTCCTGGAGAGTCGCCTGGAAGTCGTGGTTGGTGAACACCTTCGTGTACCACTCGTCCGCCGAGATCGAGTTGATCTTCACGGTGATGCCGACCTTCGCGAGCTCGCTCTTCAGGAACTCGGCCACGGCGGGGTGTGGGTCGTACGTCGGGGTGTCGAGCGTGAAGCTGAAGCCGTTCGCGAAGCCGGCCTCGGCCAGCTCCTTCTTCGCCAGGTTCACGTCGTAGGGGTTCACCTTCGTGAGGTTCTCGTACCAGGGGTCGCTCGGCGGCACCATCGAGCCGATGAGCGAGCCGTAGTCGCCCCAGATGGAGTTCAGCAGCTTCTTCGTGTCGATGGCCGAGTACACAGCCTTGCGGACCTCGACCTTGTCGAAGGGCGCCACCTTGTCGTTGAAGGCGAGGAGCTCCTTCGTCGTCGACTTGCCGTCGGAGACGGTGAAGTCCTTGTTCCCCTTGAACGTGGACAGCGCATCCGGGCTCTGGATGCTCGTCACGATGTCGACCTGCTTGGTCTGCAGCGCGTTCGAGAGAGCGGACGCGTCGGTGAAGTAGTCGAACTCCACCTCCTTGTTCTTGGCCTTGTCGCCCCAGTAGCCGCTCCAGCGCTCAAGGCTGAGCGAGCTTCCGCGCTTCCACGTGCCGAGCGTGTACGGGCCCGTGCCGTCCTCCTTGGTCTTGTAGGAGGAAGTGCCCGGGCCGTAGATCCAGACGTAGCTGAGGTTGTAGGGCAGCGAGATCGACCGGGACGACAGGTTGATCGTGACCGTCTTGTCGTCCGGGGTGTCGATGGAGGAGATCACGGCGAGCTGCGACTTCCGGGCCGACTGCGAGTCCTTCGCGGTGACCCGCTCGATGCTGCGCTTCACGTCGGCGCTGGTGAGGGCCTTGCCCGAGTGGAACTTGACGCTGTCACGCAGGGTGAACGTGTAGGTGAGGCCGTCGTCGCTGGTGGTGTATTTCGTGGCGAGCAGCGGCTCGACCTTGCCGTCGTCGGTCAGCTTGAACAGGCCCTCGTAGACGTTGCCGTTGAGCGCCTCGGTGACGCCCTGGCCCCCGCCCGCGGTGTTGTCCAGGTTGACCGGCTCGTACAGCGAGCCGATCGCGATGGTCGCGTCGCCGCCGCCGGCGGACGACGAGGATGCGCCCGCGCAGCCGGCGAGCGCCAGGGCCGAGGCCAGGCCGATCGCAAGCGTCGCGAACAGGGAAGTCTTTCTCACGGTGGTTCTCCAGTGCTGTGGGGGTGAAGGGTGGGTGGAGCTCGGGTGCGAAGGCCGGCTCAGTGCTGGGCGCCGCTGCGGAACGTAACCCGCTTCTCCCCTGCGGTGACCGCGATGGGGAAGCGGTTGTTGCGCGGCGGCAGCGGACAGTTGTACTGGTCCGAGAACCCGCACGGCGGCACGAAGGCCCGGTTGAAGTCGAGGACGACATGATCGTCGGCGTGCTCCACGAACAGGAATCGACCGGACGCGTAGGTGCCGTCGGGCCCGTCGGCGCCGTTGGTCGGGTCGCCGAAGACGAGCAGCAGCGTCCCGTCGTCGTCGAAGGCGCTGAGCGTGTACTCGACGCCGTCGCGCTCGAACGTGATGTCGCCCGGCACGACCAGTTCGCGCGTCAGCCCGTTGTCCCGGATGTGCTCGAACGGGATGGTGCGGTCGTCGCTGACCGGGGTGAACGTGGCCTCGATGACCCAGCTCGGGTCGAACGGGAAGACGTCGATGCCCTCGAAATCGCGGATTGCGGGCGACTCGGCGTCCCAGAGGCGGATCCCGCGCTCCGTCTCGCCGGTCTCGAGGCTCCGGCGGGAGAGTTCCGTCGCCGTCACGGTCGCCGGATTCCCGGTCAGGGCCTCCTCGGGCGTCGTGGTGTCGCCGGGCGCCAGCCAGCGTGTCTCGATCAGGGCGAGGTTGCCGGTGGGAGCGGTCACCGCCCGAAGACGGCCGGCGCGCCAGGCGTCCCAGCCTTCGCGGGCACGATCGAGGACCTCGGGAGCTGCGGCCGCAGTGGAGTTCGGTGTGGAGATATCAGTCACGATGTCGGGCATAACCATCCGAGTCTCGGACTTGTTCCCATCCGGCGCCTATTCGTGTTGCTCTGTGTTGCGATCCCCAGTGTTGCGCGCCGTGGCCCGCACCACCGGCGGTGAGACGGCCAGGACCCCCGCGAGGACCGCGGGAATCAGAAGCGCCCAGCCCAGGCCCGGCTGCGCGTAGAGGCCCTGGAAGCATCCCACCGCGACCGCGAGTTGGAGGATCTGGATGGTGAACGCCGACGCGCGCGCCCATCCCCGTCGCCGTACGAGGCCTACCAGGGTCGCGATCACCCACGCGGCGGCCACGAAGGCAAGCACGACGATGGCGACGGCGGAGGCGTACGACTGGGGCGTTTGCGTCAGCAGATCGACGAGGAGCCACACGGCAAGTGCTGCCACCAGCAGAGCCTCGAGCGCCAGGATGACGCTCAGCACGAGGAGAAGGACAGGCCGCGCGGATGCTTCCGGCTGCATGGATGGGGTGGCCCCGGGGGCGTTCTGGGGGTCGGGCACTATAGCATCCTGACGTTTCCGGCTCGTGTTCTCAGCGTTATCCCATACAAAACTATTGATTCGGAATAACCGCTATGGGAGCATGTTCAACGGTCGAGTTAACGCTCACAGGGTCGTGGGCAGGTCTGATTCCCCACGGATCTAAGCACCCTGTCACTCGACTGCTTATCTGCATTCTATGGCCACCTCAGGTCAGGAACCCCAGTAAACAAGGAGCACATCTTCATGGATTGGCGCGACAAAGCCGCCTGCCTCACCGCGGACCCCGAGCTTTTCTTCCCGGTTGGCAACACCGGTCCTGCCGTCGACCAGATCGACAAGGCCAAGGCGGTCTGCGCACGCTGCACCGTTACCGAGATCTGCCTGCAGTACGCACTCGAGACCGGTCAGGACTCGGGCGTGTGGGGCGGACTCTCGGAAGACGAGCGC
This sequence comes from Leifsonia sp. 2TAF2, assembly GCF_052115085.1. Taxonomy (NCBI): domain Bacteria; kingdom Bacillati; phylum Actinomycetota; class Actinomycetes; order Micrococcales; family Microbacteriaceae; genus Leifsonia; species Leifsonia sp. 2TAF2. The sequence goes on along the minus strand of NZ_JBFRFY010000002.1, from coordinate 982,780 downwards.
CGCGCCCTCAAGCGTCGCGCCGCGCGCGCACGCCGCGCGTCCTGACGCACCACCCCGTCACCACCCGCTCCACCCGTCGGCCATCCGTTCGGATCGCGCGCACGACACCGCCGAGGCGGCGCTCACACACCTAGCATCGAGCGCCCCTCGGCTATTTCGTGGTCAGATCTTGGTGAGATAGCGCAGCGGGACCTCGATGGTCACCTCGGTGCCCTGGCCCATCATGGTGTGCCAGTCGATGGCGCCGCCGAGCTCGCCCTGGATGAGCGTGCGAACGATCTGCGTGCCGAGTCCCGAACCGACTTTCCCCTCGGGAAGGCCGGAGCCGTTGTCGACGACCTTCACGGTCAGCGACTCCTCCGAGCGGTGCGCGACGATCTCCACCTGACCCTCCCGGCCCGCGAGCCCGTGCTCGACGGCGTTGGTGACGAGTTCGGTGAGTGCCAGCGCCAGCGGCGTCGCGTATTCGGACGGCAGCTTGCCGAACGTTCCGGACTTCTTGGGGTGCACGGTTGTGGTGTGACTCGCGGCGACCTCCGCCACGAGCAGCAGCACGCGGTCGAACACGTCGTCGAAGTCGACGATCTGGGCCAGACCGGTCGAGAGGGTGTCGTGGACGACGGCGATGGCCGCCACCCGCCGCATCGCCTGGCTGAGGGCCTCCCTCGCCTCTTCTGAGTGCGTTCGCCGCGACTGGATGCGCAGCAGCGACGCCACGGTCTGGAGGTTGTTCTTCACGCGATGGTGGATCTCGCGGATCGTCGCGTCTTTCGTGATGAGCTCGCGCTCCTGGTGCCGCTGCTCAGAGACGTCGCGGCAGAGCACGATGGCGCCGACGCGTTCGCCGCGATTGCGGATCGGGATGGCCCGCAGCGACACCGTGACGCCTCGCGCCTCGATGTCGGTGCGCCAGGGCGCGCGACCGGTGACCACGAGCGGCAGCGACTCGTCGGCGATGATGGTGCCGGCTAGAAGGCCGATCGTCACGGTCGCCAGCGACTCCCCCTCCAGCTCTCCGGTGAAGCCCATCCTGTTGAAGGCGCTGAGGGCGTTGGGGCTCGCGAACGTGGTCGTGCCGTCGACGTCGAGCCGGATGAGGCCGTCGGCTGCGCGCGGTGCGCCCCGGCGCGGTGCGGCGGGCGCCCCGAGGTCCGGGAAGTCGCCGGTCGCGATCATGTTGAAGAGGTCGTTCGCGCACTCGTTGAACGTCAGCTCCTGGCGGCTGGGAGTGCGCGCTTCGCTCAGGTTGGTGTGCCGGGTGATCACGGCGACGGGCTCGTCCGCGGTCTCGGGCGAGTGGACGGAGAGGCGGCGGATGACCGGGACCGCGCGCACACGCGTCGGGGTCTCCTCGTACCAGTCGGGCGCCGACGTGTCGATGATCTGCTTGGAGCGGTAGGCGTCCGTCACCTGCTGCCGCCACTCGGGCTTGATGCGCTGCCCGACGAAGTCGCGGTAGAAGAGGGTCGCCGCTGACGACGGACGTGCGTGAGCGACCGCTACGTAGTCGTCATCGGCCGTGGGGACCCACAGCACGATGTCGGCGAACGCGAGGTCGGCGAGGAGCTGCCAGTCGCCGACGAGCCCGTGCAGCCATTCGACGTCCTCTTCGGAGGAACGGCCGTGGGCGTGGACGAGATCGCTGAGCGTTGACACCATCCCATCCTAAAGGGGCGTCTCAGAGGGTCCCCGAGTTATCCACACAGCGTTCGTGCCCTGGTCCGGTTGGCGGCGAAGTGGTTGGGTAAGGCATCGTACATATCACAGCTCTATTTCATCACGGGCCACCGACACACCGTCTCCAGGAGGAATCATGGACCATCACGCTCTCGCTCCCGCCACCTCATCCGCGGCCGTCTCTCCGCTTCCGACGCCGTGGCACAGCCCCGATCACGACGATCCCAGACCCTCGGTCGGCAGGGCCGGGACGGTCACGGAGCTCACCGAGACCGGCGACCCGACCCCTGCGACGCTCTGCTCCAACCTGGCGCGTTCCGTCGTCGAGATCCTGGCCGGTGCCCGCTCGCTCGACCAGATCGGGCGTTGGGTGACCGATTCGGTGTACGTGCACCTCCTCCGCCGCACCATGCTGACCTCGCACGCGCGCGCGACGTCGGTGGAGGATGTGCTGCGTCCGCGCATGCGGATCGGGGATCCGCTGCTCAGCTTCCCCTCGGAGGGCGTCGTGGAGGCGGTCGTCCTGGTGCATCAGCCCGGGCGGTCGCGCGCTGTCGCCATCCGCCTCGAGCGTCACCGGGCGCGCTGGCGCGCGGCGGCGATCAACGTCCTGTGAGGATGCCCCGCAGACGAGAAACGGCGGCCCTCAGGGGCCGCCGTTCCGTCGTCGTATCCGCTGGTGCGGTCGTTGGTGCAGCGCTCAGCGCTTCTTGGCCTGAGCGCGGCGCTCGGCACGGTTGACCGGGGCCGCCTCGTCGGAGTCCACACGCTGGCCGAACGCGCCGCGCTGAGTGGCTCCCTGGGCGGGCGGGGCGGCCTGTGCCGCCGGCTGCGCCTGCTGCTCCTGCGCCCGCTGAGCGCGGGCGGTGGCCGCCTGCTCCAGCTGACCGCGCTGGTTGCGCACCTCGACGCCGCCCTGCTCGGCCGGGGCCGAGTAGCTGAGCCGCGTGTCGCCTTCGCCGCGTGCCAATCCCTTCGCGGCGACCGCGGGAGACTCGACCTCGCCGGGCGCCTGGTTGACCTCGACCTCCAGGTTGAACAGGAAGCCGATGGTCTCCTCGCGGATCGCACCCATCATCTGCTGGAACATGGCGTAGCCCTCGCGCTGGTACTCGACCAGCGGGTCGCGCTGCGCCATGGCGCGCAGGCCGATGCCGTCCTTGAGGTAGTCCATCTCGTAGAGGTGGTCGCGCCAGCGGCGGTCGATCACGGAGAGCACCACGCGACGCTCCAGTTCGCGCATCGCCGGAGCACCGAGCGACTCCTCGCGCCGCTGGTAGGCGATTCGGGCGTCGGACATGATCTCGCGACGCATGAACTCGCGATTGATCTTGCCCTTGTTGCCGGCTTCCGAGATGACCTCGTCGATGCTCACGCCGATCGGGTAGAGCGTCTTGAGCTCCGCCCACAGCGCGTCGAAGTCCCAGTCGTCGCCGCTTCCCTCGCCGGTGTGCTGGTCGAGGATGTCGTCGATCACGTCGGTGAGGAACTGCTGCACGCGCTCGTGCAGGTCGTCGCCCTCGAGAACGTGACGGCGGTCGCTGTAGATCGCTTCGCGCTGGCGGTTGAGGACGTCGTCGTACTTCAGGACGTTCTTGCGGATCTCGGCGTTCCGCGCCTCCACCTGCGACTGTGCGCTGCGAATGGCACGGCTGACGACCTTGGACTCGATGGCCATGTCGTCCGGGACGCTGCTGCGGCCCATCAGGCTCTCGGCGGCTCCGGAGTTGAACAGGCGCATCAGGTCGTCGGTCAGGGACAGGTAGAAGCGGCTCTCGCCGGGGTCTCCCTGACGGCCGGAGCGACCGCGCAGCTGGTTGTCGATGCGGCGTGACTCGTGACGCTCGGTGCCCAGCACGTAGAGACCACCCGCGGCGACGACCTTCTCGGCCTCTTCCGCGACCTGGGCCTTGACCGCGTTGAACACGTCGTCCCAGGCGGCCTCGTACTCGTCCGGGGTCTCCACCGGCGAGAGTCCGCGCGCGTTCATCTCGGCGACCGCGATGAACTCGGAGTTTCCGCCGAGCATGACGTCCGTACCGCGGCCCGCCATGTTGGTGGCGACGGTGACGGCGCCGAGGCGGCCGGCCTGTGCCACGATCGCGGCCTCACGGGCGTGGTTCTTCGCGTTCAGCACCTCGTGGCGCACGCCCTTCTTGGCGAGCAGGCGCGAGAGGTACTCGCTCTTCTCGACCGAGGTCGTGCCGACCAGCACCGGCTGGCCCTTCTCGTGCCGCTTGACGATGTCTTCCACCACCTGGTCGAACTTGGCCTTCTCGTTCTTGTAGACGAGGTCCGACTGGTCGATGCGCTGCATCGGCTTGTTCGTCGGGATGGCGACGACGCCGAGCTTGTAGGTGCTCATGAACTCGGCGGCCTCGGTCTCGGCCGTACCGGTCATCCCGGACAGCTTCTTGTAGAGGCGGAAGTAGTTCTGCAGGGTCACCGTGGCGAGAGTCTGGTTCTCGGCCTTGACCTCGACACCCTCCTTCGCCTCGATCGCCTGGTGGATGCCCTCGTTGTAGCGGCGTCCGACCAGGATGCGGCCGGTGTGCTCATCGACGATGAGCACCTCGCCGTTCATGACGACGTAGTCCTTGTCGCGCTTGAACAGCGCGTTCGCCTTGATGGCGTTGTTGAGGAAGGAGATCAGCGGCGTGTTCGCCGACTCGTACAGGTTGTCGATGCCGAGGTAGTCCTCGACCTTCTCGATGCCCGGCTCGAGCACGCCGACGGTGCGCTTCTTCTCATCCACTTCGTAGTCGACGTCGGGGGTGAGGCGCTTGGCGAGGTTGGCGAACTCGTTGAACCAACGGTTCGCCTCGCCGGAGGACGGTCCGGAGATGATCAGCGGGGTCCTGGCCTCGTCGATGAGGATCGAGTCGACCTCGTCGACGATCGCGAAGAAGTGTCCGCGCTGGACCATGTCGCTCGCCTGCCACGCCATGTTGTCGCGCAGGTAGTCGAAGCCGAACTCGTTGTTGGTGCCGTAGGTGATGTCGGCGGCGTACTGCTCGCGGCGCTCTTCCGGCGTCTGGCCGGCCAGGATGACACCGGTCGTCATGCCGAGCGCGCGGTAGACGCGGCCCATCAACTCGGACTGGTAGCTCGCCAGGTAGTCGTTGACCGTGATGACGTGGACGCCGCGGCTGGCGATGGCGTTCAGGTACGCCGCCGTCGTCGCGACGAGGGTCTTGCCCTCACCTGTCTTCATCTCGGCGATGTTGCCGAGGTGCAGCGCCGCGCCGCCCATCATCTGGACGTCGAAGTGACGCATGCCGAGGGTTCGCTTGGACGCCTCGCGGACCGCCGCGAACGCCTCCGGGAGGAGGTCGTCGAGCGACTCGCCGTTGCCGTAGCGCTCACGCAACTCGACGGTCTCGTGCGCGAGTTCCTCGTCGGTGAGTTCGCTGAAGTCGTCTTCGAGGGCGTTGACCGCCTTCGCGTACGCCTCCAGTCGACGGAGGGTACGGCCCTCGCCGACACGGAGGACCTTTTCAAGAACTGAGGCCACTGATGCACTCCACTTACGCTCGGTCGGGCCGTCGGCCCGGCGCCCCTGCGGACGCGCGCCGGACGGCAGACTCCGCCGACGCTAGAGACATGCTACTTGTTCAGCCCCTGCGTGCGGCCCGTACAGCCTGGGAGGGACCTGCGTCCTCCATGAGGACGCAACGGAGTGCGCCGATGGCGACCGCCGCCCGGGCGGCCGCCATCGGCGCTGGTGCTCGCGGCCGACGCGCTCAGCCGAGCTTCCGGGCGGCGGCCGCCACCTCCTGCAGCTCGTCCGCGTCCTCGTCGAGCGAGATCACGCCGTAGTCCCATCCCTTGCGCCGGTAGACGACGCTCGGGCGCTTGGTCTCCTGGTCGACGAACAGGTAGAAGTCATGACCGACGAGCTCCATGTAGTAGAGCGCGTCGTCCACGGTCATCGGTACGGACGCGAACACCTTCTTGCGGATCACGACGGGGCTGTATTCCTCTTCCGTCTCCGCCGGCTGCTCCGTTTCATCGGATGGCACCGGCGTCGAGCCGGTGCGGACCTGGTCGAGCACCGCGACGGGGGCCGCCGCCAGGCCGACGGCGCTGAAGCCGTCGGTGCTCGCCTCACGCAACGAGGTGGGCCTGTGCTGCCCGCGGTGGACCTTGCGGCGGTCCTTCGCGCGGCGCACCCGCTCCAGCAGCTTGCCGAGCGCGATGTCGAAGGCGGCGTACTTGTCCGTCCCCGTCGCCTCGGATCTCACCACTGCCCGCGGGCCGACGAGCGTCAGCTCGACGCGATCGTCGCCGTTCTGGGTGCCCAGCTTCTCGTTGTGCCTGCTCACCTTGATCTCGAACGAGATCGCCCTCTCGGCCAGGTGCGCCACCTTCTCGGATTTCTCGGTGACGTACTCCCGAAAGCGATCAGTGATGCCCAGGTTGCGTCCGATGATGTTGATGTCCATGGAAACCTCCCTGATCCGGCGCGACGGCCGCCCGGGATCACGAAGGGCTTCAGTCGCGCCTTTTCGACAACCGTAGTGCGGTCGCCCCGGTTACGTAACCCGAAAACGCACGGCATCCTCGGTGGGTCTCCTGAGCACTCCCCGTGCGTCTGCACCACCGCGGAGCGGCGTCCGGGCGATGGCGGCGACGCCCGCCACCCTGCCGCCGACCGCCCGGATCGCGCGCGACGCCTCGAGGACCGTCGCGCCGGAGGTGATGATGTCGTCGACGATCAGACACTCGCGACCGGCCAGTCGTTGCGAGGCCACGAAGCTCCCCTGCCGATTGCCCGAGCGTTCCGCCACCGAGAGCCCCGCCTGGTCGGCCGTCTGCCGCGACAGGCGCAGCGCACGCCAGAGCGGCGGGACCAGGATGTGCGCCCGTGCGAGCACCGATCGTGTCGGATGGTAGCCGCGGTGGCGCCATGCGGCACGGGTCGATGGGATGAGCACGGGAAGGAGGGCCGCTCTGCCCTGGGCCGCCGCGCCCGGGCTCGCCTCGTCCGCTCCCCACGGCCTCGCCTCTCGCGCGACCTGCCGCTGCGCCTCGGCGACCGCGCAGCGCAGCGCCCGGGCGAGGGCGCGCGCCACATCCACTCGCCCACCGTCCTTGTAGGCGAGCAGCACGCGCCGGGCGACCCCCTCGTACGCCAGAGCCGACCACACGGGGATGTCGCCCACGGCCTCTACCCTCGCGACCGGCCGCAACTGCGCCTCGCACTCGTCGCAGAGGGATCGGTCGGGGCGCCGGCAGCCGGCGCATTGGACGGGGAGGATGATCGCCGCAGCGTCGAGCAGGGATTCACGGACCAGGGTGTGTGCTGTCATGCACCGAGCATCCCGGGCCGCAGGTGCCGGCGAGCCCGGAAACTCGGGATCGGTGGAGAACCGCACGTCAGCCGGTCCTGTGGACGGCTAGGGCTGACCCTGCTGCACGGCGACGGCCGTCACCTTGTCGAGCTGCGCCTGCCATCCGGTGCCCGTCGGGGCGAGCAGCGTGCCGTCGTCGCTGAGGACGACGTACGGCGCCAGGCCGGCGGCGCCGACGATGGTCCGGCCGCTGGCGGGGCCGGACGTGGTCGTCTGCACACCGCCGACCGTCTGCTGCGCAATACTCGTCGCCTCGCCGTTCGTCGCGCTGAGCACGGCGATGGTCAGATCGCTGGTCCAGGCCGCCGAGCGCGGCGCCGAACTCGGAACGGCGAGCTCGATCGGTTCGGTGAGCGCCGTCGGAGCCGCGTTGCCGCCCCGGACGATCCCCGACGCCATCAGCGAGTACCCGGTCGTCGTCTTGAGCAGCGCAGCAAGGCGGGTGCCGTCGCGCGACACGGTGAGCGACAGGATCGATGTCGCATTAGGCCAGCCGGCGGTCAGCAGGTGCGCGTCTCCCCCGCCTGCACCGGCGACCTGGATCACGTTCGGCGACCCAGCGGGCACCGACCAGACCCAGCCGTTGGCATCCAGCGAGGGCCCGATGAGTCCCGGCCGCGCATCCACCCGGACCGGGTCGCCACTCTTCCGGACCGAGTAGGCGCCCTCCTGCGAGAGCAGGGCCGCCTGGTCGTGGGATGCGCTCAGCGTGACCGCCGTGGGATGCAGCGCCGCGACCTTGTCGCCGATTCCGCCGAGGCTCGTCACCGTGTCGCCCTCGAGCGGCCCGAACACATTGCCGCGGGCGACGAAGGCGTGCGAGTCGACCGACGGATTCCGGACCGGAAGCGCCGCGGTGCTGAGCGAGGGTACCTGCTGGACGTTGCCCTCGATCGACAGTTGCACGCTCTGAGCGAGACTGCCGAGCGACTGCTCCAGCTGGTATTGCATCCGCTGAAGTTGTGTCGGATCAGCCTGGGCCGCCTCCGAACTGAGGTCGACCTGGGCCACGCCGCCGGAGGTCGTCACGGACGGCACGACGAGCTGCGTGCCCTTCGGGAACGCGGTCGTCACCGCGCCGTTCAACCAGGGCGCCGGACCTGCCAGCACGGCATTCGCCACCCGCGTCGCCGCAGACGCGACCCGGGCCGGGAACCAGCGGGCGTCAGGGACGAGGTAGGCGTAGCCGGGGCTGTAGAAGTAGAGCGTCTGCTGGGTGTAGACGGCACGGAAGGTGGGGTCGTCGATCACGACGCCGTTCGGCGCGACCGAGATCCGCCACTCGCCGTTCTCGCGCACGAGCTGATAGTTGAGGCCGACGGGGGCGGTGCTCCCCACGGGGTGGTAGCTGCCGACGGCGTCCACGTTCGCGACAGGGGTCACATCCACCCGCCACAGCGTGCCCTGGTCGTCGTAGCTGCGATTGCGCCCGTCGTCGACGGTGACGGACTCGTCCGGGTTCCAGTTCGCCGCCGTCGATCGCGTCAGATACTCGCGGGCGATGGCGAAGTTGTTCTTCGGGCTTGAGGCGGCGTCGATGAAGCCCTGAACGATCCGCTGCTGGCTCGCGCCCTTCTCGGGCTTCGACGGGTTGAAGTCGAGGTCGAGCGGGTCGTTGACCTGCGCGACCGGAGCGCCCTGGCGGACAGGGCCGGAGTCGGGGATGCTCGCGCACGCGGCGAGCGCCGTCAGCAGCAGCGCGGTCAGCGCGGCCACGGCGGCCCGAGCCCGGAACGAGGTGCGGAGCGAGGCGCGGGATGCTCTGCGATGCGTCATGCGTGCGCCTCCCTGCCGGTCGGTGCGCCGGTGGCGTGCGGCTCGGTCGCTCCGGCATCAGCGGGCGGGAGCGGAAGCGGCGAAGCGGTGATCTCGCGTCCGGCGACTCGCGGCAGCGTGAGGCGGAAGCAGGATCCGGCGCCCGGCGCCGACCAGACCTGCAGCCAGCCGGAGTGGAGCGTGGCGTCCTCCAGGGAGATGGCGAGGCCCAGCCCCGTCCCTCCGAGGGTCCGCTTCCGCGACGGGTCGGCCCGCCAGAACCGGTCGAAGACGTGGCCGGTGTCCTGCGGATCGATGCCGATCCCGTAGTCGCGCACCGTCAACGCGACCGCGCTCTCGTTGCTGTCGACGGTGACGACGACCGGCTTGCCGTCGCCGTGCTCGACCGCGTTGCCGATGAGGTTGCGCACGACGCGGCGGATGCGCCGAGGGTCCATCGGGACATCGAAGTAGCCGCCGGGGGCGTCGAGCGTGAGCTCGGACCCGTTCTGCTCCGACAGCGCCCGGAGCTCCTCGATGCAGTCCTCGGCGAGCCGGACCAGGTTCGTCGGCTCGGCGTCGAGCACGACGGAGCCCGCGTCGTAGCGGCTGATCTCCAGGAGGTCCGAGAGCAGCCGGTCGAAGCGTTCGATCTGTGTGTGCAACAGCTCCGCCGTGCGCGCGGTCGCGGGCGCGAATCCCTCCCGCTGGTCGTAGATGACGTCGCCGGCGAGGCGGATGGTGGTGAGCGGGGTGCGCAGCTCATGCGACACATCAGAGACGAAGCGCTGCTGGAGTTGCGACAGCGTCGCCAGCTGGTTGATCTGGCTCTGCAGGCTGTCCGCCATCCCATTGAAGGACCGCGCGAGCGACGCGAAGACGTCCTCACCCCGCTCCGGGATGCGCACAGCCAGGTCACCCGCGGCGAGCCGCTCGCTGGTGCGCGCGGCGACACGGATCGGCTCCACCACGAACCGGACGATGACCCAGGTGATCGCGCCGATCAGGAGGATGAGAGCGAGTCCTGCGAGCAGCAGCGTGTTCTGGACGAACAGCAACGTGTTCTCGGAGTCGCGCAGGTTGTACCCGATGTAGAGCTCGTACTTGCCGTAGGACGGGAGGATCAGCTGCGAGCCGACGACGATCCCGGGGTCGGTGTCGCCTGCGGCCGGGAGCGCCACGGACTGGTAGTACTGCTTCGCTCCGCCCTTCTGCACCTTCTCACGCAGCTCCGGCGAGATGACCGAGTTGATGGCGGGGCTGCCGCGGTCGGGCGGGGCCAGGATGCCGGTGTCCTGCCCTGGGACGCGGTACGCGGCGACCAGCCGGCTAGAGGTGGAGGCCTGGACGCTCTGGAGCACGGTGTTCAGCAGGTTCTTGCCCGCATCCCCGGAGGAGACGTCGGAGGCGTTCAGCGTCGACTGCGCGGTGGTGGTGGCGCGGCTGGAGTCGCGCAGCGCCTGATCGAGGCGCGACTGGTAGAGGTCGTTGCTGATGCTGAGGGACATGTAGACGCCGGTGACGAGGATGGCGACGCCGGTGAGGAGCAGCGTGATCGCCACCGTGCGGAGCTGTAGCGAGGTGCGCCAGAGGCGCGCCAGACGGGACGGCGCCTGCCGCCACCAGTCCCGCGTCGGCCACCAGCGCATCCGAGGCTCCGCCGGTCAGGCTGCGGCGCCGGCGCGGTAGCCGACCCCGCGCACGGTCATGACGATCTTCGGGTTGTCCGGGTCCTGCTCCACCTTCGCGCGCAGGCGCTGGACGTGCACGTTCACCAGTCGGGTGTCGGCCTTGTAGTGGTAGCCCCAGACCTGCTCCAGCAGCATCTCGCGCGTGAACACCTGCTGCGGCTTGGAGGCGAGGGCGAGCAGGAGGTCGAACTCCAGCGGCGTCAGCGCGATGCGGCTCTCGCCCCGGCGGACCTCGTGGCCGGCGACGTCGACGATGAGGTCGCCCACGGTCAGCTCGTCGGACGGCGGAGCGGCCGGCGTCGGGCGGAGCCGGGTCCGGATGCGCGCGACCAACTCTTTCGGGTTGAACGGCTTGACCATGTAGTCGTCGGCACCGGACTCGAGGCCTTTGACGACGTCGGCGGTGTCGGACTTGGCGGTCAGCATGATGATCGGAGTGCCGGACTCTGCGCGGATCCGCCCGCAGACCTCGATGCCGTCCATGCCCGGGAGCATGAGGTCGAGCAGCACCAGGTCGGGCTTCGCCGAACGGAAGGTCTCGACCGCCTGCGCGCCGTCTTCGCAGAAGACCGGGTCGTATCCCTCGGTGCGCAGCACGATGCCGATCATCTCCGCAAGCGCGGTGTCGTCGTCGACAACCAGGATGCGACTAGTCATGTGCGAAGTTCCCTGAACCCCTCTCGAGCGGCCTCGGGCCGTGAAGTGACATGACCAGCGTAATGGAGCAGCCTGCTACCAGCTTGAATGAAAGCATTACGTGCCCTGTGGACGGGGGCCACCGCGCCGCCAGCCGATGTGCCAGCATGGGACCACCGCACGACGCAGGGGGACGGAAAGGCACGGCGTGAGCGACGAACAGAACTGGCAGGCTCCCGGCTCCTCGGGTTCGGGGAACGGGCCGGACGACGCGCCGCAGCAGCCGCCGCAGTACGGGCATCCGCAGTACGGGCAGCCGCCGCAGCCGCCGCAGTACGGGCAGCCGCAGTACGGGCAGCAGGCGCCATACGGACAGCCGCCGTACGGGCAGCAGCCGCCGCAGTGGCAGCAGCAGCCGTATGGCCAGCAGCCCGGCGGCCCTCAGCCCGCCTGGACGCCGCCGCCCAAGCCCGGACTGATCCCGCTTCGTCCGCTCACCCTCGGGCCGCTGCTCGCCGCCCCGTTCCAGGCTCTGCGACGCAACCCGCGGATCACCGTCGGAGCGGCCCTGCTGCTGCAGGGAATCCCGTCGATCGTGGTCACCGTCGTCATCGCCGGAGCGATCGCGTTCCTGGCCGGGCGGGCGCTGTCCGGCGAGGTCGAGGATCAGCCGGCTCTCCGCGCAGGGCTGATCGGCGGCTCGATCGTGCTCGGCGTGCTCTCGCTCGTCGTCACGAGCGTCTTCAGCGCGCTCCTGCAGGGTGTGATCGTGGCAGACGTCGCCCGGGAGTCCCTCGGCGAGAAGCTGACGTTCCGCGCACTCTGGCAGGTTGTCCGAGGCCGGATCGGCGCCCTGATCGGCTGGACCCTGCTCTACGCGCTCGCCTGGATCGTCGCCCTCGCGCTGGTGACGGCGATCGTCATCGCGCTGGCCACGCTCGGCCCACCAGCGGGGACCATCGGGGCAGTGGTCGTCGGCATCGTCGGTGGGATCGGGCTGATCCCGCTGTACATCTGGATCAACACCAAACTCATCATGGTCCCGAGCATCATCGTGCTCGAACGGCTGTCGCTGCGGGCGGCCGTCGCTCGCTCGTGGCGGCTGACGACCGGGTACTTCTGGCGGACCTTCGGAATCGTCCTGCTCGTCGGAGTGATCGTGTACGCGATCACCCAGACCATCGCCATCCCCTTCGCGATCCTGGGCGGGATCGTCGGCGGCGTCTTCGCTCCCACCTCCGCGAGCTCGGCCGACCCGATGGCCCAGGCGCTGATCGCCCAGCTGGGCGTGAATGTGATCTCCAGCATCGTCACGGCCATCGTCGGCGCCATCGGCAGCGTCATCCAGACGGCGGCCATTGCCCTCCTCTACATCGACCTCCGGATGCGCAAAGAGGGGCTCGACCTCGAGCTCGTGCGCTTCGTCGAGGGCCGGCAGACGGGTCAGGAGCTGCCTGATCCCTACCTCCCGCCCGCGCAGCAGCCCGCTCAGCCTCCGGCCGGGTGGCCCGCCGGCTGATCGTGCTGCACTTCGACATCCCGGTCGACCCGAGCTCGCCGGAGGCACAGGAATGGCTGCGCGAGGAACTGGCGCGCCCGGAGTACCAGGCTGCGAAGCCGACCTGGTTCGATGTGGCGTCCAAAGCCGTGCAGGACTGGCTCGCGTCGTTGTTCCAAGGCCCGGGCGGAGACGCCGGACCGGTGCTCCTGCTGATCGTCGTCGTCGTGATCGCCGGCCTCATTGTGGCCGCATTCTTCATCTTCGGCCGGCCGCGGATGAACCGCAGGTCGGCGCTGGCGCGACGCGCGCTCTTCGGGGCGGAGGACGCTCGCACCGCAGCCGATCTGCGCCTGGCTGCCGAGCGCGCCGCCGGCGCAGGTGACTGGGTCACCGCCGTCGAGGAGCAGTTCCGGGCCATCGCCGTGGCGCTCGACGAGCGGACGCTGGTGCACGTGACACCCGGAACGACCGCCACGGAGTTCGCGCTCCGGGCCGCCCGGGTGGCGCCGGACGAGAGCGACACCCTCCGTCGTGCCGCCCGCGCCTTCGACGAGGTGCGCTACCTCGACCGGCCAGGCAGCGAATCCGGGTACCAGCTCCTCGTCGCCCTCGACCAGCGGCTTCAGAACGTCCGCGTTCCTGTCCTCGAGGTGTCCGCATGACCGCGCCGGCTCCGATGCTCGACCCAGGGGCGTTCGACACGGAGACGCGCGGCGAAGACGCCACGCCCACTGCGGCGGCGACCTCGCTCACCGTGCGGCAGACCGCGCGCCGCGCCGTTCCGTGGATCATCCTCGCTGCGATCGCTGTGCTGATCGCCCTCGGAGGCATCCTCCTGACCGGCGGTCGGGCAGGCGCCGGCATCCCCCTCGATGCGGCGAACGCCGCGCCCGCCGGCGCCAAGGCGGTCGCGCAGGTCCTGGCGGCACACGGCGTCGACGTGAAGGCGGTTACCACGCTGAACGCCGCGCGCGAGGCGGCGGCCGGCCACGCGACCGTTCTCGTCTACGACCCCGAGGGCAACCTTCCCGCCGACGGCTACCGCGACCTGGCCGGAGACGGCCACACGCTGGTGCTGGTCGAGCCCGACTTCCGGACTCTGCAGACCGTCGCCCCGGACGTCAGCGCCGCGGGAACACCGCGCGGAGCCGTGAATGCGGGATGCAGCCTGCCCGCGGCCGGGCGAGCCGATCGGATCGACCCGCGCGACACCCCCGGCACCGAGGACATCGTCCTGCCCGGCACGTTCCGCGTCTCCTCCGACGGTGTCGGCGAGCGCGTCGCCTGCTTCGCCGACGCCGACGGACGCGCGTCGCTCGTCCGGACGAGCTTCGACGGCTCCCCGGTGTATCTCCTCGGCTCCGGCTCCCTGCTCACCAACGACGGCGTCGACCGCCTGGGGAACGCCGCTCTCGCCCTGAACCTGCTCGGCGGCGACCGCACCTTGGTCTGGTACCTGCCGTCGGTGGGCGATCGGCCCGTCACTGGCCCACCCGACATCGCCGCGCTGACGCCGGGATGGGTGACGCCGGTCATGCTCCTGCTCCTGGTGGTCTTCGTTGCCGCCGCCGTCTGGCGAGGCCGGCGGTTCGGGCCCCTCGTCGTCGAGAACCTGCCGGTCGTCGTACGGGCCGGGGAGACACGCGAGGGTCGCGCCCGCCTCTACCAGCGCTCGTCGGCACGGCTGAGGGCCGCCGACGCGCTCCGGGTCGGCACGGTCGGTCGCCTGTCCGCTCTCGTCGGACTGCCGACGAGCGCCACCACGATCGAAGTGGCCGACGCGGTGGCAGCGGTGACCCGTCGCGACCGGCTGGCGGTCCGCGACGTGCTGCTCGACCGCATCCCGAACACCGACCGAGAGCTGATCGCTCTCTCGGACGAGCTGGCGGAGCTCGAACGCGCCACCGCCGCCGCCGTTTCGCCCTCGACGGGCCCGACCGGAAGAATGGACGAATGACAGACGTCACGACGGGGACCGCGTTCCCCACCTCCTCCCCCGGCGCCGGCGGCGACGCCGCACGACTGCGCGCCGCTCTCGCAGGCGTCCGGTCCGAGGTGGGCAAGGCGGTGGTCGGTCAGGACGGCGCCGTCACCGGGCTCATGATCGCGCTCCTCACCCGGGGACACGTGCTCCTCGAGGGTGTGCCGGGCGTCGCGAAGACCCTTCTCGTCCGGTCGCTGAGCCAAGCGCTGAGCCTTGACACGAAGCGGGTCCAGTTCACCCCGGACCTCATGCCCGGGGATGTGACCGGGTCGCTCGTCTACGACGCGCAGACCGGCGGCTTCGTCTTCCGCGAGGGGCCGGTGTTCACCAACATCCTGCTCGCCGACGAGATCAACCGCACGCCCCCGAAGACCCAGTCGGCTCTGCTCGAGGCGATGGAGGAGCGCCAGGTCAGCGTCGACGGCGTGAGCCGTCAGCTGCCCGACCCCTTCATCGTCGCGGCGACGCAGAACCCGATCGAATATGAGGGCACGTATGCGCTGCCGGAGGCGCAGCTCGACCGCTTCCTGTTGAAGCTGACCCTGGATGTGCCGGAGCGCGACACGGAGGTGGAGGTCCTCCGTCGCCATGCCGCCGGGTTCAACCCGCGGGACCTCACGGCCGCGGGTGTCACGCCCGTGATGGGCGCCGCCGACCTTCAGGCCGCCCGCGAGTCGGCCGCTACTGTGGGCGCGAATGCGGACGTCCTGGCGTACATCGTGGACCTCGCACGCGCGACCCGGCGCAGCCCGTCTGTCCGTCTGGGCGTCAGCCCGCGCGGCACCACGGCGCTCCTCGCCGCGGCGAAGGCCTGGGCGTGGCTCTCCGGGTACGAGTCGATCACGCCCGACCACGTCCAGGCGATGCTCGTCCCGGTCTGGCGGCACCGCATCCAGCTGCGCCCCGAAGCCGAGCTGGAGGGTGTCGGCGCCGATGCGATCCTGCGCTCGATCGTGCAGCAGGTCCAGGTTCCGATCTAGGCGCTGACGTGACCATCTCCGGACGCTTCGTCGCCCTGCTCGCGCTGGGGGCCGTCCCCGTCGTGCTGCTCGGCGGGAGCGAGGCGGCGGCGTACGCCGCCTTCGCCGGCTGGCTGCTGCTGTCCCTGCTGCTCGGGCTCGTCGACCTTCTCGTCGCGGGTTCGCCGCGAGCGGTCGCGCTCGAACGGACGCTGCCGGCCCGTGTCCGGCTCGGCGCGGAGGCGGTCTCGGAGCTGTACGTGACGAACACCGGACGACGCACCCTGCGGGGAACCGTCCGGGACGGCTGGGAACCGTCTGCGGCCGCCGAGCCGACACGCACCCGCATCGCGATCCCGCCACACGAACGACGGCGGATCGTCGCCTCTCTGCGACCCTGGCGCCGCGGGGAGCGCCGGGTGCGCAGCGTCACCGTGCGCTCGTGGGGTCCTCTGCACCTGTGGGCTCGGCAGGCGACGCTGGAGGCTCCCGGCCGCATCCGCGTGCTTCCGCCGTTCACGGCGCGCAAGCACCTGCCGTCGCGACTGGCCCGACTGCGCGAGTTGGAGGGCAGCACGAGCGTCCTGCTTCGCGGCCAGGGCTCCGAGTTCGACTCGCTGCGCGAGTACGTGCGTGGCGATGACGTGCGGTCCATCGACTGGCGTGCGACGGCGCGGCGGCACGATCCGTCCGGCGGTCAGGGAGCGCGCGTCATGGTGCGCACCTGGCGCCCGGAGCGGGACCGCCGGGTGATCATCGTGATCGACTCGGCCCGAACGTCCGCCGCGCGGGTCGCCGACGAGCCGCGCATCGACACGGCGTTCGAGGCGTCCCTGCTGCTGGCGGCGCTCGCCACGCGAGCCGGCGACCGCATCGACATGGTGGCCTACGACCGCATCGTCCGCGGACGGGTCCAGGGTGCTAGCGGCCCTGAGCTGCTTTCCCGAATGGTGGATGCGATGGCCGGCATCGAGCCGGCCCTCATCGAGATGGACTGGTCGGCCGTGCCCGCGCAGGTCGCTTCGCTCACCTCGCAACGCTCCCTCGTCGTGCTGCTCACCTCGATCGAGTCGCCAGGAGGCTCACGCGGCCTGCTGAGCGTCCTCCCGCAGCTCACCGCGAAGCACCTGGTGGTCGTGGCGAGCGTGACCGACCCGGACACGCTGCAGGCGACCACCGAACGCCGCGACCGCGATCAGGTCTACCGCGCGGCGGCCGCGGAGCGATCCCTCCTCGACCTCAGCCGGGTGGCGGCTGCCGTACGCCGTCTGGGCGGGGACGTGGTGACCGGCTCCCCCGCCGACCTCCCGCCGGCCCTGGCCGACCGCTACCTCGCGCTCAAGGCCGCCGGCCGGCTCTGAGCCCTTCGGCGGTCCCTCGCGCGGACGTGTCGGCCAACCGCCCGTCAGCCCGCGACGATCCGCCGGGCTCCGGCCTCGAACTCGGTGAGGTCGCCGGTCTCCCCTGCCCGCACCGCGCGTCGGCCCAGCACCAGCATGTAGGCGAGGAACGCGGCCAGGGCGAGCGCTCCGATGGTGATCTTCGCCCACACAGGCAGCGACGACGGTGTCACGAAGCCCTCGATCAGGCCGGAGACGAACAGCGAGATCGCGCATCCCACGGCCACCGTGAAGAGCGCGCGGCCGTCCTCGGCGAGCGCCTGCCCGCGCGTCCGCGCGCCAGGCGCGATCCAGGCCCAGAAGATACGGAGCCCGGCCGCCGCCGCGACGAAGACGCTCGTGAGCTCCAGCAGGCCGTGGGGAAGGATGTACGAGAACATCACGTCGCCGCGGCCGTAGGCGAACATGACGCCTGCCGCCGTGCCGACGCCGATCGCGTTCTGGAGAAGCACATACGGCACGTAGAGACCCGTGATCCCGAAGGCGATGCACTGGGCGGCGATCCACGCGTTGTTGGTCCACACCTGACCGGCGAAGGAGGCGGCCGGGTTGTTGGAGTAGTAGTCGATGAAGTCGTGCTCGACGTAGTGACGCAGGTTCGCGTCGTCGCCCAGGTTCCGCAGCACATCCGGGTTGCCGGTGATCCACACCGCGTACAGGGTCGCGATGATGACGGTCGCCACGGCGACCGCGAGGACGATCCACCGCAGCCGGTAGAGAGCGGCTGGCAGCTGCAGCAGGAAGAAGCGGGGAAGCTGCGCGAACGGATTGCTCCCGGCACCGGTGAAGCGGAGCCTCGCCGAGGACAGCGCGAGAGACAGCCGGTCGCCGACTGCGGTCGATCCGGCGCTGGTCTGAATTGCGGACAGATCCGAGGCGCCCGACTGGTACAGATCGATGAGCCGATCGGCCTCAGGGCCGTTCAGGCGTCGCTTCGCAGCCAGCCGGGAGAGCTCCTCCCAGTCGGCGCTGCGGGCGGCTGTGTAGGCGTCGAGGTCCATCTGCTTAGATGATATCTATGATGCAGGCCGGGGCGGGAAGCGTGTCGCAGGAGGACCGCGGGCTCGACCTCGGTTCGTACACCGGCGAGGCCGTCGCGCTCGATGTGAAGCCGGCCAGCTACATCCTCCGCGCCGCCGGCACGATCATCGACTGGCTGACGTACATGCTCGTGATGTTCGGGTGCATCATGCTGCTGGTCACCACGGGCGCGGGCATCGATGAGGCGCTCGCGCGGGCGCTGATCGTGCTCATCCTGGTGTTCGGCATGGTGATCCTGCCGACCACGATCGAGCTGCTCTCCCACGGCCGGTCCCTCGGCAAGCTGGCGGTCGGCGCGCGCATCGTCCGCGACGACGGCGGCGCGATCGGCTTCCGCCACTCGTTCATCCGTGCGCTCGTGGGCGTGCTCGAGATCTTCATGACCTTTGGAGCGATCGCCGCCCTTACCGGCCTGCTCAACGCCCGCTCCAAGCGTCTCGGCGACCTGCTGGCCGGCACCTACAGCCAGCTCGTCCGCGTCCCGCGACCTCAGCCGCTCCCCCTCTATCTCGCGCCGCACCTGACCGCCTGGGCGGCGACCGCCGATGTCGCCCGCCTGCCCGACCGGCTCTCGCGGCGGATCGCCCAGTTCGTCCGGCAGGCGCCCGAGCTGACGCCGGCCGCACGTCTCGGGCTCAGCACGGAACTCGCGCGGGAGGCATCCCCGTACGTCTCGCCGCTGCCGCCGGTCGACGCCGAAACGTTCCTCGTCGCGGTCGCTGCGCTGCGCCGCGATCGTGACGCCCGCGGCCTCGCGCTCGAAGGGCAGCGGCTCGAGCGGCTGGACCCGGTGCTCGGCGCGCTGCCGCACGGCTTCCCCGACCGCTGACCCGCTCCATGCGCCACGCAACACCCCGACGCCCGCCACCCTTCGCCCGCCGCCAGGAGGTCACTGCCATGACGCTCGCCCGCCGCCGAATCGTCGACCTGAGCCACCGCATCCGCGCCGGGCTCGTCACGTACCCCGGTCTCCCCGCTCCGACGATCCAGCCGCACCTCACCCGGGAGGCGTCCCGCGTCGTCTACGCGCCCGGCACCGAGTTCGCGATGGACGTCATCACACTGATCGGCAACACCGGCACGTACCTCGACAGCCCCTTCCACCGCTATGCGGACGGGAACGACCTCGCAGGCCTCGAGCTCGACACTCTCGTCGGGCTCTCTGCCGAGGTCGTCCACGTGACGGATTCCGGCGACCGGGGCATCCCTGCGTCAGCCCTCGCAGGCCGAGCAGCGCCGGGTTCGGCCGTGCTGCTCCACACGGGATGGGATGCGCACTTCGGCACGCCCGCCTACGCCTCCGGCGCACCGTTCCTCACCGAGGACGGAGCACAGCTACTGGCGGATGCGGGGGTCGCCCTCGTCGGCATCGACTCGCTCAACATCGATGACACCGAGAGCGGCGGGACCCGGCCGGCGCACAGCATCCTGCTCGCCGCCGGGATCCACGTCGTCGAGCACCTCACCCGACTGGAGGAGCTCCCCGAGCGCGGTGCTCTGTTCACAGCGGCGCCACCGGCGATCGAGGGATTCGGCACGTTCCCCGTGCGGGCGTTCGCCGAGCTGCCCGCAGAAGACTAGGCCCGCATCCCGCTCAGTCGTGCAGGATGCGCTGGAACAGCACGTGGTCCTGCCAGCGGCCCGCGATCTTCAGGTAGTTCGGCGCGACGCCGATCCGCTCGAAGCCGGTCCGCGTCAGCACCGACTGCGAGGCGTGGTTCGCCAGTAGGGTCGCCGCTTGTACTCGGTGCAGGCCGTAGCTGTCGCGGGCGGCCTCGATGACGGCCGTCAGCGCGCTCGACGCGAGCCCCCGCCCGACGTGGTCGCGGTCGAGCCAATAGCCCACGTTCGCGGACTGGAAGGCCCCGCGGACGAGGTGGCTGAGGGTCACGCCGCCGGCGATCTGGTCGCCGTCAGCGAGGACGAGCGGGAGGGCCGCATCCACCTCGCGCAGCGCCAACAGCTCACGCGTCTGCGCGAGCTGCTCCTGCTCGGTGAAGAAGTCCTCGGTGCGCGTCGGATCCCACGGGGCGAGGTGCCCGCGGTTGCGCTGGTAGGCGGCGGCGAGCGCCGCGGCGTCCTGCTCTCTCCGCACTCGGAGGATCAGGCCGCCGGGGAGCTCCCGGTCGGCGAAGTCGAGAGTCATCAGTACCGGTAGTGGTCGACCTTGTAGGGGCCGTCGACCGGCACGCCGATGTAGGCGGCCTGCTCATCCGTCAGCGTGGTCAGCTCGACACCGAGGGCGTCGAGGTGCAGCCGGGCGACCTTCTCGTCGAGGTGCTTGGGCAGCACGTAGACGCCGACGGGGTATTTCTCGGGCGAGACGTACAGCTCCAGCTGCGCCAGCACCTGGTTCGTGAACGAGTTGCTCATCACGAAGCTGGGGTGCCCGGTGGCGTTGCCGAGGTTCATCAGGCGGCCCTCGGAGAGCACCAGGATGCTGCGGCCGGTGGGCAGCCTCCACTCGTGCACCTGCGGCTTGATCTCGACCTTCTCGGCGCCGGGGAGCGCCTCGAGCGAGGCCATGTCGATCTCGTTGTCGAAGTGGCCGACGTTGGCGACGATCGCCAGGTGCTTGAGCCCCAGGAGGTGGTCGAGGGTGACCACGTTGAGGTTGCCCGTGCCGGTGATGAGGATGTCGACCTGGTCGATCACCGACTCCAGCCGTGCGACCTGGTAGCCGTCCATCGCAGCCTGGAGCGCGTTGATCGGGTCGACCTCGCTGACGATGACGCGGGCGCCCTGGCCGCGCAGCGCCTCCGCCGCGCCCTTGCCCACGTCTCCGTAGCCTGCCACGAACGCGACCTTGCCGCCGATCAGCACATCCGTCGCCCGGTTCAGGCCGTCGGGGAGGGAGTGGCGGATGCCGTACTTGTTGTCGAACTTGCTCTTGGTGACCGAGTCGTTGACGTTGATGGCCGGGAAGAGCAGCTGCCCCTCCTTCGCCAGCTCGTACAGGCGATGGACGCCGGTGGTGGTCTCCTCCGTGACGCCGAGGATGTCGCTGGCGATTCGGGTCCAGCGGTCCGTCGACGCGGCGAGGGATGCGCGCAGCGCAGCGAGGATGACGCGGTACTCGTGGCTGTCGCCGTCGGTGTCGTCCGGCACCGCACCGGCGAGCTCGAACTCGCGGCCTTTGTGGACGAGAAGCGTGGCGTCGCCGCCATCGTCGAGGATGAGGTTCGGGCCCAGGTAGTCGGCGCCGTCGGCGGCGGCCTCAGCGGACCAGTCGAAGATCTGCTGGGTGCACCACCAGTACTCGTCGAGCGTCTCGCCCTTCCAGGCGAAGACCGGCACGCCGGCGGGCGCGCCGGGCGTTCCCGTGGGGCCGACCGCGATGGCCGCAGCCGCCTCGTCCTGGGTCGAGAAGATGTTGCAGCTGGCCCAGCGGACGCGGGCACCGAGGGCGACCAGCGTCTCGATGAGCACGGCGGTCTGCACCGTCATGTGGAGGGAGCCGGCGATCCGCGCTCCCGCGAGCGGCTGGGACTCGCCGAACTCGGCGCGCAGGGACATCAGCCCCGGCATCTCGTTCTCGGCGAGCCGGATCTGGTGGCGTCCCGCTTCGGCGAGGGAGAGATCGGCGACCTTGAACGGAAGGGAGGTGGCGGTGCTAGCTGGCATGAGGACCATTCTGGCATGCGCGGTGGAGCTCAGGGCAGCGCGGAGCGATGCCGCGACCCCAGCGCCGAGGGAGCCTGCGACCGAGGTACGAATCTCCCGCCGGGATCAGCCCCGGATGAGCCCCAGCACCTCGTCGCGGATGCGCGCCATCGTCGCCTGGTCGGCGGCCTCGACGTTGAGTCGCAGCAGCGGCTCCGTGTTCGACGGGCGCACCGAGAACCACCAGAACGGCTCGTCCTGGCCGACGCGTCCCGTGACGGTGAGCCCATCCAGCTCGTCGAAATCGGCGCGAGGCGTGAAGGCCTCGACGATACGGGTGAAAGCCGCGGGCACGTCGTCGACCGTGGAGTTGATCTCACCGGACATCGCGTAGGGCGTGTAGCGGGCGGCGAGCTCGGACAGCGGGCGGTCCTGCGACCCGAATTCGGCCAGCAGGTGCATGGCGGCGAGCATTCCGTTATCGGCGCTCCAGAAGTCGCGGAAGTAGTAGTGCGCGGAGTGCTCGCCGCCGAAGACCGCGCCGGACCGGCGCATGGCGTCTTTGATGAGGGTGTGGCCGACGCGGGTCCGCAGCGGGACGGCACCGGCGGCTTCGATGGTCTCGGGGACGATATTGGAGGTGATCAGGTTGTGGATGATCGTGATCTCGGCATCCGGGTCCTCGGCCCGGGCGCGCGCGATCTCGCGCACAGCGACGATCGCGGCGACGGCGGACGGCGTGACCGCGGAGCCGCGCTCGTCCACGACGAAGCAGCGGTCGGCGTCGCCGTCGAAGGCGAGGCCGAGGTCGGCGCCGTGTTCGACGACGGCACGCTGGAGGTCGACCAGGTTCTTCGGCTCCAGCGGGTTGGCCTCGTGGTTCGGGAACGTGCCGTCGAGCTCGAAGTAGAGCGGGATGATCGTGATCGGAAGCGCCGGGAGGCCTGCCGCCTGCTCCAGCACCGCCGGGACGGTCAGCCCGCCCATACCGTTCCCCGCGTCCACGACGACGGTGATCGGGCGGATACCGCTCAGATCGACGAGGGACCTGAGGTAAGCGGCGTACCGCTCCAGCACATCCTCTTCGCGGTAGCCGCCAGGGCGATCGACGGCCGGGATGCCGTCGGCGAGGTAGGCGGATGCCCGGTCGCGCACCGCTCCGAGGCCGGTGTCCATGCTGAGCCCCTGCGCGCCCGCCCGGGATAGCTTGATGCCGTTGTAGGTGGGCGGGTTGTGGCTCGCCGTAAACATCGCCGCGGGAGCCTGCAGCGAGCCGGAGGCGAAGTACGACTCGTCGGTGGAGCACAGGCCGATGGAGACGACGTCGGCGCCGCGTGCCCGAGCGCCGCGCGAGAAGGCCTCCGCGAAGGCGGGAGAGGAGTCGCGCATGTCGTGACCCACGATCACGTCGCGGCCGGCCGCATCCACCTCGTCGACGAACGCCGCCGCGATGGCCTCGACGACCTCGACCGTGAGGTCTTTCCCGACCAGACCGCGGATGTCGTAGGTCTTGACGACGGACTGCAGGCGCGGGTCACCGGTGATGCTCATGGCCCCTAACCTACCGTGACGGGAGGCTCAGAGGTCGGGCACGCTGACGTGCCGGACGATCTGCCAGCCCTGCGGCGCGGAGAGCCGTTCGGCGTGGATGGCACACAGGTCGTAGGAGTGCGGCTCGTGCTTCAGACTGAGCGGCCCGAGCACCGCCATCGAGTCCGCGTACACGTACGTGAGCGTCTGCACAGCGTCGCGCGGACACGCGACTCGGGAACACGGACGACTCAACATCGGGCTCAGACTACCCGAGCACCGCCGACGTAGGATGGCGACATGCCCCGCAACCGCCGCACCAGCAGCCAACCGCCGGCGACGAGCCGCTGGAGGAGCAGGCACGGGCGGGGCGCCAGGGGGCCGGTGACCGGTCCGCACCTGCCGATGTTGCAGAACCGGATCGACTTCTTCGACATGACCGTGGCGTCGACGGCCGACTACCTGAAGGGCGTCTGGCCGGAGGAGTTGTCGAACGTGCACTTCGAGGTCGCGGCGACACCGATCGGCAACTCGGGCTCGGACGGCGTCGACCGCTGGCGAGTGGATGCCGCGCACCGGCGCATCGTGCTCTACCGCGTGCCCATCCAGCGCCTCACGAAGTTGCACCGCGACGACGAACTGCACCGCCGCATGTACATCGAGGGATGCGTCTTCCGCGCCGTCGCCGAGCTTCTCGGCAAGGACCCGTGGGATCTCGCGCCCGACCGCTACCGGCACTTCTGAGGGCTGCCGGCCCTCAGTTTCGGGCCTGCCTCAGTTCGGGTAGACGGTGATCGGCGCCGCGAGCGCCCCGGGCGGTGCGAGCGTGAACGAACTCGCACGCCCCTCGGCCGAGAAGCTGACACTGCCGTAGAGGGCGCCGGCGCCGGTGACGCGATAGCTCCCCGCCGCGACCTTGAGCGTGACTCCCCCTTCGGCGGGCACCGTCAGCTTGGACTGCTTGCCGCCTCCCGTGACGCCCACCACCGTGATCGCCTGGTCCTTCTCGCCCGGGTTCGCGAAGTGCATCGTCGCACTCCCGCCGGAGGGGACGGCCGCCAGCAGGCTCTTCTGGAGGGGCCGGGCGGAGGCGAACCAGGTGAAGTCCCGCGTCTTCGCCCCGATGACCGAGGTCCGCGCGGAGGCGACGATCGGGACGCTGGAGTTGACCGTGACGGTGTAGTTGCCGTCCTTCAGGTGATCGAGCGGCACCTCCGCGACCGTGCCCGCCTTGACGGTCGTCGCGTACGAGTCGCCTGCCGCCGTCCCGGCCTCGCCGGCCGCTCCGATGGTCACCTGGGCGTCGGTGTCGCCGGGCACCAGCAGCCGAACGATGGGAAAGTCGACCCCGACGCCCTCGGCGGACTGGGCCGCCTGGATCGCCGCCATGGAAGCGATCGTGACACCCGGGAGGATCTGCTGGCGGGCCGGCGCCCCGGTCGCTCCGGCGATCTCGGCCCCGCGCGGCTGGATGCCCTGCTCGTAGCTCTGCTGCAGGGAGGCGACGACCTCTCCCCCGCTCGTCTGCACCCGGACGACGGAGGCGGCGGCCGACGGCGCGAGGCCGGACAGCGGCACCACCTTCTGCGAACGGGCGGGGACGATGATCCCCGCAGCGCCCGGTGCGCTCACGACGCCGGTCTCGGTGTAGATCGTCAGATCGACGGTCGCATCCACTTCGCTCGGGTTGGCGAGCAGCACCAGGCTGGTCTGTCCGAGTGACGTGGATCCGGCAGAGAGCCAGGTGTCCGCGGCCGGTTCGGCGCATGCTGAGGCGGCGAGACCGGCGAGGTCCTCCGTTGCGGCCGTCTGCAACTGCGCGGCGGCGAACAGTGGCGGAACCGAGGAGTCCTTGGGAGTGGTGACGGTTGCCACCAGCGGCGCTTCGTCCGACCCGGGGGAGTCGGCGTCGGGCTTCAGGGTCGTGGTGCGGACGGACGCGTCATCGGCGTGAGAGGCGGTCTCGGGCGCTCCGATGGCGCTCGGCCGAGTGGCGGCTCCCGCGTCCGCGGCGAGTTGCAGGAGCGGGCCCGGGCAGACGCGCTGCTGAGCGGCGGGAACCGGCGTGACGGTCTGCGCGGGCGCGCCGATCGCGAAGTCGGGCAGCGGAAGGAGCGTGGCGCCGGCGACGACGACCAGGGCCACGCCGATGCCGACGATCCCACCGAGCGTCCGGAAGCCGATACGTGCGAGGCCTTTGCGGTCAGCCACGGTCACCTCCATCGGTGGTGCGTCGGGGTCGGATGATGGTCTCCTCGAGTCCGTCTTCGAGCGTGGTGGGTGCAGGTGGGGTGGTCACGCGCTCGGCGTCGCGGTCCTCCTCCGTCTCGCGTTCGACGGCCGGCTCAGGCTCGACGGCCGGCTCAGGCTCGACGGCCGGCGCAGGCTCGACGACCGCGTCCGGCTCTCGCTCGGGCACGTCGTCCTCCTCGGCGGATTCGACGACGGCCTCGTCCTCCGGCTCCGCCTCGTATTCGTCGAGGCTCTCGTCCGCGATTCCGTCCGCCGCGGGATCGGGTTCGTCCGGTTCGTCGTCCGGTTCCACGGCCACATCCTCTTTCCGCCGGTGCGGGCGGCGTGCGGAGAGGTCCGAGACGCGGTCGGCCGAGCGGGTGGTGGGGATCGCCATGAGCAGCGTCGCGCCGATCACCACACCCTGCACGATCAGCACGAGCACCCGCCAGAGGCCACCGGCTCCCACCGGGATCTGGGCTGCGGGCGGGACGACGGCCGTGCCGCGGTCGAAGGCCCACAAGCGGCCGTTCGTGGTCGCGCCGACCGGCGCGAGCAGCGGGTTCGCATCCATCGCGATGCTTGCACGGGAGCGGGTGGCATCCGCGGCGGACGCATCCTGCTTCTCCAGCGTCGTCGCCGGCGGGGTGAGGAGCACGAAGTCGATGCCCAGCCGCTTCAGCTGCGGGGACGCGTCGTAGCCGCTGCGGGAGGACAGGTTACCGGCGAGCAGGGCCAGGTTCCGCTGGGCGGTCGTGAGCGACCGCTCGGTGTCGGCCAGCGTGGACTGGTCCTCCAGCGTCTGACCGCTGCCGCGGACGATGTCCGCCCGGATGCCGCCGTCGGGCTGCGGAACGATCCGCAGGGTGCCCGTTCGCGGCTGGGTGGCCGCTTTCGCCGTGACGACCGCCGGCATGGTCCGTCCATCGCTCTCCTGGACGACCGCGTTGCCGTTCAGCGTGGCGATGCCGATCGGCACGGCGGCGACAGCGAGGGTGACGATGGCGACCCACGCCGGGTACACGGCGGCACGACCGATCGCCGACAGCGCGAGCACGGCGGCGCCGATCAGCCCCAGCCAGTAGAGGCTCAGCCCGCTTCCGGCCCAGATCGGGACGACGGTCCCCCCGGAGACGGCGACCTGGATGTGCAGCGCGGTCACAGCGGTCAGGAATCCGGCCAGTGCGACCAGCAGCGCCACGATCGCACGGACGGTCCCCCGCAGGAAGAGCGCCAGGATCGCGAGGATGCCGAGCGGCGCGAGCAGGATCGGCACGATCAGGTTCGCCGAGGCCTCGGGGAGGTGCAACGCCTGAGCCAGCACGTGCCAGCCGCCGAGCGTCCCGTCCGGGAAGCCCAGCGCCAGCTGCCAGGCGGGCGTCTGCCGCGCGTCCAGGGGCACGCCAGGGTCGGCGAAGACCGACAGCCACGCGCCTCGCGATGCCTGCTGCCAGACGAGCGGCGCGAAGAGCACGACGGCCGGAAGCGGGATGAACGCGATGCGGGCGGCACGACGTCCGGCGAACGCGATCGCCGCGATCCACGCGACCACCAGCGCCGGGATCAGGATCGGCGCACAGGCGACCGTCGCCGCCGCGAGCAGGGCGGTGGTCGCGCTGGCCGCCCACGACCGGCGTGCGGCCAGGCCCGCGAAGAACAACCACGGAAGGAGGATGTGGGCGAGCACGGCCGCCGGCCGTCCGCCCTGCAGTGCGACCAGCAGGGTCGGGGCGAGGGCGTACACGAGCGCGCCGAATGCACGGAGCGTCGGCCGCGTGGTCAGCCGCGCTGCCGCAAGCCAGGCGCCCAACGCAGCGAGGGGCAGCGCAAGGACCCAGAGCAGGACGAGGGACAGGGACGGCTGCCAGAAGGTCAGGGTGCCGAGCACGGCCAGGACCGCGGAGAACGGATCGGCCGCTCCAGTGAAGCCGAGGCTCACATCCCGCCAGCCATAGCCGAGATTCGCCCACAGCTGCCCCACCGAGGCATCCAGCGGCAGGAGTCCGCCGCCGCTCAGGGCTCCGGAGCCGACGAGCGGGAAGAACAAGGCGACGCCGACGAGCAGTGCCGCGAGCACAGCCCATCCACCGCCGGTGCCGAAGAAGTCGAGATCCTGTCGCTCACCCTGCTGCCGGACCGTCGCGGCTTCACGTTTCAGTGCTCGGGCACGTCGCACCTCGGCGAACGGGACGCGCAGCGGCGCGACCGCCGCCCAGCCCACCTCCCGCGCGGAGGCGAGACGGCGACGGGCGTTGCTGACCGCGAGGCCGGAGAAGGCCACCCGGAACGCCGCGCCGAGCTCTCCGCCGATCGACCCCGGCTCCTTTCGGAGCAGGCGCAGCAGCCCGCGGAGGATGCCGAGGGGAACCAGGCTCAGCCAGTGCAGGAACACCGCCCAGCCCGGCGCGTACGCCATCCGGCGGTGCAGCTGCGCACGGCGGCGCTCGCCCGCGAGCCGGCGGCGCACGGTCCACTTCGGGGAGAGGTTGGGCCCGGCGACACCGTCTCCCGCGATGGCGACGCGGGCCTGGGCGACCAGGGTCACGCGGAACCCGGCGAGCCGGGCGCGGGTACAGAAGTCGAGACCATCGTCGATGGTGGGGAGGGCCGGGTCGAAACCGTCGAGCCGCTCCCACAGCGCCTGGCGGACGAGCATCCCGGCGCTGGAGACGGCGAGCACGTCGCTGATGCCGTCGTGCTGCGCCTGATCGAGCTCGTTCTCCACGAGCGGCACGGATGCGCCGAACGGCGTCATCGTCTCGCCGAACTCACGGATGAGCGCTGGATCGTCCCAGTCGACGAGTTTGGGCCCGACGACGGCGACGGATGGGGAGACCTCGAGCGCCGCGAGCAGGGCCTCGAGCGCCTCTGGCTCCGGCGCCGTGTCGTGTGCGAGCAGCCAGAGGAGCTGCTCGGGGCCGGACGTTGGCGGAAGGACGCGGACCGCGGTGGCGACGGCGGCACCGAAGGCGAGCTTCTC
This sequence comes from Leifsonia sp. 2TAF2, assembly GCF_052115085.1. Classification (NCBI taxonomy): domain Bacteria; kingdom Bacillati; phylum Actinomycetota; class Actinomycetes; order Micrococcales; family Microbacteriaceae; genus Leifsonia; species Leifsonia sp. 2TAF2. The sequence continues at coordinate 954,437 of NZ_JBFRFY010000002.1, read as the reverse complement.
CGGAACGCTGAGCAGCTGGGTGGGCTGGGATTCGGAGAGCAGTCGCGTGGCGTCGTCGGAGGTCGCACAGTCGACGGCGATCACGGCGTCCGGTCGACGGGTCTGTTCCGCGAGGGCGTCGAGAGTGCGCTGCAGGTGGGGGCCGCCACTCTGGGCGACGACTATGGCGGTGACTCTCGGATACATCGCCAGTCAGCCTAGGTTGGGGCTGCGCCGATCCCGTCTTTGGCCCGGGCGCGGCGCGGATTGGATGGGCTCAGCCGGCGCGCTTGCGCAGCTTGCGGCGCTCGCGCTCGGACAGCCCGCCCCAGATCCCGAACCGCTCGTCGTTCGCGAGGGCGTACTCGAGGCACTGCGACCGCACTTCGCAGGAGGTGCAGATGCGCTTGGCGTCGCGGGTGGAGCCGCCCTTCTCGGGGAAGAACGCCTCCGGGTCGGTCTGTGCGCACAGGGCGTCGGTCTGCCAGGCGAGCGGGTTGTCGTCTTCGACCTCCGCCGCGCGGACCCCGGGGACACCGAGCTTGACCGGATCGATGAACCAGTCGTCGGGTACTCCAGAACGATATTCAGGAACTGGCATATCGGTCTCCCCACCCATGGACTGCTGAAACACGAGATTCCCGTGTAGCCCTAATTACACCGTTGTCATTCGCTTACGTCAAGTCGCGAATCGTAAAGCCTTGACCGCTGGTCGAGAGTTCGCGACGCGCCGGGGAAACACAACAATCCCGACACGCCCGGTCGGTTTTCGCCGGCCGGGGAGGTGTCAGGATGCCGCCTGGCGTGCTTCCCAGGCGCTGCGGACCATGTCGTCGAGCGTGTGACGCATCTCCCAGTCGAGATCGCGTGCTGCGAGCTCTCCCGAGGCCACGATCCTCGCCGGGTCCCCCGCGCGTCGAGGCCCCACTTCTGGGGTGAAGGCGATTCCGGTCACTTCGGCAACGGTCGACATGATCTGACCGACCGAGACGCCGTCGCCGCTGCCGAGGTTGTAGACCGGCTCGATCGGCTCGTGCGCATCCAGCCGCTTGGCCGCCGCCACGTGCGACACCGCGAGGTCGGCGACATGGATGTAGTCGCGCACGCAGGTGCCGTCGGGGGTCGGGTAGTCGGCGCCGTTGATCCGGGGCGTCCGCCCCGCGACGAGCGCGTCGAAGACCAGCGGGAACAGGTTGTGGGGGCTGGTGTCGCGCAGCGACGGGTCGCCGGAGCCCACGACGTTGAAGTACCGCAGCGAGGCGTGGCGTAGGCCCACCGCGACGCCCTGGTCGCGCAGCAGCCACTCCCCGACCAGCTTGGACTCGCCGTACGGCGACTCCGGGTTCTTCGGCGTCGCCTCGGTGACGATGTCGACGTCCGGTGTCCCGTAGACGGCGGCCGACGAACTGAACACGATCGCATCCACCCCGGCGTCCTGCATCGCCGCCAGCAGCACGGCCGTCCCGGTGACGTTCTGCTCGTAGGTGTGCAGCGGACGCTGCACGGACACCCCGGCGTACTTGAAGCCGGCCACGTGCACGACGCCCGTGATCGCGTTGTCCGCGAAGACATCGGCGAGCAGCTCGCCGTCGAGGATGGTGCCCCGGTAGAACGGGACGCCCGCCGGCACGAACTCCTCGTGCCCGCTGGAGAGGTCGTCCACGACGACCACGTCGATCCCTTGCTCGCGGAACGCCCGCACGACGTGCGCTCCGATGTAGCCTGCGCCTCCGGTCACCAACCACGCCACGGGCGGTCCTCCTGCTCGTTCGTCACTGCTGCCCACCACGATGGGGCTCCGGCCACACTATCGTCCACCGTCGCCCCTCATGCCGACGCCGATCGAGTGGAGGCGGACGAATGGATGTGCGGTCAGACGAACGCCGCCTGGCCGGTGATCGCGCGGCCCACGATGAGGGTGTTCATCTCGCGGGTGCCCTCGTACGAGTACAGGGCCTCGGCGTCGGCGAAGAAGCGCGCGACGTCGTAGTCGAGCACGATGCCGTTGCCGCCGAGCGCCTCGCGGCACCAGGCGACCGTTTCGCGCATGCGGGCCGTGGCGAACGCCTTCGCGAGGGCCGAGTGCTCGTCCCTCTGCTCGCCGTCGTCGAGCATCTGCGAGACGCGGGTGCACAGGCCGATGGATGCCGTGATGTTGCCGATCGACTTCACCAGGAGGTCCTGGATCAGCTGGTGGGAGGCGATCGGCTTGCCGAACTGCACTCGCTCCTTGGTGTAGCGGAGCGCCGCCTCGTACGCGCCGACGGCGACGCCGACGGCCGCCCAGGCGACCTCGGCGCGGGTCAGCCGCAACACCTTCGCGGTGTCCTTGAAGCTGTTGGCGTTCTGCAGGCGCAGCGACTCGGGAACGACGACGTTCTCGAGCGTGATGTCGGCGTTCTGCACGATGCGGAGCGACTGCTTGCCCTCGATCTTCGTTGCCGTGAAACCGCGCGTGGAGTTGGGGACGATGAAGCCCTTCACCTGGCCGTCCTCGGCGCTCTTCGCCCAGATGACCGTGATGTCGCTGAAGGTGGCGTTTCCGATCCAGCGCTTCGAGCCGTTCAGGATCCAGTTGTCGCCGTCGCGCGTCGCGACCGTCTTGAGTCCCTGTGCCGAGTCGGAGCCGGAGGTCGGCTCGGTGAGGCCGAACGCGCCCAGAACTTCGCCGCTCGCCAGCTTCGGGAGCCACTCCGCACGCTGCTCGTCGGAGCCGCACACACCGACCGCTCCGAGCGCGAGCCCGTTCTGCACGCCGACGTAGGTGCTCACCGAGGCGTCGATGCGGGCTAGTTCCAGCGCGACCCAGCCGCGGAACACCGCGGAGTTCTCGAACGCCGCGGTCTCGGGGAAACCAAGGCCGATCGCGCCGTTGCGGTGCAGCACGTCGATGATCTGGTGCGGGAACTCCGCCTTCTCCCAGTACTCGTTGACGATCGGCTTGACCTCCGACTCCAGCTGCTCGCGCAGGGTCTGGATGAAATCCTTCTCGCGATCGGTGAGGAGGTTCTCGAAGCCGTAGAAGTCGCCGGCGATGGTCTCGAAGGGCATGTCTGCTCCATTGCGTCCACGTGGATGGTCGGGCGCCCGTCAGCCTAAGGAACGCGCCCGGCCGGGACAAAGCGATTGGTAGTTTGGTCCAACGGAACGAAAGGGATGGCGACGGATGTTTGTGCGCATCGGCAACACCCCGCGCGACTACGCGTGGGGCTCCACGACCGCGATCGCCGGTCTGCTCGGGACGGAGCCGAGCGGCCGCCCGGAGGCGGAACTGTGGCTGGGCGCGCATCCCGGCTCCCCCGCCCGCGTGCTCGACCCGGCGCTGGCCGACGGCGCCGACGACCTCGCCGCCTGGGAGCGGACGAGCGGCCTACCGTACCTGCTGAAAGTGCTGGCGGCGGCCGGCCCGCTGTCGCTGCAGGCGCATCCCTCGCCCGAGCAGGCGCGTGCGGGGTTCGAGCGCGAGAATGCAGCAGGGCTCCCGGCCGACTCCGCGGACCGCAACTACAAGGATCCGTTCCACAAGCCCGAGCTGATTTTCGCGCTCAGCGACCCGTTCGAGGCGCTCTGCGGGTTCCGTGATCCGGCCGAGAGCCGTGCAGCGCTCGAGCGCCTGGCGGCAGCCGGTTCGGGCGGGGCGGTGCTCTCCGGGTTCGCCCGGACGCTACAGGGCGAGTCCGGCGACGTCCTCCGGCGCGCCACCGAGTGGCTGCTCGGCGGCGACCCCGACGTCGATCTGCTGGTGGCAGAGGTCGTCGCTGCGGCGCGCGCGCTCCCCGACGACAGGGATGCGGACACCGTGCGGATGCTCGACGACGCGTTCCCCGGGGACCCGGGCATCGTTCTCGCCCTGCTGCTCAACCGCGCGACCCTTCGCCCCGGGCAGGTGCTGTACCTCCCGGCGGGGAACATCCACGCCTACCTGCGCGGGCTCGGGATCGAACTCATGGCGGCCTCCGACAACGTGCTTCGCGGCGGGCTCACCCGCAAGCGCATCGACGTGCCGGAGCTCGTGAGCGTGCTCGACTTCACCCCGATCCAGGCGACGCCGCTCGCGCCGGAGCGCCCGGCGGCGGGTGTCGAGACGTTCCGGCCGGACGTCCCCGATTTCGCCCTCGAGCACATCGCTCTCGATGAGGATGTGGAGAGCGCGACCGTCGCGCTGCCCGGCGCGGCCATCGCGCTGGTCACCAACGGGGAGGTCGAACTCGCGGGCGCGACCGGATCGTTGCACCTCCGACGGGGAGACGCCGCGGTCGTCACCGACGAGAGTGAGCTGACAGTCGCCGGCCGCGGAACGGTGTTCGTCGCACACCCCAACGGCTGAGTGACGAGACGCCCGTGGCTCTGGGCGGGTGACGGGTCGGTTATCCTGCCGAAGTGACCACGCCGCGCCTGCAGCCGCCCGTCCGCCGCCGTAGCGGTGTCGACCCGGCCCGAGTCGACGCGGTGCGCGCAGCGACCGGCACCGGCGAAGCAGTGCTCGCCGCAGTCGTGCTGTTCACGCTGTTCGCGGGCGACTTCTGGCGCAACCTGATCAGCTGGCCGGGGTACTTCGTCCTCGCCGGGGTGCTGGGAATCGCCTGCATCGTCCTCGTCGTCCGCTCGCGGCCGCGATTCCGCTGGAGGACCACTCCGAAGACGTTGGTGCTCTTTCTGGCGCTGGCTGTGGCATCCATCGCCTGGTCCGCTTACCCGGGCGCGAGCGCCCTCGGCGTGCTGGGCTCGTTGCTCACTGCGGCGGGCGGCGTGTTTCTGGCGCTGCGCCTCGGCTGGCCTGGCCTCCTGAGCGCCCTCGGCAACGCCTTCCGGTGGATCATCGGACTGTCGCTGATCTTCGAGCTCGTTGTCGCGCTGTTCGTCCGGCACCCGGTGCTGCCGCTGACCCCGGTGAAGCCCGTGCCGTCGGGGACGCTCCCCCAGGCGTTCTACTGGAGCCGCGATCTGCTGTTCCACGGTGGACCGATCCAGGGCATCTCGGGAAACAGCAACCTGCTCGCGATGATCGCGCTGCTCTCGATCATCGTCTTCGGCATCCAGGTCGCCGACCGCACGGTCCGCCGCGGGTCTGCCGTCACCTGGCTGGTCCTGGCCGTGCTCACCCTCGCGCTCACGCGGTCCGCCACGGTCATCGCCGCCGCCCTCGTCACGGCCGTAGTCCTCGCGTTCGCGCTCTGGGCGCGTCGCGCAGGTCCCGAGCGCCGCACCCCCGTCTACGTCGTCGGAATCGCCCTCGTCGCCGCGACGATCGTGCTGGTCTCGGTGTTCTCCTCGCGCATCCCCGCCCTCTTCGGCAAGAGCGAAGACCTGACGGGCCGGTTCGACATCTGGGAGGCGGTGACCCGCCTCGCACAGCAGCGTCCGGTGTTCGGCTGGGGATGGGTCAGCTATTGGGCCCCGTGGGTGAAGCCCTTCGACGGCCTCGCCACCCGGAACGGCGTCGAATACCTGCAGGCGCACAACGCGTGGCTCGACGTCTGGCTGCAGCTCGGGATCGTCGGTCTCGTCGTCTTCATCCTCCTGGTGCTGACGACGTTCGGGCGCACCTGGTTCCTCGCTGTCGACCGGCCCCGCTTCACGATCGCCGACGACCAGCCGTACCGGGCGACGACGCTCCTGCCGCTGCTTCTCATCGCGGCCCTGATCGCGCAGAGCTTCGCCGAGAGCCGCATCCTGATCGAGGGAGGCTGGGCCCTGCTGGTCACATTGGCGGTCGCGACGAAAGCGAAACAGCGCTGACCGCTGGACGCGCGCAATCCCGCCCTCCCCGTAGTCTGTGAACATGGCAACACCCCGCCGGACCCTGGTGCCCCCCGCGGTGACCGAGTTCCTGGGCTCCGCCCGCTTCACGTCGACGCTCGCCCTCCTGGCGGTGATCACGGGGTTCTCCACGCATGCTATCCGGGGCCTCATCGGCTGGCCGGGGCTCATCGGCGCCCTCGCGGTGCTGGTCGTGCTCGCGGCGCTGTCGTTCGCCGCGCAATGGCGGCTCATCGAGTGGCACGGACTGCTGCCGATCTCGGCGCTGCTGTTCGTCGGCTGGTGCGCCGTGTCCATCTTCTGGAGCCAGTACCAGTGGGCGACCCTCAACGGGGTCGTGTACCAGCTCATCTTCGCGTTCCTGGCGGTCTACATCGCGCTGGTGCGCGACGCCATCCAGATCGTGCGGGTGGTCGGCGACGCCCTCCGATTCCTGCTGACCCTGTCGCTCTCGCTGGAGGTGCTGAGCGGTCTGCTGCTCGACGCTCCGCTCCGCTTCCTGGGCATCCAGGGCAATATCGCGGCGGGCGGTCCGATCCAGGGTCTGTTCGGCACGCGTAACCAGCTGAGCATCGTCGCCTTGATCGCGTTCGTCACGTTCCTCGTCGAGTTGCGCACGCGTTCGGTGCGACCGCCGGTCGCGGCCTACTCGATCACGCTGGCCGGGCTGTGCATCCTGCTCGCCCACTCCCCCGTGATCGCCGCGGTCTCGGTCGTGGTCGGCCTCGCCACCCTGGCGCTGTACCTGCTGCGGAAGGCGCCGGCGCAGCAGCGTCCGTACTTCCAATGGGGGCTCGCCATCTTCACGATCGCGGTCCTGATCACCGCGTACATCTACCGCACCCGCGTCATCGACCTGCTGAACGCGCGAGCGGACTTCCAGGTGCGCTACCAGCTGTGGATCCAGATCTGGCAGCTGATCCCCGTCCAGCAGACCGTCGGCTGGGGCTGGATCGGCTCGTGGCCCACCGGCCTCTACCCGTTCACCGCGATTCAGGATGCGACGGGCGTCTACCACTCGGACGGCCTCAACGCGTACCTCGACGTCTACCTGCAGGTCGGCATCATCGGCCTCCTGCTGTTCGTCGCCCTCATCGCGCTGGCATTCAGCCGGTCGTGGCTACTCGCCTCCAACCGCCGCAGCGTGGTCTACGCCTGGGCGCCGCTGGTGCTCGTCGCGCTGCTCGTCACCAGCGTCTTCGAGAGCTCGATCCTGGTCGAAGCCGGATGGATGCTTCTCGTCATCTGCACGGTCAAAGCGTCGCAAGGGATGAGCTGGCGGCTGAGGTTACCGCACCGCGACGGGACAGCCAGGTAACGACCTCTGGCCTCTCGTTCGATCAGCCCAACCAGTTCATGACGTTCCAACCGGAGCCGATCTGTCGAGGGCTGCCCCATCCGGATCGCCCGGTTCCCGGGTAGAGAACCAGCGCGCCGGCCGCAGTGCGTCCCAGCACATCGTCGTGGCCGTCCCCATCGAAGTCGCCCGGAGAGACGATCGTTGTGATCCCGTTCCATCCGATCCCCACCACGACCGGGACCTTCCAGCCTGACGGCGTGTGGCCATACAGCCACAGCCGACCGGAAGAGTCGCGCGCCAGCAGGTCCGCCGACCCGTCCCCGTTGAAGTCATTGATGCCCACCACGGCGGTCATCCCGCCCCAGCCGGACCCGATCGCGGAACGGGCTCGCCACCCGCCATGGCCGTCGCCCGGATACAGCCACAGGGCGCCGGACCCGTCGATGGCCAGCACGTCCGGCACGTGGTCCCCGGTGAAGTCGTTCACGCCGACCATGATCCTCATGCCGCCCCAGCCGGAGCCCACCAGCCGGCGGGCGCCCCAACCGCTCGCACCGTCGCCCGGGTACAGCCACAAGAGTCCGGCGCTGTCCCGCGCCACGACATCGTTGCGCCCGTCACCATCGAAGTCCCCCGGCGACAGAATCGTCATCCCGCCCCAGCCGCTGCCCACCTGAATCGACGCGGGCGACAACCAACCGCCCGAGCCGCTACCGCGATAGAGGAACAGGCCCCCCGTCGCGGAACGCGCGAGAACGTCGCTCTTGCCATCCGAATTGAAGTCGTTCTGCGTGGGCGGCGCGGCGCTGCCGGGAGCACTCAACGACGAGACCCCCTTCGGCGTTCCGAGTCCCGTGGGGCCGTCGTATCCCGGCGCAGCCGTGCAGAGGTAGGCGGGAGCGCAGCCGGAACCGTTGCTCCCCTGAGTCACGTCGTTGAGCGCTTCGGGATGCGCGTACGGGTACGACGCCGGGTACGTCCCCGCAGCGGGCACACCTGCCAGCGCGTACATGCCCGCCACGAGGGGAGCACTCACGCTGGTGCCTCCGAAGACTTGCCACGCCGACGTGTACGGCGCTGTCGCGGCCGGCCCATACCCGGCGACGCCTGTGCCCGGATCGGCCACGGCCGACACGTCGGCCACCGTCTTGCTGACGCATCCGGTGTCGGTCTGCCAGGCGGGCTTGACGCTGTACGAACTGCACCCGCTGCCAGAACCGCTCCAGGCGGCCTCACTCCAGCCACGATCGGTTCCTGCCGCAACCGACAGGCTGGTCCCGCCGACCGCGGTCACGAAACGGGAGCTGGCCGGGAACTCGGATCCGTAGCCGACATCCCCGGTGGAGGCGGTGATCGCCACTCCCGCGTGGTCGTAGTACGCGTCGTATGGGCTGAAATCCCAGCCGGCGTCGGCGATCCCATACGAGTTCGAGACGAACCGGGCGCCGAACTGCACTGCGGTGTTCACGGCTTGACCGAGGTTCGTGACCGATGCATCGTCCGCCTCGACGAGGAGGATCTTGCAGCTCGGGCAGGCCGCCGACACCATCTCGATGTCGATGGCGGTCTCCGGGCCCCAGGACCGCTGTGGGTCGACCGCCGGATAGCTCGCGCCTCCGCGCTGGTCCACCTTGCGGAAGCACCCGTTGGCGGTGGTGCACGCAGGCAGGCCGAACCGGGAACGGTAGGCAGCGAGGTCGGACTCGGCGGTCGGGAGGTCGTAAGCGTCGATCACCGCGACCGTCGCCCCCTGGCCGGCTCCCGCAGGCAGTGCGTAGGCCTGCTGCAGCTGACTCGGCGAATACCCGACGGGCGCCTGCCCGACCGCCGGGGCGGCAACGCCCTCGACGACCTCGGCGAAGCAGGCGGCGTGCCCGGGCTTCGGCGTGGAACAGGTGCGGCGATGCGGGTGCCCCGCGAGTCGCGGATCAGCCGTCGGGCCGGTGCCGGGCGTCGGCGCGGTGCCGGACGGTGCTGCGGCCACGGAGGATGCTTCGGCGCTCGAAGGCGCCTGCACCGTCGCGGCCTCCGCCGGGACCGCGACCGCGAGGGCGGCGACCACCATCGCCGAGAGGGCGATGAGTCCTGCTGTCGAACGTCTCGTCACGCGACCTCCCGTTTTCTCGCGTCACAGTATCAGCCGTCCACGCACCCCTCGTTCCTCCCCCGAACACACGTTGCGATGAACGCCGGCACCGACCTGCCCCCCGTATAGCATCGGTGTGCGACGGCAACTCCCCCGACGGAGTCCGCCGCGCTTGCATCCGAGCGGGGAGACGTCCGATGCCGCATAGAAAACTCCTGATCGCACTCACGACGGCTGTCGTCGCCGTGACGGCGTTGACCTGCGGCGACGCGCTTCCCGCAACCGCCGTCGACGGGCCAGGATCACCGACATCGACTCCGGTCGTGCCGACGGAGCCGGCGACCCCGTCTCCGTCATCCGGCCCCACCGTCGCACCGACGCCGACGCCGTCGCCGTCGCCGAGCGCCTCATCCGCGTCCCCGTCGCCCGTCACGGGCGACGATCCGGATCTCGCCACCCAGAACCGCGCAGGAAACCACGCCATGGGCTCCACCATCCGCGAGTTCGATCCCGCCAGCGCACAGGCTCCTGCCACCGCCTCGCCCCGCTCCTTGGTGGCTTCGCCCAACGTCGCTCCGCCCGGGTTGCCCGGCCTTGATGTGAGCGGCTGGCAGACGAACATCAACTGGTCCCAGGTCGCTGCGAACGGCGCGAAGTTCGCGTACGTCAAGGCGACGGAGAGCACCGACTACCGCAGCAGCCAGTTCGCCAGCCAGTACAACGGCTCGTACGCTGCCGGCCTTACCCGAGGCGCGTACCACTTCGCCATCCCCAACGAGAGTTCTGGCGCCGCGCAGGCGAACTACTTCGTGGACAACGGCGGCGGCTGGACGCAAGACGGACGAACCCTCCCGCCGCTCCTCGACATCGAGTTCAACCCGTACGGCGCCACGTGCTACGGGTTGAGCGCAGCCCAGATGGTGTCGTGGATCGCGGACTTCTCCAACACCGTGTACAACCGGACGGGCCGCTATCCCGCCATCTACACCAACACCAACTGGTGGGTGGCATGCACCGGCAACAGCGCGGCCTTCGGTACCAACCCGCTGTTCATCGCGCGCTACCCGAGCAACGTCGCCTCCGGCGCGGGGACGTTGCCCGCCGGGTGGGGCGCTTACACGATGTGGCAGTGGTCCAATGCCGGCATCTTCCCCGGCGACCAGGATGTCTTCAACGGCGGGACGGCCGCGCTGCAGCTGCTGGCCACGACCGGCCGCACCATGCCGCAGCCGGTGGTGGGCGGAGGGGACCTGAACGGGGACGGCAAGCCGGACCTCCTCGCGCGCAAGCCGGATGGTTCGCTCTGGTTCTACGCAGGGAGCGGGAAGACCCCGAATGGCGCGGGTTACCTCGCCGCCAAGAAGATCGCCTCCGGGATGGGCATCTACAACCAGATCCTCATCCCCGGGGACATCACCGGAGATGGTAAGGCCGACGTGCTCGCCCGACGGACCGACGGCGCCCTCGTCCTCTTCGCGGGCACTGGCATCATCGATTCCGGTCATAGCGGGCTCGCGCCGGCCGTGACACTCGGCTACGGCTGGGACGCGTACACCGACATCATCGCGTCGGGAGACGTGAACGGAGACCACAAGGCCGACCTGCTCGCCCGACGGCCGGACGGCTCCCTGTGGCGCTACTCGGGCACGGGGCAGGTCTCAGGAAGCGATGTCGGCTTCCTCAACGGTGTGAAGGTCGGGCTGTCCTGGAACGTGTTCACGCAGGTCGTCGGAGCGGGCGACCTCGACCACGACGGCTGGGCGGATCTGGTCGCTTTGCGACCCGACGGTTCGCTGTGGCTGTACCGCGGATCGTCCACCGGGTACGCGCCCGGCGTCACGGTGAGCGTCGCCGGTCTCAGCCCGAGTGACCTGCTCATCTCCGCCGGCGACGCCGACGGCGACGGCTCGCCCGACCTCCTCACCCGAACGGCCTCCGGTGCGCTGTACTTCCACGCGGGAACGATCGCATCCCTCCCCGGATACGGCGCTCCCCAGACCGTCGGCGCCGGATGGCAGTCCTTCTCGACGGTTATCGGTGCCGGAGATCTGAACGGAGATGCCGACCCCGACATCGTCACGATCCGCGGTGACGGGACCCTGTGGAGCTATCGCGGTAAGGGGTCATCCGCTGGCGTGAACAACAGCTACCTCAGTGGAACCCTCATCGGATGGGGATGGTCCTCCTTCCTGCGTGTCATCGATGCCGGAGATGTGGACGGCAACGGGACTGGTGACCTGGTCGCCGTCCGCTCAGACGGGACCCTGTGGCTCTACCTGTCGACCGGCACGGTGGCCTCCGGCCAGCCGACGTACGAGGCTGGGCGCCTCATCGGGACCGGATGGACAGTGTTCGACAAGATCATCGCGGGCGACTTCGACGGCGACGGGAAACGCGACCTCCTGGCGACGCGGACCGACGGCTCCTTGTGGTTCTACCCCGGGATCCCCCGATCGAACGGATCCGGATGGTCGGGCCCGGGTGCGCTGGCCGGCGTCGGCTGGTCCGGCTTCACCGGATTCGTGACCTCCGGGGACTCGAACGGCGACGGCAAGACCGATCTCGTGGCCAAGAGGGGGGACGGCACGCTTTGGTTCTACGCCGGCCTGGGCAAGACCTCGACAGGGACTCCCGGGTTCCGAGCGGGTGTGCAGGTCGGGTCCGGATGGGGCACGTTCACCACGGCCACCGGCACTGGCGACCGTTCCTCCGGTCGATCGGGCGACCTCCTGGGCATCACTCCAGGGGGCGCGCTCCTCTACTACCCCGACAAGCCGGTAAAGGCGCCAGGGTACGGGCCCAGCATCGTCGCGGGGACCGGATGGGGCATCTTCGGCTGACTCAGGCCGGCTGCAGGAGGTCGCGGACGATGTCCGCCCTCCCCCTGCTGGCGTAGCGCGAATAGCGTCCGCCGGCGGCGATACGGAGCACCCCGGCCGGTCGCCGCAGCCGATTGGCGGGAAGGCCGGCACGCTCGGCCTCGAACCGGGCCTTCTCGCGCGCCGTCTCCAACAGCGTCGGCGGAACCCGATCGCCGAGGGTGGCCAGCCGGTCGGCCAGGGCTGCGAAGCGCGCGGCGAGCACGGCGTTCCGGTCACCCCGAGGCTCGAGGACACGCCTCACCTTGCGCGCCAGCGTTGGTGCTGCCACGCCGATCTGGTTGGCGTCGTGCTGGCGGTAATCGATGGTCGGTTCGGGCAGCACCTCGACACGACCGATCGCTGCCGCGACGACGGCCAGCCACTCGTCGTGCACCCAGCCGTCCGCGAACGGCAGCGTCGACTCGAGCAGACGGCGGCGGAACACCACCGTGGCTCCGGTCGCCAGGTTGCGGCGGATGAACGCGTCGAAGGCCCGGCCGGCGAGTTCAGCGCCGAGCTCCTCGGGCGCGATCTCCAGCGATTCGAATAAGGTCCGGCCCAGCGGCACGCCTGCTGAGTCCACCAGGTCCGCGTCGGTGTGCACCAAGAGCAGCGCATCGTCTGACGCGAAGCGGGCGACGATACGCTGCAGGCGGCCTTCGTGCCACACATCGTCCTGGTCGCTCAGCGCGATCAGTGCCCCATCGGCAGCGGACACGGCCCTCTGGAAGTTGCGCGTCACCCCGAGAGGTTCGTCGCCGGTGAGGACGACGACGTCGACTCCGTCGGCGAGGGAGGACCCGGCCAACTCTCGAACGATGGCCAGCGTGCCGTCCGTCGACCCGTCATCCGAAACGATCAGCTGCGCCGGGCGCGGGACCTGGCGGAGGATGCTCTCGATCTGCGCCCGCACGAAACGGGCGCCGTTGTACGTGCAGAGCGCCACGCTCACCTGGAGGCCGGCCGTCATCTGCTGGAGGCGATCCCGGGAACCGCACGACCCGCGGTGTGGGCTTCCCACGCCGAACCGACGATCTCGTCGAGCCCGTACGTCGCCCGCCAGCCCAGCCGCTCCCTGATCTTCCCGGCCGACGCGACCACGACGCCTGCATCCCCGGCGCGGCGCTCGACGACCTCGGGGACGAGGGAGGAGCCGGCGACCTCGACGATCTTCTCGATCATCCGGCGGACGCTCGTCCCCTCGCCCGTGCCGACATTGAACACCTCGTGGTCTCCGCGACCGGCCTCGGTGCTGTCGACGGCGACGAGGTGCGCCTGAGCGACGTCGAGCACGTGGACGAAATCGCGGACGCAGGTGCCGTCCGGCGTATCGAAGTCATCGCCGAAGATCTGTGGAGGAAGTCCCGCGTCGATCCGCTGAAACACCATGGGCACCAGGTTCGTCGTCGCGCGGTCGGCCAGTTCGGGTGTGGCGCTGCCCGCGACGTTGAAGTAGCGGAGGCTCACCGCCGAGACGCCGAAGGAGCGTCCAGCGTCGTGCACGAGCTGCTCACCGACCAGCTTGGTGCGGCCGTACGGATTGACAGGCTGCGTCACGGCGTCCTCGGAGATCGTGGCCCCGCTGACCGATCCGTACACCGCCGCCGACGAGGAGAACACCAGCCGGGTGACCCCGGCCTCCTCCATCGCCATCAGCAGGTTGGCGAGGCCACCGATGTTCTGCTGGAAGTACCACGCCGGACGCTCCACCGACTCCGCGACCTGCTTGCGGGCGGCGAAATGGAGAACGGCGTCGATGCGTTCCTCGCGAAGACAGGTCGCGAGCGGAGCTACAGCGTCCACCGATGCGAGATCGACTCGCAGAACCCGGATCCCAGGGATGCGGTCGGCGTCACCGAAGACGAGGTCGTCGGCGACCACCACATCGTCGCCGCGCCCGAGCAGCAGCCGGACGACATGCGCGCCGATGTAGCCGGCGCCGCCGGTGACCAGTATCCGCATGTGGTCCAGTCTAGAAGACGCCGTTGCGCCGGGCCTCGTTGTCGACGGGCTGGCCCCGGTGAACGTCTTCTGCGTGCTCCTCCGGCTCCGCCGCAGCGGCCGGATCGGCCACCTCACGGTCGGCAGGGCTCGGCGCCTGCAGGATCGCCAGCTGCCTGGCGAGGATGGTGATCTCGCGCTCGGTGGTGCGGTGGCGCCGCTGCATGAGGATCGAGTTGCCGGCGAACACCACGATGAGTCCGTAGAGGAGAAGATCCGTTCCTCTCCCGACCCCGACAGCGTGCGCGACCGCGGTGACAGCCGACGGGAAGATCACCGCCAGCACCACGAGGATCAGGAGAATCACCATCACCAGGCGGCGGATCGCGACGTGACGCTGCCCACGGCCCGGCAGCATCAGGAACACAGCGAACGCGGCGAGCACGACGATGAGGATGCCCTTGATCACGGTTTGTCCGGCGTCCATGGTGCACCTCCTATTTCACGAACAGATCGCTGAGGATGTTGACGGAATTCCAGACCGACTGCCCTTTCGCGCGGGAGTACGCGGTGTAGACCACGTGAACAGGCGCTTCGGCCCAGCGCAGCTGATTCCGCGAGATCTCCGACACGATCTCCGAGGCGTGCGCCATCCGATTCTGCGTGATCGCGATCGAGGAGGCTGCTCGGCGGTTGAAGGCGCGCAATCCGTTGTGCGCGTCGGTCAGGTGCAGCCCCGTGCTGCGCCGCTGGAACGCCACCGCCGTCTTCAGGACCGCCTTCTTGATCGGCGAGACCTTGGTGCGAGCGTCGAGGAACCGCGAGCCGATGACGACGTCGAGCGGCTGCGAGGCGAGCAGTTCGACCATCTTCCGCGCGTCGCCGACGTCATGCTGGCCGTCCGCATCGAAGGTGACGAAGAACTCCGCCTCGGGGTCACCCAGCGCCCAGTCCAGACCTGTGCGCAACGAGGCGCCTTGTCCGAGGTTGATCGGATGCTGAACGACGACGGCGCCCGCGGCTCTGGCCTCCGCCGCCGACGCGTCGGACGAGCCGTCATCGACGCAGACGACCTTCGGGAACACCGAACGCGCGCCCTCGACGACGCCGCGAATCACCGGCGCCTCGTTGAAGAGCGGGATCACGAGCCAGGTCATGCTCTCGACAGCTGAAATGGGTCGTCTCCTGGTCGACTCGTTACGGAATTGCTGCTCCATAGTAGCCCGCCGGCGTGTGGAGGACCTGGGCGCGCCACGGAGTCCAGGGACCGTCCGCGTACCTCGTGATAGTTTCGATGCGCGCTGCTCGCCTTCTGGAGCGGGCGCCTCCCACTCTGAAAGGACGAACGGCGTTGGCATTCGTTGCACCAGGGGCCGATGTCTCACCCGATGCGTCGATCGGCGAAGGGTCGAAGATCTGGCATCTCGCCCAGGTCCGCGAGTCCGCGGTCATCGGGGAGAACTGCATCGTCGGCAGAGGAGCGTACATCGGTACGGGCGTCCAGATGGGCGACAACTGCAAGGTGCAGAACTACGCGCTCGTCTACGAGCCCGCGCGTCTCGGGCACGGCGTCTTCATCGGCCCGGCCGTGGTGCTCACGAACGATACGTATCCTCGTGCCGTCACTCCCGACGGTGAGCTCAAGGACGCGCACGACTGGACACCGGTAGGCGTGGTGATCGGGGACGGCGCGTCCATCGGCGCGCGAGCGGTGTGCGTGGCCCCGGCGACGATCGGACGGTGGGCCACGGTTGCCGCGGGCGCCGTCGTCACGAAGGACGTGCCCGACTTCGCCCTCGTAGCAGGAGTGCCGGCGCGGCGCATCCGCTGGGTCGGCAAAGCCGGGGTGCCGCTCGAGCAGCACGGCGACGAATGGGTCTGCCCGAGCACAGGAGACCGCTACGTAGAAACGGACCATGGACTTACTGAGGTGAACGAATGACTGAAGCCCGAGCTTTCATCCCGGCGGCCAAGCCGATCATCGGAGACGAGGAACGCGCAGCCGTCGACGCGGTCCTGGCGTCGGGGATGCTCGCGCAAGGCGAGGAGGTCGCCGCCTTCGAGCGTGAGTTCTCCGCCGGACTGGTCGACGGGCGGCACGCCGTCGCGGTGAACTCCGGCACAGCGGGTCTGCACCTCGGCCTTCTCGCCGCCGGCGTCGGGCCGGGCGACGAGGTCGTCGTCCCCTCGTTCACCTTCGCGGCCACAGCCAACTCGGTCGCCCTGACGGGTGCGACGCCCGTGTTCGCAGACATCGACCCGGTGACCTACAACCTCGATCCCCGAGCGGTGGAGGCCGTCCTCACGGAGCGCACCGTCGGCGTCATGCCGGTGCACCTGTACGGTCAGCCCGCCGACATGGCCGGATTCGAGGACCTCACGTCCCGTCGAGGGCTGAAGCTGTTCGAGGACGCCGCGCAGGCGCACGGCGCGCAGTTCGACGGCCGACCGGTGGGATCTTTCGGCACTTTCGGGATGTTCAGCCTCTATCCCACCAAGAACATGACCTCCGGTGAGGGCGGCATCGTCACCACGGGCGACGGCGACGTCGCGCGCCGGCTCCGGCTCCTCCGCAATCAGGGCATGGAGAAGCAGTACGAGAACGAGATCGTCGGCTTCAACGCCCGCATGACCAACCTCCATGCTGCCATCGGGCGCGTGCAGCTCACGAAGGTGTGGGGCTGGACCGAGCAGCGCCGCGCGAACGCGGCCTTCTTCGACGCGCACCTCAGCGGAGTGGGCACACCGGTCGTCAGCGAGAAGGCCACTCACGTCTACCACCAGTACACGATCCGTGTCCCGGAGGACCGCGACGGTTTCGCCGCCGCGCTGCGGGAGGAGTACGGGATCGGCAGCGGCGTCTACTACCCGATTCCCAATCACCGCCTTCCGTCGTTCGCTCGCACGGAAGATCTGCCCGAGACCGAGCGCGCCGCACGGGAAGTCCTGTCGATCCCGGTGCACCCGTCGCTCTCCTCCGCGGACCTCGATCGCATCGTCGCGGCCGTGAACGCCCTCGCCGGAGCAGGTGCCTGATGGCCGACATCCGCATCGGCCTCATCGGCTTGGGGATGATGGGGCGGCACCACGCACGCGTCATCCGGGAGGTCGAAGGGGTCACCCTGGCTGCCGTCGCCGACCCCGCCGGCGACCCGCACAACGTTTCCGGCGAGCTCCCCCTGCTGGCGAGCGTCGACGATCTGATCGCGGCTCGGATCGACGCCGCGGTCGTGGCCGTGCCCACTGTGCACCACGAAGCTGTCGCGACAGCTCTTGCGGAAGCAGGAGTCCACGCGCTCGTCGAGAAGCCGATCGCGGGTGACATCGCCGCCGGTGAGCGCCTTGTCGACATCTTCGAGAAACGAGGACTGGTCGGCGCCGTCGGACACATCGAGCGCTTCAATCCGGCGCTCCAGAGCCTGCGCCAGCGGATCGAGGCCGGCGATCTCGGCGAGGTGTACCAGATCGCGACGCGACGGCAGGGACCGTTCCCCGCCCGGATCGCCGACGTCGGCGTCGTGAAAGACCTCGCGACCCACGACATCGACCTCACCGCATGGCTCGCGCAGAGCGAGTACGGGTCCGTCGCGGCCCACGTCGCGCTGCGGAGCGGACGCGAATTCGAAGACATGGTGTCCTTCACCGGACTTCTCCAGAACGGCGTCATCACCAACCACCTCGTCAACTGGCTCTCTCCGATGAAGGAGCGCGTGACCGTCGTCACCGGCGATCGCGGCGCCTTCGTGGCCGACACGATCAGCGGCGACCTCACCTTCTACGAGAACGGCACGACGACCACCGAGTGGGAGTCGGTCATGGCGTTCCGCGGAGTCAGCGAGGGCACCGTCGTCCGCTACGCGCTCACCAAGCGGGAGCCGCTGCGCCTGGAGCACGAGGCCTTCCGCGACGCGATCCTCGGCAAGGCCACCAACGTGGTCACCATGCGAGAGGGCCTGGCGAACGTGAAGGTCGCCGAGGCCGTCCTCCGGTCCGCGCAGGATGCATCGACCGTTCTCGTCTCCGGGTGAGCCAGCGCACGCCGAGGCGTGTCATCGTCGCCTCCCGGCTGTACCCGCCTGAGGTGGGTGCGGCGGCGTTCCGTCTGCGAGCGCTCGCCCAGGGGCTGGTCGCCGAGGGCGCGCGCGTGCGCGTGGTCACGACGGCGCCCCCGCGCCGCACGGCCCCGATGGAGCCCGACGACGGTATCGAGGTCGCCCGCTTCCCCGTCCTGCGCGACGCGGGCGGGAATGTGCGCGGGTACATCCAATACCTCAGCTTCGACGTGCCGTTGTTCTTCCGCCTGCTGATCGCCCGCGGAGATCTGGTCGTCTCGGAGCCCCCTCCCACGACCGGGATCGTCGTCGCGATGACGAGCATGCTCCGGAGGCGACCGTACGCGTACTACGCTGCGGACATCTGGTCGGACGGGCTCGTCGCGCTGGGTGCCCCGCGCGCCCTCGTCCGCCTCATGCGGGCGGTGGAAGGCTTCGTTCTCCGGCATGCTCAGACCGTCGTGTCCGTCTCGGAGGAAGTGACCGAGAAGGTGATCGCCTTCGGAGCGCCGGGCTCCGAGGTGGTGAGCGTCGGTAACGGTGTGGACACCGACGTCTTCACACCTGAAGGGCCCACACCCGTCTCCTCGCATCCCACGTACGTCTACACCGGATCGATGTCCGAGTGGCAAGCGCCAGCCGTGTTCGTGGAGGCTCTGGCGATCGTCCGCGAGCGGTTCCCGGACGCCTCGATCCGGTTCTTCGGGCAGGGAGTCGACGAGTCGCGGATCCGGGAGACCTCCGAGGCGCTGAACATCGCCGACCACGTCCACCTGGGCGGGGTCATCCCGGCCGCCGAGACGGCCACCTGGATCCGCGGGGCGACGGCCGCCCTGGCCAGTATCAGGCCGGGCATCGGCTACGACTTCGCGAGACCGACGAAGACCTACGCCGCCGCGGCGTGCGGCACTCCGGTCGTCTTCGCCGGGACAGGCGTCGGAGCGGCGCTGGTCGACGACAATGCGCTCGGCTGGAGCTGCGACTTCACGCCGCATGCCGTAGCCGCCGCTATGATCGCCGCGGCCGAAGCCGAGCTCGATGGGGAGACCGGCCGGCGCCGCAGCGAACGGGCCGGCTGGGCGAGAGAGAACGCCTCCCTCGCGGCAGCCGGTCGGCGGGCGGCTCGGCGCTTCCTCCGCGTTCCGGACTGAGCGGGCCGCTCCCGGTCAGCGCTGGCGCGTGGTGGTTCCGCGGGTCTCCAGCAGCTCCCGAGCCGCCGTCAGGAGTGTTGTGGCGTTGGCCTGGACCTGGCCCTCCCCCCAGAAGCGCTTCACGAAGTCCCGGTTCCGTGCGACCGCATCCGGGCCGAGCGGTCGGGCCAAAGAGGATGCGTCGCGCAGCTCGGAGGTGGAGCACACCGCCACGTCCTCTCGGCGGAGGAAGGCGTACACCGGGTTCACCTCGTCTAGGATCACCTGTGCGCCCGACTGAAGTGCCATGCCGATGTTGCCGAGCGCTTGCTGTCGCCGGGTGTTGACGATCACGACGCCGCACCCGCCGACGAGTGCGTTGTACTCCTCCAGCGGGAGCCGCTCGACGAGCGGCACGAACGCGTCTCCCAGAAGTCGAGCACCGTGAGCGACGACGGCGTCGCGGTACGACGGGTCGCCATAGCTGAGCGGAACGACGACCCGTGTCGCACCGAGGTCGTGCTGGGCGAGCAACTCGAACGCCTCGAGATGGTTGTTGGACGGTGTGGCCGAATTCCCGACGAGGATTCCCGGCCGGCCGGCATCCGGGGTCGTCGTCGCGGTGAACGTTTCCTCGAGGCTGGCGTAGCTCAGCTGCGTGAACGCGCCGTGGAACTCCGGATATCTCGACCGGAAGACCGGTTCGTCCGTGGGGACCGGGGCCGAGAAGAAGTCGGCCCGGCCGGCGGCTCGGTGGACCAGGCTGCGAGTGAAGGCGTGCCAGGGCGCGAGAGCCCGGCGGAGCAGGGGCGGCCGCTGAGAGCTCGCACTGTGGAGGTCGTCCACCAGTTTCCGGGTGAGCGGTCCGAACAGGTCGCGGTCGCCACCCGTGTCCGAGCCGTAGTAGTCGTATCCCCACCCGCTCCAGACCGTCACCGCCCGGGGAGTGGCGCGGGAGAACACGGCGGCAGCATGAGGCGTCATCGAATGGGCGATGATGACGTCGGCCTCGGGGCGATGCCGGAGCAGACGGAGAACACCCTGCATGGAATTGGCGGCGACGACGACCTCTCCCCCGGGTGGAGGGTACTGGAGCGTCCGATCGCCGGAGCGATTCACGACAATGTAGTCGTTCGAACCAGGGGCGACCGATTCGAACGTCCGCGCAGCGAACTGGAGGAACTGCGAGTCCGGTCCGATGTGGAGCACACGGATATCGGCAGTGCGGCTCACGCTAGCGCTTCCGTACCGCAGGCACGCCTGCCATGAGTGATCCACCGTCGACCGGAGCGATGACGCAGGCTCCGGCGGCGATCACCGCGTCATCGCCCACGACGAGGGGGTTTCCCGGCAGGCCATTGATGATGTTCGCACCGACGCCGATGAAGACCCCGGCCCCGATCTGAACGCGGCCGGCGACGTGGACGCCCGGAGAGACGGTCGAGAAGTCACCGACGACGGAGTCGTGGGAGATCGTGCAGCCCGAGTTGATGTGGGCGTGGTTGCCGATCACGACATTCGTGGTGAGGACGGACCCGGGGAACACGACGGCGCCGGGCGCGATGACAGCGGAATCCGAACGCTGGACGCTGGAGTGGACGACGGTCGCCGGCGTCGCTCCTCGGCCTTCCAGGGCGCCGGCGATGCGCCGGCGCGCTGCACTGTCGCCGACTCCCACGACGAAGCGCGAGTCCGTACCGAACTCCACCTCGTCGAGCAGGTGGACGCTGTGGCCGTCGACGACCGCGCTCGACCGGTACCGCACGTCGTCGACGACGAAGCGGATCTCGGGGACCTCGCGCCAGGCGCTCCTCGCCACCCAGGCGATCTCCTGGCCGTGCCCGCCGGCGCCGAAAACGTACAGGGTGGAGAAGCCGAGTTCAGCCTTCGAGCTCATCGCCCACCACGAGGACCCGGATCATGTCGGCGATCCTCTGGACGGCCGACTCGTCGACGGCACTGCCCGTCGGCAGCACGATCAGCCTTCCCGCGACGAGCTCGGTGCTCGGCAGTGCTGCGCCCGCATCCGGGTCGATCGTGCGATACGGCTCCATCCGGTGGATGCCGGGCCAGAAGTACTTGCGGGCGAGGACGTTCTTGGAGGTCAAGGCGGCCACGATGTCGTCTCGCGACGTCGACGCCGCGTCGTCGACCTCGATGGTGATGTATTGGAAGTTGTTCGACTCCGCTTCGTCGAAGGTCGTCAACCGGACCCCTGGAATCCCCGCGAGGAAGCGCTGGTAGGCGTGGTAATTGCGGCGGTTCGTGTCGATGACCGCGTCTATCGACTGCAGGTTGGTGAGACCCATCGCAGCGGCGACCTCGGTCATCTTCGCGTTCGAACCGGCAGAGATGACGTTGTCGGCCCCGGCGAATCCGAAGTTCCGCATCAACCGCGCCTGTTCTGCCACCTCGTCGTCGTCGGTGACGATCGCGCCGCCCTCGAAGGTGTTGAAGAACTTGGTCGCATGGAAGCTGAAGACCTCAGCGCGGCCGAAACCCCCGATCGGCGTGCCCGACGCGGAGACGGCGAAGGCGTGAGCGGCATCGAAGAGGAGCTGAAGTCCGTGCTCATCGGCGATCCGCTGGAGCTCGGCCACCGGGGCGGGCCTCCCCCACAGATGGACGGCGAGGATTCCAGTGGTGCGAGGCGTGATGGCTGCTCGCACGGATTCCGGGTCGAGGTTGTGGGTGCGGGGGTCGATGTCGGCGAACACCGGCGTGATGCCCTGCCAGTGAAGGGCGTGGGCCGTCGCCACGAAGGTGTACGAGGGCACGATCACTTCCCCGGAGAGGCCGAGGGCCCGGATCGCGATGTCGAGGCCGGCCGTGCCGTTGCTCACGGCCACGCAGTGCTTCACGCCGGCACGCTCCGCGATCCGCTCCTCGAACTCCTTCACCAGCGGGCCGTCGTTGGAGAGCCAGCGACGCTCGAACATCTGGTCGACGTACGAGTCGAAAACGGCACGATCGCCGATGTTGGGCTGACCGACGTGAAGAGGGCTCTCGAATGCGGGGATCGACAGCCATGCATCCGACGACGGCGTGCCGCCCGTGCGCGGTTCAGATTCCATCCCGACTCCTCTTCCTGCCGCGGCGGGGAAGCCACGACACGAAGCAGCTTACGTGACGTGCGCGACAGGCGACCGACGCAGCGGACGACCTACGAGAGGCGGCCGTGCCGCTCCACGAGGACGTCGACCACCCGCTCGGCGGCGTGGCCGTCGCCGTACGGCGCGGCGTCGGTTTCGGCCGGCCAGGGACGTTGTACCGCCTCTGGCAGGGTCTGCAGAGCGGACCCGACCAGCACGTTCCAGCCCAGGTCGACCGTCTCCACCCATTCGGTCTCCGGTCGAACCGTCGTCGTGGGCACCCTCAGCAGGAACGCCTCCTTCTGCAGGCCGCCGGAGTCCGTCACGACTCCTCGGCTGCCCATCACCGCGGCGACGAGCTCCGGATACGCCAGCGGGGCCGCCAGCTCGATGGCCCCGCGCTGCAACTCCACCCCGGAGGCGGACGCGGCCGCCACCAGCCGCGGATGAGCGAGGAGGCGGACGGGACGGTCGAGACCGGCGAGCGCGTCGACGATCGTGGCGAGTCGTCCGGGATCGTCCGTGTTGTCCGGCCGGTGGATCGTCGCGACGTAGTAGTCGCCGGCCGGCGCGGCACCCCCACCAGCCAGCACCTGGTCGCGGACGGCGTACAGCACGTCGGTCATCACGTCGCCGACGAGCACGCCGCGATCCGCCAGACCTTCGTCGGCCAGGTGGCCCATCGCGACAGCGGTGGGAGCGAGAAGCAGGTCGGCGGCGTGGTCGGTCAGCACCCGGTTGTGCTCCTCGGGCATCCTCCGGTTGAAGGACCGCAAGCCGGCTTCCAGGTGCGCGAGCGGCACGTGGAGCTTCACCGACGCGACAGCGGCGGCGAGCGTCGAATTGGTGTCGCCGTAGACCAGCACCCAGTCCGGCGAGTACCGCTGGATCACCGGTTCGAGCGCCGCGAGCATCGCTCCCGTCTGCTCGCCGTGCGAGCCGGAGCCGATCGCGAGATTGACGTCCGGCGCGGGGATCCCCAGGTCGCGGAAGAAGACATCGGACATCAGCTCGTCGTAGTGCTGCCCGGTGTGGACCACGATGTGTTCCGCCCTGTCCGCCATGGCGGAAGCGATCGGAGCCAGCTTGACGAACTGTGGACGGGCGCCCACGACACTCAATACACGCACCACTCAACCCTATGCGCTCGCGCCTCCCTCGGGCCGGCGAGCGGTCGCGCACGGCCGACACTCGGGGCGCCTTCTGTAAAATGGCCGCGACACCCGGCAGTCGACGGGTGCAGAGACGAGCCGTGATGATCCTGTTCCTGCCTCCGTCCACTGCTAAGCGGTGGGGCCGGCCCGAGCTGTGAAAGCGCTCGCGAGAACCCTCCGCGAGCTGGTGCCGCTGCTGCCGGCCGCCGGCCAGCGATACCTCAGGTTCTATTCGTGGTTCGTCGGACTCCTCGCCGTTCTGGACGCCGTCTCGCTCGGGCTCCTCAGCGTGGTGATCTCCCCGCTGCTGTCCGGCAGTTCGCTCACCCTTCCCGTGGTCGGGACGATCGACACCACCGGCCTGGTCTGGATCCTCGTCCTCGTGTGCGTCCTCGTGATCGTCAAAGGAATCCTGGCCTCGCTCATCCAGTACCTCGCAACGCGGCGGTTCGCCTCATTCGAGCTCGGCATCGGCGACCGCCTGCTCACCGCCTATATGGCCTCTCCGTGGGTCGAGAGGCTCAAGCGCAACTCCGCGGATGTCGTACGGCTCGCCGACTGGGGCATCGCCAACACGATCGCCGGGGTGCTGCTCCCTGCTGCGTCGCTCGTCGGTGAGGCGACCACCTTCATCGTGGTCTTCCTCGTGCTCGTGGTCGCCCAGCCTGCGATCGCCGCTACGACCGTGGTCTACCTGGGCCTCGTGGGACTCGCACTCTACTTCTGGGTGTCACGCCGCTCCCAGGTCGCCGGACGTGTCAACCGCGACTACTCCTACCGTGTCTCCCGGCTGCTCACCGAGATGATCGGCGCCCTCAAAGAGGTGACCCTGCGGAACAAGTCGGCGGAAGTCGCCGCCGTGGTGCACGCGAACCGGGTGCGGACGTCGCAGGCGCGTGCCAACATCCAGTTCTTGAGCCTCGTGCCGCGATACATCCTCGAATCAGCGGTCATCGGTGGGATCGTCCTCGTCGGCGCCGTCGGATTCTTCGTCGGCGGTAGTTTGACCGCTGCCGTCACCGCCGTCTCGATCTTCAGTCTCGCCGGCTTCCGGATGGCGCCCTCGATCACGCGGTTCCAGGCTGTCATCGGGACGACGACGGCGAACCTGCCGCACGCCCAGAACGTGATCGCCGACATCAAGCTCATGGAGCGCCAGAACGAGCGATCCCGGAGCGGGATGGACTCCGGTCACCTCCCCGAGCATCCGACCACACTCGATCTCGAGAACGTGTCCTTCGCCTACTCGTCCGACGGGCCGGATGCGCTGCGTGAGATCTCGCTCTCGATCCCGTTCGGTGCGACGGTCGCCTTCGTCGGGTCGTCTGGAGCCGGCAAGTCGACCCTGGTGGACCTGATCCTCGGCCTGGTCGAGCCCACCTCGGGTTCCATCTCGATCGACGGCACTCCCCTGCGTCACGTTTCGTCGGCGTGGCACTCCCGCGTCGGCTACGTGCCGCAGGATGTGTCGCTGTTCGACGGCACGGTCGGGCAGAACGTCGCGCTGACCTGGTCGGACGACGTCGACCCGGTGCGCGCCCGCGCCGCTCTCGAGCACGCCCAGCTGTGGGATGTGATCGCCGGCCGCGAGGGCGGCCTCGAGGGCCTGATCGGCGAGCGGGGCCTCGCCCTCTCCGGAGGTCAGCGGCAGCGTCTCGGCATCGCGAGAGCTCTCTATGTCGAACCGTATGTGCTCGTCATGGACGAGGCGACCAGCGCTCTCGACACCGCCACAGAGGCCGCCGTCGCCAAATCGATCCGCGAGCTGCACGGCAAGGTGACGGTCATCCTCGTCGCTCACCGGCTGTCGACCATCCGTCACGCCGATCGCATCTACTTCATGGCGGACGGGCGCATCCGGGCGAGTGGCACGTTCGACGAACTCGTCAAGAGCGTCCCTGCCTTCGCCGAGCAGGCCGCGCTGGCCGGCATGATCGAGTAGCTGCATGTCCCTGCTCGTCGATGCGATCGTCGCCGTCCACGACCCCTCCCGCCCTGTGGACCGGGCGGTCGCGTCTCTCACCCGCTCGGGTCTCCATCCCGGCACCGAACTGCGGATCACCGTCGTGTGCCACAACGTCGCCGCCGATCACTTCGACCGCCGATTGGAGCCGTTCCGCTCGCACGGCCTCCGAGTGATCACGCTGTCCGACGGGATCCGCAGCCCGGCGGGTCCCTTCAACGCCGGCATCGACGCCGCCGCGGCGCGCTACGTCTCCATCCTGGGCTCCGACGACCATCTGGAGGACGGCGCCCTGGCTCACTGGCTCGCCCGCGCCGAGCGGGACGGAGCCGACGCCGTCATCGCTCCCGAGGCACACGCGAACGGCGGGGTGGTTCGTACTCCGCCGGTGCGCCCGTTCCATCGCGGGAGGCGTGATCCGATCAAGGACAGGCTGGCGTACCGCACTGCACCGCTGGGACTGATCGCGCGCTCCACGATCGAACGGCTCTCGCTGCGTTTCACGCCTGGCCTCGCGACGGGTGAGGATCAGGCGTTCTCGGCCCGCCTGTGGTTCGAGGCCGGAAGGGTCAGCTACGCGAAAGGCGCGCCGCGCTACATCGTGGGCGCAGACGCCGTGACCAGGGTCAGCACGAGTCCGCAGCCACTCGACGTGCAGTTCGCATTCGCATCGCCGTTGCTCGAAAGCGCCTGGTTCACCGCGTTGCCGCCGGCCGCCCGGAGGGCGATCGTCGTGAAGCTGTTGCGCGTCCACGTCTTCCCGGCCGCCCTGGCGCGGATCGACTCCCCGGATTTCGCGGCGTCCGATCAGGTGATCCTTGCGGACCTCGTCCGGCGCATGCGTACCGCCGCGCCCGGGTTCGAGCGCTCGCTGTCGATCGCCGATCGGAGGACCGTGGACGTCCTCCTCGACCCCGACGCAGCCGTCGAGACCGTCGGCCGCCTCGTCCGGGCGCGTCAACACTATGGTCATCCGTCGACGGTGCTGACCTCCGACCCTCGCGGACTGCTCCTGCCCGACGGCCCGCTGCGGTTCATGGCCGCCTCCTGGCTGATGCGATGACGCCGCGGCCGACCCGACCCGTTAGGTTCGTCGTATGGCGTCGTCCTTCCTGAGTCGGATGACCAGCCGGCTGGCGGGTCGCCGGAGCGAGCTGTCCCCGTGGCTGACCGGGATCGGGGAGCACGCGCTCGAGCGACCGGGCTCCGTCGCGGGTCGGCTGCTCTACAAGGCCTTGGGGGCCGACGCCGGCGAGGCGGACCCCAACCCCGAGCTCACCGCCTCGACCCGGGTGTACTTCGGTCCGCTGAATTACGCCGGCCAGGCGCATCTTTGGGCGCGCGCGCTCCGCGCCGACCTGCCGGACGTGGCGGCGGTCAACGCGGCGGTCGTCGCTCCGCGCTCCGCACTCAACTTCCCCTCCGATATCTCCATCCCGCTCCGCGTCTATCGCGGTTCCGATGCGTGGAGGGCGGAGCAGCGGCTCTATCTTCGGCGGTTCACTCACGTGGTCGCCGAGAGCGGCCGATCACTTCTTGGCGAGCGCGTCGCCTCCGATCCGTTCGACGAGTTCTCGGAGCTGCGCAGCGAGGGGGTCCGGACCGCGATCATGCTGCATGGCACGGATGCGCGGCTGCCGAGCAGGCACCGCGCGACGCATGCGCACTCCCCGTTCCAGGATGCCGAGAGGTTTGCGGGAACGGAGCGCCGAGTGAGTCGGCTGCTGAGCGACCTGGAGAGCTTCGACGGGCCCGTCTTCGTCTCCACGCCGGACCTTCTCGCCGATGTGCCGTGGGCCGCATGGTGCCCGGTGGCCGTCGACCCTGCGCTGTGGGCCACCGACTCCCGGCCGCTCACCCGTCCCACGCCGCTCGTGGTCCATGTGCCGAGCCGGTCCTCGGTCAAGGGCACGGAGCTCATCGAGCCGGCGATTCGGGCTCTCGAAGCGGACGGGCTGATCGCCTACCGGAGGATCGAGGGCGTCCCTCCCAGCAGCCTGCCTGCGATGATCGCGGACGCGGACATCGTTCTGGACCAGTTCGCGCTCGGGAGCTACGGCGTCGCGGCGTGCGAAGCCATGGCCGCCGGCAGAGTGGTGATCGGCGACGTCGACGACGGTGTGCGTGAGGCCGTTTCGCGTGCCGGCGCCGGGGACCTGCCGATCGTGCAGGCGCGGGCGGGCGAGATCGCCCGGGTGCTCCGCGGGGTCCTCGCCGATCGTGACGCGTACGCCGCACACGCGCAGCACGGAGTCGACTTCGTCGCGGCGCTGCATTCGGGTCCCGGATCGGCAGCCCGGCTGGCGGACGGCCTCGACATCCGCCGCTGACTCAGGCGAGCGGATCCTCTGCGCCCACGTGGAGCATCGCGGCGATGGCGTCGGCCCACTGCCGCTGCTGCGACTCCGCGGAGAGGGGGCGGGCGGCGACATGGGAGGCAGCCTTCCATGCCGCGACCTGCTCGGGGGTGATGCGGGCGATCAGTGCACGCAGGGACTCGACCGAGAAGTCGGGGACCACCGCACCCAGCCCGTACTCCTCCAGGATCGTCACCATCTCGGGCGATGGGCCGATGATCAGCGCGAGCCGCGCCTGGACGGCCTCGAAGAACTTGTTCGGCAGGGCGTGCGCGAGATTGAAGTTGGTGGGCGGGAGGAACGTCATCGAAACGTCGTATTCGGCCAGCGTCTCGACGAGCCGGTCGTAGGGGACGGGATCGCGGAAGGTCAGGCCGGGCACGCCCTCCCCCATCGCCTTCAGCTCTGCCACGTAGTCCGGCTCGTTCGGCATCACGATCATGTCGAGGGTCACGTCGGCGGGCGCATCCTTCATCAACTCGATGAAGTTCTCCAGCTTCCGGTAGCGCTGACCGGCCGCGGAATGGATGAGCCGGATCGGCGTGTGCACCGGCCTCGGCTCGCGCTCAGCGTACGGAGCAGCATTTGTGACCACTCCGACCGTGACACCGTAATCCGCCTCGTACCGGTCGGCGATGCCGCGTGCGACCGTGGTCACGGACACAAGCTTCGGAAGATAGTTGCGGCAGAGCCAGCGCATATACGGCGCGACGGCGAGCCGCCAGCGGAGGTCGTCGTCCTTCTCCTTCGGCGCGAACTCGTGAAGGTCGCCATGCACCCCGAACCTGGGCTCCAGCGCGAGAGCCAAGGGAACGGCGGTGAGGTCGTTGGCGAGGATGCCGTCGAACCGGCGGCCCTCCAGCTTGGGTCGCGCGTCGGCGACCGCCGCGGTGCCCCAATACGCCCGCTCGTACCGCCGCAGGGCGATCGCGACCTTGTCGTCGACCCAGGTGCGTGCATCCGGCGCCACCTCGATGTGCTCGACGACGCCATCCGGCGCGTCGCCGAAGCCGCAGGTCGTCACGTCGTAGCGATCCCGGAACAGCTGGACCTGCTTGAGGACGCGCGGATCCGACCGGATGTTCGAGAACGAGAGGATCAACAGCGAGCGGCGAGCGGGCATGCGGCGTTCCAGCTTTCAGCGGGCAATGGCCCGGCGGTAGGCGTCGTCGAGCACGGCCCGGCGGTCGAGCGCGTGCATGTTCACCGTCTAGCTTCGCGCATCGCCCGCCGTTTCGCGCACCGGTGGCCAGGTAAGCTTTCCCAGTGCAAAGCTCGCGGACGGATCGATCGGATCGGTATCGATGGACCCTTCTCATCGCGACCCCCGTCTTCGCACTGATCGCACTGGTCATGTGGGCGGTCGCCACTCCGATCGGCTCGAGCCCCGATGACGACTTCCACCTGGCCAGCACCTGGTGCGCGCTGGGCGACCGGCCCGGCCTCTGCGAGGAGGTCCCCGGTCATCCGGAGGAGCGTGCGATCCCGAAGGGGGTCGCCCAGGTGCTGTGCACCGATCTGTTCCCCAGCCAGCTGGCCAAGTGCGACGTCGATCCCAGCCAGTCGGCGCGCGACCTCATCCCGACAGCTCGCGGCAACTTCGGGGGAACATACCCGCCGGTGTACTACGCCGTGATGGGCGTGTTCGCCAGCCCGCAGTACGCGGTCTCTGCTCTGGCGATGCGGCTCGTCAACGCCGTCCTCTTCGTGGGGCTCACATCATTGCTGTACTGGCTGCTCACCCCCTCCCGGAGACGGACGCTGCTCTGGGCGTGGGCGATCGGCATCGTGCCGCTGGGCGTCTCTCTCCTGTCGTCCAACAATCCGAGCTCATGGGCGATCATCGCTGGCGGGTCGCTCTGGCTCGCTGTACTCGGCTGGTTCGAGAGCAGCGGCCGACGGGCGATCGGGCTGGGAGCGCTTGCGGTGGTCTTCGCGGTGATGGGCGCCGGCGCTCGTGCGGATTCGGCGGTGTACACGGTGCTGGGCATCGTGGTGGCCGGCATCCTCGGCGTTCAGCGCACGCGCCGGTTCCTGCTGAAGGCGATCCTGCCACTCGGGCTGGTGCTCATTGCGGTCCTCTTCTACTTCGGCGCCAACCAGTCCGTCGGCACCGGTGGGCTGACGGGCAGCCACGACGCGTCGACGCCCCTCACCACGGCGCAGTACGTGTGGAATTACTTCGAGGAACTCCCCCAGCTCTGGGCGGGCAGCCTGGGCACCTGGCCCATCGGCTGGCTCGACATTCCGATGCCTGCCGTCGTCTCGGTCGCGTCCGTCGCGGTCTTCGGCGCGGTGACCTTCACGGGCTTGCGTTCCCGTTCCGTGCGCAAGCTGATCGCTCTCGGTTTCGCCCTCGTCGTGATGTTCGCGGTGCCGGCCTACATCCTTCTCAAGAGCAAGGCCACTGTCGGGCAGGAGGTTCAGCCGCGCTACATCCTCCCGCTGCTCCTCCTGTTCGCCGGAGTGGCCATGGTCGAGGTCGCCGGCGGCCGAGGCATCAGCTTCACCAGGCTCCAGCGGGGCGTCGCGGCGCTCGCGCTGTCGATCGCCGGCGCTTTCGCGCTCCACGCGAGCATCCACCGCTACGTCTCCGGCGCCGGTGTCTCCGACTTCGACCTCGGGCACGGCATGCGCTGGTGGTGGGGAGGGCCTGTCTCCCCGATGGCCGTATGGGTCGTGGGGTCGCTCGCCTTCGCCGGCGCGATGTTCGGCGCGTTCTGGCTTGCGCACCGCCGTGCAGAGGACGGGACACGCCTGGACGGGCAGCCCACCGATACGCGCGAGGTGGTCACGAGCCATGACTGACACCGCACCGTCCTCAGAGTCGTCGCCCGCGCATCAGCCGCTGTTCAAGCGAGTGTTCGCGCACTCCGGGGTACGCTATCTCGTCGCCGGAGGGCTGAGCTTCCTCGTCGACTTCGGTCTGCTCGCCCTGCTGCACGACGTCCTGCTGTGGCCGGTGTGGCTGGCGAGCGGCGTGTCGTTCCTCCTCAGTTTCGCCTTCACCTACACGATCCAGCGGGTCTTCTCGTTCGGCTCTTCCGCGCCGCATGGCCGCGCGGTCCTGCGCTACACGCTCCTGGTAGCCTTCAACACGCTCGCGACGATCGTCATCGTCTCCCTCATCAACTCGTCGGTCGTCGGCTGGGCGGGCGGCAAGGTCGTCGCCACCATCGTGACGACGACCTGGAACTACTTCGCTTACCGGTATTGGGTCTTCGCCGACCCCCAGAAGAACGAACCGAGCCCGGCGACCGGGCCGGCCGAAAGGAACTGAGCGTGTACAACGGTGCTCGCATCGCCGCAGTGGTCCCCGCCTACAAGGAAGAGGCCATGATCGCCACCGTCATCGCGACGATGCCGTCGATCGTCGACCACATCGTGATCGTCGACGATCACAGCCCGGATGCGACGAGCGACGTGGTGCGCGGTGTCGGCGACCCCCGCGTCTCCCTGGTGCGACACGAGGTCAACCAGGGCGTCGGAGGGGCGATCATCACCGGCCACCGCGTCGCGATGGAACTGGGCGCCGACGTGAACGTCATCATGGCGGGTGACGCCCAGATGGATCCCGACTATCTTCCGCCCCTTCTCGACGCCGTCACCTCGGGAGGCTACGGGTTCGCCAAAGCCAACCGGTTCTTCTCGCCGGAGTCGTTCCACGGCATGCCCGGCCATCGGGTGTTCGGGAACATCGTGCTCTCGTTCATGACGAAGCTCGCCTCGGGGTACTGGAACCTCTTCGACCCGCAGAACGGCTACACGGCTGTCCGCACCGAGATCCTCAAGCGCGTCCCGCTCGACAACGTCTCGAAGAGGTACAGCTTCGAGAACGACCTGCTGATCCACCTGAACATCCTGCAGGTGCCGGCGACCGACGTCCCGATTCCCGCCGTCTACGGCGAGGAAGTATCGAGCATCCGGCTGTCGAAGGTGGTCCCTGAGCTGCTCAGCCTGCTCACCCGAGGATTCTGGCGTCGCATCTGGTACCGCTACGTCCTGTGGTCGTTCTCGCCGATCGCTCTGCTGCTCTTCCTCGGCCTGACCCTGTTCGTCGTGGGGCTCGGCGTGGCCATCTGGGTGTGCTTCCAGGTCGCGGCGTCTGTCGTGGCCACCGCCGCGACCGTCATGCTGGCAGCGCTCCCGCTGATCCTCGGCTCGCAGATGTTGATCAGTGCGCTGCAGCTGGACATTCAGGCGAGCCCGTCGACACCCGGTCTTCCACCCTTCGAAGAATAAAGGACCCCGTATACCCCCTGCGCCGCGCGGCGACTGAGGGGTATGCCTGTTGTATGCAGAATCAACAGGCGAGGATTCGGCGCGCTGACCTGCAGAACGCAAGCGAAGGCGCCACCGCCCGGATACCGCTGGGCCGCCGTTTCCTCGCCGCTGCCTACAGGCGCTGGGTGCCGCTCGCGCTCGTATTCGCGTCGTTGGTCTTGGGGTTCACCGTCACCGCTCATCACACTCAGGCGCTCTCGCCCATCGACGAGTGGGTCTATTCGGACTACCTCGACAAACTCCCCGGGCAGGTGTTCATGCCGCGCGGTCAGGAGATCGGACCCCAGGCCCTCGAGCACATGGCCTGCGTCGGCGTGCGGGCGTACGGCCCGATGGGGCCGAAATGCGGGTCGGACTACTCCGCACACCTCGATAAGTTCCCGCAGGCCGGCATCACCTCCGCTGACGCGTACACGCCGCTCTACTTCGTGATGACCTGGGCGGGCGCGAAGCCGATCCAGCTCGTCACGGGCGTCTCGCTCCTCGAGGCGGCGCGCTTCACCGGTCCGTTCTGGCTGGCCGGCGGCATGCTGCTCTTCTCCTGGCTGCTCGGCCTGATGAGGATCAGACCGGTCATCGTCTTCGGGCTCGGTCTTGCCGTGATCGCATCGCCCTTTGCATGGTGGACGTTCACCTTCGTCAGTACCGACGCTCCAGTGCTCGCCCTGGGGGCGTTCATGCTGATCGCAGCCATCAAGTACGTGCGAGGGCAGTGGTCGGGCTGGTGGTTGCCTCTGATCGCGGCGGTCGCGACGCTGTTCAAGATCACGAGCATCCTGGCGGTGCTGCTCGTGACGCTGTGGCTCGTGCTCGAATTCGTCGCCCGGCGAATACGGGAGAGACCGCGTCGTCGCGGCTTCTCGTGGCGGGAGGCACTCGCGGGACGGGGTGTGGACGGATACCTGATGATCGCCGCGTGCAGCGCGATCGCGGCCCTCGTCGTCGAGGTGGGCTGGCTGGCCTTCCGGGCCGCCATCGCCGTGGGACCGGCCGCGAATCAAGGGGTGACGGGCCGGATGTCGCTCAAGGATCTCGGCTCGCAGTTCGTCAACTTCCTGCCCGGCACTGTGATCTCCAACGTCAACATCACCGGACAGACCGCTCTGGGGCTGCCCATCCCGCCCTTCATCGTGGAACCGCTCTCGTGGATCACGATCGGCGGCGTCGTCGGGGCCGTCGCGATCTACACCTGGCGACGCGCGAACTCCACGCTGGTGTATTCGATCGCCGCACTGGCGATCCTGGGCGCTCCGTTGCTCGCGATCGCGCTCGACGTGCAGAAGACGTACTTCCCCATCCCACCGCGCTACGGGGCGGCCCTGCTGCCGGCGTTCCTGCTGTCGGCCGGGCTCATCGTCCGGAGCAGACTCGCGATGATCCTGCTCGTCGCGTACCCGGCCATCGTCTACTGCATTATTTTGGTGTTCTCGCCCGTGTTCAAGTGAGGCCAGGGGTTCCCTTCGGCGGCGGCGGCGGCGGCCAGGCCTGAGGCCGTGCTCTCCGCCCGGCTGCGGACGATCCAGGCGCAGCTGATGCCGGCCGCGCCTACGAGGGCGAAGGCGATCCAGATCAGATTCGACCCGGGTGCGTGCCAGCTGGGGTGCCGGAGGAACGAGAGCCAGGAACCGTCCATGCCGACGGCATAGCGGCGGAGCGTCCACGCGACGGCAGCGGCCTGGCCGACGGCCGCCAGGATGCCGACGAGGATGACCGCACGCATCCGCAGGGCCGCCGGTACCGCCACCCCCGGTCGCCGCGAGAGCACGATGGCCACCGCCGAGATCACCAGGACCGCGGCGTAGGCGACAAGCGAGTAGCGGCCCTGCCAGATGTAACCGCTGCGCTGCACCGCCATGGCCTGCACGGTCGCAGGGACGAGGAAGAAACCGGCGATGGCGACGATCACCGCGGCCAGCAGGCGGCCGCGCGCCACCACGAGCGCGCCGACCACCGTGCCCAGGGCCAGGAACGACCAGAGCAGATAGACGTATTCGGGCGCCGGGGTGTCGAGCCACCCGAACAGACCGATGATGCCCGGGTCGAGAGACTTGTCGGACAGCATGGTGAGGAACGCGAGCGGGGGGCTGACTCCCGTCCCAGCGAATTCGCCCAGGCTGGTCAACGTGTTCGTCATGAGGATCCACCAGACGGCGAAGCCGGCTCCGACCGCCAAGATCGCAAGGACGATCCACGATGCCGCGCTCCGGAACAGCAGACGGATGCGGCCCGGCTCGGCGGCGACGATCGCGATCACCGCGATCATCGCCATCCATAAGGGTGAGAGGCCCCGGGCGTTGGCGAGCAGCACACCGCTGACGGCCACCAGAGCGAGTGCAGGCTCGGGCCGTGGGAGCGCCGGTCCGCGGACGAGGAGGAGCAGGAGCGAGAGGAGTGCGGCTCCTGCCGCGATCTCGACCGCATTGGGGTTGACCGATCCGCTGAGGAAGACCGTCGTCGGTGTCAGGATCGCGAGCGCAGCGAACCCGGTCACCGCGGAACGCCGGAGCGCGAAGAGGGCGCTGATCGCCACCGCGAAGAGGGCCGAACAGATCAGCGCAGTGAGGAGACGCATCGCGAAGACCGCCGCGAACGAGTGGCTCGTGATCAGGGTCGGCCAGCCGACGAGCACGTAGTAGAGCGGGTTGTAGAGCCCTGCGGATGTCTCGACGGCGGTCGGCTGGGACGAGCCTCCGCTGATCGTTCCCATGCAGACGGCGGAGGTCTCTGGGTGATAGGCGGGGCAGGTCCACGACCACGCCTTGGCGATGCCCTCGGGAACCGTGACCTGAGTGAATCCGGAGCGCTCGGTCGCTGTGCCGATGAGTTCACCGCGAACGACGGCTGCCGCCTTGATGATGTGGGCCGGTTCATCCGGGCTCGCGCTCAGCGGGGTGGAGACCGCCCAGGTGGCGGAGAGGACGAAGAGCCCGGCGAAGACGAAGAGACCCGAGAGCCACGTCGATCCGCCGATCCGCCCCAGCAGGGCGCGCATCAGGCGGCGACGCCGATGACTCGGTAGAGCACGCCCGGCCACGCATCCGCAGAGCTCACGCGGCGTCCGTCGATCAGAACCGCGATGCCCGGGAGGTCGGAGGGCCCGAGCTCGCGGTACCCGGCATGATCGGTCTGGACGATGGCGGCGTCGACCGGTTCGCCGAGGCTGTACGGACTGAATCCGAGCGCCCGGAGCTCGTCGTCCGAGTAGAGCGGGTCGTGGACGACCGGCACGGCGCCGCGGGCGGCCAGAGCCTCGAC
This sequence comes from Leifsonia sp. 2TAF2, assembly GCF_052115085.1. Taxonomy (NCBI): domain Bacteria; kingdom Bacillati; phylum Actinomycetota; class Actinomycetes; order Micrococcales; family Microbacteriaceae; genus Leifsonia; species Leifsonia sp. 2TAF2. Next base: position 919,223 of record NZ_JBFRFY010000002.1, on the reverse strand, counting down.
CAGCGGGAAGACGCCAGAAAACGCGGTCTCCTTCACGCCGCCCCGGTAGGCCGCCCCCAAGACGGCGACCCGTGCGCCGCGGATGTCTCCGTAGGCGCCCTCGAGCATGCCGACCGCGTGGACGGGCATCCCGGCGTTGGCCTGTCGTGCGGCGCTGACGATGGTCGCCCCAGGGTCGTTCCACAGGTAGAGCCGCGGATAGACCGGGATGCAATGGCCGCCGACCGCGATACCGGGCCGGTGGATGTGGCTGTACGGCTGCGAGTTGGACGCCTCGATCACGTTGTAGACATCTATTCCGGCCCGTTCGGCGTACTGGGCGAACTGGTTGGCGAGACCGATGTTCACATCGCGATAGGTCGTCTCGGCCAGCTTGGCGAACTCCGCGGCCTCTGCCGAGCCGAGATCCCAGACGCCGTTGGGGCGCGCCAGGTCGACGCGCTCGTCGAAGTCGAGCACGGCCTCGTAGAACTCGGTGGCCCGACGGGCGCCGTGCTCGCTCAGGCCGCCGATGAGCTTGGGATACTTGCGGAGATCGGCGAAGATGCGGCCGGAGAGCACGCGTTCCGGTGAGAAGACGACATCGAAGTCGCTGCCCTCGACGAGCCCGGAGACGGACTCCAGTCGGGGTGCCCACCGCTCGCGGGTCGTTCCGACCGGAAGGGTCGTCTCATAGGAGACCAGCGTGCCGGGGGTCAGGTGGCGACCGACGGATTCGGTCGCCGAGTCCATCCACGCGAAGTCGGGGCGCGCGTCGCTGTCGACGAACAACGGCACGACGATTACCACCGCATCGGCCCCGGGGATGGCGTCGGAGTAGTCGGAGGTCGCTCGGAGCGCACCGGAACGCACCACGTCGACGAGCTTGTCGTCCAGTCCCGCCTCACCCGGGAACGGCGCAGTCGAGGCGTTGACGAGGTCGACGACCGTCGAGCTGACATCGACACCGACCACCTCGTGGCCTTTCGAGGCGAACTGGACAGCCAGGGGCAGGCCGATCTTCCCCAGCGCGACTACCGCGATCTTCATGTATTGGTGACTCCCGATTTCCTGCACAGCACGAGCCCGTCAATCCTACGGTGTGCCGTCGCAGCATCGGCGCGGGGTGCGATCGATCGACGCAGTTCCGGGCCTCCGGCGTCAGGCAGCGGGTCCACTGGGAATCGCTGCGGCGAACAGTGGATGCACGTTGAGATACCCGGCGCCCTTGCTCAGCTCCTGATAACGCTGGATGCTGCCGATCGGCCGCTTCTTCCCCCCGTCGAGGAGGTAGATCGAGCCGTCCGGCGTGCGGATGAAGGTGGTCGCCGGTGCGCCCACCTTGAGCAGGCGGCAGGTGTACGTGTCGAGCGGGACATAGCTGAACGGGTACAACGCCTTGAGCGTCGGGTCGAGCTTGTGCACGCTCCCGCCCGCGCTGACGTAGTCGGTGGTGCCGCACGTCAGCCCGAATCCGAGAAGGGTCGAGGCGCGCGGATAGGCATCGATCCGCGCTTGGGTGGTGTAGCTGAACGCGGTGATGCCCGCTTCCGTCGCGTAGGCGAAGTTCGACATCGCGACCTTGCTCGTGACGCCGTTGATCAGGTAGACGGTCGCATCGCTGGCCGACCTCACCAGCGTATTCGTCGTGAGCGCCACCGGCCCCTTCGGCATGGCTGCGACGACCGCGTCGGGGACGGTCGTGATCACAGGTGTGCCGTTCGCCGACAACGCGACGAGCGACTCCCAGGCGCCGACGGGGAGGAGCTTGTCGCTCATCACCAGGTAGACGGTGGCCGAGCCGGCCGTCTTGACACTGGATCCGGCGGCGATCGTGCCCTTGCTCGGGTAGGTGTCGAGGAACGCCTGCGGTACCGGGACGGGGGTGAGCGTCGCCCCGGCTGCCTTCCAGACCAGGCGCCCGCCGTCGGCGAGGACCGAGACATCCGGTGATCCCGCCACGGACACGATCCCCGCGAATGTCGTCGGAGCAGCTGGGATCTTCGCGAGGCTGGCGCTGGAGAGCGACCCGGTGGATCGGCTGACCACCTGGGCTGCCGCGACGGTGCCGGCGGCGACCGGGTACCGCAGGCCGTTGCCGAGGTACGCGTAGGCGGACGAGCCGCGCTGCGCCGCGTACACGCCATCCCGCACGATCGGCGCACCGAGCGTCAGCCCGGCGACCGCGTCCTCGGTCAGCACGTTGTATCCCCCGGGCAAGCCGGCGGCCGCCTGCGAAGCGGAGTCCAATATCTCCCGCTTTGTCGCCTGCGTGATGTAGTAGCGCGCTCCGGCCGTGGTGCCGAGAACCGGTCCCATCGCGGGTCCGGTGGCGAAGGCGGCGAGCTGGTCGTCCGTCAGCTCGACGTAGCCGTTCGCTGCACACTGCCCGCCGTAGTCGGCGACGAGGCCGCACGAACTGAACGGCAGCTTGATGCTGGCGTCGGTGAAGTAGATGGTGCCGCCGGGCGAACGCATCACCCGGCCGGCCACCTGCGCGGTGCTGAACGAGTCGAGGTAGCTCTGGGACACGTAGCCGATCGGGCCCAGGGGGGCATAGGCGGTGAGGATCGCCTGGCTGGCGATCGGATACTTGGCCGTACCCGAGATGATGTAGACCGTTGCGTTCGATGTGCTGCGGAGCAGCGAGCTGCCCGCGGTCGTCGGGCCGAACCAGTCGGTGTAGATCCGCCAGAAGTTGCGGTTGCCGTACTCGCTGCAGCCGTCGCCGTTCCCGTAGAGATTGTTCAGCGCCGCGGCGTTCGGCTGGTACGGCGTGTAGTTGTACAGGCCGGCCGTCGCCAGGTTGTGGATGTAGACGTTCGGGGAGCCGCAGGACGCGTTCCTGCTGTAGCGGATAGCGTTCACGCGCCCTGCCACGTGGTTCCAGCTGGTGGGGCTTGCCGCGTACCGCTTGAATTGGAGGGCCGCGTTGTACACCTGGTTGAAGAAGCCGAGGTACTGGCTGTCGCACGCCGCAGTGTCTGGGCAGGCGTAGCCGGTCGCCTTCTGATACTGGTCGGCGGTGGGCCAGGTGTCCGAGACGAGGCTCTGCTCCTTCTCGAGCAGGACGATCAGCACCTTCTGGCTGATCCCGCAGGCCGCCCCCACCCGCGCGATGATGGTCGCGGCCGACTCGTTGGCAGCTCCGGTGTACGCGCTGCAGCGGTAGTCCACCGCCGCTTTGGTGGATGTCGACTGCCGGTAGTCCTTGAGGCACGTGTAGCCCGCGACGCACCTCGACACCTTGGACGAGAGGAACGTCTGCACCTGGGCGGCGGTCATGGCGCCCCCGTCGTAGAACAGGGCGTCGCTGATGATGTTGCCCGCGTCGAACTGCCGCCCGTCGGCCGCGGCCGCGGGAGCCTGAGCCTGCGGTCCGATCGGCGCCACCGGCGATAGCACCGCGAGTGCGAGGGCGATTGCGCCGACGACGGCGACCAGCCCGCGGCGGCTCACGGGATCACCAGCGTCGTCGACGGCGACGTGGAGGGTGTGCCCTCGACAGTCATCCCGACGGTCACCTCGTAGGCGCCGCGCTCGAATGAGGCGATGGGGACCTGGACCGTTCCGCATGACGTCGTCGACCTGTCGGGAGTGGCCTCGTGATCCACGGTGAACGACGATCCGTTCCGCGAGAACGTGAACACGCACGTCCCCTGATCCGTCACGACTCCCTGCACGTAGCCGGAGACGGTCACGTTTCTGCCGTCGGGGTCGACGGCGGCGACCACCAGAACGGCCCCGATAGCAGCGGCGGTCGAGTCTCCCGTACCCGGCGATGCCGTCTTCGTCGGGGTGGCGGACGCCGGCACACCCGTATCGGTGCGGCTATCGGTGACCGGCGCTGTGCACGCACTGAGAAGGGCGCTCACCACGAACGCCGTGGCTGCCGCAGCCGCGACGGATGGTGCGATCCTGCTCATTCGTGACTCCTGGTCGGGGAAGGTACGACAAATGTCGCTCGAGATGCGTTTCGGGTCGCCCTTCTACGATATCGGCACCGGGGCTCTCCGGGGCGGGTCGGCGTCGCCCTACTATGGGGGGCATCATCCGACGGCCGTTCAGGTGCGCTGGGTTAAGATGTACGCCATGACTTCAACCCAAGCGCAGGCCCGAGCTGCGCTGATCGCCGACGAGCCCCTCGTCGCTGTCGGCCAGAGCTCAGGACTCTTCCGCGGTGCCGGCGCATCATGGAAGGACGTCTGGGACCACCGGCAGCTCCTCGGCCTGCTGTCGCGGCGCGAGATCAAGTCGCGGTACAAAGACAGCTCGCTCGGCCTCCTATGGAGCCTCTTCCGGCCCATCGCCCAGCTGCTCATCTACTATCTGGCCATCGGCCAGGTGCTCGGCGCCGCTCGCGCCACCCCGGACTTCGCCATCTTCGTCTTCATCGGCCTCACGATGTGGGGACTCTTCTCGGAGATCGTGCAGAGTTCCACCACCTCGATCCTGGCGAACGCCGGTCTCGTCAAGAAGGTCTACCTGCCTCGGGAGATCTTCCCGCTGAGCTCTGTCGGCGGCGCGGCCTTCAACTTCCTGGTGCAGGCCGTCGTACTGGTGCTCGCCATCACCTTCCTGGCATCCGTGCCGTTCGACTGGGATGCCGACGTGCTGCTCGCTCCGGCGGCCGTGATCACGCTGGTGGTCTTCTCCACGGCGATCGGGCTCTTCCTCTCGGCCGTGAACGTGTATCTTCGCGACGCCCAGCACCTGGTGGAGATCGCTCTCATCATCCTGTTCTGGGCATCGCCGATCGTCTACTCGTACACGTTCGTGCACAAGCTGCTCCAGGGAAACTGGCTGGAGCAGCTGTACCTGGCCAATCCGGTCACGATCGCGATCCTCGGCATGCAGCGCGCCCTCTGGTCCGCCGGCGACACGGCGACCGGTCCGATGGCCCAGGTCTGGCCTCCTGCGCTCGGACTCCGCCTGCTCATCGTCTTCCTCATCAGCCTCGTCCTCCTGTGGCTCGCGCAGCGCGTCTTCGCGCGGCTCCAGGGAAATTTCGCCCAGGAGCTCTGAGACAAACCCCCATGTCCTCCCCCATCATCGCCAGCGTCCACGACGTCTCCAAGCGCTTCGTCATGCACAAGGAGAAATCTCTCAAGGAGCGGGTGGTCAACTTCCGCCGCTCCCGCCAGCACCGTGACGACTTCTGGGCCCTCCGCGACATCTCCCTCGACATCGGCACCGGCAGCACTGTCGGTCTCGTCGGCCACAACGGCTCGGGCAAGAGCACACTGCTGAAGGTCATCGGCGGCATCGTTCAGCCCTCCTCGGGCACCGTGCGCCGCCGTGGCCGCATGGCCGCCCTCCTGGAGCTCGGCGCCGGCTTCCACCCCGACCTGACGGGCCGCGAGAACGTGTACCTCAACGCTGCCATCCTGGGGTTGTCGCGTGCCGAGACGGACCGGCAGTTCGACGAGATCGTGGACTTCTCCGGAATCGGCGAGTTCATCGACACCCAGGTCAAGTTCTACAGTTCCGGGATGTACGTGCGGCTCGCCTTCGCAGTCGCCATCCATGTCGATCCCGACCTGCTTCTGGTCGACGAGGTCCTCGCGGTCGGTGACGAGCCGTTCCAGCGGAAGTGCATGGAGAAGATCGCCCAGTTCCAGCACGAGGGCCGCACGATCGTCCTGGTCAGTCACTCGGCCGAGCAGGTCGGCTCGCTCTGCGACCGCGTCATCGTGCTCGACGGCGGCCGCGTGCAGCACGACGGCGCTCCCGGTGAGGGCATCCGCATCCTGCGCGAAGGCTATGAGGACGAGCGCAGGGCCGTGCTCAAGAACCCGGACGGGTCGCGCCGCAAGCTCGCCCTCGAGGTCGGCTCCTTCGACGTGGAGACATCGGTCGACGAGAACGGCCTCCGGCTGGTCGCCCACCTCGGCGTCGATGTGAACGAGCCGGTGGAGGACTGGGGCGTCGGGTTCTCGATCGAGAGCTCGCTCGGAATGCGCCTCTACAACATGACGACATTCGACGATGTCACGCTCCCGACGAGTGTCGGACGTCACGAGCTGTCGTTCACCATCCCGGACATCCGGCTCGGTCCGGGCCAATACCTGATCAATGTGGGTCTTGGCGACAAGGCCGGCCGCAACTACGACCTGGCCACACCGGCGGGCACTTTCGAGGTGCCGGGCGACGACTACGGCAACGGTGTCCTGGCACTCCGGACCTCTGTCGAGGTGGAGGCGAGCGGAGCCGAGGCCAGGGCAGCGCAGGTGAAGCTGAGCTGACGTCAGGCCCGCCGCCGTCCTGACCCTCCTCGGGTCACTTCGACGCGGGTGCCCCCGAGCGCTCGTGCTTCAGCTTGCGCTTGTGCTCGAGCGAACCGGCGGTGATCGCGCCGTGATCGTCCAAGTCGACCAGGGCCGAACGGCGATAGCTCCGCCACTTCAGAAAGTGGAAGGCCGGGTTGATCGTCAGCCAATAGGCCTTCCGCTTCCACGAATACGCGCGGTCGCGGACGATCCGTACGCTGTCCCCGAGCGTCCCGTGCAACGTGTGCCGCAGCACCGCCGTGCGGCTGATCACCGGAAGATCGCTCGTGCCGATCTGGCGCAGCCCGACCGTCTCGTCGAAGATGCGGTCCTTGTACTCGGTCAGCGTCAGATCGTTGGAGTGCTCGACCATCGCCCGGGGGGCGTACGCCTTCGTGTAGCCGGCCATGATGAGGTCGTGACCGAACATCTGGTCCTCCGCGTAGCGGACGTCCCGGTAGGGGATGACGTCGCGGATGAACGCCCGGCGGACCGCGGAGTTCACGTCCGAGTAGTAGGACATCACGTTGACGGTCGCCTCGTCCTTGAGCAGTTCGGGCGTCGCGTAGTACAGAGTCGTCCCGAAGTCCGGACCGAGGTGGCGGAACATGCCATGGATCTCGTACTTCTGCAAGGGAAAGGCGCGCGGGCGCGCCACTTGCTTGCCGAGCACGGCCATCACCTGGGGGAAACGCCGGAACGGGTCGATGAGTTCGCTCATCCAGTGCGCATTGCTCGGAACCGCGTCATGCGTGAGGTACGCGACGAACTCGCCATGGGCGAGCTCTGCGGCGAGGTTCCGGGTCCTGCCGTGGCCGAACTCGGAATTGGGGATCTCGTGGAGCCTGACCTCGGGGAACGAGCGCACGATGTCGAGCGTTCGGTCGGTCGATCCGGAGTCGATCACGAGCACCTCGAAGGGCTCGGCGAAGTCCTGCTTCCGCAGCTTCTTCAGGATGCGCTCGATGTACTTCTCACCGTTGTAGGTGAGAACGGCGACCGTGACGACGGGAGCATCGCTCACAGGTTTTCCCCTTTCATTTCGGCGAACGTGCGGCGGATGCCCTCGTCGAGAGCCGTCACGTCCACGTCGCCGAACTCGCTTCGGTAGCGCGACCCGTCGAGCACGACGTGGTCGACGAAGGTCGCCGGTTTGTCGCGCTCCTCGATGTCGAAATCGATCGTCGTCACGCGGCGGAGCGCGTCCAGGACCTCGTTGACCGAATGCCCGGAGCCGCTACCGATGTTGTACACCTCGTGCTCGGGTTCCCGCTCCACCATCGGAACGATCATGCGCACGAGGTCTTCCACGTAGATGTAGTCGCGCACCATCGTGCCGTCGCCGAACTGCACGACCGGCTTGCCGGAGAGGATCTGGCGGAGCGCGATCGGGATCAGACCCTGCTTCTTACTCGGATGTTGACGGGTTCCGTACGGATTGGAGATCCGGAGCGCGGTCGACTGCAGCCCGTGTGTGACGCGGAAGAAGCGCAGATACTGCTCGATCGCGAGTTTTCCGATGGCGTACGGGGAGGCGGGGGCCGTCGGATCGTTCTCGGAGTAGACGGTCTTGCCCTGGTCGCCGTAGATGGCTCCGCCTGTCGATGCGAAATAGACCCGGCGGACGCCAGCATGCACACTGGCCTCCAGCAGTTCCACGGTCTGCGCGAGATTGGTGCGGATGTCGAGCGTCGGGTCCGACGCCGCAGTGGCGGGCGTCGTCGTAGACAGGAAGTGGAAGACGTAGTCCTGTCCGGTGACGGCCGCCTCGATGTCCCCTCGGCTCAGGAACTCGCCCACCATCGTCTCGGCCGGCGCGACGAACGTCGGCCGGCGGGAACTGAAACGGTCGAACGCGCGGACGGTGTGACCGGCGGCGGACAGCCCGTCGACCAGGTGCGAACCGATGAAGCCGTTGGCGCCGATGACCACCGCCCTAGCCACGCATGACCCTTTCGAAGGCGGCGACGAACGCCTTTCCCGAGTCAGCCCAACTGGTGCCCGCGACCGATTCGGCGATGACGCGTGCATGCTCGGGAGCGTCCGGCCGGTCCACGACCTCCACCAGCTTGCGGGCGATGGCGATCGGCGACGCCGGCACGTACTCGATGTACGGATTGTCGGAGACCATCCGGTTGTTCGGCCCGTCGTTGACGACGGGCACGACGCCGCTGGAGAGCAGTTCGAGCGGCAGCAGGGACATGTTGGAGAGGGAGAGCACGAGGCCTGCGGCGCAGCGGTTGTACACGGCGTTGAGCTCGCTCAACTGGAGACTCGACAGGTTGTTGTACTCGAACGGGATCTCCCAGTTCGAGACATCCCAGCCCGCGAGGTTGATCGTCACGTCGGGCCGTTCCCGCGCGAAGTCCTCGAGGGCGACGAGGCCGAACTCGAAGGCCCGACGCGGAGTCACCGGGCGTGCGTAGAAGAAGATCTCGTTGCGGCGTTCCGTGTTCTCGAAACGGTAGAGCGAGCGGTCGACGGAGAAATCGAAGGAGTCGGTGGACATGCCGAAGTCGTCGTGCAGCTTACGCTTCAGCCAGCCACCAGCGGTGATCCCGTGGAAGCCGAACCGGTAGGTGTTCTCGGCGAGGAGAGCCTCCGAGCCGAGCGGGTAGAACAGCGGCTCGTAATCCTGCACGAAGTAGAAGCGGCGAGCCCGGCTCGTATCGAGGAACGCGGGATACGCGGTCTCCCAGCCGGTCGCGAAGATGGCGTCCGTGCCGTCGGCGACTCCCGTCGCGCGATCCCACACCCGGATGTCGCCCTCGATGTGCGGGTACGCCTCGGACGCGGAGAGCATGTCGCGCACGACCTGGAGGTCTACCGCGACCTCCCCCGCGTGGTAGAGGTAGACGTCGCAGCGATGCCCGGCCTCTTCGGCGAATTTGATGAAGCGGAAGAGATTCTGGTGCCCTCCGCTCTCCTTGCCTGGTGGGGACATGATCCAGGCGATGTGCGAGGGGCGGTCGACGACCGTGATCGGATCGAGGATGCGGTCGGGAAGCTGCGTCCAGTCGACCGCAGCGGCGTCAGCGAGGTCGACGAGGAGGCGCGGCTTCTGCGCGCCGGTGACCTGTCCGAGCTTCGATCGGAGATATCCGGTCGTCGCGCGAAGACCGTGGTTCTTCAGCATCAGAAAGCCTGTCCGAAGCTTCCGGACGATGACGCGCGGTCCCCGTTCGACGGCCCGAGAAAGGAGTTTGCCTACAGATGCCACGTCGTTTTTCGTCTTCCTCGGTCTCGCTCTGGTTCGCGGTTGCTGGTCGCCTGCCGAGGGCAATCTTCCCACACCGCCATGGGAGCATCCCCCAGCGGGCATGAAGTACCCTGATGTGGTGCTCGGATCAGTTGAGGCGACGGCCGTCGTGACCGTCAGCTACAACTCCAGCGGGCAGCTGGACGCGTTCCTGTCGTCGCTTGACAACGAGATCCGGGCCGGCGTGCTCGTCGTCATCGCGGACAACGCGTCCTCCGACATCGAAGTGACCGAGCGAATCGCGCGAACGCACGGGTCGCAGGTGGTCACCCTCTCCGAGAACCTCGGCTACGGCGGCGCCGTGAACCGTGCTGTCGCGTCGCTTCCGTCCTCCGTCGATGCTGTCCTCGTGTGCAATCCCGACGTGCTCGTCGGGGACGATGCGCTCGAGACCCTGCGGGCGCGGCTCGACGCGGACCCGACGATCGGAGCGGTCGGGCCGCGCATCCTCAACGAGGACGGCACACTGTACCCGTCCGCCCGGCGCATCCCGTCCCTGCGGACCGGAATCGGACACGCCCTGTTCGTCCGGATCTGGCCGTCGAACCCGTGGACGAAGGCCTACCGCTCCGAGAACCAGGTCAGTGCCCGCGACGTGGGCTGGCTCTCCGGCGCCTGCTTCCTGATCCGGCGCTCGGTCTTCGACGAACTGGGCGGGTTCGACGAGGGGTACTTCATGTACTTCGAGGACGTCGACCTCGGCTATCGGATAGGCCGTGCCGGATTCCGCAACCGCTACGAGCCCGCCGCGTCCGTCGTGCACGTCGGGGGTCTCTCCACTCAGGCCGAGTCGAGCCGCATGGTGCGCGTGCACCATGCGAGCGCGTACCGCTTCCTCGCGAACAAGTACCAGGGACCCCTGCTCGCCCCGGTTCGGGCCGTGCTGCGTGCCGCTCTCGCCGCCCGGGCGTGGCTCCTGACGCGCAGGCCCTAGCTCTCCACCAGGCCCATCAGGTAACGCCCGTAGCCACTCTTGACCAGCGGGCTCGCCAGCGCCGCCATCTCGGCGTCATCGATCCACCCGGCACGCCAGGCGACCTCCTCGATGCAGCCGACCTTGAAGCCCTGCCGGTCCTCGATGACGCGCACGTACTCGGACGCCTGCATCATCGACTCGAAGGTCCCGGTGTCGAGCCACGCAGTACCGCGGTCGAGCACCTGGACCTGGAGCCGGCCCGCATCGAGGTAGCGCTCGTTGACCGTCGAGATCTCGAGCTCCCCGCGGGCGCTCGGCTCGATGGTCTTCGCGATCCCGACGACGGAGTTGTCGTAGAAGTAGAGTCCGGGCACCGCGAACGAGCTCTTCGGCTCTACGGGCTTCTCCTCGATCGAGAGCGCCTTGAAGTCGTCGTCGAACTCGACGACGCCGTACGCCCGCGGGTTGCTCACCTGGTAGGCGAAGATCAGCGCACCGTCGATGTCGTTGTGCTGACGCAGCGACGAGCCGAGGCCCGTGCCGTGGAAGATGTTGTCGCCGAGGACCAGGGCGACGGACTCCTCGCCGATGAACTCCTCGCCGATGATGAACGCCTGCGCCAGGCCGTCGGGCGACGGCTGGACGGCGTACTCGAGGCGGATCCCGAGCTGCGAGCCGTCACCGAGGAGGGCGCGGAACTGCTCGTTGTACTCCGGCGTCGTGATGATGAGGATCTCGTTGATCCCCGCCATCATCAAGGTCGACAGCGGGTAGTAGATCATCGGCTTGTCGTAGATGGGCATGAGCTGCTTCGAGATGCCCTTGGTGATGGGCCACAGCCGCGTGCCGGAGCCGCCGGCGAGGATGATTCCGCGCATAGGTGCTGGATTCCTTACTTCTTGTCGAGGGACGCGTAGAAAGCCCGGGCGTCGTCCCAGGTGGGGAGCAGCCCGCTCTCGGCCGCCTCCGCGAGGCCGGGCGCGTCCGTGTCCTTCGGGGAGAGCAGCAGCTCATCGGCCGGGATGGGGAACTCCAGTGCGATGTCGCCGTCGAGCGGGTTGATCCCGTGCTCGCGCGTCGGGTTGTACACATCGGTCACGAGGTAGCTCACCGTCGCGTCGTCGGTCAGAGCGACGAAGCAGTGACCGACGCCTTCGGCGACATAGATGGCGCGTCGGTCCTTGTCGTCGAGGAGCACCGAGTCCCACGTGCCGAAGGTCGGCGACCCGACGCGGATGTCGATCACGAAGTCGAGCACTGCGCCGTGCGGTGCCATCACGTACTTCGCCTGGCTCGGCGGGATGTCCGCGAAGTGGATGCCGCGCACGGACCCGCGTCGGGAGACGGACGTGTTGCCCTGCTTCAGGTCGAGCGAGTGCCCGATGGTCTCCTCGAGACGATCGAACCGGTAGAACTCGAAGAAGAGGCCACGGTCGTCGGAATGCTGCCGAGGGGTGATCTCGTAGGTGTCGGGGATCGAAAGCTCGCGGATCTGCACCACGGGAGTCTACCAATCGGCGACCTGTAGACTCTCAGGCGGTTTCCCGACAGAAAAGAGCCTGGACTCCTCATGAAGATTCTCGTCACTGGTGGCGCCGGTTTCATCGGCTCCAATTTCGTCCGTCGCACCCTGCAGGATGCCTACCCGGGCCTCGAGGGCGCCGAGGTGGTCGTGCTCGACGCGCTGACGTACTCCGGCAACCTCGCGAACCTCGCGCCGGTCGCCGACTCGCCGCGCTACACGTTCATCAAGGGCGACATCCGCGACGGAGGCCTGCTCGACGAGCTCTTCCCGACGGTCGACGCCGTCGTCCACTTCGCCGCCGAGTCGCACGTCGACCGCTCGGTGCGCGACGCATCCATCTTCGTCGAGACCAACGTCCTGGGCACGCAGCAGCTGCTCGACGCGGCCCTGCGCAACAACCTGAAGCGCTTCGTCCACGTCTCCACCGACGAGGTGTACGGATCCATCGCCGAGGGCTCCTGGGCGGAGGACCGCCCGCTCGAGCCGAACTCGCCGTACTCGGCGTCGAAGGCCGGCTCGGACCTCCTGGCCCGCAGCTACTTCCGCACCCACGGCCTCAACCTGTCGATCACGCGCTGCTCGAACAACTACGGCCCGTACCACTTCCCCGAGAAGGTCATCCCGCTCTTCGTCACCAACCTGATCGACGACAAGCACGTCCCGCTGTACGGCGAGGGCAACAACATCCGCGACTGGCTGCACGTCGACGACCACACCCGCGGCATCGCGATGGTGCTGGTGAACGGCCGCGCCGGCGAGATCTACAACATCGGCGGCGGGACGGAGCTCACCAACAAGGAGCTCACCCAGCTGCTGCTCGACGCCACCGGCAAGGACTGGTCGTACGTCGACCGCGTCGCCGACCGTCTCGGCCACGACCTGCGCTACTCGGTCGACATCTCGAAGATCCAGTCGGAGCTCGGCTACGAGCCGCTGGTGCCGTTCCAGCAGGGTCTCGCCGACGTCGTCCAGTGGTACCGCGACAACCGGGCGTGGTGGGAGCCGCTGAAGGCCCGCGCAGCGCTCGACAACTGATGCGCTACCTGATCGCCGGCGCCGCCGGGATGCTCGGCCAGGATCTCCAGAAGGCGCTGGCCGGCCGCGACGTCACCGCGCTGTCCCGCGCGGAGCTCGACGTCACGGATCGGGAGGCCGTGCTCGCAGCGGTCGCCGGCCACGACGTCGTCCTCAACGCCTCCGCCTACACGAAGGTGGATGACGCGGAGGCGCACGAAGATGCGGCCTATGCCATCAACGCCCTCGGCACCGAGAACCTCGCGGTCGCTGCGGCCCGCCACGGGGCACGCCTGGTGACCGTGTCCACCGACTACGTGTTCGACGGCCACGCGAGCGAGCCGTACGCCGAGGACACCCCGTGGGATCCGATCAACGCGTACGGTCGCAGCAAGGCCGCCGGCGAGGAGCTCGCGCTCGCGGCGCATCCCGACGGCACCTTCATCGTGCGCACCGCCTGGCTCTATGGGGCCGGCGGCCCGAATTTCGCCAAGACCATGGTGAAGCTCGCCGGCAGCCACGACACCGTCAGCGTCGTCGACGACCAGCTCGGCCAGCCGACGTGGACCGGCGACCTGGCGGCGCAGATCGTCGCGCTGCTCGACGCCGACGCACCGGCGGGCATCTACCACGGGACGAACGCAGGGCAGGCGAGCTGGTACGAGTTCGCCCGCGCGGTCTTCGCCCAGGCCGGCCTCGACCCCGAGCGCGTGAAGCCGACCGACAGCTCGACCTTCGTGCGGCCGGCCCCCCGGCCCTCCTACTCGGTCCTGGGCCACGACGGATGGGCGCGAGCGGGTCTCGAGCCGATGCGCCCGTGGGAGGATGCCCTGGCCGCCGCCACTGAGGACGGGCTGTTCGCGGAGCACTAGTTCCCGGTGAATGGCGGGCGAGGCGCGCGAGAGACGAGATGGGAGCAACATGACCACCCTCCGAGTGATCGTCGACGAGTTGGTCGGCGACACGCCCCGCGGTCTGCGCCGGTACACGGAGGAACTCACCCGCCAGCTGATCGCGACGGCTCCCCGGGACTGCGACGTCGAAGCGATCGTCTCGAACGTGAGCGACCAGCAGGTGCAGGAGTTGCGTGACAGGCTCCCGGGCGTCGGCACCGTGACGCGGCTACCGCTCGCCCATCGGGAGTTGACGCTGGCCTGGCAGTCGGGTGTCCCGGTCGGAGGCCCGCCCGGGATGCTGCACGCGCCGACCCTGCTCGCCCCACTGCGCCGCCACGGACACGCGGAGGAGCACCAGCAGGTCGCCGTCACCATCCACGACACCCTCGCCTGGACCCACCCGGAGGCGCTCGGCCCGACAGCGGCCATCTGGACGAAGGCCATGGCGAAGCGCGCGCGCAAGCACGCGGACGCTGTGGTCGTGCCCACGCACGCCGTGGCGCACCGGCTCAGCGATTTCATCGACTTCGGCGACCGCATCCGCGTGATCGGCGGAGCCCCGGCGACCACGCTCCGGCTGCCACCTGACGCGGAAGAGCGCGCCAAGCGGCTGGGGCTGCCCGAGCGCTACGCGTTCACCGTTGGCACGATCGAGCCGCGGAAGGGTCTTGCGCCGCTGATCCGCGCGATCGCGCGACCCGAAGCCCAGAGCATCCCGCTGCTGATCGCGGGTGTCGACCGTGTCGGGGAGCGCTCGGCCACCGGGGTCGCGGCCGCCGCGGGCCTGCCGGAGGACCGCGTGCGCGCCCTCGGCCGGCTCGACGACGCCGACCTCGCCGTGGCGCTCGACCGTGCGACGCTCTTCGTCTACCCGAGTTCCGGGGAAGGCTTCGGCCTGCCGATCGTCGAGGCGTTCAAATTCGGGCTTCCCGTGATCCACTCCGACGACCCGGCGCTCGTCGAGGTGGCGGCGGGCGCGAGCCTGGTGGTGGAACGTCCGGGCGCGGCCGAGGGCGACGACGCGTTCGCGGAGCGGCTCGCGGCCGCCATCGGGCGTGTGCTCACGGACCCCGAACTCAGCGCACGGCTGGGCGTGCTGGCCTCAGACCGCGCTCGTGCGTTCAGCTGGCGCGACTCCGCCGAGCGGGTCTGGCAGCTTCACGCCGACCTCTGAGCGGGCTCCTGCGCGCGGTCACCGACGTCGCGGCGCTCCGCCGAGTCCTTTTCCGCCTCGTCCTCGCGCCCGAACCACGTGCGGTAACGGTCGGACGCCCACTGGCCGGCGGCTTTCGACCAACCGTGGCTGCGCTTCTCGATCAGCCAGGTGAAGGCCACGGCGACGACCACAGCGAGCGGGATGCCGAATAGCGGTCCCACGTACCAGGGCTGATCCGCGAACAGGTATGTGCTGAAGATCAGGATCGGCACGTGCACGAGGTACAGGCTGAACGAGATGGTCCCCCAGAACTGGATGGGCCGAGTCTCGAGTACCGCCCGGAGAGGCTTCCAGCCGAGGGCGCTGACGACGAGCCCGGCAGCGGCCAGCGGCACCAGTCCCTTCAGCGCCGGCTCCAGCTCGGGGATCTCGCCGACATTCGGTCCGACGAGCCACGGGGCGATGAGCAGCAGGAGGCTGCCGACGGTGAGGGCCGCCCACAGGGGGTGGCGGTACCAGTGCGTGTTGATGCGTTCGGCGACGTTGCGCACCGCCTCCAGGCGCACCGCGATGACGGCCCCGACGAAGAACGCCGGCAGGTACGTCATGGCGCCGGAGTCGGCGTGGACGCCCAGGTAGGTGAGCGCGCAGGCCGCGGCCAGGCCGCCGATCCACCACTTGCGCACCGCCAGCGCGGCCACGGCGAAGACGGGCAGGGCGAGCGAGAAGATCAGCTCCCAGCGCAGTGACCACAGCGGGTTGTTGATCTGGCCGTCGCCACCGAGTAGGTCCCAGGCCTTGAGGATGTACTCCCACCCGAAGTTCGGCGTGGAGGAGTTGCTCAGCCAAGTGCCGTCGGGCTGCGTCGAGCGCTGCGGGATGGCCATCACCCACACCGCTGCGAGTACCACCGACGCCATCACCGGCACCAGCAGCCGCACCGCACGCCGCGGGAAGTAGGCGACCCAGTCGAAGCCGCGGTGCCGGATGACGGGGAGCGTGACGACGAGACCGGACAGCACGAAGAACACCACGACGGACTCCACGCCGGCCGTGAACAGCTTCAGCGGCGTGTAGCTGATCCACCACATCGCGGACCCCGCTGGCGCCGAGCCGCTGCCGGGCGCACCGGGAAAATCGGGGTTCGTGTACATGGCGTGGTGGAGCAGGACGACCACCGCGGCGATGCCGCGCAGGCCGTCCAGCGCGGCCAGCCGGCCGCCTGTCGCCTGTTTCGTCTTGTCTGCCACACGTCCACCTGTACCCGTCATAAGGGGGCGACGGTACCCAGGGGGCCTGAACAGTTCCTGTGACCTGTTCAGGGGACAGCTGGATGCACTGGCGCGCATCGCGTGTCGACGATGAGGCCGCGCGGCCGCGGCGCGGCGTGGCGGGCCTGGCCTCGCGCAGGCCTCGATCTAGCATGTGCGTTATGCCCGCAATAACGTCGCCGCTCGTCTCCGTCGTCATGGGCTCCGACTCCGACTGGTCGGTCATGGAGGACGCCTCGCGGCTCCTGACCGAGTTCGGAGTCGCGCACGAAGTCGAGGTCGTCTCGGCGCACCGCACTCCCGAGAAGATGATCGCCTTCGGCAAGGAGGCCGCCGATCGCGGCATCCGCGTGATCATCGCCGGCGCGGGAGGCGCCGCGCACCTCCCCGGAATGCTCGCTGCGGTCACCACCCTCCCGGTCGTCGGTGTGCCCGTCCCACTCGCGCGGCTCGACGGGCTCGACTCACTGCTGTCCATCGTCCAGATGCCGGCCGGCGTGCCCGTCGCCACGGTCTCCATCGGGGGCGCCCGCAACGCCGGACTCCTGGCCGTCAAGATCCTGGCGACCTCCGACGAGTCGCTCACCGCGGCGCTCGCCCGTTTCGCCGCGGACCTCGAGGCGAGCGTCGAGCAGAAGAACCAGGCCCTGCAAGCCCGACTGTGAGAGCCGCGCCATGACGATCGCCACGCCGCTGCGTCAGCCCGACGCCACCTCTCGGCACACCATGACCAAGCGCGGCTGGTGGCTGGTAACCATGAACGTGCTGCTGCCCGGCTCGGCGCAGGTCGTCGCGGGCAACCGCATCCTGGGCCGGGTCGGAGTGCTGGCGACCCTACTGCTCTGGCTGCTCGCGCTCGTCACGCTCGTCGTCTATCTGGTGGCGCCCTCCGCTATCTACACGCTCTTCACCCAGACCGGCAGCCTGACCCTCGTCCAGACCCTGCTGATCGCCTACGCGGTGCTCTGGGTCGTCCTCACTCTCGACACCCTGCGGCTGGTGCGGCTCGTGCGCACCGCACCGCGTTCGCGCGGCTGGATCGCCGCGTTCGCGGTCCTGGTGCTGGTCGGCGTCACGGGCACGGCAGGCTACGCGTCGATGGTCGCTGGCTCTGCCCGCGGGGCGCTCGGCGACATCTTCTCAGCCGGCCCCTCCCAGCCTCCCGTCGATGGGCGGTACAACATCATGCTGCTCGGCGGCGACGCCGGACCCGACCGCGACGGCCTGCGCCCGGACAGCATGTCGATCGTCAGCGTGGACGCGAACACCGGCCAGGCCGTCACGATCGGTCTGCCACGCGACCTCGACCCGGTGCCCTTCCCCGCCTCCTCGCCGCTGCACAAGGAGTACCCGGACGGGTACGGCTACGACGACCGCTGCGACGTCGACGTCTGCCAGCTGAACTCGATCTACACCGAGGTGGAGCTGTACAAGCCGGACCTCTACCCGAACGCGAAGAAGGACAGGAGCGAGCCGGGCATCGAGGCGATGCGGGACGCCCTCGAGGGCGCGACGGGGCTGAAGATCCAGTACTACGTGCTCATCGACATGCAGGGCTTCGCCGACCTGGTGGATGCGCTCGGCGGCGTCGAGATCACGGTGAAGGACCGCATCCCGATCGGCGGCGACGAGAACCTCAACGGCGTCGTGGAGTGGATCGAGCCGGGCAAGCAGCACCTCGACGGGTATCACGCCCAGTGGTACGCCCGGGCGCGGCACGGCTCGAGTGACTACGACCGGATGGCACGACAGCGCGAGCTGCAGGACGCCATCCTGAAGCAGGTGAACCCGGTGAACGTCGTGTCGAAGTTCCAGGGAATCGCGTCGGCCGGCGCTCAGGTCATGAAGACGGACATCCCGCAGTCGATGCTCGGCTACTTCGTCGACCTCGGGATGAAGACTCGGAAGCTGCCCGTGCAGCAGCTGGAACTCGTGCCGCCGACCATCGACCCGGAGAACCCCGACTACGCGCAGATCCAGGAGCTCGTCCGCCAGGCCGTGCACCCCGCGACGGCGAAGCCCAAGGGCTCCTAGCCCCGCGCTTACCCCTCGAAGAACGCGGCGGCCGCCCGGGCGCGGTACACCACGTCGTCGAGGTCCTCGCCGCCGACGACCGTCACGTGCCCGACCTTCCGGCCCGGCCGCGGCTGCTTGCCGTAGCCGTGGAACTTGGCCTCGGGATGCGCGGCGAGCGCCGCCGGGTAGCGGTCCTGAAGACTGCCCTCGGAGGGACCGCCCAGGATGTTCACCATCACCGACCAGTCGGCGCGCGGCTCGGTCGACCCGAGCGGCAGGTCGAGCACGGCGCGCAGGTGCTGCTCGAACTGGCTCGTGACGGCGCCCTCGATCGACCAGTGCCCGCTGTTGTGCGGCCGCATGGCCAGCTCGTTCACCAGCACGCGGCCATCCGTCGTCTCGAACAGTTCGACGGCGAGGACGCCCGTGACACCGAGTCCCTCGGCCACGCGTCGCGCGATCTCCTCGGCGACCTCCGCCACACGGCCCGACGAGCCAGGGGCCGGCGCGAGCACCTCGGCGCAGACGCCGTCGCGCTGGACGGTCTCGACGACCGGCCACGCCGCCATCCCGCCGGAGGGCCGGCGCGCGATCAGCTGAGCGAGTTCGCGGCGGAACGGCACCAGCTCCTCCACGAGCAGAGCACCGCCGCGGCCGTCCTCGGCGAGCGCCAGGAACCAGTCGTCCGCGCCGCTCGCGTCCGTCACCACGCGCACGCCCTTGCCGTCGTATCCCCCGCGGGCCGTCTTCACGACAGCGCGGCCGCCGTGGTCGGCGAGGAACACACCAAGTTCGTCGGCCGACTCCACCGCCGCCCAGTCCGGCACCGGCAGCCCCAGCTCGGTGAGCTTGGAGCGCATCTGCAGCTTGTCCTGCGCGTACAGCAGGGCGTCAGGACCCGGGTGCACCGGGATGCCGCGCGAGACGAGCTCGCGCAGGATCGCCTGGGGCACATGCTCGTGGTCGAAGGTGATGACGTCGACCGTCTCGGCGAACGCGAGGACGGTGTCCAGGTCGCGGTAGTCGCCGACTCCTGTCGCGGCGAGGTCGGCGCTCATGGCCGGCGCCTCTTCCAGCACGCGGATCTCGATGCCCAGCTCGAGGGCCGGGGGGATCATCATCCGGGCCAGCTGACCGCCGCCGATCACTCCGATGATTCTGCTCGCCATGGGCAATCCGCTCCTCTGATACTTTTCATGCTTGCCGGGGGGACTCACAGCAACGCGAAACCTGATCCGCGTACTGTAACGAAGGCACTGACCATCTTTCCGCATCTCCAGGCAGGGGCATGACGACCGACACCCGAACGCCGGCGCACAAAGCGCGGCTCCTCCCGCAGCTGATCAAGTTCGGCGCGGTCGGAGCTGTGGGCTTCGTGGTCAATCTGCTGGTCTTCAATGCCCTGATGCTGCTGGTGCTGGTGAACGTGCCGCACAAGACGCTGTTCTCGACGGCGATCGCCACCCTCGTCGCCATCGGCACCAACTGGGTCGGCAACCGCTACTGGGCCTTCTCGGGCAACCGCAACGAGAACGCCACGCGCGAGGGCCTCGAGTTCCTCATCGTCAGCCTCGCCGGGATGGCGATCCCCCTGCTCTGCGTCTGGGTGTCGCACTACCTGCTCGGCTACCAGAGCCTCCTGGCCGACAACATCTCCAACAATGTGGTGGGCCTGGCGCTCGGCACGGTCTTCCGGTTCGCGTTCTACCGCTGGTGGGTCTTCTCCCCCGAGCGGACTGCTGCCCGCGCCGCGCGTCGCGGCGCGATCTCCCCTGGTGCGCACGTCCCAGCGCGAACCACCCGCGAGAAGGCGCCGATCAGCGGTGCGCCCCTAGCGGGTGCCCCAGACCGTGGTCTCGTCGGAGACTGACTCCGACTGCTGCCGGCGCACCGCCACCACCGTCTGGGAGTGGTCCATGAGCTCGGAGAGCGCGCGCTGCACCTGATCGGCCTTCGGCACGTCCTTCAGCACGACGGGATGATCGAGCCCCGAGTTGATCAACACGTCGCCGGAGCGGAAGAGGCTCTGCAGCCAGGTGCGCCGGATCGCCACGTCGTAGCCGCGGCTGTGCAGCAGCTCCTGCCGCACCCGCACGAAGAAGCCGTGGCGGATGATCAGGCGCCTGTTCGTGATCACGTAGCGCCGGCTCAACCACGCGGTCAGCGGCAGCAGGAAGAGCAGCAGGACGACAGCAGCCGCGGAGGACCACAGCAGCACGACCTCCCACACCTGCGAGACGCGGCCGACGAAGAAGCCGACGGCGCCCGAGACCGCGATGAGCACCAGGCTCGGCCAGAACAGCCGGCGAGCGTGGGAGCGCAGTCGAGCGATCACGCGCTCGGGTGGCTGGGCGGGCTGAGCGGAAGTCCCGTCCATGGTGCTGCTCATGCTCAATTAATACCGCAGGTGCGTCACGTCGCCTGCCGCCACCGCGGTGCGGCCGGTTTCCGACTCCACGATCAGCCGGCCGTCCTCGTCGATGCCCACCGCCGTGCCGAGCAGGTCCTCGCCCGACGGCAGCTGGACGCGGACCGAGCGGCCGATCGTGTGGCAGGCCTCCGCGACCTCGTCGCGCAGAGCGCTGCGCAGCGGGTCGCCGCCTGCGGTCAGGAAGTCGCGGTACAGCGTGGTGAGCTGGATGAGGTACGCCGAGAGCACCGCATCCGGGTCGATACCGTGTGCGCCGGCCAGGGCGAGCGACGTGGAGGTGTCGGTCGGAAGCTCCTCGCGAGTCTGCGCGAGGTTCACTCCCGCCCCGATCACCAGCCCCGACATCCCGGGGAGCAGTTCGGCGAGGATGCCGCACACCTTGTCCCCCTCGATCAGGACGTCATTGGGCCACTTCACCTGCACCCCGCCCGGCACGAAGCGCCCGAGCGCCCGGCTCATGGCGAGCCCCGCGAGGAGGGGGAACCAGCCGAACGAGGCAGGCGGGAGTCCGACGGGTTTGAGCAGCACGGAGATCGCCAGTGCCGTGCCAGGAGGGGTGACCCACTGGCGTCCCAGCCGTCCGCGTCCACCCGTCTGGTTGTCGGTCACGAGCACCGCGAGGTCCGGGAGGTCGCCCGCACGGGCGCTCAGGACGTCGTTCGTCGATCCCGCCTCGGGGAGCACCTCGAGGACGGGGACGATGGAGCGGCTGCGTCGGAAGTCCGTGGGGTCAGTCTCGTGCACTGGCCCAGTCTGCCAGCCGGAGGGGTCGGATTTGTAGGGTTTCGTCAACGGCATGGCCGTTCGGCTGGCCGGTAGAGTGAACGGCGTGACCGACACCGAACCCCGTCAGAGCGACCAGCTCCCCGACCTGACCACCACCGCCGGCAAGCTGGCCGACCTGAAGGAACGGTTCCACGAGGCCGTCACAGCGAGCGGTGAGGCGGCGATCGAGAAGCAGCACGCCAAGGGCAAGCTGACCGCCCGTGAGCGCATCGAGCTGCTCCTCGACCACGGCTCCTTCGTCGAGCTCGACGAGTTCGTGCGCCACCGCACGCACGCCTTCGGGATGGAGGCCAAGCGCCCGTACGGTGACGCAGTGGTCACCGGCGTCGGCACCATCCACGGCCGCAACGTCGCGGTGTTCAGCCAGGACTTCACCATCTTCGGCGGATCGCTCGGCGAGGTCGCCGGCGAGAAGATCATCAAGGTCATGGACCACGCCCTGAAGACCGGCGTCCCCATGATCGGCATCCTCGACTCGGGCGGCGCGCGCATCCAGGAGGGCGTGGTCGCCCTGGGCAAGTACGGCGAGATCTTCCGCCGCAACACGGCCGCCTCCGGCGTCATCCCGCAGATCTCGATCGTCATGGGTCCAGCGGCCGGTGGAGCCGTCTACTCCCCCGCGCTCACCGACTTCGTGATCATGGTCGACAAGAAGAGCCACATGTTCGTGACCGGCCCGGACGTCATCAAGACGGTCACCGGAGAGGACGTCGGCTTCGAGGAGCTCGGCGGAGCGCTCACCCACAACAAGGTCTCCGGCGTCGCGCACTACCTCGCCAGCGACGAGGAGGACGCGCTCGACTACGCGCGCACGCTGCTCAGCTACCTCCCGCAGAACAACCTCGCCGAGTTGCCGACCTTCCAGGCGGAGCCGGAGCTGGAGATCACCGACGCAGACCGCCGTCTCAACACCCTCATCCCGGACTCCCCGAACCAGCCGTACGACGTGAAGACGGTCATCGAGGGGATCGTCGACGACGGCGAGTTCCTCGAGATCCAGCCCCTGTTCGCACCGAACATCGTGATCGGCTTCGCCCGCGTCGAGGGACGCTCGGTGGGCATCGTCGCCAATCAGCCGAGCGCGATGGCCGGCACGCTCAACATCGACGCCGGCGAGAAGGCGTCGCGGTTCGTTCGCTTCTGCGACGCGTTCAGCATCCCCATCCTCACCCTCGTGGATGTGCCCGGGTACCTCCCCGGGACCGACCAGGAGTGGACGGGCGTCATCCGGCGCGGCGCCAAGCTGCTGTATGCGTACGCGGAGGCGACCGTCCCTCTCGTGACGATCATCACGCGCAAGGCCTACGGCGGCGCCTACATCGTCATGGGCTCGAAGCAGCTCGGTGCCGACATCAACCTGGCCTGGCCGACCGCGGAGATCGCGGTGATGGGCGGGCAGGGTGCGGTCAACATCCTGTACCGCGGCGAGATCAAGCGTGCCGAGGAGGCCGGCGAGGATGTCGCCGCCGTCCGCACGAAGCTCGCGAACGAGTACACGTACAACGTCGCCAGCCCCTTCCTCGCCGCGGAGCGCGGCGAGCTCGACGGCGTGATCGAGCCCGCGGCGACCCGCGTCTCGGTCATCAAGGCGCTGCGGGCGCTGCGCACCAAGCGTGCGTCCCTGCCGCCGAAGAAGCACGGGAACATCCCCCTGTGAGCGACGGCGCCCAGGGGACGAGCGGGCCGCTCGACCCGTCCCAGCTGCGGTTCGTGACGCGCGGCGTCACCCCGGAGGAGATCGCCGCGGTCACCGCGGTGCTCACGGCCGCTGCAGCCGAGCAGGCCGCCGCGGCCAGGGAGGCGCGGACGGAGCAGGGGCCGGACGGATGGGCGCGGACCCAGCGTTCGCTGCGTGGCGAGCTGCGTCCCGGGCCCGGGGCCTGGCGCTCGTTCTCCGGCTGAACATCGCGTCACGAGGACCACTCAGGGGGCATGTACCCCGATTGGGGAGTCCCCCGACTGCGGGACACGCGTAAACTCGTGAATGCACCTCAAAAGGGGGTCGTTACATGTCCCCCAGGTGTCCTCCAAAATGACGACTATGTATTTACTGGGAGCCCCGCCAATATGGTTATTGCTAGGTGTCTCTCCTCGTGAGTCACACCGCCAATCACTCGCCGACTAGGGTAAGCGGGCGAGTGCTTTGGGGGCGAGTCAGGGCGATATTCGGGTTGTCGCCCTGACTCGGGGTTTGAAAAGGGGCCGACAATTCGGGTGTCGGCCCCTTTCCCCTTTTAACGCGTGTGCAGGCGCGGGATTCGGCACGAATGTGCCGTTTGGGCGGCGTGAAGCCACGATTCGGCACGAATGCGCGACTCAGACGGGTCGCGGGATCTCCAGCCAGAGATCGACCTCGTCGTCCTCCGACTCGGCGCCGAGCGCATTCGCCGCGCCGTCATCCGACATGCGAAGGCCCACCACCGTCACAGCCGTCTTCGACGATCGCGGCACCGTTCGCACGATCAGCTTGTCGGTGGTCGTCCCACGGATCGCCTCCGCCAGCCGGTGCAGCACCGCCTCCAGCCCTCGCTGGTCCAGGTCGTCGATGCCGCCCTCATCGAGGAGGCTGACGACGACGCCACGGCGGCGCGCATCCATCACCTCGCGCCTCACATCGTCGTTGAGCAACCGACGGCCGCGGATCTCGTCGCGGATCGCGCCCTCGAGGTAGCGGCACTCCCGGCGCTCAGCCTCGGTCAGGTCACCCCCGCGGCGCACGATCTCGGCGAGCATCGGCGCCGCCACGCGGTACGTCTGACGGAGGCGCAGCTGCCGCTCCATGACGTGGGCCTCCTGCGCCGCCTGCCACTCTGTCGCCTCCCGCTCGGCCCGCGCGAACTGCAGGGCGTCGCGGCCGGCCTTGGCCAGCGAACCGGAGATCACCACGGCGACGCCCACCCAGACCACAGAACCGATGACGCCGATGCCGGCGAGCGCGCCGAGACCGGCCCACACGACCGTCTGAACGGCAAGGAAGCCGACACCGGCCCAGGCGACCACCTGCTGCCGCCGCACGGCGCAGATCGTCATCAGCGTTCCCACCGCCGCGACATACCAGGTGGCGTAGCCGTTGTCCTTGGCGGGATCGAGCTGGCTGGTCACCAGGATCGGGATCACGACACAGACCGCCAGGTCGAACGCGGCAAGCCACAGCGGCATCTTGGTCGGACTGGTCGGCCAGAGACTCGCAACCGTCGCGATCCCGTACAGGACCATGGCGACGATCACCGGACCGGCTGCACTCGGCGTCGACAGCGACGACAGCGCGAGGAACACGTGGTACGCGGAGAACAGCGCACCGAGGCTGAGGAAGAGGACGCGGTTGAGGGTGATCACTCGACGGCCCCCACATCCCGAGGGAACGCCACGCCGGACTCACCGAGGGCGGACCCGGCGGGGGCACCGACGGGGTGCTGCTCCGCCGACGGCCACAGGATCGTGACGGTGGTGCCGTTGCCCGGCTCCGACTCGATGCGGGCACGGCCGCCGACCTTGGCCAGACGGTCCCGGATGCTGATGCGCAATCCCAGGCGCTCCGCGGGGACCTCGGCCTCGGTGAAGCCGCTGCCGTCATCGCTGACGACGATCTCGACGGTCGCCGCGGGGCCCCCGCCGCGGATGGACACGTTCCGGTGCACCTCCGGGCCGCCGGCGTGCTGCATGCTGTTCACCATCGCCTGGACGGTCGCCGAGTACACCGCCTCCGCCACGTTCACCGGAAGGGTGTGCACCTCCACATCCCGCACATCCACACCGAACGGCGACGAGAAGGCGTTGGCGGAGGTCACCAGGCGCTCAGCCAGCCGGTCGAGCCCCACGAGCGTCTGGTCCTCCGGCGTCGCCGCTTCAGCCGCGTGGAGGTGCCCGATCGCGTCCGAGGCCATCGCGGCGGCCAGTTCCTTCTGCTCCGGGCTGCGGGCGGAGGCGGCCGACAGCAGGGTGGTGAGCACGCTGTCGTGGACGATCGCGTCGACCTGCACACGCTCCACCTCGGTGGCGTGCTGGCGCACGGCGTTGGCATAGCGTGCCAGAGCCTGACTCTGGGCGGTGTCCACAGCGCTCGACGCCTGACGCATCATGGCGATGATCGAGAGGATCACACCGCCCAGGATGATGGCGTAGATCGCGTCGAGGGCTCCCAGCTCGAACCCGACGCCCCCGCCGGCCGGAAGGGCGCGGACGATGCCGTAGGCGATCGGTGCGACGAAGGTGTAGGCGACCGCCAGCCACAACGGGTACGCCACGGCTGCGAAGGCGGTGAACACCGAGCACAGGAACCAGACCCACGGCTTGTCCGAGCTGAAGGCGCTTCCGTCCTCCACCAGCAGTGGCCAGGTGATGATCGCAGCGAGGTAGACGACGGAGAGGACGCCCATGGCGATCTTCACCCCGCGCTGGACGACGGCGAGGATGACGGTGAGGGCGAGGCCGCCGAAGACGGCGATCATCCACGCCGCGCCCCACGGCTCGCGGAGGGCGCCGAGCTGGCCGAGCGCCGTAGGAAGGGTCTGGAGTCCGAAGACCAGGCCGAAGGCGGAGACCGTGCGATCGGAGATCCGCTCGATGCGGGCCCGGCTGAGAGGGTTGCGGGGCTTCGCCGCCTCGAGCGGCAACCCCGGGCGAACCCCGCTAGGAGCGCTCATTGCCTGTCTCCGGGTCGAGCCCCGGAAGGATGCCGTCCTCCACCGCACGGCGGAGCAGGTCCACCTTCGTCGGCGCCGGTCGACCGACCTCCACGTACTTCACGCGGATGCGGTCGAGGTATTCGCGAGCCGTGGAGTTCGCGATCCCCAGCTGCGCGGCGACCGCCTTCAACGGCAGGCCGGAGGCGTAGAGGTGGAGCACATCCCGCTCGCGCCGGCCGAGCTGCGCCTTCGCGAAGTCACTGTCCGCGTCGATGGCCGTCGCCCACTCCAGGTTGTTGAGCACGTCGCCGCGCGCGACCGTGGCGATCGCGCTGATCACGGTCGTGGTCGGCGAGGACTTCGGGATGACACCGGCGGCACCTGCGGCGAGCGCCTCGCGGACGCTGGCCACACGGTCGGCGATGCTGTGGACGAGGACGGCCGCGCCGGTCGCCTGCGCCCGCTTGACGTTGTCCGTGACCTTCGAGCCATCGCCGAGCGACAGGTCCAGCACGACGACATCGCATTCCTGCGCGCCCAGCTGGGCGACGAAGTCGTCCACCGTCGGAGCGGTGACGACGACGTCGTAGCCCGCGTCCTGACAGGCGGCCTTCAGCCCAAGACGCACGGACTCGTGATCGTCAACGATTGCCACCCGCACCATGTTGACCATCGTAGGGGGTGAATGCGTCACGGAGGGCCGCCGGCGGTCAGCGCGTCAACGTGGCGACGGCCTCGACGTGGTGGGTGTTCGGGAACAGGTCGAAGGCGCGCATCCCCGTCATCGCGTACCCGTGGCCGGCGAAGAAGGCCAGGTCGCGGGCGAGGGCGACGGGATCGCACGCGACGTAGACGATCTGCGCCGGGGCGAGGGATGCGATCGAGTCGACGACCTCCCGGCCCGCGCCCGAACGCGGCGGGTCGAGGACCACCGTCGCCGCCCGCAGCCGGGCGCGCTCCGCGGCGGAGGCGTCGGCGGCGAGCCGCGCGACGTACCGCTCGACGCGTTCGGTGAGGGCGGACGCGCCGACCCACTCGGACAGGTTCTCAGCGGCGTCATCGGTCGCCGCTTCGTCGCTCTCCACCGAGGTGATCCGGAGGGTCGACCCGAAGCGATCGCCGAGCGCCGCGGCGAGCAGACCGACCCCGCCGTACAGGTCGAGGTTGGCCGCCCGCGGGTCGAACAGTGCCTCATCGACCGCGGCCTGCACCGCCTGGGTCAGTGTCTGCGCCGCCCCGCGGTGCACCTGCCAGAAGCCTCGCGCATCCAGCCGGAACTCGCGGTCGCCGACCCGCTCCCGGATGGGGACCGGCTGTCGGTGCGGCCGTACTGCGCGCGGGGCGTGCGCGTTGCGGTCTCCTCGCCCCCTGCCCTTGCCGGCCCCGCCGCGTGCGCTCGTTCGAGTGCCGGTGCGCGTGCTGGTTGACGCGCCGTTGCGCGGGCCGCCGCCCGCACGAGCGTCGTTGACGAGGACGTGCGCCGTTCCCAGACCCGTGGCCACGATGTCGACGGACTCGGCCCCCGGGAAGAGCTGACCGAAGGGCGTCGCCTCCTGAACGGCTTCGGTCGCCAGGGGCAGGTCCGTCACCGGGATGACCGTGTGGGACCGCGAGGCATAGGGGCCGACTCGGCCTGAGTCGTCGACCTGCAGCCGGACGCGGGTTCGCCATCCGGTCCCGTCGGCGGTCTCCCCCTCCACGGGTTCGACCAGGATGGGGCGTCCGTCGACGCCTGCTCTCGCGATCGCCTCGGCGGGCAGTTTCGCCGTCCGCTGCAGTGCATCCTCGATCACGCGGCGCTTGAGCTCCCGCTGGTGCTCCAGACGGATGTGGCCGAACTCGGCGCCGCCGGCACGCTCCGCGGGCGGACGCTCGATGGCGGCGGCACCCCAGACGTGCGGACGCCGCTCGGGCGATGTCTCGACCACGTCGAGCACCTCGCCGCGCCAGAACCGCTCGTGGCTCGTGTCCGCGATCCGCGCGCGCACTCGCTCGCCGGGCATCGTGTCCGGCACGAAGACCACGCGCCCCTCGTGCCGTGCGACGAACACGCCGCCATGGGCGACGTTGGTAATGTCGAGCTCGACCTCGTCTTTCTGGGGCATCCTTCGAGCATCCCACAGGTGACCATGCGCCTCTACCTCGCCTCAACCTCTCCCGCCCGCCTCGCGCTGCTGCGCGCTGCGGGCGTCGAACCGGTGATCGTGCCGTCGAACGTCGACGAGCCGGCCGCCGTCGCCGCTGCGGAGGCGGAACACGGCCCGCTGGATGCCGCGACGATGGTCCAGCTGCTCGCCCGAGCCAAGGCCGAAGCCGTGCGGGGCGAACTGGATGGCGAGCCGATCGACGGTCTGATCCTGGGCGGCGACTCGGCTTTCGCCATCGATGGCGCCATCCACGGCAAGCCGCACCGCCCTGACGTCGCCCGCGAACGCTGGCTTCAGCAGCGCGGTCGCACCGGAATGCTGCACTCCGGCCACTGGCTCATCGACCACCGCGGTGGACGCGAGAACGCCGCGGTCGGCGCCGCCGCGGTCGCCGCAGTGACGTTCGCCGAAGTGACGGACGAGGAAGTCGACGCGTATGTCGCCAGCGGCGAGCCTCTCGAGGTGGCCGGCGCCTTCACGGTGGACAGCCTGGGCGGCCCGTTCATCACCCGCGTCGACGGCGATCCGAGCACGGTGGTGGGGCTCTCGCTTTCGACCCTTCGCGAGCTGGTGCGTGCCCTCGGTATCCCGTGGACATCGCTCTGGAACCGCAACACCTGAGCCGGACCGTTGTAGGCTGCCGGAGCTTCCGGTCGTCCATTTTTGTGGGGTTCGGCCAAAACTCCTTCGATATCGAGCAATAGGCTAGGGAACTGTGCCACGTATCACCAAGGTTTTGATCGCCAACCGCGGAGAGATCGCCGTCCGTGTCATCCGTGCAGCCAAGGACAGCGGGATCGCCTCCGTCGCCGTGTACGCGGACCAGGATCGCGACGCCCTCCACGTTCGCCTCGCCGACGAGGCGTACGCGCTCGATGGCACGACGAGCGCAGAGACGTACCTCGTCATCGACAAGCTCCTGTCGGTGGCGCGGCGCTCCGGCGCTGATGCGGTGCACCCCGGCTACGGATTCCTCGCGGAGAACGCGGACTTCGCCCGTGCCGTCATCGCCGCAGGTCTCACCTGGATCGGCCCGTCGCCCGAGGCGATCGAGCGGCTCGGCGACAAGGTCTCGGCGCGCCATGTCGCCGAGAAGGTCGGCGCTCCACTGGCCCCCGGCACCCTGAACCCTGTCGCGGACGCGGCCGAGGTGCTCGACTTCGTCGACGTCTACGGGCTCCCCGTGGCGATCAAGGCGGCCTTCGGCGGCGGCGGACGTGGCCTCAAGGTGGCCCGTGCACGCGAGGAGGTGGCGGAACTCTTCGAGTCGGCCACCCGCGAGGCGATCGCTGCCTTCGGCCGCGGCGAGTGCTTCGTCGAGAAGTACCTGGACCAGCCGCGCCACGTCGAGACGCAGTGCCTCGCGGATGCCTATGGCAACGTCGTCGTCGTCTCCACTCGCGACTGCTCGCTGCAGCGACGTCACCAGAAGCTGGTGGAGGAGGCTCCGGCACCGTTCCTCACGCCGGAGCAGACCGAGAAGCTGTACACGTCGTCGAAGGCGATCCTCAAGGAGGTCGGTTACCAGGGCGCCGGCACCTGCGAATTCCTCATCGGCAAGGACGGCACCGTCTCCTTCCTCGAGGTGAACACACGCCTCCAGGTCGAGCATCCTGTCTCCGAGGAGGTCACCGGCATCGACTTGGTGCGGGAGCAGTTCCGCCTCGCCGAGGGTGGCGAGCTGGACTACGACGACCCCGCGCCGCGTGGTCACTCCTTCGAGTTCCGGATCAACGGCGAAGACGCCGGCCGCGGCTTCATCCCCTCCCCCGGGCCGGTTCATGTGTTCAAGGCCGCTGGCGGCCCCGGCGTTCGCGTCGACAGCGGCATCCAGGCGGGCGACGTCATCAGCGGCGCCTTCGACTCCATGCTCGCCAAGCTGATCGTCACCGGAGCCAGCCGCGAGGAGGCGCTCGAGCGCTCCCGCCGGGCCCTCGACGAGTTCGAAGTCGCGGGACTCCCCACCGTGCTCCCGTTCCACCGGGCCATCGTCCGCGACCCGGCCTTCGCGCCGCAGGACGGCGAGCCGTTCTCGGTGTACACGCGCTGGATCGAGACCGAGTGGGTCAACGAGATCGAGCCCTGGTCGGGTGAGCTGAGCGACCAGCCGGCCGCCGACCGCCGCAGCAGTGTCGTAGTCGAAGTCGAGGGAAAGCGCATCGAGGTCTCCCTGCCCGCGAAACTGCTCAGCGGCGGAGCCGGTGAACCGACCGCTTCTCCTGCGCCGCGGCGCCGCGGAGGATCCCACGCGGTCGACACGGCCACCGGCGACTCCGTCACGGCCCCCATGCAGGCGACCATCGTCAAGGTGGCTGTCGCCGACGGCGATCCCGTGGTGAAGGGCGACCTCGTGCTCGTCCTCGAGGCGATGAAGATGGAGCAGCCCCTCACCGCACACAAGGACGGCACCGTTTCCGGCATCAACGCTGCGGTCGGCGAGACGGTCTCGTCGGGCCACCTGCTGCTGAACATCGTCTAGGCCGCTTCTCGCTCGAGTAGAGCATCAATCGTCTCGACGACGACGGGCCACTGCTCGAGCACTTGGCGTGCGGTGAACCGCACCACGGGTGTGCCTCTCAACCGCGCCCGGGAGTCGCGCACCCGATCCCGCTCGAAAGCGTCTTTCGAGCCGTGGGACGCATAACCGTCGAATTCGACGAGCAGTTTGCCGTCGATGCGCATGTCGACCCGACCTATCCCCGGCACTTGGACCTGCTGTTCGACGAAGCGACCGGTGGCTGCGAATCGCTGTCGAGCGAGCGACTCCACGCCGGATTCGGAGCCGGGCTGGGCGGAGCGCGCCAGCCTTCGTGCACGAGCGCCCTCGCTGGCGAGAAGAAGCGAGAGCCGAGGCTTGGTGAGGTGGCCGCCGCCGAGCGCGGTGTCTAGGACCGCGACCGCGGTCTCGTCCGTCTCCCAATGGACGGAAGCGACGAGGCAGTCCTCCAGCGTGTCGCGCCAGCAGTACGGCGAAAGGGTTCCGTCGACCCAGTGCAGCCGCACGGGATCGGACGTGATCGGCGGACGAATTCGGGAGCCGTTCGACGGAACTCGCACGTGCAGTTGAGGAGCGAGCCCGCCCCACAAGCCGTAGCTCCGTGCTGCCGAACTCGCGGTGAGCCGCCCTCCGATGCGGACCGCGGAGACGGCACGGGGGTCGGCATTCACGGCGGCGTAGTGGGCGCGGCGGACGCGGAGGATGCTGCCCTCACGGACAGCGGCCGCAAGGTGATCCGGGGGAGCGCCGCTACCGACGAGCTGCCCGCGAGTGGCGATGCCGCCAAATCGTTCGAGGATTCTGTGGAGGGGTTCCGACTGCATGGTTCAAG
Organism: Leifsonia sp. 2TAF2; assembly: GCF_052115085.1. Lineage (NCBI taxonomy): Bacteria > Bacillati > Actinomycetota > Actinomycetes > Micrococcales > Microbacteriaceae > Leifsonia > Leifsonia sp. 2TAF2. The sequence continues at coordinate 887,604 of NZ_JBFRFY010000002.1, read as the reverse complement.
TCTTGGTGCGGGCGGACACTGACGTCGGCGAGGCTCTGAATCTGTGGAGAAGCGGGCGCCTCGGGGTGCTGTGAAGATGTCCGCGTGTCCTGTTTTCAGGAGATCTGACCATCGTGGTGCAGCTATGTCCTGAATAAAGGGCATGGCTGCACGTGCCGACTCCCACGTCCTGAAAACAGGTGCCGCGGGATAGCCCACGACGTCCTGAAAACATGACCGGACTCACGGCGCGCTGGAGTCCTGAAAACAGGACCGGGGCGATGGGGAAGGTCCTGAAAACAGGGGCCGGGACGCCGCGACGTGCGGCGAAACCCAGAAGCGCCCCGCGTCAGCCGGTCGCCTCCGTGGGGTCGCCCTTCAGGTCGATGCTGATCTCGTCCGCGTCGAGGTTGCTGAGGGCTCCGGCGAGCACATCCGCGCTGAATGTTCCCTCGTCGCGAGCGTCGAGCAGGGCGGCGCGCTGAGCACGCAGGCGGGCCAGCCGAGCCGACTTGAGCTGGGCGAAGGCTTCCGGCGTGCGCTCGGTCATCTCGGGCTGAGGAACCGACTTGCCGGCCTCGTAGAGCAGCTCCAGAAGCCGGCGGCGCTCGTCCCGCTCGGACTCCGGGTCGGCACCCGACGGCTTGACCGCCTTCAGGACCAGGCCGAGGGTTCCGCCCTGCAGCAGCAGCGATCCGGCCGCGACCAGGAAGGCGATCAGCACGAGAACCGACCGGCCCGGGGTATCCGACGGCAGAGACTGCGCCGCGGCCACCGTGACCGCACCGCGCATCCCGGCCCAGACGACGATAGTGCCCTCACGCCAGCCGAGCGGCGCCCCAGTGAAGTACTCGATGTCGGCCAGCATCCGGCGGAGCCGGGTGCCGAAGCGGGTCAGATTCGCGACCGTAGGGACGCCTCGTCTCACCAGTTGCCTCCGTCGCCGCTCCGCGCGCTTCGGCGAGACCTTCCGGCCGTCGAGCTCCGGGGCGGAGAAGGCACGGTCCGGGAACGCAGGATCCGGAAACACCACGTCTGCGGCCGCAGAATCCGCCTGCGGCACCTCGACCCCGGCCCCCGCGCCGGATTCGTCCGCCTCGCCGTCTGCCTCGCCTCCGGCAGCCAACGCCCGCTGGTCGCCGGTCCCGCCCAACCGCTGCGCGATCCCCCGCTGCACCGCCTCCGGGTCGGTGAGATGCTCCTGCAGCTGCTGCAGCCTCGGCCGCATGCGCTGAGTGCGTCTGCTGCGCCGGGCGAGCAGCGCGAGCAGGGGTGCGACGAAGGCCGCGCGTACGAGGATCGTCAGCAGCAGCGCACCCGCGGCCACCCCGATCGCCGGCGCGACACCGGAATGGTCGGCCTGCACCTTCTGCACGATGCCGAAGAGCTCCAGCCCCATCGTCAGGAAGATCAGGCCTTCGAGGATGAGTTCGACCGTCCGCCAGTTCTGCGCATCAGAGAGCCGGTGCTCGGGTGAGAGCACGCGGGGTGCGCGACTGCCCGTGACGAGTCCGGCGACGACGGCCGCCACCAGGCCGGAGGCGCCGAGCGCCTCGGCGGGGATGGATGCGAGGAACGGCACGGTGAACGAGATCACCGTATTGACCGTCGCGTCCTTCACCCGTGCTCGCACGAGCAGGTTCAGCCAGCCCACGAGCACGCCGAACACGATGGCGATGACCACGGAGTAGATGAACGACAGCGTGACCGCGCCGACGGTGAACGAGGCGGCGGCCGCCGCTACGGCCGCGCGCAGCAGCACCAGGGCGGTCGCGTCATTGAGCAGGCTTTCGCCTTCAAGGATGGCCACGACGCGCGGCGAGACGCCGGCCCGTTTCACGATCCCGGTCGCCACTGCGTCTGTGGGGCTGACAATGGCGCCCAGCGCGATTCCCCAGGCGAGACCCAGCCCGGGGATGATCCAGGCGAAGAAGAGGCCGAGCAGCACCGAACTGACGATGACGAGCACCACGGAGAGCCCGCCGATCGCCCCGAACTCGCGCCGGAAGTTCATGGCGGGCATGGAGACCGAGGCCGAATACAGCAGCGGTGGGAGCACCCCCGCGAGGATCCATTCCGGCTGCAGCACGACTGCCGGGACGAAGGGCAGCAGGCTCACCAGGATGCCGACCGCCACGAGGATCAGCGGCGACGCGATCCCGAACTTCGGACCGATGGTGGTCGCCGCCGCGATGGTGAGCACGGCGAGCACGCCGATGACGAGCCCGACCTCCATCACCGCACCGCCGTCAGACCACGATGTGCATGGCGCGCGCGGCGTCCGTGATGGACCCGGACAGAGAGGGATAGACGGTGAACGCTCGCGCGACCTGATCGACCGTCAGGCGCTGCTCCACGGCGAGCGCCAGCGGGAAGATGAGCTCGGAGGCGCGCGGGGCGACGATGACGCCGCCGATCACGGTGCCTGAGCCGGTGCGGGCGAACAGCTTCACGAAGCCGTCACGGATGCCGAGCATCTTCGCTCGAGGATTCGACTTCAGCGGCAGCTTGTAGATGTCGCCCTGCGCGATCCCCTCTTCGATCTGCTTCTGGCTCCAGCCCACCGTGGCGATCTCGGGCTGCGTGAAGATGTTGGAGCTGACGTTGCGCAGCTCGATCGGGTTCACCGCGTCGCCCATGGCGTGGAACACCGCGGTGCGCCCCTGCATCGACGCGACCGAGGCGAGCGGCAGCGAGTCGGAGCAGTCGCCCGCCGCATAGATGTTGGGGATGGAGGTGCGGGCCACCCGGTTCGTGCGGATGCTGCCGTCGTGCGTCATCTGCACCCCGGCCTCCTCCAGCCCGATACCGGCCGTGTTCGGCACGGATCCGACGGCCATAAGACAGTGCGAGCCCTCGATCGTGCGGCCGTCGGTGAGCGTCGCGACCACGCCGTTCTCCGTGCGGACCACCGACTCCGCACGTGACTTCGACAGCACCTGCATGCCGTTGCGCTTGAACACGTTCTCGATCACGCGGGCCGCGTCGGCATCCTCGCCCGGCAGCACCTGATCGCGCGACGAGATCAGCGTCACCTTCGACCCCAGCGCCGTGTAGGCGGACGCGAACTCCGCACCGGTCACTCCGGAGCCGACCACGATCAGGTGCGACGGCACCGACTGCAGGTCGTACAGCTGGGTCCAGGTGAGGATGCGCTCCCCGTCGGGCACCGCCGACGGCAGGATGCGCGGGCTCGCGCCGACGGCGACGACGATGGTGTCGGCCTCGACCCGGTCGAAGTCGGTACCCGAGTCGCCCGGCGACGTGGAGACGATCACCGCGCTCGGCCCATCGAGCCTTCCCTCACCGGTCACGATCCGGACACCGGACCGCACGAGTTCGGCCCGCATGTCCTCCGACTGCTGTCGTGCCAGGCCGATCAGCCGCTTGTTCACCGCCGCGAGGTTGACGGCGATCTCCGGCCGGACGGGCTTGCCGGTCTCGCCGCGAGAGAAGAACTGGACGCCGAGATCGGTCGCCTCTCCGAGCGAATTGGTCGCCTCGGCCGTGGCGATGAGGCTCTTGGAGGGCACCACGTCGGTGATGACCGCGGATCCGCCGACGCCGGAGCGCTCCACCAGCGTCACATCCGCACCCAGCTGAGCGCCCGCCAGCGCCGCCTCGTAACCGCCGGGGCCGCCGCCGAGGATCGCGATGCGCTGCTTACGCTCGAATTCATACGCCATGTCTCCCATTCTTCCGTATGGGGGTGCACCGATGCGCATCCCATCGTGACCCTGTGGAAAGCCGCCCTCAGTAGAGTTGCCTCATGCTGGAATCCATCACCAATCCGCTCGACGACCCCGCAGCCGACCCCTTCGAGATCGCACGGGAGGCCGCCGGCCAGCTGGCCGAGAAGACCGGCGTCGAGCGCCACGACATCGCGCTCACGCTCGGCAGCGGCTGGGGCAAGGCCGCCGACCTGATCGGCGAGACCGTCGCCACCGTCCCCGCCACCGAGATCGTCGGCTTCAGCAAGCCTGCGCTCGAAGGGCACGTCGGCACGCTCCGCTCGATCCGCCTCGCCAACGGCAAGCACGCGTTGGTCATCGGCGCCCGAACCCACTACTACGAAGGTCACGGCGTCCGCCGTGTCGTCCACAGCGTCCGCACCGCCGCGGCCGCCGGGGCGACCACGATGGTGCTGACCAACGGCGCAGGCGGTATCAAGGACCACTGGAAGCCGGGCACGCCCGTCCTCATCAGCGACCACATCAACCTCACCGCCGACTCCCCGCTCGAGGGCGCGACTTTCATCGACCTGACCGATCTGTACTCGAAGCGTCTGCGCGACCTGGCCCGCACCGTCGAGCCGTCCCTGGACGAGGGCGTGTACACGCAGTTCCGCGGCCCGCACTACGAGACGCCGGCCGAGGTCCAGATGGCGAAGGCCGTCGGCGGCCACATCGTCGGCATGTCCACCGCTCTCGAGGCGATCGCTGCGCGCCAGGCCGGGATGGAGATCCTCGGGATGTCGCTCATCACGAACCTCGCGGCGGGCATCCAGAAGACCCCGCTCAGCCACCAAGAGGTCATCGAGGCCGGCCGCGCCGCGGAGCCGGTGATCAGTGCCCTCCTCGCCCAGATCGTGGAGGCCCTGTGAGCCAGAAGGACACCCCGCAGCTGCTCGCCGAGGCCCGTGCCTGGCTGGCGCAGGACCCCGACCCGGAGACGCGTGACGAGCTGGGTGCGCTGATCGTCGCCGCCGAGGCGGGCTCGGCCGACGCCGTCGCCGACCTGCACTCGCGTTTCGACGAACGCCTGGCGTTCGGCACCGCAGGCCTCCGCGGCGCGATCGCCGCCGGCCCGAACCGCATGAACCGGGTGCTGGTCGCGCAGGCCGCGGCCGGTTTCGCCCGCTGGCTGCTGGAGCACGCCGAGGGCGGCACGCCGTCGGTCGTCATCGGCTACGACGGCCGCAAGAATTCGGACGTCTTCGCCCGCGACACCGCCGAGCTCATGGCCGGCGCGGGCATCCGCGCGATCCTCCTCCCCCGGCTGCTCCCCACGCCCGTCCTCGCCTTCGCCGTCCGGCACCTGGGGGCGAGCGCGGGCGTCATGGTGACCGCCAGCCACAACCCGCCGAACGACAACGGCTACAAGGTGTACCTCGGCGGCGAGGATCACGGCTCGCAGATCGTCCCGCCGGTCGACGCGGAGATCGCTGCGCACATCCTGAAGGTCGCCGACGGCAGCGTCGCCGACCTTGCGCGCTCCGACCGCTACGAGGTCGCGCCCGACGACGTGGAGCAGGCGTACATCGACGCGACGGTGGCCGTCGCCACCACGCAGACGCCGCGGGATGCGGTGTCGTTCGTCTACACCGCTATGCACGGCGTCGGCTGGCGCACCGCGCGCGAGGTCTTCTCTCGAGCGGGATTCGCCACCCCGACCCCGGTCGCCGCTCAGATCGACCCGGACCCGGCGTTCCCGACGGTAGCGTTCCCCAATCCTGAGGAGCCGGGCGCGATGGACCTCTCCTTCGCCACGGCGAGGGATGCCGGCGCAGACCTGATCATCGCCAACGACCCGGACGCCGACCGGCTGGCCGTGGCCATTCCCGACACTACGAGCCCCGATGGCTATCGCCGCCTCTCCGGCAACGAGGTGGGCGCACTGCTCGGCTGGCGTGCCGCCGAACTGGCCAGCGTGCGGGCCGACGAACGCGGCGCCTTCGGGACGCTGGCCTGCTCGGTGGTCTCCTCCCCCGCTCTCGCCGCCGTCGCCCGGGCGTACGGGCTCGACTTCGCGGACACGCTGACCGGTTTCAAGTGGGTCTCCCGGGCGCACGCACTCGTCTACGGCTACGAGGAGGCGCTCGGGTACCTGGTGAACCCGGAGACCGTCCGCGACAAGGACGGTATTTCGGCGGCGGTCGCGTTCCTCGACCTGGCGAACGGGCTCGCGGACGACGGGGTCACCATCGCTCAGCAGCTGGATGCGTTCGCGGAGCGGTTCGGGTTCTTCGCCAGCGACCAGATCTCTCTCCGGGTCACCGACCTGTCGCGCATCGGCGAGATCATGGGCGCGCTCCGGTCGACGCCGCCGAGCCACCTCGGCGAGGTGCGGGTCTCGCAGATCGACGACCTGCGGGACGGATTCGGTGACCTGCCACCGAGCGACGTGCTCCGCATCCTGCTCGAGGACGGCTCCCGCGTGATGGTCCGCCCGAGCGGCACCGAGCCGAAGCTGAAGATCTACATCGACGCATCGAGCGACGAGGGCACGATCAGCGAGCGCCGCGAGACGGCGACCGCCCGGGTGGCCGCCCTCGCCGACGCGATGCGGGCGCTCACCGCCTAAGGGCCGAATCGCCCCATGCCGATAGGGGCGATCGTTTCGAAGCACCCTCGCTTACGAAAGGTTAGACTGCTAACCTTTCGTAAGAGCGGAGGGGATGAAAGGATGTCGATCGAGGTCAGCTACGAGTCTCGTAGTCTGCCTGCGGCTGCGGCACGTGAGTACGCGTCGCGGCGCATGCAGCTGCTGAGGCGGCAACCGTATGAAGCGGCCATCCCCGCGTCGATCAGAGACGCCGAGCTCGGCCTGCATGCCGACGTACTCTCGGAGGCGGATGATGCGACGCGCGAACTCGTCCGCTTCGATGCCGAGCGATCACGCTTCCTTGCTCCGTTCTCCCCGATCCTTCTCCGCACCGAGTCGGCGTCCAGCTCGCAGATCGAGCACCTCACCGCCGGTCCGCGCGCGATCGCCGAAGCGGTCATCGGTGAGCGCACCGAGGGAAATGCGCAGCTGGTGGTCAACAACGTACGCGCGATGGAGGCGGCCCTGGCCCTGGCGGACAGCATCAGCAACGAATCGATCATCGCGATGCACCACGCCCTGTTGACCGAGTCGAATCCGCACATGACGGGCGAGTACCGCCACGAGCAGGTCTGGATAGGTGGTCAGCTGCCGCACTCCGCCGGCTTCGTGCCCCCGCACCACGATCGTGTGCAAGCAGCAATGGACGACCTCATCGCGTTCGCCCGTCGCGTCGACCTGCCGCCACTCGCCCAGGCAGCGATCGCGCACGCCCAATTCGAGACCATTCACCCGTTCCCCGATGGCAACGGCCGTACCGGCCGGGCTCTCGTCCACTCGATGCTGCGGCACAGCGGAGTGCTCCGGCACCTCGCCGTTCCCGTCTCGGCGGGCCTTCTCACGGACATCGAAGGGTACTTCGGCGCCCTCACCGGCTACCGGGGGGGTGACCCCGAGCCGATCGTCCGGATTTTCGCCCAAGCATCCCTCGTCGGTGTGGGAAATTCGGAACAACTCGCCCGCGACATCGACGACGCGCAACGACGGTGGGAGGACAAGCTCTCCGGCGTCCGCGCGGATGCTGTCGCGCGAAGGTTGGCTGAGCTGTCGATCGAATATCCCGTGCTCAATGTCGCCACAGGGCTCACAGTAAGTGGGGCCAGCCGCCCGGCGGTTGCCAACGGCCTGAGCGTGCTGGTCGAACGCGGAATCCTGGCTGCCGGCAGTTCTGCCAGGCGCAATCGCACCTGGATCAATGCCGATGTGCTGGACGCCCTCGCGGCGTTCGCCGAGCGGACTGGACGTCGTCAGCGACCGTGAGCCCTCAGCCGAGAGCCTCGTCGAGCTTGCGCTCGAGCTCCTCCAGGTCGAAGTAGTTCTGTACGACGATCACGTCGGCGTTGGTCCGGCCGATGCGGTCGACCAGCTCCGGCGAGGTCAGGACGACCTGCGCATCCGCTGCTGCATCGGCAATGTGGGCGGCGTCCGACGCGGTGACGTCGGCGTCGATCCCCAGCCGGTCGAGCACGCGCTCGGCGTTGACCTTCAGGATGCCGGACGTGCCGACGCCCACCCCGCAGATGGCGACGATCTTCACCGGTCGGTCCCTCTCATCGAGACGACTCCTCGCTCAGCGTGAGGATGCGCTGGACGTCGGCCACGTCGGCCGCCGCTGCGAGGGCAGGGATGGCCTCCGGGTCATTGAAGACGTTGGCCAATTCGGCCACGCTCGTCACGTGCGCCTCGGGCGTCGAGACGGCGAGACCGAGGACCACCGAGACGGGGTCGTTATGCGGGTGCCCGAAGACGACCGGCTCGTCGAGCGTGACGACGGACAGGCCGTCCGAGTTCACGTCGGGGCCGGGCCGGGCATGCGCCAGGGCGAGGCCCGGAGCGATCACGATGTAGGCGCCGAACTCCTCGATCACCTGGATCATCCGCTGTGCGTAGCCCTGCTCCGTCGCACCGGAACGGGCCAGTGCCTCACCCGCCAATTCCACGGCCTGACGCCAGTCGACGGCGTGCGCGCCGACGGTGATGGCGGAATCAGGCAGCGGTGGCAGTGACATATCTTCAGCGTAGCGCCAGGCGCCTTACGAACCCTCGAAACCTGCTGTGATGATCTCTGCCAGCTCCTCGCGCTCCTCGAGGGGCAGGAAGGCCCCGGCCGCGGCGTTCAGCTGGAAGATCTCCAGATCGGTCCGGTCGTAGGCGAAGGCGTCTGCGAGGATGCTCAGTTCGCGCGTCAGCGTCGTCCCGCTCATCAGGCGGTTGTCGGTGTTCACCGTGACGCGGAAGCCGAGCTGGTACAGCAGGTCGAACGGGTGGTCCAGGATGTCGTTCCCCCAGGCCGCGATGGCCCCGGTCTGCAGGTTCGACGTCGGGCTCGTCTCGAGGGCGATCTCGCGGTCCTTCACCCACTGCGACAGCGTCCCGAGGGTGACGTAGGTGTTCTCGTCGTCCTGACGTTCCACGGTGATGTCTTCGGCGAGACGCACACCGTGGCCGAGGCGCAGCGCGCGGCCGTCGAGGATGGCGCTCCGGATGCTGTCCAGGCCGTCGGCCTCGCCGGCGTGGACGGTCGCGGGGAAGAACTCGGAGGCCAGGTAGTCGAAAGCTGCACGGTGGTTGGAGGCCGGGAAGCCTGCCTCCGGACCGGCGATGTCGAAGCCGACCACCCCTCGGTCGCGGTGCCGCACGGCGAGTTCCGCGATCTCGAGGCCGCGGTCGTTGTGGCGCATTGCGGTCACGAGCTGCCCGACGCGGATGCGGCTACCGGAACCACGCACGTCGTCGATGCCCTGGTCGATGCCCTCCTGAACTGCCTCGACCGTCTCGTCGAGGGTCAGGCCGCCGCCGAGGTGCTGCTCGGGAGCCCAGCGGACCTCGCCGTAGACGACGCCATCCGAGCCGAGGTCCTGAACGAACTCGCGGGCGACGCGGACGAGGCCCTCACGGGTCTGCATCACAGCCGTCGTCAGGTCGAAGGTCTTGAGGTACTCCACGAGCGAGCCGGAGTTCGACTTCGCTGCGAACCAGCGGCCGAGCTCGGTCGCATCCTGTGCGGGCAGTTCCAGGCCGATGGCCTCGCCCAGTTCCAAGACGGTCGCGGGCCGCAGCCCGCCGTCGAGGTGGTCGTGCAGGGAGACCTTCGGCAGCGGCCGGATCTCGGTGCCGTCGGCCAGCGTGTACTCGTTCCAGGCGTCGCTCATGATTCCAACCCTAGGCGATGCGGTCGGCGATCAGCGGGCCGCGCTCGAAGGGGGTCCCCGGCTCCGCGATGCGGTACGCGCCCTCCAGCGCCTCGAACGCGCGCTCGAAGCGGGCGGGCTCGTCGGCGGAGAGGGTGAACAGCGGCTGACCCTTCCGGACCTCGTCCCCGGGCTTCGCGTGCAGGTCGATTCCGGCGGCGTGCTGCACCGGGTCCTGCTTGCGCGCGCGACCGGCTCCGAGGCGCCAAGCGGCGATGCCGAACGGCAGCGCCTGCTGCTCGACCAGGATGCCGTCCTGCTCGGCGACGACGGTGTGCGTCTCCTTCGCGACCGGCAGCGCCGCATCCGGGTCGCCGCCCTGGGCGCGGATGACCTCGCGCCACTTGTCCATCGCCCGGCCGTCCTTCAGCGCGGCCTCGACGTCCTCGTCCGGGCGGCCGGCGAGGGCCAGCATCTCTCGGGCCAGCGCCACGGTCAGCTCGACGATGTCGGCGGGCCCGCCGCCGGCGAGCACCTCGACGGACTCCCGCACCTCGTTCGCGTTTCCGATCGCGAGGCCGAGCGGGACGTTCATGTCGGTGAGCAGCGCGGAGGTCGCGACCCCCGCATCCCGGCCCAGCTCCACCATGGTGCGGGCGAGCTCGCGCGAGCGCTCGATGTCCTTGAGGAACGCGCCGGAGCCGAACTTCACGTCCAGCACCAAGGCGCTCGTCCCCTCCGCGATCTTCTTCGACATGATCGAGGACGCGATGAGCGGAATGGCCTCGACCGTCCCGGTGATGTCGCGCAGCGCGTACAGCTTGCCATCGGCCGGCGCGAGCCCGGAACCGGCGGCGCAGATGACGCCGCCCTCGTTCTGCAGCTGCGCGAACATCTCCGCGTTGCTGAGGTTGGCGCGCCAGCCGGGGATGCTCTCCAGCTTGTCGAGCGTGCCGCCGGTGTGGCCGAGGCCTCGGCCGGAGAGCTGCGGGACGGCGACGCCGAAGGTGGCGACGAGCGGCATCAGCGGGAGGGTGATCTTGTCGCCGACACCGCCGGTGGAGTGCTTGTCGGCGGTCGGCTTGCCCAGTCCCGAGAAGTCCATCCGCTCGCCCGACGCGATCATCGCGAGCGTCAGGTCCTTGATCTCGCGACGCGTCATCCCATTGAGGAAGATCGCCATGGTCATGGCCGACATCTGCTCGTCGCCCACGTAGCCACGCGTGTACGCGTCGATCAGCCAACCGATCTCCGCGGTGCTCAGCTCGCCGCGGTCGCGCTTGGTCCTGATCAGGTCGACGGCGTCGAACGCCTCGACCTCTCCTGCATGATCGGTCACGAGGTGTTCCTGTTCAGTCGTTGTCGTGCTCGGCCGCGTAGGCGGCGAGCTGGCGCGGCCCGAAGGCATCGGGCAGCACCTGGTCGATCGTGCGGATCCCGGAGACGGTCTGCAGCAGCATCCCCTCGGCCGAGTGCTCGTAGAGCAGCTGGCGGCAGCGGCCGCAGGGCATCAGGATGTCGCCGTCGCCGTTCACACAGGTGAAGGCGACGAGGTGGCCACCGCCGGTCATCGCCAGGGACGACACCAGCCCGCACTCGGCGCACAGCGTGACGCCGTAGCTGGCGTTCTCGACGTTGCAGCCGGTGACGATCCGGCCGTCGTCCACCAGCGCCGCGGCGCCCACGGGGAATCCGGAGTACGGGGCGTAGGCGTGCGTCATGGCCACGGTCGCGGCCTCGCGCAGCGCCTCCCAGTCGATCGCGTCGCTCATGACTTGATGTAGGGCTTGCCGTCGGCGGCGGGCGCGCGGGACAGGCCCACGAGTCCGGCCACCGCGAAGATGGTCACGATGTACGGCAGCATCAGCATGAACTCGCTCGGCACGGGCGAGCCGATGATGCTGAGCACGTTCTGCAGGTTCGTCGCGAACCCGAACAGGAGTGCAGCGAGCGTGGCGCGGATCGGGTCCCAGCGGCCGAAGATCACGGCCGCCAGGGCGATGAAGCCCTGACCCGCGGTCATCTCCTTGGAGAACGCGCCGACCGAGCCGAGCGTGTAGTACGCGCCACCGAGGCCGGCTATCGCGCCGGCGAGCGACACGTTCCAGAACCGCGTGCGGTTGACGTTGATGCCGACGGTGTCCGCGGCCTCCGGGTGCTCGCCGACTGACCGGAGGCGCAGGCCCCAGCGGGTCTTGAACAGGCCGAACCAGACCAGGAACACCGCGATGTACATCAGGTACTCGATGATCGACTGGTCGAACAGCACCTTGCCGATGACGGGAATCTCACTGAGCACCGGGATGGGCCAGTTCGGCAGTCGCGGCGGGTGGTTCAGCAGCTGCGGGTTGCCGGCGAGCACCTTCGAGTAGAGGAAGCTCGTGAGTCCGATCACCAGCACGTTGAGCACGACGCCGACGATCACCTGGTCGACCAGGTACTTGATCCCGAACGCGGCCAGCAGGAACGAGACGAGCACGCCCGCGATCATCGCGGCGACCAGTCCGACCACCCAGCTGCCGGTGAGCGTCGCGGTCATCGCCGAGACGAACGCGCCGGCGAGGAGCTGGCCCTCGATCGCCACGTTGACGACACCGCCACGCTCCGAGACGACGCCTCCGAGCGCGCCGAAGACGAGGGGCACCGCGAGGGAGATCGTGCCGAGCAGCAGGCCCGTCACCGGCACCGGGTACGGGCTGCCGGAGTCGGCCCAGGCGAGGAAGGCGATCATGAACAGGAGCGAGAAGACGATGACCAGCCAGATCGGCGTCTTCCGTGCGCGGTACGACAGGTACGCGCTCCACGCCGTGATGGCCAGCAGCAGGATGGTGACGACGGTCGTGGTCACGAAGGTGTCCACGGTGACCGTGGGCAGCTTGATCGCATCCGAGTTCTCCGAGAACCGGAAGGTGCTCTCACCGTGACGGCCGAAACCGAAGAACAGGATCAGGCTGATCAGGACGAAGACGCCGAAGGCGATCGGGGCCTTCCAGGAGCGGATCTCCGCCTTCTCGAGGACGATCGGCGAGGAGTCGGGAACGACGGGGGCGGTGGTGCTCACTTGGCCTCCACCTCCTTCGTGACGATGGGACGCGGTCTCCGGGGCGAACTCCCGGGCGCCGGCAGCCGGAAGATCGCCCGCACGAGCGGCGGGGCCGCTACGAACAGGACGATGAGCGACTGCAGGATGAGGACGATGTCGATCGGGATGTCGTTGGCGGCCTGGATGGTGTAGCCACCGGCCTTGAGGGCTCCGAAGAGCAGGCCGGCGACGAACACGCCTCCGGGCCGCGAACGGCCGAGCAGGGCGACGGTGATCGCGTCGAAGCCGAGGCCCGCATCCACCCCCGAGCTGATGCCCTGCGGGAAGACGCCCAGCGCCTGGCTCGCGCCGGTGATGCCGATCAGGCCACCCGCGATCAGCATGGCGTAGACGTAGATGTTCTTGACGTTGATGCCGGCGACGCGGGCGGCGTTCGGGTTCTCACCGACCGCTCGGAAGCGGAAGCCGAGGCTCGACCGGTTGATCAGCCACCAGACGAAGACGGTCGCGACGATGACGAGGACGAACGCCCACGTCAGGTTGTACTGCTCGCCGAACAGCGGCGGGAAGACGGCGTTGGGGTGGATCGCGGGCGCCTTCGGGTTGTTCGAGCCCGGCGCCTGCAGCAGCCCCTTCGTGCGGAGCATGTACGAGATCAGGTAGAACGCGATGTAGTTGAGCATGATCGTCACGATCACCTCGTGCGCACCGGTCCGTGCCTTCAGCAGCCCGACGATGCCGGCCCAGACCGCTCCGCCGACGATGCCCGCGATCACCGCGAGCACCAGGTGGAGGACGGGGGGCAGGTCGAACGAGAATCCGACCCAGGCCGCAGCTGCGGCGGCGATGAGGATCTGTCCCTGACCACCGATGTTGAACAGGCCGACGCGGAATGCCAGTGCCACACCGAGACCGCTGACGATGAGCGGCGTGGCGAAGGCCAGCGTCTCGGTCAGGGGGCGGATGCCGGCGGAGAACGTCGGCCGGCGGAAGTTGTAGATCGCGCCCTGGAACATGGAGACGTAGGCATTGGACACCGACGACCAGATTGCCGAGAACGTGTCACCCGGGCGGGCGAAGAAGTACCCGGCCGTGCGCTGGACCTCGGGGTCCGTCACCGCGATGAGGACGGCTCCGACGATCAGCGCCAGCACGACGGCGAGGATGGAGATGACCACCGGTCCGCTCATGATCTCGCGGACCGCCTGGTTCCAGCGCGAGGGCTCCTCGTCGTGGCCCGGTGCGGGCGCCGGCTTCCCCGGCTCGACGGGCTGGGCCGGCGCCGTGTCGGTCCCGGTCATGCTGCTGCTCCTGCCTGCTCCGGCGACTCGCCGGCCATCATGAGGCCGAGGACGTCACGCGACGTGTTCCCCGGCACGATTCCTACGATTCCGCCGCGGTACATCACGGCGATGCGGTCGGCGAGCGCGGCCACCTCATCCAGCTCGGTCGAGACGACGATGACGGGCACGCCCGAATCGCGCGTCTCGACGATGCGCTTGTGGACGAACTCGATCGAGCCGACGTCGAGGCCGCGGGTCGGCTGCGCCGCCACGAACAGGCGGAGGTCCCGGCTCAGCTCGCGCGCGAGCACGACCTTCTGAGCGTTGCCGCCCGAGAGACGACCGACCTTGGTGTCGATGGATTGGGTGCGCACGTCGAACTCGTGCACCTTCTCGGTGGCGAAGTCCTTCAAATAGGAGAACTGGATGTTGCCGTTCTTCACGAACGGGTCGCCCGTCGAGCGGTCGAGCATCAGGTTCTCCTGGATGCTGAACTCGCCGACCAGGCCGTCCTCGTTGCGGTCCTCAGGGATGAACCCGACGCCCTCGTCGAGCACCTTGCGGACGCTGTGACCCTGGATGGGCTTGCCCTCGAGCAGGATCTCGCCCTGGACCCGCAGCTGGAGGCCGATGATGGCCTCCGTCAGCTCGGTCTGGCCGTTGCCCTGCACGCCGGCGATGGCGAGGATTTCCCCCGCGCGCACCTCGAAGCTGACGTTGTTGACGACGATCTGCCCGATCGCGTCGATGACCGACAGGTCCTTCACGACCAGCGCGGGCGCACCCGGCGTTGCCGCCTGCTTCTCGACCGTCAGCGACACCGCACGGCCGACCATCATCGAAGCGAGTTCGACGTTGGTCGCGGTGGGTTCGGCCTCGCCGATGACCTTGCCGAGGCGGATGACCGTAATGCGGTCCGCCACCTCGCGCACCTCGCGCAGCTTGTGGGTGATGAAGATGATCGCGGTGCCCTGCTCCTTGAGCTGGCGCATGATCGCCATCAGCTCGTCGGTCTCCTGCGGGGTCAGCACCGCGGTGGGCTCGTCGAAGACGAGCACCTTGGCGTTCTGGGACAGCGCCTTGATGATCTCCACGCGCTGCTGCACGCCGACCGGCAGGTCTTCGACCAGCGCATCCGGGTCGACGTCGAAGCCGAAGCGTGCGGAGATCTCGCGAACCTGCGCGCGGGCCGCGTTCAGGTCGAGGCGGCCGCCGAACTTGGTTTGCTCGTGGCCGAGCATGACGTTCTCGGCGACAGTGAAGACGGGGATCAGCATGAAGTGCTGGTGCACCATCCCGATGCCGGCCTTCATGGCATCACCGGGGCCGGAGAAGCGCTGGACGACGTCGTCCAGCAGGATCTCGCCCTCGTCGGCCTGGTAGAAGCCGTAGAGCACGTTCATCAGGGTGGACTTGCCTGCGCCGTTCTCGCCGAGCAGACAGTGGATCTCGCCGGGTTCGACCGTGAGATCGATGTGGTCGTTGGCGACCAGGGCACCGAACCGCTTGGTGATGCCGCGGAGTTCGAGCTTCATTCGGGTGGGCTTCCTTCTCTACTCGCCCGTGGTGAGCACTGAGTCTGCTTCACGGAGAGGGCGCGCGGGTCGGCTCGTGGCCACGATGCGCATCATCACATTACCTTTTTGCGCATTTGTCAGTGTGTGCACAAACGAGCACGAGGCGCTGGGCGAACGGAACAGGGAGGCCAGCCGTGGCTGACCTCCCCGTCGGATCGTTCTCGTCGCTGGTTACTGCTTGGGCGACGAGGGCGAGGTGACCTTGATCGAGCCGTCGATGATGCCGGCCTTGATCTTGTCCAGCTCGCCCTTCAGGCCCGCGTCGACCTTCGACTCGAAGTCGTGGAACGGTGCGAGGCCCACGCCGTCGTTCTTCAGCGTGCCCACGTACGGGGTGCTGTCGAACTTGCCCTTGGCCGCCTGCGTGACGACATCGTTCGTCGCCGGCTTCATGCCCTTCATGACCGAGGTGAGGAGCAGGTCCTTCACGGTCGGGTCGGACTGGAAGACGTCGGCGTCGACACCGATCATCGCGATCGGCTTGCCCGAGTCCTTGATCGCCTGAGCGGCCGACTGGTAGATCGGACCGCCGACCGGCATGATCACGTCGGCGTTCTGGTCGATGATGCCCTGAGCGGTGTTCTTCGCCGTCTCGTTGGCGTCGAACCCACCGGTGAAGGAGCCGTTCTGCTTGTCGACGTCCCAGCCGACGACCTTGACCGACTTGCCCTTCTGGTCGTTGAAGTACTTCACGCCATCGGCGAAGCCGTCCATGAAGATGGTGACCGTCGGGATCTGCATGCCGCCGAAGGTGCCGACGATGCCGGTCTTCGAGTAGCTCGCGGCGCTGTAGCCGGCGAGGAACGCGGCCTGGGCCGTGTCGAAGATGATCGGCTTGACGTTCTTCGCCTGGATCTCGTTGTCATCGATGATGGCGAAGTTGACGTCCGGGTTCGCCTTCGCGGCCTTCTCCGTCGCGTCCTTGAGAAGGAAGCCGACCGTCACGATGAGGTTGCAGTTCGCGTTGACCATGCTGTCGATGTTCGGAGCGAAGTCGTTCTCGCTCTTCGACTCGGCCTGCTTGTACTTCACGTCGAGCGACTTGGCGGCCTGCTGCAGCCCCTCGTAGCCGAGCTGGTTGAACGAGTGATCGTCGAATCCACCGGAGTCGGAGACCATGCAGGGGGTGAAGTCGCTCTTCGCGGCTCCTCCGGACGAGCTGTCCGACGGGGCAGCCGAGCACGCAGCGAGCAGCGACATGACGCCGATCGCCGCCAGGCCGACGAGGCCGGCCTTACGGGCTGTGATTGTCAAGGTTGTTCCTCCAAGATGCGTTGCCTCCGCGGGTAATCGGGGCAATCTGCGGTTCACGTTACCGAATGTGACGAACCACGCCGTTCGAAAATCCGGCTTCTTCATGCAAGCGTTACAAACGCTCACCCGAATGGCACGTGCTCATTCGAGCAGCGCGTACCCCGTTCGGGAGGGGCGTCAGAGCCAGCCGCGCCGCTTGAAGATCGAGTAGAGCAGGCCGCTCAACCCGACCATCGCGAGGACCGCGAGCGGGTAGCCCAGCGGCCAGCTGAGTTCCGGCATGTGCGTGAAGTTCATCCCGTAAATGCTTGCGATGAGCGTGGGCGCGAACAGGATGGCCGCCCAGGAGGAGATCTTCTTGACCTCCTCGCCCTGACGGTTGCTGGAGTGCGCCAGCCGCGTCATCTCCTCGTTCTGGCGCTCGGACACCAGCGTGGAGTTCACGGTCAGGATGTCGCGCAGCAGGTAGCGGAACCCGTCCACGCGCTCGTTGACCTGTGTGAGGTGGTCCGCCACGTCGCGCAGGCGGCGTTCGAGCTCCTGCGTCACCCCGTACTTCGCCGACCCGCGCTCCAGCGCCAGCATCACCGCCGAGAGGGGATGCGTTGCGCGCTGGAAGTCGATGACCTCGCGCGACAGCTCGTAGATGCGGCGGGAGACCAGGGCGTCGCCGCCGAAGACCTGCGTCTCGATCTCGTCGATGTCGTTCGCAAGGCCCGCGACGACCGGGCTGTACGCATCCACCACCGCGTCGATGATCGCGTAGAGGATGGCCTGCGGGCCGAGGGCGAGCAGCTCGGGCTCCCCTTCCATCCGCTGGCGCACGTGCGACAGGTCGGGCGACTCGCTGTGGCGGACCGTGATGACGAAGTTGCGGCCGACGAAGAGGTGCAGTTCGCCGAAGTCGACCTCTTCCGGCACGTCGAGGTAGTTGGCGGCCTTCAGCACGACGAAGAGGACGGTGTCGTAGCGCTCGAGCTTCGGCCGCTGGTGGGCGACGATGGCGTCCTCGATCGCGAGCGGGTGGAGGTTGAACTCCTCCGACAGCGACAGCAGCTCCTGCTCGGTCGGCCGGTAGAGGCCGATCCAGGCGACCCCGCCCGGCGTGCGGTCGAGCGCCGCGTAGGTCTCCGCCAGGTTCGTCGGGGACGCGACCCGCACTCCGTCCGCGTAGATCGCGCTGTCGACCATGCTGGCCCGCCTGCCCGCAGCAGGGGCCGGCGTTGCGACGGTGGAGGGAGGCTCGACCCGGCGAGTGCGCGTCACGAAGGGCATCGGGATGCCGCGTCGGTTCATGTTGGCCATCGGTCACCTCCAGGGTTCAGAGGACGGGTGCGAGGAGCAGGACTCCGGTGGCCCGCTGGGGCCACCTAACTGTACGCTCGCGAACCCGCGACCGGCTGGACACCGGGCGCGCCGGGCGACGCGGCGTCTGCGACAGCGTTCAGGATGACGCGCTCGTAGTGACGCAGGAGCTCGCCGCAGACGACGTCCCAGCTGCGGCCGAGCACCGCGCGCCGACCCGCCTCCCCCATCCTGCGCCGGAGTGCCCCGTCGCTGACCAGCATCGAAACCGCCGCGCGCAGCGATCGGTCGTCCGATGGGCGGATCAGCAGCCCGTCGACGCCGTGCTCGACCAGGTCGATCGGGCCGCCGGCGCGCGGCGCGACGACCGGGAGGCCGGAGGCGTGCGCCTCCTGCACGGTCTGCCCGAAGGTCTCCTCCGCACCGGTGTGGGCGAACACGTCGAAGGCGGCGTACGCGGCAGCGAGCTCCTCGCCCCCGAGCCGCCCGAGCCAGGTCACCGGGATGCCGCGCAGTTCGCGGGCGACCGCGTCGCGTGACGGACCGTCTCCGACGATCGCCAGCGACACTCCCCCGATCCCTCGCAGCGCGCGAAGTCGCTCCACCTGCTTCTCGGGCGCGATGCGTCCGACGTAACCGACGACCGTCTCGCCGTCGGGCGAGAGCCGTTCTCGGAGCGCCGCCGCAGCCGGCGTCCTCCTCTTATTGGGGTGGTACCGCTCCAGGTCCACACCGCGTCCCCAGCGGGCCACCCTCGTGACGCCGGCGATCCGTAGGTCGTACTCGCTCGCGGCGGAGGGCGCCAGCGTCAGGTCGGCGCCCTGGTGCACCCAGCGGACGTACTTCCAGGCGATGGCGGAGGTCATCCCGAGGCCGTTGCGGCGGGCGAAGCCGGCCACGTCGGTCTGGTAGATCGCGACGGACGGCACACCGAGACGGTTGGCCGCCGCGATCGCCTGCGCTCCGAGCAGGAAGGGGGATGCGGCGTGCAGCACGTCCGGGCGGAAGCCGGCGAGGATGCGCTGCACCTGCGGGCTCGGCAGCCCCACGGGGAACTGCCGGTAGGCGACCGACGGCACCTGGTGGATGCGGAATCCGGCGTACTCGGCCGGCGCCCCCGCATCCGGGCAGACCACGATCGCCTCGTGCCCTTCGGCCGCCAGCTGGTCGAGCACCCGCAGCACGCTCGTCGTGACCCCGTTGACTGTGGGGAGGAAGCTCTCGCTGACCACCGCGACCCGCATGACCTCACGCTAGGAGTCCCCGGTGTCGTGACCGTGAACAACCGGTGTCCGGGACGGCTCGGTATCCTTTCGGCATGACTCAGAAGCGCAGGATCAGCCAGGGCACGCCCATCGAGCGCTTCTACAGCGTGATCCCGGCCGGCGGGATCGGCTCGCGGCTGTGGCCCCTGTCGCGGGCGGACGCGCCCAAGTTCCTGCACGATCTGACGGGATCTGGCCAGACGCTGCTGCGCGACACCTGGGACCGGCTGGCCCCGCTCTCGGGCGAACAGCGCATCATGGTCGTCACCGGGCGCGCCCACCGTCTCGCGGTCGAGCAGCAGCTGCCGGATCTGACCGACCCGAACGTGGTGCTCGAGTCGGAGCCGCGCGACTCCACCGCGGCCATCGGTCTGGCCGCCGCCATCCTGGAGCGCCGGGAGCCCGGGGTCATCATCGGGTCGTTCGCGGCCGACCACGTCATCAACAACCTCCCGCTGTTCCAGTCGGCGGTGCGCGAGGCGGCTGCCGCAGCCGAGGCCGGCTACATCACGACGATCGGCATCCAGCCGACCGAACCCGCGGTCGGCTTCGGCTACATCCACTTCGGCGATCGCCTGGATGTCGCCGGCGCGCCCAGCGCGCTCACGGTCGACTCCTTCAAGGAGAAGCCGGACCTGGCGACGGCCGAGCGGTACGTCGCCGACGGCTCGTACCTCTGGAACGCGAGCATGTTCATCTCCCGCGCCGACCGGCTGCTGGAGGAGATCGGGCGCAACAAGCCGGAGCTGCTGGCGGGCCTCCTGGAGCTCGCCGAGGCCTGGGACGACCCGGCCACCCGCGGGCCCGCCGTCGACCGGATCTGGCCGGGCCTGGAGAAGATCGCGATCGACTACACGGTCGCCGAGCCCGCGGCCGCGGCCGGCCGGCTCGCCGTCATCCCCGGCTACTTCGACTGGGACGACATCGGCGACTTCGCATCGCTCGCCAAGCTGAACTCCGGCGGCCGCAAGTCGGATCTCGCGATCCTCGGCGAGAACGCCCGGGTGCTCTCCGACGCGTCCACCGGGATCGTGGTCAGCCACAGCAACCGGGTGATCAGCCTCATCGGCGTGAAGGACATCGTCGTCGTCGACACGCCTGACGCGCTCCTCGTGACGACGAGCGAGAACGCCCAGCGGGTGAAAGCGGTGGTGGATGCGCTCAAGCTCACCGGCTCCACCGACGTTCTCTGAGCTCGTCCACCTGGCTCAGTCGACGGCCGACGGACCGTTCCGGATCTCGGCGACGAGCTCCGCGACCCTCTCGTCGGAGAGCGCGATGCCGACCTGGTCGAGCCGCTCCCGCAGCAGCGGCTCGGGCTCCTCGGAGTCCCGCAGCTGGACGTCCGCCCGCACCTGCTCGACGATGCCGGCGACCTTCGATTCGTCGCTCGCCTCGGTGCTGCCGTGCATGATCGGTTCGTCCTGTGTCATGCGCTGGACGGTACGCCGCGGGGTCGCTGGCGTACAGGGCGGGTTATCTCGACGTCGAGATAACTGAGGCCACCCTAAGAGGCGTTCGACCCCTCCCCGGCATAGACTTGCGCTGCGCTCACCGCGCCCCGATGAAGCGATTTTGCAACCAGGGAGGGTTGTCCCGTGTCAGACCAAGCGACAGGGACGCTGCAGCCGGCCAAGTCCCGGCCCGGCGGCACTCTGTACCGTGGCCGTGAGGGGATGTGGTCGTGGGTTCTCCACCGCATCACCGGTGTGGCCATCTTCTTCTTCCTTCTCGTCCACATCCTGGACACCTCGCTCATCCGCGTGAGCCCCGAGGCCTACAACGCGGTGATCGGCACCTACAAGAACCCGATCATGGGGCTGGGTGAGATCGCCCTGGTGGCGGCCATCGTCTTCCACGCGTTCAACGGTCTCCGGATCATCGCGATCGACTTCTGGAGCAAGGGCGTCAAGTACCAGAAGGTCATGTTCTGGATCGTCATCGCGCTCTGGGTCATCCTCATGGCCGGCTTCGTTCCGGTGCAGCTGATCCACATCTTCTCGGAGGTGAACTGACGTGACGACCATCGAAGCGCCGCGCACCCCCGCCGCCCGCTCCTCCCGCGGCAAGAACTGGGAGAAGTGGGGCTGGATCTACATGCGGGCCTCGGGCCTCGTGCTCGTGATCCTGATCTTCGGCCACCTGCTCATCAACTTGGTGCTGGGCGAGGGCGTCAAGCAGATCGACTTCGCCTTCGTGGCGGGCAAGTACGCGACGCCGTTCTGGCAGGTCTGGGACCTCCTGATGCTGTGGCTCGCGCTCATCCACGGCGGCAACGGCATGCGCACGCTGATCAACGACTACGCGTACAACCGCACGATCAACCGCATCCTGAAGTGGGCGGTGCTCGCCGCGGTCGTCGTGCTGGTCGTGCTCGGCACGCTCGTGATCTTCACCTTCGACCCGTGCCCCGCGGGTGCTGCGGCGTCCGACCTGCCGTCGTTCTGCCCCGCACGCTGACCAGACCGCATCCTGAACCCTGCGACGAATCGACACGGAAACCCTGTGACAACAGAAGCTACTGAATCCACCGTCATCGACGGCGTCCACTATCACGAGTTCGACATCGTCATCGTCGGCGCCGGCGGCGCCGGGATGCGTGCGGCGATCGAAGCGGGGCCGCACGCCCGCACCGCCGTGATCTCGAAGCTCTACCCCACGCGTTCCCACACCGGAGCGGCGCAGGGCGGCATGGCCGCGGCGCTCGCCAACGTGGAGGAGGACAGCTGGGAGTGGCACACCTTCGACACGGTCAAGGGCGGCGATTACCTGGTCGACCAGGACGCGGCGGAGATCCTCGCCAAGGAGGCCATCGACGCGGTCATCGACCTCGAGAACATGGGCCTGCCGTTCAACCGCACGCCCGAGGGCAAGATCGACCAGCGCCGCTTCGGCGGCCACACCCGCGACCACGGCAAGGCGCCGGTCCGCCGCGCCTGTTACGCCGCGGACCGCACCGGCCACATGATCCTGCAGACGCTGTTCCAGAACTGCGTCCGGCTCGGCATCAACTTCTTCAACGAGTTCTACGTGCTCGACGTCATCATGACCGACGTGGACGGTGTCCCCCAGCCCGCGGGTGTGGTCGCCTACGAGCTCTCCACCGGCGAGCTGCACGTCTTCCACTCGAAGGCGATCATCTTCGCCACCGGCGGCTTCGGCAAGATCTTCAAGACCACCTCCAACGCCCACACCCTTACCGGTGACGGCGTCGGCATCATCTGGCGCAAGGGTCTGCCGCTGGAGGACATGGAGTTCTTCCAGTTCCACCCGACCGGTCTGGCCGGGCTCGGCATCCTGCTCACCGAAGGCGCCCGCGGTGAGGGCGCCATCCTCCGCAACGCCTCGGGCGAGCGGTTCATGGAGCGGTACGCGCCCACCATCAAGGACCTCGCTCCGCGTGACATCGTCGCCCGCTGCATGGTGCAGGAGGTCGCGGAGGGACGCGGCGCCGGCCCGCACAAGGACTACGTGCTGCTCGACTGCACGCACCTGGGCGCCGAGGTGCTGGAGACCAAGCTCCCCGACATCACGGAGTTCGCGCGCACCTACCTCGGCGTCGACCCGGTGGTGGAGCCGGTCCCGGTGATGCCGACCGCGCACTACGCGATGGGCGGCATCCCCACCAACACCGCAGCCGAGGTGCTGCGCGACAACACCACGGTCGTTCCCGGCCTCTACGCCGCCGGCGAGTGCGCCTGCGTCTCGGTGCACGGCTCCAACCGTCTCGGCACCAATTCCCTGCTCGACATCAACGTCTTCGGCAAGCGCGCGGGCAACAACGCGGTGGAGTACGTCAAGACCGCCGAGTTCGTGCCGCTGCCGGAAGACCCCGCGGGCGCTGTGCGCGGCCTGATCGGCGAGCTGCGCTCCTCGACCGGCACCGAGCGCATCGCAGCGATCCGCAAGGAGCTGCAGGACGAGATGGACCGCAACGCCCAGGTGTTCCGCACGGACGAGTCCCTCGCCCAGGTGACCGAGACCATCCACCAGCTGCGCGACCGCTACCGCAACGTGCAGGTGCAGGACAAGGGCAAGCGCTACAACACCGACCTGCTGGAGGCCGTCGAGCTCGGCTTCCTGCTCGACCTCGCCGAGGTCGTCGTCTACTCCGCGCGCAACCGCAAGGAGTCCCGCGGCGGCCACATGCGCGACGACTTCCCGAAGCGCGACGACGAGAACTACATGAAGCACACCATGGCCTACCTCACCGGCGACCCGCACTCGTCGGACGCGGCAGACCACATCACGCTGGATTGGAAGCCCGTCGTCGTGACCCGCTACCAGCCGATGGAGAGGAAGTACTGATGTCGAACGCCGTGCTCGAGACTCCCCCCGCGCCCGAGGCCCCGGTCGAGTCGTTCACCGTCACGCTGATCATCCGCCGGTTCGACCCGGATGTGGACAGCGAGCCGCGCTGGCAGGACTTCGACGTCGAGCTGTACCCGACCGACCGCATCCTCGACGCCCTGCACAAGATCAAGTGGGAGCAGGACGGCTCGCTGACCTTCCGGCGCTCCTGCGCCCACGGCATCTGCGGCTCCGACGCCATGCGCATCAACGGCCGCAACCGGCTCGCCTGCAAGACGCTGATCAAGGACCTCGACATCTCGAAGCCCATCTACGTCGAGGCGATCAAGGGCCTGCCGCTCGAGAAGGACCTCATCGTCGACATGGAGCCCTTCTTCGAGAGCTACCGCGAGGTGCAGCCGTTCCTCGTCGCGAACTCGAAGCCGGAGAAGGGCAAGGAGCGCGTCCAGTCTGTGGCCGACCGCGCCCGGTTCGACGACACCACCAAGTGCATCCTGTGCGCCGCGTGCACGTCGTCCTGCCCCGTGTTCTGGACCGACGGCCAGTACTTCGGCCCGGCCGCCATCGTCAACGCGCACCGGTTCATCTTCGACTCGCGCGACGACAACTCGCAGGTGCGCCTCGACATCCTGAACGACAAGGAGGGCGTGTGGCGCTGCCGCACGACCTTCAACTGCACCGACGCGTGCCCCCGCGGCATCCAGGTGACGCAGGCGATCGCCGAAGTGAAGCAGGCGATCATGCGCGGCAAGCGCTGATCGGTCGCTGACTCGCCGGTACGGCCCGCCCCGCATTGCAGGGCGGGCCGTTCCTGCATCTCCGACCGCCGGGCCCGCTCGCTATCCTGACGGCGTGGCCAAGAAGACCAAGGGCGCCTCGCTCCAGCCGGATCCTGCGCTGCAACGCGCCGAGGGCTCGGTCGAGCCCGAGCCGGAGGAGTCGCTGAAGGAGCGGCTGCTCGAGCGCGCCGATCCGCTGCGTCGGCGGTTGCGCAAGCCGGTCGCACGGGTCTCCCGGTGGGCGAAGTGGGTGCAGTCGTTGCGCCCCTACCGCGTCTACATCAACTTCTCGCATTCCGACGGCAACCTCCGCGCCGCCGGGATGGGGTACCAGTCGCTCTTCGCGGTGTTCGCCGCGATCTGGGTCGGGTTCTCTATCTCGAGCTACTGGCTCGCCGGCAACGACCAGCTGTTCGACGCGCTGGTGACCCTGCTGAACCGCGCCATTCCCGGCCTGATCGCGACCTCGACGTCGCCGGGCATCATCCCCGAGTCGCAGCTGCAGGGTGCGACGTCGTTCGGCTGGACGGGCGTCATCGCGGCGATCGGCCTGATCTGGACCGCGATCGGCTGGCTCTACTACACCCGCCAGGCGGTGCGCGCCGTGTTCGGGCTGAACCGCGACACGACCAACTACGTCCTCCAGAAGATCCGCGACTTCGGTCTGGCGGTCATCTTCGGCGTGCTGTTCGTCGTGTCGGCGGTCATCAGCATCCTCAGTACCCAGACGCTCACCCTACTGCTGGAGCTTGCGGGGCTGAGCTCCGAGTCTGTCTGGACGAACGCCGCCGCCCGGTTCTCCGGCCTGGTCGTCTCGGTCGTCCTCAACATCGTCACCCTGGGCGCGATGTTCCGCATCATGTCGCGGGTCGCCATCCCCTGGCGCAACCTGTTCTTCGGCGTGCTGCTGGGCGCGCTCGTCCTCGCCGGGCTCAGCGCACTCGGCGGACTGCTGTTCGGTGCCGCGTCCACCAGGAATCCGCTGCTGGCGACCTTCACCGTCTTCATCGGGCTGCTGCTCTGGTTCAACCTGATCTCGCGGGTGATCCTGCTCTCCGCATCCTGGATCGCGGTGGGGATGTTCGACCGCGGCATCTCTCCGCGTGCGGTGACCCGGGAGCAGGCGGCGGCGGAGCAGGCCGCAGCGGAGTACGAGGCGCGGGTGCTGGTCTCCCGTTCCGAGCTGCTGCACGCGCAGCAGGAGCTCGACGAGGCGCGGTGGTTCGCCCGCATCCCGGCGCAGCGCCGTGCGGCCCGGGCGGAGCAGCGGCTCAACGACTTGCTCGACGAGGGCGCTGTCGGAAGCCCCCGGTAGGCTGGAGGCATGCCCTCGAGTCGCTTGCGCATCGCCACGATCAATGCCAACGGCATCCGCGCCGCCTTCCGCAAGGGCATGGGCTCCTGGCTCGAGGGGCGCGACGTAGACATCCTCGCGATCCAGGAAGTGCGGGCCTCCTCCGAAGACCTGCAGGCGCTGCTGGGCGACGAGTGGGACATCGTGCACGACCCCGCGACGGCCAAGGGCCGGGCAGGTGTCGCGATCGCCAGTCGCCACCGGGCATCCATCCACCGGGTGGAGCTGGGGCCGTCCGAGTTCGACAGCGCCGGCCGCTGGCTCGAAGCCGACTACGAGGTCGGCGGAACGGTGGTCACCGTCGTCAGCGCATACGTCCACTCGGGCGAGGCCGGTACCGAGAAGCAGACCGAGAAGTACCGCTTCCTCGACGCCATGGAGGCGCGGCTTCCACAGCTCCAGAAGCACAACGAGCTCGCCGTGGTGATGGGCGACCTCAATGTCGGGCACCGCACGCTCGACATCCGCAACTGGAAGGGCAACGTCAAGCGCGCGGGCTTCCTGCCGGAGGAGCGCGCGTACTTCGACCGCATCCTCGGTGCGGAGGACGACCCGGCGTACAACAGCGGAGCGGGGCTCGGCTGGGTGGATGTCGTGCGCAAGCACGCGGGCGAGGTCGACGGCCCGTACACCTGGTGGTCGTGGCGCGGTCAGGCGTTCGACAACGACACCGGCTGGCGCATCGACTACCAGCTCGCCAGCCCCGCACTCGCGGAGCGCGTCACCGGCTACGCGGTCGACCGCGCGGCGGCCTACGACGAGCGATGGTCGGACCACACGCCTGTGGTCGTCGACTACGCACTCTGACGGCCCTCCGCTCCCGCATTCCTATAGATTTCGAAAGCAGAACCATGACCACACTCCCTCGCCTCTACTCCGGCATGCAGCCGTCGGCCGACTCGCTGCACCTCGGCAACTACATCGGCGCGCTTCTGCAATGGAAAGAACTGCAGAGCACCCACGACGCCTTCTTCTCGGTCGTCGACCTGCACGCCATCACGGTCGCGCAGGATCCCGCCGAGCTGCGCGAGAAGACGCGCCGCACCGCGGCCCAGTACATCGCGGCGGGCATCGACCCGTCGGCGTCGACGCTGTACGTGCAGTCGCACGTGCCCGCTCACGCCCAACTGGCCTGGGTGCTGAACACCATCACCGGCTTCGGCGAGGCATCGCGCATGACGCAGTTCAAGGACAAGTCGCAGAAGCAGGGCGCCGACGCGACCTCGGTCGGGCTGTTCGCGTATCCGGTGCTGATGGCCGCGGACATCCTGCTCTACGACACTGAGATCGTGCCCGTCGGCGACGACCAGCGCCAGCACGTCGAGCTGACGCGCGACCTCGCCGAGCGATTCAACAGCCGCTTCGGCCAGACCTTCGTCGTCCCGCAGGCGATGATCCTCAAGGACAGCGCGCGCATCTACGACCTGCAGAATCCCGAGTCGAAGATGTCGAAGTCGGCCGAGTCCGGAGCGGGCATCGTGTGGCTCCTCGACGAGCCCGACGTCACGCGCAAGAAGATCATGCGCGCGGTGACCGACACCGACGGCGTGGTGTCGTTCGACCGCGCGGGCAAGCCCGGCATCTCCAACCTGCTGAGCATCTTCTCGGCGCTGACCGGCCGCTCCATCGAGTCGCTCGAGCTGGAGTTCGAGGGCGAGGGCTACGGCGACTTCAAGAAGGGTCTCGTGGAGGTGGTGGTCGAGGAGTTCGCCCCCATCCGGCAGCGTGCGCTCGACCTGCTCGCCGACCCGGCGGAGCTCGACCGCATCCTCGCGGTCAACGCCGACAGGGCGAGCGAGGTCGCGGAGGCCACTCTGGCGAAGGCGTACGAGCGGGTCGGCCTGCTCCGACGGGCCCGCTGATGCCCGCCCCGGTCGTGCTCGCCGGCGAACGGGTCACGCTGAGCATGCCGACGCAGCGCGACGTGGACCGGATCGCCGAGTTGTGCGCGGACCCCGCGGTCGCGCGGTGGACGACCGTGCCCTCGCCCTACCGCCGTGAGAACGCGGTCGGCTTCGTCACGACCATGGTTCCGGACGGGTGGGCCAGCGGGCGCGAGTGCACGTGGGCGATCCGGACGGACGATGTGCTGGTCGGCATGATCAGCATCGGGGACATCCACGACCACCAGGGCGAGATCGGGTTCTGGCTGGGGGCCGAGGCGCGCGGCCAGGGCGTGATGTCGGAGGCGGCCCGGCTCGTGATCGATTACGGGTTCGCGCCGGCTCCCGACGGGCTGGCGCTGCAGCGGATGGTGTGGCGGGCGCTGGTGGGGAATGCGGCCAGCGCAGCGGTCGCCCGCCGGGCCGGATTCCAGTGGGAGGGCGTCGTGCCGCTCGGCGCTGAGCAGCGCGGCGAGCGATTCGACGAGTGGCGGGGGTTCCTGCACCGCAGCGATCCGCGGGAGCCCGCGAGCGGCTGGCCCGACGTCTCGTTCGTGCAGGCCGCGGTATGACGGCACCGGGCGTCGTGCTGTTCGACCTCGACGACACGCTGTTCGCCCACCGGGCTGCCGTCGAGTCCGGCATCCTGCACTATGCCGAGACCCTCGGCGCGCCGTACGGCGCCTCAGAAGCCGACGAGCTGGTCACGGTGTGGCACGACCTCGAGGAGGAGCACTATCACTCCTATCTCGCCGGCCGACTCGACTTCGAGGGTCAGCGTCGGGCGCGTGCCCGCGACTTCGCCGCGCGGCACGGCGTCGCGTTGAGCGAGGACGAGGCGAGCGCCTGGTTCGCCGACTACTTCGAGCACTACGTCGCCGCGTGGTCGCTGCACGACGACGCCGTCCCCGCGCTCGACGCGCTCAAGGCCGCGATCCCGGGCGTCCGCTTCGGCCTCATCACCAACGGCGACCTGGCCTTCCAGCGCCGCAAGGTGGAGGCGGTCGGCCTGGATGCGCGCATGGAGCACCTGATCGCCTCCGGCGAGGTCGGCGTGGCCAAGCCCGACGCCGCGATCTTCCGCGTCGCGTGCGACACCTTCGGAGTGCGCCCGGACCAGGCCGCCTACGTCGGAGACCGCCTGCGGACGGACGCGATCGGTGCCGCCCGCGCGGGCCTCACGGGCGTCTGGCTGAACCGGCGGAACGCCGTCCCCTCCCCCGAAGACGAACTCGACGCCCTGACCTCTCACGTCCACACCATCCCGTCCCTCGCCGACCTCCCGCCGCTACTGACGTCGAGTTGACGCAACACGCCGTCGGCGGCCTTGCCCGGAC
Source organism: Leifsonia sp. 2TAF2 (assembly GCF_052115085.1). Lineage (NCBI taxonomy): Bacteria > Bacillati > Actinomycetota > Actinomycetes > Micrococcales > Microbacteriaceae > Leifsonia > Leifsonia sp. 2TAF2. The sequence goes on along the minus strand of NZ_JBFRFY010000002.1, from coordinate 858,779 downwards.
GGCGTGTCGTGTCAACTCGGCGGGGGCGGAACGCCGGGAACGGCGAAGCGCCGCCCGGCGGTGCCGGGCGGCGCTTCGTGGAGGTGGCGTCAGGCGTTGCGCACGTCGTCGTCCACCCAGTCGAACGTCTTCGTGACGGCCTTCTTCCAGAGGCGCAGCTGACGCTCGCGCTCCTCGGGGTCCATGTTCGGCGTCCAGCGGCTGTCCTCCTGCCAGTTCTTGCGCAGGTCGTCGAGGTCCGACCAGAAGCCGACCGCGAGGCCCGCTGCGTACGCGGCGCCGAGCGCGGTGGTCTCCGCGACGACGGGGCGAACGACGGGCACACCGAGGATGTCGGCCTGGAACTGCATGAGCAGGTTGTTGGCGATCATTCCGCCGTCGACCTTCAGCTCCTGCAAGTCGACGCCGGAGTCGGCGTTGACCGCGTCCAGCACCTCGCGCGTCTGGAAGGCCGTGGCCTCCAGGACCGCGCGGGCGATGTGACCCTTGTTGACGTAGCGGGTGAGGCCCACGAGGGCGCCACGCGCATCCGCCCGCCAGTACGGCGCGAACAGACCCGAGAACGCCGGCACGAAGTACGCACCGCCGTTGTCGTCGACGGACTTGGCGAGGTCCTCGATCTCCGGCGCGCTGGAAATGATCCCCAGGTTGTCGCGCAGCCACTGCACCAGCGAACCGGTGACGGCGATCGAGCCCTCCAGCGCGTAGTGCGGCGCCTCATCGCCCAGCTTGTAGCCGAGCGTGGTCAGAAGACCGTTCTTGGAGTGGACGATCTCCTCACCCGTGTTGAAGATGAGGAAGTTGCCGGTGCCGTAGGTGTTCTTGGACTCGCCCGGATCGAAGGCCGCCTGCCCGAACGTCGCGGCCTGCTGGTCGCCGAGGATGCCCGCGACGGGAACCTCTCGCAGCAGGCTGGACGACTCGACCTGGCCGTAGACCTCGGAGGAGCTCTTGATCTCCGGGAGCATCGACTTCGGAACACCGAACGCTTCGAGGATGTCGTCGCGCCACGTGAGCGTCTCGAGGTCCATGAACATGGTGCGGGATGCGTTGGTCACGTCCGTGACGTGCACGCCGCCGTCCGGGCCACCGGTCAGGTTCCAGAGCACCCAGGCGTCCGTGTTGCCGAACAGCAGGTCGCCCGCCTCGGCACGCTCGCGCGCCCCCTCGACGTTCTCCAGGATCCAGGTGATCTTGGTGCCCGAGAAGTAGGTCGCCAGCGGGAGGCCGACGATCGACTTGAACCGCTCGACACCGCCGTCGGCCGCCAGGCGGTCCACGATCGGCTGCGTGCGGGTGTCCTGCCAGACGATGGCGTTGTAGACGGGCTCACCGGTGTTCTTGTCCCAGACCACCGCGGTCTCGCGCTGGTTGGTGATGCCGACGGCCGCGATGTCGTGGCGGGTCAGGTCGGCCTTTGAGAGCGCCTGCCCGATCACCTCGCGGGTGTTGTTCCAGATCTCGACCGGATTGTGTTCGACCCATCCGGCCTTCGGGAAGATCTGCTCGTGCTCCAGCTGCCCGGACGAGACGATCGACCCGGACTTGTCGAAGATGATCGCACGGGTGCTGGTCGTGCCCTGATCGATGGCGACGACGTAGTCAGCCATAGGTAACTCCTTTGTTCTTTGGGGGCGGAACGGGGAGGGCCGGCCGGGAGTCCCGGCCGGCCCTCATGTCACTTGATGAGCGGCAGGAGCACCAGCGCGAGCCAGCCGGCGATCAGACCACCGATGATCGGGCCGACGATCGGAACCCACGAGTAGGACCAGTCGCTGGTCCCCTTCCCCTTGATGGGGAGGATCGCGTGGGCGATGCGCGGGCCGAGGTCACGGGCCGGGTTGATGGCGTACCCCGTCGGACCACCGAGGCTGGCGCCGATGCCGATCACGAGGAGGGCGACAGGCAGAGCACCAAGGGCGGCGAGACCGGGGGCCTGGCCGGGCTGGTGACCGAAGGCGATCACGACGAACACCAGCACGAAGGTGCCGATGATCTCGGTGACCAGGTTCCATCCATAGCTGCGGATGGCAGGTCCCGTCGAGAAGACGCCGAGCTTGTTGGCGGGGTCCGGCTCCTCATCGAAGTGCTTCTTGTACGCCAGGAAGGTCAGCACGGCGCCGATGATGGCACCGATGAGCTGAGCCAGGATGTACAGCAGCACCGTGATGAAGTTGACCGGCACCAGCGTGTGAGCTGCCGCCGAGCCGAACGCCTTCGCGCCGTTGGCAACGAGGCCGAGGGTCACAGCCGGGTTGAGGTGGGCGCCCGAGTTGTAGGCGACGACCACACCCGAGAACACTGCGATGCCCCAACCGAAGTTGACCATCAGGAACCCGCCGTTGAAGCCCTTGTTCTTGATGAGGGCGACGTTCGCCACGACACCGGTACCGAGCAGGACCAGCATCGCCGTTCCCACCAGCTCGGACAGGAAATCTACACCGATATTGTCCACGTTGACCTTCCAGTTGTTCAGTTGACCCGCACCCTGTTGTGCGTTCTGGTGAGACTCGCGTCAGGGTGGGCCCTTGAACGCTATTGCCGTCGCGCTCACCTTGACAAGAACCGTCTCATGCACGTTCGTGCATTATCGAACCGCGGCGGCTTCGCTCCCGTCCCCCGACTTCAGGTGCACCCGATGGGCGTCGGCGAGGTCCGCTAAGAACGCATCTTCCTCCTCCGTGCGCTGATTTGGCGACCATCCGAGCGCGTTTGCCGCGATTTCGGCGATCTCGTGGACCAGCGGCACGGTGACGGCACCGGTGAAGGCGAGGCTGGTGCGGCGCAGGAAGATGTCGGCCAGGTGCACCACGTGCTCGCTGCGCACGAGGTGGTCGAGCTCGGCGCGGGAGTACGTGGGGGCGGCGGCGAGTGCGACATCCTCGCCGTCCCAGCCGGAGATGGCGTCGATGACGAAAGCCGCCTTCGTTCCGTAACGGTGCAGGAGGGTCGCTGCGCGCTCCGGGCCGACGTCGGCCCCGTAGCGCGCGATCCAGTCGCGCTCCGCCTGCGGCGTGGTCGGGAAGCCGGCGCCTCCACCGATGGGGAGCCCGAGGGTCTGGACCGTCCGCTCGACTCCGAGCACCTTCAGCGTCTCGTTCGCGAGGTGCTCGCTGAGCGCGCGGAACGTCGTCCACTTGCCACCCACCAGGCTCAACACCGTCGTGTCGCCGAGGCCCGCCACGGTGCCAGGCACGATGCGGTAGTCACGCGACACGAATCCCGGGGCGGTGTCGTCGTGGTGCGGCAGCGGGCGCACGCCCGAGAAGGTGTAAACGATCTGCTCGCGAGTAACCGGGATGGATGGGAAAACGTGCGAGACGAGTTCGATGAAGTAGTCGATCTCGTCCTCGGTGATCACTGGGCGCTCCGACATGTCGGCGTCGATGTCGGTGGTGCCGATCATCACGCGGCCCTTGAGCGGGTAAATGAGGACGATGCGTCCGTCGTTGTTCTCGAAGAACATCTCGCGCCCCTGGCAGGCTTCCAGCAGCTCCGGGTTGTCGACGACGATGTGCGAGCCCTTGGTTCCGCCCATGTAGCGGGTCTCCTCGCCGAGGGCCTCGTTGGTGAGGTCGGTCCACGGACCGGAGGCGTTCACGACGACGTCGGCGGTGATGGTGAACTCGTCACCGGTCTCGCGGTCGCGCACCAGCACGCCGCCGTCGCGGGCGCCGATCGCCTCGACGTAGTTCACGGCACGCGCGTGCGGGCCGGCCGCCAGGCCGTCCGCGAGAACGTCGAGCGCGAGGCGCTCCGGGTCGTGCACGGAGGCGTCGAAGTAGGTGGCCGTGTACTTCAGGCCAGGGTTCAGCGCCGGGAGGGTCTGCAGCGACTTCTTGCGGCCCTGGAAGGTGTGCCGGGGCACGCTTCCGCCGTCGCGGGAGAACGCGTCGTAGATGGTGAGGCCGGTCTTGATGAGGAACGCGCCGCGCTCCTTCGGCTTGCCCTGCTTGTGGGTGAGGAAGCGCAAGGGTGCGGCCAGGATGCCCGAGAACGTCGAGTAGATCGGGATCGTGGTCTGCAGCGGCTTCACGTAGTGCGGGGCGATCTTGAGCAGACCGTTCCGCTCGGTCACCGACTCCTTCACGAGGCGGAACTCGCCGTTCTCGAGGTAGCGGATGCCGCCGTGGATCATATGACTGGAGGCGGCCGAGGCGCCGGACACGAAGTCGTTGCGCTCGACGAGCACGACGTCGACGCCCTGCAGGGCGAGGTCGCGGAAAGTGCCGAGACCGTTGATGCCGCCGCCGACGACGAGCACCTGTGCTCGCGGGCGTTCGCGGAGTCGCTGGACCTCGGTGCGTGTGGTCGACGTGGTGCTCACGATGTTCTCCTGATGCTGCTGGTTCCGGGTGGTGCTGCAGCTATAGTTTTCGTGGCGGCACAACTTCGATCAAGCTCGATGCACATACGTGCACCACCCCCGCTTCGCTTGAAGAGAACGCGCTCGAAGAACGCACTGAGGAGAAGAGGCCCCGAATGCCCCAACCCGAGACGGAGCACCTGCCCGACAAGGTTCGCGACGCCCTCAAGGCCGGTCATCTGTACTACATGCAGGACCTGACGATGGAGGCGATCGCGCACGAGATGCACACCTCGCGCTCCAGCGTGTCGCGGCTGCTCAGCTACGCCCGCTCGTCGGGCCTGGTCACCATCCAGATCGCCGAGCCGCACGAAGGCGCGACGCGCATCCAGCAGGTGATCCACGAGCGCTTCGGCATCGCTGCGCACATCGTCCCGATGCCGAGCGCGATCAGCGACGTGGACCGCCTCGAGCGCGTCGCCATCTCCGCTGCACGGATTCTCGACCGCTTCATCGACTCCAACCAGACCGTCGGCGTCGCCTGGGGGTCCACGATGAGCGCGCTGAGCCGCCATCTCATCCCGAAGGAGCTGCACAACGTCGAGTTCGTGCAGCTCAACGGCGCCGGCAACACGTACACGACCGGCGTGCTGTACGCCTCCGAGATCCTGCGCCGCTTCGGCGACACGTACTCGGGCACGATCCAGGAGTTCCCCGTCCCCGCCCTGTTCGACGACCCGCAGACGAAGGTCGCGATGTGGCGCGAGCGCAGCACCCGGCGCATCCTCGACATCCAGGAGCGGATGGATGTGGCGCTCTTCGGTCTCGGCTCCCCCTTCTCCGAGGTGCGCTCGCACGTCTACGCGGGCGGCTACCTCGAACCGGCCGACTACACGTCGCTCGACGAGTCTGGCGTCGTCGGCGACGTCGCCACCGTGTTCTTCCGCGAGGACGGCAGCCACCACGGCATCCCCCTTAACGAACGGGCCAGCGGACCGGACATCGACCTGATCAAGCGCGTTCCGCGCCGCGTCTGCATCGTCTCCGGCCCATCCAAGGTGCACAGCCTGCGTGGGGCGCTGGCGGCGGGCCTGATCACAGACCTGATCGTCGACGAGGGCACCGCTCGCGCGCTCGTGCAGCTGACGCAGCCGGTCGCGCCGGTCGAGCCGGAGTCCGCCGAGACCGCACCGATCGGCTCCGTGACCGGGACGGTCGCCGCGTAACCAGGCGTCGCATCCACTCAGGGAATAGACGGCGCAGCGACGCGTTGATCTAAACTCGACAACGAAACACGTGCTCCGGGGTCGGTGAAAGTCCGAACCGGCGGTGATAGTCCGCGAGCGGGACGCCTAGGCGCCCTGCTGAGCCGGTGGAATTCCGGCACCGACGGTAATGCGTCCAGGCGAAAGCCTGCCGCTCAGTCCGGATGGGAGGAAGCACGGTGGGCAGCCCGCATGGGCTGGCGCCCACGCGACCCCGGCGACACGTCTCGACGACAGAGACAGGATGGCAACGGGATGACGTGGGAAGCTCCCATGCGCACGGCGCTCGAACTCGCGGCGAACGGTCCTGCGACCGGCATCAACCCGCGGGTCGGCTGCGTGCTCCTCGACGCCGACGGGCGCATCCTGGCCGAGGGCTGGCACCGCGGTGTCGGCACCCCGCACGCCGAAGTGGATGCGCTCAGCAAGCTCCCCGACGGCGGCGCCCGCGGCGCGACCGCCGTCGTCACCCTCGAGCCGTGCAACCACTGGGGCCACACGGGCCCGTGCTCCGAGGCACTGCTCGCGGCCGGCGTCTCACGTGTCGTCTACGGCACCGACGACCCCGGGCACCACTCGGGCGGCGGCGCGGAGCGACTCCGCGAGGGCGGCGTCGAGGTGATCGGCGGCGTGCTGCGCGACGAGATCGACGTCTTCCTGGGCGACTGGCTCACGGCTGCACGACTCGGCCGGCCGTACATCGTCGTCAAGTGGGCGAGCAGCCTGGACGGCCGTGCAGCTGCCGCCGACGGCACCAGCCGCTGGATCACCGGCGCCGCGGCGCGTCAGCGGGTGCACGAGCAGCGGGAGGCGTCCGACGCGATCATCGTCGGCACCGGCACCGTGCTCGCCGACGACCCGAGCCTCACCGCCCGCGGCGACGCCGGGGAGCTGATGGGCACCCAGCCGACGCCCGTGGTGATCGGCACCCGTGCCATCCCGAAGGATGCGGCCGTCTTCCGTCACCCCAACCCGGTCGTCTTCGAGGGGACCCACGACCTCCACGAAGCGGTCGCCGACCTCCACCAGCGCGGCTTCCGCCGCGCCTACGTCGAGGGCGGCCCCACGCTGGCCAGCGCCTTCGTCGCCGCCGGTCTGGTCGACGAGTACGCGATCTACCTGGCGCCGACGCTGATCGGAGGCCCGCGCGTCGCGCTCGGCGACCTCGGCGTCGAGACGATCGGCGAGCAGCGGAGGCTCCGCATCCTCGACGTCGAACGTCTTGGCGGCGACCTCCTCATCCGCGCCGTCCCCGTCCCGGACGGCGCGCCCCGCACCGGCGATCGCACACCCGTCGACGTCGCCGGCGCCGACATCTTCCCCGACAGCCAGGAGGGCTGACCACCATGTTCACCGGAATCATCGAAGAGCTGGGCGAAGTCACCGCCGTCGAGCGCACCGCCGATGCCGCCCGCGTCACCGTGCGCGGTCCGCTCGCGGTCAGCGACGCCCGGCACGGCGACTCCATCTCGGTCAGCGGCGTCTGCCTGACCGTGATCGACAAGGACACCGAGAGCTTCACGGCGGATGTCATGGCCGAGACGCTCGCCATCAGCACACTCGACGGCGTCGAGCCCGGCCGCCGGGTCAACCTGGAGCGCGCCGCGCAGGTCGGCGACCGCCTCGGCGGGCACATCGTCCAGGGCCACATCGACGGCACGGCCACCGTGCTCTCGATCACCGACGGGAGCGCCTGGCGGGTGGTGCGGCTGAGCCTCGACCCGGAGCACGCTCCGCTCGTGGCGCGCAAGGGCTCCATCGCCATCGACGGAGTCTCCCTCACGGTCAGCGAGGTCGGCGGCGGACGTGAGGACGGCTGGTTCGAGGTCTCGCTCATCCCGGAGACCCTCGCAGCCACGACGCTCGGCGACCGCGTCGCCGGCGACCGCGTCAACATCGAGACGGACATCCTCGCCCGTCATGTCGAGCGCCTGCTGGCGCTCGAACCGGCACTGAGTGAACGGAGTGCGTCATGAGCCTGGCCACCATCCCCGAGGCCCTCGCCGAGCTGCGCGCCGGCCGCCCCGTCATCGTCGTCGACAACGAGAGCCGCGAGAACGAGGGCGACGTCGTCCTCGCCGCCGAGCTCGCCAGCCAGGAGTGGATCGCCTGGACGGTGAAGAACTCGTCCGGCTTCATCTGCGCGCCCATGACGAACGAGATCGCCGACCGGCTCGAGCTGCCGGTCATGGTCGCCAACAACGAGGACTCGCGGGGCACCAACTACACCGTCAGCGTGGATGCGGCCGACCGGCTCTCCACCGGCATCAGCGCCGCAGACCGCGCACACACGCTCCGCGTGCTGGCCAACCTCGACTCCAGCCCCTCCAGCCTCCACCGGCCGGGCCACATCCTGCCGCTCCGTGCGGTCGAGGGCGGCGTCCGTGAGCGTGACGGCCACACGGAGGCGGCGGTCGACCTGCTCAAGCTGGCCGGCATGACGCCCGTCGGGGCCATCGCCGAGATCGTCGCCGACGACGGCGAGATGATGCGCCTCCCTGGCCTGATCGAGCTGGGCCAGCGGGAAGGCGTGCTCGTCATCACCATCGAGACGCTCATCGCCTACCTGCAGGAATTCCACTGCGACCAGCCGCTGGAGACGGTCACGCCCATCCCGGAGACCTCGCGGGTCATCTTCGAGGTCGAGACCACCGTGCCGACGACGCACGGCCCGTTCCGGATGCGCGCCTACCGCGACCGCATGACCGGGGCCGACCACGTGGCGATCGTCGCCGGGACCCCGCGCGCGGAAGGCACGTTGGTGCGTGTGCACTCCGAGTGCCTGACGGGTGAAGCCTTCGGGTCGCTCAAGTGTGAGTGCGGGCCGCAGCTCGACGCGGCACTCGACACCATCCAGCGCGACGGCGGCGTGGTCGTCTACCTGCGCGGGCACGAAGGTCGCGGAATCGGCCTCATCAACAAGCTCCGCGCCTACAAGCTGCAGGAGGAGGGGCTCGACACGCTCGACGCGAACCTCGCCCTGGGGCTCCCTATCGACGCCCGCGACTACGGCGCGGCCACGTCCATCCTGCAAGACCTCGGGATCGAGTCGGTGCGCCTGCTAACCAACAACCCGGAGAAGGTGCGCCAGCTCGAAGAGCACGGCATCGAGGTCGAGGAGCGCGTGCCGCTCGTCGTCGGCGTCGGCGCCTTCAACGAGGGCTACCTGGAGACCAAGCGCGACCGGATGGGCCACGCGATCGGGGACATCGATGCGGTGTCCGCAACGGAGACGACCGCGGCACTCGCGGCGGAGAGGACCACACGATGAGCGGAGCGGGAGCCCCCAACGCACAGGAGCGAGTCGACGGGAGCGGCCTGAACGTCGTCATCGTCGCGGGCACCTGGCACGAGACCATCAGCGACGGCCTCATCGCTGGAGCTCAGCGCACCTTGGACGACGCGGGCGCGACCCACACGCTCGTGCGGGTGGCCGGCAGCTTCGAACTTCCCGTGGTCAGCAAGGCGGCGCTTGAGGCCGGGGCGGATGCCGTGGTCGCCCTCGGCGTCATCATCCGCGGCGGCACGCCGCACTTCGAGTACGTCTCGGCGGCCGCGACCGACGGCCTCACCCGCGTGGCGCTCGACACCGGCAAGCCGGTCGGCTTCGGCGTGCTGACCCTGGACGACGAGGCGCAGGGCATCGATCGCGCAGGGCTCCCCGGCTCGAAGGAGGACAAGGGCGCCGAGGCGGCGCACGCGGCGATGGCCACGGCGCTGACCCTGCGGGGCCTGCGCGGCTAAAGGCCGGTCGGCCGCCACGGCATGTGCTGCAGCGTCCAGGTGTTCCCGTCCGGGTCGGCGAACCAGGCGTAGAAGACTCCGCCCATGTCCTGCACAGGGGCGACGTCGACGCCGCGCGCGACGAGGTCCGCTCGGGCGCCCTCGATGTCGGCCACCACGAGGTGGAGCCCGCGCAGCGAGCCCGGTGGCATCTGTGCGTCCGCCAGGCCCGTCGACATGGTGACGGAGCAGTACGAGCCGGGCGGCGTGAGCTGGACGATGCGCACCCCTTCGGCAGGGGTCACATCCACATCGACCGTGAATCCGACCTTGTCGCGGTAGAACTCCTTCGAGCGGTCGATGTCGCTCACCGGGAGCATCACCAGCTCGAGCATCATCGTGCCCGGGGTGACGGGCGGTGTCGGGTTCTCAGCCATGGTGGTGCCTCTCGTTCGGTGGAGCATTGCGCCGGCTTACGGCTTCCAGACCATGAGCACGACGACGGCGAGCAGCAGGAGGCTGGCCACACCCGACCCGGCGGCGATCGCCGGGTAGCGGGAGGCCGTGCCGTCGCGCAGCGCCTCGGCGGCCCGCCGCATGGTCGGCACCACCAGGAACAGGGTGAGCCCCAGCGCGATGACGTACAGGATGATCGACCACAGGATCCACGGCGTCGTGATGCTCAGGTCGTACTTCTTGTCGGCCAGACCCATGACCCCGAAGCCGAAGAGGACCACCAGCAGCGACAGGAGCGCGAGCAGGTTGGTCGACTTCGCGAGGGTGCCCACCTGCCCGGCGTCACCCGCGCGGACGGCTCGCATCGCCGTCATCGGGAGGATGGCCATCGGGCCGACGATGAAGACGGCGGTCACCACGTGCAGGACGGCGAAAAGTGTTTCCATGAGAACACCCTAGCGAGGCCCGATTCGGCGCGCCCACGGACGGCGCATAGGCTAGAAGGTGCGCCACAAGCGCTCTCCGACTCCCCGCCACGCGCGCCTTCCGCCCGACCGACGCCGCGCACGCCCCGCGGTCTCGCCTCTCTTCCGGAAGCTCTGCACACGCATGTCTACGACGGCCCCCGTCATCACCCCCGCGCCCGCGAACACCCGCGGCCGCGTCATCCTCGCCAGCCTCATCGGCACGTCGATCGAGTTCTACGACTTCTACGTCTACGCGACCGCCGCTGTGCTGGTGTTCCCCTCTCTCTTCTTCACGAGCCAGGACCCGACCACGGCGCTGCTGTCGTCGTTCGCCGTGTTCGGCGTCGCGTTCATCGCCCGACCCGTCGGCTCCATCCTGTTCGGCCACTTCGGCGACAGGATCGGCCGGAAGGGAACGCTCGTCGGCTCGCTCCTCACCATGGGCATCGCAACCGTGCTGATCGGCTGCCTGCCGACGGCGCAGGTGCCGGGGTGGGAGTTCTGGGCGCCGTTCCTGCTCGTCGTGCTGCGGTTCTGCCAGGGCCTCGGGCTCGGCGGTGAGTGGAGCGGCGCTGCGCTGCTCGCCACCGAGAACGCCCCCGCGGGCAAGCGTGCGATCTACGGCACGTTCCCGCAGCTGGGCGCGCCGATCGGCTTCATCGTCGCAAACGTGCTGTTCCTCATCCTGAGCCTCACCATCTCGCCGGACGCGTTCGCCGCCTGGGGATGGCGCATTCCGTTCCTGCTGAGCGCGGTGCTCGTCATCGTCGGACTGTACGTCCGGCTGAAGCTCGTGGAGACCCCCGCCTTCCAGAAGGTCGTCGACACCGGCGAGGTCGCCAAGCTCCCGCTCGCGCGCGTGTTCCGCACCAGCTGGCGCCAGATCGTTCTCGGAACGTTCATCATGCTCGCGACCTACGTGCTCTTCTACCTGATGACCGCGTTCACGCTCACCTACGGCACCACCGCCGCGACCACGGAGCAGGCACGTGCGGCCGCCGAGAAGGCCGGCAAGGAGTTCGCAGCCGGCAGCTTCGTGCCCGGCCTCGGCTACAGCCGCAACGACTTCCTGATCATACTGATCATCGGCGTGGTGTTCTTCGGAATCTTCACGCTCGTCGCCGGTCCCCTGGCCGAGCGCTTCGGCCGGCGCAAGACGCTGATCTGGGTGACGATCGGGATCATCGTCTTCGGTCTCCTCTTCGTGCCGCTCTTCGCGGGCGGAACGGTCGGCGTGATGGCGCTCCTCATCATCGGCTTCACGCTGATGGGGCTGACGTTCGGACCGATGGGCGCGGAGCTGCCAGAGCTGTTCGCCACGAACGTGCGATACACCGGCTCGGCCATCGCGTACAACCTCTCCAGCGTGCTCGGCGCGGCCGTCGCCCCGACGATCGCGGTCTGGCTGTGGACGATGGCGCACGGCAGCACTGTCTGGGTGGGCGTCTACCTCTCGGCGGCCGCGGTGCTGACCCTCATCGCGCTGCTGCTGTCGAAGGAGACGCGCGACGTCGACTTCACCGACAACGTGAGCTGACCCTCACAGGCTGCGCGCTCAGTCGAGGAACAGGGCGCGCAGCCTTCGGGTGGTCAGGATGAGGCCGAGCACGATCATGACGACGAAGTACAGCACGTGCCACAGCATCCCCGGGTACACGTCTCCCGTCGTGAGTCCGCGGACCAGTTCGACGCCGTGCCACAGCGGCATCGCCTTGATGACCACCTGGATCGCCTCGGGATACACGGTGATCGGGTAGAAGGTCGCCGACAGCAGGAACATGGGCAGCAAGATGAAGTTGATCCAGTCCATCTGCTGGAACGTCTTCATGTAGCTCGTGATACCCATCCCGAAGCTGGCGAAGCCGAACGCGATCAGCAGCACCGCGGGCAGGGCGAGCAGCGCCCACCACGACAGGTTCAGCCCGAGCGCCTGCATCACGAGCATGAAGCCCACGGCGTAGAGCGCTCCCCGGAGCAGCGCGAGCAGGATCTCGCCGAGCGCCACATCGAGGGGACCGAGCGAGGTCGCCAGCATCCCCTCGTACAGCTTGGCGAAGTGCATCTTGAAGAAGACGTTCCACGTCGAGTCGTACACGGCCCCGTTCATCGCCGCCGTCGCCAGAAGCGCGGGGGCGATGAAGGCCGCGTATGGCACGGTCTCGCCCGACGTCGTCTGGATGTCGCCGACCAGCCTCCCGAAACCGATCCCGAGCGAGAGCAGGTAGAAGATCGGCTCGAAGAAGCCCGAGACGATCACGAGCCAGTTGGTGCTGCGCGTCGCCGACCAGCCGCGCTGCATCACCGAACGCGCGTTGCCTGCGTAGAGAGCGCGCATCGGCCGCATCCGCGGGGCGGAGTCGGCGGTGCGCTGATCGGTGGCGGTCACTTGTTCAACCTCTTCGCGGCGATGCGTCGGCTCCACATCCAGAAGACGATGAAGAGCGCGAGCAGGTACACGACGTGGACGACCGACAGCCAGAGCGGCTCGCTCATCCCGTACGAGAAGACCCGCGACAGCTCGGTCGAATGCCAGAGCGGCGAGATCCAGCCGATCCACTGCAGGTACGGCGGCATACTCGCGAGCGGGAAGAACGTGCCGGAGAACAGGGTCATCGGCAGCAGCACGAAGCGCATCAGCATGGCGATCTGGCCGGTGTCCTGTTCGAGGGTCGCGACGTACGCCATGATCGGCACGCCGAACGCGAGGCCGCCGAGAGTCGCGACGAGGATGCCGACCCAGCCCCACGGGCTCGGAACGGCGCCGAACAGCACCATGAACGCGAAGTAGACGATGCTCGTGCCGACCAGCCGCGCGATCACCGAGATGAGGATGCCGTCGATGATCTGACCCGGCGCGATCGGGGAGGCGTTGATGCCGAAGAAGGTCGGGTTCCACTTGAATCCGAGCATCACGGGATACGTGAACTCCTCGCTCGCGACGGTCACCGCCGCCGTGCAGAGGAGAGCCGGGGCGACGAACTCGAGATAGCTCACGCCGTCGACCGCGTTCGGTCCCATGTTGGCGCTCACGAGGCTGCCGAGGCCCAGACCCATCGCGAGCAGGTACAGCAGCGGGTTGCCGAACCCGGTGACAAGCAGCGTCTGCAGGTAGGACCGCATCACCCGGAAGCGGTGCTCCGCGACGTACCAGGCGCCGAAGCGACGGGGACGGACCGCTGCCGCGAGCGCCGCGCGCGCATCCTCTCGCGCTTCGGGCCCACCGCCCGGCGCGCCCGGAGCTCCCGAAGGCCCGACTGCCACGCTCATTCGATCAGGCTCCGTCCGGTGAGCCGGAGGAACACGTCTTCGAGGCTGGAGCGCCGCACGAGGCTGGTCAGCGGGTGGAGCCCGCGCTCGACGATCCGCACGAGCTCCGCTTCTCCGTCGTCGCTGTAGACCAGGACGCGGTCGGGAAGCACCTCGATCCGTTCGCCGATCCCGTCGAGGCCCTGGGCGACCTCGGCATTGCGCTCCGAGCCGAACCGCACCTCGAGCACCTCGCGCGTCGAGTACTCGCGGATGAGCGCGGCCGGCGACCCCTCCGCCATGATCGTGCCCTTGTCGACGACGACCAGGCGGTCGCAAAGCTGCTCGGCCTCATCCATGTAGTGCGTGGTGAGAACGAGCGTCGTCCCCTGCTCCTTGAGGCGGAAGAGCCGATCCCAGAGGATGTGCCGCGCCTGCGGGTCGAGACCCGTCGTTGGCTCGTCGAGAAGCAGGATGCGCGGGTCGTTGATCAGCGCCCGCGCGATCGTGAGCCGGCGCTTCATACCGCCGGAGAGGTCGTCGACCTTGGCCTTCGCCTTGTCCTCGAGCTGCGCGAAGGCGAGCAGTTCGTCGGCCCGCTTGCGGACCCGGCCGGACGGGAGACCGAAGTAGCGCCCGTACACGATCAGGTTGTCGCGCACGCGCAGCTCGGTGTCGAGGTTGTCCGCCTGCGGCACGACGCCGAGCTGCGACCGGATCTCGGGACCGTACCGGTCGGGATCGAGCCCGAGGATGCTGAGGTCGCCGCCGGTGCGCGTCGAGACGGCGCCGATCATCCGCATCGTCGTCGATTTGCCCGCACCGTTCGGCCCGAGCAGTCCGAAGGACTCCCCCGGCTCGACCTCGAAGCTGATGCCGTCGACGGCCGGGAAGTCTTTGTACTTCTTCACGAGCTCACGGGCGGCGATGACGGGCGTCGGCATAGTTCAGCACTGTAGCCGCGACCGGCGACATTCGAAGAGGTGAGCTGTCAATTCAAGTTGACGGCTCCGGCGACGTCAACTATGGTTGACGGCATGGACAGCGGAACCCTGCACACGCTCGCCGGCGACGCCGACTCGGACGACCCCATCGTGGCCCTCCGCGCCATCCACAAGATGCACCGCGAGCTCGACCAGCTCGAAGCCGTGGCCGTCCGGCGGGCACGGAACGCCAACGCGACCTGGCAGCTCATCGCCCTTGCCCTCGGTGTCAGCAAACAGGCAGTTCACAAGAAGTACGGTCGGAGTTAGCGGCATCCGCCGCCCGACGCCCCTCCTCCCCCGATCGGAGACATCGTCATGTCCACCACCACCGCCCCCGCCCCCGCGCGCCGTCGCCGCGGCTTCGGGCGCGCCGCCGACGACGCCGGGCCGCGCGCCCGCTTCTCGCAGCTCCTCCCCTACCTCCTCGAGCACAAGCGCGTGCTGTCGGTGGTCGTCGTCCTCAGCATCCTGGGTGCGGCGGCGAGCCTCGCGCAGCCGCTGCTGGTCAGCCAGGTCATCGCGATGGTCAGCAAGGGCGAGCCGCTGAACGGCCTGGTCTGGGGGCTCGTCGCGCTGGTAGTGGTGTCGGGCCTGATCTCGGGCTACCAGCACTACCTGCTGCAGCGCACCGGCGAGGGCGTCGTGCTGTCGTCGCGGCGCAAGCTGGTCGGGCGGATGCTGCGCCTCCCGATCAGCGAGTTCGACACCCGGCGCACCGGCGACCTGGTGTCGCGCGTCGGCTCCGACACGACCCTGCTCCGGGCCGTCCTGACCCAGGGGCTCGTCGAGGCGATCGGCGGCGCGCTCACGTTCATCGGTGCTCTGATCGCGATGCTCATCATCGACCCGGTGCTGCTCGGGCTCACGGTGCTGGTCGTCGCGATCTCGGTCGTGACCGTCGTGCTGCTCTCGGGTCGCATCCGCGTCGCCAGCCAGAAGGCGCAGAACAAGGTCGGCGATCTGGCGGCAGCCGTCGAGCGCGCGATCAGTTCGGTGCGGACGATCCGCGCGTCGAACGCGACCGAACGCGAGATCGCCGCGGTGGATGCGGACGCCACGGGAGCCTGGAAGATGGGCATCCAGGTCGCGAAGATCTCGGCGCTCGTCGTTCCGGTCGCGGGCATCGCGATGCAGGTGTCGTTCCTCGTCGTGCTCGGCGTCGGCGGTTTCCGGGTGGCCAGCGGAGCGCTCACCATCGCGAACCTGGTCGCGTTCATCCTGTTCCTGTTCATGATGATCCTGCCGCTCGGTCAGGGGTTCGGCGCGATCGCCGCGGTCAACTCGGCCCTCGGGGCGCTCGGGCGCATCCAGGAGATCCTCGATCTCCCGACGGAGGACCAGCGTGACCGAGAGATCGCGCCGCTCGCCCTCACCGTCGGAGCGGCGAACGAAGGCCTCGCGCCGGAAGCACCCGCGATCGAGTTCGTGGATGTGCGATTCGGCTACCCCGATCAGGCAGTCCCCGAGGCGGAGGATGCCCAGGGTCGCCGGAGCGAAGCGCCGACTCCCGAGCCGACACGCGAGCGTCTCGCGTTCGAGGCGTTCACCGGAGCGGATGTCGTGGCGGAGGCGGAAGCCGCGGCAGGGGCCGGTCACGACGAGGGTCCCCTCCGGCACGGCGGAGTGCTGCACGGGGTGAGCTTCCGCGTCCCGCGGGGCAAGCGGACCGCCCTGGTCGGGCCGTCCGGCGCCGGCAAGTCGACCATCCTCGCCCTGGTCGAGCGGTTCTACGACCCGCAGGCCGGCGAGGTGCGCTTCGGCGGGATGGACGTGCGATCGCTCGACCGCGTCGCGCTCCGTTCGCAGATCGGGTATGTCGAGCAGGATGCGCCGGTGCTGGCCGGCTCGCTCCGCGACAATCTGACCCTGGCGTCGCCGGACGCGACCGACGAGCAGTGCGTGGACGTGCTGCACGCGGTCAACCTGACCGAGGTGCTGGAGCGCAACGAGCTCAGGCTTTCGGCGCCGGTCGGCGAGGACGGCATCATGCTCTCCGGCGGCGAGCGCCAGCGTCTCGCGATCGCCCGCGCCCTGCTCGCCGCACCTCCCGTGCTGCTGCTGGACGAATCCACCTCGAGTCTGGACGGCCGCAACGAGCAGCTGATGCGGGAGGCCATCGACGCCGTCGCGGAGGACCGCACCCTTCTCGTGATCGCGCACCGCCTGTCGACGGTGGTCGACTCCGACCAGATCGTGGTGCTCGACCACGGCCGCGTCGTCGGTACCGGCACCCACTCGGAGCTCGTCGAGACGACTCCGCTCTACCGCGACCTGGCCAAGCACCAGCTCCTCGTCTGACCCCCGCTCCCAAGCCAACAGCTCCTGAGTTATTCCGCTCGAATCGCCGGATTCGTGCGAAAAACTCAGGAGCTGTTGGCTTGGGGACGGGGACGGGGACGGGGAGGGGGCGCCTCAGGCGCGCAGGTGGTAGCGCAGGGAGGCGAGCTCGGCGCGGAGGGCTGCGGGGACGCGGGAGCCGAAGCGGTCGAAGAACTCCTCGGTGAGATCGCACTCGGCGAGCCAACTCTCCGCCTCCACCTCGAAGAGCGCCTCCACGTCCGCGGCGGGAAGATCGAGCCCCTGCAGGTCGAGTTGCTCGACGACGGGCAGGTTCCCGATCGGGGTCTTGACGCTTCCGGCCGTCCCTTCGACGCGGCGGGCGATCCACTCGATCACCCGCGCGTTCTCACGGAAGCCGGGCCAGAGGAACCGGCCGTCGTCGCCGGTCCGGAACCAGTTGACCTGGAACACCTCGGGCGCGTTCTCGCCCAGCTTCTCGCCCATCTCCAGCCAGTGCGCCCAGTGGTCGGCCATGTTGTAGCCGCAGAACGGCAGCATCGCGAACGGGTCGCGCCGGAGTTCGCCGACTTTCCCCTCGGCCGCCGCCGTGCGCTCCGACGAGATGGTCGCGCCGATGAACACGCCGTGCCGCCAGTCCCGCGCCTGGGCGACCAGCGGCACGTTGGTCGCGCGTCGACCACCGAACAGGATGGCGTCGATCGGCACGCCATCGAAGGCGTCCCAGTCGTCGGCGATGGACGGGCACTGCGCGGCGCTCACGGTGAAACGGGAGTTCGGATGCGCGGCCGGGCGACCGCTTCCGGGCGTCCAGTCGTTCCCCTCCCAGTCGATCAGGTGCGCCGGCGGCTCGTCGGTCAGCCCCTCCCACCAGATGTCGCCGTCGTCGCGCAGTGCCACGTTCGTGAAGATGGTGTTGCCCCAGAGCGTGTTCACCGCCGTGCGGTTCGTGCTCTCCCCGGTGCCGGGCGCGACGCCGAAGAACCCGGCCTCCGGGTTGATCGCACG
The DNA here is from genome assembly GCF_052115085.1 of Leifsonia sp. 2TAF2. Lineage (NCBI taxonomy): Bacteria > Bacillati > Actinomycetota > Actinomycetes > Micrococcales > Microbacteriaceae > Leifsonia > Leifsonia sp. 2TAF2. Next base: position 841,024 of record NZ_JBFRFY010000002.1, on the reverse strand, counting down.
GAGGCGGCCGTCCGGACCTTGACGCAGCCAGGCGATGTCGTCGCCGATCGTCTCGACGCTCCAGCCCGGGATGTTCGGCTCGAGCATCGCCAGGTTGGTCTTCCCGCACGCCGACGGGAACGCGGCCGCGAAGTGGAAGACCCGGCCCTCCGGCGAGGTCACCTTGATGATCAGCATGTGCTCGGCGAGCCAACCCTCGTCGCGGGCCATCACGGACGCGATGCGCAGCGCGAAGCACTTCTTCGCGAGGATGGCGTTGCCGCCGTAGCCGGAGCCGTAGGACCAGATCTCCCGCGTCTCCGGGAACTGGACGATGTACTTGGTCGTGTCGCACGGCCACGGCACGTCGTCGCGCTCCTGCCCGTGCGCATCCACGAGCGGGTAGCCGACGCTGTGCACCGTCGGCACCCACGGCTGCCCGGCCGCGATGAGGTCGAGAACGGTCTCGGTGACGCGGGTCATCATCCCGAGGCTGACGGCGACGTAGGCGGAGTCGGTGAGCTGGATGCCGACCTGCGACAGCGGGCCGCCGACCGGTCCCATCGAGAACGGCACGACGTACATCGTGCGCCCTCGCATGCTGCCGGCGAAGACGTCGCGCAGTTCGGCGCGCATCGCGTCCGGCTGGCGCCAGTTGTTGGTGGGGCCTGCGTCGACCTCGTCCTCCGAGCAGATGAAGGTGCGGTCCTCGACGCGGGCGACATCGCCCGGGTCGGTGCGGGCGAGGAAGCTGTTGGGGCGCCACTCGGGGTTGAGCCGGATGAGCTTGCCCTCGGCAACGAGCTGCTTGGTGAGGCGGTCCGCCTCCGCCAGCGACCCGTCGCACCAGACGATGTCGTCGGGCCGGGTGAGGGCGGCGATGCCGTCGACCCAGGCGCGCACGGCGGCCATTCCGTCGGACGGCGTGGCGTCGGTGAGGGGTAGCTCGGCGATGCTCATGGGGAGTCCTTCTGATCGGTAAGAAGTGGCGTTGCATCCAGCATCCGGGATGTTCAAGCCTTCTCGACCGGAAAAATCACTGTAAGAATCGGCATTCTTTCGCTAACGTGAAGCCATGAGCACTCCAGTGGACTCGGGCGACATCGACGTCGCGACCCTCGGACACCGCATCCGCCACTTCAGGACCCGCCGCGGGATGACGCTCGACGCTCTCGGCGCGGCCGCCGGTGTCGCGGCCAGCCAGCTCTCGCTGATCGAGAACGGCAAGCGCGAGCCGCGGATCTCGCTGCTGAGCGCCCTGGCCTCGGCGCTGGGCGTGCAGCCGGCCGATCTGCTCTCGACCGAACCGCCGGACGAGCGCGCGGCGCTCGAGATCGAGCTCGCCCGGGCGCAGCGCGGATCCCTCTACGCGTCGCTGGGCCTCCCCGCCGTGAAGCCGACGAAGGGGACCCCGACCGAGACCCTCAGCGCACTCGTCGGGCTGCATCGCGAGCTGAGCCGGCGGGCCAGTGAGGCGATCGCAACGCCGGAGGAGGCACGGCGCGCGAACACCGAACTGCGCGAGCGGATGCGCGCGCAGGACAACTACATCCCGGACATCGAAGAACTCGCCGAGCAGCAGGTCCGCGCCTCCGGTCACGTGCGCGGCGCCCTCACCCACCGCGAGGTGAGCGTCATGGCCGAACGGCTCGGCTTCGAGCTCATCTACGTGAACGACCTTCCCCGCTCCGCCCGGTCGATCACGGACCTCGAGAACGGGCGCATCTACCTGCCGCCCGCGTCGATCCCCGGTGGCCACGGCCTCCGCTCGATGGCGTTGCAGGCGATGGCGCACCGGCTGCTCGGTCACACCCGGCCGCAGTCGTACGCCGACTTCTTACGCCAGCGGCTGGAGATCAACTACTTCGCCGCGTGCTGCCTGATGCCCCGGGATGCCGCCGTCGCGTTCCTCCAGCAGGCGAAGAAGGACAAGGACCTCGCCGTCGAGGACTTCCGGGATGCGTTCGGCGTGACGCACGAGGCCGCCGCCCTGCGACTCACCAACCTGGCGACCAGTCACCTCGACATGACGATGCACTTCCTCCGCGTCGGCGACGACGGCGCCCTGTACAAGGGGTACGAGAACGACGGCCTCCCGCTGCCGACGGATGTGACGGGATCCATCGAGGGCCAGGTCGTCTGCCGCAAGTGGGGCGCCCGCACGGCCTTCACGCACACCAACCGGACGACCGAGCTCTACCAGTACACGGACACCCCGGCCGGCACGTACTGGTGCGCCACGCAGACCGGGACGACCGCCGAGGGCGGCTTCTCGATCAGCATCGGGGTGCCGTTCGATGAGGCCAAGTGGTTCCGCGGCCGCGAGGCGACGGACCGCGCCGAGTCCCGCTGCCCCGACGAATCGTGTTGCAAGCGGGCCCCCGCCGCGCTGTCCGGCCGCTGGGCGGGCAAAGCGTGGCCGAGTGCGCGGCTGCACGCGCACATCCTGTCGCCGCTCCCCTCCGGCTCGTTCCCGGGCGTCGACGACTCGGACGTGTACGCGTTCCTGGAGGCCCACTCCGGCGCGTGATTCGTGCCGAATGTCGCCTTTCGCGGCGCGAAAAGCGACATTCGTGCCGAATCTGCGGGGGCTACTTGGGCTGCATGCGGATCGCGCCGTCGAGGCGGATGGTCTCCCCGTTGAGCATCGGGTTCTCGACGATGGCGCGCACCAGCGCCGCGTACTCCGCCGGCCGGCCGAGACGGGAGGGATGCGGCACCTGCGCGGCCAGCGAGTCCTGAGCCGCCTGCGGCAGCCCCGCCATCATGGGCGTCTCGAAGATGCCCGGAGCGACCGTCATCACCCGGATCAGGCTGCGGGCGAACTCGCGTGCCAACGGAAGCGTCATCGCCGCGACGCCGCCCTTGGACGCCGAGTAGGCGGGCTGCCCGATCTGCCCGTCGAACGCCGCGACAGATGCCGTGTTGACGATCACGCCGCGCTCCTCGCCCACCGGTTCGGTCTGCGCGATGGCCGCCGCCGCCAGGCGCACGACGTTGAACGTGCCGATCAGGTTCACGCGGATGACCCGCTCGAAGTGGTCCAGCGGGATGATCCCGTCGCGTCCGATGACCTTCTCGGCCGTCGCGATGCCCGCGCAGTTCACGACGACCCGCAGCGGGGCCAAGCCGGATGCCGTGTCCACCGCCGCCTGCACCTGCGCCTCGTCGGTCACGTCGGCCGCGACGAAGCGCGCGGTCGGCCCGAGGGCGATCGCAGCCTTCTCCCCTTCGGAGCTCGGAAGGTCGAGGATCACGACGTGCGCACCGGCGTCGGTGAGGGCGCGCGCGGTGGCGTTGCCGAGTCCGCTGGCTCCGCCGGTGACGAGGGCTGAGCATCCGTCGAGCTGCATGGTTCTCCTTCTGTCGGGGGTGAATGTCGGGGGGGTGAATGTCGGGGGTGACTGTCGGTCGTCGTCTTCGCTGGGTCTTCAGCGCAGCACTTCGATGAGGGTCGCGTTTGCGGTGCCGCCGCCTTCGCACATCGTCTGGAGACCGTAGCGGCCTCCACGCGCCTCAACCTCGTTGAGCAGCGTCGCGAGCAGCCGCGTGCCCGACGATCCGAGCGCGTGCCCGAGGGCGATCGCCCCGCCGCGGGGATTGAGCCGGGACGGATCCGCGCCGAACTCCTTCCGCCAGAGCAGCGGGATGGGCGCGAACGCCTCGTTGACCTCGTACGCGTCGATCTCGTCCAGCCGCACGCCGCTGCGGTCGAGGAGCTTGCGGGTCGCCGGCAGGATGCCGGTGAGCATCAGCAGCGGGTCGTCCCCCGCGACGGCGAACGAGTGGAAGCGGGCACGCGGGCGCAGTCCCAGCCGTTTGGCCGCGTCGGCGCTCATGATCATGGCGGCCGATGCACCGTCCGTCAGCGGAGACGAGTTGCCCGCGGTGATCCGCCACTCGAGCTGCGGGAAGCGCTCGGCGAGCCGGTCGGTGCGGAACACCGGCCGCAGCTGCGAGAGAGCCTCGGCGGTCGTCCCCGGGCGGATGGTCTCGTCCGCGACGACGCTGCCCGAGTCGGGCGTCGGTACGCCGACCAGCTCCCCGTCGTACGCGCCGTTCGCCGCCGACCACGCGGCGCGGCCGTGCGACTCGGCGGCGTAGTCGTCCAGCTGGGCTCGGCTGAAGCCCCAGCGGTCGGCGATGAGCTCCGCCGAGACGCCCTGGTTCACCAGACCCTCCGGGTAGCGCGACTTCAGCAGTTCACCGCCGACGGAGGCGCCCTGCAGGTTCGAGCCCATCGGCACGCGACTCATCGACTCGACTCCGCACGCAATCACGACGTCGTACGCGCCGGCGATGACGCCCTGCGCGGCGAAGGCGGCCGCCTGCTGGCTCGACCCGCACTGCCGGTCGACCGTCACGGCAGGAACGCTCTCCGGAAAGCCCGCGCTGAGCACCGCCGTTCGCGTGATGTTGCCGGCCTGCTCGCCCGACTGGGTGACGCATCCACCGATCACATCGTCGACGATCGCCGGATCGATTCCGGTGCGTCCCACGAGCTCCAGCAGCACCCCGGCGAGCAGGTCGGCCGGGTGGATGTCGGACAGCTCACCGTCCGGCTTGCCGCGCCCCGACGGGGTGCGGACGACGTCGACGATGACCGCTTCGGCGCGCGTCACGTCACACCCCGAACGGGTTCGGCGTGAGCGTGTACTTGGTGTTCAGGTACTCGTGGATGCCCTCCGGGCCGCCCTCGCGCCCGAGCCCCGACTGCTTCACGCCGCCGAACGGTGCCGCCGCGTTCGACACGACGCCGACGTTCAGCCCCATCATCCCCGTCTCCAGCCGTTCGATCATGCGCTGGCCGCGGGCGAGATCCTGGGTGAAGACGTACGAGACCAGCCCGTACTCGGTATCGTTCGCCAGCCGCACGGCCTCGTCCTCGTCCGAGAACCGGATGATGGAGAGCACCGGCCCGAAGATCTCCTCGCGCAGGATCTCGCTGCCTGCTCGGACGTCGGTGACGACAGTGGGCTCGAAGAACGTTCCCGTCCCCTCCACGCGCGAGCCGCCGGTCAGGACGGACGCGCCGCGGCTGACCGCATCCTGCAGCAGCGAGGCCGCCTTCTCGATCGCGCCCTCGTTGATGAGCGGTCCGATGGTGACCCCGTCCTCCGTTCCGCGGCCCACCCGGAGTCCGTTCACCCGCTCGGTGACGCGGCGGGCGAACTCGTCGGCCACGGCCTCGTGCACGAGGAACCGGTTCGCGGCCGTGCAGGCCTCTCCGATGTTCCGGAACTTGGCGAGCATCGCGCCGTCGACGGCCTTGTCGAGATCAGCGTCGTCGAACACGACGAAGGGCGCGTTGCCACCCAGCTCCATGGAGGTGCGCAGCACGTTCTCGGACGACTGCTGCAGCAGCTTCTTGCCGACCGCGGTCGACCCGGTGAACGACAGCTTGCGCAGGCGCGGGTCGGCGATGATCGGCGCGGACACCTTCCCAGACGTCGTCGTGGTGACGACATTGAGCACGCCCGCGGGGAGGCCCGCATCGGCGAGCAGTTGCGCGAAGTAGAGCGTGGTAAGCGGCGTCAGCTCAGCCGGCTTGATGACGACCGTGCACCCCGCGGCGAGCGCCGGCGCGATCTTCCGGGTCGCCATCGCCAGCGGGAAGTTCCAGGGGGTGATGAAGAAGCACGGGCCGACGGGATGCTGCGACACGATCATCCGCCCTGTGCCCTCCGGGTTGCTCCCGTAGCGGCCCGAGATGCGCACGGCCTCCTCCGAGAACCAGCGCAGGAACTCGCCACCGTAGGTGACCTCGCCGTTCGCCTCGGCGAGCGGCTTGCCCATCTCGAGGGTCATCAGAAGCGCGAACTCATCCCGACGCTCCTGCAGCAGGTCGAACGCGCGGCGGAGGATCTCGCCGCGCACGCGGGCGGGCGTCGCGGCCCAGTCGTCCGCAGCGGCGACGGCGGCATCGAGGGCGCGGATGCCGTCCTCCGGGGAGGCGTCGGCGATCTCCTTGATGCGGTCACCGGTCGCCGGATCGAACACCGGGAACGTCCCGGCCGAACCGGGAGTCCACTCCCCTCCGATGTACAGTCCGTCGGGCACACGCTCCAGCAGAGCCTTCTCATCCATCAGCCGCGTTCCTCCTCATTCATCTCTTCGTCATCGTCCGGCGTCACCGCCGCCTGAACCAGCGGCACCGCACGCAAGTCGATCTTCGTCGCGAGCGCGATCACCGTCGACGTCCGCATGATCCCGGGGTCGCTGACGATGCGGTCGATGACCCGCTGCAGGTCGGCGTTCGACCGCGCCACCGCGCGGATCATCAGGTCGCCGGCTCCGGTGATCGTGTGCACCTCGAGCACCTCGGGGATGGCCTGCAGATGCTCGACCACGCTCACATCCCAGTCGCCCTGCGAGATCTCGGCGGTCACGAAAGCCGTCACCGGATACCCCAGGCGGACGGTGTCGACGGTCGGCGCGAAGTCACGAACCACACCCGAGCGCTGCAACCGGTCGAGCCGAGCCTGCACCGTCCCGCGTGCCACCCCCAGCCGCCGGGAGGCCTCGAACACGCCCAGCCGCGGCTCCGCGGTCAGCAGCGCGATCAGATCGGCGTCGAGCTTGTCGACCATGCGGCCTCCTTCGGTCCTCGCACATCGTACGTCGCACGGTACCCGCCTACGGCACGCTGACCGAAGCTCCCAGGAACGGCAGGGCAGCCTGCTTGAAGCCGCGGGCGCTGAGGGTCGTGACATGGTTGCGCCGGGGCAGCACGACGAGTTCGGCGCCGAGGAGGCGGGCGGCCTCGTCCGCACCGTCGGCGACCGGGTCGGCATCCCCGACGACGAGCATCGTGGGGACGGTGCTCGACAGCGGCAGGGGATGCGCGGCCATGCCGGCGGCGCAGGCGGCCAGAGCTTCGCGGTCGACGCCCGGCGCCTGGCGCAGGGAGGCGAGCAGCGGCGCAAGCGGGCTGCTCGCATCGAGGGCGGACGGATCGTCGCGGAGTGCCGCCTGCACGGCGGAGACGCCCCAGTGTCCGAACTGCTCGACCGTTCCCACTCCCCCGACGACAAGCCTGCGCACCCGGGAGGGCGCCAGGCCGACGAGAGCGAGCGACACCCAGCTGCCCATGGAGTAGCCCATCACATCCACTCGCTCGACGTCCTGTTCGTCGAGCACGCCGAGCAGATCCTGGGCGAGGAGTTCGGGCGAGTAGGAGTCGGCGTCATGCGGGGCGTCGCTTCCACCGTGCCCGCGGAGGTCGGGGACGATCGCGCCGCGGCCGGCCTCGGCGAGCGCACCGACCCATCCCGTGGCCTCCCAGGTCATGGCACCGTTCGACGCGAAGCCGTGCACCAGGAGCACGGCGTCGGCGCCGGGATGCCGTTCGACGTGGATGCGCATGCCGGTCAGTCCGTGAGGCCCGAGCGGACGCGGCGGGGTTCCGCCCACACGCGGCGCTGCCCGTGCAGCAGGGGAAGCGGATCGGAGAAGGGGAAGTCGAACAGCGCTTCGGCCGCTCGTCCGCCGAGCACCGCGGCGTCCTGGCGCACCCGGTCGGCGAGGTCGCCCGCGGCGTCCGCGACCTCGGCGAAGAAGTCGTCGTCGACGTTCCCGCTCTGCCGCAACTGCTCCTCCGCGAGGGCCAGCGGGTCGCGCGCGAGCCCGGTGATCGCCTCGACGACGGTCGGGCCGCCGCCCCGCCGGGCGCGCTCGATCGCCTCGGTCGTGGCGTCGTAGACCGCGAGGACGTCGTTTCCGTCGACACGAACGTCGGGCATGGCCCTGCCGTGGCTTTGGCAGAAGAAGACGATCGGCAGCTGCGAACTGAAGGCGGTGTCGATGGCCTCGCGCAGGTCGCCCCGCGAGCCGGCGCCTTCGTCGACGTACGCGATCGCGACGCCGCCCGTGCGATCGAGCTTCGCTCCGAGCGCCCAGCCGACCGCGTGCGTGACCGCGCCGTCCACCTCTCGGTTCGTCGCGAACACGACGTCGCGGCTCGGGTCGAGGGCCGCGGCGCTGCCGACCTGGGCCGCCTCCAGCCCGCGCACGATCTCCTCGAGATCGAGCCGCCGGACGATCGCCATGGTCCGGTACAGGCGCCGAAGCAACACGCCACGATCAGACCACGGCGCAGTGGCACGCTCGGTGGCGGTCACGGCCAAGGTCATGACGCCACTTTCGCGCACAGCCCGCAAGTGAGCAAGTCGCACAGCGTCCGCTGGTCATTCTGATCGCTCAGGAGGACGATTCGGCTCTCTCACTGTGCGTTTTGTCACGTCCGAGCTTGGAGGGCCACCAGATGCTCCGGCCGATGTCGTACGACGCCGCCGGCACCAGCAGCGACCGCACGACAACGGTGTCCAGCAGCACGCCGAACGCCACGATGAACGCGATCTGGACCAGGAACAGGATGGGGATCACGGCGAGCGCCGCAAAGGTCGCCGCCAGGACGACACCCGCTGACGTGATCACGCTGCCGGTGAGACCGAGACCGCGCAGGATGCCGGGCCGCGTCCCGATGCGCAGAGACTCCTCCCGCACCCGCGTCATCAGGAAGATGTTGTAGTCCACTCCGAGTGCGACCAGGAAGACGAACCCGAACAACGGCACCGCCGCATCCGCCCCGGGGAAGCCGAACACGTTGTTGAACACCAGCGCCGAGACGCCCAGCGCCGCCGCGTAGGAGAGCACCACGCTGCCGATCAGCAGAACCGGTGCGACGATCGAGCGCAGCAGCAGCATGAGGATGACGAGAATCACCGCCAGCACGATCGGGATGATCTTCATCAGGTCGCTCTGCGCCGTCTCGTTGGTGTCCAGCGCGATGGCCGTCACACCACCGACGAGCACGGAGCCGTCGTCGGACAGCGACCCGCGCAGGTCCTTCACGACCGCCTCGGCCTGCGCCGAGTCCGGCTCTGAGGCGAGCGTTGCCTGGATGAGCACGTGCCCGTCCTTCACTACCGGGTCCGCGGGGACCCCGGCCTGCGGGCGTCCCCCACCCGTGTAGAAGGCGGCCGATGCCACCCCATCCGTCTTCTCCGTCGCGGCGAGCACCGCGTCCGCTTCGGACTCCGGCGCGACGATCAGCACAGGTGAACCGGAACCGGCGTCGAAGTGCTTCGCCACGACCGCCTGCCCGTCGACAGCGTCGGACTGCGACAGGATGACGTCGGTCTGCTGCACGCCGTTGGCCTTGAGCTGGGTGAGGCCCAGAGCGCAGGCCGCGAGCAGCACGAACGACACGATCCACGTGACGCGCGGACGGCGCGCGATCAGTCCGCCGACCCTGCGCCAGAGCCCACTGACGCCCTCGAGCCCGGTGAGCGTGGCAGCTTCGGCGTGCTTGTGCTGGTGCCCGCCGACGACCGGCCGGAACGGCCAGAACGACGCCCGGCCGAAGATCGCCAGGAGCGCGGGCAAGAACGTGAGCGCCGAGAACAACGAGAAGACGATCCCGATCGCCGCGATGGGGCCGAGGCTCTTGTTCGAGTTGAGGTCGGAGAACAGCAGGCAGAGGAGCGCAAGGATGACGGTCGCTCCGGATGCGAGGATCGGCGCGAACGACGCCTTCCACGCCCGGAGGATGGCGACCCAGCGCGACGGGTCCGTCTCGAGCGCTTCCCGGTACCTGGCGACCAGCAGCAGCGAGTAGTCGGTCGCCGCGCCGATGACGAGGATCGACAGGATGCCCTGACTCTGGCCGGACAGCTTGATCCAGCCCCAGAGGGCGAACAGGTAGACGAAGAGGATGGCCGCGCACAGGGCGAAGATCGACGTGAGCAGCACCAGGAACGGCAGGAGCAGCGCGCGATAGACCAGCAGCAGGATGACGAACACAGCCGCGACTGCGACGAGCAGCAGGATGCCGTCGATCCCTCCGAACGCATTGACCAGGTCGGCCGTCAGCCCGGCCGGGCCGGTGACCCAGGCCTGGGCGCCCGCGGGCACGCCCCCGTCGGCGACCGTTCGGAGGTCGGCGATGACGGTCTTGACCTCGTCGGAGTCGGCGACGGGAACGATGTACTGGACCGCGCGGCCGTCCTCCGACGGGATGGGTCCGGCGACGCTGGAGGTCTCGCCCTCGGGAGCCGCCTGCACCCCGGGTACCTCGCCGAGCTTCGTGCCCAGGTCGGCGTAGGTGGTGCCGAGCTCGATCTTCGGGATGCTGTCGTCGGCTTCCACGACGACGATGGCGGGGATGGAGCCGGAGTCGGTGAACCGCTTCTGCCAGTCCTGCACCTCCGTCGACTCGGCGCTGGCCGGGAGGAACGCGGCCTGGTCGTTGCTCGAGACGCCCGAGAGCTTGCCGAAGGTGGGGCCGCCGATGCCGGCGACCGCGAGCCAGATCAGCACGAGGACTGTGGGAACGACGATGCGCAGCCAACGCGCGGGCTGCCGCGGGTCTTTCGGCCGGTCCACGACATCCTTAGACACTTCGCCTCCTGATTACTAGATGAGCTAGCAATCAGACTAACGCGGATGCGCGATGGCGTCCACGCGTCGGGCGACGACCTCGGCCGGGGACCTCACGCGACGAGTTCCGCGCCCGCCTCGGCCAGCTCCGCCAGCGCCGCCTCCGACGTCTCCGGGGCGACGCCCGCTACGAGCGACGTCAGGACACGGACACGCTGACCGTGCGCCAGCCCATCCAGCGCCGATGCCCGGACGCAGTAGTCCGTGGCGATCCCGGCGACATCGATCGTGTGGATGCCGTGCTCCTCCAGGATCTCGTGCACGCTCGCACCTGACTCGGTGCGCCCCTCGAACAGCGAGTACGCCGGCTCGCCCTGGCCTTTGTGGACGTGATAGCCGACCGGGGCGGTGTCGAGCGCGGGGTGGTAGTCCGCACCAGGAGTGCCCGCGACGCAGTGCACCGGCCAGGTCTCCACGAAGTCCGGCTCGGCCTGGGTGGCGAAGTGGCCTCCGTTGTCGTTGTCCGGGTCGTGCCAGTCACGGCTCGCGACGATGACCGCATAGTCGTCCGCGTGCTCCCGCAGGTAGTCCGTGAGGCCCTCGGCGACCGCAGCGCCACCCTCTACTCCCAGCGCGCCTCCCTCGGTGAAGTCGTTCTGCACGTCGACGATGAAGAGCGCCTTGCCCATGCCGTCCTCCCGAGGGTCGTGGTCTACTGCGGCCGATCAGCCGTTGGAGAGGTTGTCTCCGCACTTGTAGAAGCCGGCCACCAGGCTGTCGATCGCCTGCTTGGCGTTGTCGCCGACATCCCCCAGTGCGAACACGGCGAAGGTCAGCGGTGTTCCGTCGGCCGCGTTCACGATGCCGGACAGGGTGTAGCCGTGGTCGATCCAGCCGGTCTTGGCGAAGACCGCGCCGCGCGCGACCGAGCTGGAACCGGTGAACCGGTTGTAGCCCGGGCCGAGCGTTCCGGACTTACCGGCGACCGGGAGCCCGTCGTAGACCACTCCGAGCCCGTTCTGCCGGTTGAGCACCTTGATGAAGAGCTGCGTGAGATACGACGGAGGTACGGCGTTGTCGGCGCTCAGCCCTGAGCCGTCGGCGATGTGGATGCCGGCGGTGTCGATCCCGTAGCCCTTCAGCCCCGCGAGCACACCCGCATTGAGGGCGTCGAACGTGTTGCCCGACCCGTTCTTGATCGCCACCAGGCGAGCCAGCTCCTCCATGATCGTGTTGTCGGAGACGCGCATGGCCTGGTCGATCAGAGTCGTTACCGGCTGCGACTGCACCGCGCCCAGCTGTCGGGCGCCCGCGGGCGCGACGCCCTGGCTGACACCGACGTTCGTGCCGAGGTACTGCTGGAAGTACTGCACCGCGCGGCCGACCGGATCGGTGCTGCGGGGCGACTCCACTGCGGTCGGGTCGTCGCGGTCGCCGTCGACCATGAGTGCGGTCATGTACGGGGTGGAACCCTCCACCACCCGCTCTTCTCGCTCGTCCCAGCTGGGTTGCCAGAACGGCGCACCGAAGAGGGAGGCGTCGACGACGATCGACGTGATCGGCTGCCCGCCCATGGCCTGCTTCACCTGGTTGGCGAGGTCCTGGATCTTCGGGGCGCCGGTGTAGAACGACGCCTGGCCGTCGGGCAGACGGGACAGGGTGACGTCGCCGCCTCCGACGATCACGACCTGGCCGGGAGTGCTGCCGGCGACGACGGTGGTCGCTACGCGGTAGTCCGGTCCGAGGGTCGCGAGGGCGGCGGCGGAGGTCAGGGTCTTCAGCACGGATGCCGTCGGGCCGGGCTTCCCGCCGTTGCGGTCGAAGAGGGTCGCGCCGGTCTTGGCGTTGACGACCTGCGCCTCCAGGCTGCCGAGCCTGCCGTCGGCGGCGAGGCCCCCGACCGAGCAGGTGCGGATGCGCGTGCCCGCCGGCTGGTTGGCGGGCACCGGCCGGGCCGGGTCCACCGTCGGAGTGGGCGTCGGTGTTGGCTTTGCGCTCTTGGTGACCGTAGCGGTGGGCGACGGGATGCCGGCCGCGGATGCGGGCGAGCCGATGGTCGCACCCAGCGCGACGCTGCCCGAGGCGAGCAGCAGGAAGACCGCGGCGGCCGCCGCCGCCAGCCAGGCCTTCGGATGCCTACGAATCGTCGCGAGGATCCCCGCGGGGATGCCCGCCGCCGACCGCTTCGCCGAGCCGCTCTCGGCCGCCCGACGTGCCGCCCGCGTGGACGCGGTGTCAGGAGAGGCGGTGTCAGGAGACGCAGAGTCGCTGGGCAGACCGGTGTCCGGCTCGTCCGAATCGTGCATCCGGGTATGTTACCTGGCGTTTCTGAATGCCTCTACGTCGCCAGGGCTCAGGGGACGGCGACGACCAGATAGTTGTCGAACCGCACGGTCACCGGGGTGTTCGTGGCGGAAGCCGACAGGTAGGCACGCAACCCGACGCTCCCGGTCGACTGGAGTCCGGCCGTCGAGTCCGTCACGGTCGCCTGCCACGCGGCCGGTTCGGCGCCGGTCGCCGGCCACAGCTTCGCTTGGATCGTCGTCGGGGAGGTGCCCACGACCTGGACGCGGAGGTTCAACTGCTGCCCCGCGGTGTAGGTCAGCCCGCCGACCGGGACGGCCTGCAGCGTGTTCCCGTTGACGAGCAACTGCACCTGGACCGCGCCGCTGGCGCTCAGCCACGCACGTCCCTCATACGCCGCGGAGCCGACCTGGCGGCCGATGGCCGAGACGAAGACCCCACCGCCCGACGGCGCCAGGTCGGTCGTGAACGTGACCGTCGAGTCCGTCCGGCTGTTGGAGACACCACCCAGGGTTTCGGTCCGGGTCGTGCCGGCCGGATCGTTCATCCGCCCGGTGCCCGACGCGACGGAGTAGAAGGATGCCGTGCCGGCGCCCGTCCAGGCGCCGCCCGTGTCGGCCGATCCCCATCCGCTTGCGACGGTCCGTTCGAACGCATCCTTGGCGAGGGTGTTACCGGTCGTGGCCGCGACGGTGACCTGCCGGGTCGTCGTCGCGGTCCCACCGACGTTGTCGGTGACCTTCAGCGTGATCGTGTACGTGCCGGCTGCAGCGTACGTGTGGCCCGCCGAGACACCCGACGCGGTCCCGCCGTCACCGAAGGTCCAGGCGTACGAGGCGATCGTGCCATCCGGGTCGCTCGACGCGCTGGCGTCCACAGCGACCGCCAAGCCGTTGACCCCCGCGGTGAAGGATGCCGTCGGCGGCTGGTTCGCACCGCCCCCGGCCACAACGACCCGGTTGCCCACGCGCGAGATCCGGTTGCCGTCCGGGTCCGTCACGGTCAGCGTGTACGTGTGGGCGCTGCCGCCGGCGAGGCCCGTGTCGGTGAAGTTCATCGCCGGGCGGTTGTAGAACACCGAGGAGCGCGTCACCTGGTACACCGGGTGCGCCGTGTCGCCGTCACGGGCCAGCGCGTAGGTCAGCGAGACGTTGTCCTGGTCGTACGTCGCCGTCCAGCTCACGGTCGCCTGCCCGGCGATGCTGGAGGTGGCGTTGGGGGTGAGCGCCGTGTTGTTGTTGGGCCCGGTCGTGCTGCGCACGACCGAGTCGTTCGCGAAGCGGGTGAGCCCGTACTGAGCCGTGCCGTTGACCGCGGGGAACTCGCCGCCGACGACCAGGTACCGGGTGTCGCCGGCGAGACTCCAGGCCGCCTGCCCCTGGCCGGTGTACGACCCGGTCACGTAGTCCGGGAACCAGTTCAGCTGCGTGGGCGAGGGCTGGCCGCGGAAGTTCGCGTAGCTCGGGTTGCCGTCGTTGGTCAGCGTCCCCGTGCGGGCCTTCGAGAAGGCGATGGTGTGGTGGAACGTGCGTGGGTTCGTCTCGGGGTATCCGCCGACGTTGCGGCAATCGTGAGGATGCCCGGCCGCGTAGAGCGCGTCGCCGAGGGGCATCACGGAGTACGTGTCGCCGTGGCAGTCCTCCATCCAGATGAGGGAGCCGGTCACGCCGTCGGCTGCGAAACTCCCCTCGAAGTTACCGCCGGAGCCGAAGACGTAGCCCGAGCCGTACACGCGGTCGGAGGTCGCGACCAGGGCGGTGATGCCGGCCTGGGTGCCGGCGTCGCGGATGACGCTGTTCGCCGGGAAGGCCAGATTCGTTCCGGTGGACCCGGTCAGCATCGCGAGGCCGTAGTGAGCGGTGCCGCTCATGTTCTTGAACCGGCCGCCTGCGTACACGCGGTTCCCGTCCGGGCTGACGGCCAGCGCATCCACCACGTAGTCGGCGGAGGCGGTCCACGACGTCATCAGTGAGCCGTTGGATGCGTCGATCTTGGCGATGTACCCGCGGCCGGTGCCGTTGACGCTCGAGAAGGTACCGCCGGCGTACACGGCCGTGTTGGTGGCCGCGAGCGCTCGCACCTGACTCTCCATGACCGGCCGGAAGGAGGCGATCGGCTGACCGGTGGCCGTACTGATGGCGACGATCCGGTAGTAGCTGGCTCCGCCGGCCGACGTGAAGTCGCCGCCGAGGTACACCCGCGAGCCGTCCGGGGAGGCCGCGATGGCGAGGGCCTGACCATTCAGTGGGACGTTGATGCTCGTGATGAGCGCGCCGGTGGTGATGTTATAGGCGAGGAAGTTGCTGCGCGGGGTCGTGTTCGACCCAGCCGGCGACCCCGCCGGACGAGCCGTGCCGAACTTGCCGGCGACGTACACCGTGTTGCCGACGACCACCTGCGCCCAGGCCACCCCGTCGATCTGCACGGTCGGCAGCGCCGTCGCGCCGACCGTCGGAGGAGTCGCGGGGTTCGTCGGATCCGGTGGCATCGTGTCTGCGGATGCGGGCCCGGCCAGACTGAGCCCACCTCCGACGAGAAGCAGTGCGCTCAGCACCGCGGTGAGCAACCCGAGCGCGCGCGCCCGGCGGGTTCCCGTCGTTGAATTCATGACAGCCTCGATAGACCTGATTAATTCTCATTTTCCCGCGTGTGCTCAGGCTACTCTCCGAACGGGATGCGCGCACGGTAGAAGCGCGGGTCCAGGTATTGCGACGACACCCGGATGGAACCGTTCGTGCGGTGAGTGGAGCCGCCCAAGGGGAATCGAACCCTTGACCTTCTCGTTACGAGTGTGTCTGGTTGCGGTCTTCGGCGCGTTTCTTGGGCTCGCCTGCGCAGCGATGCGTCGGCAGTGGCGGGTCGCGCGTCGGCGCGGCATCCCGAACTCGTAAGTGGTGGGGGCTCCGATTCGTGCATCGGGGTAGGCTACCCGGGCTTCTGAATGCTGCAATTTTCCCGGTGCCCGAAAATGGAACCATCCGGGCCGGTCCGGACAGTAGAGGGTATGAGCAGGGATGATTTCGACGAGGCCGCGGCCTGGTCGGCGGCACGCGGTGGGGACGGTCCCGCGTTCGCGTCGCTGTTCGACCGCCACCGCGACCGCGTCTTCGGCCACGCGCTGCGGCTGGTGCGAGAACGGCACGACGCCGAGGATGTAACCGCTGTCGTCTTCCTCGAAGCGTGGCGCAAGCGCGAGTCCGTGCGCCTGGTCGACGGGTCGATCATCGGCTGGCTGCTGGTGACGACGAACTACGCCGCCCGCAACCACACCCGCGGCCAGCGCCGGTACCGCACCGCGCTCGCCAAGATCCCGGCCCCGGCCCCGCAGGAGGACCATGCTCCCGCGGTGGACGAGTCGCTCGACGGCGCCGGCCGCGATCGCGCGGTGCGGGACGCGTTCGCGAATCTCAGCAAGCGCGACCAGGACGTCATAACGCTCTGCGTGCTCGAGGAGCTCACCACCGCACAGGCGGCCGACGCCCTCGGAGTGCCGGAGGGCACCGTCAAGTCGCGCCTCTCCCGTGCCCGCAAGCGGCTCACCGAGCTGGCCTCGCCGCTCGCCACCGCAACCGATACCGACTCCACGATCCTCGAAGGAGGTGCACGATGAGCACCACGGACTTCACTCCCGAGCGCAGCGCCGCCATCCGGCAACTGCTGATCGACACCGTCGCCGATGAGCCGCGCCGCCGCAAGCATTTCCAGATCCTGCTCACCAGCCTGCTCTCCGGCGTCGCGATCGTGCTCGCCGGTGGAACGGCCGCGCTCGCCCTCACCGGCATCATCCACCTCGGCGGCGACACCCCACCCGCGCCCGTCCCGACGCCCACCCGGACCGTCACGCCGACTCCGACGCCGACTCCGACGCCGGCTCCGACGCCGACGGCCCCGCCGCTCGTCGATTCGGGCGTCACCGAGCCCCATGACGTCAACAACCTGCGGGCGACGACCCGCTGGTCACTCGACTTGCCCGGCGTCACGGACTGCACCGGAATCAGCACCTTCACCCTGAGCGACGCGCGCGCGGTGCTGGTCTCGGGCATGCGGCCGAAGGAGTACGAGGGCGGCGGCGACTGCGGAAGCCAAACGAACGAAGACTACGGCGTCACCCTGGTCGACACCTCGAACGGCACAGTGCTGTGGCAGCGCGAGTGGCGCTTCTCCATGGAGACACTCGACTACCGGGCCGGCTTCACCGTCCTCGGCACCTCCGGCCGGGCCGCGTTCGTCAGCCCGTATCCCACGGCGGGGCCGCACGACGTGCTCGATCTCGCGACAGGAGCGACCGTCGCGTCGTTCCACCCCGGTGGCGACAACTTCGATCCCAGCCGGGACATGCAGGCGGTGCCTGGCGACTCCGGCGACGTGCTCGTTCTGACCCACAAGCGAGACGCCGACGGCCGGGAGATCGAGGACACGATCATGCGCGTTCGGCCGACCGCCCCGGCCGAACCGGTGTGGTCGACCTCTCTCGGGAAGGTCGAATCGTGGCTGGACGAACCGGTGCCCGGCTCGTCCGTGGTAACCACCCAAGGCTGGAACCTGGCGAACGGAACGTACCAGACCTCCTTCATCGACCTGGAGACGGGTGAGCCGACCACCGTCTCGGGCCAGCAGGTCAGCACGATGAGTCAAATTCTGGTGGGACAGCCGTATGGGTCTCAAGGGACGTCCTTCGATCTCACGGGGTTCGGACTGGATGGTCGTCCGGTGTGGACGAAGAGTCTGGCGCCCGGTGGCTCCTTCTTCACTGCCTCCGCCCCAGGCGACCAGGTGCTGGGCTCACCCGATACCGGCCAGTTCTTCGTCGCGGACGGGGCCACCATCACCCTGTTCGACCAACAGACGGGCGATCAGCTGTGGAGCGTGCCGACACCGACCTGCATCACGAACGGCTACGGTCCGGAGCGGGCGATGCTGGACGCCGCCAACGACGCCTTCGTGCTCTGGTCCGGAGCCGATCACTGCGAGCTGAGTCGAGCCACAGGCGCCGCGGTCGGGAACTTCCCCTCAGCGTCCACGGGCATCGAACTGTTCGGACTGACCAACGTGTACGCGTACGCCGGTTATTCGGAGCCAGGCGCCGCCTACGACCTGGCGACGGGCACGAAGCTCTGGTCGATCGAGCGAACGGGCTGGCCGAGTTGGAAGTTCATGGGCGGATACCTCGTCAGCGTCAGCGGCAACCACGTCGAGTCGATCGGCTGACACAGACCAGGGGGAGAGAAGAAGGGGGAAACAAAGGGGGACGGCGAACGGCCCGCGGATCGGGGGACCCGCGGGCCGTTCGTCATTTCCTCTTCTTGTGCAGTGCGCCCGGCTTGTGCACCGCCTATTTGCCGCTCTTGCCGCTCTTCACGAGGTACTGCGGGTTGTCCTTCGACGCCTTCACGCTGCGGCCGGCCGACTCGGTGTCCCCGGTGATGTTCTTCTCGACCTCGCCCGACATATCCACCCCGCGGGAGGACCACTCGACGTGGTCGCCGCGCGGGGAAGCGAAAGTGATGATATGGAGCCGCCCAAGGGAATCGAACCCTTGACCTTCTCATTACGAGTGAGATGCTCTGCCGACTGAGCTAGGGCGGCGTGGGCAGGGCTTCCGCCCGGCGCACAGTCAGATAGCTTACCCGATCCTGCGCGGCCGTGATGACACGGACGAACCGCGGCTCAGCGGACCTGGTTGCCGAGAGCGGCGAGCTGTTCGAAGGAGCTGCGCAGACGGTCGGCGAGGGGCTCGACACCCCCGTGATCGGCCCAGCACGACCAGGCGTGCCGCATCCCCGCGAAGGCGACGTAGGTGACCAATCTGGCCCGCTGGTGGAGTGCCTCGGGATCGTCGGCCAAGGCCGGATCGTCGTGCGCCAGGCGCCGCTGCACGACGCCGCTCAGCGCATCCTCGAACGAGTGCATGCTGGCCATCCGCAACGCGAACAGTTCCGGGTTGTCCTTCAGGAGCGCCCGGCGCAGCGTGTGCAGCTGCTGCATGCTGACGGGACCGGCATCCGTCTCCCCCGGGCCACTGCCTCCGGTGTCGCCGACGTCGATCGACGCGGTGAGGAGAATGCTGATGCCTGCGAGGATGGGCTCGGCCGGGCCGGCCGCGATGAACCTCTCGATGCTCTCCTCGTCGGGCAGCTCGGGCAGCTCGCCGATGATGGCGCTCTCCTTCGACGGGAAATAGTTGAAGAAGGTGCGCGGTGACACGTTGGCGACGTGGCTGATCTCATCGATCGTGACGCGGTCGAAGCCGCGCTCGCTTGCGAGCTCGACGGCGGCGAGCTGGATGGAACGGCGGGTGGCGATGCGCTTGCGCTCGCGGAGTCCCAGCTCGCTCAGTGTGGAATCGGGGGCCACTGACACGCCTCGATTATTTCATTCTCTGCAAAATTGCACCACTCTACTGGGGTGCGGTCAGCAGGTCTTTCCCTGCGAGGGAAGAGTTCCCTCGACTAGGTAGGCGTCGACCGTGTCATTGACGCACGAGTTGGACTTGTTGTACGCCGTGTGCCCCTCCCCCTTGTATGTCAGGAGGTGGCCGTTCTGGAGCTCGGAGGCCAGGTTCTTCGCCCAGACGTACGGCGTGGCGGGGTCGTTCGTGGTGCCGACGACGAGGATGGGCGCGGAGCCGTCCGCCGAGATGGGGCCGCGCTGGCCGGTGGCCTTGTAGGGCCAGTTCGCGCAGCCGATGTCGCCGTACGCCATGTACGGGCCGATCACCGGGGCCGCCTTCGCGAGCTCTGCGGCCTGCTGACGCATGAGGGCCGGGTCGGCGTCGTAGGTGTAGTCGAGGCAGTTGATCGCGACGAACGCTTCGGTGGAGTTGTCGGAGTACGTGCCATCGGATGATCGGTTGTTGTACGTGTCGGCGAGTGTGAAGGCCACCGCGGCGCTCCCCTTCATGACCGTTTCGAACAGCTTGTCGAGGTACGACCATGCTGTCGCGTCGTACAGCGGGGTGATGATCGCGGTGACCAGGGTGTTCGCGCCGAGCTCGCGCCCGTCCGAGTTGCGGATGGGGCTCTTCTCCACGGCGGACAGCAGCTGCCCGACGGTGCCCATGGCGTCGTCGACCGTCCCGCTGAACGGGCAGTCCTTCCGGGTCAGGCAGTCGGTGAGGTACGCCCGCAGCGCGCTCTCGAATCCCTTCGCCTGCACTTCGGTCACCTCGAAGTTGGAGGCGGCCGGGTCCAGGGCCCCGTCGAGCACGAGCCGTCCGGTCTTCCCCGGGTAGAGGCCGGCGTACACGGTGCCCAGGTAGGTGCCGTACGAGTAGCCGAGGTAGTTCAGCTTCTTGTCGCCGAGAGTCGCTCGCAGCAGGTCCAGATCGCGGGCAGCGCTCACGGTGTCGAGCTTCGGCAGGGGCGCACCCGTGTTCTTCTGGCAGGCCTGCCCGAAGTCCTTGGCGATCGTCGTGTTCTCGGCGATCCACTGGTCGGACCCGCGCTGGCCGGGCGTGATGCCGTAGAGGTACTGGTCCATCTTCTCGGCGTCGTAGCACTTCACGGCGGTCGAGCGCCCGACACCGCGGGGGTCGAACCCGACGATGTCGAAGTGCTTCTGCAGCGTCTTGTCGGCGACGAAGTCGACCGAATCCTTCACGAAGTCGAAGCCGGAAGCTCCCGGGCCGCCGGGGTTGGTCAGCAGGGACCCTTGCTTGGTGCCCGTGGCGGGCTGGCGGATGAGGGCCAGCTTGATCTCGCCGGCACCCGGGTCGTTCCAGTCCAGCGGCGCCCGTGCGGTGGCGCACTGCTTGCCGTCGGAGCAGTCCGTCCAGGTGAGCACCTGGCCGTAGTACGGCTGCAGGGCGGCCGGAACATCGTCACGCGTGGGGGTGGAGGTAGTGACCGTCTTCTGCGGAAGGAACCAGGTCACACAACCGGTCAGCGTCAGTGCGACGACTGCCGCGAGCGCGACGACGACCGTGCGTGCGGCGTGCCGGTGAACCGGGCGGCCGGGTCGGGTGATCACAGGTCGGTCCCCTTTCGCGCGTTGGTTCCGCGCAGGATCGTGGTCAGCATGGCCTCGAGGGCGAGGGCCGGAGCGACGTTGCCGTCGATGCGTTCGCGCGCGGTCGCCACAGCATCCATCGCGGCGAGCGTAGCGGCCGGAGTCGTGCGGGCGCTGAGAGCGTCGAGTTCACGTCGCAGCTCGCGGTTGACCAGCTCGCTCTCGCTGCCCAGCTGGATCATCATGACGTCGCGGTAGAGGGAGAGCAGGTCGACCAGGATGCGGTCGATCCCGTCGCGGAGGCTGCGGGTGGCCCTGCGCTTCTGGTCCTCCTCCAGCTGCCTGAGCTGGCCGCGAAGCGCCGGCGGGATGGTTCCCCCGGGCTCGATGCCCAGGGAGCGCAGCGCGTGCTCGCGCTCCTCCGCGTCGCGCTCCTCCGTGATCGCCTTGGCGTCGGCGCCCGCGATCTCCAGCAGCGTCGCGGCTGCGAGGACCGCGTCGGACACCGAGCGGATGCCGAGGGCCAGTTCCAGCGTCCGGTCGCGGCGGCTCCTGGCCTCCTCGTGGGTGGCGAGCCGGTGCGCCATGCCGATGTGGCTCTGCGCGTGCCGCGCGGCACGTTCCGCCGTCTCGGCGTCGACCCCGTCACGTCGTTCGATGAGCCGAGCGACGTCGCCGACGGTCGGGACGCGGAGGCGCACCGTGCGGACCCGGGACCGGATCGTCGGCAGCAGGTCGGCGTCGCTCGGCGCGCAGAGGATCCAGACCGTCCGCTCGGGCGGCTCCTCGAGGGCCTTGAGGAGGACGTTGGAGGTGCGCTCCGTCATCCGGTCGGCGTCTTCGATCACCATCACCCGGTAGCGCCCGACCGACGGGGCGAACTGGGAGCTGGCGACCAGCGAACGCACCTCGTCGATGGAGATGATCACGCGCTCTGTGCTGAGCACGGCGAGGTCGGGGTGGGTGCGTGCCTGCACCTGGCGCGCCGCCGCGAGGTCGCCCTCCGGCGTCCCGGGGCTGAGGAGGGCCGTCGCGAACGCGTAGGCCAGGTTCGAGCGGCCGGAGCCGGGCGGTCCCGTGATGAGCCAGGAGTGGGTCATCCCGCGGCCCGGCGCACCACCGGCATCGCCGGCGCCCGAGCCTTCTGCGGCAGCGCGGACGACGTCGATCGCCTCGTCCTGACCCGTCAGGTCGTCCCACACCGTCATGGTCTCCAGGCTAGCTGGCACCGCGGACACCATCCCTCCGCGGGTCAGACGCGGGCGGCGAGCCGGTCGCGGATCTCGGCCGCGATCTCCTCGACCGGCCGTGCGGCGTCGACGACCAGGAAACGGTCCGGCTCCTGCTCGGCCAGCCCGAGGTAGCCGGCCCTGACGCGCGCGTGGAAGTCGGATCGCTCCGCCTCCAACCGGTCGTAACGGGTGCGGGCGGTGTCGAGGCGGGCGCGTGCGGCATCCTCGTCGAGGTCGAGCAGGATGGTCAGGTCAGGCAGGAGGCCTTCGGCCGCCCAGAGCGACAGGTCGCGGATCTGCTGCGCGTCGAGCACCCGCCCGGCACCCTGGTAGGCGACCGAGGAGTCGATGTAGCGGTCCTGGACGACGACCTCGCCGCGCGCCAGCGCCGGCCGGACGACGGTCGCGATGTGGTGCGCCCGGTCGGCCGCGTAGAGCAGAGCTTCCGCCCGCGGAGCGATGTCGCCGCGGTGGTGCAGAACGATCTCCCGGATCTCGACCCCGGCGTCGGTCCCGCCCGGTTCACGGGTGCGGACGACGGTGCGGCCGAGCCCTCTCAGCCACTCCTCGAGCAGGGCGGCCTGGGTGGACTTCCCCACGCCGTCGCCGCCCTCGAGTGTGATGAAGAGGCCCCCGCTCACTCGGCGGTCTTCTTCGCGGCCGGCTTCTTCGCGGCGGGCTTCTTGGCGGCCGGCTTCTTGGCCGCCGGCTTCTTGGCGGGGGCGGCCTTCCGGGCGGGCTTCTTGGCCGGGGCCTTGGCGCGCTTGTCGGCGAGCAGCTGGACGGCGCGGGGGAAGTCGACCTCGTCGACGGTCTCGCCGCGCGGAATCGTCGCGTTCGTCTCGCCGTCGGTCACGTACGGGCCGAAACGGCCGTCCTTGACGCGGATCGGCTTGCCGCTGACCGGGTCGGCCTCGAACTCCTTGAGCGCACTGGAGGCACGACGGTTGCCGTACTTCGGCTGAGCGAAGAGTTCCAGGGCGCCCGCGAGATCCACCTCGAAGATGTCGTCCTCGCTCGGCAGGGAACGGGTGTCCGTTCCCTTCTTCAGGTACGGACCGTAGCGACCGTTCTGCGCCTGGATCTCGTCGCCGCTCTCGGGATCGGCGCCGACGACGCGGGGCAGGTCGAGCAGCTTGAGTGCGGTGTCGAGATCGATCGAACCGAGGTCCATGGACTTGAAGAGGGATGCGGTGCGCGGCTTCGCTGCTGCCGCCTTCTTGGTGCGCTTCGCCGGTTCCGTCACCTCGCCGGTCTTGGCGTCGGCGGTGGGCTCCTCCTCCGGGTCGGCCTCCGTGACGTAGGGGCCGAAGCGCCCGTCCTTGGCGAGGACGAGCTTGCCGTTCTCCGGGTTCGCACCGAGCACGCGGTCGGTCTGCACCGGGGCCTCGATGAGTTCGCGCGCCTTGGCGGGCGTGAGCTCGTCGGGCGCGAGCTCCGGCGGGATGTTGACCCGTCGCGGCGGGGCATCGGGACCCGCTTCGGGGTCGGTGACCTCGAGATACGGGCCGTACTTGCCGATGCGGAGCGTCACGCCCTCGTCGATGGCGATGGAGTTGATGCTCCGCGCGTCGATCTCGCCGAGGTTGTCGATGACCCGGCGGAGGCCTTTGTGCTTGTCGCTTCCGAAGTAGAAGCTGTTCAGCCAGTCGACCCGTTCCGCGGCGCCGTCGGCGATGCGGTCGAGATCGTCCTCCATCTCGGCGGTGAAGTCGTACTGGACGAGGTCGCCGAAGTAGTCCTCCAGCAGTCGCACGACCGAGAAGGCGACCCAGCTGGGTACGAGAGCCTGGCCCCGCTGCGTGACGTAGCCGCGGTCGATGATGGTGGAGATGATGCTGGCGAACGTCGAGGGCCGCCCGATCCCCAGCTCTTCCAGGCTCTTGACCAGGCTCGCCTCGGTGTAGCGGGGCGGAGGCGTGGTCTCGTGGCCGTCGGCCGCGACATCCTGAACGCTGAGCGGCTGCTTCTCGGTGAGCGGCGGCAGCTTGGCCTCCGCCGCGTCGGACGCGTTGCGCTCTTCGTCCTTGCTCTCTTCGTAGGCGTTGAGGAAGCCGCGGAACGTGATCACCGTGCCGCTCGCCGTGAACTCGGCGACCGCTCCGTCGAGGGGACCGTCCGTGACGCGCGCCTGCACGGTCACCGAGGCGGTCTGCCCCTTCGCGTCGGCCATCTGGGAGGCGACCGTGCGCTTCCAGATCAGGTCGTAGAGGCGGAACTCCGGTCCGCGCAGCGAGCGCTCGAGCTCGGCTGGCGTGCGGAACGTCTCGCCGGACGGACGGATCGCCTCGTGTGCCTCCTGGGCATTCTTGCTCTTGGAGGCGTAGGTGCGCGGCTTGTCCGGAACGGTCTCCGGACCGTACAGCTTCGCTGCCTGCGTCCGCGCCGCGTTCGTCGCCTGCTGCGACAGCGACGCGGAATCGGTGCGCATATAGGTGATGTAGCCGTTCTCGTACAGCGTTTGCGCCACGCTCATCGTCTGCCGGGCGGAGAAGCGGAGCTTGCGCGCCGCCTCCTGCTGGAGGGTGGAGGTGGTGAACGGCGCCGCCGGCCGGCGCGAGTACGGCTTGGAGTCGACCTTCGAGACGGCGACTTCGGTGCTGGGCTGGCGGATCGCCGCCGCGAGCGCGGTCGCGGATGCCTCGTCGAGGGTGCGCGCCCCCGAGGTGAGACGGCCGTGGTCGTCGAAGTCGCGGCCTGTTGCGACGCGGTCGCCGTCGAGCCGGGCGAGCCTGGCCTCGAACGGGTTGG
Source organism: Leifsonia sp. 2TAF2 (assembly GCF_052115085.1). NCBI lineage: Bacteria > Bacillati > Actinomycetota > Actinomycetes > Micrococcales > Microbacteriaceae > Leifsonia > Leifsonia sp. 2TAF2. Next base: position 816,431 of record NZ_JBFRFY010000002.1, on the reverse strand, counting down.
CGCCCTCGGGTGCGAGCTGGGCGGTCAGGCCCCAATACGATGCGGGCACGAACGCGAGGCGCTCACGCTCCCGGTCGACGACGAGCCGGGTCGCAGCGGACTGCACGCGACCCGCGGACAGGCCAGGGCCCACCTTGCGCCAGAGCACCGGTGAGACCTCGTAGCCGTAGAGCCGGTCGAGGATGCGACGGGTCTCCTGCGCGTCGACCAGCGCGGTGTCGATCTCGCGGGTGTTGTCGCGGGCCTGCTCGATCGCTTCGCGGGTGATCTCGTGGAACACCATCCGCTTGACGGGAACCTTTGGCTTCAGCACCTCGACGAGGTGCCACGCGATGGCTTCGCCCTCGCGGTCCTCATCCGTCGCGAGGAGGAGTTCGTCGGCGTTCTTGAGCGCGCGCTTCAGGTCGGCGACCGTCTTCTTCTTCTGGTCGGACACCACGTAGTAGGGCTCGAACTCGTTCTCGACGTCGACCGAGAACTTTCCCAGCGACCCCTTCTTGAGCTCCGGGGGCAGGTTCTTCGGCTCGATGAGGTCGCGGATGTGCCCGACCGAGGCCATGACCTCGTAGCCGTCGCCCAGGTACTGGGCGATCGACTTCACCTTGTTCGGTGACTCGACGATGACGAGCTTCTTCGTGTCAGACACCTGACTCCTCTTAATATGCACACACTGTGTCGCCACAGCTGACTGTGTCGGGTTCCGACCGGACGGCGTGGCGCGCTCCCCCTGCAGACGCCGATCCACTCGAGACGTGGTCCGTGCGGCCGACAGGCAAACCATACACACCTTCGCCGCTTGTCCGCCTAATCGAGTCATCTGCGTTCGCCGTGGGCGCAGTGCCGGCGATTGCGCTGCGTCCGCGCCTCAGAGCCGCGGGAGCACGACCCGAGGTCTATGCCGGGTCGACGCTCGGGAGGACAATGAGGGCATGGCAACGACGACGACGTACACCGCCAAATTGATCGACGGCCCTCTCGAGGGCAAGACGATCTCGACCGGTTTCCTCGATTCCGGAGACGCCCGTCCTCGCTTGGAGATCTCCGCTCCGCAGGGCTCGAAGCACTACCTCTATATCCGCGCCGCGGGCGCCGAGCTCGAGTTCGCGTCCGACGACGGCCACGGCCGGGGACCGACGGCCGTCTCGTACCGCTACCTCGAGACCGTCTTCGACTGACTCCAGCCTCCACGCACGTCACCCGGGACTCGCTTCGACTCCGCGGGGCGGTCCTGCTCGCCCGGATACGGATGCGCTGAGACCGGCATACGGCACGGCGGCGGTGACGGTGACGGCCACGCCCGCCTGGTCGCAGGCGACGAGGCCGGCGCCGTTCGCCTCCACGACGGATTCAGCCACGTCGCACGGCACGCCCGGAGCGCGTCCGCTCACGACGTCGGCGGCTGCGAGCGCCGCGAGGTCGGCGGCGGCAGCCGCCCGAGCGTGGGCCGCCCCTGCGCCCACCACGAGGAAGGCCCCGGCTGCGAGCGCAAGCACGGCGGATAGGATCCCGAGCGCCAGGACAGATCCGCTCCCCCGGTCGTCGAAGATCGCCGCGCGTGCGAAATGCCGGGGGCGGCTCGCGGTCACCGTTCAGCTCCCTCATCCAGCGCGCACGCCCGGGCACTCAGCCGAACGCCGATCCGGCTGAGGGTCGCGTCTTCTGCTGCCGTCAGTCGCACGCACACGGTGCTCCCGGCCCGCTCCAGGCCCATCCCGGCTCCGCCTGGGATGGGCGCCGCCGCTGGGTCGTCGCCCCGGCCCGCCAGCCGGGCCGCCGCTGCGGCACCGGCCGTCAGCGCACCCAGCTGAGCGGAACCGGACACCGCGCCAACGCACAGTGCGAGACAGGCGAGCACCGCCGGCAGTGCGACGGCGAACTCCGCGGTCACACTGCCGCGGTCGGAGCGCCACCTCCGCCGACGCGTTCTGTGACTCATCTGCGGCTCACCCACCGGACAGTGCACGATGCACCAGCTCGGACAGGATGGCTTTCACCTCGTCGCCCTTCAGCAAGGCGACCAGGAGGCCGGCGAAGCCGACTGCGGCGAGGATCGTAATCGCGTACTCCGCCGTGGCCGCACCCCGATCCTCGCGCAGCCGTTGCCGCATACTGCGTACCTTCTCGATCACCTGGACCATGGGAGCCCCTCTCATCGTTCTGCTTCCGTTTCCATCCTTCGTCCGGGGCCGCCGGCAGGGAGGGCATCCCCTTCATCTGTGCAGAAGTCACCAGAGGCCCGTCGTTGTGGACGAGAGCAGCGACAACACCAGCGGCGCTACGGCGAGGAGCAGAAAGCTGGGCAGCACGCAGAGGCCGAGCGGGAGCAGCAGCCTCACGCCCAGCGTCGCCGCAGACCGTCGAGCGTCGGCGCGGGCGGAGCGTCGCTGCTGGCGCGCCGCCGCTGTCAACAACTCCGCGGCCGGTGCGCCCGCAGAGGCTGCGAGGTCGATCACCGACCGTACGGGACCGTCGTCGTTCGCGGGGAGCCCCGCCGCGGCCGTCGCCGCCCGTGCGGTCTCGATCGCCGCCTCGGCCGACGCGCCGCCGGCGAGTGCAACGGCGACGAGCTCCTCCAACTGACCGGCCGTGTGCTTGCGGGCGAGCGCGCCGACCACGAGTGCGCGCATCCACCACCGCCCGCCGAACAGGAGCAGCAGCCCCGCCCCGACCGCCAGCGCACCGGCAGTCGACGTCAGGGTACCGATGAGGTCGGCACCCAGCGCCACCGTCATCGCGACGCCGACGGCGGGCAGCCACGAGATCAGCCGCGCGGTCGCACGTGGTCCGCTGAGTGCCACGTCGGCCTCCCGCTCGGCTTCCGCGACGTCGCGCAGCGTCTCGCCGACCGTCCGCAGGGCGTGCCCGAGAGGCGCGCCGGACTGCTCTGCGACCCTCCAGGCCGCTGCGATCATGCGCACGTCGTCAGTACTCGCCGCGTCGATCAGCGCACGCGCGCACGACGGCTGACTCGCAAGCGCGCTCACCACGCGGGCGGCGACGGGATGCACGCGATGCGCTGCCGTCGCCCTCCACGCGGATCGCGGGCTCAAACCGGCATCGAGTAGCACGGCGAGAGACTCGGCCAGCGCCGCCGTCGCGTCTGCCGCCTCGCCGGGCCGTTGCCGTAGCCGTAGCCGCTTCACGGTCCGCACCAGCGACGAGACCGACCTCCCCAACAAGCACGCGCAGCCCCACTCACTGCGACGCCCCGCCCGCGGTGTCCAGCGTGGTGACGGCCAGCCGCCCCTCCCGGTCGAGGCGCAGCCGGCCGAATCCCGAGAGGCGCCGGACACCATCCACTCGCTCCAGGTGGACCACGAGCCCGATCGCGCTGACCGCCTGGCGCGCGAGCGCGTGTTCGCCGAGCCCGGCGAGGGCGCCCAGCGCCTCGAGCCTCGCCGGCACATCCTCGAGCGAATTCGCGTGCATCGTGCCTGCGCCGCCGTCGTGACCGGTGTTCAGCGCTCCGAGGAGGTCGCGCACTTCTTCTCCCCGGCATTCGCCGAGTACCAGGCGGTCGGGCCGCATCCGCAGCGCCTCACGGACCAGGCGGCGCAGGTCGACCCCTCCCGCGCCTTCGAGGTTCGGCTGGCGCGTCTCGAGCCCGACCACGTGCGGGTGCTGGATGCGGAGCTCGGCGACATCTTCTATCACGACGATCCTCTCGCCCGGCGGCGCGTTCCCCAGCATCGCCGCAAGCAGGGTCGTCTTGCCCGCTCCGCCGGCGCCGGTGATGAGCAGGTTCGTCCGGCCGCGCACGGCTGCCAGGAGCCGGTCGCGGTCGGCCGACGGCATCCCGCCGCCCGCGACGAGGTCGTCGAGGGACGGCTGACTGCGCCGGGGCACCCGGATCGACAGGAGCGCTCCTCCCGTAGACACGGGTGGGAGCACGGCGTGCACGCGGACTCCCCCGCGCAGCCGCACGTCGACGAACGGCGTCGCCTCGTCGATGTGCCGCCCGCCCGCCGCGATCAGGCGGACCGCCAACTCCCGGGCATCCTGCGGGCCGGCACGCCACCCGTTCTCGCGCCGCAGGCCGTCAGGCGGCCCGTCGCTCCACAGTTCGCCCCCACCGGTCAGGAACAGGTCCGTGATGCCCGGGCGCAACAGGTACGGGGCCAGCGGACCGAAGGTGCGCCAGAGCCCCGGCTCGCGCGACTCGTCGCCGCTCTCGTCAGTACTCATGCGGTCAGTAGTCATGCCGTCAGTAATCATGCGGCGAGGCTACGAAGAGAGCCGGCCGGCCGGACGTCATCATCGAGAACGGTGGACAACCGGGCCGATCGCTGGCCTGTGGACGAGTCACAACGCGGAAATCCGCGTTAAAAAGAGGGGGGCCGCACCTATTGGGGGGAACAGGTGCGGCCACTGCGGCGCAGGATTGGGGGGAATCGATTGCGCCGCACGCACGAATTTACATTCGGCCGGGGTCCAGTTTACGCAGAATCGATGCAAACGCAAGTCTTCTGGGGCGGCCCTCACGGCAGGTTGTAGAGTCAGGCATTGTCGCGCCACGACTCGAAACGACAGCATCGCAAAGGAGCGAAAAGACTCCCCATGAGCAACACAATCGACAACCTGCTCCATGAAGCCCGCCGGTTCCCGCCGAGCGACGAATTCGCCGCCGACGCGATCGCCGACGCCGGCCTCTACGAGCGCGCGGCCGCGGACCGCTTGGGCTTCTGGGCGGACCAGGCACGTGAACTGATCCACTGGCACACCCCCTTCACCCGCACCCTCGACTGGAGCGAGCCTCCCTTCGCCAAGTGGTTCGACGACGGTGAGCTCAACGTCGCGTTCAACTGCCTCGACCGCCATGTCCTCGCCGGCAACGGCGACCGCGTGGCGATCCACTGGGAGGGCGAGCCAGGCGACTCGCGCTCGATCACCTACGCCGAGCTGACGGCCGAAGTGAAGAAGGCGGCCAATCTGCTCACGAGCCTCGGCATCCGTGCCGGGGATCGCGTCGCCATCTACCTCCCGATGATCCCCGAGGCCGTCATCGCGATGCTGGCCGTCGCCCGGATCGGCGCCGTCCACTCGGTGGTCTTCGGCGGGTTCAGCGCGGAGAGCCTGCGGTCGCGGATCGACGACGCGGAGGCGAAGCTCGTCATCACCGCGGACGGCGGCTGGCGCAAGGGCCGCGTCTTCCCGCTCAAGGACGCCGTGGATGCTGCCCTCACCGGCGAGGCGACCACCGTCGAGCACGTCCTCGTCGTCAAGCGCGGCGAGAACGAGGTCGCGTGGACCGAGGGCCGCGACCTGTGGTGGCACGACGAGATCGCCCTGGTGGATGCCGACCACGTCGCGAAGGCGTTCCCGGCCGAGCAGCCGCTGTTCATCCTGTACACCTCCGGCACGACGGGGAAGCCGAAGGGCATCCTGCACACCTCGGGCGGCTACCTGACGCAGTCGTCCTTCACGCACAAATTCGTCTTCGACCTGCACCCGGAGTCGGACGTCTACTGGTGCAGCGCCGATGTCGGCTGGATCACGGGGCACACGTACGTCGTCTACGGCCCGCTCGCGAACGGCGCGACGCAGGTCATGTACGAGGGCACACCCGAGACCCCGCATCCCGGCCGCTGGTGGGAGATCATCGAGAAGTACAAGGTCTCGATCTTCTACACCGCTCCGACCGCGATCCGCTCGTTCATGAAGATCGGCCGGCAGCACCCGCAGAAGTTCGACCTGTCGAGCCTGCGCGTGCTGGGTTCGGTCGGTGAGCCGATCAATCCTGAGGCGTGGATGTGGTACCGCGAGGTCATCGGCGGCGATCAGACCCCTATCGTCGACACCTGGTGGCAGACGGAGACCGGCGCGATCATGGTCTCGGCCCTGCCCGGGGTGACCACGCTGAAGCCGGGCAGCGCACAGGTGCCCCTGCCCGGAATCTCCATCGACATCCTCGATGAGACCGGGACACCCGTCGGCAAGGACCAGGGCGGCCTGCTCGTCGTCACCGAACCGTGGCCGAGCATGCTCCGCGGCATCTGGGGCGACCCGGAGCGCTTCAAGGAGACCTATTGGTCGAAGTTCGGCGACAAGTACTTCGCCGGCGACGGCGCCCGGTACGACATGGACGGCGACATCTGGCTGCTGGGCCGTGTGGACGACGTCATGAACGTCTCCGGGCACCGCCTCTCGACGGCGGAGATCGAGTCGGCGCTGGTCGCGCATCCCTTCACGGCCGAGGCCGCGGTGGTGGGCGCCAACGACGAGACGACCGGTCAGGCCGTGGTGGCGTTCGTCATCATCAAGCAGAACCAGCTGGAGCAGGCGGGCGCGATGGATGTGGCGGCCGAGCTGCGCAAGCACGTCGCCGAGCAGATCGGTGCGATCGCCCGCCCGCGCGACATCTTCATCGTCACGGAGCTGCCGAAGACCCGTTCCGGCAAGATCATGCGGCGCCTGCTGCGCGATGTGGCGGAGGGACGCGAGGTCGGCGACACGACGACCCTCGCCGACACGGCCGTGATGAGCTCGATCCAGGCCAAGCTCTCGTAGCGAGCGACGAACACGACGAAGGGGCGGTGCCAGCGGCGCCGCCCCTTCGTCGTACGTTCGTGCAGCGCGTCAGTCGACCGCGAGCACAAACTCCACCTCGACCGGGGAGTCGAGCGGCAGCACCGCGACGCCCACCGCCGATCGGGCGTGCACTCCGGCGTCTCCGAAGATGTCGCCGAGCACCTCCGAGGCGCCGTTGATCACGCCGGGCTGACCGGTGAACGCGGGGTCGGACGCCACGAACCCGACGACCTTCACCACACGGCGGACGCGGTCGAGCGACCCGAGCACGCTCTTCGCCGCAGCGAGGGCGTTCAGGGCCGAGATCCGTGCGTACTCCTTGGCATCGGCGGCCGAGACGAGGCCGTTGCCTTCGCCGACCTTGCCGGTGGCGGGCAGCGCGCCCGCGACCATCGGGAGCTGCCCAGAGGTGTATAAGTACGAGCCGTCCAGGACCGCGGGCGTATAGGCCGCAACGGGCGGGACGACGTCGGGCAGTTCGATCCCGAGCTGCGCGAGACGCGCCTCCACGTCGGCCATTAGGCCTGCTCCTCATCCTGCAGCGGGCGCTTGAGGTAGGCGACGAGGCCGCCCTCCGGGCCGGTGACGATCTGCACCAGCTCCCATCCCTCCGAACCCCAGTTGTTCAGGATCGCTGCTGTGTTGTGGATGATCAGCGGGGTGGTCAGGTATTCCCAGCGCGGCATCGTGCTCCTCGAATCGGGGGATTTTGCAGGTTCATCACCTACTCTGATCCTATGTCTGCGCAAAAACCACAGGCTAGAGGTGTGCTCGGCGCCGCCGGTGCTTTCATCGGCATGAGTGTCGTGGCCGGTCTTCTGGTCACCGCCGCCGTCACCCCCGCGATCGCGGTCACGGGTATGGCCGCCAATAACAGCATCGGTGTGTTCGAAGGTCTCCCGGAGTACCTGAACATCGATCAGCTCGCCCAGCCGACCACCATCTATGCGAAGAACGGCGACCAGGATGTGCCCCTGGCGACCTTCTACTCCCAGAACCGTCTCCCGGTCGCGTTCAACCAGATCTCCCAGGCGGCGAAGGATGCCGCCATCGCCGGTGAGGACCCTCGGTTCTACAGCCATGGCGGCGTCGACATCCAGGGCACCGTCCGCGGTGTCCTCTCGACCGTCGGGGGCGGCAGCGTCCAGGGCGGATCCTCCATCACCCAGCAGTACGTGAAGAACGTGCTCCTGCAGAAGTGCGAGGCGCTCCCGGTCAAGACCAAGGAGCAGAAGACCAAGTACCAGGACTGCGTCACCGAGTCGACCGGTGTCTCCCCCGACCGCAAGGTCAAGGAGATGAAGTACGCGATCGGCATCGAGAAGAAGTTCACCAAGGACCAGATCCTGGTCGGCTACCTGAACATCGCCGGATTCGGCGGCTCGGTGTACGGCATCGAAGCGGCTGCGCGCTACTACTACAACACCAGCGCCGCGGCGCTGACCCCCGCTCAGGCGGCGAGCTTGGTCGCGATCGTGAACGAGCCCACGAGCCTGAAGATCGACAGTCCGGACTCCAAGGACAACGGTGCGGCCAACGGCTACGCGAAGAACAAAGAGCGTCGCGATTACATCCTTCAGAAGATGTACCAGTACAAGAAGCTGACCAAGACGCAGTACGACGAGGCGGTCAAGACCCCGATCCAGCCGGTCATCACCCCGTCGGTGCGCGGCTGCCAGACCGCGGGCGGGTCTGCGTACTTCTGCGACTACGTGCAGAAGACCATCCTCAACGACCCGACCTTCGGCGCCGACGAGGACACCCGCGCGTCCAACTTCAACCGCGGCGGCTTCAAGATCTACACCTCCCTCGACCTCCAGCTGCAGCAGACCGCCGAGGAGACCATCGCCTCCTACGTGCCGCCGTCGTACGACAGGGCCAACCTTGGTGGCGTGCTGACCGGCGTGCAGCCGGGCACCGGCCGTGTGCTCTACATGGCGCAGAACAAGAAGTACAGCCAGGACCCGGACGTGCTGAACACCAGCACCGACTACACCTCGGTGAACTACGCCACCGATCAGGCCTACGGCGGATCCAACGGCTTCCAGGTCGGCTCGACCTACAAAGTCTTCACCCTCGCCGAGTGGCTCAAGCAGGGCCACTCGCTGAACGAGAGCGTGAACGCGAACGTCCGCACCTACGACCAGTCGAGGTTCAAGGACAGCTGCCCGGGAGCCGCCTGGGGCGGCCCCTGGAAGCCGACCAACGACTCGGGCGGCGAGGAAGGCATCCGGAGCGCCCAGAACGCGACCACGAACTCGATCAACACCGCGTTCGTCGCCATGGCGTACCAGCTCGACCTCTGCGAGATCAAGAAGGATGCAGAATCCTTCGGTGTCCACACCGCGACCGGCGCCCCCCTGGACAGCAACCCGGCCTCGGTGCTCGGTACGAACAACATCGCACCGCTGACGATGGCCACGGCCTTCGCGGGCATCGCCAACAACGGCCTGACCTGCACGCCGATCGTGATCGACAAGATCATCGACGGCACGGGCAAGGAGGTCCCACCGCCGGCCACGAAGTGCTCCCAGGCTGTCGACCCCGCCGTCGCGAACACCATGGCGAAGGCGCTCCAGGGCCCGCTCCAGGGCGGAACCGCCGCAGGGATGAACCGCACCGGCAAGGACATGCTCGGCAAGACCGGCACCACGGACGGCAACGAGCAGCTCTGGCTGGTCGCCGCCACCACGAAGGTCGCCGGTGCGTACTGGGTCGGCAACATCACCGGCCACGTGGACATGCGCCGGATCTTCCCGACGCACGGCACCACTCCCGCCATCGCTCGTACCGCGGTCATGCGAAACATGATGACCGCTGCGGTCGCCAAGTACGGCGGCGACGACTTCCCCGCGGCGCCCGACAAGCTCACGCGCGGCGTACAGGTCGCCATTCCGGATCTGACCGGCAAGACGCCCGACGAGGCGAAGTCCATCCTCACGGGCCTCGGTCTCGACTCGGCCGACGGCGGACCACAGGACTCGGTGGCGCCGGCGGGAACGATTTCCGGAACTGATCCGGGGCCCGGCACCCAGGTGAGCAAGGGCACCCCGGTCACGCTCTTCACGAGCAACGGGTCCCTTGTCGCAGTGCCGAACGTCGTCGGTCAGAAGTACGGGGATGCGCTGGCCGCTCTGACGGCAGCCGGATTCAAGGTCAAGACCGCGGGCGGCAACAGTCCAACGGCGACCGTGCAATCGCAGGACCCTGCAGGCGGCGCGGCCGCGAAGCCGGGTAGCCAGGTGACGTTGGCGCTCTCGGCGGCAAGCGGTGCGCCGACCCCGGGCGCGGGCGGCTAGTGGCTCGCGGAGGTCTTCATCCCGCGGCGTCCGCCCTGGCCCTTGTGGCCGGGGCGGGCGCTGCGGCGTTCGCGTACGGTTCGCTGGTCGAGCGCCGCTCGTACACGCTGCGAGAGGTGAGCGCCCCTGTGCTCCCCGCCGGCGCCGAGCCCATCCGCGTGCTGCACCTCTCCGACCTGCACATGGCTCCGTGGCAGCGCGACAAGCAGGAGTGGATCCGCTCCCTCGCCCGTCTGAAGCCGGATCTGATCGTCGAGACGGGCGACGTGCTCGGCCACGAGCAGGGGCTGGAAGGCGTCCGAGCCGCTTACGAAGGCTTCCAGGGCATCCCGGGCGTCTTCGTCCACGGCTCCAACGACTACTTCGGACCGCAGTTCAAGAACCCGCTCAAGTACTTCCTCGGGCCGTCGAAGAAGCGTCCGCCGATCGCGCCGCGACTCGACACCGCATCGCTGACCGCGTTCTTCCGCGATCTCGGCTGGCTGGATCTGGACAACCGGGCCGCGGCGCTCGAGGTCCGAGGCACCTACCTGGAGTTCTTCGGCGTCGACGACCCGCACATCCGCTTCGACCGGGTGGAGGCCATCCCGGGCGCGCTCGATGAGCTGCGCGAGGACGACCCGTTCTCCGACGACAACACCTGGCCGGATGAGGGGCCTCGCGCCGAGCGGCAGGCCGTCACGATCGGCGTTGTCCATGCGCCGTACCGCCGCGTTCTGGACGCGTTTGTGACGTACGGTGCCGCGATGATCTTCGCGGGGCACACGCACGGCGGACAGGTGTGCGTGCCCGGGTTCGGCGCACTCGTCACGAACTGCGACATCCCGCGCGCTCAGGTCAAAGGGCTGAGTGTCTGGCGTCATGCGTTCCGCTCGGCCTACCTCAACGTGTCCGCGGGCCTGGGCACCTCGATCTTCGCCCCGGTGCGTTTCGCCTGCCGACCGGAAGCCACTCTCGTCACCCTGACCGCCGCCTCCTGAGCCCGGTTCCGCGGTCGCAGTGGTCATGAGCGGCGCTGCGCTCGTGTATCCTGGATGAGGCCTTCGGGGTGTGGCGCAGCTTGGTAGCGCGCTTCGTTCGGGACGAAGAGGCCGCAGGTTCAAATCCTGTCACCCCGACGTAGTGAAAAAGCCGGTGGGCACGAGGATCGCGAAGCGATCACGTGCCCACCGGCTTTTTTCACTACTCGCTGCTGTCTATTGGGGTCCCCGCAGCGAGGGGCCCCTGGCGACGCCCCGCGCGGAGCGCGGAGCGGCGTTTGGGGGAGCGCGCGGGGCGCACCCCGACCGTGCAGAAGGGCCGGAGCTTCACGCTCCGGCCCTTCGTCGTTTTCGGCGGTGATGCCTCAGAACGCGTCGGGTCGTGCGAACTCAGGCTCCGGGAACCGCGACGCATCGCTGTCCGACCGGATGAGCGGCAGGGTGCGCGACACGGCCGTGTCGATGCGGTCGCGGAGGTCCTGCGAGCTGATCTCGTAGTCGGCGAAGTCGCTTTCGGCCGCGTAGATCCCGAGGGGCAGGGTCAGCGACTGGAAGAAGCCGAACAGGGGCCGCATCTGGTGCTCCACCAGGAGGGCGTGGCGATCGCTGCCGCCCGTGGCCGTAAGGACGATCGGCTTGTCGACCAGAGCGTACTGGCCGACGTGGTCGAAGAACAGCTTGAAGAGGCCGGTGTAGGTGGCGCGGTACGCGGGTGAGCCGACGACGAGGATGTCGGCGTTCTCGACCGCCTCCAGCGCCTCGATGACGACAGGGCTGAGGCTGCTGCGGAACGGGCCCGCGCCGAGTTCCGGCAGCAGGGGCGCGAGCCGGATCGTGCGAGAGACCCCGCCGACGGCGTCCGCGTACGAGCGCGCGACCTCATCGACCAGCACGGTGGTGCGCGACGGGTGGGTGGGGCTTCCGCTCACTCCGACCACGTTGAGTGGATGCGACATGTGGGAACCGCCTTTTGCTCGGGACGGGGATGTGGCCCAACGGTACCCGGCGAGGCGCACCGCCGCGCGGTCCGCCGTCACGGTCCGTCATGCTGCGGGGTACAGCTCCCGGACGACCTCGAGCGAACGGATGCGGCCCTCCACAGTCGCTGCCCCCGACGAGACCATCAGCTCATCCACCTGGGTCGACGCCAGCAGGGAGTCGAGCCGGGCCTTCACCTCGTCGGGCGTCCCGACGGCTTGGCGCGCGTTCCGGTTGGCGATGAACTCCTCCTCCAGGGGGCTGAACTCGTAGGCGAGGGCCTCCTCGACGCTGACCGGCTCGGGCTTCAGCCCGCGGCGCATCCGCAGGAACGACAGCTGGCCCGGGAGGGACAGGGCGCGCACCGTCTCTGGGTCATCGTCGGAGACGACGTTGACCGCGATCATCGTGTGCGGTTCGGCGAGCAGGTCGCTCGGCTCGAACCGGGAACGGTAGAGGTCCAGCGCCGCCTCGGTGTTCTCCCCGGCGAAGTGGTGGGCGAAGGCGAATCGGATGCCGAGCGCCGCAGCGACCTGAGCGCTGTATCCGCTCGAGCCGAGGAGCCAGATCTGTGGGGCGTCGCCGAGGCCCGGGATGGCGGTCACACCGTGCAACGGGTTCGCGTCGCTCACCCCGCCGTAGAAGAAGCCGAACAGGTCGAGCAGCTGCTGCGGGAAATCTTCGACGCCGAGCCCCTCGGCGCTGCGCCGAAGCGCCATCGCGGTCGCCCCGTCGGTCCCGGGCGCGCGCCCGATCCCGAGGTCGATGCGGTCGCCGTACAGGGCACGGAGCGTTCCGAACTGCTCTGCGACGACGAGCGGGGCGTGGTTGGGCAGCATGACGCCGCCGCTGCCGACCCGGATGCGCTCGGTGGCCGCTGCGACTCCGGCGATCAGCACCGCCGGCGCACTGGAGGCGATGGCCGGCATTCCGTGGTGCTCGGCGACCCAGAACCGGTCGTAGCCGAGGCGCTCAGCGGCCTGCGCAAGCTGCACGGTGCCGGCGACGGCGTCGGAGTTGGTCCCTCCGGCGGGGCGGCTGGCGAGATCGAGGACGTTGAGGGGGATGCTGGTGGCGCTCACTCCAGGTGTAACGCACCCCTCACGCAGTGATTCCCGGCCCGGCCAGGAAGGCCGGACCGGGAATCATCGATGGTGGTGTCAGGACGCCTTGACCTTGCGCACCCAGCCCACCACCGCGAGGGCGATGAGGCCCAGGATGACGAGCGAGCCGCCCATCCAGGCCGCCCAGGTGGCGACGACCGAGCCCGTGTGGGCGAGTCCGTCTCCGGGGTCGAGGACGGTGCTGGCCTGGTCGGCCGGTAGGACGGTCAGCGAGGCGGGGCACTCGTGCCCGCTGGACTGGCCGACTCCGACGACGCTGTAGGTTCCGGACGCATCCGCGGGGAGCGTCACGGTCAGCACGTCGCTGCCGTCGGCGTTGGAGTGCTTGGTGAATGCGAGGCTACTGGTCGCGGTCTTCAGCGATGCCAGCTTGAACTGGGCACCGTTCTGTCCGGTCACGGTCCAGTTGATGGCCTCGCCGGGCGACCAGGTGCCCGGGATGCAGACGAGCGTTGCGGTTCCGCCTGCCTCCACGACGCTGACGTCGAACTTGCACTGGGCGCCGTCGGTGTAGTTGACAGCATTCGCCGCCGCGGGAGCCGCAAGCAGCAGCCCCGCGGTCACGGCGACTGCCGCCAGGATCTTCTTGAACATCGGCCCGCCTTTCTGTAGGGGCCCGGCTCACGGTCGGGTTAGTAGTTGAGTAATCTTCACTTTACGACCGTTGAGCACTGAACGACAATGGGCGCGACGGCATTCTGTGCCCCCACATCGGGGGTCGTACCGTCCCCGGGCAACGTCGGCGTGGTCACGACGCTGAGATCGGACGACGTCTGCCGGTCGTTCAGGAACTGCACGGTGACCGTCCTCGACTCCCCCGGCGCGAGTTCGACGGTGTAAAGGCTCACGGGGCGCGAGCGGTCCACGCCGGCGACGGTCGTGTAGTTTTCGCCGTCGCTCTGGGTCGCAGCGAGCAATCCGCCCGCCGGCCCGTAGACCGCCACCCTCGTGCGGATGTTTCCCGGACGGACGCCGTAGGTCCCGCCGCCGGTCACGTAGCGCGGGAGCGTCGTCCCCGCGTCGGCCGGAGCCTTGTTCGTCAGCGTCACGCGGACGACCGTCGACGGCTTGCCGTCGGCACGGCACACTGCGGACCCGGCCGCGACGGAGGTGCCGAGGTAGTAGTCCATCTTCGCGCCGGTAGCGTCGTTGAAGTAGACGCCGATGCCTGCCGTCGACAGGTCGGAGAGGGGAAGACTGCCCGCGAGGGTCGTCTGCCCGAGGATCTTCTGATCGTCGTCGTGCGTGCTCCAGATCAGCACCCGCCGGGATTCGCCGGCGTCGCTCAGCGCGGTCACCAGCTTCTTCGCATCCACATCGCCAGACGACATCCGGTCGAATACCGCACTCGCGGCGGAGGCGAAGAACGCATCCTGCTGGGCCGGGTCGGTGTATCGCTGGTAGACGTCGCTCAGGAGCAGCTTGACCGCGTTCGACGAGGTCAGCCGGTCACCCGACGGAAGCGTCACAGGACCGGTCGACTTCAGCAGCCCGCTGAGGACCACCGGATCGACCGCGACGACGCCATCGATGGTCCCGCCGTACATGGTGGTCCACATCCGGGAGGCCGTTGCGGCCGCGAGCGGGAAGTCGGGCGTGAGGTTCGCATCCTGCAGGTAGCGGCCGACCAGCGGACCGTAGAGACCGACCGTGTTCAGGGGCACGTCGGCGACCGGCGTCGACCAGGGGCCGATCGACGTCCCCGCGGACTGCCGCTGCAGCGTGAGGGCCCCGTTGTCGGCGTGCACGAGGGCGACCGCTCCGATCAGCCCGCCGGTCGCGCGGAGCTCGGCAGGGTTCTGCGCGGCGAGCAGGTAGTCGCGGGGACCGTCTGCCCCGAGCATCGACGGCAGGAGGCGCACGGCATTGCCGATCGCGTCCATCTCCGGAGCTGCACGGTCGAGCACGTCGTGCAGACGGTCGACGCCGCCCGCGATCGGGCTGATCAATGCGCCGGTCTCGATCGTGGCCACGCTCGCCCGCGCGGCCGTGAATGCCTTACCGGCCTTGGCGACCGCCGGTTGCGCGGCCGTGAGAGGAGCGAGGTCGATCCGGCCGTTGCGGATCGCCAGCGCGCGCAGGTCGACCGCCGCCCCGGCGGCGACCAACGGCTCGACGACATGGGAGGCCACCTCGTCGGAGGCGGCAGCGGCCGTCCGAACGGCGGTGAGGTTGGGTCCGATCCACGGGACCGCCTCGGCGGTCAGCCAGACGGGATCCGAGGTGAGCGTAGCCGCCTGGTGGGTCTTCCGGCTCAGGGCGTCGGCCGCTCGGCCTGCCGCTTTCAGGTCACCGGATCCGATCGCGGTCTTGACCTGCTCCGCAGCCGGGATCGCATCGGTGAGCGCTCGTTGAGCCAGGTAGCCCCGGGCGCCGATCCACACGATGGCGAAGAGGAGGAAGATGCCGATGCCGACGAGGATGCCGATGGTGACGGGATGGCGCAGGTGCAGCCGGAGCCACCACCGACCGCGCCTGGGCGCGTTCGACGGCGCATCCGCGGGACGCGGCGGCGCGTCCGGCTCCGTGAGACCTGTCGCCATACGACAAATCTAACAAATCCTCACTTTTTTGGCGGCCCCCAAATGGGGCGAGTTTGCGAGGCGATGAAAGCGCTGAAGCGCCGGGTCAGCGACCGAGCCCGCGATACGCCCAACCCGCGGCGCGCCACGCAGCAGGATCCAGTGAGTTGCGCCCGTCGATCACCGTGCGGTGCGCCACCAGTTCGCCCAGAGCCTCGGGGTCGAGGCCCGTGAACTCCGGCCACTCGGTGATCAGCAGGACGACATCCGCATCGCGCACCGCTTCTTCCGCGGTCCGCACGAACGACAGCGCCGGCGCACGGCGGCGGGCGTTCTCGACGGCCTGCGGGTCGGTGGCGATCACCACTGCACCCGCCTCGGCCAGCCGCATCGCGATCTCGAGGGCCGGCGAATCACGGACGTCGTCCGAATGCGGCTTGAACGCGAGGCCGAGCACACCGACGCGAACGCCCTCGAGACCACCCGCTTCCTCGCGGACCATCTCGACCACGCGCGCGCGGCGGCGCAGATTGATCTTGTCGACCTCGTCGAGGAATTGCAGCGACTCCCCCACCCCGAGCTCCCGTGCCCTGGCGCTGAACGCGCGGATGTCCTTCGGCAGGCAACCGCCGCCGAAACCCACCCCTGCATTCAGGAAGCGGCGGCCGATGCGGGCGTCATGACCGATCGCATCGGCGAGCTTCGTCACATCCGCCCCTGTCACCTCAGCGATCTCGGCCATGGCGTTGATGAAGGAGATCTTGGTCGCGAGGAACGCGTTGGCGGACACTTTGACGAGCTCCGCCGTCGCGTAGTCGGTGACGATGATCGGAGTGCCCGCCGCCACCGCGGAGGCGTACACCTCGTCCAGCAGCCGGGCGGCGCGCTCCCCTGCCTCGCCCTGCGGCACGCCGTACACCAGCCGGTCAGGGCTGACGGTGTCCTTCACAGCGAAGCCCTCGCGCAGGAACTCGGGGTTCCAGGCCAGCGTCGCACCCGGCTGGCGCTCGGCCACGAGAGCGGCCAGCCGTGCGGCCGTGCCCACCGGGACGGTGCTCTTGCCGACGATGAGATCGCCGGGCTTTGCATACTCGAGGAGGGTGGCGAAGGCCGCGTCGACGAAACGCATGTCCGCCGCATCCCCGTCCGCCGCCTGTGGGGTGCCGACGGCCACGAAGTGCACGTCCGCGTCGGCGGCGGCGGCGAAGTCCGTCGTGAAGCGCAGCCGGCCGGAAGCGGATGCGCTCTGCAGCACCTCGGGGAGTCCGGGCTCGAAGAACGGAGCTCGCCCGGCCGAGAGGGAGGCGATCTTCGCCTCGTCGACGTCGATGCCGACGACGTCATGACCCAGGTGAGCCATGGACGCGGCATGCACGGCCCCGAGATAGCCGCAGCCGATCACGGAAATTCTCATGTGTCCAAGTCCTTCGCGAGGGGTCGGGCCGTCCAGTGGTCGGGCCAGCGGGTGAAGCGGTGCCTCAGGTGAAGCCGCGCCTCAGGTGAAATCGGGGTCCGGCTCGTCGACGTAGGCGGGTGCCGCATCCACAGGCCAGTGCCGACGGCCATTGTTGAGGACACCTCGGCTTTCATGAAGGTAGCAGTTTCCGCATAGCGACTCGTACGAGACGGACGCTCCGTCGATGGCCACCTGGTCGCCGTCGAAGACGAAGACGCCGTCGATCTTCCGCGCGTTGAAGATCGCCTTGCGGCCGCAACGGCAGATCGTCTTCAGCTCTTCCAGGCTGTGCGCGACCTCCAGCAGGCGACGGCTGCCCGGGAAGGCGACCGTCTGGAAGTCGGTGCGGATGCCGTAGGCGAGCACTGGGACGCCGTCGAGCAGGGCGATGCGCAGCAGGTCGTCCACCTGCGCCTCGGTGAGGAACTGCGCCTCATCCACCAACAGGGCACTCACGTCGGTGTCGAAGCGCTTGATGGTGCGCTCGCGATGCCGCTGGAAGGCGCCGTACGCGTCGGTCTCCGGGGTGATGAGGAAGTCGACCTCCCGTGTCACGCCCAGACGGGAGAGGATGCCGAGGTCGCCCTTGGTGTCGATCGACGGCTTCGTGAGCAGGACGCGGTGGCCGCGTTCCTCGTAGTTGTACGCGGCCTGAAGCATGGCCGTGCTCTTGCCGCTGTTCATCGCGCCGTAGCGGAAATACAGTTTTGCCACGCACCGATCCTATGTGGACGGGACGCTCGGACGTCGCGGGCGCGTCAGGTGAGGCGCGTCAGGTGAGGTAGCCGTCTTCCGCGGCGCGGCGGATCAGGTCCGCGCGCGAACTCGTCGGGCGTCCCGCCTTGCCGTATTTCTCCCGCACCCGCCGCAGGTACGTCTTCGCTGTCTCGTACTGGACGTTCATCGCGCGCGCCACCTCCGAGGTGGTGCGGCCGTCGGCGTACAGCACGAGCGCCTGCCGCTCACCGTCGCTGAGGCGGGGTCTGGCCGACTGCGGGATGAGCGGCTTGGGGCGCCAGGCGGTCGGGGCAGGAGCGGTGCGGCCCGCGCCGCGCCCCGCCGCCGAGAGGGCGGCCGACAGCAGCTCCGAGATCGGCTGCGACTTGGTGACGTACGCCAGGGCGCCGGCGGCGAGCGCGGCATCCCGGTCTTCCGGCGTGTCGACGGCGCTCAGGACGACGACCTTCGCACCCGCCGCCCGGCACGTGCGCACGCGCGCGCCGATGGAGACCGACTCCTTGAGCTGTAGGTCCATGATGACGAGGTCCGTGGGGAAGGCATCGCTGTGGACGAGTTCGAGCCAGCTGCTCGCGCGGAGGACGAGGTCGAAATCCGGCGCGTTCTTCTCGATCCAGGAGGCGAGGCTGTCGAGCAGCAGCTCATGGTCGTCGAGGATCGCCAGCCGGATCGGCGGCTCGGCGCGCGGGCCTGCGGCCCCGCCGGGCGGAACCGTCGCCTGCGGACGGTCCGAGTGGACACTGCTCATCGTCGCCTCCCTCCGCGATCGTTCGAACCCCCTCCAGGGTAGGTGAACCTGACGGCCAGGTCGCCGGCGCGCAGGCGCATGGTCGCCTGCATGGCCACGGAATTGAGCGAGCTGACCAGCGGAAGCAGCTCACGGCGGAGGTCCGCACGGGGCTCGACGACGTGCGCCTCCAGCAGGAACCTCGGTCGTTCGGGGTTGCTCGCCGTCACGCGCAGGCTTTCGGGGTCGAGCCCTGGACGTGCGGCGACGGTCGCGATGAGTGCACCCACGATGGCACGCTGGTCGGCGGTGAGCACGCGCTCCAGGCGGTCGGGGTCGTCCACGTGTGCCTGAGCTGGGCCGGGGGCGTCCACGGACGTCGACTGCACGAGGCGTGGCGCGAGCGCGAGGTCGACGGTGTCCTCCAGCCAGGTGCGCGCCACAGCGCGGACCGCAGTCCCGCGCAGGCGGTCGGCGATCGCACGCGCCTGCGTGACGTCTTCGCCGGTGACCGTTCCGCTTCGCAGCAGAGCCGTCAGGAACGGCACCGCCTCAACGTTCAGCGCGGTCATGCGCTCCTGCGCGATCATCCGCTCGGCCGCCTGACGCAACTCGCCATCCAGCCGCTGCTGGCCCTCGCGGGCCACCTCCCGCCACCGCAACGTCTCACCCGTGATGGTCCACGCGTAGCCGGCGCCACCTGCGGCCAGCGCGAGGATGGGGGTCGCGGAGACCGTGGCGTACACCAGCGGGCTGTTCGCGATGACGAGGGAGTGCTGCGCCGCGGCGAGACACCCGAGCACCACGGCCGCGACGATCGCCGAGCCGGCGACCTCTCCGATGGGGCGGTACAGGGGCATCGCGACCAGGAGCAGCGCGACGGCGATCTGACCCCAGTCGTCCTGGATGCGCTCGTTGCTTCCCCACACCGACGCGGTGAACAGACAGGCCGCAGTGAGCGTGACGCCGATGATCGAGAAGTGCGACCATCGCCCGAACGGGGCGAGACCCGGATGCGTGCGGATCGCCGCCACCAGGACGGCGAGGAACAGCACGACGATGGCAACGATGCCCATCGAGAGGTCGCGGATCTGTCCGGCATGCCGGATCGTGGAGAAGAGGGCATAGGCGAGGGCAAGCGCCCCGAGGAGCGGGACGAGCAGCCAGGCCGACTGGGCACCGAGCGGATCCAGCCGTTGCGGGGTGCGCTCGATGGCGACGGATCGCGCACCGACGATCGTGCGCTGGTTCAGGGCGGTCATCCGGCGCGGCCCCAGGTCTCGGCAGCACCGGGGGCGATCGGCACGGTCATGATGACGGTCGTGCCCACATCGGCGCTCGAGTAGATGTCGACAGTGCCTCCGACACGGGCGATGCGGTCACCCACGGACTGCCGCAGGCCCAGCCGGTCGGCGGCCGGCGCGGACACCGGGAAGCCGCTGCCTCCGTCCACCACCATGACCGACACGGATCCGCCGCCGGCCGAAAGGGCGACCTCGGCGCTGGGGCTGCCGGAGTGGCGGACCACGTTGACCAGGCACTGCCGCACGGCGAGGCCGAGCGCGCGGCGTGCATCCTCACTCAGCCGAGCGTAGGGGGCGCGATCGCCGGAGATGTCGACGGTGAGTCCCTCGTCGCGGGCGGCCTCGATGGCGCGGTGGAGTTCGCTGTCGTACCAGGGGTCCGCCTCGGCGTGCGCGGGCTCGCTCTCCACCGCAGCCCCCTCGTGGGCGCCCGTTCCGAGACCTCGGAGGTCGGCCTCGATCCGGCGCGCGAGTC
This sequence comes from Leifsonia sp. 2TAF2, assembly GCF_052115085.1. Lineage (NCBI taxonomy): Bacteria > Bacillati > Actinomycetota > Actinomycetes > Micrococcales > Microbacteriaceae > Leifsonia > Leifsonia sp. 2TAF2. Next base: position 796,300 of record NZ_JBFRFY010000002.1, on the reverse strand, counting down.
GCTCGTCGAGCTGTCCGGGCTCCGACGCGGCGACGGCGACGAGCTCGCTGAGGACCGTGTCGTGCAGATCGGCGGTGGAAGCGGCCACGAGTTCGCGACGCAGGTCGACCAGCCGCGCGTCGCGCACCGCGCGGTGCAGGGCGGCCTGCGCCCGCGACCGGGTTCCGCGTGTCAGCCCGTCGAAGGCGAGCACGCCGACGAGGAGCAGGTAGGCACCCAGTGAGATGGCGTCTGGGATGTAGACGCGGTCTGTCGTCGCCGCTCCCAGGATGACCGCCGCCTCCGCCAGCGCGAAGCCGGCCGTCGCCCAGAGGATGCCGACGAGCGCCCCCGTGCCGGTTCCGCCGACCAGCGTCATGGCGACGACGGGGAGCGCGATCACGAAGAGATTCGTGTCGTGGTAGGCCGGCGTGCCCGTGAGCAAGGCGACGACGTAGAAGTAGGTGCAGACGGTGCCGACGAGCAGGTACGCCATGGTGAGCCCGACCGTGCGTCCGTGCGACAGAGCGAGAAGCAGCGCGACCATCGGGACCAGCACGAGCAGCGTCACCCAGGAGGTGACGTTGCCGTTGCTCAGGCTCGACGTACCGACGTTGACGACGGCTGCTCCCAGGCAGACCAGGCCGGCCCAGCGGGCTGCCGTGGCGAGGGCGCGGGAGTTCGCGGGCCGCGCCAAGTGGCTGGGCAGACCGAGCGACACGTCCTGTCCCTTCCGGATCCGAGCATGTCTCGGTCCCTTCGGGATTATGGCATTCGCCGGCGCCCCTGTGTACCCCGGTCGTGTGGGCCCCCGTGTACCCCGCGTCAGAACAGTGTCGGCTGCACCCCCAGCCCCGTCAGGGATGCGCTCACGATCGACGCCGCGTCCGGCGCCTCTGCCCCCGTGGTCGCCCGCTCTGCCGCTGTCGCCCGCTCCGCCGCTGTGGCCCGCGCCCCCGCTGTCGCCCGCACCGCCGAGCCCACGCTCTGCCGTTCCCCCTCGTCATTGCGCAGCATCCCGAGCGCACTCGACCGGACGCCTCCCGTTGCCGGATCCTCCTCGCCGCGCTCCAGCCCGTATGCGCGGATGAGCGGCTTGATCCGCCCGGCCAGCCAACCGCGATACTCCTTCGGCGCGTACGTACCGCGCCCGTACATCTGCCGGTACTGCGGCAGGAGTTCGGGATGCTCGCGTCCGAGCCACAGATAGAACCACTCCTTCACGCCGGGCTTCAGGTGGAGCGCCGAGTACAGCACCGAGGTCGCCCCGGCCTCCTTCGCCTGGCGCAGCGCCTCATCGAGGTGGGCCTTCGTGTCGGTGAGGTACGGGATGATCGGCATGAGGAACACCCCGCAGTCGAGCCCGTGCTCGCGGACCGCCGTCACCGTGGCGAGTCGCGCCTTGGTGGTCGGGGTGCCGGGCTCGACGGACTGCTGCAGCTCGTCGTCGTACACCGCGATCGACATCGCGAGGTCGACGGGCACCCGTTTGTTCGCCTCGACCAACCGGTCGAGATCGCGTCGCAGCAGCGAGCCCTTGGTCAGGATGCTGAACGGCGTGCCCGAGTCGGCGAGCGCGTCGATGATCCCGGGCATGAGCGAGTAGCGGCCCTCCGCCCGCTGGTACGGGTCGGTGTTGGTGCCGAGAGCGACGGGATGATGCCCCCAGCTGGGCTTCGAAAGCTCTTTCCGCAGAACCTCGGCGACATCCACCTTCACGATGATCTCGTTATCGAAGTCTTTCCCTGAATCGAGGTCGAGGTAGGTGTGCGTCGGTCGCGCGAAGCAGTACACGCAGGCGTGCGAGCACCCGCGATACGGGTTGATCGTCCACCCGAACGGCATCGGCCCTCCCCCACCGGGGATCTTGTTGAGGGCCGACTTCGCCAGCACCTCGTGGAACGTGATGCCGGCGAAGTCGGGGGTCCGCACGGAGCGGACGAGGTTGTTCAGGCGGGCCAGCCCAGGCAGGGCGGACGGCTCATCGACCGACAACTCCTGACCACTCCAACGCATGAAACTATTCGAACATACGTTCGAACGTTAAGCAAGGTGCACCGTCTCCCCCTTCCAGCCGGAGCGCAGCCAGCGGTCGTGACTCGCGACGACGACGGCCCCCGGATACGCGCCGAGCGCCTCCTCCAACTCTGTGGCAAGCCCGAGAGAGAGGTGGTTCGTCGGCTCGTCGAGCAAGAACAGATGCGGTGGGCGAGCGAGGATCAGCGCAAGTGCCAGGCGCCGCTGCTGACCGACCGAGAGGGTGCCGACCGACCGGTCTGCGTCGCGTGGCGCGATCAGACCGAGCGAGGTCAGAGGCACCGACTCTGCCCGGCGTTCGCCGACCACGCTCTCGTAGATCCGTCGCGGTGACGCAGCGGGGTCGCCGAACCGCACATCCTGCTCCAGCAGTCCCACGCGCAGGCCCCGTCGGCGCTGCACCGACCCCGCCTCGGGCTCCAGCCGGCCGGCCAGCACCGCGAGCAGTGTCGACTTGCCGGCACCGTTCGCCCCCGTCACCAGGATGCGCGCATCCCGGGCGACCGAGAACTCTCCGACGTCCAGGCGACCGGGGATGCGGACCTCTCGTGCCTGCACCAGCAGTCCCGCGTCGTCGCCGAGCGCCTGGAACCCCGCTGGGATGCCGGCGAAGCCGAGCCGGGCGGGAGGCTTGCGCACCTGGGTGCTGCGCAGTTCCTCCAGCCGTCCCTCCGCGTTGCGGATCCGTCGGGAGATCTGTTTGTCGAGCGCGTTTCCTTTCACCGACTTGACGAACTTGTCGTTGTCGCGGATCTTCCCCGACCAGGCGATCGAGCGGGCGGTCACCTCGGCGGCGTGCTTCAGCGCCTTCAGTTCCTCCTGTTCGTCGGCGTACTGCTTCTCCCAGCGCGCGCGCTCAGCGGACTTCTCCGCCAGGTAGGCGCTGTACCCGCCACCGAACACGGTGGTCCCAGAACGCGCAGGATCGAGATCCAGCAGCCCGGTCGCCACCGCGTCCAGGAACGCGCGATCGTGGCTCGCGAACACGACCGGACCCGCCCATCCCCGCAGCTGCCGCTCCAGGAAGGCCGCCGCTTCGTCGTCCAGGTGATTGGTCGGCTCGTCGAGGAGCAGGGCATCGGGTCGCCCGAGCAGCAGGGCGGCGAGGGCGAACCGGCTGCGCTGGCCGCCGGATACCTCGCTGAGCCGCCGGGCCAGCGGGATGCCGGCCACACCGAGCCCGTCGAGCAGCTCGTCGCGACGCGCGTCCACCGTCCAGATCTCGGCGCGCTCCGCGGCGGCGAGAGCGGCGTCGTAACGCGTCTCGGCATCCGGGTCACCGGCGCCCAGTGCGGTCGCCGCGTGCCCGAGCTCGCGCTCGATCGCGCGGACGTCGGCCAGAGCGTGCTCGATGAGGGCGCCGAGGGTGTCACCCGGCTCGAACCGGACCTCCTGCCAGAGGAAGCCGGTGCGCGCCGGCCGGGTGAAGACGCCGATATCCGGCGTCTCCGCGCCGGCCAGCAAGCGCAGGAGCGTCGACTTCCCTGCGCCGTTCTCGCCGATGAGGCCCAGCCGGGAGCCGGGGGCGACGGTCAGCGACACATCGCTGAGCACCCGCCGGTCGCCGTAGGTGACCGAGACGCCGTCGGCGCGGAGAGGTGTGAGAGTGATCGTTGGCATGGGAACCGCCTTTCCGGGCGCTCCACAAGGAGCAGGTTCCCGCCGGGCGGTCTCCGTCGTGAGCGGCGCTGGAGCGCCCAGGTGCCTGACCGGGCAGCGCAGTGACCGAAGGGTCCTCACTCACATCGACGGCGCCTCAGGCGCGGGACGTCAGGAGGTTCTCACTTCATAGCGTGGACGACCATAACAGGTCGCCCACGCATCTGTCCAGCGCTCTACTGCTGAAGCTGCAACGTTCCCGCCGTCGTCTCGAGCACGCGCTCGGCCTCATCCGGCTTGTCGTTGAGCGTCGTCCCGACGGTGGGGATCAGTTCCTTGAGCGTCGGAAGCCAGGCAGAGAAGCGGTCGGGGAAGCAGCGCTTGAGCAGGTCGACCATGATCGGTACGGCGGTGGATGCGCCGGGCGAGGCCCCGAGAAGTCCCGCGATCGAGCCATCCTCTGCGGCGACCACCTCGGTGCCGAACTGCAGCACCCCGCCCTTCTTCGCATCCTTCTTCATCACCTGGACGCGCTGGCCTGCGGTGATGAGCTCCCAGTCCTCGCTCTTCGCGGTCGGCATGAACTCCTGCAGGGCCTTGAGCTTCTTGGCCCGGCTGGCGAGCAGCTCGCCGACCAGGTACTTGATGAGAGCGAAGTTGTCGCGCGCGACCGCCAGCATCGGACCGAGGTTGTGCGCACGGATGGATCCGGGCAGGTCGAACCACGATCCTGTTTTCAGGAACTTGGGGCTGAATCCGGCGTACGGGCCGAACAGCAGGGACGCCTGGCCGTCAACGACCCGGGTGTCGAGGTGCGGCACCGACATCGGCGGAGCGCCGACGGCGGCCTTGCCGTAGACCTTGGCCTGGTGCAGCGCGACCAGCTTCGGGTCGGTAGTGCGCAGGAACTGGCCGGAGATCGGGAACCCGCCGAAACCCTTGATCTCCGGGATGCCGGACTTCTGGAGCAGGTGCAGCGCTCCGCCGCCGGCGCCCACGAAGACGAACCGAGCGGTCGCGACGTGCGACGTGTGGCCGACCTCGTGGCGGACCGAGAGCCGCCAGAGGCCGTCCTTGGTTCGCTTGATGCTGCGGACGCTGTGGTTGAGGGCGAGTTCGGCGCCATTCTCGACCAGGTTGTCGATGAGGGAGCGGGTCAGCGCACCGAAGTCGACGTCGGTGCCCGAGGTCTGGCGGGTGGCGGCGATGCGCTGCCGGGGGTTGCGCTTCTTCGTCAGCAGCGGCGTCCACTCGCCGATCACCGCCGGGTCCTCCGAGTACTCCATGCCGGCGAACAGCGGCTGGTCCTTCAGCGCCTCGTAGCGCTTGCGAAGGTAGCGGACGTTGTCGCGCCCACGCACGAACGTCATGTGCGGCGTGGAGTTGATGAAGGTCTGCGGCTCGGGGAGATCGCCCGCCGCGACCAGGCTCGCCCAGAATTGGCGACTGAGCTGGAACTGCTCGTTGATGCTGATCGCCTTGTCCGGGTCGACGGTGCCGTCGGAGGCCTCAGGCATGTAGTTCAGCTCGCAGAGGGCAGCGTGGCCGGTGCCCGCGTTGTTCCACGGGTTCGACGACTCCTGGGCGACTTCGCCCAAGCGCTCGTAGATGCGGATGCTCCAGTCGGGCTGCACACGCTGGATCATTGCCCCCAGAGTGGCACTCATGATGCCGCCGCCGATGAGGACGACGTCGATGGGAGAATTGCTCACCCGACAATCCTATGATGCGCCGGCACGCCGGGGGTCCTGGCCGCGTCCGCCCACGCGCGCGAGCGGGAAGTTGTCTCGATATCGAGACAACTAGCGCGTCGCGGGTCGCGGGTGCGGATCAGGCGGTGACGGGGTTCGACAACCGCTCGGCGACGAGCTCGGCGATCTGAACGGCGTTGAGCGCTGCACCCTTGCGGAGGTTGTCGTTGCTGATGAAGAGAGCGATGCCGCGGCCCTCCGGCGCTCCCTCGTCGGCGCGGATGCGGCCGACGAAGCTCGGGTCGCTCCCCGCCGCCTGCAGCGGAGTCGGGACGTCGGTCAGTTCAACGCCCGGTGCGTCCGCCAGCAGCTCAGCGACACGCTCAGGACTGATCGGCCGCGCGAACTCGGCGTTGATCGAGAGCGAGTGGCCCGTGAAGACCGGGACGCGCACACAGGTGCCGCTCACCAGGAGCTCGGGGACACCGAGGATCTTCCGCGACTCATTGCGCAGCTTCTTCTCCTCGTCGGTTTCGTTGAGCCCGTCGTCGACGATCGAGCCGGCGAGCGGGATGACGTCGAACGCGATCGGGCGGACGTACTTGACCGGCGCGGGAAGCGTTACGGCCGAGCCGTCGTGGACCAGGTCGAGGAGGTGCTCGTCGGCGACCGCCGCACGCGCCTGCTCGGCCAGCTCTTCCGCTCCGGCGAGTCCGGAGCCGGACACGGCCTGGTAGGTGCTCACGATGAGCCGCGTCAGACCGGCCTCGTCGTGCAGGGGCTTCAGGACGGGCATGGCCGCCATGGTGGTGCAGTTCGGGTTGGCGATGATGCCCTTGCGCGCCTCGGCGATGGCGTCAGGGTTCACCTCGGAGACCACGAGCGGGACGTCGGGGTCCATGCGCCAGCCGCTGGAGTTGTCGATCACGATGGCGCCCGCCTCGGCGAACCGCGGGGCGTGCGCCTTCGAGCCGGTCGCCCCGGCCGAGAACAGGGCGATGTCGATGCCGGAGACGTCGGCCGTCGCGACATCCTCGACCGTGATCTCCTGGCCCTTGAACGGCAGGGTCGTGCCCGCCGAGCGGGAGGAGGCGAAGAAGCGGATGCTCTTCACCGGGAAGGCGCGCTCCTCCAGCAGGCGGCGCATGACGCTGCCCACCTGGCCGGTCGCGCCGACGACGGCCAGCCGCACGCCGTTGCTGTCGAAATCAGTGAACTGGCTCATGTCAGCCCCTTCGGGTCGTTTGGAGAGGTGAACCGGCTGAGCCCGGCGACCATTCCCCAGAGGTGTGGATCGGCCTAGCGACCGGTGCCCGCGTAGACAACGGCCTTCTCGTCGCCGTCGAGCCCGAACGCGGTGTGGACCACCCGGGCGGCTTCCGCGACCGTGTCGGCGCGCGTCACGACCGAGATGCGGATCTCGCTCGTCGAGATCATCTCGATGTTGATGCCTGCGTCGAACAGCGCCTCGAAGAGCTTGGCTGAGACGCCGGAGTTGGTGCGCATCCCTGCGCCGACCAGGGCCAGCTTGCCGATCTGGTCGTCGTACTGGAGCGACTGGTAGCCGACCTCGTCGCGCTCCGCGGTCAGGGCGGTCAGCACGCGCTGGCCCTCCGACTTCGGCAGCGTGAAGGAGATGTCGGTGAGGCTCGTCGCCGCAGCGGAGACGTTCTGCACGATCATGTCGACGTTGGCGTTGGCCTTCGCCACGATCTTGAAGATCTGCGCAGCCTTGCCGGGGACGTCGGGAACACCGACGACGGTGATCTTGGCCTCGCTCAGATCGGTGGCCACGCCGGAGATGATGGGCTCTTCCACGGTTCCATCCTTCTTGGCGGCCTCGGCGGCCGCGGCTTCGTTGAGCACGTAGGTGCCCTCTTTGTTCGAGAACGACGAGCGGACGTGCAGCGTCACGTTGTGGCGGCGCGCATACTCGACCGCGCGGATGTGCAGCACCTTCGCACCGGCGGCCGCGAGCTCCAGCATCTCTTCGCTGGTGATGCGGTCGATCTTGCGCGCGAGCGGCACCTGCCGCGGGTCGGAGGTGAACACGCCGTCGACGTCGGTGTAGATCTCGCAGACCTCGGCGTTCAGTGCCGCCGCGAGGGCGACCGCCGTCGTGTCCGATCCGCCGCGGCCGAGGGTGGTGATGTCGCGCGACTCGCGGCTGAAGCCCTGGAAGCCGGCGACGATCGCGATCGCGCCCTCGCTCAGCGCATCCTGGATGCGGCCGGGCGTGACGTCGACGATGCGGGCGGAGCCGTGCTGCGCGTCGGTGATCATGCCCGCCTGGCTGCCTGTGAACGACCGGGCGTCGTAGCCCATGCTCTTGATCGCCATCGCGAGCAGCGCCATCGAGATGCGCTCCCCCGCCGTGAGCAGCATGTCGAGCTCGCGCGGCGCCGGGATGGGCGTGACCTCATGTGCGAGATCGAGCAGTTCGTCCGTCGTGTCGCCCATCGCGGAGACGGCGACGACGACCTCGTTGCCGGCCTTGCGCGTCTCGACGATGCGCTTCGCGACGCGCTTGATGCTCTCAGCTGTCGCGACGGACGAACCGCCGAACTTCTGGACGATGAGGGCCACGGACACTCCTGAACTCACGGGCTTCCCATCCTACCGGCCGGGATATCACCGTTCCTTCATGTGACAACGGCCTGTGGAGAACGCCCGATCGGTGGAGAAAAGCGCCGGAGTCGAGCAGGGTCAGGAGACCTGACGACGCCCCTCGAAGGCGCGGCCGAGGGTGACCTCATCGGCGTATTCGAGGTCGCCGCCCACGGGGAGGCCCGAGGCCAGCCGCGTCACGCGGAGCTCGAGCGTGGTGAGCAGGCGGCTCAGGTAGGTCGCGGTCGCCTCGCCCTCGAGGTTCGGGTCGGTGGCGATGATGACCTCCTGCACGGTGCCGTCGGCGAGGCGCTGCATGAGCTGACGGATGCGCAGGTCGTCAGGGCCGACGCCGTCGATCGGGCTGATCGCACCGCCGAGCACGTGATAGAGGCCACGGAACTCGCGTGTGCGCTCGATCGCCACGACATCCTTCGCCTCCTCCACCACGCAGATCAGCGTCGGGGTGCGGCGCGGGTCGCGGCAGATGGAGCAGGTCGCCTGCTCGGAGACGTTGCCGCAGATCTCGCAGAAGCGGACCTTGTCGCGCACTTCGAGCAGCACCTCGGCCAGGCGCGTGACGTCGAACGTCTCGGTCTGCAGGATGTGGAACGCGATGCGCTGGGCGGACTTCGGGCCGATGCCCGGCAGTCGCCCGAGCTCGTCGATCAGCTCCTGGACGATTCCTTCGTACACCGGGCTACCTCATTCCCGGGGTCGGAGGCGCGGGCTGCTCCTCGATGAAGGTGGCGCCGAGGATCTCACGCACCACGGCCTCCCCGTAGCGCTGGGGCTGCTGGAAGGTGGGCGTGCGGGAGCCTGCGGCGGGTGTCGCCGTGGGGCGAGACGACCGGGCGGCGGGTTGCGCGGCCGCGGGCTGAGCGGCCGGTGCGACCACTCGGGCCGGCGCGGCAGGACCGTCATTCCAGCCATCGGTCGGCTCGTCCGGAACCGGCGGCTCGAACGGGGGCTCCGTCTCGGGCGGCGGGACGTCGTCGAAAGGCGGCTCGTCGGTTGCAGGGGCCGGGGAGGGAGCAGTCCGCTCGACGGCCGCCGGAGTGGGCTCGGCCGGGCGCTCCATCGTCGCCACTGCGGCGGTCGCGACTTCCGCAGCAGGCTCGGCCGTCGTGGACGGGATGCTCACCGTTGCCCACTCGGTCACCAGCGCGGCCGGGGAACCGACGGAGGTGGTGTCCTCCGTCCGGGTGGCCGGGGTCTCGCGCCGGGCCGGCGTCGCGGCGGGCGTCGTCGCCTCGGCGGGCGCTGACGCCGTCGCCGGGGAAGCCGATGGCTCGGCGCCCGGCCAGGTCTCGGCGGTCGGTGCGGTCGGAGCACCGGCCGACGGTCGGGGAGATCCGCCGGACCCGCCGGCCGAGTCGGCCCGGGCGATGAACTTCACGCGGATGCCGAGGACGTCGACGATCGCCTGCCGGAGGTACTCACTGACCCCGAGCGATCCGCCCGCGTCGGGCTGCCGGAAGCTCTGCACGTCGTTGTCGCTCGGGAAGGAGAGCGACAGCACGTCTCCGCTCAACGACCGCACCTGTGCCGTGAACACGACCATCCACGCGCTGCGCTTGGCGCGCTGCACGGCGTCGAGGATCTGCGGCCACGCATCCTTGACCTGCTGCGTGGTCACCGGCCCGACCGGGGCGGCGGTCGCCGCCGAGGGTGCCCCAGAGGTGGATGCGTCAGAGCTGGATGCGACCGAGCCGGATGCGTCAGAGCTGGACGCGACCGGCGTCGCGAGCTCGTCGGCCGGCGGTGTCGCCACCGGCTCTGGCGAAGGCGCGACCGGCGCGGCGGAAGCGGGCGCAACGGACGGTTCCGCAGACGGAGCAGCCGCCGCAGCAGGCGCGACGGGCTCTCGCTTGGCGGGCGCCGCAGGCGCGCGCGGCGGCACGGATACGGCGGGCGCCTCGACGGCATCGCTCACGCCGACCCTGCGCTCCAGCCGCTCCACGCGCGCCAGCGCACCCCGCTCGCTCTCGTCGCTCGACGGCACCAGCACGCGGGCGATCATCAGTTCCAGGTGAAGGCGCGGTGACGTCGCGCCCGTCATCTCGGTGAGGGCCGCGTTCACGATGTCGGCGGCCCGGCTCAGCTCGGCAGCGCCGAACTTCATGGCCTGCACGCCCATCCGGTCCAGTTCGTCCTGCGGGACTCCGCGCAGCACGGCTGCCGCACCCTCGACACTCGTCGCGGCGACCACGATGAGGTCGCGGAGCCGTTCGAGGAGGTCTTCGACGAACCGCCGTGGGTCCTGTCCGGTCTGGATGACGCGGTCGACCGCGGCGAAGGCGCCCGCCGCATCCCGAGCCGAGATGGCGTCGATCACGTCGTCGAGCAGCGCCGCGTGCGTGTACCCGAGGAGAGCGACTGCGCGCTCATACACGATCGCGTCGCCCTCCGACCCGGCCATCAGCTGGTCGAGCAGCGACAGGGTGTCGCGCGGCGAACCGCCGCCCGCACGGACCACGAGCGGGAGGACGCCCGGCGCGACGGTCATGCCCTCGCTGTCGCACAGCGACTGCACGTACTCGAGCATCTGGGCCGGAGGCACGAGTCGGAACGGGTAGTGGTGCGTGCGCGAGCGGATCGTGCCGATGACCTTCTCGGGCTCGGTGGTCGCGAAGATGAACTTCACGTGCTCCGGCGGCTCCTCGACGATTTTGAGCAGCGCGTTGAAGCCCTGCGGCGTCACCATGTGCGCCTCGTCGAGGATGAAGATCTTGTACCGATCGCGGGCGGGCGCGAAGATGGCGCGCTCCCGGATGTCGCGCGCGTCGTCGACGCCGTTGTGGCTGGCCGCGTCGATCTCGACCACGTCGAGGGAACCGCTGCCGTCGCGGCTCAGCTCGATGCAGCTCGAGCACTTGCCGCACGGGGTGTCGGTGGGGCCCTCCGCGCAGTTCAGGCAGCGGGCCAGGATGCGCGCGGACGTCGTCTTGCCGCAGCCGCGCGGACCCGAGAAGAGGTAGGCGTGGTTGACCCGGTTGGTGCGCAGCGCGGTCATCAGCGGATCCGTCACCTGGGACTGACCGATCATCTCGGCGAAGGTGTCTGGCCGATAGCGGCGATACAGGGCGGTTACCACTTACTCATGCTACTTGTCGCCGCCGACATTCGGTTGGGGGCGGGGTCCTCAAGGTCCCCGGACATTCAGCGCCCGCCCGATCGCCGACCACAGCGCCACGCGGGCGTCTTCCGTGGGCTGTGCCTGCGGCGCGGGCGGCAGATCGAGCGGCGTGTACGGCGGGAGGTAGAAGGTGTGCGTCGCGCGCGGCGCCCGCACGTACGCGTCGCCGCCGCGCGCCGGACGCACGCCGGCCGCGGCCTCCAGCCAGCGGCATCCGTTGCCCAGCTGCTCGTCCTGACCCGCGCATCCCAGCACCACCGGCCCGGAGATGCGATCAAGCGAGAGAACCGCGGCCGGCGTCACCTCCCTCGTGCCGCTCACGCACGGCACCCAGGCCCCGCCGACCGTCACCGCCGGCCCGGGGACGGGCGACGGGCACACGAGCCCGGTCGTGCCCGCCGGCGCGATCGCGCCGTACACCAGCTCGGGATGCGCGACCGCAGTCCAGAGCGCCAGCTGCGCTCCCCGCGAGGTGCCGAACACGAAGACCCGTCGCGCATCCACCCCTGGCTGAGACCGCAGCCAGTTGAGGGCTGCCACGACCCGCTCGGCCGGCAGCGTGCGTACGGGTCCCAGCTGCCCCGCCGAGCCGTAGGTGGAGAGCGCGAGCGCCGGATATCCCATCGCCGAGAGGGTGGATGCGGCCAGCACTCCCGTCTGCACATCCGGCTCGGTGCCGTCGAACACCAGGACGGCCGGCCGGAGGGCTCCGACCGCCGACGCCGGCTGGAAGTAGTCGCCGGTGATGCCGTCGTCGAACACCGCGCGCGACGGGGCGACCGACGACAGCCCGATGCGGTGCAGTCGCCGCGCCGCGACCCTCCGGCCGTCGACGATCGCATCCAGGTCGACGGTCACGGTCGCGCCGCCCCACTGCTGCGGCGACGTCGCCTCAGCGCCCTGGTCGCTGCGCAGGGACCAGAACAGCCCCATGCCGTCCGCCCCCGCGAACGGCGCCTCCACCGGAACCTCGCGGTCGAGGTCGACGACGCCGGTGGACGGCACGACGTAGACCGCCTGCGAGCTCCACGTGTCCGGCTTCGCCCCTGGCGGCGTCGCCGGGCGTGCGCTCGCTCGCACCGTCACCCTCCCGCCGGGCGGCAGCGACACGAGCCGCAGGTGGACCGGCTCCCACACTCCGCTCGGCTCCTCGGTCACCTCGATGCGCGGCCCTCCGACGCTCGGCGGCGCGCTGCAGGCCGCGAGCGCGACCAGCACCGCCGTGAGCACCGCTCCCGCCACGCTGCGCCTCACGGCCGGATCGCCCCCGTCAGCTTCGCGATGACGGTCTGCCAGAAGGCGACGCGCGCGGCCTCGGTCGCCTGCGCGGTCGCCGGCGGCAGGTCGCTGAGGCCGATCGGGAGCTGCGGCGGCGTGGTGATGTCGTGCCCGGCACCGTCCGCGTACAGGAATGCGTCGCCGTCGGCGCGACCGCGCACCTCCTCGCCCGCCCGAGTCCAGTCGCACGCCGTCGGGAGGAGCCGGTCGGCGAGCCCGCACGCCAGCACGAGCGGACCCGAGATGCGCTGCAGCGGCAGGATGTCCGTCCCGGCGATCGTGCGCTCCGGGTTGGCGCACGGCAGCGCCCGCCCGTGTTCGATGAGGAGCGGGCTGCCGGCCGCGCTGGTGCACTGCAGGGCCGTCGCCCCTGCGGCCGCGAAAGCGCCGTGGATGCGGTATGGGTCGTTGGCAGCGAACCAGAGCGCGAGCGACGAGGCGCGGCCCGTGCCGTAGACGAACACCCTCCCCTCGTCCACGACCGGGAGGGAAGCGAACCAGGTGAGTACGGCGTCGAACGTCTCCACCGAGAGCGCGGCGGAGCCGGGGATCCGACCGGCCGGAACGAACGCGGGCAGCACGAACACGGGGAACCCGGCGGTGGCGATCATCCGTGCGGCGAAGGCGCCAGAGGCACCACCGTCGTCGCCGTCGATGATGATGACGCCCGGCCGGAGATTCACCGGCGTCGGGTTCGAGTCGATCAGCGTGCCGACCCGGGCGGTGGGCGCGAGGCCGGACGCCTCGGGGTCGCCGGTCGCCTGCAGGTCGCTGCCGGTCACATCCCGGGCGACCGTCCCTGCCGCCAGCGGCGCCCGGTGCAGCACGTCGGAGGCGACCATCCGGCCCTCCTGCTCGGCGGAGAATCGGATGTTCAGGCCGCGGAACACCCACTGCTCCTCGAGTTGCTGCTGACTCAGCGACGGGCCCGTCATGCTCCACAGGAGGCCCGAGCCGTCCGGCTGCGCGTACGGCGCGGCGAGCGGCTCCTCGGTCCACAGCTGCACCCGCCCGCTCGGAGGGACTGCGTACACGGCACGGGATGACCACCAGCCCGCGGCCGTGTGAGCCCGCGCGGTGAGCACCACGGGCTCACCCGGCTGCAGGCCCGCCACCTGGATGCCGACCGGTTCGGTGATGCCGTCCCCGAACCGGCTCAACACGAACCGGGCGCCTCCCCCGCCGGTCGGCGCGCAGCCGGAGACCAGGAGGGCCAGCAGCACGACGAGCACGGAGGCCCGCAGCATCCGTCGCCCACCCCTCGACGGCCGGGTCATTCGAGCACCGCCCGCAGGATGGCCCGGCCGACCGCGTTCCAGAAGGCGATGCGGGCCTTCTCGGTCGGCTGCCCACCGGCGGCAGGAAGGGCGAGCGGCAGCCCGGGAGGCACCGACACGGGATGCGTGGCGCCCTCCGCATAGATCGTCACGTCGCCGATCCGAGGGCCCCGCGTCGCGGCGAGCGCGCGCTGCCAGGCGCAGGCGTTCGTCAGCACGTCATCCCGGACCCCGCAGGCGAGGACGACCGGACCGGAGACGCCGTCGACCGGCGGGATGGAGGACGGGACGACGGTTCCGGCGTCCGCCAGGCAGGGCAGCCCGGTCGAGTCTTCGAAGGCCGGCGCGATGCGTGCGGCGGGGAGGCAGAGCAGCGCGGGGCTGCCCCCGGCGACGAACAGCCCGTGGACCAGCGACGGGAAGCGGGTGGCCGCCCAGACGGCGAGCTGCTCGGCCACCCCGGTGCCGTAGACGAAGACGCGGTCGTGCTCGATGTCCGGACGCGCCTGGAGCCAGTCGAACACCGCCTGCACGGTGGTGTCCGAGATGATGCCGGTCGAGCGGATGCCGTCCGCCGCCGCAGGCACTGGAACGCGCAGCACGGACGCACCGAACGCGGCGATGAGCGGCGCGGTGTAGTCGGCCGACGCCCCCGGCGTCGGGTCGTCGAACATCAGCACGGCCGGCACCCGGGGCCTCTCCAGGCTGGCCGCGCTGTAGAACGTGCCGAGGGGGACGTCCTCGTGCGTCTGCCGGGGCAGCCGCGGGTCGATCGCCGGTCGCAGGTCGCGGGTGTAGATCGTGCGGACGGCCAGGGATGCGGCGAGCCCCGACAGCTCGAACCGCCGGGAGGCGACCACCCGGTCGCCCTGCGAAGCTCGCACCGTCACATGGGTCGTCTCCCGCATCCACTGGCGTGCCGCCGCCGGATCGGGGAGTCGTGGTCCGCGCAGGGACCAGAACAGTCCGGCCGAATCGGGCTCGGTGAAAGGGGCGAACTGCGGCCGGGCGCTCGCCAGGTCGAGCGTTCCGGACGCGGGAACGGTGTAGGTGGCGGCCGACGTCCACGACCCTCGGGAGGTGGTCAGTTCCGAGGTCAGCCGGAGACGCGCGCCCGGCTCGGCGCCGACCAGCTCCAGCGGCACCGGCCAGAGCACGGCCGAGTAGCGGACCAGCGGCGGCGTCTCGAAGTGGGGTCCGGCGCCCTGCCCGACGGAACTGCACCCCGTAAGAACGGCGGTCGCAAGAAGCAGGGATGCGCTGACAGCCGCCATGAGTCGGGCGAAGGGCGCACGGGCGGGCGGTCGCGGCATCCCGTGCCGTTCGCCTGTGCCGCGCCATCGCCGCATGGCTCCGCTCCCGTCAGCCTCCGCTGGTCGCCGTGGTTCCCGTCCCGCTGCTTCCAGTGTCGCCCCGGACGGCCTGCAACGACTGTCGGGAGATCTCTAGCTCCTCGTTCGTCGGCACCACCAGCACCGTCACGGCGGAGTCGTCGGTGGAGATGACGCGCGCCTCGCGCGACGAGCCGGCGTTCCGCTCGGGGTCGAGCCGGATGCCGAACACCTCCAGTCCGGTCAGGACCTCGGCACGCAAGGGCACGCTGTTCTCGCCCACGCCCGCGGTGAAAGTCAGCACATCGAGGCCGCCGAGCGCAGCCGTGTACGCGCCGATGTAGTGCTTGAGGCGGTGGACCGTCACATCCAGCGCCAGCCTGGCCGACTCGTCGCCGCTGTCGGCCGCCTTGCGCACGTCGCGCATGTCACCGCGGCCCGAAAGACCGAGCAGGCCGCTCCGCCGGTTCAGCAGCTCGTCGAGATCGTCGGTGGAGAGGTGCGCCCGCCGGGCGAGGTGGATGAGCACCGCCGGGTCGAGGTCGCCCGAGCGGGTGCCCATCACGAGGCCTTCCAGCGGCGTCATGCCCATCGAGGTGTCGACGGACCGGCCGCCGTCGATCGCGCACGCCGACGCTCCGTTGCCCAGGTGCAGGACGATCTGGCGCAGCTCGCCGAGCGGACGGCCGAGGAAGGCGGCAGCCGTCTCGGACACGTACTTGTGCGACGTGCCGTGGAAGCCGTACCGGCGGACCCGGTGCCGCTCTGCCAGACCGGCGTCGATCGCGTACGTGTAGGCGGCCGGCGACAGCGTCTGGTGGAACGCCGTGTCGAAGACGGCGACGTGCGGGACGTCCGGGAACGCCCGCTTCGCCGCGCGGATGCCCTCCAGGTTCGCCGGGTTGTGCAGCGGTGCCAGGTCGGAGAGGTCCTCGATGTTGATCTCGACGAGCGGGGTGATGATGGTCGGCTCGAAGAAGCGCTTGCCGCCGTGCACCACCCGGTGGCCCACGGCATCAAGCGGGTTCTCGTCGAGGCTCGGCCCCTCGGCGGCGAACGCGTCGAGCATCGCCCGGAATCCGGCGGTGTGGTCCGGGATCTCGAGCGTGCGCTCGGTCGTGCCGTTCGGTCCTCGGTGCTCGGTGCGACCGCTGGCCTCGCCGATCCGCTCCACCAGGCCCGACGCGAGCGACTCCTCGGTGTCGCTGTCGATCAGCTGGTACTTGAACGACGACGATCCGCTGTTGACGACCAGGACGGCGCTCATGACAGCGCCGCCTGGATCGCCGTGATGGCCACGGTGTTGACGATGTCGTCCACCGTCGCACCGCGGGACAGGTCGTTGATCGGCTTGCGCAACCCTTGCAGGACCGGGCCGATCGCGACGGCGCCGGCGCTCCGCTGCACCGCTTTATACGTGTTGTTGCCGGTGTTGAGGTCCGGGAAGATGAACACGGTGGCGCGCCCGGCCACCTCCGACCCGGGCATCTTGGCCGCGCCGACCGCCGCATCCGCCGCCGCGTCGTACTGGATGGGCCCGGCCACCGCGAGCTCCGGCGCGCGCTCCCGCACGAGCTCGGTCGCGGTGCGCACCTTCTCCACATCGGCGCCTGCGCCCGAGTCGCCCGTCGAGTACGACAGCATGGCGACGCGGGGCTCGATCCCGAACTGGTCGGCCGTCTTCGCCGACGAGATCGCGATGTCGGCGAGCTGCTCCGACGTGGGGTCCGGGATGACGGCGCAATCCCCGTAGACGAGCACGCGGTCGGCGAGTGCCATCAGGAACACGCTCGACACAACGGAGACCCCGGGTGTCGTCTTGATGATCTCGAAGGCGGGCCGGATGGTGTGAGCCGTCGTGTGGGCGGCGCCCGACACCATCCCGTCGGCGAGTCCCAGGTGGACCATCATCGTGCCGAAGTAGGACGCGTCGGTGACCGTGTCCGACGCCTGGTCGACCGTGATGCCCTTGTGGGCGCGCAGGCGTGCGTACTCGGTCGCGAACCGCAGCCGCAGCACGTCGTCGAACGGGCTGACCACCTCCGCGCCCGACAGGTCGAGCCCCAGCTCGATCGCCCGCGACCGCACCTCGAACGGCTCGCCGAGGATGGTCAGTCGGGCCACCCCACGCGCCAGCAGCGTGTGCGCGGCGCGCAGGATGCGGTCGTCCTCGCCCTCCGGGAGCACGATGTGCTTCTTCGCGGCGCGAGCCCGCTCGATCAGGTCGTACTCGAACATCAGCGGGGTGACCACGTCGTGGCGAGACACATTGAGGCGCGCGAGCAGCGCGGCCGCGTCGACGTGCCGCTCGAACAGCGCGAGGGCGGTGTCGTACTTGCGCTGGGAGTCGGCGGCGAGCCGGCCCCTCGCGTGCGTGATCCTGACCACGGTCTCGTAGGTGTCGAGGCCGGTCCGCACGATCGGCAGCGGCGAGCGGAGGCCCGCGAGCAGGCGCTCGATCGGCTCCGGGAGGTCGAACCCGCCGTTGAGGACGATGCCGGCGATCGACGGGAACGTTCCCGACGCGTTCGCCATCAACACCGCGAGCAGCACCTCGGTGCGGTCGCCGGGGACGACGACCACCGCGCCGTCCACCAGCCGGGGCAGCACGTTGTTCATCGACATTCCGGCGACGACGACGCCGAGCGCCTCCCGTGCCAGCAGCGCCTCCTCGCCCGCCAGCAGGGTCGCTCCGGTCTCCTCCATGATCGAGCGGATGCTCGGGGCGACCAGGAACGGGTCCTCCGGGATCGCCCACACCGGCGGCCGGTCGGAGCTCCCCGCAGCGACGGCGGCGGCACCGACGACCGAGCCGACGGCCGTGACGATCTCCTCCAGCATCCCGCCGTCCGACCGATTGGCGACGACCGCGAGCAGGCTCGCGTGCTCAGCCCGCAGCTCGGCGACGGCGATCTCGGCGAGTTGACGCAGCTCCTCGGCCGAGCGCGGGTCCGCCTGGCCGAGCCGTTCGCCGAAGCCCTGGCCGATCCGTCCGCCCAGCACCAGCAGCACCGGCGCTCCCAGGTTTGCGGCGATGCGGGCGTTGTAGCCGAGCTCGGTGGGGCTGCCCACGTCCGTGTAGTCGGAGCCGAGGATCACGACCGTGTCGCAGCGCGCCTCCACTGCCCGGAACCGCCGCACGATCTCGCCGAGGGCGACGTCGGCATCCGCGTGGACATCCTCGTACGTGACGCCCAGGGCCTCCTCGTAGGTGATGTCCGCGGTGTTCCGCTGCAGCAGCAGCTCGAGCACGTAGTCGCGCTCGTCCGTCGACCGCGCGATCGGACGGAAAACGCCGACACGGCCGACCGAGTGCCGGAGCGACTCGAGCACGCCGAGCGCGATCGTCGACTTGCCCGTGTGTCCCTCGGCGGAGGTGATGTAGATGGAGCGGGCCACGTCAGGCGATCCGCTCGATCGCCGGGATCGCGTACTGCCCGTCGAGCACGTCATCGCCCGGGAGGTACAGCCTCAGGATGGGGCGGAAACCGCCGGCGGGCGCAGGAAGCCAGTTGGCCGCCGCCTTCTCGTCGTCAGGTCGGGTGGCGCTCATCGTGATGGTCAGTCCTCCGTCGTCGTCGTACACGAGCCCGCGGGTCCGGTCACCCACCGAGTAGCGGTCGATGGGGTTCCGGACCAGGTAGTAGTGCGGAAGGTCGTACATGGTCAGCGACCAGAACGCCTTCACCGGCGGCGTCGGGCTCAGCCGCAGCCGGTAGGTGTGCTCACCGTTCAACGGCTCGCCGTCCGCATCCTCGTAGGTCATGAAGTAGGCGGCCTCGTACGCGTGGTTGCCCCACAGCCCGCCGAGCGCGGCGGCGGCGCGCTGGGCGTACCGGGTGCGCCGGTCGCTCAGCTTCCACTCGGGGGCGTCGATCGCGCCGAGTTCGAAGAAGTCGAGGTTGTAGTCGAACACGTGGAGGTTCACCAGCCAGTGGTCGACCAGCGCGCCGGAGGTGCGGAGCGCGGATTCGAGCGCCTCCTTGCCGAGCGTGTAGCCGGCGACGAGCGCCTCGCGGACACCCTCCGGCTGCTCGCCGATCGTGTAGGGGCTGACGAGGCCGAGCGGAGCGTACGACTCGAGCGCCGCCCGGTCGCGCTCCGCCGGCGGAAACGCCTGCGACCAGACGCGCAGCTTCTCGAAGAAGTCGAGCGCCTCGCCCTCACTGGGGCCGACAGCGGGGACTCCCTCGGGCGTCGCTGCGTCCGTACTCAGCGGCGTCAGGGTGAGCGCATCCTGCAGTGCCCGCACGGCGGGAAGATCGTCGGCGCCGTCAACGGCCCAGCGGCCCACGATGGTGGCGACGCGGGTCGGGAAGCGGATGGTGCGCACCGTCGCATCCACGTCGACGTCCGTGCCGGTGTCGCCCTCGCCCTCGCTCTCGGCGTCCGGCGGGAGCAGCAGGAACTCGCCCGCCGCTCCCCCGGTCGCGCGAGTCCCGAGGTACGCGAAGTTGTTGCTCCAGGCGTCGACGAACTGCAGCACGTAATAACGGTCGCCCGCCTCGGGCACGCTCAGCCGCACCGGTCCGGCACCGAGGTCGACCTGAGCGATCGAATAGACGGTGTCATTGTTGATCGACACGAACTCGTCATCCGGGCCAGAGAGCTCCCGCGCGTGCCCGAAGGCGTTGAACGGCGTCGGAGGGATCGCACCGACCCCGTCCTCAGCGAAGCGCACCACCTGCTCCAGGTCGAACACCAGGGGAAACCCGACGACGTACGCCTCAGTCGCCAGTTCGGTCAGTTGCTCGGACACTGCGACACCCGTCCATCCGTGATCCAGGGAAGGCTGGAATCATTCTACAAGACGTAGAAGACCCGGCGTTGCTGGCCACAATATACGCGGTGCGGATGACGCGCGGCTGGACATGAGAAGACTCCCCACGCACCCGCCAGAGCCCGGTTACCCTTGCTGCGTTTCCGCCCTGGGGGAGTTGGCCTGGATGGCGCCACGTGGGGAGCCGGAAACCAGTGTAGCGGGTGCGGCCGAGAGGTGCGTGCGCTCGGGCCCCCCGAGGATCAAGTAGGATACTGTGAGCCGCCGGCCGCGACAGCGGAAGGCGAGCCCAAGGAGAATTCGCCTAGTGGCCTATGGCGCACGCTTGGAAAGCGTGTTGGGTGCAAGCCCTCGGGGGTTCGAATCCCCCATTCTCCGCCATTTTTCCTCGCCCGATATTTCGCATCGCGGGACGTTGCCCGCGTACCGGGGACCGCGTCTCTCGCCTGATCTGGTGCCGTGCCGCCGTGGCTGAGAGGATGCGGGGATGCGAGAAGGCGAACTCGATATCGTGAGCGGGCCGCAGCTGGAGCGGCGTCCTGAAGTTCCCACTCTTGGCATCCGCGAGACCGTACCGTTTCGTACGATGCTCTCCAACCGAGACCGATTGCTTGCCGAACTGATCGAGTGGCTGGCAGACCACGACGTTGAACCGGACGGGCCCTTCTTTCTGCGCCTCCACGTTGTGGACATGTCCGATCTCATGGACATCGAGGTCGGAGTCGTCGGTGCGGCCACTTCCCTCGACGCGAGGGTTCGGCCGGGGGCACTTCCCGCCGGAGACTACGCCGTGCTGGCATATCGGGCTAAGTCGATGGCAGCGAACCGCTTGCTGCATCGCTGGGTGCAGGAACAGGGACTCGTTCTGGATACACGACCAGACGCTCACGGCGAAGCGTTCGCTTCTCGATGCGAGATCTATCTGACGGACCCTCGCACGGAGAAGCGGAAGACGAGATGGGTTGTCGAGCTGGCATTCCTGACCGCTTGACTTCAAGCGCTTGAAGTCTGTTCTGATGGGGACATGACCACGTTGACCATCCAGGACGTCTCCCGACAGAGCGGGCTGAGCGAGCCGACGCTGCGCTACTACGAGGACGTCGGACTGCTCGGCCCCATCGCCCGCGACGACCGCAGCGGCCACCGGCGGTACGCCGAGGGCGACCTCGACGCCGCCCAGGTGCTCGCCTGCCTGCGCGCCATGGGCGTCGGGATCGAGGATATGCGCACATATCAGGCGAACCGTCGGCGCGGGCGCGAAGCGGCCGGTGAACAACGCGACATCCTGCTGCGTCACGCCGAACGCGTCGAGGAGCAGATCGCCACGCTCCGTGTGCACCTCGAATACCTACGGGTGAAAGCCGCCCTCTGGGATGCGCGCGACCAGGCGGACACCGCCGCCGAGGCTCAGGCGCACGCCGAGCTCGAATCCATCCTTCCCCGACTCGAGGAGACGTTCCGATGACCACAACCAACCCGACCATCCTCGTGACCGGCGGGACCGGCTACCTCGCCACGCGTCTTCTCGCCGATCTGCTCGCGTCCGGCGCCGCCGTCCGCACCACCGTCCGCTCGCCCGACCGCGCGGACGAGGTCCGCGAGGCCGTCCGCCGGGCGGGCGTCGACGACGCCGGTCTGTCGTTCGTCGCCGCATCCCTCACCGATGACGACGGCTGGGACGACGCACTCGCGGGCATCGCGGAGGTGCACCACACCGCCTCGCCGATGATCCAGACCACGGAGCCGCACGAGGTCGTCGTCCCCGCTCGCGACGGCGCCCTCCGAGTACTCCGCGCCGCACGGGATGCCGGAGCGCGACGCGTCGTGCTCACGTCATCTTTCGCCGCCGTCGGATATTCGCCCAAGCCCGTCCGCGACTACGACGAGAGCGACTGGACCGACCCCTCCATCCCCGGCCTCCCTGCCTACCCGCTCTCGAAGGCGGTCGCCGAGCGCGCCGCGTGGGACTTCATCGAGCGGGAGGGCGCAGGCCTAGAGCTGGTCGCCCTCAATCCGACGTGGATCGCCGGCCCGACCCTGACCGCCTCCGCGCGCTCGTCCCTCGCCCTGTTCACCGGGATGCTCGACGGCACGATGACGGCCGTCCCCAGGCAGCGCTTCGGCATAGCGGATGTGCGGGACGTCTCGGCGGCCCACCTTGCCGCCATGCACACCCCGGCCGCCGCAGGCAACCGCTACCTGGTACTCGCCGACGGTCCGACGATGACCTTCCTCGATGTGGCCAACGTGCTGCGAGCGCAGCTCGGCGACCTTGCTGCCGATGCCCCCACCGAGGAGCTGCCCGGAGACGAGCCGGCGCCACTCGTCATCCACAACGAGCGCGCGAAAAGAGAGCTGGGCCTCCGCCCGCGCCCCGCCGTCGAAACGATCGTCCAGACCGCCGAGAGCCTGCGCGACCTCGGGCTGCTGGCGGACCGCTCCCTCCGGTAGGCAGCCTCAGACCGGTTAGCGGAGCAGAACCGGCCCGGCGTCGATCTTCACCCGGAACAGGGAGTACGGATACTCCCGCAGGTCTTCGCCGCCCTGATACTTGGCCTGCCGCTGCAGCTGATTGGCCGTCACGTATAGATACCCGTCGGTCGCCACCGACATCGTGTCGGGCCAGAGCAACCGCGGGTCGTGCACGAGCGTCTCCATGGTGCCGTCGGGGAGGCGCCGTAGTACCGCGTTGTGCTCCCAGTTGGTGGAATAGAACCGCCCCTGGTCGTCCGTCTCCAGGCCGTCGGCGGCCCCTCCCTTGTCGCCTTCGTCGCGCACGAGCTCGGAGACCCGGGAGTCGGGGAGGTCGCGGTCCCGCAGCGCCTCGGTCGGCACGCTGTACCAGCGTCGCGACAGCAGCGGGCAGTACCAGAGCCGCTCCCCGTCGGCGGAGATCGCGATGCCGTCGGAGCCCATGGTCACCGGCTTCGGCGGGCAATCGGCCGGCCGCTCGGCGAAGACCCGCCCCTCCACCACCGGTGTCAGCTCGGGCGGGGTGAGTGCCTTGGTGGAGGGATGGTCGTGCAGCCTGCGCCACGCCTCCCCGCTCTCCAGGTCGACCACGATGATGCCGTTCGGACCCTGGTCCGACGAGTCCGTGATGTAGGCGACACCGTGCCGCAGGTCGAACCTCACGTCGTTGACGTACGTGGTGGGCAGGGCGACATCGGGTTCGAACACGATGGCCTTCGCCACGGTGTCGGTCTGTAGGTCGACGCAGACGAGCTTCGGGCCTCCCCGCTTCACCGGCTGCATCAGCGGACTGCCGGTGTCGAGGATCCAGAGCCGATCGGCGGGGTCGACGACGATGCTCTGCACCGACACCAGCCGTTCGGGATCGTCATCTCCCCGCGGCTGGTTGATCTCCTCGCTGGGGAAGGGGACCGGATGCCCGCCCTTCAGCTCCACCACCGTCGCCGGCACCTCGTCGCCCCACTTGGGGAAGTTCACGAAGATGCGGCCCGTGTGCGAGACGCTCACGCCGGTCGGCATGGGGCCATCGTCGAAGCTGTGGACGAGCTCGAGCACACCGGTGGGCGTGTCGACGGGATACGCGGCCACTGCGGGGTTGGTGTCGTGCGGATCGGTCATGGATTCCTCCTTCGTTCGCTGTCGCACCCACCCGACGCGGCCCGCCACGGCGCGTCAAGGGGTGCCGGCCGATCCGGCGACGTATCGCCGGATCGGGACAGTGGACGCGTCAGGCGAGGTCTTTGCGCCAGCTCGCGCTGTAGCTGACGGGACGGAAGCCGACCTCCTCGTTCACGTCGAGCATCGGGCGGTTGTCCTCGGCATTCATCGTCTCGACGCTGCGAGCCCCCGGGAACCGGGCAGCGAGTTCGAGCAGGTTGGTGAGCTTCAACAGCATCCCGAGTCGATGGCCCCGGTGGTCGGCGAGAACCAGGGTGTCCAGCTGGTCCACCGGGCGCTCGAGGTTGGGCGGCACATCCAGGTCCGTGTATCCGGCCGGCAACCCCGTGGCCTCGTGGATCGCAATGGTCGTGAGCACGGTGCGGGGACTTTCTTCCCAGAGGTCGTCGACCGATCGCACGCGGTCCGCAGTCCACACGTCCTCGGTCTGCACGATGCCGGCGTTGGGTGTGTCGGTGCTCATCCGGGTGCGCATGAGGGCGAGGTCGTCCAGGCGTGCATCGGGCGTACGGCCCTGCCAGCTCTCCGTCCGATATCCCTGAGCCGCGGCAGTCGCTGTGGCGAGAAGGGACGACAGCCGTCCTGGATCCAGTGGCAGAGGGATCCTGCTCAGGCGTCCCACCTGCTCGAGCGAGAAACCGTACCGCTGGAGGAACCGCGTTGAGGCCAGAGCGAGCGGTACGGTCCCGAAACCGGTGGGAGCCGCGACGCTTGCGCCTCCCACTCCCGCGGGGAAATCGATCTGCGTCTGGATGATCGTGCGCCCAAGGTGCAGCGCCTGCCGCTCGAGCTGTTCGTAGAGCGCCGGGCCGATGCCGCGGCCGCGGAACTCGGGGAGCACTCCGACCGCTCCCCAGCATTCGCGCGCGCCCACCGGCAACGCCAGATTGCCTCGCCCGACGACACGTCCGCCGACCTTGGCGACGAGCCCCCACATCGGATGGGTCTCGTCCTTCCAATTCGGCAGAAGTTCCGCCGCGGCCGAGCTGTGGTCGATCGAGTCCCCCTGATCCGAGCCTCGCAGTTCGGCTTCGATCACGGATCTGACCTCGGCCAGTCCGATGAAATCCGCGGCGTCAGGGGAATCGAGCCGGTCGGGCACGACCACTTCGGAGATCGTGAAAGTCGGATGAGTGCTGATGTGATGTGACGTAGACATACAGAAGTCCTTCGCGTACGCAGGATCGATCACCTCACCTACGGCGTAGGGAGGACGGACAATCGCTGCTAGCGGATCACGGGGGCAGTCTTCCACAGCGCGCTCGGAGCAGGCAAGGTTGCTTCCGTGAGCGACGACGCCCTCCCTTCTCGGATTCGCACGGTGGTCATCGGGGCCGGCCCCGGCGGCCTGGCCGCCGCCGCTGAGTTGAGGCGTGCGGGCGTCGAGGCTGTCGTCATCGACAAAGCCGACCGGGTCGGCGCGAGCTGGGCCGGCCACTACGACCGTCTCCACCTGCACACGTCGCGCGGCCTCTCCGGGCTGCCCGGCTTCCGTATCCCCCGCCGCTACGGTCGCTGGGTCGCGCGCGACGACGTGCTTCTCTACCTCGACCAGTACGCCGCCGTGCACGACCTCGACGTCCGGTTGGGAGTTACGGCTACGTCCGTCGAGCGCGCCGAGGGCGACTGGCGGGTCCCCTGGAGTCGAGGCGGCGAGCACGGCGTCATTGCGGCGGACACCGTCGTCGTCGCGACGGGCTACAACCACAGCCCCAAGACCTCCGGCTGGCCCGGGCTCGGCGCGTACACGGGCACGGTCCTGCATTCGAGCGCATACCGGAATCCCGAGTCCCTCGGCGCCCGCGACGTGCTCGTCGTCGGACCCGGCAACAGCGGAGCGGAGATCGCTGCCGACCTCGCTGAGGCGGGTGCCACTGTCTCATTGGCGGTGCGCACACCTCCGAACATCGTGCGCCGCGCGGTGGTCGGCATCCCCAGCCAGGCCCTCATCCTGTCGATGGCGCCATTACCCCTGAAGGTGCAGGACGCGCTCGCCGGCGCGCTGCAACGCGTGGCCGTCGGCGACCTGCGCGCGTACGGCATCCCGAAGCCACCGCGCGGGATCGCCACCCAGCAGGCCCGCGACGATGTCACGCCGACCCTCGACGTCGGTCTGCTGCGCGCCCTCAAGGCCCGTCGTGTCACGGTGGTGGCGGCGGTCTCGAGGTTCACCCCGGATGCCGTCGTGCTCGCCGACGGCACCGAGCTGCGCCCCGACGCGGTCGTGCTCGCGACCGGGTTCCGCCGCGGCCTCGAGC
Source organism: Leifsonia sp. 2TAF2 (assembly GCF_052115085.1). Lineage (NCBI taxonomy): Bacteria > Bacillati > Actinomycetota > Actinomycetes > Micrococcales > Microbacteriaceae > Leifsonia > Leifsonia sp. 2TAF2. The sequence continues at coordinate 770,673 of NZ_JBFRFY010000002.1, read as the reverse complement.
CGCTGGTCGGCGAGCTCGGCGTCCTCGCCCCCAACGGTCGTCCGCTGGTCAACGCGGAGGAGCAACTGCCCGCGCATCCCGGCCTCTTCTTCCTCGGGTACTCGAATCCCCTGACCGGCAACCTTCGCCAGCTCGGAATCGACGCCAGGAAGATCGCGATCGTGATTTCGCGCGCGTCCACGAGGCAAGGGGCGAAGCTAGGGCCGTGACACTTCTCCGGCTGAAGCGGTCGATCTCGCTCGCGATCATCGCGGTGATCACCGCGAGCCTGGTGCAGGCGTGCGCCTGGTCGGAGGCGGCACCCGCGTCGACCGGGAGTGCCGGCGCCCGAGCGGCCGCCACTCCCCCGATGGGCTGGAACAGCTGGAACCATTTCGGATGCTCCGTCACCGAAGACGACGTGATGTCCGCGGCACGCGCTCTCGTGGATGACGGTCTCCTGGCGGCGGGCTATCGGTACGTGAATCTCGACGACTGCTGGCAAGCATCCCACCGGACCAGCACCGGTGAGCTCACCGCGGACCCGCTGCGGTTCCCCCACGGGATCGCCGCGCTGAGCGCGTACGTTCATGGGCTCGGCCTGAAATTCGGCCTCTACGCCACTCCGGGCCGCTACACCTGCGGGAATCTGTACAACGACTATCCGGGCCGGCTGGGCAGTCTGGGCCAAGAGCAGACCGACGCTCGAACGTTCGCGCGCTGGAAGGTGGACTACCTCAAGTACGACTGGTGCAAAGCCGACCACGACGGCGTGCACGCTCAGCACGCTTTCACACTGATGCGGGGAGCGCTCGACGACACCGGACGCGCCATCGTCTTCAGCATCCACACCGTTCCCGAAGTGCCCGTGTCCTCGTGGAGGGCCGGCACCGCCGACCTCTGGCGCACCACCCGAGACATCAAGGACGACTGGGCGTCGATGATCTCGATCGCCCGAACCAACCTGGCTCTGGCCCGCTTCGCCGGCCCCGGCCACTGGAACGACCCGGACATGCTCGAAGTGGGCAACGGCGGGATGACGGAGCCGGAATACCGCACCCATTTCAGCCTGTGGTGCATGATGGCGGCGCCGCTCCTCCTCGGCAACGACCTCGGACACATGGACCCTGCCACCCTTCGGCTGGTCGCCAACCGTGCCGCCATCGCGGTGGATCAGGACCCTCTCGGCAGCCAGGGGCACGTCGTGGAGCAGGGCCGCTCGCACTCGGTGATCGTGAAGCCGCTGGCCGACGGGGATGTGGCGCTCTCGATCACGAACGAGTCCGCATCCGTGCAGGCAGTGTCCCTGGTCCAGGGAGAACTCGGCCTGCCGAATGTCCCAACGCGGGTCCTCGACATCTGGACGGGAGAGAGCCGCTCCTGGACGACCGGGCCCCTGACCACGACGGTGATGCCGCACGACACCGCCATGTACCGACTCTCGGGCGCGTCTCGACACTGAAGCGCTGTGCGGACCGCACAGCACGCCCGCAATCTCGTGCGCATTGCACATTCCAAGGACATACGGGGGTGATTACGGTTTTCGCAACCGTCCCCTTTCCCACCCGTCAGAAGGACTCCCAATGGCACGCACAGCTCATGCCGACGACTTCGCCCTCTCCCGTGTGACCCCCGACGCGCGCAAGCCGTGGTTCGGGATCGCGGTGCAGCGCTTCGGCCAGGTCTCGGCTCTCTCGCAGTTCCTGCTCGGGGCGACCCTGGGCTACAGCATGACGTTCGGGGAGGCGGCACTCGCCCTCCTCCTCGGCTCGATCATCCTCGAGGTGCTCATGTGCATCGTCGGCGTCATCGGGCAGAAAGAGGGGCTGAACACTGCTCTCCTCGCCCGCTGGACCGGCTTCGGCGAGATCGGCGCCTCCCTCGTCGGCCTGGCGATCGGGATCAGCCTCATCGGCTGGTTCGGCATCCAGTCCGCGATCTCGGCCCAGTCGCTGAACGTCCTCATGCCGGGCGTGATGCCGACGTGGCTGTGGAGCCTCCTCTTCGGCCTGGCCGTCACCGCCATCGTCGCGTATGGATTCGTCGGGATGCAGTGGCTCGCCAACATCACCGTCCCGCTCTTCCTCATCCTCGTCGGGTGGTCGATCATCAGCGAGCTGAGCAAGCACTCGCTCGGCGAACTGATCACCTCGCCCGCCCCCGGCCCGACGATGTCGGTCTGGCAGGGAACGGGGATCGTGGCCGGCGGCCTCATCGTCGGCGCGATCATCACCGCCGACATGACCCGGTTCAACCGCAGCCGGGCGGATGTCGTGAAGCAGACCGTGCTCGGCGTGACGCTCGGCGAATTCGTCATCGGCCTGGCCGGGGTGCTGCTCGCCCACGCGGCTGCCAGCGGCGACATCGTCGCGATCGTGACGTCGTCGATCGGCTTCGTCGGCCTGATCATCGTCATCACGGGCACGCTCAAGATCAACGACTGGAACCTGTACTCCTCGACGCTCGGGCTCGTGAACTTCATCTCCACGGCGTTCTCGAAGAACCTGCACCGCGTGACCACGACGATCGTGCTGGGCATCGTCGGCTCCGTGCTGGCGGCAGCGGGCATCCTCGCCCAGTTCACCGGCTTCCTCACGATCCTCGGCGTCGCCTTCCCGCCCATCGCCGGCATCATGGTCGCGGAGTACTTCTTCGTCCGCCGGTGGCGGGGCGACCTCGACTCCACCCGAGCCAGCGGGCGCCTGCCCGAGCACGCGCCGCGCATCGTGCCCGTGACCCTCGCGGTGTGGCTGGTCTCGTCGGTCGTGGGCTACTTCGTAACCTGGGGCATCCCTGCGATCTGGTCGCTGCTGCTCTCGGTCGTGCTGTACACGGCCGCCGGCAAGCTCGGCTGGGTCCGGGGCGTCGGCCGGGCGACCACCATCCAGCCGCCGGCCGATGCGACCATCGCCGAGAGCGGCTCGACGGCACCCGCGGCCGACGGACCCACCGGACCCGGGGCCCTCGCCTCCAACTGACACCACCCCTCGAACAGCACCACCACAGAAAGCGACACAGAATGCATATCGGCATCGACGTCGGCGGCACCAACACCGACGCGGTCCTCATGGACGGCCGCACCACCCTGGCCGGGGTGAAGAACTCGACCAGCCCGGATGTCACCAGTGGCATCGTGAGCGCGATCGAGGCGCTGCGGGAGGCGCAGGACTTCCGGGGCGATGAGATCCACGCGGTGATGATCGGCACGACGCACTTCATCAACGCGCTCGTCGAGGCCAAGCGGCTGGCGCCCACGGCGGCACTCCGTCTCGGCCTGCCGGCGACCAGGGCCCTTCCCCCGCTGGTGGACTGGCCGGAGTCGCTGATCGCCGCGATCGGCGGACGAGGCTACCTGGCGCACGGTGGCTACGAGTTCGACGGCCGCCCGATCTCGCCCATCGACGTCGCGGAGCTCAAGGGCATCGCGGCGGACATGGCGGCGAACGGCGTGCGCTCGGTTGCGATCTCCTCCGTCTTCTCGCCGGTGAACCACGACGTGGAGACGCAGGCAGCGGCCATCCTCGCCGACGAGCTGGGCGACGGTGTGGCCATCTCGCTGTCGCACGAGATCGGGCGCATCGGCCTGCTCGAGCGCGAGAACGCGACCATCATCAACGCGGCACTGCGCGAGCTGGCCTCCGAGATCGTCGACGGCCTCACCTCCGCAGTGCGCGCGCAAGGGATCGACGCGCCTATCTTCCTCAGCCAGAACGACGGAACGCTGATGGATGAGGACTACGTGCGCCTCTATCCGGTCGCCACCTTCGCGTCCGGACCGACCAACTCGATGCGCGGAGCCGCACTCACCAGCGGACTGGAGACCTGCGCGGTCGTCGACATCGGCGGCACGACGGCCGACATCGGCCTCCTGGTGAACGGCTTCCCCCGCGAGACGGCCAACGAGGTCAAGGTGGCCGGCGTCCGCACCAACTTCCGGATGCCGGACGTGCTCTCGATCGGCATCGGTGGAGGCTCCATCGTGAACACCGAGACGGCGGAGGTCGGGCCGGAGTCGGTGGGGTACCGGCTGACCAGCGAGGCCCTGGTGTTCGGCGGCTCCACGCTCACGGCGACCGATATCGCGGTGGCAGCGGGCCGAGCCGTGGTGGGCGACCCCGCCCGGGTCGCCCATCTCGACCCCGCGTTCGTGCAGCGCGTCCTGGACCGCATCGCCGAGCGCGTGGCGGAGGCCGTAGACCGGATGCGCACCTCCCCTGACCCCATCCCCGTCGTCGCGGTGGGCGGCGGATCCATCCTGCTGCCGGATGAGTTGCCGATCTTCGGCGCCGTTCACCGGCCCGAGAACTATGCCGTCGCCAACGCGATCGGCGCATCCATCGCACAGGTCGGGGGCGAGATCGACAAGGTCTACGCCATCGAGCCCGGCCGCCGCGAAGAGGCCATCGCCGCCGTTCGGGCGGAAGCGGTGGACAAGGCGATCGCGGCCGGCGCCTCCCCCACGTCGGTCGCGATCGTCGACTTCGACGAGGTGCCCATCCCCTACCTGCCCGGCAACGCGACCCGCATCCGGGTCAAGGCGGTCGGCGACCTGGCGATGGAGGTGCGGGTATGAGCTGGACGCTGACCCCCGAGCTGATCGGCGAGCTGGCGCGCGGAGCCGCGGTGCTGGGCACCGGAGGCGGCGGCGACCCTTACATCGGATCGCTGCTCGCCAAGCAGGCACTCGCCGAGCACGGACCCGTGACGGTCGTCTCCCTCGACGAGGTGCCCGACGACGCGCTGGTGCTCACCGTGGCGATGATGGGCGCTCCGACCGTCATGGTCGAGAAGCTGCCCAGCCTGGACGAGGTGATCGCGCCCGTCCACGCGCTCGGCACCTACCTCGGCCGGCCGGTGACGCATGTGGCGTGCGCCGAGATCGGTGGGGTCAACTCGACCATCCCGGTCGCCGCGGCCGCCGCGCTCGGACTGCCGCTGATCGACGCGGACGGCATGGGCCGTGCGTTCCCCGAACTGCAGATGGTGCTTCCGACCCTGTACGGCGTCACCGCGTCCCCGCTCGCATTCGGCGACGAGAAGGGCAACGTCGGCGTGCTGAACACCGTGGACAACCACTGGACCGAGCGCATCGCCCGCGTAGCGTGCGTCGAGATGGGCTGCTCCATCATGATCTCGGGCTTCCCGATGAGCGGCGCCGTCGCCCGCGAGGCCCTGGTGCCCGGTTCTCTGCAGCACTGCCTGTCCATCGGGTCCGGGATCACGGCGGCGCGTGCGGCCAAGACGGACCCGGTCTCCGAAACCGTCGAACTGCTCGGCGGCCGGGAATTCTTCTCGGGCAAGGTTGTGGATGTGGAGCGCGGCACCACCGCCGGGTTCGCCCGCGGTCGCGCCGCCATCGAAGGGACTGAGGCGACGCTCGACCTCGCCTTCCAGAACGAGCACCTGATCGCACGATCGGGCGACGAGGTGTTCGTCACCACGCCCGACCTCATCATCGTGCTCGACGCGGAGAGCGGAGAGCCGATCACCACCGAAGGCCTGCGCTACGGGCAGCGGGTGCGAGTGATCGCCGCCCCCAGCGATCCGCGCTGGCACAGTGCCGAGGCCCTCGCCATGGTGGGTCCCGGCTACTTCGGGTACGATCTGCCGTCTCACCGCTTCGACGGCACGCCGGAGCGCATCCTCGAGGGGGTGGACGCGTGAGCTGGACGCTGACGGCGGCCGACCTCCCCGACCTCGCCCGCGGGGCGACCCTTCTCGGGACGGGCGGAGGCGGCGACCCGTATATCGGGCAGATGCTCGTCGCCCGCGTCCTGCAGGATCGGGGCCTGCAGGGCATCAGCATCCTCGACCCGGACGACCTCGCCGACGACATGTTCGTCATCCCGACGGCCCAGATGGGCGCGCCGACCGTGATGATCGAGAAGATCCCGGCAGGCACCGAGCCGACATTGGCCTTGCGGACCCTGGAGGCGCATCTCGGCCGGCGCGCGGACGCCACCATGCCGATCGAGTGCGGCGGAATCAACTCGATGATCCCCCTGATCGTCGCGGCGGAGACCGGACTTCCGGTCGTGGATGCGGACGGCATGGGCCGCGCATTCCCCGAGCTCTCGATGGAGACCTTCGCCGTCTACGGGGTTCACGGGTCGCCGCTGGCCTTGGCGGGAGAGCGCGGAGAGACCGTCGTGATCGACACCGGCGACGACGACCGGCAGATGGAGTGGCTGGCGCGCGGCGTCACCATCCGGCTCGGCGGCGTCGGGCACATCGCGGAGTACGCGATGAGCGGCGCCGATGTGAAGCGCACCGCTGTGCCGCGCACCCTCTCGATGGCGCTCGCCCTCGGCCGGGCTATCCGGGAGGCGCGGGAGGAGCACCGCTCCCCGTTCGAGGCGATCGCGCGGACCCTCTCGACCACCCTGTACCCGGAGGTCCGGGAGCTCTTCGCCGGGAAGGTCACGGACGTGGAGCGCCGCACCACGGAGGGCTTCGCCAAAGGACGCGCCACGATTTCTTCACTGGATGGCTCGGGCTCGGGCGCCGCGCTCGAGATCCGCTTCCAGAACGAGAACCTCACCGCCCACCGCGACGGCCGGCTCGTCGCGATCGTGCCGGATCTGATCTGCGTCACCGACATCGAGTCGGGGGAACCGATCACCACGGAGGGTCTGCGCTATGGACAGCGTGTCCGCGTTCTCGGCATCTCGACGCCGGAGATGATGCGGACGCCCGCGGCACTCGCCGCCTTCGGTCCGCGCGCCTTCGGGCTGAGCGAGGAGTTCATCCCGGTCGAGACGTCTCAGGCGCTGGTCTGACGCTGTCGCCCCGGCCGTCTCCGCCTAGTCTCTGTCCGCCTAGTCTGGGGGGCATGAGAACTCTCGGCCCGGAGAGCCTCACGGCTCTCGCCCGGGGATTCTCCCTGCTCGGTTCCGGGGGCGGCGGCGCGACCACGATGCTGGAGCTCATGGTCCAGGATGCCCCGGTCTGGCCGATCAGCCTGCGGGAGCCCCACGAGTTCGAGCCGTCCACCCCCTGCGTCGCTGTGGCCTTCGCCGGCTCGACCTATCTGCTCACCGAGCGCCTCCCGGCCGCTGACGCGTTCGGGCCGCTGCTGGCCGCAGCGGAGCGGTGGACGGGCGTGCGCGCCAGCGCGGTCTGCGGCCTCGAGGGTGCCGGGATGAATGGGCTCAGTCCGCTGCTCCTGGCGGATCGCCTGGACCTCGTGGATGCGGATCTCATGGGCCGCGCGCTCCCCCGGCTGGATCAGGTCTCGCTGCTGGTGGACGACCTCCCGGGCGTGGTGACGGTCTGCGACACGGGCGGCGGGGTCGTGGTGATCGACACGGCTCGGCGGGCGGATGTCGAGAGCCAGGTGCGCTCCGCCATCGTGCAGGCCGGCGGCGCTGGAGCGGTGCTGATCGCCGGCTTCACGGTCGGCGACCTCGCGGCGCACGGGGTGCTCGGCACCGTGACACGTGCTCTCGGGCTCGGTCTGGCCGCAGCCGACCGGACCCTCCCGCCTGCCGCTCTTGCGGAGGCGCTCGACGCGCGACTGCTCGGCACCGGCCGGGTGACCGGCGTCGAGGCGTCGGTCGAGGATCCGTACGTGAGCGCCATTCAGCTGGACGACGACGACGGCGCACTGCTGCGGCTGGTCGCCCGCTCCGAACTGCTGGCCGTGATGCGCGACGGCCGAACCACTGCCGCGAGCCCGGAGATCATCGTCGCGCTCGATTCGGTGTCGGGCGACGTGCTGCAGGTCGACGAGATCACCCTCGCCCGCAATGTGATCGTGCTGGCACTGGAGGCCCCGACCTGGTGGACTTCCTCCCCCGACCGCGAATGGCACATTACCCCGGCCGGGTTCGGACTGGCCGGGCTGGAGGTGGACGCGTGAGCGACGGGCTCGACCTCGGCGCGCTGTTCGCGCATCCCGCGAACGGCGGACTGCGCGGCGTCGCCGGAGCGGAGCCATCGATCATCTGGCGCGAGCTGGTCGTCGCCGCCGTCGAGGGCGGACTCCCGGACCGAGGCGACGGGAGGCTCGCGGTCCTCACCGTCCCGCCGCCCGCCACGCCGTGGCAGCAGGACGCCTTGGTGCGGCGGGTGCGCGACCGCGGGTACCGCGGGCTGGTGCTCCCCGAAGCGGAGGGGTTCGGCGCCGGGACGCGCTCGCTCGCCGTCCGCCTGGGTCTCGCCCTCCTCAGCGCGACGGACCCGATGGCACTGGCCCGGGCCGGGTGGGAGCTCCGTGAGGGGCGGGATGCCCTGACGCTCGGGTATGTCCGTCGCGTCGCGCAGTCGATCGAGTACCACGCGGACAACCTCGCGGACCTCCTGCGGCACCTCTCCGCCAGCGTCGGCCACGGCGTCGCCCTTATCGATGCGGAAGGGGTACTGCTGGAGGCGGGCGGGCCGCTTCCTCCCGCCGTCCATGCCGCCGTCGACTTCGGCCCGTGGATCAGCACGGTCGAGCTGCCGGAGGGCTCCGCCGCCTCCGTCCGGGTGGACAGCCCCAGCCGGGCGGGCCTGCGCCTGGCCGTCTTCGGGAAGGGTCTCGGCGTCGTGCAGCTGAGCGCCCTCGCTGTGGCGGCCGAGGTTGCCATGCCCGCGGTCGCCGCGCGCATCCTCATCGACGAGGTCGCCGATGTGAACGACGCGGCCGTCGCCTCCGGCCTGTTGCGCGACTTCCTGGAGCTTCGCGACAGCCGCGACTCCGAACTGGAACAGCGGATGCTGGAGCGCGGTTGGCGGACGTCGGGATACCACCTCGGCTTCCGGCTGGTCGGCCGCTCCCGCGTCGACACGCTCCAGCTGCTGCGATTGGTCGCCCGCGAGCTGACGTCGCTGCCCGTCGACTCCCACGCCGCAACCAGCGGTCGCGGTGTGACAGGGTGGCTCAGCTTCTCGACGCCTCCCCCACCGAGCCGCGTCGAGGAGAGCGTGCGTGCGCTGCTCGCGGTGCACTCGGCCGCACGCCGGGTCTTCAACGTCGCGACCGGGGTCGGGACGCTGGAAGGCGGCGCCACCGGGCTCGTCGCCACGATCGACGGCGCCGCGGACGCCGCCCGCATCGCCGCCGGACGCTCGGCGACCGGCTACTTCGTGCGGATCGATGCGCTCGGCCTGGAGCAGCTGCTGCTGTCATGGACCGAGAGCGACACGTTCGTCCCGGCGGCCGAATCCCTGCTGGCCCCGCTGATCGCGCGCGGACCCGAGCTCGTCGAAACGCTCGCGGCCTACCTCGATCATGAGTCGGGTGTGGCCGCGACCGCTCAGGCGCTCGGCCTCCACCGCAACACCGTCTCCACGCGTGTCCTCCGCGCCCAGGAGCTGCTCGGACTGGACCTCGGCGACCCGGAGACGCGCCTTGCCGTGCACCTCGCGTGCCGGGCCCTGCGCCGTTGACGCTTGGGTGTGAATGCGAGAGGCCGACGGTAGAGCCGGGCGAGCGGGAGCAGATGCTCCAGCTAGGGATGCCGGCCAGCGGACACCAGCCGCGAGAGGGTGCTGACGGCGATGCCCGAGGCTGGCACCCTTCGTTGTCAATCCAACGCGGATCCCTCACGATGAACCCATGAACAGCACTCAGAGCGACGTCGACACCGACGTGGTCGTCGTGGGTGGTGGACCGGCCGGCCTCAGCGCCGCGCTTTCGCTTGGCCGCGCACGTCGACACGTCCTGGTCGTGGACCAGGCGCGACCACGCAACAGGACGGCGCCCCACATGCACGGCGTGCTGGGGCACGACGGACTCCCGCCCCTGGAACTGCTCGAGAAGGGGCGGAGGGAGCTCGCAGGCTACGGCGTCCGCGTGGTCGTCGACGACGTCGCCTCGGCGCGAGCGGGCGAGGAGGGCGTCGAGGTCACGACGGCCTCCGGTGTCATGCGGGCGCGTCACCTCATCGTGGCGACCGGCCTGACCGACGAGTTGCCCGAGATCCCGGGCCTGCGCGAGCAGTGGGGCACAGGGGCCGTGGTGTGCCCGTACTGCGACGGCTGGGAGCATCGCGAGCACGTCATCGGCGTTGTCGCCACATCACCGCAGAGCGTCGGGCAGGCGCAGCTGCTTCGCCAATGGTCGGATCGCGTCGTCTACTTCCCCAACGTCGTCGGTGAACCCGATGAACCAGAGGCGGACGCCCTCACGCGTCGCGACATCCGGGTGGAACGGGGTGCCGTCGCGGAGTTGGTGACCGCGAACGGCCGGCTCGAGGGCATTCGCCTCGAACAGCGGACCGTGCCCGTGGACGTGGTCTTCACCGGTCCCACCCTCAGGCCCAATGACGCCCTCCTTCGCTCACTGGGCGCGGCGACGACGAATGGTCCCGCCGGCTCGTGGATCGCCGCCGACCGGGACGGACGAACCTCCGTTCCCCGGGTGTGGGCGGTCGGGAATGTCGTCGACCCGCGCGCGAACGTCTCCGTCTCGCTCGGGCTCGGCTCGCTGACCGCCGGTGCGGTGAACGCCGACCTCGTCCAGGAGGACATCAGCCGCGCGCCCGCGGCGGAACCGACGTCTCGGGCGTCCGTGGACCCTCGCTGACGGTCTCGAGGAGCGGGGAAGGTAGCCGTGACCGATCGCTACTTCGCGAAGTCCGCGAGCGTGTCGTTCGCCAGAGACGTCCGAAGCTGCGCGAGGGCAGCCTGGTCGACGTTCACGATGGACTGGCCGTCGGCCGATGTGCCGGTCCCCGCGGTCGGAAGGGTGAACGTGTGGATGCTCGAGAGGCCGGAGAGCCGCATGCTGGCGGCCAGCCCGAGCATCGTCTGCAGCCCGAAGCCCTGGTCCACGCTCACGTAGGAGCCGGTGGTGGCCGCGAAGGAGGTGAGCTTTCCCGGATCGGTGAGCAGTGCAGAGCTCACGAGTTTGGAGCCGAAGGCGCGCATCAGGGCTTGCTGGTTGGCCACCCGCTGGTAGTCCGCGGTGGGGAACGCATACCGCTCCCGGGAGAAGGCGAGGGCCTGGTCGCCGTCGAGGTGGTTCATTCCCTTGACGAAGCTGTAGTGCGGCGATTTGACGGTGGTGAAGGCGATGGGATTGTCCACATCCACCCCTCCGATCGCGTTCGTCATGTCCTTGAGGCCGGTGAAGTCGATGATTGCGACGTGGTCGATGCGCGTTCCGAGCAGTTGCTCCACCGTCTGGACCACGAGCGGAGTGCCGCCCCACGCGAGCGCGGCGTTGATCTTGGCCGTCCCGTTTCCGGGGATCGGCACCCACAGGTCGCGCATGATCGACATGACGTAGACATTGCGGCGGTCGGCATCGACGTGCACGAGCATCATCGTGTCCGCACGCTGATTGGAGACGCCGGTCTCACCGACACCCGTGGGCGCTCCGCGCGAGTCCGACCCGAGAAGCAGGATGTTCATCGCACCGGTCGAGGTGACCGCCGGGCGCGTTGCGGCCGCCGGGAAGGCACGCTGGATGTGCGTGACGTGCGAGTCGAACGACGACGCGACGGAACCGGCGTAGATCGCCCCGCCGCCCACGACCACTGCGACCACCGCCGCTACGGCGATGACGACGGCGGCCAATGCGACGAACCACCAGTGGTGGTGGCCCCGCGGCGTGTGGCGGTTGTGGTGAACGGCGTAGGAGACCATGACCCTCGCCCTCCTTCGCGTCTGATCGGGGACGCATCGTCAGGTGTTGAGGTGAGCTTTGCTCATCTATTAGTTAGCGTACGACTGTTTCTGGGATTTTGTCCGTGCTTTGGAGGACATATTTGTACCCCAGTTCGCGGGCCAACGTCGGCGGGACGATCGGCCGCTGGCGACGATCCGGGTCGATAGACTCGGTGCCATCCCCTATCCCGGAGTGACATGTCATCGCGCGGCGTTCGTGTAGCTCGCGGTCTGGCCGCGGCCGGATTCGCGACCTTCGTCGCTGCGCTGTTCCACGTCGCCGGGGGCGGCCTGCCGCCGAGTGCCCTGGCTGTGACGGTCAGCCTCACCTTCTCGGGGCTGGCGTGCATCGCCCTCGCAGGAAAGCGCTCTTCCTGGTGGCGGCTCATCGCCTCGGTCGCCGTCAGCCAGTTCCTGTTCCACGCGCTGTTCGTCCTGAGCCCGTCCGGTCACTTCGCCGGGGCGGCCGGCCACCTCCACACGGGTGCGCATCTGACGCTGGTGCCGGGACCAGCCATGCCGATGAGCCCGGACGGCGCCGGCATGTGGGGTTCGCACGTCGTGGCAGCGGCGCTGACGATCGCAGCCATCCGGTATGGGGAGCGTTCGTTCCGCGCGGTGTGCGAGTTCACCGCGTTCCAGCTGCGCCACCTGTTCAGCGGCGCCCGCATCGGCCCGGTCCGAGTGCTGTCGCGCCGTTCGCGCATCGACACCGTTCCGGTGACCCTGCCCGCTCCAGCGGTGCTGCTCGGGCGGCTCCGGCATCGCGGTCCGCCCGCTGCGGGGTCCCCGGCCTGAGCCTGCGGGCTCGAGGCGGGAGAAGAGTTCCGAACCGAGTTCATCCATCGGTCGACTCGGTGTTCTCACCCCTTGCGTACCCGGCCGCTCGACGCGGCCGAGAATCGGATCATCACTCATGAACAAGCGTTTCCTGACGCGCGCGGCTGTCGCCTCCGCCGCCGCTGTTGCCCTCGCCCTCTCCGCTCCGCTGGCTGCCAGCGCGCACGTCCGGGTGGACCCGGATCAAGCTGCGACGGGCAGCTACGCCACCCTCACCTTCAAGGTGCCCACCGAGTCGGCCACAGCCGGCACGGTCAAGCTGGAGGTCGACCTGCCCACCGACACCCCGCTGGGTTCCGTCTCCTACCAGCCTCTGGCGGGATGGACGACTCAGGTGGTCACCGAGAAGCTCGCCAAGCCCGTCAAGACCGACGACGGCACCGTCACCGAGGCACCGACGAAGGTGATCTGGACGGCGGACTCCGGCGTGCAGATCGCCCCGGGCCAGTTCCAGCAGTTCGTCATCTCCGCCGGAGCCATGCCCGACACGGGCAGCATCCTGCTTCCGACCCACCAGTACTACTCGGACGGAACGGTCGTGGACTGGGATGAGAAGACCCCGGCGTCGGGCAAGGAGCCGGAGCACCCGGCGCCGACCGTGTACATCAAGGACGCTCCCCCGGCCGGAGAGGGCACCCTGGCGACGCCGAGCGTGACGGCGGCGCCTGCCGCCGCATCCACGTCGTCGAATTCGAGCGCGAGCGACGCGGTCGCCATCGGGCTGGGGATCGCGGGGCTGGCGCTCGGCGCGATCGCGCTGGTGCTCGCCGTGTTCGCGGTCACGCGTCGTGGCCGGGTAGCCCCGAGCGCGAAGAAGTAGCCGTGCTCGCGTCGGTTCACCCGTCGCGGTTCGGTCGAAGCGTGCTCCTCGCCGCCCTCGGGGCGGCGGTCGTCGGCGTGCTGGCGTTGGCCCCCGCGGCCAGCGCCAGCGCGCACGACTACCTAGTGGAGAGCTCACCGGCCGCAAACTCGACCCAGACGACGCCGCTGAAGACGGTGTCGCTGACCTTCAACGACCGCGTTCTCGACCTGTCCGGCGACGGTTCGTCGGCGCTCGTGCAGGTCATCGGTCCCGAGCGGAAGCACTTCGAGACGGGCTGCGCATCCATTCTCGACCGCACCGTGAGCGCGCCGGTTGCCCTGGGCGCCGCCGGCACCTACGAAGTGACGTGGCAGATCGTCTCGGCCGACGGGCACACCGTGTCCGGCTCCTTCGGGTTCAGCTACGCTCCGCCGGCCGGAACGACCCCGGCCGACGGCCAGGCGAGCCCGCCGGCCTGCGGAGGTGGCGGGTCGTCGGCAGCGGGAGTGCCGACCGCGGCATCCACGCCGGCATCCGATGGGGACGGGCTGGGTCTCGTGATCGGTATCGGAATCGGTATCGGTCTGCTCGCGATCGCCGGCGTCGTCGCGGTGCTTCTGACCGCACGCCGTAGCACCCGCGGGTCGTCCCAGGCGCCGGCCGCCGACGACTGACTCCAACGGGTGAGCCGACGGTCGCGTCTTCTGGCGCGACCGTCGGCATCCACAGCGTGGTCAGGATGCATCTGTTGCAGCACCGTAGAGATGAGCTATCCTCACGTCATGCCGCGCAGAGGCCGGCCGGTGAACGGCAGGCGAGAGTGAGATGCCGGCGCCGCAACCGCGAAGACGCCGCACCTGGTGGATCGCGGGATCAGCGGGCGCCGCTGTCCTGATCGTGGTCGTCGCGGTCGTGGCCGGTGTAGCCATCGGGCGTTCCTCCGGCACAGGTCCGGTCGCACTCATTCCGGCGACCGAAGCGGGGCCGAATCCCTTCACCGCATCGGCCGCCAGCGAAAGCCTCCCCGCGCTCTCCGATTCGATCGCAGGCAAGAGCGCCCAGCTGCGCACCGGCATGCCGGTCGCCGAAGACACCCACATCCCTGTCGCACAAGGAACGACGCCCGGTCTGTATGGGGGCAGCGGCGAGCGGCAGGTGTGCGATCCGGAGAAGCTCGCCGGTTTCCTGAAGGCGAATCCCGCCAAAGCGAAAGCCTGGGCCGGCGTCCTCGGAATCTCTCCCTCGACAATAGAGACATACCTGACCACACTGACGCCCGTGCTGCTGAACAACGACACGCTGGTCCAGAACCACGGCTATCGTGCCGGCAAGTCGACGTCCTTCCCCGCCGTGCTGCAGGCCGGTACGGCAGTGCTGGTCGATGCACGAGGTGTTCCTCGCGTCAAATGCAACTGCGGAAACCCGTTGAGCGAGCCAACCCTCGTTACCCCACCCACACCATCCGGTGCACCATGGGCGGGCTACTCCGCCGGCTCGGTCGTCGCAGTGCGACCCGGCACCGCTTCGGGCACCCTGTCCCTCGTGGATGTGTCGAGCGGCACGCTCTACCAACAACCGACAGGTGCGAGTTCATCGGTGTGGGTCGCCACCACCTACAGTTCTTCGGCGGGGATCGGCCTCACGGACCAGTCCGATGTCTGGACCAGCCGCGACGGCGCCACGTGGACCCGGGTCTCCACGGTGCCGGGTGCCTTCCTCGTCGGCCTCGCATGGGGTGCCGGGCGTTGGGTGGCGGTGGCGCAGCACGGAGACAGCTCAGCGATCTCCTCCGACATCGTCACCAGCAGCGACCTGAAGACCTGGACCGTCGCCACCACGGTCGCCGGCAGGCTGCGGAGCATCGCCTACGGCGACGGGCGCTTCGAAGCGGTAGGCGAACCGAACGGGACCGAGGATTACAGCCAGGGCCTGCCCGCCCCGAGCGGGACGGCGATCGTCTACACCAGCCAGGACGGGATCGACTGGTTGGAGCCCTCGACTGTCCCGACGGACGGCGTGGACGGCTTCCAGTCGATCGCCTACGGCGACGGCCGATGGAATGCGGTGGCCGGCAACACCATGGCTGCTCCGACGGCCGTCTACGGAAGCAGGGACGGCCAGACGTGGACACTTTCGAGCAGCTTCCCGGATCAGGTCGGAAGCGATCTCGCCTACGGATCCGGCCTCTGGCTGCTCGGCGCCGATTCGGACCGCCCCTTCGACGCCCAGACGAACGGCCCGGCCGACAACGACGTCATCCTCGACCGCACCAGCAACGGTACGGAGTGGACGACCTCCACGCCCGCCGCGCTCCGGCACCAACTCGTCTACGCGCTGGCGTTCGGCGGCGGGCGATGGCTGATCGGGACGGAGGACGCGACCCTGCCGAACCCCGGAAACTCGGTCGTGACGTCTCGGATCTCGGCGAGCGCCGACGGGAAGGCCTGGTCGTCGACCGGCCGGCTCGAGGGCCCCATCGCGGCGCTCGCCTACGGGAAGGCGGTTTTGGCAGCTCCCCCGGCGGCGGCCGGTTCGACCGCGTCCGCCACCCCCGGCGCTTCCGGCGCGACTCCGAGCGCGACCGACTGCACGGCCGACGCGCTCCAAGCGGCGTTGACCACCGCGGGATCGACCGGCACGATCGGGACCGGTTTCCTGTGCAGCGGCAGCTGGGCGACAGCCCCGGTCATCCACACGGACACCAAGTCCGAGACGACCGCTGTCTTCGAGTGGACAACCGGCAGGTGGAACGTTCGCGACCGCACCACCGTGTGCTCCGGGGGCACGCTTCCGCCCGATATCGTTCAGCCGGCGTGCAACAGCAACTGACCAATCGCCGCCGGGTGGGGTAGCTTTCCGGGATGACGGTGACCTCGGTGCACTGGCTGTTCATCGCGCTTCACGCGGGGTTCGCGGTGGCCGGATTCGCGCTGGGCTGTGCCGTGCTCATCCGGATACCCACTTCGGTGACTTCGCGCCGCGTCGCGTGGTTCGGCTGGTGCGTGATCGCGGCAATGGTCCTGCTCGTCACGCTGGTGGCCGTCGACTGGGCCCGGCTCACCTCCACCAAGCAGATCGCCTTCGGGATACTCTCGCTCCTGGCGGTCTACATGATCGTACGTGTCGCCCAAGCGCGTCGAGCTCTGGTCAGGCAACGGACCGGGTGGCGCAAGGCCTTCATCGGTCACGTCGGCTTCGTCATGATCTCGCTGTTCGACGGGTTCTGCATCGTGAGCGCCATCGACCTGCGACTGCCGCCCGCGGCCATCGTCGGGGTCGCCGTTCTCGGTGTCGTCGTCGGTGTCGTCGTGATCCGGGCGCTGGTGCGCCGGGACGCCGCAGGCGAGAATGTCCGGGCGGCCTAGGGCCGCTCCGGCAGAGACGCGGTCAGGCGCCGGCAGGGACGTTGGGGCTGTACGGCACCCGCAGGCTGTCGGCGAAGCGGGCGAAGAGGGATGCATCGCCCTCGAGCTGTACGGCGCCTGAGGCCACGGCCGTGTCCGCATCCAGCTCTCCGGCGAGCAGGTCGCGGATCTCGGGACCTGCTATGACGACGAGGTCGGGCGCCTCTGCGGCGCCCGGCCCGACCGTGATGACGCCGTCGTGCATGAGCACGTGCGCCTCGATGTCGCCGACGCGAACCGTGTACGCAGTGTCCCAGTCCGCAGGGACCACGCCGTCTCCGGCGGCCACGCGCAGGGCTGCGGTGATGGATGCGGTGGTCACGATCTCGCCCTCACGGGGCGTCCGCATCCCACCGGCGCCCCAGCGCGAGAGCGCATCCAGAGCCGGACGCAGTTCCTCGCCGCGCGGCGTGAGCACGTAGACGACAGCGCGCTCACCAGCGGTGGGGGCCAGTCGCGCGATCAGGCCCTCCTCCTCCAGCTCCTTCAGGCGTGATGCCAGCGTGTTCGTCGGGATGCCGGGCAGGCCGGTGACCAGCTCCGAGTAGCGACGGGGTCCGACGCTGAGGTCGCGCAGGATCAGCAGCGTCCAGCGCTGGCCCACGATCTCCGCTGCGCGCGCCAGTCCGCAGAACTGGCCGTAATGCTGGTTCGTCATGAATCTCACTTTACCACTTGACTTCATTAATTGCAGTGTGCTTTATTTTTTGAAGTAGACAGAACCGAAGGAGACCGACATGACCGACACCATCGACCAGGCGGAGCTCACCGTCGAGCGAGCACCGGCCCCGGATGCCGCCCGCAACCGCACCGCGCTCGCCCTGCTTCTCGCCGCCGTCTTCGTCGTGTTCCTGAACGAGACGATGATGGGTGTCGCGCTCCCGCGCATCCAAGAGGCCCTCCACATCGACGCCACCCAGGGCCAGTGGCTGACGACGGCCTTCGCGCTCACCATGGCCGTGGTCATCCCGATCACCGGCTGGCTGATGCAGCGTCTCAACACCCGGCCTGTCTTCGCCGTCGCGATGTCGAGCTTCACGATCGGCACGCTCGTCGCCGCGCTCTCGCCGACGTTCGAGATGCTCGTCGTCGGCCGTGTCATCCAGGCGGTCGGCACGGCGATCATGATGCCCCTGATGATGACCACGGTGATGACGATCGTCGCCGCCGAGCAGCGCGGCCGTGTCATGGGGCGCGTCTCGATCGTCATGTCGGTCGCGCCCGCGGTCGGTCCGATCGTGTCGGGCGCGCTCATCCAGGTCCTGCCGTGGCAGGGGCTGTTCTGGGTGATGCTGCCAATCGCCGTCACGATGCTCGCGATCGGGCTGCGCAAGGTGCCGAACGTCTCGGAGACCCGGAAGGTCCGGCTCGACACGCTCTCGGTCATCCTCTCGGCCCTCGCGTTCTCCGCTCTCGTCTTCGGCCTCAGCCAGATCGGCGCGGCCGCCGTCGGCGAGGCGGCCGTGCAGCCATGGATTCCGATCGTCGTCGGGCTGATCACGTTGGGCTTCTTCGGCTGGCGACAGGTCGTGCTGCAGCGCACGGATTCGGCTCTGCTGGATCTGCGGACCTTCCGCTCCCGCGACTTCGCCGTCTCCATCGCCATGATGACGGTCGCGATGGTGTCGCTGTTCGGCGCGTTCATCGTCCTCCCCCAGTTCGCCCGGTACACGCTCGGCCTCGAGCCGCTCTGGGTGGGCGCGATCCTGCTGCCGGGAGGCCTGCTCATGGGTCTCGCGGGTCCGACCGTCGGCAAGCTCTACGACCGCTTCGGTCCGCGGCCGCTGGTCGTGCCTGGCTCGATCGGCCTCGCCGTCTCGCTCTGGACGTTCGCGCTGGCCCTCGGCGAAGGCTCGTCCTGGGTGGTGCTGCTCGGTGCGCACGTGCTGCTGATGCTGTCGCTCGCGTTCCTGTTCACGCCCGCCTTCAGCTCCTCCCTCGGCTCGCTCCCGCCGAAGCTGTACTCGCACGGCAGCGCCACCATCGCCACGCTGCAGCAGGTCGCGGGCGCCGCCGGAACGGCGATCTTCGTCGCTCTCTACGCCACGGGCGTCGCCGGAACCGGGGACGCGAACCCCGATCTCCCGTCCGCCGCGGCCGCGGCCGAGGGCTCGCATCTCGCGTTCCTCGCCGGCGGCATCCTGTCGCTCGCGGTGATCGTGCTCGCGCTGTTCGTCCGCAAGCCCGGCGTGCCGGCGGACATTGCGGAGTCTGCCGAGCCCGCTGAGCAGCCGGTGCAGTAAGCCCGACTGCGCCCTGCGGGTCCTGTTTTCAGGAGCGCGTGTCTCGGCCCTGTATTCAGGAGATCGGGCGAGGTCGGTGAAGCTATGTCCTGAATACAGGGCATAGCTTCACCTCTGCGCGCGATTCTCCTGAATACAGGACGCGGAAAGCGGCGACGTCCTGAATACAGGGGCCGCCGAGCGGGACGGTGCACTGAGCCCGACCACCCCCTGCGCGCCACGTCCGGCCGGACACTCGCGCAGGGGGTGCGTCGCGTGCGCAACCGGGTTATCGTCGCCACATGTGCCGCAACATCCGCTGCCTTCACAATTTCGAGCCGCCGACGACGGAGGACGAGGTGCGCGAGGCCGCGCTCCAGTTCGTCCGCAAGGTCAGCGGATCCACGCACCCCTCCCGCGCGAACACCCCCGCCTTCGAGCAGGCGATCGACGAGATCGCTGAAGCGACCAGGCGGATGCTCGACCAGCTGGTCACCAACGCACCGCCCAAGAGCCGCGAGCTCGAGGCGGTCAAGGGACGCCAACGGCACGAGAAGCGGATGGAGCGCGAGGTGAGGATTCGCACCGCCTCGGCCTGAGTTGAGCCGCGGTCCCGATAGCGGACGAGAACTGACCGCATTCCGTTCGATGCTGGAGGTATCAACGGAAGGGGACCTCAATGGGACTGCACGCACCGGACGGGTACACCGACGTCGCCGCCTGGGTGGTCAACGACGACACCGGCGCATTCCTGGACTTCGTCACCGCAGCGTTCGAGGGCGAGGAGCTCGCCCGCGTCCCTGTCGAGGACGGCACCATCGGCCACGCGGAGATCCGCGTCGGCGACACCGTGCTGCTCGCCTTCGACCGCCGCCCCGACTGGCCGGCGATGCCCTCGCTTCTGCGGGTGTTCGTCCGGGATGCGGATCAAGCCATGACACGAGCGGTCGAACTCGGCGCTCGGGTCGTCACGCCACTCGCCGACAGTGCGTTCGGGCAGCGCGGCGGCCGCGTGCGCGACCCGTTCGGCAACATCTGGTGGGTGATCGCACAGACCGAGGCCGTCGGCGAGGAGGAGATGTGGCGACGGCTGCAGGACCCGCTGTACGCCGAGCAGATGCGGATCGCGCAGGAGACCCTCGACGCGGAACTCAGCCGCGGCGGTTCCCGAGGCGGGTGGAGCAGCGCGCCCGTCGCTCCGAA
This sequence comes from Leifsonia sp. 2TAF2, assembly GCF_052115085.1. Taxonomy (NCBI): domain Bacteria; kingdom Bacillati; phylum Actinomycetota; class Actinomycetes; order Micrococcales; family Microbacteriaceae; genus Leifsonia; species Leifsonia sp. 2TAF2. The sequence continues at coordinate 750,628 of NZ_JBFRFY010000002.1, read as the reverse complement.
CGGAGCAGTTTCGGAGAAGCCAGCGGGAGGGGCAGAGCCCTAACGTGTGGGTATGACGAAGTCGAACGAGAACACGACCACTGCTCCGGCCTTCACCGACGAGGAGCGCGCCGCTATGAAGGAGCGCTCGAAGGAGGTCAAGACCTCCCGGCGCGGCAAGGGCTCGCGTGAGCAAGACACTGCCGACCTGCTCGCGAAGATCGCCGAGCTCCCGGAGCACGACCGCCGGCTGGCGGAGCGCATCCACTCGATCGTCACCGAGACGGTCCCGGAGGCGTGGCCGAAGCTCTGGTACGGGCAGCCGGCGTACGCGATCGACGGCAAGACGGTGTGCTTCTTCCAGCCGTCGTCGAAGTTCAAGACCCGGTACTCGACCCTCGGGTTCAACGACCCGGCGAAGCTCGACGACGGGAGCATGTGGCCGGTCGCCTTCGCGATCGTCGAGCTGACCGAGCAGGACGAGCAGCGCATCCGCGAACTGGTCGGTCGCGCAGCAGGCTGACGCTGGTCGCGCGCTGCGGCGTGCGTTCGCGTCCGCGCCCCACGAACGGGTGTCCCCCAAAATGCCGCTACCGGGCGCCCCGATGATCGGTCAGGCTCATGAGGTGAGTGAGCAGACCGACGTGGACAGGGATGCGGGATCAACCCGCGAGACCGTCCTGCGCCCGCACCGTCACCTGTTCATGCGCGGGATCGTGGCCGTCCTCGCCCTCACCACCCCTGTCTTCGCGGTGGTCTACTGGCTGACCATCCCGTCGAACGCCTGGCCGTTCGTGCTGGTCGCCCACCTCGTGGTGATCGCGGCGACCGTCATCGGCGTCGCGTCGTTCCTGAACACGACGATCATCGTGAGCCGTGCCGGCGTTCGTGAACGCGGGTTCTTCGGTCGGACGGTGCGGGTCGTGCCGGGTGAGGCGGGCGCCGTCATCCTCGTGCAGGTCTACGAGGGCAGCACGCTCGATGTGCTGCCCCAGCTTTTCGTGGCGTCGCGCCAGGGCAGGCTGCTGATCCGCATGCGGGGCCAGTTCTGGTCGGTCGAGGACATGGAGCGGGTCGCGGAAGAACTGGATGTGCCCGTCACCCGGCCGGAGGAGCCGATGACCCTCAACCAGCTGCGGCGCGCCTGGCCGCGCCTGCTGTACTGGTTCGAACGCATCCCGTTCGATCGCTGACGCACTGACGCGCTGACGCACTGACGCGCTGACGCACTGACGCACTGACGCTCTGGCACCGTGACTCTCTGGCGGCCGCGTTCCGTCGTGGCAGGATGGCTGCGTGACCACCCGCAGCGACGCCGAGCCGCGCAGCAAGGGGCTGCTCACTCCTGAGCGGGCGATGCCCGGTGTGGGCGACGCGCCCGTGACCATCACGCGACGGGCACCGGGTGAGGCAGCCGCGGCGTTCGTCCGCCACTACTGGATGCCGCGCTGGCAGCTGCTGGCCGACGGCAGCCTGCGACAGGACGTCCTCGAGTACCCCACCGCGAACCTCGTCGTGGAGGCCGACTCGGCCGCCCTGTACCGTGCGCACCGCGGCCTGACCTCGCGCACATTGGAGGGTTCGGGATGGGCGTTCGGCGTCCTCCTGAATTCAGGAGTCGCACGCGGGTGGGCTGGCGCCTCTGTGCGCACGCTGCCCTCCGCCCTGCCGCTCGACCGGCTGCCGCTCGCCGGGACGGCGGGGATGGTCGCAGCAATCCGTGGTCGCATGGCGCAGGGCGACGAGTCCGGCGCCGTCGAAGCTTTCGAGAGCTGGCTGAGCGGTCTGCCCGAGCCGGACGACGACGCCCGGCTGGTCGACCGCATCGTCGCCGCGGTCGAAGCCGACCGCTCGCTGCTCCGCGTCGAGCAGCTGGCGGAGCGCTTCGGGCTCGGCATCCGCCACCTGCAGCGGCTCGTCGCCGGTCACATCGGGTTCGGCCCCAAATGGCTGATCCAGCGGTACCGGCTGCAGGAGGCGGCGGCCGCCCTGCGCTCGGCCGATCCGCCGCAGCTCGCCGCCCTCGCCGCCGAACTCGGCTACGCCGACCAGGCGCACTTCAGCCGCGAATTCGTCGCGGTCATCGGCTCCACCCCGGGCGGTTACGCCGGGATGGGGCGGTCGTGACCGGTGCGGATGCGGCGCTCGCGCCCTGGCGCGAACGCTGGCGCCTCGAGGCCGACGGCGACGCGTTCGTCACGCCGTCGAGCATCCTCCAGCCCGTGCGCCGCGACGACGAGCCTCTCTTCCTCAAGGTCGCGACCTCGCACGAGGAACGCGCGGGCAACACGGTGCTCGCCTGGTGGAGTGGCCGCGGCGCGGCCGGCGCGATCGAGCACGAGGGCGACGCCGTGCTGCTGGAACGTGCGGGCGGACTGCGCGACCTCGCCGCACTCGCCCGGAGCGGTGCGGCCGGCGACGACGCGGCGACGCGCATCCTGTGCCGCACCGGCCTACGCCTGCATACCGCGGGTTCCGGACCGAGACCCGAGGGCCTGTTCAGCCTGAGGCGGTGGTTCCGGGACCTGCTCGACGAGAGCCATCATCCGGTAGGAGCCTCGGCCCTCTATGCCGACGCCACGACCGTGGCGGAGGACCTGCTCGCGCATCCCGCCGGCGACGTGGTGCTGCACGGGGATCTGCACCACGGCAACGTGCTCGACTTCGGGTCGCGCGGCTGGCTGGCGATCGACCCGAAACCGCTGCACGGCGATCCCGGATTCGACGTGGCGAACATCCTCTGCAATCCGGATGCGGCGATCGCGCTCGCGCCCGGGCGGCTGGAGCGGACGGTCATCGTCGTATCGGACGAGACCGGGATGCCGGTGCGCCGCGTGCTGCAGTGGACGTTCGCGTGGAGTGCGCTCTCCGCGATCTGGTCGGAGCAGGATGGCACGGACGCCTCGCCGGCGGCCGGCATCGCGCAGCGCGCGCGGGCGCTGCTGACCGGCTGAGCGCGACGCCGAACCCTACCGCCGGCGCCGCGTCCCGAAGATGCCCTCGACGACGCTGCCGAGGATGTCGCGCGTCGCCTTCGAGCCGAGCACCTGCTCCAGCACGGTCTTGTCGCTCCGGGATGAGGACGAGGACGAGGTGCGTCGCGCTGTCGTGCGCGGAGCCGTCTGGCGCAGGATGCGCTCGTACTCCTTCTGCGCCTTCTCCGCCGCCTTCGCCGCGTCCGCGTCCGCCTTCGCCGCCGCCTTCGCGGCTTCTGCGTCCGCCTTGGCCTTCTCGGCGGCGGCCGTAGCGGCGCTCGCCTCGGCCGCTGCCGCATCCAGCTTGCGCCCGAGCATCTCGCGGGCCGAGTCACGGTCGAGCGCTGTTCCGTACTTCGCCTGCAGCGGCGACGCGGCGACCGTCGCTTCCACCTGCTGCTCCGGCGCGGGCGACATCGACCCTTGCGGCGCGCGGAGCCGAGTCCAAGCCACCGGCGTCGGCGCTCCCTTCTCGCTCATGACGGTGACCACCGCCTCCCCGGTCCCGAGCGACTGCAGCACCTGTGCCAGGTCGTAACCGGAGGTGGGATACGTGGACACGGTCGCCTTCAGCGCCTTGGCGTCGTCAGGCGTGAAAGCGCGGAGCTGGTGCTGGATGCGGGAGCCGAGCTGGGCGAGCACGTCCGACGGCACATCCTTGGGCGTCTGCGTGACGAAGAAGATGCCGACGCCCTTCGACCGGATCAGGCGCACCGTCTGCGTGATGGACGCCAGGAAGTCCTTCGACGCATCCCGGAACAGCAGGTGCGCCTCGTCGAAGAAGAACACGAGCTTGGGCCTGTCCAGGTCGCCCACCTCTGGCAGGTCGTTGAACAGGTCGGCGAGCAACCACATCAGGAACGTGGAGAACACCGCCGGCTTGTCCTGCACGCCCGGCACTTCCAGCAAGCTGACGATCCCGGTGCCGTCGGGCGCCAGCCGCAGGAACTCGGCTGTGTCGATCTCCGGCTCGCCGAAGAACGCCTCAGCGCCCTGGTCGGCGAACGCGATCAGCTCGCGCAGGATGACGCCGACGGTCGCAGCGGACAGGCCGCCGAGCCCCGCGAGCTCCTGCTTCCCTTCGTCGCCCGCGAGATACGTGAGCAGCGCGCGGAGGTCGGCCAGATCGAGCAGGGGAAGACCCTCCTGCTCGGCGTAGTGGAACACCAGCCCGAGGCTCGACTCCTGCGTCTCATTGAATCCGAGCACTTTCGACAGGAGCAACGGCCCGAAGCCGGCGACGGTCGCCCGGACCGGGATGCCACGGCCGACGCCTCCCAGCGAGAAGAACTCGGTGGTTGCGGCGTGCGGCATCCAGTCCTGACCGATGCCGCGGGTGCGCTCCAGGAGCTTGTCGTTCGCTTCGCCCGGCGTAGCGATTCCCGACAAGTCGCCCTTGATGTCGGCGGCGAAGACGGGGACGCCTGCCGCCGCGAGCTGCTCGGCCAGCACCTGGAGCGTCTTGGTCTTGCCTGTCCCGGTCGCGCCCGCGACCAGGCCGTGCCGGTTCGTCATGCCGATCGGGATGCGGATCGGTACGTCGCTGGGCGCGTCACCGTTCACCAGCGCGCCCAGCTCGAGGACCGCGCCGTCGAAGGCGTATCCGGCGCGCACCGCATCCACTTGGGCCGGATCGAGGGGGGCGTTGAGCGTCGTCGACTCCGTGGTCGGTGCAGGCGCCACGGGTGTCGCCCGGTGCGCGGCCGTTGCCTGTTCGTCGGCCGCCTGCTCCGCCGCCGCCCGCGCCGCCTCGGCCCGGGCTTCCGCGGCCCGAGCCTCCGCCGCGGCAGACGCCTCTTGCGCCTTCCGCACCGCCTCCGCTGCCTCGGCCTGCAGCCGCTCGGCCTCCTCGGCCGCCGCCTGGGCCTCAGCCTGCGCTGTCGCCAGCGCATCCGCGTCGCTCATGCGGCACACTCTACTGGCGCGCGGTACGGGCCATGAAGAACGGATGCGGTTCCGCCGCCTCGTGCGCCAACCGGTGGGCGAGCGGCGTCCAGACGATGACGGCGATGGCCGCGCCCAGCAGGAGACCGCCGATCGTGTCGCTGATCCAGTGCGCCCCCAGGTAGGTGCGACTCGCGGCCATCAGGAGTGCCCAGGCGACCCCGAGAACCCATACCCAGACACGCGGGAAGAGGATACCGAGGACCACGACCATGGTGGCCGCGTTGGCTGTATGCCCCGACGGGAATGAACCGGTGTCGGCATGCACGAGGATCTCCGTCGGGCGCGCTCGTCCCACGGTGTGTTTGATCAGTTGCACGCAGATCACGGACACGATGCTGGCGATGGCGAAGAACGCGGCGCCCCAGGGTCGCCGGAAGGCGAGGAGCGCCAAGAAGATGAGCAGCGGGATCACGATGGATCCGAAGATGGTCCCACCCGCGTAGTTGAAGAACAGCGCCGGGCCCAGCCACAACGGCGAGCGGTGCTCGACGATCTCGCCCATCCACTCGCGGTCGACGGCGAACGGCTCCCCCGGGCGAAGGGCGAGGATGACGCCGAGGCCGACGACGAGCAGCACGGCGACCGACCGGGCGATGACCGGCCACCTCCGGGTGACGCGAGCGGCCTTGACGACGTCGTGGCCCTCGGCGTCCTCCGGTGGGACGGCGGCGGGATGCGGTTCGGTCATGCCGTCAACGTACCCGTCGCGGCATGCGCCTACTAGGGACGGCCCCGTGCTTGAGGAAACGCTCAGTGCGCGAGTTCGGGGACCGTACGCGGACGGACGACGATCCACAGCGACGCGATCGAGATCAGGGCGCAGATCGCCATGACCGTGCCCATGGGCGCTGCGCTTCCCACGCCCAGGATGCCGACGATCGGCGAGACGATGCCGGCGATACCGAAGTTGAGGGCCCCCAGCAGGCTGGCGGCGGTTCCCGCCTCGTGCCCGTGGCCGGCCAGGGCGAGCACCTGGACGCAGGGGAAGCCGAAGCCGCACGCGGCGATGAAGAACCAGAGCGGGATGACGATGCCAAGGAGTCCGACGTGCGCCTGGTCGAGCGCGACGATCGTCGCAGAGGACAGGAACATCACGATGGTCGAGCAAGCCAGGATCCACTGCGGTCCGACGTACTTGGTGAGGCGCGCGGCCGACTGGACGCCGATGATGATGCCGATCGAGTTGATCGCGAACAGCAGTCCGTACTCCTGTGCGTTGAAGTGGTAGATCTCCTGGAAGATGAACGAGCTCGACGACAGGTAGGAGAACAGTCCGGTGAAGTTGGCGGCTCCGACGATCGCGATGCCGACGAAGACGCGGTCGCTGAGCACGTTCTTGTAGCGCTGCCCGACGGTGGAATGCCCGGCGTCATGGCGCCGTGCCTTAGGAAGCGTCTCCACGATCCACAGGGCGACGCAGATGATGACGAAGAGGCCGTACACGGCGAGGACGACGAAGATGCCCCGCCACGGCATGACCAACAGCAGCGTGGAGCCGAGCACCGGCGCGAGCACCGGCGCCAGGCCGTTGACCAGGGCGAGGCGGCTCAGCATCCGCACCAGGGGGCGGCCGCCGAAGAGGTCGCGGACCATGGCCATCGCGACGACACCGCCGGCCGCTGCGCCGATGCCCTGGAGCGCACGGCCGACGCCCAGCAGCTCGACGTTGGGCGCGATCGCGGCGGCCAGGCAGGCGATGATGTGCACGCCGGTCGCCACCATGAGCGGGGTGCGGCGACCGATCTTGTCCGACCAGGGCCCGACGAGCAGCTGACCGACGCCGAAGCCGATCGTCGTGGCCGTCAGCGTGAGCTGGATCGCCGCGGTCGACACATTGAAGTCGCCCTGCAGCGTCGGCAGCGCCGGCAGGTAGGTGTCGATCGTGAACGGACCCAGTGCGGTCAGGGCGCCCAGGATGAGGATGTAGGCGAGGCGCTGGCGGCCGGAGAGCGAGTCTCCGGGATGCACGACGGTGGTCACGAGAGGGGTCCTTGGCAGATCGGGGCGGTGAGGGGGCCGCGTCCGCCGTTGGACGCACGAGCGCCACCTCGACGGGTGGCGCGGAAGCAGCACGACCTCGAATCGATTCGATTGACCGGCTACAAGGATCCTATACGCACCTGGCCCGGAATGTGAACGTGCGCATTCGTATTGCGGCCATCGCACCGACCTCGACCTGCATCGCGGCCGTCAGGATGCCGGCGAGGCCAGCAGCGGACCGAACGCCAGCTCCGCCGCACCGATCATGAGGATGTCGGAGCCCAGCCCCGCACGCACGATCGCAAGCCGCTCCGCGCTCGCGGCGAGCGCCTGCTCCCCCACCAGCCGCGGCAGCCGCTCCGGGTCGAGCGCGTGCAGCGCCCCGAGGAACCCACCCAGCACGATCAACTCCGGGTCGAAGACGTTCGTCGCGGTGCGGAGGGCGGTGGCAAGGAACCCGATCTGACGCTCCACCTCGCCGACGACGTCCGCGTCACCCGCGGCGACGGCCGTCGCGAGGGCTCGGTCCAGCTCCTCCGGGTCGGCGGCGTCCATCCCGAGCACACGCAGCAGTGCGCTCTGACTCACCTCGGTCTCCAGGCAGCCGATCGCGCCGCAATGGCAGCGGACGCCCGCCGAGTTGACAAGCGTGTGGCCGAGCTCGCCGGCGTACCCGCTGATGCCGGTGAGCGGTGCACCGCTGACGATGACGCCCGCGCCGATTCCCGACGCGCCGCCGTTCAGGTAGACCAGGTCGCTCGCGCCGCGGCCCGCGCCGAAGAGGCGCTCAGCGTTGGCGCCGAGGCTCGCATCGTTGGCTGCGAGCACCGGATAGCCTGTGGCCGCGGCGAGGTCGGCCGCGAACGGCTCCTCCGCCCACTCCAGATGCGGTGCGAGCCGGACCACGCCGTCGCTCTCACGGACGAGGCCAGGGACAGCCACGCCGATCCCGACCACCCGAGTCAGCCCGGCAAGGTGCGGGCGCAAGCCGTCGATGACGGCGGCCGCGATGGCCACGGCTTCGGCGGCGGTCGGGATGCGGCCGGTCGGATAGCGCACGCGGCGGTGGACGGTCGCATCCAGTCCGACGACCCCGACGGTCACCGCGTCGATCTCCGGGTTCAGCGCGATCGCGACGACGCGTCCATCCGGTGCGACCAGCGGAGACGGACGGCCGACGCGATTGCTCAGCCCCGGCTCGCGCTCCTGCACGAGACCGAGCTCGACGAGTTCGCCGACGAGAGCGCCGACCGTGGAGCGGTTCAGGCCCGTCGCCGTGGTCAGCGCCGAGCGGGCCAGCGGCCCCTCGCGGTGGACGAGGCCGAGCACGGTGGCAAGGTTGTGCCGCCGCACCGTGTCGAGGTTCGTCCCCGTCGCCCTGCCGTCCATTTTCCCCGTAACTGTACCGTCGAGTCGGGCTCCCAGTGGTGCAGGCGCCAGGCGAGCACCCGCACCACCGGCAGCGGGACCGGATTCAGTCGAGCGTCGCCGTGCCCGACACCGATCCCGCCGTGCGGCCGCTCACGGCGTCCCGGAGCGTGAAGGGATGCGCGACCGGACCGGTCGCGGTGAGCGATCCGCCCGAACGCGTCACGGTGTACTCCCCGACCTCGCCCTCGGGCGTCGTCACCGTCACCGTCTTCTCGCCGTCCGGCCCCGGATACACCGCGAGGGTCAGCCCGTCGCGGTAGTCGTAGTCCGGACGGTCGTCGCGCCCGCCGATGGGGAGCACCGCCCCTTCGCGCACATACAGCGGGAGGCTGTCGAAGCCGTGCGCCTCGCGCAGCCAGCGTCCGCCCTCGACCGTGCGACCGGAGAAGTACTCGGTCCAGGTGCCCGCGGGCAGGTAGAACTCGACCTCCGACGGCGAGAACACGGGTGCTACCAGGAGGTCGGCGCCGAGCATGTACTGCCGGTCGAGGTAGTCGGTCGCCAGGTCACCGGCGAACTCGAGCTGCATCGGCCGCATCACCGGCGTCCCGGAGGTGTGCGCCTCCTGTCCTGCGGCGAAGAGATACGGCATGAGCCGCAGCTTCAGCTTCGTGAAGAGGCGCGTGACCTCGACAGCCTCCTCATCGAACGCCCACGGCACCCGGTACGAGTCGCTGCCGTGCAGGCGGGAGTGGCTCGACAGCAGTCCGAACGCCGTCCAGCGCTTGAAGACGCCCGGGTCGGGCGTTCCCTCGAACCCGCCGATGTCGTGGCTCCAGAAGCCGAAGCCGCTGAGCGCCAGCGACAGTCCGCCGCGCAGCGTCTCGGCCATCGACTCATAGCTGGAGGTGTTGTCGCCGCCCCAGTGCACCGGCAACTGCTGGCCGCCGGTCGTCGCCGAGCGGGCGAACAGCACGGCCTCGCCCTCGCCCTTCGCCTCCTGCAGCACCTCGAAGACGGCCTCGTTGTAGAGCTGCGTATACAGGTTGTGCATGCGCTCCGGGGAAGAGCCGTCGAAGTACTCCACCTCCAGCGGGATGCGCTCACCGAAGTCCGTCTTGAAGCAGTCGACGCCCTGGGCGACGAGCGCCCGCAGCTTGTGCTGGTACCAGCGGGTCGCGTCCGGATTCGTGAAGTCGACCAGGCCCATCCCGGCCTGCCAGAGGTCCCACTGCCAGACGTCGCCGTTCGCGCGCTTCACCAGATATCCGGCGTCTGCGGCCTCGGCGAACAGCGGCGAGCGCTGACCGATGTACGGATTGAGCCAGACGCAGACACGGAGGTCCTTCTCGTGCAGGCGCGCGAGCATCCCCTCCGGGTCCGGGAAGGTGCGCGGATCCCACTCGAAGTCGCACCAGTTGAACTCCCGCATCCAGAAGCAGTCGAAGTGGAACACCGAGAGCGGGAGGTCGCGCTCCGCCATCCCGTCGATGAAGGAGGTGACGGTCTCCTCGTCGTAGGCGGTCGTGAAGCTCGTCGACAGCCAGAGCCCGTACGACCAGGCCGGCACGGAGGCGGGGCGGCCGGTCAGCGCCGTGTACCGCTCCAGGATCTCCTTCGGCGTCGGGCCGTAGATCAGGTAGTACTCCAGGCTCTCCCCCGGCACCGAAAACTGCACGCGCTCGACGGACTCCGAGCCGATCTCGTACGAGACGTGACCCGGATGGTTCACGAGCACCCCGTAGCCGCGGTTCGTGAGATAGAAGGGGACGTTCTTGTAGGCCTGCTCGCTGGAGGTGCCGCCGTCCGCGTTCCAGACGTCGACCACCTGGCCGTTCTTCACCAGGGGGCCGAAGCGCTCCCCCAGGCCGTAGACGAGCTCGCCGACGCCGAGCGCGAGCTGCTCGTGCATGTACGTGCCGTCGCCGGCGACGGTCATGTGCCCGAGGGACTTGTGACCGCTGGAGGTGAGCACCCGGTCGCCCGCCGAGAAGGTCAGCGACCACGGCGCGCCGCGCTTCACCGTGGCGGTGAGGCCGCCGGTGGTCAGCACGCCCGCCTCGTCGTCGACGGACACGGCCGCGTGCCCCTCCTCCACCCGGAGGTCGAACCCACGCTGCGGCCGGACCCCCTGCCAGTGGTCGACCTTCACGCCGACGATCCCGGGAAGCGGAGAACTGAGGGTGACGGTCAGGGTCGGGCGGTTGAGGGTGTCGCCGCGGCGCTCGATGACCTTGGCGGGCGCGGTGATCGTGAGGGTGCCGTCGCCGGCGGCCACGTCGTACGCCTCCTGGGCGTAGATCGGCGTGACGCCGTCGCGCAGCATCCAGAAACCATCGGTGAACTTCATGAAGGGGATGCTCCGGTTATTTGACCGCGCCGGCGGTGATGCCGCGGGTCAGGGTGCGCTGGAAGATGAGGAAGAAGATGAGCGTGGGGATGAGGCCGAGGAGCGCCGATGCGGATGTGGTGGTCACATCCATCAGGCGGTCGCCCTGCAGCGCGCTGATCGCCACCGGCACGGTCTGGTTGTCGTTGGACACCAGGAAGGTCAGCGGGATCAGGAACTCGTTCCACGTCCAGATGAAGAAGAAGATGAGCAGGACACTCAGCGTCGGGCGCGAAATCGGCACGACGACCCGCCACAGGATGCGCCAGCGTCCCGCACCGTCGAGGGATGCGGCCTCTAGCACCTCCTTCGGGAAGGTGCCGTAGACGCTCGAGAGCAGATACGTGCCGAACGCGCTCTGGATCACCGTGAAGATGATGATGACCGCCCACACGTTGTCGTACAGGCCGACCTGCTTGAACATGAAGTACAGCGGGTAGAGCAGGGCCTCCTGCGGCAGCATGTTCGCCAGCAGGAAGAGCACGATGATCCAGGTGCGCGCCTTCACGCGGCCGATGCCCAGCGCGTACGCGTTCAGCACGGAGAGCACGACCGAGAGGATCGCGACCATGCCGGCGATGAAGAACGAGTTCCACAGCTTCTCCGGGAAGTTCACCCGGTTCCAGAAGTTGACGATCCCGTCGGTGTAGAACGACGTCGGCAGCTGCAGCGGACCGCCCGCGTTGTAGTCCGCCGGGCTCTTGAACGAGTTCAGCAGGATGAGCAGGAACGGGAACGCGATGGCGACCCCGATCACGATGGCGACGATCAGGATGACCCAGTCGGTCACGGTCTTGCGCGGCTTCTGCCGCTTGAGCCGGCGCGGCTCGGTCGTCGTCGTCGGGGCGCTGGGTCGGGTGAGGGTGGTCGACATCAGATCTCGTTCTCCCTGCGCTCGGCGCGGTTCTGGGCGATGATGAAGAGGATGGAGACGGCGATGATGACCACCGTCAGCGCGGTCGCGATCGTGGCGCCGTATCCCACCTGCTGGCTCTGGAAGAACTCGCTGTACGAGTAGACGCTGGGCACCATCGTCGCGTTGCCCGGGCCGCCCCGGGTGAGCGTGTAGACGGGTCCGAAGACCTTGAGCGCCGCAATGGTGCAGGTCAGCGTGACCACGAAGATCTCCGGCCGGATGATGGATACGGTGATCGAGCGGAAGCGCTGCAGCCAGTTGGCCCCATCCAGCTCTGCCGCCTCGTACAGCTCAGGGTCGACCCGCTGCAGGGCCGCCATGAAGATGACGACCGGGTAGCCGAGCTGCACCCACACCATCACCGCCATGATCGAGGCGAGCGCCGTATCCGGGCTGCCCAGCCAGTTGTGGGCGAACTGCCCGAGGCCGACCGCCTGCAGCATGGTGTTCAGCGCGCCGTTGTCGGGGCGGAGGATCCAGCCGATCACGATCGCCGCGATGACGACGGGCAGGATCTGCGGGAGGTAGTAGGTGGCCCGCAGGAAGCTGGCCAGCTTGCCGCCGAACTTCTTGCCGATCAGGTCGAAAAGCATGGCGGCGAGGATCAGGCCGACGAGCGTCGGGATGACGACCATCGCGATGACCATCGCGATCGAGTTGCCGAACGAGGTCCAGAACTTGTCATCGCCGAACAGGCGGACCCAGTTGTTGAGCCCGATGAATTTCGGCGGACGGATGCCGCGGTAGCTGGTGAAGCTGAGGTAGATGTTCCACAGCAGTGGCACCAGGACGATCACCGTCAGCAGGACGAATCCCGGCAGCAGGTACCACCAGAACCGGCCGTGGCCGCCTCCGGGCATCAGCGAGTCGCTGCGTCCGCGCTGCCTGCGCCGCTGCGGCGCCCGCTCCTGCGGCGCCGCCACGCTCACGTCGACCATGCGTTGCTCCTAACGTTCTCCCGCCGCCATCCGCTCCGGGCTTTTTCGGGCCGACACGCGGGTCGGGGGGCGAAAAAGTCCGGAGCTGACGGCTTGGGGCTGGGGACTTCTGTTACTGGTTGACGATCTCGTCTACGCCGGACTGGTACTCGGAGCCGAGTTCCTTGTTGACGGCGGCGGGATCCTTCGTGCCGTTGATGAGCTCCTGCAGGCCGGCGTTGAGCTGGTCGTAGAAGGTGGGCGTCGGCCAGTCGGGGTAGTACGCGATGCCGTCCTCACCCGTGAGGGTGTTGAAGTTCGCGATGAGCTCCTTCGACTTCTCGTCCGTGATGTCGCTGGTCTTCGCCGCGACCGGAACGCCGCCGTTGTTGCCGATCAGCGCCTGGATCTTCGGGGTCATCGTGATGTCGATGAACTTCTCCGCGAGGCCCTTGTTCTTCGCCTTCTCCGGGACGACCCACATGTTGCCGGCCGATCCGGGCGACAGCTTCGTGCCGGGGAACAGGAACGTGCCCCACTGGTAGTCCTTGATCTCGGTCTGGAAGCGGCCGTACCACCAGCTGCCGGAGAAGAAGATCGGGTACTTGCCCGAGATGAACGACGTGCCGGCGTCTTCGGCCTTGAGGCCCGAGGCGTCCTTGGAGATGTAGCCCTTCTGCACCCAGTCGTCCACGGTCTTGGTGGCGCCGGAGAGCTCACTGCCCTGCCAGTTCACCTTGCCCTTGTAGAGCTGGTAGTCGTCGACGAACTTGCGGTCGGCCTTGTTGAGCGCGAGCTGGTACCAGAGCTGGCCGAGCGGGTACTCCGCCGCAGATTCGGCGAGCGGCGTGACGCCGGCGTCCTTGAACTTCTGCAGGGCGGCGACGAACTCCTCGTAGGTCTTGGGGACCTCGACGCCGTACTTCGTGAACATGTCCTTGTTGTAGTAGACCTCGACGTACTCGCCGTAGTTCGGGATGCCGTACCAGGAGCCCGAGCCCATGATGCCCTTGTCGTCGTACTTGGCCGTGGTCTGCAGGCTCGGGGCGAGCTTCTTGTCCCAGCCGTACTTCTTGACGGCGTCGTCGAGGTTGGAGAGCAGGCCCTGGCTGGCGAGGAGGCCGGCGGTCGCGTTGCCCTTGTTGTACTCGAGGATGTCGGGTGCCTGGTCGGAGTTGAGGACCTGGGAGGCCGTCGAGCGGATCTGCTCGAACGCCTTCGCCTCGAACTTCACCTTGGCGCCGGTCTCGGACTCGAACTCCTTGATGGCCTCGTTCCAGGCTTTGCCCATGGCGGAGTCTTCGCTCTCGAAGTGCCACAGCGTGAGGGTCTTGCCTTTTCCGTCAGTGCTGTCGGACGACGAGCCGGACGTGCCCGAGCAGCCGGCGAGCAGCAGCGCACCGGCGGCCAGAACGGCGCCGATCGCGAGGTGCCTCTTGCGCATCTGTTACCTCCTTGTAGTGGAGTGGACGCGCGTCTGCAGGCCTCGCAGCCACTCCGATGCAATTTGTTGACGATCACAACATAAGTGAGGCTGAGGCCGATTGCAAGTTGTTTTTTGGATGTGGAGCCCGGCTACCGCTGGAGCGGCGGGTTAGTTCGGACCGGCAACAATCACAGCGCCCAGCCCGGCGAAAAGCTCAGGCCGCGAGGGCCCGCGCCGGATCGGCGATCAGCTCGGAGAAGACCAGTTCGGCCGCGCCGATCAGCAACTGGTCGGATCCCAGTTCCGCCTCGGCCACCGAAACGCCCTCCCGCGAGGAGTGGACGACGTCGGCCAAGAGGTCCGGAGCGCCGTGCGCCCGCGCGCCCCGGTACAGCGCCGCAAGGAAACCGCCCAGCACCAGCGACGACGGATTGAAGACGTTGACGGCGTTACGCGCCGCGACCTGCATCAGCGCGTAGTCCCGCTGGATGACCGAGAGAGCCGCCGGGTCGTCCGTGGCGACGAGGCGGTCGCCGAGCGAACCGGCCTCCGTCGACGTCAACCCGACCGAAGCGAGAAGCTCCGCCTGGGTGACCTCGGCCTCCAGGCACCCCCGCGATCCGCAGGAGCAGTGCCGGCCATCGGAGCGGACGAACGTGTGCCCGAACTCCCCCGCGTACCCCGCGGCGCCGGTCAGCAGCCGTCCGCCGCCGACCGCCCCTCCGCCGATTCCCGAGGCGCCGCCGATCATGTACACGAGGTCGTCGACCCCACGGCCGGCGCCGAATGCGCCCTCCGCCCGAAGGCCCAGTACGGCCGCATTCGCGGCCCACACCCGGTACCCGGTCGCCTCCGCGAGCATGCGCCCGAGGGGCTCGTTCACCCAGCCGAAGTGGGTCGCCTCCCGGACCATGCCGTCCGACAGGCGCACCTGCCCGGGAACCGCGACGCCGAGTCCGGCCACGCGGATCGTCGTCTCGCCCGCGAGCATCCCCGCGATCCCCGCCGACGCGAGCGTCACCGTCTCCGCCGCCGATCGCGCCGAAGCGGTCTCGATGCGGACGCGCTTGAGCACCCGGCCACCCAGGCCGACGAGACCGACGATGATCGCATCCACCTCGGGGTTCACGGCGACCGCCGCGACGTTGTCCGAGGCGCGCACGACGGGGCTCGGCCGGCCGGCGCGACCGCCGCCGGGCGCCTCGTCGACGTCGACCAGCCCGAGGGCCGCCAGTTCGGTGACCAGATCGCCCACCGTGGAGCGGTTCAGCCCGGTCAGCCGGGTCAGGTCGCTGCGCGACAGCGCGCCTTCGCGATGGACGAGCCCCAGTATGGTCGCGAGGTTGCTGCGGCGCAGCGCATCCGTCGCCCCGCCCGAGGAGGGGCGGACCGTGCTCAGGTCGGGTGCGGACATGCAATGACCATAACGCGCGTCGTGCTGTCCCTCGTCACCAGGTCTCGGGTCGCGCCCCCAGCGGCACCGGCGCCGGCCTCTCGACCGTCGACGTCAGCTCCACCACCGTGTGCGTCGCACCGGCGCACAGGACGGACTCCATGATCTCCAGCACGTGGAAGGCCAGCTCGCCGGAGGCCCGATGCGGCCGACCGGTCTCGATCGCGCGCGCCATGTCGGCCAGGCCGTAGCCGCGGCCAGCGTCCGCGTACCCCGCGGCGACCGGCACCTCGCGGAACTCGCGGTCCGCAGCAGTGGCGACCTCGACGGGATCCGAGAACATGTTCGGGTCCGGGACGGCGATGGTCCCGTCCGTGCCGTACACCTCGAACTTCGGCGTGCGCGTCGCCCAGACCTCGAACGACACGGTGACGGTCGAGACGACCCCGGAGGCGTGCTCCAGGATGGCGGTGACGTGCGTGTCCACATCCACCGGGATGGTGGATCCGGCCAGCGGGCCGGTCGCGACCGTCCGCTCACGGGTCGAACGACCGGTGGTTCCCGAGACGCGGACAACCGGACCGAAGAAGCTGACGAGGCTGGTCAGGTAGTACGGACCCATGTCGAAGAGCGGGCCGCCGCCGGGCTGGTAGTAGAAGGCGGGCGCGGGATGCCACAGCTCGTGGCCGGGCGCACTCCATGCGACCGCGGCCGCTACCGGGTCGCCGATGCGCCCCTCGTCGAGCAGCGCGAGGGCCGTCTGCACGCCGGTTCCGAGCACGGTGTCTGGAGCGCTACCGACGCGCAGGCCCAGCGCGGCGGCGCGTTCGAGCACCGGCCGCGCCTCCGCGGTCGAGAGGGCCAGCGGCTTCTCGCCGTACACGTGCTTGCCCGCGGCGAGCGCCCGCAGCGCGATGTCGGCGTGCGCCTTCGGAATGGTCAGGTTGAGCACCGCATCCACTCGCGGGTCGGCGAGCAGGTCGTCCACCGAGAGGGCGACGACACCCTGCTCGTCAGCGACGGCCGACGCGCGGTCGAGGTCGAGGTCGGCGACCGCGGCAAGTCGCAGGTTCGGCAACTGAGGGAAGTGCTCGAAGTATTGCCGGCTGATGACGCCGACTCCGATCACGCCGATGTTCAGCGGGACGCCCACAGCATCCCCCTCTCGATGATGGTGCGGACGGGCTGGCTCTCGACGATCTCGAGCCGGTGGCCGGGGGCCGAGACGAAGATGCGGCCCTTGCCCCACTGGCGGGTCCAGATGGCGGGCGCGGTCACCGGGCGGTTCCACGCATCGAACGGACGCGCTTCCTGCGTGGTCGTCGCCAGCACGTCGTTGTACTCGTCGCTGAGCACCCAGTACTGCTCGGTGACGAGGTCGAAGTCCTCGATCCCAGCGGTGATGGGATGCGTCTTGCCGTACTCGGTGATGTGCACGGTGTACGGGATGTAGTTGTCCGACTGGTCGCCGACACGCTCGGCCGGATCCTTGCCCGCGTGGTGGGCGAACTGGCCGCCGATCATGTGCAGATAGTCGGCGTTGTTGCGGTACGAGTCGGCGATTCCGCCGTGCCATCCGGCCATCCCTGTGCCGTTCAGGACCGCGCGCTGCAGGCCCCGGAACTCATCCGACTCGATGGTGTTCATGGTGTTGACCTGCACGACGAGGTCGACGGAGTCCATGACGGCGTCGTCCGCGTACACGGCCGAGCCCTCCTCGACCCGCACGTCGAAGCCGTTCTCGCGGAGGAACGGAATGAAGAGTTCCGTCGTCTCGACGGGCATGTGCCCGTCCCATCCTCCGCGGACGATCAGTGCCTGCTTGCTCATGCTTCCTTCCGGGTTGCGGGGATCGCGGTCCAGGCGCTGCCGGTGGCCGCGCTGCGCTCGACGGCGTCGAGGACGCGCTGGATGTGGAGGCCGTCGGCGAACGACGGCTCGGGGTCGGTGCCCTCCCCGATGGCGGTGACGAAGTCGACGACCTCGTGGCTGAACGCGTGCTCGTAGCCGATGGCATGACCGGTCGGCCACCAGTTCGCCATGTAGGGATGCTCGGGCTCGGTGACGATGATGCGGGTGAACCCCTGCTCGCCCGCCGGGGCGGTTGCGTCGTAGAACTGGAGCTCGTTCATCTCCTCCAGGTCGAACGCGATGGCCCCGAGTGAGCCGCTCAGCTCGATCCGCAGGGCGTTCTTGCGGCCGGTCGCGTAGCGGGTCGCCTCGAAGGCGCCGATCGCGCCGTCGGCGGCTCCCCCGTCCAACCGGGCGGTGAACCAGGCGGCGTCGTCGACCGTGACGTGGCCGCGCTCGGCCGAGGCCGTACCGGAGAGCCCGACGCCCTCGCCGAGCAGCGGACGCTCCTCCACGAAGGTGGTCAGCGTCCCGGAGACGCCGCTCAGGCTCGAACCGGTGAGATGCTCGACCAGGTCGATAGCGTGCGCGCCGATGTCGCCGAGGGAGCCGGACCCCGCGGACGCCTTGTCGAGCCGCCACGTCATGGGGCCGTCCTCGTCACGCAGCCAGTCCTGGAGGTAGAGGGCCCTGACCTGGCGGATCCGGCCGAGGCGTCCCTCCTGCACCAGGGATCGGGCGAAGCCGATCGCAGGGACCCGACGGTAGCTGAAGCCGACCATCGAGCGGATCCCGCGCGCGGCTGCCCGCTCGGCTGCAGCGGTCATCGCCTCGGCCTCGGCGACCGTGTTCGCGAGCGGCTTCTCGCAGAGGACGTGCTTGCCCGCATCCAGCGCCGCGATGGCGATCTCGGCGTGGCTGTCGCCCGGCGTGCAGATGTCGATCACGTCGATGTCGGGGTCCTCGACCACCGCGCGCCAGTCGGTCTCGGCGCGCTGCCAGCCGAACCGGCGGCGGGCATCCTCGACGCGTGCGGCGTCGCGGCCGACGATCACATCCATCATGGGCTCGGCAGGAAGGTCGAAGAAGCGGGGGGCGGTGCGCCAACCCTGGGAATGGGCGGCGCCCATGAACCCGTAGCCGATCATGGCGACCCTCAGCTGCGGCTTGTCGTCGGTCATCGTCGTCCTCACGTCTGCTGTACCCGTGCGACGGTAGTTCGGTATCCCGGAGGCGGGCAAGTTTCTTGAGGTGGTTGGAAAACTTTCTCTAGGCGGTCGGTGCCGCAGGCGTGGCCGGCGGGGCCGTCGATCCGCGCTCGATCAGGGTGGTCGCCAGTTCCAGCCGGGTGTTGTCGACCTCGCCCGCGCGAAGCCGCAGCGCCAGCTTGGTCGCCTCCTCCGCCATCTTCTGCAGCGGCTGGTGGATGGTCGTCAGCGGCGGGCGCGCCCACGCGGCTGACGGCGCGTCGTCGAACCCGACGACCGAGAGGTCGCGCGGCACATCGAGTCCGAGAGCGAACGCGGCGTCGTAGACGCCGAGCGCCTGCATGTCGTTGCCGCACACGATCGCGGTGGGGCGCTCGGCGGCCTCCAGCAGCCGCCGCGCCTCCTGCTCGCCGGCCGCGCGGGAGAAGGCAGCGCTGCGGACGGCGCCGGGCGCGACCGGGATGCCCGCCTCCTGCAGCGCCGAGTGATAGCCGGCGATTCGTGCCCGAGAGCACATGAGCTCCTCAGGACCCCCGATGGCGGCGATCCGGCGGTGGCCGAGCGCCAGCAGATGACGGGTCGCCGTCACCCCGCCCGCCCAGTTGGTCGCGCCGATGGCGGGGACCTCCGGTGGAGGATCGCCCGCGGGGTCGACGACCACGAACGGGATGTTGCGGGTGCGCAGCTGACGGCGGTGGTCGGCTGTCAGGTTCGAGAACTGCAGCACGATCGCGATCGGTTTGCGCCGGAGGACGCCGGTGATCAGGTGGTCTCCGACCGCGTGATAGTCGCCGATCGTGGAGAGCGTCATCGACAGGCCGTTCTCGCGGGTCACTCGCTCGACACCGCGGATGACCTCCACCGACCATTCGCTGGCCAGGTTCTCGATGACCAGCTCGACCGCATCACCGCGTTCCGCATCCACCCCGCGGCGTGCATACCCCGAGTCGTGCAGCAGCTCCTCGACCCGGCGACGTGTCACCGACGAGACGCCGGGGCGGCCGTTCAGCACCTTCGACACCGTGGACAGCGAGACGGACGCCTCACGGGCGATCGCCTCCAGCGTCGGTCGAGCGGGAGCGGGCATGCAGCCACTGTCGCACATGCGACGGCGCTCACCCTCACGTGCTCGTGGTTGCTGTGCCACAATGACGCCCAGCCGCCTCCGATCCACCGCGATCCACTGCGACGCACTCGAAAGCCGTTCTGAAAGCGAGTCCGATGCCGCTCACCGACCTGACCCACGCCGAATTGCTCACCTTCCGCCCGGAAGTGCAGGAGCCGGCCGATTTCGACCAGTTCTGGGCGCGGACGATCGCCCAGGCCCGGGCGGCAGGCGGAGTCCCGGAGCTGACCCCCGCCGACTCGCCCGTGACGCAGCTCCTCATCGACGATCTGGTCTTCCCCGGGTTCGGCGGGGAGCCTGTGCGCGCCTGGGTGTCACGCCCGCTGAATGCCGCCGGGCCGCTGCCCGCCGTGGTGCAGTACCAGGGCTACGGCGGCGGCCGCGGACTTCCCGGCGAGAACGTGGTGTGGGCGCTCGCCGGATACGTGCACGTGTTCGTCGACACGCGCGGCCAGGGCAGCGGTTGGGGCAGCGGCGGCGACACTCCCGACCCGCACGGGTCGGGACCGGCGACGCCCGGAGTGATGACCCGCGGCATCCACTCGCCGGAGACGTACTACTACCGGCGGGTGTTCACGGATGCGGTGCGCGCGGTCGACGCGGCCCGGGCGCTGCCGTTCGTAGATGGCGATCGGATCGCCGTGACCGGCGGGAGCCAGGGCGGCGGGATCGCGCTCGCGGCCGCTGCGCTGGCCGGCGGCGTCGCGGCGGCGATGCCCGACGTCGCGTTCCTCTGCGCGTACCGGCGGGGCGCGGAGGTCGCGGCGGGAGGTCCGTTCCTCGAGCTCGCGACCTACCTGTCGGTGCACCGGGACGAGGTCGCCGACGTCTTCCGGACGCTCAGCTACTTCGACGGTGTCAACTTCGCCCGACGCATCCACGCGCCCTCGCTGTTCTCGGTCGCGCTCATGGACACGGTGGTGCCGCCGTCGACGACGTTCGCCGCGTACAACCACCTCGCGGCGTCCGACCGCGCGATCGAGGTCTACCCGTTCAACGACCACGAAGGCGGCGGCGGCGCGCACTGGCGGGCGCAGGCGGCGTGGCTGGCGGCGCGGTTCGGGTGACGCGGGCGTCCTGTTTTCAGGAACCGGTTGCGTCCTGTTTTCAGGACGGGGCCTGGCCGGCGGTCTGGGTGCTCACACGGTCGCGCGCGGGCTGCGCCCAGAACACGATGAGCACGATCACGCCCGCGATCGGCACCAGCAGCCAGAAGATGTGACCCCAGCCGTACCCCGCGTCGCGCAGCCGTCGGACGCCCACAGCGAGCGTCGGCAACAGCACCGCGATGCCCCACAGGCTCGACAGGATGGCGCCGAGCGACGACGTCTCGCCGATGCGGATGACGCCGAACACGTTCAGGGCGCTCGCGACGAGGACGTAGAACAGCATCCACCACCAGAATTCGGGGCGCGACGCACGTCCTCCGAACTCCGCATACTTCCGGAGTACGGTCCCGATCGCCTCGCCGAACGTCATGGCGCCAGTGTAGGGCGCGCCGCGCGCCCCCTGTATTCAGGATTTTCGCGCGACGGATCGGCGTCGAGGGGTGAGTTGTTGCGCGTATCCCGCGCGAGTTGCGACAACTGCTCGCACCTCGGCGGCGTCCTCTCCCGAATTCAGGACTCTCCCGGGTGTGCGTTGCGCCATGCCCTGAGTTCAGGGGATAGCTGCACGCGGGCACGCGAGAGTCCTGAATACAGGAGCGACGACCTTCCGGTAGCCAGCGATCGCCCACGAGGGGTGAGTTGTTGCGCGTATCCCGCGCGAGTTGCGACAACTACTCGCACCTCGGCGGCGGGGCGGTCCTGAAAGGCGGGGCGGTCCTGAAAACAGGACCAGCGCATCAGGCAGGCGCCGCCGTCGTGGCGCGACGCACCAGCCGCGTCGGCAGCCGCAAGTGGATGCGCTCCGGCGTCTCCCCGCCCATCAGCGAGACCAGCAGGTCGGCCGCCGCCGCGCCGAGGCTCTGCATCGGCTGCCGCACGGTCGTCAGCGGCGGGTTGTACTGCGACGCCTCCGGGACGTCGTCGAACCCGATCACCGACAGGTCGCGCGGCACATCCAGCCCCAGCTCCGCGGCCACCTCCATGACCGCGATCGCCGAGATGTCGTTGGCGGCGAAGACGGCCGTCGGCCGGTCCGCCCGGGAGAGCAGGGGCAGCGCGACCTCCCGCACGGTGTCGTGCTCGTAGCGGCCGACGGCCACCAGGGACGGATCGAAGGGGATGCCCGCCTCGCCGAGCGCGCGGCGGTACCCCGCGTCGCGCAGGTTCGACGACCGCAGGTCGGGACGCCCGGCGACGAAGGCGATCCGCCGGTGTCCGAGCCCGATCAGGTACGCGGTGGCGTTGCGCGCGCCGCCGAAGCTGTCCGACTCCACCGTCGGCACGTCGGCGCGACCCGTGTGCGGATCGATGGCCACGATGGGCACGTCGGCATTCGCCTTCACGACGGTCGGCGTCACCATGATCACCCCGTCGATCAGCGTTCCGCTGAGGCGGCTGAGGGAGCGCCGCTCCCATCCTTCGCTCGACGGCTGCCGAGATCCGCTGTACGCGAGGAGGTCGTAGCGGGAATCGTGGAGGGCCGCGCCGACGCCTTTGAGGATCTCGGCAGAGAACGGTTCGAAGTCGGCGACGAGCACCCCGATCACGCCGGTCCGGCGCGATCGCATGCTGCTGGCGACGAGGCTCGATTCGTACCCGAGCTCCTGAACCACCTGCAGAACGCGCTCCACCGTGGAGGTCGCCACGCCGTAGCGGCCGTTCACCGCTTTGGACACAGTCGCGACGGAAACGCCGGCCGCTTCGGCCACGTCATTGATCGTCGGACGCCGTCCCATGGAGACAAACCATAGCGTAGAAAAGGTTTTCGAAAACGTTTGACACCGGTCGGGAGCGCTTGCGACACTTCCGTCGTCCCCACCTCAACGAAGAGAACAGGTTGGAATCACATGAAAGGCACCAAGCTCCTCACCGGGGCCGCCGTCGTGATGGCCGGCGCGCTCGCCCTCACCGGGTGTAGCGGCGGCTCCGACAGCTCCAGCAGCAACGGCAAGGTCAGCATGACCCTCTGGCAGAACTCGACAACTGGCCCCGGCCAGCAGTTCTGGAAAGACGCCGTCGCCGCTTTCGAGAAGGCGAACCCGAACGTCACCATCAAGGTCCAGTCCATCCAGAACGAAGACCTGGACGGCAAACTGCAGACCGCACTCAACTCCGGCGACGCACCCGACATCTTCCTGCAGCGAGGCGGCGGAAAGATGGCGGCGATGGTCAACGCCGGCCAGTTGATGGACATCACCGGCAAGGTGTCGTCCGAGACCAAGAAGAACATCTCCGAGGGATCCTTCAAGGCGGAGACCTACCAGGACAAGGTGTGGGCGATGCCCATCGCCGTGCTGCCGGGCGGGCTCTTCCACAGCCAGGACCTGTTCAAGGCCGCCGGCATCACCGAGGCACCGAAGACGATCGACGACCTGAACGCCGACGTCACCAAGCTGAAGGCCACCGGGGTCGCCCCGATCGCCCTCGGCGCCAAGGACGCCTGGCCGGCCGCCCACTGGTTCTACTGGTTCGCTCTGCGTGAGTGCGCCGGCTCGACCATGGAGAAGACCGCTGACTCCAAGTCGTTCAGCGACGGATGCTGGCTGAAGGCCGCTGAGGACCTGCAGAAGTTCTCGGACACCAAGCCCTTCAACGATGGCTTCCTCACCACCTCCGCCCAGCAGGGCGCGGGCAGCTCGGCCGGCCTCGTCGCGAACCACAAGGCCGCGATGGAGCTCATGGGCGCCTGGGACCCGGGAGTCATCGCGTCCCTCACCCCCGACCAGAAGCCCCTGCCCGACCTCGGCTTCTACCCCTTCCCCGAGGTTTCCGGCGGCAAGGGCGAGCCTGGCTCGATCATGGGTGGCGTCGACGGGTACTCGTGCTCGGTCAAGGCTCCGAAGGAGTGCGCCGACTTCCTGAACTTCATCGCCACCACCCCGCAGCAGGAGGCCTACTACAAGGCCTTCAACGCTCCGCCGGTGAACTCCGAGGCGCAGAAGGTTGTCACCGAGCCTTACCTGAAGGATGTGCTGAAGGCCTACAACGCCGCCCCGTACGTCTCGCAGTGGCTCGACACGGTCCTCGGACAGAACGTCGGCAACGCGCTCAACGTTGCGGTCGTCGACATGCTGGCCGGCAAGAGCGACCCGAAGCAGCTCATCCAGGCGGCAAACGACGCCGCTAAGAAGGGCTGAGGACTGAGCTCGTGAGCAACACCCGCGAGAACACGTCCACCGGCGTCAAGCCGCAGTCGGACCTCGCGCAGCACGACGGGAGCGGCGCAGTCGCGTCGCTCCCGTCGCGGCCGCGCCGCAAGCGCACCGGCTGGGCGATGCGCCTGGAGATCCTGCTCCTTGCCGGCCCTGCGGCGATCGTCTTCCTGGCGTTCGTGATCTTCCCGGTCGTGATCGCCGCCTACTACGGATTCTTCCGCTGGCAGGGCTACGGACCGGCGACGGATTTCGTCGGACTGCAGAACTACGTCACCATCCTTGAGGACTCCGCCTTCCAGCAGGCGCTGATGCACAACGGGCTGATCGTGATCGGCTCGCTGGTCCTGCAGGGGCCGGTCGCCATCCTGCTGGCCCTCCTGCTCAACCGCAAGATGCGCGGACAGTCCATCATCCGCGTCCTGATCTTCGTGCCATACGTCATCGCCGAGGTCGTCGTCGGCACCGGCTGGAGCCTGATGCTCGCCACGAACGGCGCGCTGAACGGGTTCCTGAAGAACATCGGCATGGGCTTCCTCGCCCACGACTGGCTGTCCGACCCGAGCATCGCCATCTGGACGCTGCTGGCCATCCTGACCTGGAAGTACGTCGGCTTCGCCGTCATCCTCTTCCTCGCCGGGCTCCAGGGCATCCCCGAGGAGCTGTACGAGGCGGCCGCGCTCGACGGGGCGTCCTACTGGCAGATCCAGCGCCGAATCTCGCTTCCGCTGCTCGGCCCGACGCTGCGGATCTGGGCGTTCCTATCGATCATCGGAGCGCTGCAGCTGTTCGACCTCGTCTACATCATCTGGGGCCAGTACGTGGCCTCGACCGCCGGCACCTCGACCATGGCGACATACATGGTCGCCAACGGCCGCAACGCCGGCAACTTCGGCTACGGAAACGCCGTCGCCGTCGTGATCTTCCTGATCTCCCTCATCGTCGCGCTGTTCTACCAGCGGTTCGTGCTCCGGCGCGACACCGAGGGCGCGATCACGGGTGACAGGCGCAGAGGAAGGAAGAACCGATGAGCGCGTTCGTCGTCATCCCGGACGCTCCCGACGCCCCCGGCGTCCTGAAGGCCCCGGATCGCAAGAAGGCGAAGTCGCTGCCCTGGGGTTCCCCCAGCGTCTACTTCATCGCCCTCGTCGTGATCGCGCTGATGCTGACCCCGATCGTGTACATCGTGCTCGGCGGCTTCCGCACCAATTCGCAGATCACGGTGGACCCAGCCGGGTTCCCCAACCCGTGGAACGTGCAGAACTACATCGGCGTCCTCACCGGCGGAACCTTCTGGGCCGAGGTCGGGAACTCGACGATCGTCGCGGTCGTCACCACGATCGGCGTCATCATCCTCGGGCTCATGGCCAGCTACGTGCTCGCCCGCTACCGCTTCCGCGGCCGCGGCATCCTGTACGCGCTGTTCGCCGCCGGCTTGATGTTCCCGATCACGGTGGCCATCACGCCGCTGTACATCGTGGTGCGGAACCTGGGCCTGATGAACTCGCTGGTCGGCGTCATCCTGCCGCAGATCGCGTTCGCGCTGCCGACGACGATCATCATCCTGGTGCCGTTCCTTCGGGCGATTCCGGATGAGATCCAGGAGGCCGCGTTCATCGACGGCTGCAGCCGGCTCGGCTTCTTCTGGCGGATGGTGCTGCGGCTGTCGATGCCCGGCGTCATCACCGTGGGCATCCTGGCCTTCATCGCGAGCTGGAACAGCTACCTGCTGCCCCTCTTCCTCCTCAACAACGAGGCGACGTTCACGCTGCCGCTCGGAGTGCAGGCGTTCTCGTCGCAGTACTCCGTCGACACAGCCAAGGTGCTCGCGTTCACGTCGCTGTCCATGATCCCGGCGCTGATCTTCTTCAGCCTGTTCGAACGCCGCATCGTCGGCGGGCTGACCGGCGCCGTCAAGGGCTGACGCCCGACCATCTCGAGAAGTGTGAGATCGACATGACCGAATCCCTTCCGCGCCCTTTCGCGCCCTCCGACCGTGTCCGCGGGATCCTCGCCGACATGACGCTGGATGAGAAGCTCGCCCAGCTGGTCGGCTTCTGGGTCGACAAGGGCGACGAGCTGGTGGCGCCGATGGCCGGCGAGATGGGCAACCCGGGCGCCTACGCGGATGTCACCGCGCACGGTCTCGGGCAGCTCACGCGGGTCTACGGCACCCGGCCGGTCGACCCCGCCGAGCGCGCAGCCTGGCTGTGGGCCGAGCAGCGCCGCCTGAAGGAGGAGACGCGGCTCGGCATCCCGGCGCTCGTGCACGAGGAGTGCCTGACCGGGCTCGCCGCGTGGAAGGCCGCGACCTTCCCCACTCCGCTGGCGTGGGGCGCGTCGTTCGACCCGGAGCTCGTGGAGCAGATGGCCGCCCTGATCGGTCTCTCGATGCGCGAGCTGGGCATCCACCAGGGTCTTGCGCCGGTGCTGGATGTGATCCGCGATCCGCGCTGGGGCCGCGTCGACGAGTGCATCGCCGAAGACCCGTACGTGGTCGGAACGCTCGGCACCGCGTACGTGCGCGGGCTGCAGGGTGCTGGCGTCCACGCGACGCTGAAGCACTTCGTCGGGTACTCAGCGTCGCAGGCCGGACGCAACCACGCCCCGGTGCACGCCGGACCGCGCGAGGTGCGCGACACCCTGCTGCCGCCGTTCGAGATGGCGCTGCGGGATGGCGGGGTGCGGTCGGTCATGAACTCGTACGCCGAGATCGACGGCGTCCCCGTCGGGGCGAGCCCCGAGTACCTGACCGGCATCCTCCGCGACGAGTGGGGATTTACGGGAACGGTGGTCTCCGACTACTTCTCCGTCGCGTTCCTGCACACGATGCACGGCGTCGCCGCCGACCTCGGCGAGGCGGCGGAGCTGGCCCTCGAGGCCGGGATCGATGTGGAGCTGCCCACCGGCGACGCCTTCCTCGAGCCGCTCGCCTCCCGCATCCGCTCGGGTGAAGTGGATGAGGCACTGGTCGACCGCGCGGTGCTGCGCGTGCTTGCGCAGAAGGAGGAGCTCGGGCTGCTGGATGCGACCTTCGACGAGCCGCCGACCTCCATCGACCTGGACACGCCCGCGCATCGGGATGTGGCGCTCCGCCTGGCGGAGGAGTCGCTCGTCCTGCTGACCAACGACGGCACCCTGCCCCTGGCGGGCGCACCGAAGCGGATCGCCGTACTCGGCCCGAACTCGGACGCGCCTGAAGCCCTGATGGGCTGCTACTCGTTCGCGAACCACGTGCTCGCGCACCACCCGGAGGTGCCGCTCGGGTTCGAGCTGCCCTCGGTGCTGGAGGCGGTGCGGGAGGAGTTCTCGTCGGCGACGGTCTCGCACGAGCGCGGCTGCGCCGTCGAGGGCGACGACCGATCCGGCATCCCCGCAGCCGTCGCCGCGGCGAGCGCCGCCGATGTCGCAGTGGTCGTCGTCGGTGACCGCGCCGGCCTGTTCGGCCGCGGAACCGTCGGCGAAGGAAACGATGTCGAGAGTCTGGAGCTTCCGGGCATCCAGCGCGAACTGGTCGAGCGGGTCGTCGCGACCGGCACCCCGGTCGTGCTCGTCGTACTCTCCGGCCGTCCCTACGCGATCGCTTGGGCGGTCGAGGGCGTGACCGCCCCTGCGGCAGTGCTGCAGGCGTTCTTCCCGGGCGAGGAGGGCGGACGCGCCCTCGCCGCCGTGCTCTCGGGTCGCGTGTCGCCCTCCGGACACCTCCCGGTGTCGCTCCCCCGTTCGGCGGGCGCGCAGCCGTACTCCTACCTGCACCCTGTACTGGGCGGTCCGAACGAGATCACCAGTGCGGACAGCACACCGGTGCTGCCGTTCGGGCACGGGCTCTCGTACACGAGCTTCGAGCACACCGAGCTCACTGTGGAGCGGGAGGTCGCGGCCGGCGGGACGTTCAGCGCGAGCGTGCGCGTCCGGAACACCGGCGACCGGCCGGGAACCGACCTGGTGCAGCTGTACGCGCGGGATGTGCACGCCAGTGTGACGCGCCCCGTCGCCCAGCTGCTGGGTTACCGTCGCGTCGAGTTGCAGCCCGGCGAGGAGGCGATCGTGCGCTTCGCGGTGCCGACCACTCGCCTGGCGTTCTCTGACCGGTCGTTGCGTCGCATCGTGGAGCCGGGACTGGTCGAGATCTGGGCCGGCCCTTCGTGCGACCTGCGCGAGACGTCCGACGAACTGACCATCACCGGCCCGGTGCATTACGTCACCGCATCCGACGCCCGCCTCGTGACCTCGGAGGTCGAGGCGGCTAGCGTGGGTGCCGTCTTCACCGACGCGCTCTGAACCGGGACTCGCGCACGACGCGAGACTGCTGTATAAGTTTATTGAAACAACAAATCACCGACGACGCTGAAGGAAACACCATGAGCCTCACCCCCACCCGCGCCGACAAGTTCTCGTTCGGTCTGTGGACCATCGGCTACAACGGCACCGACCCGTTCGGCGGCCCCACCCGTCCCCAGCTCGACGTGGTCGAGGCCGTACACAAGCTCGACGAGCTCGGCGCCTACGGCCTCACCTTCCACGACGACGACCTGTTCGCCTTCGGCTCGACCGACGCCGAGCGCCAGAAGCAGATCGACCGGCTCAAGCAGGCCCTCGCCGACACCGGCATCATCGTGCCGATGGTCACCACCAACCTGTTCAGCGCTCCGGTCTTCAAGGACGGCGGCTTCACCTCCAACGACCGCGCCGTGCGCCGCTTCGCGCTCCGCAAGGTGCTCCGCAACATCGACCTGGCCGCCGAGCTCGGCGCCAAGACGTTCGTGATGTGGGGCGGTCGTGAGGGCGCCGAGTACGACGCCGCCAAGGACATCCGCTCGGCCCTGGAGCGCTACCGCGAGGCCGTCAACCTGCTCGGCGACTACGTCACCGACAAGGGCTACGACATCCGCTTCGCCATCGAGCCGAAGCCCAACGAGCCGCGCGGCGACATCCTACTCCCGACGCTCGGACACGCGCTCGCCTTCATCGAGTCGCTGGAGCGCCCCGAGCTCGTCGGCCTCAACCCCGAGGTCGGCCACGAGCAGATGGCCGGGCTGAACTTCGCCGCAGGCATCGCCCAGGCGCTGTATCACGGCAAGCTCTACCACATCGACCTCAACGGGCAGCGCGGCATCAAGTACGACCAGGACCTCGTCTTCGGTCACGGCGACCTGCAGAACGCGTTCGCGCTCGTCGACCTGCTCGAGAACGGCGGCCCCGACGGAGGCCCGGCCTACGACGGCCCGCGCCACTTCGACTACAAGCCGTCGCGCACCGAGGACATCACCGGCGTGTGGGAGTCGGCCGCTGCCAACATGCGCACCTACCTGCTGCTGAAGGAGCGGGCGAAGGCGTTCCGCGCCGACCCCGAGGTGCAGGAGCAGCTGGAGGCGTCGCGCGTCATCGAGCTGACCCGTCCGACGCTGGGTGAGGGCGAGTCGTACGACGACCTGCTCGCCGACCGCAGCGCGTACGAGGACTTCGACGCGAGCGCGTACTTCGGCGGCAAGGGCTTCGGCTTCGTCCGCCTGCAGCAGCTCGCCCTGGAGCACCTGCTCGGAGCACGCTGACCCACATCCCCTCTCCCATTTCCGCGAGGTGCTCGTAGGTGCTCCCCCGACCGGCGTGTCGGCGGCACCTGCGAGCACCTCGATTCTCTGAAAGGACACCCGCGTGACACTGGTCGCCGGCGTCGACTCCTCGACCCAGAGCTGCAAGGTGGTCGTCCGCGACCTCGAGACGGGGGCGCTCGTGCGCTCGGGGCGCGCCGTGCATCCCGACGGCACCGAGGTCGACCCCGCCGCCTGGTGGTCCGCGCTGCAGGAGGCCCTGGACGCGGCCGGCGGGCTCGACGATGTGGCGGCGATCTCGGTCGCCGGCCAGCAGCACGGGATGGTGGTGCTGGATGCGGACGGCCGCGTCATCCGCGACGCCCTGCTCTGGAACGACACCCGCTCGGCGCAGGCGGCCCGCGACCTGATCGACGAGGTGGGGGCGGACGAGTACGCCGCCCGCGTCGGCGTGGTGCCGGTCGCCTCCTTCACGGCCACCAAGCTGCGCTGGCTGCGCGACGCCGAACCGGAGAACGCCGCGCGCGTCGCGGCCGTCGCCCTCCCCCACGACTGGCTCACCTGGCGCCTGCGCGGCTACGGCCCGGCTGGCGAGAGCGAGCTGGGTCCGGACCTCGACGCGCTGACCACCGACCGCTCCGACGCCAGCGGCACGGCGTACTGGGGCGCGGCGACCGGCGCATACGACTTCGACCTGTTCCAGCGAGCGCTCGGCCGGCCGGGCAGGGAGGCCGGCTCGCCCGCTGACGGGTCGGTCGTCGTGCCGCGCGTGCTGGGCCCCTCCGAGGCAGCTGGGCGCACGCCGTCCGGCGTGCTGGTCGGCCCCGGCGCCGGCGACAACGCAGGAGCCGCCCTCGGGCTCGGCGCCGCGGAAGGCGACGTGGTCGTCTCGATCGGCACCTCGGGGACCGTCTTCGCGGTCACGGATGCGCCGATCGCGGACGCCACCGGAACCGTCGCCGGCTTCGCCGACGCGTCAGGCGTCTCCCTACCCCTGATCGCCACCCTCAACGCGGCCCGGGTGCTCGGCTCCGTCGCCGGACTGCTCTCGGTCGACCACGACGGTCTCTCCGCCCTGGCGCTCTCCGCGGAGCCGGGGTCGAGCGGCGTGGTGCTCATCCCCTACTTCGAGGGCGAGCGGACGCCGAACCTCCCCGACGCGAAGGCCGCGATCCACGGCCTCACCCTCGCCTCGACGACGCCGGCCAACCTGGCGCGCGCGGCGATCGAGGGGATGCTGTGCGGCCTGGCCGACGGGCTGGATGCGGTGCGCTCCGTCGGTGTCCGTGAGCGGCGCATCCTGCTCATCGGCGGTGCGGCGCAGAACCCGGCCGTGGCGCAGGTGGCCGCGCAGGTCTTCGATGCGCCGGTCGAGGTGCCGGTGCCGGGCGAGTACGTCGCCGACGGCGGCGCCGTGCAGGCCGCCTGGGCGCTGACGGGCTCGCGCCCGTCGTGGACCGTCGAGACCTCGGCCGCCCTCCCGGTCGACACCCGCTCCGTCATCCGCACCCAGTACGCCGCCGCGCGCCCCTGACCCGGCACCCCTGTCTCTCCCTCCCCAAGCCAACAGCTCCTGAGTTTTTCCGCCGACGCGCCGCGTGTCGCGGGAAAAACTCAGGAGCAGTTGGCTTGGGTCGGGGGTTAGAGGGCGGCGGCGGCGCGGGCGGCCAGGGCGGCGGGCGTCTCGGCGATGTCGAGGGTGAGGTGGTGCTCGTCGGGCCCCGGCGGCTCCAGGAGGTCGAGCTGCGACTGCAGCATCCCGGACTTCATGAAGTGGTGCTCGCGCGACGCCAGGCGCTCGGCCAGCAGGCCTGACGAGCCGGTCAGGTGCAGGAACACCACCTCGTCGCGGCGCAGCACGTCGCGGTAGCGCCGCGCCAGGGCGGAGCAGGCGATGACGACCGAGCGGCCGGCCTGCAGGCGCTCGTCCATCCATGCCGCCACGGCGGCGAGCCAGGGCGCGCGGTCGTCGTCGGTGAGCGGGATGCCCGCCCCCATGCGCTCGACGTTCGCCGCCGGGTGCAGGGCGTCGCCCTCCAGCAGCTCCCAGTCCAGGCGCTCAGCGAGCAGCTCGGCGACGGTCGACTTGCCGCACCCCGCCACCCCCATCACGACGACCGCGCGGGCGCTCACCCCAGGCCGCCCACGAACAGGCTCAGCAGCAGCACGCCGGTCAGCCCGACGAGCGAGATCAGGCACTCGAGCACCGTCCAGCTCTTCAGCGTCTGCGGGATGCTCAAGCCCAGGTACTCCTTCACCAGCCAGAACCCGGCGTCGTTCACGTGCGAGAAGAACACCGAACCTGCGCCGATCGCGAGCACCATGAGGGAGACCATCGGCGTCGACAGGTGCTCGGTGAGCGGCAGCAGGATCCCGGCGGCGGTGACAGTCGCGACCGTTGCGGACCCGGTGGCGACGCGGATGAGCGCCGCGACCGTCCACGCGAGCAGCAGCACGACGATGCCGCTGGCGCCCGTCGCCCAGCCCGCGATGACCTGCCCGATGCCGGTGTCGACGAGGACCTGCTTGAAGCCGCCGCCGGCGCCGACGATGAAGATGATCCCGGCGATGGGCGGAAGCGACGCTCCGAGGCTGGTCGAGATCGCCTTGCGGTCCATCCCGCCGCCGACTCCGAGCAGCAGCAGACCGGCGAGGACGGCGACGGTCAGCGCGATGACCGGCGTGCCGAGGAAGTCGAGCACGACCTTCCACACCGGCGAGGCGGTCGGCGAGGCGATGTCCGCGACAGCCTTGCCCAGCATGAGCACGACCGGCAGCAGGATGCTGACGAGCGCCGCCGCGAAGCTCGGGCGCCGACGGGTCTCACCCTCTTCGGGGACGAACAGCGCGGGGACGCCGACCGGAACCCACTTCGCCGCCAGTCGGCTGAAGAGCGGTCCCGCGATGGCGATGGTCGGGATGGCGACGATCACGCCGAAGGCGAGGGTCAGCCCGAGGTTGGCGCCGAGGGCGCCGATCGCGACGAGCGGTCCGGGATGCGGCGGCACGAGGCCGTGCATGGCGGACAGACCGGCGATGGTCGGAAGCGCGATCCGCATCAGCGGGAGCCCGGACCGGCGCGTCACCAGGATGATGACCGGCATGAGGAGCACGAGGCCGACTTCGAAGAACATCGGCAGGCCGATGATCGCTCCGACCGCGCCCATCGTCCACGGAAGCAAACGTGCGCTGGTCCGCGACACGAGCGTGTCGACGATACGGTCGGCACCGCCCGAGTCGGCCAGCAGCTTGCCGTACATCGCGCCGAGGCCGATGAGCACGCCGACGCTGCCCATCGTGTTGCCGAAGCCGGTGATGAAGCTGGCGACCGCGGCATCCGCCGCCATCCCGCCTGCAATGCCGGCGACCAGGGAGCCGAGCAGGAGCGAAAGGAAGGGGTGCAGCTTGAGCCAGGTGATGAGCACCACGATCACGGCGATGCCGGCGATCGCGGCGATGATGAGCTGCCCCTCGGGGGCTGTCGGTTGGGGTGTTGGTGCGGGGGCCGCTGCGGTCAGCAGCGTGAGCATCGATGTAGTCATGAACGTCCTCGGTCGTGATGCGGGTAGGGCACGAACACTCTAGGAATAAATCTGATTTGTGTCTAATCAATGAACGTATTAGCTGACGTATCGCTGCGGCGAGCCGCTTTGACCTGACGTGTCCAGCCGCCGATAATGAGGTGTGACCCAGCCAGCGCCCGGCTCCCTGCACGAGCAGGCCATCGCGTCGCTGGGCGCCCGCATCGTCTCCGGCGACATCCCGGTCGGGACGGTCCTGACGCCCGAGGGGCTGGGCATCTCCCGTACCGTGCTCCGCGAGTGCATCCGCGTGCTCGAGTCGCTGGGCCTCGTTCAAGCCCGCCGCCGTCGCGGCACGGTGGTCATGCCCGCCGGCCAGTGGCAGGCGCTCGATCCGCGCATCCTGGGCTGGCGTCTGGCAGGGCCGGACCGTCTCGACGCGCTGGGCGACCTCAGCGAGTTGCGGCTCGCCGTCGAACCCGTCGCCGCGCGGCTGGCGAGTTCGCGGGCGACACCCGACCAGTGCGGCGCCCTCACGGCGGCGATCGTCGGGATGTCGGCGACGCAGCGCTCCGCCGACCGGGACGAGTACCTGGCACACGACCGCGACTTCCACCGGATCCTGCTGGAGGCATCCGGCAACCCCGTGTTCGCGGCGCTCAACAGCGCGGTGGCGGAAGCGCTCAACGGACGGACAGCCCACGCCCTCATGCCCCACAACGCCAACCCGGAGGCGATACGGCTGCACGAGGAGGTCGCCGCGGCCGTCCGCCGGGGGGACGCGGCCGCCGCGGAGGATGGGATGCGGGCCATCGTCGAGGAGGCGGACGCCGCGGTGCAGCGGCTGGCGCGCTGACCCGGCGCTCGTAGAGTCAGACGCGGCCGCGCGTCCCGCGGCCGCCCCTCAGCGACGCCGCAACCGCGGACCGATGACCCAGGCCGCCAGACACAGCACCGCAGCGACGGCGAACGCCCCGGCGAACGGCCAGCCGCCGGGAAGCCCGCGCAAGGCCGCGAACACGATCGCCGTCGCGGCCAGAGCCACCGCGGATCCGGTGGCGTCGGCGATGGACAGCGCCGAACTGTTGAAGCCCTGATCGTCAGGGTTCGAATACTCGAGAGTGAGGACACCGAGCCGGGGGTACAGGATGCCCATGCCGGCCCCGGCGAACGCCCAGCCGACGACGACGACCGCCGGGTTGAGGTGCCACACGGCCGTGGCGATGAGGGAGGCGAGCGCGATCGTCAGACCGAGTGCGCCGAGCCGGGCGGCCATCCCGTTACCGATCCCCGGGAACCGGCCCTGCACCCACGACGCGCCCGACCACGTCAGCCCGGCCGCGGTCAGCGCGAGCCCGGCGATCGCCGCCGACAGTCCGTACTGGGTGACCATGATCAGCGGGACGTAGACCTCGGAGGCGAAGAACGTGCCCGCGACGACGGCGCGCATCAGGATCACGCTGGGCAGTCCTCGGCGGGCGAGCAGCGTTCCGCGCGGGATCAGCGGCCGGATGGCGAAGACGGCCACCGCCGCGGCCAGAACCGGCACGATCCACTGCACCGGACCGGTGGCCTCCGCCGCGAGTGTGAGCGCCAGCACGGCGCACGCCAGCAGCACCGCCCAGAGCAGCCGGCCGACCCGGAACGGACCGCCGTCCCCGTGCGGGAGCACTCCGCGCATGACCGGGACCACCATGAGCATCGCGAGGGCCACTAACGCGACCACGCCCAGGAAGACCCACCGCCAGCCGACCGTCTCGCTGAGAATGCCGGCGATGAACGGGCCGATCAGCGACGGGATCACCCACGCCGCTGCGAAGCCGGCGAAGATCCGTGGATGCAGCACCGGCGGATAGACGCGGGCGACGATCACGTACAGCACGACCGTCAGCGCTCCGCCCCCGAGACCGTGCACCAGCCGCCCCGCGACGAACACGCCCATCGTCGGGGCGGTCCCGGCGACGAGGAGCCCCGCGGCGAACAGGACGACCGACGCGATCAGAGCGGCTCGCGGACTGCCGCGGTCTGCCCAGGCGCCCGCCGACACCATCCCGACCACGCTGACCGCGAGTGGGCCGGCGAAGGCGAACGCGTAGAGCGCGGCGCCGTCGAGCTCGCGGCTGACCGTCGGCATGATCGTCGTCACGGCCAGCGCCTCGAACGCGGCCAGCATGATCAGGAGGCACATCCCTATGCTCGTCCAGCGGTACCGCGGGCTCAGCACGCCGCCCGGCGGCGCGAGGTCGGGGGATGCGGAGGCCGCGGACACCGAATCCAGGTCGCGCGAGCTCATGGGGAACAGCCTAGGCCGCGCCACCGACGTCAGCAGGGGCGCCTCAGGTGCGCGGGGCGCCTCAGGCGCGCGGGGCGCCTCAGTCCCGCGGGGCGGTGGAGGCGCGCACGATGAGGTCCGGCAGCAGGCTGACGGCTTTCGGCTCCAAGCCGCCCTCGATCTCGGAGACCAGGCTCTCGACACTGCGTCGCCCCAGGTCGGTGAAATCCTGCAGGACCGTCGTGAGCGGCGGCCAGAAATGGGCGGCCTCCGGGATGTCGTCGAAGCCGACGACGCTGACGTCGCCGGGGATGCTCCTGCCGAGCTCATGCGCCGCGTGGTACAGCCCGAGCGCCATCTGGTCGTTGGAGGTGAAGACGGCCGTCACGCCCGGATCGCGGAGCACCCCCAGCCCGACGCGGTAGCCGGACTCCGCCGTCCAATCCCCCTCGGCGGCGGGCTCCGGCTCGAGTCCCGCTGCGGCCAGCTCGGCGCGGTAGCCGTGGACGCGCGCCTGGGCCTCGAACCACTCGAGCGGTCCGGAGATGTGGGCGATCCGGCGGTGTCCGAGCGAGACCAGGTGACGGGTGGCCGCCCGCGCGCCGGCCACCTGGTCCACGGTCAGCTCGCGCTGAACGGTCGACGGCCCGCCCTGCAGGGTCACGTAGGGGACGTCGAGGGCGGCGGTCTCGAGCTGCTCGATCACCACCTCCTGCGGCGCGATCACCACGATGCCCTCGACGGACTGGGCGAGCAAGTGGTCGAGGCCGGCCGCGATCGAGTCGCCGCTCAGGTCGGCAAGCTGCGACACCGCGACGTAGTAGCCGGCCGCACGTCCGGCATCCTGGATCGCGTTGATGCTGGACACCGGACCGTAGAGGGCGGCGGCCGAGGTGGAGAGCACACCGATCGTTCGCGAGCGGGCCGTCACCAGGGCCCGGGCGGCGCGGTTGGGGCGGTAGTGAAGCTGTGCCATCGCGTCGCGAACCCGCTGCCGCGTGGACTCCCGGATGTTGGCGTGCCCGTTGATCACGCGGGAGACGGTCTGGTGCGAGACGCCCGCAAGCGCCGCGACGTCACGCATGCTGGCGGCGCGCGCATGCTCGGTCACTGCGCCCCCTCTCTGCGTCGCGGCCGTCCGGCCGCGCGATCACGGCCCCGGCGCCGCGACTGCCCCCATTATGCGGGATCGCGCTGCGTGCCCCGCGTTGTGCGCCGCGCGATGACACCGACCACGAGCGCGATGAGAGCGACGCCCGCCGGGAAGACGAGGTGCCATCCCGCCAGCACCAGGAGCCCCGCCGCCAGCACACAGGAGATCAGCGCCATCCACCATCCGGCCGAGCGGACGGGGAGTAACCGGAGTGCCGAAGCGACCCCCAAGCCGTAGACGGCTGCCGCGATGCTGGTGTGCACGAGGATGAACGGCGGCAGGTCGCCACCCGCCAGCACGACGACCGAGTAGAGCGCCATGACGACCGCGGAGAGCAGCAGCCCCCGCCGCGCGACCGCCCCGTTCTCCACACCGCGGCCGAACCAGGCGGGCAGGTCGCCATCGCGTCCCATCGCCGCCCCGAGCTTGCTGAAGGCGGCGAGGTAGGCGTTGAAGACTCCGGTCACGACGATCGCGGCGATGACCGCGACCACCACACCGCCGCCGGAGCCCGTCGCGACCTCGACGAGGTCGAGCAGCGGGACTGCGCTCGACGCGGCGCCGTCACCGAGCACGGCGACGGTGACGGTCTGGATGGCGAGGTAGGCCACCGACACGATCACCAGGGCGAGGACGGTGGCGCGCGGGATGTCCCGGCGCGGGTTGCGGAACTCGCCACCGATCCCGGCAACCGCCTCCCACCCGGCGAACGCCCAGATGTAGAGGCTCATCGCGAGGCCTACGCCGCCCCAACCATGCGGGAGCAGGGGCTCCAGGTTCTGCGGATGCGCATGCGGTGCGGCCGCCGCGAGGACGAATACGAGCACGGCGATCAGCGCACCGGAGAGCACGAGCTGGACCGACGCGGCGAACCGGACGCCGAAGGCGGTGACCACGATCGGGATCACCATCAGCCCGACCGCGATGAGGGTGGTGCTGACTGCGTCGCCGCCGATCACAGCGACGACGTAGCGCGCCGTCATCAGGGCGGCGATCGGAGCACCGATCGGGGTGCCGAAGAAGAACCAGTAGCCGATGATGCGCGCGGCGTCCGGCCCGAAGGCCCGCCGGGCGAAGGTGGCAACGCCTCCCGCGTCCGGATGCCGCCGGGCGAGGGCGGCGAAGGTGGCCGCCAGCGGGATGGAGATGAGCGCCAGCGCCGCGACCGCGATGATCGCGCCGGGGCCTGCCGCCGCGGCGGCGAGGGCGGGCAGCACCAGGATGCCGGTGCCGAGCACTGCGGCGATGTACAGCGCCGCTCCGCCGGCGACCCCAAGGCGCCCGTGCGGCGCCTGTGGCACCCGCGGATCGGGCAGCTCGGGCTCCGGACCGGGGGCGCGCGTGGTCGAGGGCCCGCGTTCCGTCATGGTCTCATGATGGCGCGGACCCCCGACATCGGCGAGGTGGTGCGAGCGGTCACTGCGTCAGGTCGTAGACCGTCACCCCGTCCACCGTCTGCGCGGTGAACGTGTCCGCCACCCAGGCCGCGATCGCACTCGACGCACTGCTGCCGCCATTCGCCTGACCGCCTACGCCTCCCGCGATGAAGTAGTGGATGCGCCCGTCGGCCACGTACTGCTTGAACTGCGCCAGTGTGGGCGACGGGTCCGAGCCGTTGAAGCCGCCGATCGGCATGACGGCCTGCTGCGTCGCCAGCTGGTAGCCGGCGGCGGAGTTCGATCCGACGGCGGCGGCCACCCAGGTGTAGTCCGAGGCGTCCGTCGCGAGCAGCGCCGCCAGCTTCGAGCCGACAGTCCCCGCCCCGAGCAGCGAGCCCATGCCGCCGCCCGCGGCAGCGCCCGTCCCGCCGGTCGCCGTACCCGCTCCAGGCGCCGCTCCCGCCCCCGGCGCACCGTTCGGCGGCGTGCCGCCTGCCGCACCCGTCCCCCCGGGCGCGTTCGCCCCGCCCGGGGCACCACCGCCGAAGCCCCGTCCCCCGCCGGGCCCGCCCATAGCGCCCGCGACGGTGGGCCCGGCGGTCACGATCGAGCCGGTGTGCGCGGTGGTCACCGTTTGCAGGGTGTACGCCAGCGGCCCGAGCAGTGCCGCGACGAGGGTGACCCCGATGGTGACCGCCGCCAGCGTCCGGCGCGGCGGGAGCAGCAGCAGCGCCGCCGCGATGACCGACGCCACCAGGACCACGACCTTCAGCCATGGGAGCCAGTCGGCCGCCCGATCCAGCAGCACCCAGGCCCACACGCCCGTCCCGAGCACGGTGGCGGCGGAGAGGATGCGGACCGCAAGGAGCCGACGCGCGCCCCATGCAGCCGCGGCACCGATCGCGACCGTCCCGGCCAGGGCCGGCGCAAGGGCGACCGTGTAGTACGCGTGGAAGATGCCCGCCATGAAGCTGAAAGCGACGGCGGTGACGACCAGCCAGCCGCCGAAGAGCAGCAGCGTGGCGCGCCGGCCATCGGCGCGGGGTCTCCGCCGGCCGAGAACGAGCGCCAGCGCGAAGAGCACGAGGGCCGCGGGCAGCAGCCACGAGATCTGGCCGCCGACTTCGTTCTCGAACATGCGCAGGATGCCGGTCGAGCCCCACATCCCACCGCCCGCCGTGGCGCCGCCTCCGCCGGTCACCGAGCCGGTCTCGTTGCCGGTCAGCCGTCCGAGCCCGTTGTAGCCGAAGGTCAGTTCGAGGAAACTGTTCGTCTGCGATCCGCCGATGTACGGGCGCATCGACGCCGGCACGAGCTCCACGATCGCCACCCACCAGCCGGCCGAGACGATCACCGCGCCGAGGGCCGCGAACAGGTGACCGAAGCGCTTCCGCCACGACAGCGGCGCCGCCGCCAGGTAGACCCCGGCGAGCACGGGCAGGATGAGGAAGGCCTGCAGCTGCTTGGTGAGGAAACCGAAGCCGACTGCCACCCCGGCCCACACGACCCAGCGGATCCGGCCGCTCTCGATGCCCCGGAGGGTCAGGTAGGTGGCGAGCGTCAGCAGCAGAACGAGCAGTGCGTCCGGGTTGTTGAACCGGAACATCAGCGCCGCCACCGGGGTGATCGCGAGCACACTGCCCGCGAGCAGGGCGGTACGCGCGGTGAAGTGACGACGGACCGTCGCGTATACCAGTCCGACGGTCGCGACGCCCATCAGCGCCTCCGGCACGAGGATGCTCCACGAGCTCAACCCGAACAGCCGGACCGAGAGCGCCATGATCCAGAGGCTCGCGGGCGGCTTGTCGACGGTGATGGAGTTGGCCGCGTCGCTGGAGCCGTAGAAGAACGCCTCCCAGTTCACGCCGCCCGCCTGCACAGCGGCGGAGTAGAAGGAGTTGGCGTATCCGCTGGCCGCGAGGTCCCAGAGGTAGAGGAGCGCCGTCATGGCCAGCAGGACGAGCAGAGCGGGTCGCTCCCAGGCGGCGGCGCTTTCTCGCCCGCGGACAAGCTGACGGAGCGCGCCACGCAGGCGGCCCGGAGGTGCAGCCGTGTTCCGGGAGGTCGGAGGGGCGGCGGGGGTGACGGTAGTGGACATGGCGATCACTCGCTTTCGGTGGAGGTCAGGGACACAGGCGTGGGTTCGGTCGAACGGGGAGGCGCCGGCCGACGCTCCGCCGGATGCCCGGCCGCGGCCGATCGCGGCGGTCTGCGGAACACCCACAGCCGCAGCAGTACGAACCGGATCAGGGTGGCCGCCAGGTTGGCGGCCGTCAGCACGAGGAGTTGCACGTGGGCGGAGGCGTGCGGAGCCGCGGCATGGAGGACCGCGAGCGACCCGCTGGTGAGCGCCCAGGCGATACCGAAGACGACGAGGCCCTGAAACTGGTGCCGCACCATCCCGGGCCCGTTCACGCCGAACGTGAATCGCCGATTCGCCCCGGTGTTGGCCACCGCGGTGATGAGCAGCGCCGCCAGGTTGGCGACCTGCGCGGTCAGTATGCCCTGGAGGAGGAGGTAGAGCAGGGCGTACGCGGCGGTGGAGAGCACCCCGATCACGCCGAACCGGAGCACCTGCCCGAAGAAGCCGGGAGGCGTCGGCGGCGCGAACGGCCGCCGACCGAGCTCCGCGTACACGGCTTCGAGCGGGATGCGCCCCCGGGCCAGGTTGGTGCCGACCCGCAGCATCCCCTTCATGTCGTCGGTGGCGGTGCGCACGATGTCCACCGAGCTGTCCGGGTCGTCGACCCAGTCGACCGGGATCTCGTGGATGCGCAGCCCGGCACGCTCGGCGAGGATGAGCAGCTCGGTGTCGAAGAACCAGCCGTCGTCCTCGACCAGCGGGAGGAGGCGCTGGGCGACATCCCGGCGGATCGCCTTGAATCCGCACTGAGCATCGCTGAAGCCGACCGACATCGCCCGCCGCAACAGCAGGTTGTAGCTGCGCGAGATGAACTCGCGCTTGCCTCCGCGGGCCACGCGGGAACTGCGGCCGAGCCGGGTGCCGATCGCGAGGTCCGAGTGGCCGGAGAGCAGCGGCGCGACCAGCGGGGGAAGCGCGGCGAGGTCGGTGGAGAGGTCTTCGTCGAGGTAGACGAGCACCTCGGCGTGCGACTCGCCCCACACCTGCTTGAGGGCGCGCCCGCGCCCTTTCAGAGGCAGGTGCACGGCGACGACGTTCGGCAGCTCCGTCGCGAGCGCGTCGGCGAGCGCGGGCGTCGCGTCGGTGCTGGCGTTGTCCGCGATCGTGATGCGCCAGCTGTAGCGCAGCGCACCGGAGAGGTAGTCGTGCAGCCGGCGGATGGACGTGTCGAGCGTCGCCTGCTCGCTGTAGACGGGCACGACGACGTCGAGCGCCAGAGGCAGCGTCGGTGGGTGGGAGGGTTCGTGCGTCATGCCGACACCCTCGCGTCGTTACCTCTTCGTGACCTTTTCCGTATCTATGCGCCCCGCATGCCTTTCCCGCGGGATTCCTATGCCCTGCACATCCGCCCCCTGAGGGTTACGGCCCACCCGCCACCGCGGGAGGATGTGTCAGAAGGAGGTCCAGTGCTCGGACTCGAACTCGTGGTCGTGATCGGCGTCACCACGCTGTTGACGAAGGTCATCGCCCGCAAGACCGGGATCGCCCAGCCGCTGCTCCTGGTCGGCATCGGCATCCTGATCGGCCTGATCCCGCTCTTCGGGAAGGTCGAGCTCGCGCCGGAGGTGGTGCTGTTCCTGTTCCTTCCCGCGATCCTCTACTGGGAGAGCCTCACCACCTCGCTGCGGGAGATCAAGTCGAACCTGCGCGGCATCATCCTGATGAGCACGCTGCTCGTCGTCCTCACTGCTGCCGTGGTCGCCGTGCTTGCCCACGCGCTCGGGCTGCCATGGGGTCCGGCGTGGGTCCTGGGCGCAGCCATCGCTCCGACCGACGCCACCGCGATGACGTCATTCACTCACGCTCTGCCGCGGAGGAACGTGACGATCCTGCGCGCCGAGAGCCTGGTGAACGACGGGACCGCCCTGGTCCTCTGGTCGCTGGCGGTCGGCTTCACCGTCGGCGATGCGGATGTGAGCTTCGGAGGCGTGACCGTCACCTTCCTGATCGCGTACCTCGGCGCAGCAGCGGTCGGCGCACTCGTCGCCTGGCTCGCGATCCAGGCGCGCAAGCGGATGCGCGACGCCATCACGCAGAACATCGCGATGTTGCTGACGCCCTTCGTCGCCTACCTGCTGGCGGAGTTCATCCACGCGTCAGGGGTGCTCGCTGTTGTGGTGGCGGGCCTCATCATCAGCCAGGTCGGTCCGCGGATCGGCGTGGCCGAGGGACGGCGACAGTCGGACGCTTTCTGGTCGTTCTCCACGTTCCTCCTGAACGCGAGCCTGTTC
The DNA here is from genome assembly GCF_052115085.1 of Leifsonia sp. 2TAF2. Lineage (NCBI taxonomy): Bacteria > Bacillati > Actinomycetota > Actinomycetes > Micrococcales > Microbacteriaceae > Leifsonia > Leifsonia sp. 2TAF2. Next base: position 708,638 of record NZ_JBFRFY010000002.1, on the reverse strand, counting down.
GTCCTCGTCGGCATCGAGCTGCCGCGTTCGACGACGGAGCTGGCGACCCGCGACCTCGGGATGGGACTGGTCGCCATCGTCGCCGTCACCCTCGCGATCGTCGGGGTGCGGTTCGCCTTCCAGTTCGGCTCGGTCTTCCTGATCCGCCTCCTCGACCGTCGCCCCCAGCAGAAGGCGCGGCGGATGAGCAGCCGCTGGCGGGTCGTCAGCAGCTTGTCCGGTTTCCGCGGCGCCGTCTCGCTGGCCGCCGCCCTGGCCGTGCCCGCCACCATCGGTTCCGGTCAACCCTTCCCCGAGCGGGACTTCATCGTCTTCGTCACCACCGGTGTGATCGTGGTGACGCTCGTGGTCCAGGGCCTCATCCTGCCGTCGGTGGTGCGGTGGGCGAAGCTCCCGGCCGACGAGTCGGTCGGGCACGAGCTGCGGCTCGCCGAGACGAGCGCGACCCGGGCCGCCCTTGACGAGCTCCCGGAGCTCGCCCGCCGGCTGGGCGTCGATCCCGAGCTCAGCGAACGCATCCAGGGCGAATTCGAGGAGCACCTGGAACTGCTCGACGCCGAGGACGAGTCGAAGGAGGGCGACGACGCCGTCGAGCGCAGCCGTCAGGACACCGAACTGCGCCTCGCGCTGCTGAACTGCAAGCGCGAGGAAGTCCTCCGCTTGCGGGACGAGGGCGAAATCGACGACATCGTGCTGCGGGATGTGCAGCGCCGGCTCGACGTGGAGGAGGTCCGGCTGACCGGCCGCGAGCCCGGCGAGTGAGGCCGGCCCTTTCCCGCGCCCGACCAGCCGTCTACCATCGCGCTCAGAGCATCCACGGAAGGGGCGCACCATGAGCGACGCCAAGGAGAACTGGCCGGAGACCGCTTCGGGCGAGCCGGTCGACACCGACGCCATCGCCGAGGGAGGGGACACGGGGCCGTACGACGCGGACGGCGTCTTCGAGCCGGAGCACGATGAATACGATCCGCTGGAGGACGACAGCGGCAACTGATCCGCCGCACCTCTTGTCCCCCGGTCGTGTACCCCGCTAGGGTCATGCCTAGACAGGCCGCACCAGGGGAGGAAGTGCAGCGTGACGACATTCGAAGCACCGATCGGGAACGTTCCGAAGGCGGGCCAGGACGTGCACTTGGTGCGCTGGATCCGTTCGGCAGACGGCTGGACCAGTCAGACACTGTTGTGCACCTACCTGGGCTGCACTCCGGATCACTGGATCGTGGACTCGCGCGGCGAGCAGGTCTCGCTCGCCCGTGACGAGTGGTCGCAGTTCGCTTTCTGAGCGCGCCGCTGGATGCCGACCCCGGTCGGCCGTCAGAGTCCCGCCTGCCCGGCGAGCACCTCCACAGCGACCCGCCAGTCGGACGCGGGGATGCCGTCGCCGGCCTCCTCCTCGCCCGGAAGCCGGGCCACGAACGCCGGCCACAGCTCGCCGGTGCTGTGCACCTCCTCGATGAGCCCGAGGTACTCGCCCCCGTAGTACACCTCCCAGGCCGCGGTCGCGGTCGGGCTGTACATGAGCGTCAGCGGCAGCGAGCCGTAGGTGTAGACGGCGTGCTGGTGGGCGAGCTCCTTCTCCGTCATGACCGCAGAATAGGCGCGATCCAGCACGCACGGAAGGGCGCGTGAACCTGCATGACCGGCGTCCGCCACAACCGTTGCCCGGGCGTCATGCGACGACTTGGTCGTCGTCCTCCGACTGCTCGTGCGTGGCAGCCACGGCGAGCGCGACGACATCACGAATCCGCCCGCGCTTGCCGAATGCTGCACGCTGACGGCCCGCACCGCCGCCGGTCGCGTGGATGCGCGCCAGACCCTTGCGGACCAGGGCCAGGTCGCCGTTCGCCTCCAGCGCCGCCCAGGTGTGCGCGAGCAGCGCATCCACCGCCTCCACCGCGGAGACCTCGAGCCAGGTGACGGGATGCGGCAGCGAGCCGGCGACGCCGGTCAGCGCGGCCTGCCATTCGGCGAGGCGTAGGGCGGCGGAGGGGACGGGCGCGGGTTCGACACCCGCACGCCACTCGTCGGCGGCGGTATCGACCAGGGCGCGCACCAGCGCGGCGATCACCGCGGCGTCCCGGGCATCGAGGCAGACATCGGCGACGCGGATCTCGACCGTCGGCTGCTTGTGCGAGACGCGCGCGTCGAGGTACAGCATCCCCGTGTCGAGGATGACGCCGGTGTCGACGAGCAGACGCTCGAAGCGGTCGTACGCCTCCACCGAGCCGAAGACGTCGGTGGGGCCCGCGCTCTGCCACTGGTGCCACGCGGCGAAACGGTAGCTCGCGTGACCGGTGTCCGCCCCAGCGAAGTACGGCGAGTTCGCGCTCAGCGCGAGGAGCGTCGGAAGCCAGGTGCGGATGCGGTCGATGACCCCGACCCCTTCGTCGCGCGAGTCGATGCCGACGTGCACGTGGTAGCCGCAGACGAGCGTCCCCCGCGCGGTGAGCCCGTAGCGCTCGATCATCTTCGCGTACCGCGGATCGTCCGTGACGTGCGGCCGCAGCCGCGTCGGCGACATCCCCACCGCGATCGCGCGCGCCCCGTGGAGCTGCGCCAGGCTGTCGGCGAGCTCCCGTCCGCCGACGATGTCGAGCAGGAGGTCGCGGGTCGCCAACTGCGGACGCGTCTGCGTCTCGATCATCTCCTGATTGAACTCTGCGCTGACCGACGGACCGTCGATCACCGGCGGTGCGTCCGCGAGCACGAGCGGGGCAACGGGCGACGCCACGCCCCGCGCGTCGACCAGGAGAAGCTCCTCCTCCACCCCGAAAGTCCTCACCCTTCAACTATCGGTGAGGCGCGGCGAGCGGACAATACCCGGATCGCCGTGAATGTTCCGTATGCGGCTCGGGAATCCGAAAGCCGATCCGTTGCGGCATAGGCCGCGCGAACGGCGATAGGCGTCGTATACCATTTGCCGCGCGCCGAACCATGTCCTATAACTGACTCTGCGGCGCAAGAAATCGTCGCAGCGCACCGGAGCGAGACACGAGGAGTCGCCATGTGGGATACGAAGGCCCGGATCCCCTTCGATGCGTCACTCCTCACCGAGCGCAGCGACCCGGCGGCGCGCGATCGGCTCCTGACTCTCATCGCTGAGCGCCCCGGCATCACCGTGGACGAGTTGCACGCCCTGCGGCTGCCCGGCCTCTTCGCCGACCTGCGCGCCTTTCACCGCGACGGCGTCATCCGCACCTCGACCGAGCCGCCGCGCTTCTTCGAGCGCGGCACCCGCATCTACCCCGCCCTCGACTGACGGGAGGCGGGCGCTCACGCCACGGTGAGCGAGCCGTCCTCCGCGATCGTCCACCCCGGGTTGTACGCGACCTCCCAGACGTGGCCGTCGGGGTCGGCGAAGTACCCCGAGTAGCCGCCCCAGAACACGCGCTCCGCCGGTTTCAGGATGCGCGCACCGGCCGCCTCCGCCTGCTCCAGCACCCGGTCGACCTCCGCCTCCGAGCGCTGGTTGCAGGCGAGGGTGATGCCGCTGAACGTGCCGTCGATCGGCAGCCGCGCATCCTCCGCCAGATCATCCCGGCCGAACAGGCCGAACGCCATCCCGGGCAGCTGGTAGAACACCACGCCCTCTGGCGCGTCGGCCGGTTGCCAGCCGAGGCCGCCCTCGTAGAAGGTGCGGGAGCGGTCGAGGTCGGCGACGCCGAGGGTCACGAGGCTGATGCGTTGGTCCATGCGCCCGAGGCTAGCGCCGACTACCGACGGAGGGCCTGCTGCACGTCCTCCAGCAGGTCGTCGACATCCTCGATGCCGACCGACAGCCGCACGATGTTGTCGGGCACCTCGAGCGGCGTCCCGCGGACCGAGGCGTGCGTCATCTCCGACGGGTAGCCGATCAGCGACTCGACGCCGCCGAGCGACTCCGCGAGCTGGAAGACGCTGGTCGACTCCGCGAACCGGCGCGCCGCCTGAGCACCGCCGGCCAGCGCGACCGACAGCATCCCGCCGAAGCCGCTCATCTGGCGTGCGGCGAGTTCGTGGCCGGGGTGATCCGGCAGGCCCGGGTAGTACACGGTCTCGATCGCAGGGTCGCCGACGAGCGCCTCGGCGATGGCCTGCGCGTTGGCGCTGTGCTGGCGCACCCGCACCTGCAGCGTCTTGATCCCCCGCGTGGTGAGCCACGCATCCATCGGGGAAGACACCGCGCCCGCCGCGAACTGGAGGAACTGCGCCTTCTCGGCCAGCTCCTCGTCGGCGAAGATCAGGGCGCCGCCGATCACGTCGGAGTGGCCGCCCAGGTACTTCGTGGTCGAGTGGACCACCACGTCCGCGCCGAACGACAGCGGCTGCTGCAGGGCCGGCGAGGCGAACGTGTTGTCGACGACGACGACCGCGCCGACCGCGTGGCCGAGCTCCACGAGGGCCGCGATGTCGCTGATCTTCATCAGCGGGTTGCTCGGCGTCTCGATCCACAGCATCCGCGTGCCATCGGTTCCGAGCGCCGCACGCACCGCGTCGAGGTCGGCCAGGTCGACCGTCGTGTTGCGGATGCCCCACTCGCTGTGGATGCGGTCGATCAACCGGTGCGTGCCGCCATACGCGTCGTTGCCGAGCACGATGTGGTCGCCGGAGCGGAGCGCGGCGCGCAGCAGCGCGTCCTCCGCGGCGAGCCCGGAGGCGAAGGACAGCGCACGCACGCCGCCCTCGAGCGACGCCAGCAGCGTCTCCAGCGAGGTCCGCGTCGGGTTGCCCCCGCGACTGTATTCGTATCCGCCGCGCAAGCCGCCGATGCCGTCCTGGACGTAGGTCGAGGTCTGGTAGATCGGCGGGATGATCGCGCCGGTCGTCGGGTCGAACTCCTGACCCTCGTGGATGGCGCGCGTCGCGAAACCGTGTGTCATTGTCGTCTTCCTGTGTGGCCGTCGTGCCGGCGGCGTCAGTCGCTGAAGTAGTTGAGGAGGTCCTGCCGGGTGAGCACCGCGACGGGCTTGCCGCCGTCGGTCACCAGCAGGGCGTTGGTCGTGGCGAGCGCGGCGCGCGCGGCCGTCACCGGCTCGTTCACCCCGATGAGCCCGAGCGGCTCGCCCAGGTGCTTGCCCACCGAGTCACTCATCTCGGCGTGCCCGCTGAACACGGCATCCACCAGCGAGCGCTCGTCGAGCGCCCCGGCGACCTCGCCCATGACGACCGGCGGTTCGGCCGTCAGGACGACGAGCTGCGAGACGCCGTAGGTGTTCATCGTCTGGATGGCGTCGCGCACCGTCTCGGACGGGTGCGTGTGGACCAGGTCCGGCAGCGCGCCGCTCTTCGTCTTGATGATGTCGTGCACCGTCGACTCGTCGGGGACCTCACTGAAGCCGTAGGACTGCATCCACCGGTCGTTGAAGATCTTCGCCAGGTAGCCGCGGCCGCCGTCCGGGAGGATCACGACGACGATGTCGTCAGGCCCGAGGTCTTTCGCCGCGCGCAGGGCCGCCTCGACGGCCATGCCGCTGGAGCCGCCGACGAGGATGCCCTCCTCGCGTGCGAGCCGCCGGGTCATGCGGAAGGCGTCGGCGTCGCTGACGGCGATCACCTCATCCACCACCGTCGGGTCGTACGCGCCCGGCCAGAAGTCCTCGCCGACGCCCTCGACGAGGTACGGACGCCCGGTGCCCCCCGAGTAGACGGAGCCTTCGGGGTCGGCGCCGATGATCCGCACGCCGCCCTCCGACACCTCCTTGAGGAAGCGCCCGGTGCCGGTGATGGTGCCGCCGGTGCCGACGCCTGCGACCAGGTGCGTGATCCGACCGTCGGTGTCGCGCCAGATCTCCGGACCGGTGGTCTCGTAATGGCTGCGCGGACCGTTCGGGTTGAAGTACTGGTTGGGCTTGAACGCCCCCGGGATCTCCGCCGTCAGACGGTCCGAGACCGAGTAGTAGGAGTCGGGATGGTCGGGCGGCACCGACGTGGGCGTCACCACGACCTCCGCGCCGTAGGCCGTGAGGACGTTGATCTTGTCCTCGCCGACCTTGTCGGGGAGGACGAACACGCACCGGTACCCGCGCTGCTGCGCGACCAGGGCGAGCCCGACTCCGGTGTTGCCGCTCGTCGGTTCCACGATGGTGCCGCCGGGCTTCAACAGCCCGTCGCGCTCCGCAGCGTCGATGATGCGGGAGGCGATGCGGTCCTTCGACGAACCTCCGGGGTTCAGGTACTCGAGTTTGACGAGCACCGTCGCCGCGATCCCGTCGGTCAGCCTGTTGAGCTTCACGAGCGGGGTGTCGCCGACCAAGTCGATAATGGTCTCTGCGTACTTCACCCGACCCACCTTAACAGCGCCGGTCGGCCAGGACGACTGTGTGACGGCCGCCCTAGAATCGCGTCATGCCGGTGTCCGACCTGTCCTCCGTCGCGCAGGACTACCTGAAGATCATCTGGTCGGCGACGGAATGGTCCGACGGGCCGGTGACGGTCAAGCTGCTGTCCGAGCGGATGGGTGTGCGCGCGGCGACCGTTTCGGACGGCGTCCGGCGCCTCTCTGAGCAGGGGCTCGTGGAGCACGAACGGTACGGCGGCGTCGCCCTGACTGAGGCCGGTCGGCGCCACGCGGTCGCGATGGTGCGGCGGCACCGCCTGATCGAGACGTTCCTGGTGCAGGAGCTCGGCTACGGCTGGGACGAGGTGCATGACGAAGCGGAGGTGCTGGAGCACGCCGTGTCGGACGAACTGGTGGAGCGGATGGACCGCAGGCTCGGCTTCCCCGCGCGCGATCCGCACGGCGACCCCATCCCGACCTCCGATGGCACGCCGCGGCGTCCGGACGCGATGCCGCTGCTGGAGGCGGAGGCGGGCGCGCCGGTGACGGTCGTCCGCATCTCGGACTCCGACCCGGCCGTGCTGCGTCTGCTCCGCGACCTCGGCATCGGCCTCGACACCGCTGTGACGGTCGAGGCACACGGCCCGTCCACCGGCCCCGTGACGGTGCACGTCGGTGGTGCGACGGTGTCGCTGAGCGAGACCGCGGCCGGCGCCGTGTGGGTCGCGGCGCACCTGTGACGCGACGCCGCCGTCACGGCGGAGGGGACCTCAGGCGCCCGAAATCGTCAGCACGACGAGGGCGAGGTTCAGCACCACGACCAGCGCCGCCACGGTTCCGCCGAGGATGCGCACCCACAGCCGATCGGCGGACTCCCCCATCACCGCGCGTGACGCGGTGAGCCGGAGGAGCGGGATCATGGCGAACGGGATGCCGAGGCTCAGGAACACCTGCGACAGCACCAGCGCCCAGGTCGGGTCGACACCGAGGGCCAGGATGGCGATCGCCGGGATGAGCGTGACGACCCGCCGGACCAGCAGCGGGACCCGGAACTTCAGCAGGCCGCCCATGATCGTGGCCCCCGCGTAGCTTCCGACGGAGGTCGACGCCAACCCCGAGGCGAGAAGCCCGACGGCGAAGACCACCCCGACCGCAGGTCCCAGGGCGGAGGAGATCGCGGCGTGGGCGCCCTCGATGGTGTCGGTCCCGTCGACGCCGCGCAGGGCGGACGCCGCGACGAGCAGCATCGCGATGTTGACGGCGCCGGCGAGGACCAGCGCGAGCACCACATCCACTCGGGTCGCCCGCAGGAGGGTGCGGATGCGGCCGCCGTCCCCTGGGGCGCCGTGACGGTCGCGCGCGAGGGCCGAATGCAGGTAGATCGCGTGCGGCATGACCGTCGCGCCCAGCATGCTCGCCGCGAGCAGCACCGTCGGGGCGCCGTCGAATCGCGGGACGAGTCCGCCGACGGCTTCCGCCCAGTTCACCGGGCTGACGAACAGTCCGGCGAGGAAGCCGATGGCGATGACGGCCAGGAGCCCCAGGATGACGGCCTCGAACGGACGCTGGCCGCGGCGGGACTGGAGCGACAGGATCGCGATGGCGACGACGCCGACGATGAGGCCGCCGAGGGGCAGCGGGAGTCCGAAGAGCAGGTTGAGGGCGATGGCGCCACCGATGACCTCGGCGATGTCGGTCGCGGCCGCGACCAGTTCGGCTTGCACCCAGTACGCGCGGCGGGTTCCGGTGCCGAGCCGCTCGCCCAGCAACTCGGGAAGGCTGCGGCCGGTGACGATGCCGAGCTTCGCCGACTGGTACTGCACGAAGACGGCGATCGCGTTCGCTGCGACCAGGACCCAGACGAGCAGGTAGCCGTACCGCGCGCCGGCGGTCAGGTTCGCGGCGACATTGCCGGGGTCGACGTAGGCGATGGCGGCGACGAAGGCGGGGCCGAGGAGCAGGAGCAGACGCGCCGGCGCGGCGCGGGACGGGCGCTCACGGACCTCGACGCTCATCGCACCTCCCGGACCGGAAAGTTAGACCGGCCTAACTCTCCAGGAGTCTAACCCCGCCGAGGCTGTGGTGGGAGTGGCGGAGGCTGTGCCCGGCGTCCTGTTTTCAGGAGATCGCGCAGGACCGGTGAGGCTATGTCCTGTTTTCAGGAGATAGCTTCACGCAATCTCCCCAAAGTCCTGAAAACAGGACCCGGGCTCGGGGATTCGCCGAGAAGGGGGTGCCCCCGTATTCAGGAACTGGGGTGACGGAGGTGCAGCCAGGTCCTGAAAACAGGGCATAGCTGCACGTCATGGCGCCGAAGTCCTGAAAACAGGACCGGCAGGACCGGGGTCAGCTCGCGAGCAGCGTCCGCAGCGACGCGATGCGCCCGTCACGCACCTCGACCACATCCACCCCTCGCGCGACCGGCTCGCCCTCCGGGCCGAACGTCCAGGCCAGCGCCCCAGACGCCGCCCCGAGATACACGGGTCCGGCGTCGGCGAACACGAACGACGACGGTGCGCCGTCGATCAGGCCGGCGGCCTTCGCCTCCAACGCATCCCATCCCGTCACCTCGCCCTCGGGGTCGGCGAACACGACGTCCTCGGTGTAGGTCCGTTCGATGGCCGCGCGGCGCGAGCCGGGGTCGCGGTTGCCGAAGACCTCGAGCAGGTTGGCAGTCAAGAGTTCGGTGATCGTCGGCACAGGGGTCCCTTCATCGTTCCAGTGACAGGTGCGTCACTCCTCCACGACAGCGCTCTCGGACTGCTCACGGTAGAGGCGCGAGTACACGCCGCCCTCCTCGAGCAGCTCCCGGTGCGTGCCGCGCTCAACGACCTGCCCGTGGTCGATCACGAAGATGACGTCGGCGGCGACGATGGTGGAGAGCCGGTGGGCGATGGCGATCGTCGTGCGCCCACTGGATGCGGTGTCCAGCGCCTGCTGCACGACCCGTTCCGAGATGGTGTCGAGAGCGCTCGTCGCCTCGTCGAGGATGAGCACCTCGGGGTCCTTCAGCAGCACCCGCGCGATCGCGATGCGCTGCTTCTCGCCGCCGGAGAGCCGGTAGCCACGCTCCCCCACGATCGTGTCGTAGCCGTCGGGGAAGCTGTCGATCGTCTCGTGGATGTTGGCGCGCTTGGCCGCATCCTCGAGCTCCTCCTGTGTCGCGTCGGGCCGGGCGTACCGCAGGTTCTCGGCGATGGTCGCGTGAAACAGGTACGTCTCCTGGCTCACCACCCCGATGTGCGACACGAGCGAGTCCTGCTGAAGCTCCCGCAGGTCGGTGTCGCCGAACAGGATGCGGCCGCTGGTCGCGTCGTAGAACCGCGGGATGAGGTACGACACCGTGGTCTTGCCCGCGCCACTGGGGCCGACGAACGCCGCGAACTCGCCCGGCTCGATGACGAAGGAGACGTCGTCGAGGGTGTTGCGCTCGCCCTCGCGGGCATCCGGGTAGCGGAAGACCACGTGGTCGAACTCGATGCGGCCGAGGTCGCGGGCGGGGTCGACGGGGACGGCGTCGGGCCGGTCGGCGATGGCCGGCTTCAGGTCGAGGTACTCGAAGATGCGGGCGAACAGCGCGCTTGAGGTCTGCAGGTCGAGCGAGACCCGCATCAGCGCGAGCAGCGGGAACAGGAGGCGCGCCTGCACGGTGGTGAACGCCACGATGGTTCCGGCGGAGATGTCCGCCGCGCCGCCGAGTATCAGCCAGCCGGACACGAGGTACACGATGGCGGGGATCGACGACAGGAAGATGTTCACCATGGCGAAGAACCACTGTCCGCTCATCGCCTGCGACACCTGCAGCCGGATCTGGTTGCGGTTCTCGCCGGAGTAGCGCTCCACCTCGGTGCCCTGACGGTTGAAGCTCTTGGACAGCAGGATGCCGGAGACGCTCAGCGTCTCCTGCGTGATCGCCGTCATGTCCGAGAGCGACTCCTGCGTCTTCGTCGCGATCCGCGCACGCACCTGCCCGACGCGCCGCTGGGCGATGACCAGGATGGGCATGAGCACCACAGCGACGATCGTGAGCTGCCAGTTGAGCAGGAGCATGGCGACCAGGGCGGCGATCACGGTGACCGTGTTGCCCAGGATGCTCGAGATCGTGTTGGTGAGGACGTTCGCGACACCGCCGACATCATTCTGGAGCCGCGATTGGATGATGCCGGTCTTGGTATGCGTGAAGAAGCTGAGCTCCATCGACTGCAGGTGCGAGAACAGCCGCACGCGCAGCGCACCCATCACCTTGTTGCCCACCGACGCCGTCAGGTAGGTCTGCCACACCCCGAGCAGAGCGGAGGAGACGAAGACGACCAGCATGATCACGACGATCTCGACCAGCACCGGGAGGTTCGGCTCGCCGCCCGGCGGGAAGAGCCCGTCGTCGAATGCGCGCTCCGTCAGCAGCGGAGGGATGACGGTGAGCGCCGCCCCCGCGAGCACCAGCACCATCGTGACGATGATCGCCGAACGGTGCGACGCGAACAGCTCCACGATGCGGCGGAACAGGTGCGGGATCTTCGGCGCGCTCGCGTTGAGCGCGCGCTGCGCGTCCGCATCCCCGCCGCTGACGCGCCCCCGGCCGCCGCCGCCTCCGGCTGCAGCCATGCCGCGCATCCCGCTCATGGACTCAAGCGTAACCCCCTTGGAGGGGTCGACCGACGTGACGCAACCGTGATGCAAGCGCTTGACGTAAACGCTTGCATACGGCGCGAGCGTGGGGGTACCGTGATCGCGGGCGCACACCTGCGCCCGCACCAAGAGCTCAACGAGGAGTGAAATGAAAGCAGCACGTCTCTCCGTGATCGCCGGGGTGGCCCTCGCAGGCCTCGCGCTGGCGGGATGTACTGGTGGCGGCGGGTCGGGTAGTAGTGGTGGCGGCGACGCCAACTCCAACACCGACAGCAAGGGCCCCATCACCTACGTGCAGGGCAAGGACAACTCGAACGTGGTCCGTCCCCTGATCGAGAAGTGGAACAAGGCCCACCCGGACGAGAAGGTCACCTTCAAGGAGCAGACCGACCAGGCCGACCAGCAGCACGACGACCTCGTGCAGCACTTCCAGGCCAAGGACGCCAACTACGACGTCGTCGATGTCGACGTCGTGTGGACCGCCGAGTTCGCCGCGAAGGGCTGGCTCCAGCCGCTGACCGGCAAGTTCAAGATGGACAACTCGTCGCTTCTGGAGCCCACCGTCAAGTCGGGAACGTACAACGGCACGCAGTACGCGGCGCCGCAGACCTCCGACGGCGGCATCCTGTACTACCGCAAGGACCTGGTCTCCACGCCGCCGAAGACGTGGGATGACATGCTCAAGGACTGCGACATCGCCAAGGCGAAGGGCATCGGCTGCTACGCCGGCCAGTTCGCCCAGTACGAGGGCCTCACCGTGAACGCCGCCGAGGCGATCAACACCAACGGCGGCACCATCGTCGGCGAGGACGGCAAGAAGGTCACCGTCGACAGCTCCGAGGCGAAGGCGGGTCTGACTCGCCTGGTGGACGGCTTCAAGAACGGGCAGATCCCGGCCGAGGCCATCACCTACCAGGAGGAGCAGGGTCGTCAGTCGTTCGAGGCCGGCAAGCTCATGTTCCTGCGCAACTGGCCGTACGTGTACAACCTGGCCAAGACGGACGGTTCGTCCACGGTGAAGGACACCTTCGGGATCGCGCCGCTTCCGGGCGTCACTGCGGACAAGCCGGGCGTCTCGAGCCTGGGCGGTCACAACGCGGCGATCAGCGTGTACTCCAAGCACAAGGCCACCGCATTCGAGTTCCTGAAGTTCCTGCAGAGCGAAGACACGCAGAAGTTCTTCGTGACGCAGGGCTCGCTCGCGCCGGTCGTGGCTTCGCTGTACGACGACGCGTCGCTGAACAGCCAGCTGCCGTACCTGTCCACGCTGAAGACGTCGATCGCCAACGGGGTACCCCGTCCGGTGTCGCCGTTCTACCCGGCCATCACCAAGGCCGTGCAGGACAACGCGTACGCCGCCCTCAAGGGCGACAAGTCGGTCGACCAGGCGCTGAAGGACATGGCGACGGCGATCAACACCGCCAGCGCCGGCTGACCCCGGCCTGAAACGGTTGCCGGGCGGCGGGAACTCTCCCGCCGCCCGGCCCTATCCCTTCCGACAAGCATCCGGAGGCACACATGTCAACGTCGAACGTCGTCGCCCCCTCATCCACCCAGACCGGCAAGAACGGCAAGACGCCGATCCGCGCGGGAGCCAAGAGGCAGCGCGCCCAGCAGAGTCGCTGGGCCTTCTATCTGATCATCCCCACCCTGATCCTCCTGGCCATCGTCATCGGCTACCCCGTGGTCAGCGCCATCGTCATGTCCTTCCAGAAGGACGCCGGCCTCGACCCCGCCACCGGACTGTTCGTCCAGGGCGGCTTCGCCGGGTTCCAGAACTACGCCCACTGGCTGTTCCAGCAGTGCCAAGGGCCGAACGGCACCACGATCTCGTGCCCGCCCGGTAACCTCGGCTCGACCTTCTGGAGCGCCGTCTTCGTCACGTTCTTCTTCACCGTGACCACCGTCATCCTCGAGACCGGCCTCGGCCTCTGGTTCGCGCTGATCATGAACCGCGCGTTCCGCGGCCGCGGCTTCGTCCGTGCGGCCATCCTGATCCCGTGGGCCATCCCGACCGCCGTCACCGCGAAGCTGTGGTTCTTCATCTTCTCGGTCGCCGGTGTCGCTAACGCCGTTCTCGGAGCCCACATCCTGTGGACCTCGGACGAGTGGGCATCCCGCTTCGCGGTGATCATCGCGGACACCTGGAAGACGACCCCCTTCATGGCGCTGCTGATCCTCGCCGGACTGCAGATCATCCCGGAGGACGTGTACGAGGCCGCGAAGGTCGACGGCGCCAGCACCTGGCAGCGGTTCTGGCGCGTCACGATGCCGCTCCTGAAGCCCGCGCTGATGGTCGCCATCCTGTTCCGTGTTCTGGATGCCCTCCGCATCTACGACCTGCCGCAGATCCTCACCGGCGGCGGAGGCGGTACAGGCCATGCCACGACGACCCTGTCGATCCTGGTGGTCGATCAGATCAGGCAGGGCTTCAACAGCGCTGCCGCCCTCTCGACCATCACGTTCATCATCATCTTCCTGATCGCCTTCATCTTCGTCCGATTGCTTGGAACGAATGTCGTGCGAACACAGGAGACTCAGCAGAAGGGGGCGAAGTGATGACCGCCGTCGCCGGACAGGCAGCAGCGACCGCCGAGGCGGGAGCGCTCCCCCGTACCCAGACCAGGAACCGCACGAAGCAGCGTCGCCGCAACGCCGGGCTGCGCACCGGCATCCAGGCACTCGTGATCGTGCTGTGGTGCCTGCTCCCCTTCTATTGGATGGTCGTCACCTCGTTCCGCGAGGTGGGCTTCACCAGCGACAACACGCCGTGGTTCACCCACGTGACGCTCGACAACTACGCGACGGCACTGTCGACGCAGCTGGGCAACAACCTGCCCGGCGCGCTGCTGAACTCGCTCTTCATCGGCGTCTGCGTCACGGCGATCTCGCTGGTGGTCGGCATCTTCGCCTCCTACGCGCTGGCGCGGCTCGACTTCAAGTTCAAGGGCATCGTGCTCGGCATCATCCTCGCAGCGTCCATGTTCCCGGGCGTCGCGCTGATCACGCCGCTCTTCCAGCTGTTCACGAACATCGGCTGGATGGGCACCTACCAGGCGCTGATCATCCCGGAGATCTCGTTCGCACTTCCGCTGACGGTCTACACGCTGAACTCGTTCTTCCGCGAGATGCCGTGGGACCTGGAGGAGGCGGCACGGATCGACGGGTGCACGCAGGCGCAGGCATTCCGGAAGATCATCCTCCCGCTCGCAGCTCCTGCCGTGTTCACGACGGCGATCCTGGCGTTCATCTCGTCCTGGAACGAGTTCCTGATCTCCAGTCAGCTGTCGAGCGACCGGACGCAGCCGGTCACCGTGGCCATCGCCTCCTTCACCGGCAGCCAGCCGCACCAGGAGCCGTACACCGCGATCATGGCCGCTGGGACGATCGTCACGGTGCCACTGATCATCCTGGTGCTGATCTTCCAGCGCCGGATCGTCGCTGGGCTCACCGCCGGCGGCGTGAAGGGCTGATCACATGCGCTGGAGCGATTCCCGTGAAGTGGTCGACGTGGGCCTCGGCTTCGTCGGGTTCTTCGGACTCGCTTTCCTGGGGATCACGCTCTTCTGCGAGCTGACCGGGCAGCCCGCCCTCGGGTGGGCGCTCACCCTGCTGGTCCTCGTGCTCGCCTTCATCGGCCTCCTGCAGTTGCGCCGTCGCATCATCGCGCGGCGGCAGGAGGCCGAGGAGGCGCAGCTCGAGCACCAGGATTTGTGAACCGGGGTCCCGATATGGCGGGTATCGAGGAGGTTGCGCGCGCAACCGGGGTCTCGACGGCCACCGTCTCGCGTGCGCTGCGCGGCCTCCCGAACGTCTCGGACAAGACGCGGGCGGCTGTGCGGCGGGCGGCCGACGAGCTGGGCTACGTCGCCTCGTCGAGTGCTTCCGGGCTGGCCAGTGGACGCACGCTGGCGATGGGCGTCGTCGTCCCATCGGTGAGTCGCTGGTTCTACACGCAGGTGCTGGAGGGGGTGGATGCGGAGCTGCGCGGCGTCGGCTACGACATGATCCTGTTCAACCTCGGCGGCCATCGCGGCGACCGGGAACGCGTCTTCCACCGCAGCATCCTCCGCAAGCGAACGGACGCGCTGCTGGCGCTCTGCCTCGACTTCACGACGGGTGAGCGCGAGCAGCTCGCGACGCTCGGGCACCCGACGATCGTGGTCGGCGGCCCGGTGAAGGGCCTCCGCAGCGTGGGCATCGACGAGACCTCGACCGCGTACACGGCGACCTCGCATCTCATCTCGCTGGGACACACGGACATCGCCCACCTCGGCGGCGAGGACGAAGAGGGCCTGAACAGCCAGGTCCCGATCGGCCGGTTGCACGGGTTCAAGGATGCGATGCGGGACGCGGGGCTGCCCGTGCGGCCCGAGTGGGTCATCCCCGGCGGATTCTCGCTTCCGGAGAGCCGCGCGGCGATGAACCGGCTGCTCGAACGGCCCGGCCCGTTGCCGACCGCCGTCTTCGCGGGCTCCGACGAGATGGCGTTCGGCGCCATCCTGGCCGCAGGCGACCACGGCCTCCGGGTTCCGGATGACCTCTCCGTCATCGGCATCGACGATCACGACTACGCGGCCGGCTTCGGCCTCACGACCATGGCGCAGGATCCGTTCGAGCAGGGGGCGACCGCCGCGCGCATCCTGCTGGACGAACTCGGCGGCGCGGAACCCGCGACGCGTTCGGTCCGCTCCCCCGTCAGCCTGGTGGTCCGATCGTCGACGGCGCCACCGCGCAGATGATGCGAGAAAACGCTCTCACGTTCTGAGAGAATAGGTGTCGCGATCATCCGGTTGAGCGCGCCTTTCGGGTAGGCACGACCAACTGATGGGGTCGTCCGTCGGGCTATCGGGGCCCACATGACGGGAGGAGCCGCCCTGGCTAGGACAGGGCGGCTCTTCGAACCGGCGGCGGTGTTTCCCGCCTCAGTGGTAGCGGGTCAGTCGGCGTCGGCCAGGCTGAGCACCTCGGCCTCCTGCTGCGCCGTCTCGGTGGGCGCATCCACTCGCTTCAGGTGCTTGTGGCCGATGACGATGAGCGCGGCAGCGATCAGCACCGAAATGGCTCCACCGTAGAACGGCATGGCCGGCCCGACGACAGCCGCGAGCACGGTGGCGGCAGGCGGGGCGACGGCGCCGCCGAGGAACCGCACGCCCGAGTACGCGCTTGATGCGACGGAACGCGGCAGGTCGGTCGCCTCCATGACGCACTCGGTGAGCACGGTGTTCAGGATGCCGAGGAGGAGTCCACCGACGATCACGCAGACGATGAGAGCGGCAAGCGACGAGACCAGCAGCCCGGCGGCCAGCAGGTCGAGGGCGAGGAGGGGCATCACCAGCCACAGCACGCGCGTGCGCGGCAGCCGGGAGGTCAGCAGCGGAGCGACCCAGACCGAGGTCAGAGCCAGCCCGACTCCCCAGCCGAAGAAGATGAGGCCGAGCGTGATGGCATCCTCGACGCCCAGGCTCGCGAGCGCGAACGGGGTGTAGGCCAGCAGCGCGAAGAAGCCGATGTTGTAGAACAGTGCAGCGGCGGCGAGGAAGCCCAGCGCAGGCTTGGCGAGCGCGCGGAACGGCGCGGACAGCCGCGTCGGGGTGGGCTTCTCCGGGTTCTTCCGCAGCAGCACCACGATCGCGACGAATCCGATCGCCATGAGGGTGGCGGTGCCGAAGAACGGTCCGCGCCAGCTCCAGCTTCCGAGAAGTCCACCGAGCAGCGGTCCGATCGCGATGCCGAGCCCGAGCGCCGCCTCGTACAGGATGATCGCAGCCGATGTTCCGCCGGACGCCGCACCGACGATGGTCGCCAGAGCGGTCGAGATGAACAGCGCGTTGCCGAGCCCCCAGCCCGCGCGGAAGCCGATGATCGACTCGACGTTCTGCGAGAGGCCGGCCGCGAGGGCGAAGACGACGATCAGCGCGAGGCCGATCAGCAGCGTCTTCTTGGCGCCGATGCGGCTCGAGATGTAGCTGGTGAAGAACATCGCGATGCCGGTGATCAGCAGGTAGCTGGTGAAGAGCATCTCGGTCTCGGTCGGCGTCGCCTGCAGGCTGTGCGCGATCGCAGGGAGGATGGGGTCGACCAGGCCGATGCCCATGAAGGCGATGACGGAGGCGAAGGCGACGGCCCAGACGGCGGTCGGCTGTTTGAGGATGCTGGTGGGGCGTTCGTGGGACATGGAGGGGTGACGGCTCCTTGAGCGATCGGTGTGCGGGAAGTGGATGTGGAGGGGGCGCGGGTCAGCGAGTGCCGGCGAGCGCGGCGGAGGCCGCCGCGGAGAGGTCGACGCGTGAGCCGATGATCTCGACAGCGGCGCGCATGGCGGCGAGCTCGTCGTCCGACAGGTCCGAGAACATCGGGACCAGGGCGGTGGACAGTTCGTCGCGCCAGGTCTGCAGTGCGTCGGCGCCTTTGGCGGTGATGGCGATCTGCCACGCGCGGGCGTCGTCGGTGTCGGCGATGCGCTTGACCCACTCGGCGTCGACGAGGTTGCGGACCAGCTTGGTCATCGTCGGCTGCGACACCCGGCTCTGCGCCGCGAGCTCGCCGAGGCGCATCGGCCCGACGGTCTGCAGCACGCTGAGGGTGCGCCAGGTCGCGGGCGATTCGGTGCTGCCCGTCACGCGCGCGGCGAGGCGGGTGAGGCGATGGGCGGCCACGACCAGGTCGCCCAGGATCTGACGAAGTTCGGGAGTCTCTGGCATGCTCCCATTATATATAGCTTGCCTATGTTTATCAAACGCGCTGCGCGAGGACGTAGCTCTGCGGCGACTTCTCCGGGCCGACCGGCTGCCGGATGAATTCGGCGCGCAGCGCGAAGCCCGCCTCGCGCAACCGGTCGCGCACCCGCTCCGGCCGCTGCCGACGGGTGTGCAGGTCGAGGTCGTGCCCGTACGCGTGCGTCAGGTGGACGACATCCTCGCCCACCTGGAATGCCAGCAGCAGACGCCCGCCCGGCCGGACGACGCGCGCGAACTCGGCGTAGAGCTCCCCCTGCCTCTCCTCCGGGGTGTGGATGACGGCGTACCAGGCGAGCGCGCCTGCGAGCTCCGCATCCCGGAACGGCAGGTCGGCCATCGACCCGACCTCGAAACGCACCCCGGGATGATCCCGGCGGGCGACGTCCACCATCCGCGGCGACAGGTCGACACCGACCACGTCCATCCCGAGTCCCGCCAGGTGGCCGGCGATGCGCCCGGGCCCGCAGCCCAGGTCGCCGACGAGGCCGCCACCGTCGCGCCGCACCTGCTCGGAGAACACGCCCAGCATCGCGCGGTCGTACTCGCTGCCGGCGAGGTCGTCACGCAGCAGGTCGGCGTAGTCCTCGGCGACGGTGTCGTAGGCGAGGCGGGTGGCGGTCACATCGTCCGGTTCTGTGGTCACGGTCGGAGTCTAGGGTCGGCGGACGAAGTCCGACCAGGTGCGTTCGCCGCGCACCGCCGACGCATCAGCGAGGTTGTCCCCCTCTCGGTAGGCTCGCCCGATGGCGCCGGCCAGCGGCACACGCACCGTCGAACGGGGACGTCCGGCGAAGGCCGCCACCAGGGCTGCGACGTCGAGCACCTCCGGACCGGCGAGGTCGGGCACGCGCCCCGCGGGTCTAGACAGCGCGAGCTCCGCGAGCCGGGCGGCCACCTCCGCCCGGTGCACCGGCTCGAACCGCAGCCCCCGCGGCGCAGGGGTGATCGGCAGACGAGAGAGCCCGCGGACCAGCGGGAGCACGAACTCGTGCAGCTGGGACACGGCGAGGATGCTCCACGGCACACCCGACTCCTCGATGATCCGCTCGGCCTCCGCCTTCGCCCGGAAGTACCCGATCGGCATGCGCGCAGCGCCCACCACCGAGATGAGGATGAGGTGCCCTGTCCCGGCACGTCGTGCCGCCTCGGCCACGTTCCGTGCGGCCCGGTCGTCGCCTCGCGCGCCGCCGGCCAGGTGCAGCACCGTCCCTGCGCCGGCGAAGGCGGCATCCAGTCCGCGGCACTCGACGGTGTCGCCCTCGAGCTGCTGCACACCAGGGTCGTCCGTCGCCTGAGGGTGACGCGACAGCACCCGCACCTCGCGCCCCGCCGCACGGAGCAGCGGAACCACCTCGCGTCCGATCCTCCCCGTTCCCCCGGTCACCAGGATGGTGTCGTTCATGGTCGTTCTCCATTCGACGTGTCACACGAGCCGCCTCCGGCTCGTCGATAGGGTGACGACCGGAAGGGACGGGATGTGACATGACCGACACGGAAGCGATCGCGGAGCGGTTCCAGGACGCGCGGCCCCGGCTGATGGCGATCGCCACTCGGCTGCTCTCCTCGCGAGCGGATGCGGAAGACGCGGTGCAGGAGACGTGGCTACGCCTGAGCCGAGCCGACGCCGGCACGATCGAGAACGTCGACGCGTGGCTCACCACCGTCGTCTCCCGGGTGTGCCTCGACCAGCTGAAATCGCCCCGGCGCACGCGGGAGCGGTCGTGGGAGGTGACGCCGTGGGACGAGCCGGCGTCGACTCTCGGCGACCCCGCCGCGGAGGCGGAACGCGGTGACACCATCGCGGCCGCCCTGCTGCTCGTCCTGGACTCGCTCAGCCCGGCAGAGCGGATCGCCTTCGTGCTCCACGATGTCTTCGGACGGCCGTTCGAGGAGGTGGCGGATGCGCTGGGTCGCTCGCCGCAGGCGGCCCGCCAGCTCGCCTCGCGGGCGCGCCGCCGCCTGCACGGCTCCCCGGAACCGGCGCGACCGGACCCCCGTCGGGCCCGGCCCCTCGTCGACGCGTGGCTGGCCGCCGCTCAGCACGGCGACATCGACCGGCTCCTCACGCTCCTGGATGAGGATGCCGTGCTTCACGCCGACTATGGAACGACGCAGCAGGACGTGCTCGGCGCCACGCAGATCGCCGCGCAGGCCGTGCTGTCCGCGCGGCTGGCTGCGCACTCCACGCCGGTCCTGATCGGAGGGCGCCCGGGTGTTGCCGCCGTGCTGTCCGGCCGAGTCGTGTCGGTCATGGCGTTCGACATCGCCGACGAACGGATCATCGGGCTCGACGTGCTCGCCGATCCCGACCGCCTCCGCGAACTGGGCGTCGCCCGGGTGCTCGGCCTCGACTGACGACGAAACGACGGACGACGAAACGCCCCCGGCCGGGTCGGCCGAGGGCGTTTCGGGGAGTGTTACCGCAGGTACCTGTCGTAGAGCAGGGTCCTGCGGCACAGATCCGGCGGGTGGCAGCCGCTGTCGCGGTCCTCCCCGTGGAGCATCGCGTGGCCGAAGCCGCGCAGTGCGGAGGCGTAGGCACGCCATTTGCTGGTACTCATCGTGGATTCTTCTTCCGGTTGTGCGTCCTTGCACACCGATGCACGCTTGCGGGCGCGATCGGACGCGTGGATGGGTGAGCATCCGCGTCCGTGCGCCGTTAAACGCACGGAGGGCGTCGCCCCGTTGCGGGGGCGACACCCTCCGCAACGCGGACACTCTCAAATAGGGAGGAGTCCGCGTCGCGATCAGACGGCTGTCAGCCTGTCAGTAAGAAGAGCCCCGATGGGGCGCTGATTACTTAAGGGTGACGGTGGCGCCAGCCTCTTCGAGCTGAGCCTTCGCCTTCTCTGCGGTCTCCTTGTTGGCGCCCTCGAGCACGTTGCTCGGTGCACCGTCAACGAGGGCCTTCGCCTCACCGAGGCCGAGGCTGGTGAGGGCGCGCACCTCCTTGATGACCTGGATCTTCTTGTCACCAGCAGCCTCGAGGACGACGTCGAAGGAGTCCTTCTCCTCGACCTCTTCCGCGGGGGCGGCAGCGCCGGCACCGGCCGCAGCAACGGCGACGGGGGCGGCGGCGGTGACCTCGAAGGTCTCCTCGAACTTCTTCACGAACTCGCTGAGCTCAATGAGCGTGAGCTCCTTGAACGCGTCGAGCAGCTCCTCAGTCGTAAGCTTCGCCATTTTTCTCTCCTTAGTGTGTGTGGTTACTCACCGCTGATCTGGGTCCGTATGGACTCAGGCAGCGGACTCCTGCTTCTCACGCAGCGCGTCGACCGTGCGAACGGCCTTCGACAGCGGTGCGTTGAACAGATATGCGGCTCCGAACAGCGAGGCCTTGAAGGCGCCGGCCAGCTTGGCCAGCAGAACCTCACGGGACTCGAGGTCGGCGAGCTTGCCTACCTCTTCTGCGGTCAGCGGGTTACCGTCGAAGTAACCGCCCTTGACCACAAGCAGAGGGTTTGCCTTGGCGAAGTCACGCAGCGACTTCGCGACGGCGACAGGGTCACCGTGCACGAAGGCGATCGCGGACGGCCCTGCGAGCTCCTCGTCAAAAGACGAGATTCCCGCATTGTTGGCCGCGATCTTGGTCAGCGTGTTCTTCACCACGGCGTAGGTCGCGTGCTCACTGATCGACGTGCGCAGCTGCTTGAGCTGAGCGACAGTGAGACCGCGGTACTCGGTCAGCAGAACGGCGGCAGAGTTCTCGAACAGGTTCTCGAGCTCGGCAACCGTGGCTTCCTTGTTCGCCATGGCCTACTCCTCAATCTTCTTCGTCGCACACCGCGGGAGCGGTGTGCCACCAGAACCCGCTGGGCAAAGAAAAAAGCTCCGGCGCAGAGGCACGGAGCTGGAGGCCGAGAAACTGTGAGTCACAGTGACTGCGGAACTTGCTTCATACACCTGCGCGGGCCCCACCTGAGTGGATCTTCGGTCATGCACGCATGACAACCAGCGGTCTTTGGCTCCGTACAGGTTACGGGATGCGCGGTGCCTCGCGCAAATCGGGCTCGGAACCGACCCCAGGCAGGGTCTCGGCGGCGGTCCCTGC
This sequence comes from Leifsonia sp. 2TAF2, assembly GCF_052115085.1. Classification (NCBI taxonomy): domain Bacteria; kingdom Bacillati; phylum Actinomycetota; class Actinomycetes; order Micrococcales; family Microbacteriaceae; genus Leifsonia; species Leifsonia sp. 2TAF2. Next base: position 686,962 of record NZ_JBFRFY010000002.1, on the reverse strand, counting down.
CGCGACCGGCAGGAGCGGAAGCGACACCGTGAACACCGTATTGCCCGGCTCACTGCTGACCGCGACGTCTCCGCCGTGCGCCTGCACCACCGCATCCACGATCGCGAGACCCAGGCCGGTGGATCCGGTGGCCCGGTTACGGGAGCCGTCGCCGCGGGCGAACCGCTCGAACAGCGTGCTCTGGAGGTGCTCCGGGATGCCCGGGCCGTCGTCCGCGACGGTGATCACCGCGCGCTGGGCCTCCGCATCCACTCGGAGCCCGGCGGTGACGCGAGTCCCCTCGGGGGTGTGGACGCGCGCATTCGCGAGCAGATTCATGAGCACCTGGTGGAGGCGCGGGGCGTCGCCGACGACCTCGACCGGCTCGTCCGGCAGCTCCAGCGTCCACTCATGGTCGGGGCCTGCGGCGTGCGCGTCGCTGAGCGCATCCACGAGGAGGAGCGAGAGGTCGACCGGGTCGCGGTCGAGTTCGCGGCCCTCGTCGAGGCGGGCGAGCAGCAGGAGGTCCTCGACCAGGGAGGTCATGCGGGTCGCCTCGGACTCGATCCGGCCGAGCGAATGCGTGACATCCGGCGGCAGCTCGTGCGGCGCCCGCCGGGTCAGTTCCGCGTAGCCGCGGATCGACGCGAGCGGCGTGCGCAGCTCGTGGCTCGCGTCGGCGACGAATTGGCGTACCTTCTGCTCGCTGGCCTGCCGGGCGGTCAGCGCCGAGGCGACATGGCCGAGCATCCGGTTGAGCGCCGACCCCACCTTGCCGACCTCCGTGTGCGGGTCGGTGTCCTCCTCGGGCACTCGGACGCTGAGCGCGACGTCGCCGCGGTCGAGCGGGAGCGAGGACACCTGCTCGGCCGTGCTCGCCACCCGCTCCAACGGACGCATGGCGAGACGCACCACGACGCTTGCGAGGAGGAAGGCGAAGACGAGACCGGCGAGTGTGACCAGGATGATCACGAGCGTGAGCTGCGCGACCGTCGCATTCACATCACTCAGGGGCAGTCCGATGATGACGCTGTCGCCGTTGGAGAGCTCGGCGGCGGCGATCCGGTACGAGCCGAGCGAAGGGCCCAGATCGATCGTGCGGGGGTGTCCGTCGGACGGCAGACCGAGCAGCGCAGTGGTCGCGATCGGCACCCGCTGCGGTGCGACCGGTTGGTCGGGCGAGGTGCTCTGGGGGCGCTCCGAGAGGATCACGGGGTAGAGCAGCATGTCCCCGCTGCGGATGACACCGAACGTCCCGGTCTGCTGGCCAGGGGTCTGCACGATGCCGATGACGTCCGGCCCGGTGGGCTGGTCTCCGTAGATCCGGTCGGCCGCGTGCTGACCGCGCTCGAGCGCGGACGTGAGCTGCCCATCCAATCGCTGCATCAGGTAGTTCTGCAGCGCGAAGACGCTGACGGTGCCGATCACGGCTCCGAGGACGGCGAGCATCGCCACCACCACGAGCACCACGCGGCTGCGCAGCGTCCAGGAGCGGAACGGGCGGATGCGAGGGAACCGGCTGCCCGCTGAGCGGGCGGTGGTCACTGCGCGGCCTTCACCATGTAGCCCGCGCCGCGGACCGTGTGGATCATCGGGGCGCGGCCGGCGTCGATCTTCTTGCGCAGGTAAGAGATGTACAGCTCGACGACGCTCGACGAACCGCCGAAGTCGTAGCTCCACACCCGGTCGAGGATCTGCGCCTTGCTCAGCACGCGTCGGGGGTTGCGCATGAGGAAGCGCAGCAGCTCGAACTCGGTGGCGGTGAGCTGGATGAGGTCGCCGTCACGGTGCACCTCGTAGCTGTCCTCGTCGAGCACGAGGTCGCCGACGATGAGGACCGGGTCGTCGTGGTCGGCGACGGCAGCGCGGGAGCGGCGCAGCAGCCCGCGAAGGCGGGCGACGAGCTCCTCGAGGCTGAACGGCTTCGTGACGTAGTCGTCGCCTCCGGCGGTGAGGCCGGCGATGCGGTCGTCCAGCGAGTCCTTCGCGGTGAGGAAGAGGACGGGCGCCTCGTTGCCGTCGGCGCGCATCCGGTTCAGCACCTGCAGCCCGTCGATGTCGGGCAACATGATGTCGAGCACCACCACGTCCGGCTTGAACTCGCGCGAGAACTGAAGCGCCTGCTGCCCGTTCGAGGCGGTCTTGACGTCCCAGTCCTCGTAGTGGAGCGCCATCGCGAGCAGGTCCGTCAGCGTGGCCTCGTCATCCACGACGAGGACACGGATGGAGCTGCCGTCCGCCCGGCGCAGAAGCGTGCGGGGCTGGCTGCTGGACGTGGGGCTGGCGGCACGGGCGTTGATGGTCACCTTTCTCATTATGAGGTGCGGGATGGATGCTGTCTTTGCGCAACCTATGAACTGTCTGAGCGCCTCAGCGCAGCGCCAGCGTGACCTCTTCGGTGAGGCGGGTGAGCTTTTCCGGGTTGCGGACGAAGTACAGGCCGGTGATGCGACCGTCCTGGATGCGCGCGGTGAGAACACCGTCGAGCTCGCCCCCGACGCTGAGCGCCAGCGCCGGGTTGCCGTTCACGACGGTGGCCTCGGCGGTCACCACGGCTCCGGCCTTGCGCATGCCTCCGACGATGAACCGCGCCACCTTGTCGGCGCCGACGATCGGGCGCAGTGCCGCCTGTTTGACTCCCCCGCCGTCGCTCATCAGCACGACGTCCGGTGCCAGCACGTCGAGGATCGCCTGGGGGTCACCGGTCTCCACCGCCACGCGGAACCCGTCGAGGGCGGCACGCGCCTCGGCTGCGGTCACGGCCACGCGCGGACGCCGCGCCTCGACGTGCGCGCGAGCCCGATGGGCGATCTGGCGCACGGCCGCCGGCGTCTTATCGAGCGTCGCTGAGATCTCGTCGAACTCGAAGCCGAAGATGTCGCGCAGCACGAAGACGGCCCGCTCCGTCGGACCGAGCGTCTCCAGCACCACCATCAACGCCAGGGACACGCTCTCAGCGAGCTCCACATCGTCCGCCACGTCGGGCGTCGTGAGCAGAGGCTCCGGAAGCCACGGTCCGACGTACGACTCCCGCCGCCGCTGCGCGCTGCGCAGCCGGTTGAGCGCGAGGCGCGTCGCGATGCGGACGAGGTACGCCCTCGGTTCCCGCACGTCGGCCTGGTCCACCTTCACCCAGCGCAGCCACGTCTCCTGGAGCACGTCCTCCGCGTCCGCGGCCGAACCCAAGATCTCGTAGGCGACTGTGAAGAGGAGATTGCGGTGGGCGACGAAGGCCGCGGTCGCCGCATCCGGCTTCTTCGCGCTCATGACCGCCCCGCTCCCCCGCTCGACACTGCGCTGCTGGTAGCGAGCATACGGCGTCGCTGCGGATCGCCGAAGGCCGCGGGGAGTCGCGTCGACCCCGGGTGCCGCGCCTCCAGGGAGAGCTGCTCGATCGTCCCCCAGCACACCAGCTGCTTCACCGCAGCACCGGCTCTGCCGCCGATGTGCACCCGCGTCGCGCGGTCGTCCCGGTGCTCGAACTGGAAGACACCGTGCTTCCGGCCGAGGCTGATGCAGAGGCCGACGAAGCCCATCACGAACGGCGCCGGCCGTTCCCCGGCGATCCGCCGGAGCACCGTGTCGGCCGAGTGGCCCCCGAGCGGCCCGGCCGCCTGGCAGCTCATCCGCAGCGGACGGCCCGAGGGTGCCGCCGAGTCGCCGGCGGCGACGATGCGGTCGTCGTCCACACTGGTGAGCGTCTCGTCGGTCAGCAGACGGCCCAGGGCGTCCGTGCTCAGCCCGCTGCGGCGGGCGAGCGCGGGGACGCCGAAGCCGGCGGCCCAGATCGTGACGGCGCTGGGGCGCGTGCTGCCGTCGGCGAGCTCGACCGCATCCCGCCGCACCGACACGACGCGCGATCCCGGGCCGTCGAGCACCGTCGCGCCGAGGGATGCCAGAGAACGGGCGACGGAACGGCGTCCGCGCGAATGCAGCGAGGGCCCGAGCGGACCGCCGCACAGGAGGGTCACATCCCGCCCCTGCTCGGCGAGCTCGGCGGCCACTTCGATGCCCAGCGGGCCACCGCCGACGACCGTGACGGGTGCCGCCGGCCCGGCCGCGGCGAGCGCATCCCGCAGCCGCTCGGCCTCACCGAACTCCGCGACGGGTAGCGCGTGCTCCGCAGCGCCCGGCACGTCGGGAGCGGCGCGCCTGCTGCCGGCCGCGTAGACCAGGTAGTCGTAGCCGAGCGTCTCACCTGACGACAGGGTGACCCGCCGCTCGGGTGCGTCGATGCGGTCGGCGGTGTCGACGACGAGGCGGACCTCCGGGGCCAACACCTTCTCGAACTCGAGAGTCGCGTCATCCGATCCCGCGACCAGCTGATGAAGCCGGATGCGCTCCACGAAGATCGGCCGCGGGTTCACCAGGGTGACGCTCACGCCGTCCTGACCCGTGAGCCGGTTGGCCGCGGCCACGCCCGCATAGCCTCCGCCGATGACGACGACGTGCGCCGTGTGCTCCATAGGACTGTCCTTCCGCTCGATGTGCTCGACCTTCAGACACCGGCCGACCGGATCCTGTGACATCCCGAGCCTTGCGGGATCGGTACACGGCGCATGCATAGGTTCGCCACAGCGCCCCGAAAACGGTGGTCCTTAACCTCCCGCAAGAAGTTCATCCGACAGCACAGTTTGGAAGCCAATGTTCGGGACCTACCTGCGGCGCGAGCTGCTCAACCGCCGCAAGCAGACGATCATCATCGCGATCGGCATGGCGCTCGCGATCGCCCTCGTCATCATCGTGAACGCCGTCTCCGCGGGCGTGCGCCAAGCCCAGGAGAGCGTCCTGCAATCCGTCTACGGCGTCGGCACCGACATCACGGTCAGTCAGCCGGCCACCACCCAGAACGCCACGACGCAGCAGGGAGCCGGCGGCGGTCCGCGCTTCGACTTCGGCGCCCAGGCCGGCACCGACACGGGCACCGCCCGGCAGGTGAACACGTCGCGCCTGGAGCCGACCCGAGGCGCGACCGTGATGGACGCATCCACCCTTGCAACCGTGCAGAAGGTCGACAAGGTGGCCGCTGCCGCCTCGGTGCTCTCCCTCACCAACACCAGCTTCAGCGGGACGCTGCCGAACTTCCAGCAGCTGCGACAGGAGCGCGAGAGCGGCCAGGCGGCACAGCCGACCGCGCCGCCGACCGGCGGTTCCGACGGGGCGGGCGGCAGCTCGTTCACCGTGGACTCGTTCTCCGTGCTCGGGCTGGAGCCGGGCGGAAAGTCGGTCGGTCCTCTCGCCTCGGTGACCCTGACGGGCGGCCGGAGCTTCACCGCAGCAGACGCGGGCAAGGACGTCGTGGTGCTGGACGCCAGCTACGCCAAGACCGCGAGCAAGGCGGTCGGCGACACGATCACCATCGGCGGCACGGACTTCTCGGTGATCGGCATCGTCACAGCGACAGGCTCGGACGCCACCACGGCGGCCAACGCGTACATCCCGCTGGATGTGGCGCAGAAGCTCTCCGGGCAGACCGGCAAGATCTCGTCGGTCTACGTGAAGGCCGCCTCCTCCGGCGACATCGCCCAGCTCAAGACCGACCTCACGAAGACGGTCTCCGGCGCCACGGTGAGCACGCAGGCGGACCTCGCCTCCACCGTGTCCGGCTCGCTCGGCAGCGCGGGTGAGCTCATCGCGAACCTCGGGACCTGGCTCTCGGTGATCGTGCTCGCCGCCGCGTTCCTCATCGCCATCCTCTTCACCATCTCCGGCGTCACCCGACGCACCCGCGAGTTCGGCACCCTGAAGGCGATCGGCTGGTCCAACCGCCGCATCGTGGGGCAGGTCGCCGGCGAGTCGGTCGTGCAGGGTGTCATCGGCGGCGTGATCGGCGTCGTGATCGGCCTCCTCGGAGTGTTCGTCGTGAACCTGATCTCGCCCACCCTGACCGGCAGCATCGGACGTGGCTTCGCCGATGCTGCCGGTCGGGCAGGCACCGGCACGGCCGGCGGGACCGGCGGCGCGACCGGAACGGGGACCGGCGGCGGTTTCGGCGGCGGGGCCTTCGGAGCGGCCCGGGAGGCCGCCACCACGTCGGCGAACATCGCACTGCATGCGCCGGTGACCCTCTGGATCATCGTCGGCGCGGTCGCCCTCGCCGTCCTCGGCGGACTGCTCGCCGGCGCCATCGGCGGGTGGCGCGCCGCCCGCCTCCGCCCCGCGGCAGCCCTGCGCTCCGTCGCCTGAACCGCTTCACAAACCTTAAGGAGTCACCGTGTACACCCTCGCCGATGTCACCAAGAAGTACACCCAGTCCAAGCGCCAGGTGGTCGCCCTCGACGATGTCAGCCTGGAGATCCCGGACGGCCAGCTGGTCGCCATCCAGGGCCCCACCGGCGGCGGCAAGTCGACCCTGCTCCAGATGCTCGGGGCGCTCGACCGCCCGACCTCGGGTTCGGTGCAGCTCGGGGCGGACAGTCTCTCGCAACAGCGCGACGGGAAGCTGGCGAAGATCCGCGCGAAGGAGATCGGCTTCGTCTTCCAGGGCTTCAACCTCATCCCGACGCTCACGGCTCAGGAGAACGTCGAGACGGCGCTCGCCCCCCTCGGCGTGAGTGCCGCCGATCGCAAGCGGCGTGCGGCCGAAGCCCTCGCCTCCGTCGGGCTCGCCGACCGCGGCAACCACCTCCCGTCGGAGCTGTCCGGCGGCCAGCAGCAGCGCGTCGCGATCGCCCGGGCTCTGGTGAAGGATCCGGAGGTGCTGCTCGCCGACGAGCCCACCGGCAACCTGGACGAAGAGACCCGCGACGAGATCATGGACCTATTGGAGGGGCTGTGGCGCGACCGCGGCCTCACGGTGATCATCGTCACGCACGACACCGCGGTCGCGAAGCGCGCCCAGCGCCGGCTGCACATCAAGCACGGCCGGGTGCAGGACGTGGCGTAGGTGTCAGGCCGGCCTGCAGCGGTCAGGGCGTAGGCACGACGACCATCCCGAGCGCCTCGGCCAGCACGACGGCCTGACGCTCGTCGATCACCGTTCCCCGCAGGACCACCTCGGTCGGGTCGACGCCGGTCAGGTCGCTCCCCACGATGCTTGCGGCACTGAAGTCGGCCGCGGTCAGGGTGGCGGCGCTCAGGTCGCATCCCTCGAACCGCGCCTCCTGGCACCGGGCGCCTGACAGGTCGGCCTCCCGGAAGCGCACGCCCTCGAACCGCGCACCGCGAAGCTCGGCCCGGCCGAACCCGGTGAACGACCAGTTGCCGCCTTCCACTTTCAGCAGAGCGAACTCGCACCCGTGGAAGGTGCTGCCGGTCAGCTTGCAGCGCCGGAACGTCGCGTCGAAGAAGTTGCACGTCTCGAACCGGCAGTTCACGAACGCCGACTCCGTGTGCTCGCTCACGTTGAACCGCACGCGCCGGAAGACGCACTCGGTGAAGGTCGCGCCGGAGCTCTGAAGCTCCGTCATGTCGACGTCGTCGAACACGACCCCGGTGTATTCGACGCGGTCGAGCTCGCGTCCGTACCAGTCCTCGCCCTTGATGGCGTCGTCTGCGCTCGTCACCCGCCGAGCCTAGCCCGGCCCTGTCCCTGGTGCAGCCGGCGCGGGTAGCATCGCACGCGGGGAGGGTGGCGATGACGACACTGGATGGGCGGACGGAGACCGCGCTGCTCGTGATCGACGTGCAGAACGGCGTGATCGGCGGCGCACACCGACGGGATGAGGTGGTCGCGACGATCGGCTCGCTCGTCGATCGAGCTCGCGCCGATGGCGTGCCCGTGGTGTGGATCCAGCACTCCGACGAGAACATCGTCGAGGGCAGCGCCGACTGGGAGTACGTCGACGAGCTGCAGCGCGCCGACACCGAGGCGCTTGTCCCGAAGCGCTACGCCGACGCCTTCGAAGACACGTCGCTGGAGGCGGTGCTCGCAGACGCGGGTGTCGGCCGGATCGTCGTGACGGGCTCCCAGACGGATGAATGCATCCGCTCGACCATCCACGGCGGGCTGGTCCGCGGCTACGACGTCAGCCTCGTCGGCGATGCGCACACGACCGAGGACCTCAGCGAGTGGGGCGCGCCCACGCCCGACCTCGTCATCGCCCACACCAACCTGTACTGGTCGAATCAGCGCGCACCGGGCCGGGTCGCCGAGGTCGTCGACGCCGCCGACGTCGCCTTCCGCTGAAGCGAGACCCCTCTTGCGCGGCGGCGCACCGGCCGGGAGGATGCGTCCCGATGCCCACCACCGACGCCACCGCTCTCCTCGACCGCGCCCGGTCGGGCGACGATCGTGCCTTCGCCCAGCTCGTGACCCCTCATCGCCGGGAGCTCGAGTTGCACTGCTACCGCATCCTCGGGTCCCGGAGCGAGGCGGAGGACGCGGTTCAGGATGCCCTGCTCGCCGCGTGGCGCGGTCTCGCCGGCTTCGAGGGCCGTAGCTCCCTCCGCGCCTGGCTGTATAGCATCGCCACGCGCGCCAGCCTTCGGGCGGCCGAGCGGCGACCGCCCCGGATGCTCTCCTGGGATGTCTCCCCGGCGCGCGACCCACTGGGCGACCTCGGCGAGCCGGACTCGTCCACCTCCTGGCTGGAGCCGTGGATCGGCCGATCGGACGACCCGGCCGATCTCGCCGCCCGACGGGAGACCGTGTCGCTCGCGTTCCTCGCCGCCCTCCAGCGCCTGCCGCCCAACCAGCGGGCCGTGCTGATCCTCCGAGATGTGCTCGACTTCTCGGCGGCCGACACCGCCGCTGCGTTGGAGACCAGCGTCGCGTCGGTGACCAGTGCCCTGCAGCGGGCCAGGGCGACTCTGGCCGTTCGGGCCGAGATCGAGTCGGATGCCGCTGCCGGGCCCGACCAGGACCGCATCGTGGAGCAGTTCGTCGCCGCCTTCGAGGCGGCCGACGTCGAGGGGATCGTCTCATTGCTCGCCAAGGACGTGCGATTCACGATGCCGCCACTTCTGGCGTGGTTCGACGGGGCCCGCGATGTCGGCGCCTTCTTCGCACACCGCTCGCTGGTGACACCGTGGAGGGTGCGCCGCCGCGTGACGGTGAACGGCCTCCCGGCTCTCCTGGCCGATCAGCGGATGGCGGACGGCTGGCGACCGGGAGCGCTCATGGTGCTCAGCGTGCACGGTGGCCGGATCGTGTGGATCGCCTCGTTCCTCGATCCGGCGATCCTCGTTTCCGAGGATGTGTCCGCGGACCGATGAGTTTCCGCCGCCGGGCGTCTCTCATCAGGTGAAGGCAGCTCCGCCGACACCGAAAAGGCTCCCACCGAAAGGACAGCACATGCGCTCACTCATCGTCTCCACTGCCGTCACCCTCGACGGATTCGCCGCCGGCCCCGGGGGCAACCCGCTCGTACTGAACCTCGATGCGGCGTTCGACGCGCACAACCTCGAGCTGATGCGCGGCGCGGGCACCATCCTGCTCGGCCGGGCCTCGTTCGAACTGTTCAGCTCGTTCTGGCCGCTCGTCGCCGATGCGCCCGAGGACCCGGCCAACCCTGCGCTCAGCGAGGTGAATCGGGAGTTCAGCCGCCGCTACCGCGAGATGCCGAAGCTCGTCGTGAGTGACGGCTACGAGGTTCCGGCTGAGAACCCCTGGCACGGGACGACGCAGGTGGTGCGCGGCGGCGACCTTCGTCGCACGCTTGAGGCGGAGAAAGCCGGCAGCGGCGGCGACATCGTGGTGTTCGCCAGTCATGTGCTCTGGAATGGGCTCCTCGCCGACGGCCTCGTCGACCGCCTGGACCTCGTGGTGGGACCGGATGCCATCGGGGAGGGCGAGCCGGCGTTCATTCGTCCCGTCCGGCTCTCGCCTCTCGACAGCCGAGTGCTTCCGGACTCCCGCAACGTCCTCAACCGCTACGTCCCCGCGTGAGGCTGCCCTCTTGAGGGCAGCGACCGGCTCACGCACGGGGTCGCCCGATACGCTCGGAGCATGGCCCACGACCTCGCGAACTTCCTCGGCGATGTCGGCCCCTTGTTCTTCTACGTGGCGGTCTGGGGCCTGGTGTTCGCCGGGACCGGGCTCTTCGTCGGCGTCTTCATCCCGTTCATCACCGGCGACTCCCTGCTGTTCGGTGCGGGCATCCTGACCGGGACCAATCCGGAGCTCTCCATCTGGGTGCTCGCCATCGGGGTCGGCGTCGCGGCCGTGCTCGGCGACCAGGTCGGCTTCTGGCTCGGGCGACGCCTGGGGCGTCCGTACCTGACGAGGCGCGGCGGCCGGTGGGTGCAGGCGGGCGTTCGGCGAGCCGAGCGGTTCTACGAGCTGTTCGGCTGGTGGTCCGTGGTGATCAGCCGGTACATCCCCTGGGGTCGGGTGTTCATCCCGCCGATCGCCGGGATCAGTGCCATGCGGTACTGGAGGTTCCTCACGGCGAACATCGTGGGCGCGCTCAGCTGGGGCGTGCTGATCACCGTGATCGGCTACTTCGCGGCGGTGAACCCGAACGTGCGGCCCCTGGCCTACATCGTCGCCGGCGTCGTCATCGTGGCGTCGATCGTCGCCGGGATCCGCGCCTGGGTGCTCGACCGCCGGTCACGGGCGGGTGTCGTCGACGCCGGCGACGGGGCTGATCGTCACGACGGCGCCGGCGGCGACGCCGACTGAGCCGACCGCAGTCGTTCGGCGAGCACGGCCGCCGCCTCGGCAAGCGGCTGCGGACCGACGACCTCGAACGGCGCGTCGAAGCGGGTGAGCGACGCGAGCACGCCCATCCACGACCAGGAGCCGACGACGAGGCGGCTGCGGCCATCCCCTAGGTCGGTGACGTCGCCGTCCTCGATCCAGGGCCGCACCTCTCGGGCGGAGAGCTGGATGACGACCTCGCCGACGCACGGCCAGCGGTCCTCCTCGGCCGAGCCCTTGAAGCGGGCCGCGACGAAGCCGACGGCGTCCCCACTGGGGATGGCTCGGGGCGCGAACCTCGGTCCGGCCGGAGTGCGCGGGACGAGCCGATCGAGGCGGAACACCCGCCAGTCGGCGCGGTCGAGGTCCCAGGCGACGAGGTACCAGCGGGCGTCCCGCGCAACCAGACCGTGAGGTTCGGCGCGACGTGGCGGACCGTCGACGTCTCCGTAGCCGAAGCGCAGCACCAAGCGCCTGGTGACCGCGTCGCTGACCGCCTCGAGCACCGCCGCATCCACTCGTGCGCCCGCATCCGCTCGCTCGAACCGGATGCCGTCCACGCGCTGACGCAGGCGTGACGGCATGACCTGCCGCACGGTGGCCAGCGCCCGGGCGGCCGCCTCGTCGATCCCCGCCCCGGAGGCGCCGGCATTCTGCAGCGCTATCGACACGGCGACCGCTTGCTCCTCGTCGAACAGCAAGGGCGGAAGTTCGGACCCGGCGGCGAGCCGATAGCCTCCCGCGGGACCCTTGATCGCGTCGATCCGGTAGCCCAGCTCCCGTAGCCGGTCGACGTCGCGCCGCACCGTTCGGGTACTGATCCCGAGCCGGTCGGCGAGCGCCGAGCCGGCCCACTCCCGGCGCGCCTGCAGCAGCGACAGCATCGAGAGCATGCGCGACGAGGTTCCGGACATGGAAGAAGTCTGCCGCAGGTAGAGGACCGAAACCGTCCTCTTCTCCTGTGACCCTGACTGTGCCGGGATGGACCCGGCGACGAGAAAGGATCACGATGACCATCACGACCACGACCCACCTGAACTTCCGCGGCGGCGAGGCGCGGGAGGCGCTCGACTTCTACGCGTCGGTGTTCGACGGAGAGGCGACTGCGGCCACCTATGAGGACTTCGGGATGCCCGCCGAACTGCCCGATGCACGGAATGTCGTGTTCGGCCAGGCGTCGTCAGCGGACGGGTTCCGCCTGATGGCATACGACGTGCCCGTGCCCGCGGCCCCGACCGAGGCCGACGGCCGGCCAGCCGCTGACACGCAGGCGCATCAGAGCGGGCCCACGCGACGGGAGAACGGCGTCACGATCACCGAGCAGCCGTTCTTCGTCAGCGTGCGCGGCACGTCCCTCGACGAGGTATCCCGCTACTGGGAGCGGCTCACCGTCGGCGCCACCATCATCGAGCCGCTGGCGGCATCCGCCTGGTCGGCGGGGTTCGGGATGCTGACGGACCGCTTCGGCGTCACCTGGATTCTCGACGTGGCGTGACCGCCGGGAGCCGCCGTCAGCCCTGGTTGCTGAAAGCGGCGTCGAAGGATGCGGTGGGCTGCTTCCAGAGCAGCGAACGGATGTAGCCGACCGCCTCCTTGGCGCCGTGCAGGCGATCCATGCCCGCGTCCTCCCACTCGATCGAAATCGGGCCGGTGTAGCCGATGGACTCGAGCGCGCGGAACGCGTCCTCCCAGGGCACGTCCCCGTGTCCGGTGGAGACGAAGTCCCAGCCGCGGCGCGGGTCGCCCCAGGGCAGGTGCGACCCGAGCACGCCGGCACGCCCGTTCTTGGGGCGCAGGCGCGTGTCCTTGCAGTCGACGTGGTAGATGCGGTCCTGGAAGTCGACGATGAACCCGACCGGGTCGATGTCCTGCCACATCATGTGCGACGGGTCCCAGTTGAAGCCGAAGGCCTCCCGGTGGTCGATCGCCTCGAGGGTGCGCACGCTCGTCCAGTAGTCGTACGCGATCTCGGACGGATGCACCTCGTGCGCGAAGCGGACGCCCTCGCCGTCGAACACGTCGAGGATGGGGTTCCAGCGGTCGGCGAAGTCCTGGTAGCCGCGGTCGAACACCTCGGCGGGGACGGGCGGGAACTGGGCGACGTACGGCCAGATGCTGGAGCCGGTGAAGCCCACCACGGTGTCGACCCCGAGCTTCCGGGCCACCTTCGCGGTCAGCTTGAGCTCTTCTGCGGCACGCTGACGGACGCCTTCGGGATCGCCGTCGCCCCACACCTTGGAGCCGACGATCGCCTGATGACGGAAGTCGATCGGGTCATCGCAGACGGCCTGCCCCTTGAGGTGGTTGGAGATCGCCCAGACCTTGAGCCCGTACTTGTCGAGGATATCGAGGCGGCCCTGCAGGTACGCGTCGTCCTCGGCTGCGCGCCAGACGTCGAGGTGCTCGCCGGAGCACGCGATCTCGAGACCGTCGTACCCCCAGTCGCTCGCGTACTTAGCCACCTCCTCCAGCGTGAGGTCAGCCCACTGGCCGGTGAACAGGGTGACCGGGTGCGTGCGACCCGACTCGGCGTCCGTCATTCGTTGGTTCCCATCTCGATCCAGGTGCCCGACTCGGCCGAGTCGATCACGGCGTCGGTGATCCGGACGGCGCGCAGGCCATCCGTGAAGCGCGGCAGCCCCTCGGGGCTCTCGCCCGCGACCGCCGCATAGCTGTCCGCGACGAACGCGTTGAAAGCGTCCTGGTAGCCCTGCGCGTGGCCCGAGGGGACGACGCAGAGACGCGCGGCGTCGTCGCTCAGCTGGTCGGCATCCCGAGGGATCAGGAGGCTGCCCTTACGGCGGCCCACCCAAAGCGTCTCGGGCTGCTCCTGATCGAAGGCCACGCTTTCGGAGCTGCCCGCGATCTCGAGCCACAACCGGTTCTTGCGACCCGGTGCCACCTGCGAGACCAGCAGCGTACCGAGGGCGCCGGAGCGCGTCTCGATGACCACCGCGACCGCGTCTTCCGTGGTGATGCCGGCGTGCGACGCCCGCTCGGCGAAGACCGTGCGCTTCGTGGCGGACACCCGGCTCACGCGGTCGCCGCTGACGAACTCGACGAGATCGACCAAGTGCGAACCGATGTCGGCGAACGCACGCGACCGGCCGCCCTGCGCCGAGTCGACCCGCCAGTTGTCGTCGTCCGTGCCGAGCAGCCAGTCCTGCAGGTACGACGCGTTGATGCTCAGCACCCGACCGGCTTGCCCGGAGGCGAAACGCGCGCGCGCCTCGCGCACCATCGGATGGAACCGGTACACGAACGGGACCGTCGCCGTGCGGCCTTCCGCGTCGGCGACGAGCCGCTCGGCGTCGGCCACGGTGGTCGCTAGCGGCTTCTCACAGATGACGTCTTTGCCTGCGGCCAGGACGGCTGACGCCTGGTCGGCATGGAGGGCGTTCGGCGTGGTGACGTGCACCACATCGACCGTGTCGTCGGCGAGGAGGTCGTCGAGCGAGCCGTAGGCGCGGCCGATTCCCAGCCGTTCGGCGGCAGCCTGTGAGCGCTCAGGACTCGACGAGACGATCCCCGCCAGCTCCGCACGCGCCGCGCGGGCCGCACGCGAGTGCACCTCCGCCATGAATCCGCCGCCGACGATGGCGACCCGGAGGCGTGCCCCCGCCGAGCTTCCTTCGCGGCGCGTGAGTCCGCCGCTGGTGGCCGCCGCGTTTCCGTCTGTCATGTCGCCCGCCCGTTACGCGAGCGTCGCCGCGCGCGGGTTCCAGTCTTCAGGAAGCGCTGGGGCGACCTCTACGGTGCTCTCGACCTCGACCGGAGTCCGCGACTCCCCCGCCTCGATCGTCGACACCATGACGTCGAGCACGTGGTATGCCTGCTCGCCGGAGGCGCGCTCCGGTACACCGGCACGAATCGCGCGCGCCAACTCCACCACGCCGATGCCGCGCGTATCGGTGGTGCCGGTCGAGGGCAGCGTCTCGATGCCGTCGGCGCCATGCACCAGAAGTTCCCCCTCGAAGGTGTTCGGGTCGGGCACCACCAGGGTTCCGTCAAGGCCCGCGACCTCGAACTGCGTCCGGCCGAGCTTCGAGTCGAAACTGAACACCGACTGCGCCGTCTGACCGCTCTCGAACTCGAAGAGCGCGCTCACGTGCGTCGGCACCGTCACAGCGAACTCCTCGCCCGCACGCGGACCGGAGCCGATCACGCGGGTCTCGCGGGCGCGGGAGGCGGTTGCGCTGACCCGGGCGACCGGCCCGAAGATCTGCACGAGCGCCGTCAGGTAGTACGGTCCGATGTCGAACAGCGGGCCGGCTCCCTCCTGGAAGAGGAAGTCGGGGTTGGGATGCCACGACTCGGGGCCGGGGCTCTGCAGCAGCGTCAGCGCGGTCAGCGGCGCTCCGATGTCACCATTCTCGATAAGGCGCCGGGCCGACTGGATGCCCGAGCCGAGGAACGTGTCGGGCGCCGTGGCCACCCGCAGGCCCTTGGCATGTGCGGCATCGAGCAGCGCACGGCCGCTGGCGCGGTCGAGCGAGAAGGGCTTCTCGCTCCAGACGTTCTTGCCCGCCTCGAGCGCCCGCAGCGCCACCTCGACGTGCACCTTCGGGAGGGTCAGATTGACGACGATCTCGATACCGTCGTCCGCCAGGAGCTCCTCGACCGTGCCGGAACCGGCCACGCCAAACTTCTCGGCCTGGGCCTTCGCGCGCTCCAGGTCGATGTCGGCGACGAAGCGGACGTCGAGATCGGGGAACGCGGTGAGGTTCTTGAGATATTCGTTGCTGATGACACCGGCGCCGATGACGCCGACTCCGACCGGCCCGCCGCTCATGCGAGGCCCTTGGAGGTGAGGAAGGCGAAGCTGTCGGCGACGGCCTCGAAGCGGTCGCCGCGCGAGTCGTCGAGCTCGATGACGCGCAGCGCGTCGGGCGCGGCGGCGATGATCTGCTCGATAGGGAGCGAGCCCTGCCCGACCGCCACCTGATCCTTGGTCTCGGTGGTACCGGGGCCGTCCTTGATGTGGAGGGCGACCACCCGGTCGCCGAGCTTCGGAAGGAACTGGACCGGGTCGGCGCCACCGACCGCCACCCAGTAGGTGTCCACCTCGAGCACGACCTCCGGGGCCAGCTTGCCGGCGAAGAACTCGAGCGCGGTCGCACCCTCGATGGTGCTCTCGATCTCGTGCGCGTGGTTGTGGTACCCGACACGCACGCCGTGACGGGCGGCGACCTCGGCGGCCGCGTTGAGCTGCTCGGCGATCTGGGCCACATCATCCGCCGTCTGCCAGCGGTCCGGCGCCACGAACGGGTCGATCACCGTCTGGATGCCCAGCTCCTTCGCGGCGCCGAAGACCTCGTCGAGGTCGCCGCCGATGAAGCCCTGGTGGGTCGTGGGCGCAGCGAGGCCCGCCTCGGCGAGGCCCTGACGAAGCGCGTCACCGAAAGAAAGGAACGCGAAGGGCTCGACCTGGGTGAACCCGATCTCTGCGATGCGCTTGAGCGTGCCGACCGTGTCTTCGGTCAGGAGTTCGCGGACCGTGTACAGCTGCACGGAGACTTTTGACGTCGACACTGTTCTCCTCGTCGAGTTCTGGGAATTGGGAGCCGCCGAAGGGCGTGTCTCCATTCAAACGGCACTTCTGCCGGAAGTCAATCAAAAGTCGCACGTTCGGAAAAGAACTTTGAGCGTCCCGACGGCACTGTGGTTCAATACCCTCTATGACCGACAGCGCGCGAGACTCGGTGCTCGTCGCCGCAGACGCCGCGGAGCTGCTGGCGATCCTGCGCGACGGCATCCCGCGAACGCGCGCGCAGCTGGCCGAGTTGACCGGGATGGCACGCTCGACGATCGCCTCCCGGATCGACACGCTGACCGCCGCAGGCCTCGTCGCCCCCGCTGGCGACGACGTTTCCTCCGGGGGCCGGCCGCCCTCCCGCATCCGCTTCAGTCCGGAGTCGCGCGTGATCGTCGCGATCGACCTCGGCGCCACCCACGGCGTCGTGGCCCTCGCCGATCTCGCAGGCAACATCACCGCGAGCGCCTCCCGCCGCCTGCGAATCGCCGACGGCCCGCAGCCCGTGCTCGACTGGGCAATCGAGACCGCGTCTGAGCTCTACATCGCCAGCGGCAGGCAGCCGGAGGAGCTCATCGGTGTCGGCGTCGGCGTGCCGGGACCGGTGGAGCACTCCACGGGCCTGCCCGTGAACCCGCCGATCATGCCCGGCTGGGATCGCTTCGACATTCCGGCGTACATCCGCCGGGTGTTCGATGTCCCCGTGCTCGTCGACAACGATGTGAACCTGCTGGCCCTCGGCGAGCAGGCTTTGATGTGGCCGGATGAGACGGACCTGCTGTTCGTCAAGGTCGCCACCGGAGTCGGCGCCGGCATCATCAGCGGCGGCCGGCTGCAGCGCGGCGCCCTCGGTTCGGCCGGAGACCTCGGCCATGTGCGGGTGCCGTTCGGCAGCGACACCCCGAGCCATGGCGAGCAGGATGCGGACCTCGAATCGCTGGTGAGCGGACCGGCCATCGCCCGAGCCCTCGCGCAGGCGGGGCTTCCGGCGGAGACGAGCGACGACGTCGTGGCCCTCGCGCTGACCGGCAATCCGGCCGTCCAGAACGCGATCCGGCAGGCCGGCCGCGACCTCGGTGCGGTGGTCGCCACCTGCGTCAACCTCCTGAATCCGTCGATGATCGTCGTCGGCGGCAGCCTCTCCCGCGTCGGCGAACAACTGCTCGCCGGGATGCGCGAGGTCGTCTACCAGCGGTCCACTCCCCTGGCGACGCAGCATCTCACCATCACCCAGTCGCGCTCCGGCGAGACGGGCGGCGTGATCGGTGCGGCCATCATGGTCGTGCAGCGCGCCCTCGATCCGGAGGCGGGCACCCCGCGGTCGCTGTTCCGCTGACCGTCGGCGGTTCCCCTCCCCCACATCCACCATCGAATCGATTCGAATCCACCTGAAAGGAATGCCGTGAGCACGACCAGCGAATCCCCCGCCCGTCCCCTCCGGGCCGGAGTGATCGGCCTCGGCTGGGCCGGCCAGCAGCACATGGCGGCGTACGACGCCCTCCCCGGCGTCGAGCTCGTTGCCATCGCCGGGATGGAGGACGGCCCGCGCGCCGAACTCGGTAAGACGTACGGGCTCACCCGCCTGCACCGCGACTGGAAGGACCTCGTCGCCGAGGGCGACCTCGACATCGTCAGCGTCGCCGTCCCCACCTTCCTGCACGCCCCCATCGCCGTCGGAGCACTCGACGCCGGCATCCACGTGCTCAGTGAGAAGCCGATCGCACGCACGGCGGCCGAGGCGCAGACGATGGTGGATGCGGCCCACCGCGCCGGCCGCGTCCTCGAAGTCGCCTTCAACCACCGCCGCCGCGGAGACATCGAGGCCCTGAAGGCGGCGATCGACGACGGCCAGATCGGCCGGCCGTACCACGCGCGCGCCGTCTGGCTGCGCCGCGCCGGCATCCCCGCGCTCGGAAGCTGGTTCACCAACCGCGAGATGGCCGGCGGCGGCCCGCTGATCGACATCGGCGTCCACGTGCTCGACTACGCCCTGCACCTGTTCGGCGAACCGCGCGTGGAGGCCGTCTCGGCGGTCACCCACTCGGAGCTCGGAGTGCGCGGGCGCGGTGGGGCCGTCTCCGACAAGCAGCACGTCGGATCCGAGTACGAGGTCGAAGACCTGGCGAGCCTCCTGCTGCGCCTGGAGGGCGGCGGCTCGATCGTCATCGAGACCAGCTGGGCGGCATACCGGCCCGCGGGCGACGAGTTCGGGATCACGCTCTACGGCACCGAGGGCGGAGCGGACCTCCGCGTCGTCGACTACGCACCCTCGGGCGAACTGACCATCTTCACCGGCGACGGGGAGCAGAGCGAGGACATCACGGTCACGGCCGACCCCGGACGCGGCCACCTCGCCGTGGTGGAGACGTTCCTCGAGCACGTCGCCGACCCGGCGGCCTGGTCGAATTGGGACGGATCCCTCGCCCTCGATCGGGCGCGCGTCATCGACGCGGCCTACGAATCGGCCCGGATCGGCGCGGAGGTCCGGCTGTCCGCCGCGACCGACGCCGCCAACGAGCCGGCCACCGCCACGAAAGGAGCATGACCCATGGCACTGAACGTCACCGTCTGGAACGAGGGCGTCCACGAGGCGACCCAGCCCGAGATCGCCGCGATCTACCCGCACGGCATCCACGGCGCCATCGCCGAGGGGCTGAGCGAGCTGCTCGGCGACGAGGTCGCCGTCCGCACCGCCACCCTCGACGACCCGGAGCACGGACTCAGCGAGCAGGTGCTGGAGCAGACCGACGTGCTGCTGTGGTGGGGCCACATCGCCCACGACCGGGTGTCGGACGACGTGGTCGAGCGCGTCCGCCGACACGTCCTCAGCGGGATGGGACTGATCGTCCTCCATTCCGGACACTTCTCGAAGATCTTCATCCGGATGCTCGGCACGACGTGCTCGCTGCGCTGGCGCAACCCCGAGGGCGGCGAGCGGGAGCTCGTCTGGAACGTGAACCCGACGCATCCCATCGCGGAGGGCGTCGAGCAGCCCATCGTGATCGACGCGCAGGAGATGTACGGGGAGTTCTTCGACATCCCCGCCCCGGACGACCTGGTCTTCATCAGCTCGTTCACCGGCGGGGAGGTCTTCCGGTCGGGCGTGACCTTCACGCGCGGCCGCGGGAAGATCTTCTACTTCAGCCCGGGCGACCAGGAGTACCCGGTCTACTTCCACCCGCAGGTGCGGCGCGTGCTGGCCAACGGCGTGAAGTGGGCCGCTCCCGTCGCGGGCGCGCGGCGGGCACCCGAAGTCTCCAACCCGCAGCCCGTCTGAGCCCGCACGACCCGAGGAGACCGACCGCATGACCGACGCACTGACCTCGCTTCCCGAGCCGCGGCATCCCGACCCCGCCGACGCCCCGCCTCTTCGCTGGGGCGTGCTCGGCCCCGGCGGGATCGCCGCCGACTTCACCGATGCGCTGCACCGGCACTCGCGCCAGCGGGTCGTCGCCGCCGGCTCGCGGTCCGCCGAGCGCGCAGCCGCCTTCGCCGCCGCTCATGGCGTGGAGCGGTCGCACGGTTCGTACGAGGCCCTCGTCGCCGATCCCGAGGTCGACGTCGTGTACGTCGCGACGCCGCACAGCGAGCACCTCGAGCACGCGCTGCTCGCGATCGCCGCCGGCAAGAACGTCCTCATCGAGAAGCCGATGGCCGTGACCGCCGCCCAGGCGCGGCAGATCGTGGCAGCGGCCCGAGGGGCCGGGGTCTTCGCGATGGAGGCCATGTGGACGCGCTACCTGCCGCAGACCGACATCGCCCGGCAACTGCTCGAACGGGATGCGCTGGGCGAGGTCCGGGTGGTCACGGCCGACTTCGGCGGCCGCGCCGCCTACGACCCGTCGAGCCGCCTGTGGAACCCGGAGCTCGCGGGCGGCGCCCTCCTCGACCTCGGTGTGTACACCGTGTCGTGGGCGTCGTTCGCGATCGGCGCCCCGGCGGGCATCATCGCCAGCGGCACGCTCGCGCCGACCGGCGTGGACGACCAGGCGGCGCTCGTGCTCTCATCGGCGAGCGGCGCACACGCGCTCCTCAGCACGACCCTGCGCGCGGGCACACCCTCCCTCGCGACGATCTGCGGCAGCGAGGGCCGCATCGAGACCGACAGCCCGTTCTGGGGACCGAGCGGCCTGCGCGTATTCCGCGCCGACGGCACACTCGCCGCGCACTGGCGCGACCCCTACGGCCGGCCGTACCGCGACGGGATGGCGTACGAGGCGGCAGCGCTCGCCCGCTACGTCGCCGAGGGCCGGACCGAGTCACCGGTGCATCCGCTGGCCGAGGCGGTCGACACGCTCGCAACCATCGACGAGGCGCGCAGGCAACTCGGGGCGACGCGCGTGGAGTGACGGCGATGGTCGGCGGGAGGCGGCACAATGGAGAGGTGCTCGACTCCGCTCCATACCGCAACGCCGATCTGTACCGGCCGGGCGTGCTCGCGGATCTGAGTCCCGCTCGACCCGCCCCGGTGCCCGTGATTCCGGCGGTCCCCGGCCAGACCGGGCACCTCGCCCGCGTCGTCGCGCGGTCGAGCGACCGGGTCGGCTGGCTGCGGGCGCGCAGCCGGGGCATCACCGCGACCGACGTCGCGAAGCTCACCAGCCCGCGCTCGCTTCGTGCGGCCGTTTACGACAAGCTGCACGGCACCGGTTTCAGCGGCAACAGCTACACCCAGCACGGACGCTCCCGCGAGCCGGAGATCGCCGCCTGGGTCGCGGCGACGCACGGCATCGAGCCGTCCGACTACCTGTTCCACGCCGAGCGCGACCGTCGCCACCTCGCGACACCGGATGGTCTGATCGCTCGCACGGGCGGCCGGATCGAGCTGTGCGAGATCAAGACCACCAACAAGCCGTTCCGCAGCATCCCCCGCCCGTACCTCCGCCAGATCTGGTGGCAGCAGTACGTGCTGGGCGCCGAGCGCACCCTGTTCGTCTGGGAGCAGCACGACGGCTTCGTCCCGCTCCGCGATGAGCCGGAGTGCCGCTGGGTGGACCGTGACGAGGCGGAGATCGCCAAGCTGGTCGCGCTGGCAGCCGACCTGATCGAGCTGTTGCGTCAGGCCACTTCGGCGGGAGCACCTGCCGGGGCTGTACCCGCCGCCGCGACACCGGCGCCCGCCTCGGCTGCAGCGACGCCCGTGTCCCCTCCGGCCGCATCCACGATCCCCACCGGGATGCGCGTCAGCGCCACGGCGTAGACCGCGATCCAGGCGACGGCTACGGTCGTCCCGATCAGCTCGAGCCATGCTCCGACGTCGGCCCCCACACGGACGATCGCGAGCAGCCCTCCGACGATGGTGATGACGGCGACAGCGCCGCAGCTCACCCGGGAGAGCCGTGACAGGCGCGGGAGCCCGCGGCTGAATCCGACCTGCAGCATGGCGAGGCACGCGGCGGCGAACCCGACGACGGCCGAGACGGTGTGGACGAGATCCTGGATGGTCGACTTGGGGTCGACGATCGGGACCGGGCAGTACGCGGTGCAGGTGACCTGCGACGCCAGTACGAAGCACAGTGCGGCGAAGCCGAGCGTGATCGCCGGCGCCCAGCGGCGGAGGACCGGCGCCGACGAGCGCACATGCCCGCTCGCCAGCGCGATCGAGAACCCGCCCGCCGCGATCAGCAGCAGAGCGAGAGCGAACGGGCCGGCCGTCGCGGCGCCCCTGGCCCCGAGTTCGCTGACGTACACCGGGTACGGGACGGTCAGCCGCGCTGCCCAGATGATGGTGAGCCCGCCGAGCACGCACACGGTGCCCAGCGCCAGGAGGACCGGCACCGCACGCTGCCAGCCGCGCGCCGGCAGCGGGACGCCGAAGGGCTCGCGGGCGATCTGCAGCAGTCGTCGCACCTGTGGCTCCCTCGGGTCCGCCCGTCGTCGTGTTCGTACCCTCGGCTCGGGCAGGCCCGGGTCGAAGCAGCTTACCCAACGCAACCCTGGGAAACGTCCTGGGGGTATGCGAAACAGACTGTTCACATGCAGTGACCCGGCCGTAACACCGGTGAATCATCGGCAGGCTTGACTGAAGGTCGGCCCCGCCGCCGCAGGCAGGCCACCGACGAGGGGACGACGAATGCCGAAGACCATGCGGGCCGCGCTGCTGGACTCCCCCGGAGAGCCCGAGGTGCTGCGCATCGGCGAGACCGCGTACCCCGACCGCGTCAACGCGGAGTTCCTCGTCAAAGTGGTCGCCTCCAGTGTCAATCCCATCGACGCGAAGACGCGGGCCGGTCGCGGGGTGTTCGGCGCCATCCACACCCTGCCGGCAGTGCTCGGCCACGACTTCAGCGGGGTCGTGGTGGAGTCGCCGTTCAGCGCGCATCCCATCCGCCCGGGCGACGAGGTGTTCGGGATGGTGATGGTCCCCCGGCTCGGCGGCAGCTACGCCGAATACGTCTCGGTGCCGTCGCTCAGCGTCGTGCGGAAGCCCGCGACGCTCAGTCACATCGAGGCCGCCGCCGTACCGCTCGCCGCTCTGACCGCGTGGGGCATGGTCGTCGAGGTGGCGAAGGCGCACGAAGGCCAGCGGATGCTCATCCACGCGGGCAGCGGAGGCGTCGGCCACTTCGCCGTGCAGTTCGCGTCGTACTTCGGCGCGCACGTCATCGCGACGGCGTCCGGCTCGAAGGCGTCCTGGCTCCGCTCGCTGGGCGCATCGGAGGTGATCGACCACACGACCACGCGCTTCGAGGACGTGGTGCACGACGCCGACGTGGTCATCGACCTGGTCGGCAACGTGCACGACGACACCGGCACGCGGTCGCTCTCGGTGCTCCGCCACGGCGGTCTCATCGTGAACGTCCCGACCGGCAGCTGGCCGGGCTTCGCGGAGGACGCAGCAGCCGCGGGGGTTCGGGGCACGGACTACAAGGTCGCGCCGGACGGCAGCACCCTCGCCGTCATCGCGCGGTTGCTCGAGGCGGGGAACGTGCGCGTGCACGTCGACCAGATCTTCGCCCTGGAGCAGATCGCCGAGGCGCATCGTGCCATCGAGGGCGGCCACACCCGCGGCAAGATCGCGCTCAAGGTCGCAGAGGGCTGACCGACTGACCGGCTACCCGGCCGGGGTCAGCGCACGCTCCATCACCCAGTCGTCCTCGTACCGGTCGCCGACCAGAAAGCGCTTGCTGCCCACCCGCTCGAACCCATGCTTGCCGTAGAAGCGCTGGGCGCGGCCGTTCTCCTCGTTGACCCCCAGCCACATCCCCTGGGCGCCGACCTCCGCGCCGACCCGCAGACTCTCCGCCATGAGCCGTCCCGCCACACCCTCGCCGTGGTGGCCGGGCAGCACGTAGCACTTGCTCAGCTCGGCGGTCGGCCGGGCGCGCAGGCACGCGCGCACATCGTCATCGGCCGGCTCGCCCAGGTTGACCATGGTGTAGCCGATGGCGGACCCGTCCGAATCCTCGGCCACCAGTAGCCGACGGGATGCGTCGGCCAGGTACTCGACGAAACGCTGCTCGGAGAGCACGGAGGCGATGAACGCCGCCTTCGCCTCCTCCGTGGTGTGCGGCGGGCAGGCGAGCGGGAAGGTCGCGGCGGCGACCGCCGCGAGGGCCGCGGCGTCGCCGGCAGCGGCCGGGCGGATGGTGACGGTCACCAGCCCAGCCTAGCCAGCGCATCCACCCGCCAGCGACGAGCCCTCCGCGCTGCACGCAGCGGACCGGCCGCCTCCGATCGGGAGACGGCCGGTCCGTGGTGCGGAGAGCGGGAGTCGGCTAGTGCCGGCCCTGCGCCACCCAGCTGAGCAGGTCGAACGAGACACCGCCGAGGCCGGTGACGTCGTCGTATCCCTTCGCCGTCTTCAGCGAGGTGTCCTGATCCATCGACACCAGGTAGGTGTTGCCGCTGATCTTGCTGGTGTACACCAGCGCCTGCGTCGGGTTCTGCGGCAGCACGTCGCGGAACGCGTTCGGCAGGATGCGCTTCACGCCGTACAGCGTCGGGTTCGCGAACCCGATGGTGGCGTGGGTCGCCTGCTGCACGATCGCGATCTGCGCGGCGACGATCGGCGAGGCCAGCGACGTGCCGCCGTAGGTCTCGTTGATGTAGTCGCCGGTCTCCAGCGTCGTGTCGTCAATGATCGGGCGGATGCCGATCAGGAACCCGGTGTACGGGTCGGCCAGCGCCGCCACGTCCGGCGAGACGCGCTTGCCGTTCGCCAGGGCCGCAGGGACGATCCCGCGCTGGTAGTCGGGCTGCGCGAACACGGCGCTCACCCCGCCGCCGGCGCCGCCGACGAACCGGGTTCCGGGCAGCGGCTGGGCGTAGCTCAGCGTGCCGTCCGCGTTCTTGACGATCTGGTCGAACTGGTCGCCCCAGCCGGTCTCCCACGCGATCTTGCCGTTCTTGTCGATCCCGGTGCTCGTGCCGCCGACCGAGGTCACCCACGGCGAGGACGCCGGGAAGTCCGGGGACGGGTAGCCGAGGTTTGCGACCTCGTCACCGTTGTCACCGCTCGAGAAGTACAGGCCGATGCCCTCGCCTGCCGCCTGGAGCTGCAGGTTCACCTCGCCCTGGATCACGTCGGCCGGAACCGCTTCACCCACGTTGCCGTAGCTGTTGCTGACGATGTTGGCAAGCTTGTTGTCGAGGATCTTCGACATCGCGACGTCGAGGCCGCCACCGCAGTTGAAGCCTCCGACATACAGGATGCGCGCCCCGGGAGCGATGCCGTGCACCGACTCCACGTCGAGCGTCTGCTCACCCTGCCATCCACTGGGGTACTGGCACAGTGCCTGGTCGACGAACTCGCTCGGGCTCGGAACGAGCTGCTGGTAGCTGGAGTTGGTCAGGCCGGGCTCGCCGTTCTGCTGCGAGTAGCTGTTGACGTCCTTGACGATGGTCGGGCTGGCGTACGCGTCGATGATCGCGACCGTCTGTCCGGAGCCGTTGATGCCACGCTTGCCAAGGTCGGTCAGACCGTAGGCGCTGCGGAGCTGCTGCGGCGTGTAACCGCAGTTGTAGGTGCTGTACTGCGTGTTGCCGTTGTACGCAGGCGGCACCGTCACCGTGTGCTCGCCGACATAGTGCGAGCAGGGCGTGTCGATCACCGGTGCGGCGGCCGCCTTGCGCGAGAGCTGCGGCGTGCCCGAGGGTCCGAGGTCGCCCTGCTTGATCGAGTCAGGGCGGGTCAGGGTGCGCGACTGCTCGATGCTGACACCGGACACCTTGGCGCCGATCGACGTCGGCAGCGACGGCGCGGAGGCCGGAGCGACGAGCTGACGGCCCGCGTAGCTGAACGAGTGCAGCGACGTGCCGAAGATCGATCCGAGCTGATCAGGGGTACCGCGGAACACCACGTACTGGCGACTGTCCGGAACGGCGGAGATGGTCAGTCCGGCCGCCTTCAGGAAGCTGACGACCGCATCCGAGTCGGCCTTCGACGGCGAGAACCGGTTGATCCACTGCTTCGGGGTGAGGGCCTTGCGGTACCCGCGATCGAGCGGGTTCGAGACGGCTTTCGCGAGAGCCTCCGCGCCGCGCTGATCGCGCAGCGGCAGGTAGATCTCGCCCTCGACCGTCTCGTCGGCTGGGGCGGCGCCTGCGTCGTTCGCCGCGGTCGCCCACGAGGGGACGGAGCCGGCGTAGGTCACGCGGTCGGCAGCGTTCGCCGCCGACGCACCCGCCAATGACAAAGCCACCACGGCAGACGTGGTGGCGATGATTCCGAGGGCCCTCTTGTGAAGGGATCCCGTGGTGCGATGTGCCATGAATGTCATCCTTAGCTCGGACGGACTCTACTGTGAGCCATCGCGCTCGGAGCGCGATAGAAGCGACCCTAGACCGCGCTGTTCTACCACCACAAGAGGGGGTAGAACCTTCTGTTGCGATGCTTTGCAGAGGTGAACGATCCTCACCGGCCGCAGGACTCGTCCGCCCGGGGAAAACGCCGACGGGGCCGGGACCGGCAAGCGGTCCCGACCCCGTCGGGAGTGTTCGTGAAACGAACTCAGATGGCGTTGACGTCCAGCGGGATGCCCGGGCCGAACGTGGTCGACACGGCGCCCTTCTGGATGTAACGGCCCTTCGAAGCGGACGGCTTCAGACGCACGACCTCTTCGAGAGCGGTCGTGATGTTGTCGTTCAGCTGCTCAGCGGTGAAGCCCGCCTTGCCCACGACGAAGTGCACGTTGGAGTGCTTGTCGACGCGGAACTCGATCTTTCCGCCCTTGATGTCGGAGACGGCCTTGGCCACATCCGGGGTGACCGTTCCGGTCTTCGGGTTCGGCATCAGACCACGCGGGCCGAGCACCTTGCCCAGACGACCGACCTGGCCCATGAGCTCCGGGGTGGAGACGGCCGAGTCGAAGTCGGTGTACCCGCCGGCGACCTTCTCGATCAGCTCGGCGCCGCCGACCTCGTCCGCGCCGGCGGCGATGGCCGCCTCAGCGGCCGGGCCGGTCGCGAACACGATGACGCGGGCGGTCTTGCCCGTACCGTGAGGAAGAATGACGGTACCGCGGACCATCTGGTCCGCCTTGCGCGGGTCCACGCCCAGCTTCAGCGCGACCTCGACGGTCGAGTTGAACTTGGCGGAACCGGTCTCCTTCGCCAGAGCGACGGCCTCTTCGGGGGTGTAGAACTTTCCGGCCTCGATCTTCTCGGCCGCGGCCCGGTAGGCCTTTGACTTCTGTGCCATGTGATTTCTCCTAACGAGAATGTGGTGCGAGCCTGGCCGGCTCTTCCACGAGATGTCCTGAGGGGGTCGGGCTTACGCCTCGACCGTGATGCCCATCGAGCGGGCGGTGCCTGCGATGATCTTCGACGCCGCGTCGATGTCGTTGGCGTTGAGGTCGACCATCTTCTGCTCGGCGATCTGGCGCACCTGCTCCTGGGTCAGCTTTCCGACCTTGTTGGTGTGCGGGACGCCGGAGCCCTTGGGGACTCCTGCAGCCTTCTTGATCAGCTCGGCCGCCGGCGGCGTCTTCAGGACGAACGTGAACGAACGGTCCTCGTAGACGGTGATCTCGACGGGGATGACGTTGCCGCGCTGCGACTCGGTCGCCGCGTTGTACGCCTTGCAGAACTCCATGATGTTCACGCCGTGCTGACCCAGGGCCGGGCCGATGGGCGGGGCCGGGTTGGCGGCGCCGGCGTTGATCTGAAGTTTGATCAGACCGGTGACCTTCTTCTTCGGTGCCATGTCTCTTCCTTCTTTGTGTGTTCGAGCGGCTCAGGCGGCAGCCCTCGTCGCTCTCCCGGTTTCTCGGCCCTTCCGAGACCCGGTGTTCTTGGGAAAACAGTGGGGACGCTCTGGATGTTCCCTAGAGCTTCGTGACCTGGTCGAAGCTGAGCTCGACCGGCGTCTCGCGCTCGAACAGGGAGACGAGCACGGTGAGCTTGCCGCTCTCCGGCTTGATCTCGCTGATGGAGCCGGGGAGGCCCGCGAACGAGCCCTCCTTGATGGTGATGGTCTCGCCGATCTCGAAGTCGACCTCGGCGGGGATGACGCGCGCGGTGGTCTTCTGACCCTTCGCGGCACCCTTGGCGGGGGCTGCCTCGACCTGCACGAGGCTCTTCAGCATCGAGAAGGCCTCTTCGAAACGCAGCGGGGTCGGGTTGTGGGCGTTGCCGACGAACCCGGTGACACCCGGGGTGTGGCGGACGACCGACCAGCTGTCCTCGTTGAGGTCCATGCGAACCAGGACGTAGCCGGGGATGCGCACGCGGTTGACCATCTTGCGCTGGCCGTTCTTGATCTCGACCACGTCCTCCATGGGGACCTGCACCTCGTAGATGTAGTCCTCCATGTTCATCGAGACCATGCGGTTCTCGATGTTGGACTTCACGCGGCGCTCGAAGCCCGCGTACGAGTGGATGACGTACCACTTGCCGAGCTTGGCGCGCAGTTCTGCGCGGAACTCCTCGTACGGGTCGGTGGAGACCTCTTCCTCGTCCTCGACGGCTTCGAGCGCCGCAACGGCCTCGTCTTCGCTGTTGACCTCGAGGGCCTCGTCGACCGCACGGTCGGCTTCGGGGTCCACGGCCTCCGCCATGGCGTCGAGGACTGCGTCGAGATCGATCTCGGTGCCGTCGTCGGCCACGACGTGCAGCGCTTCGTGCTCGGCGGAGTCGGACGCCTCGTCCTCGCTGGCGAGGACGTTGCCGGTCTGCGCCTCGTCGTCCTCGGAGGACTGCTCAGCAGCGGGCGCCCAGTCCACGTCGTCGCGATTCGTCTCAGACACTGAATTCATTCCATTTCTTGTCGGGGAGGCCGGTGCGGCCTGATCGACGTCGTCTACTTCGGGTTTCCGAACACCCAGACGACACCCATGCCGAACACCCAGTCAAGGAGTGACACGAGAGCCATCATGATCACCACGAAGACGAGTACGACGCCGGTGTAGCTGAACAGCTCTTTGCGGGTCGGCGTGACGACCTTCTTGAGCTCGCCGATGACCTGCCGGATGAACAGGGCGATCCGCGCGAAGGGGTTGCGCCGTTCAGCGCGGTCCTTCTTCGCGTTGGCGACGATCTCCTCGCTCGGCTCGTCGATTACCTTTCGGGCCACCTCGTTACACCTTTCGTGGATCGGCACCAGTGGTGCCGACTTGCAGGGCGGACAGGAATCGAACCTGCAACCTGCGGTTTTGGAGACCGCTGCTCTGCCAATTGAGCTACCGCCCTAAGGAAGCGAACCACCGGCTTCCTGCGCTGGCTCCTAAAGGCTAACCGATCGCGCATCCGAACGTGCTGCGGATGCCCGGCCGGAGCGAGGCAGTGCTGCCATCGCCACACCGAAAAAGGGCGCAAAAAAGCTTGGCAGATTCAACCACCGCGTCAAGTGTACGGGACGCAGCAGCCCGGCCGCAAAGCGGTCACGTCGCTACAGGAGTTTGCGCTCCAGCGCCCACGCCGTCAGCTCGTGCCGGGACGACAGCTGCAGCTTGCGGAGCACCGCGGAGACGTGCGTCTCGACCGTCTTGATCGAGATGAACAGCTCGGCGGCGACCTCCTTGTAGGCATACCCCCGGGCGATCAGACGCATCACCTCACGCTCGCGGGCCGAGAGGCGGTCGAGCTCGTCGGTGGATTCGGCCTGCTCGCCCGAGGGGGCGCCGAAGGCGTCAAGGACGAAGCCGGCGAGGCGCGGGGAGAACACGGCGTCACCGCCCGCGACGGCGACGACGGCGTCGCTCACCTGCCCACCGGAGCTGCCCTTGGTGAGGTAGCCGCGGGCGCCGGCGCGGATCACACCCACCACATCCTCGGCGGCGTCCGACACGCTGAGCGCCAGGAACCGGGTCGACGTCGTCTCCGCGGCCGTGCGGCGGACCACCTCGGCTCCGCCGCCTCCCGAACCTCCCGGGAGGTGCACGTCGAGGAGCACCACGTCGGGGCGCGTCGCCAGCACGGTCGCTACCGCGGCATCCACATCGGCGGCCTCGCCCACCACCTCGAGCCGCCCGTCGAGGTCTGCGCGCAGCCCGGAACGGAAGATGGAGTGGTCGTCCACGATCACGACCGTGACGGGACGGCCTGCGCCTGCGGGTTCGCTCATGTCGTCGTCTCGCTCGCGATGTCGATGGTCAGCTGGATCTCGGTGCCGCTCTCCCGCGCCGATACGGTCGCCTGACCGCCGGCACGGCGCATGCGGCCGATGATCGATTCTCTGACACCGAGCCGCCCTTCGGGAAGGGAGCCGAGGTCGAAGCCCGGTCCGCGGTCGCGCACGAACACATCCACCCGGTCGCCGGCGTGCTCGACGTAGACGGACACGTCTCCGCCGGCATGGCGGGCCGCGTTCAGCATCGCTTCGCGGGCGGCCGCCCCCAGTTCCGAGGGCGCGCGGCGAACGGGCTCCCCCACCGAGACGATGTCGAAGTGGACGGCGTGCTCGACCTCCAGCGCCGCGGCGACCTCGCGAAGCTCGGCGGCGAGGTCGCGCTCCTGGGCGTCGGTGGCCGCACGGGCGTCCGTGAACAGCCACTCCCGCAGCTCGCGCTCCTGCGCCCGCGCGATGCGGCCGACCTCGCTCGACGCGCCCGCGCGGTTCTGGATGAGCGCGAGCGTCTGCAGTACAGAGTCATGGAGGTGCGCCGCCATCTCGGCGCGCTGCTCCTCCTTGATGCGCGCGGTGCGCTCGGAGATGAGCTCCCGCCACAGCCGGAGGCCCCACGGTGCCACCAGCACGGCCGCACCGGCGAACGTGGTGATCAGGATGCCCACCCACAGCATCCCGGACCCACCGACGTTCTGCGTGAGGGCGAGGGCCAGCGCTACCGCGACGAGGAAGGCGCCGCACGAGATCCGGAAGGCGGACGGCGAGAGGGGTGCGAAGGCGGCGGGCTCCTCATCCGCAAGCTGCTCCCAGGCGACAGCGACCACGAGCAGCGCCGCGCAGGCCGCGAGGGCGCCGAAGGCCGGCCCGAGCGCCCCGCCCGCGGCGAGCACCACCGCGGCGATGCCGGCCGCGGCGCCCGCGCCCGCGAGCACCCAGGGCACGTTCACGCGGCGGCGCACGCCGTCGGCCGGGTCGTCGGCGGACGGCGGCCGCAGGGGCGTCAGAGCCCAGAGCCACAGGTAGAGCAGGATGCCGGCCCCTCCGAGGAAGGCCGAACCGACGAAGATCCAGCGCACGGCGGCGACCGGCCAGCCCAGGTGGTCGGCGAGCGCGACGCTCACGCCGCCGACCGCGCACGACCGCGGGCGCGCCAGCGGCGGGCGCTGGGCTCCCGGCCGCTGGGCGCTGGTCCGGGGACCGGCGGGTGCTGTCGACGACATAGCCACGATCCAAGCAGACCCCGACCCGACCCGCACGAGGAGAGCGGCACAATCAGGGTCCGGTCAGGGGTTCACCGGATACCCGGGCCGCCCGTGCGCCGCCAGGATGACGAACATGTCACAGAACGATTCGACTCCCCCGCTGGGTACGCCGGCGAACCCGTACGGCGGTCCGCAGACCGGATTCTCCGGCCGCGGAACCCGATTCTTCGACTGGATGCGCAGCCTCGGCGTCGTTCGCGCCGACGGCTGGCTCGGCGGCGTGTCCGCGGGCGTGGCGTACCGGCTCGGCATCGATCCCCTGATCGTGCGCGGGATCATCGTGGTGGCCGGCATCCTCGGCGCTCCGGTGCTGCTGCTGTACGCGGCGGCGTGGGTGCTGCTCCCGGATCGCGAGGGGCGCATCCACCTGCAGCAGCTGTTCGACGGCGACTTCCAGCCGCCCATCGTCGCCATCGGCGTCATGGTGCTGCTGTCGCTGCTGCCGTGGACGAGCGGGGGTTGGTGGGCGGTCGGTCCGTTCTGGGATCTGCCCGCCTGGGGCGACGTGATCGGCCGGGTGGTGTGGACGCTGGTCGTGATCGGGGCCGTGGTCGCCTTGATCGTGGTGGCGGTGCGGAACTCGGACGCGCGTGCCGCGAGGGGCGGGATGCCGATGGGCAGTCCGACGACGGGGAGCGGCGGGGCGGCGGCGAGCGCTGGGACGGCGGATGCTGCTTCGGCGGCGAACGCTGCTTCGGCGACCCCGACGACGACGGTTACGCCGACGACGGCTGACGCGCAGACGGCGTCGGCGGCCACAGTACCGCCGGAGCCGGTGCTCGACATCGCTGCGGAACCGGCGGCTCCTCCCGCGCCAAAGCTCGGCGCCTCCCCCGACGAGGTCGCGGACTGGCAGCAGCGCCAGGCGCAGTGGCGTGCTGAGCACGCGGCGTGGAAGCAGCGGCTCGCGGCCGACATGCGCGCGGTGAAGGCTCAGCGGTCGGCCGAACTCCGCACCCAAGTCAGCGTGGCGACGGCCGAAGCGGCCGCGCGGCGTGAGGCCTACCGGGCGGCCAATCCTCGCGTCGGTGCCGCCATCGGCTGGCTGACCGTGGGCCTCGCCCTGGTGGCGGGATCCCTGGCCGCGATCGTGTGGCCGCAGCTGGCCGATGTCGGCCGCTACACCACAGCCGCGGGGCTCGCGGCGGCGACCCTCGTCGTCGGAGTCGTCGTGCTCATCGCCGGGATCGCGCGCCGCCGCAGCGGCTTCCTCATCTTCCTCGGGATCCTGCTCGCCGTACTGACCGGTGCCGCTCTGTTCCTCGCGGGGGACGGCGTCGCCGGCATCAACATCACCACCGAGGGCCTTCCGGTCCTCTTCCAGCGCTGACACCTGAGAACGAGCAGGAGACCTCACCATGACCGAGCCGCAGCTCTCGTCCAACACCGCCCCTCTGTACCCCGCATCCGCTTCCACCGGGCCCTCCAGCCCTGCGCCCGTGCGCTGGGGTGGAGTCGTCTGGGGCATCCTGCTGACGCTCTTCGCCGCCGGAACGCTCTTCGTGCTTTCGTCGTCCGAACGGACCGCGAACGTCGCGTCGTGGCTCGGATCGCTGACGGCTCCATCGGCGTGGGCGCTCGGGGCCGCACTGCTCGGCCTCGTCATCGTCGTCTCGGCGCTGCTCGGCGGGATCCGCTCCGCGCAGCGTCGCCGTGTGCGTCTCTGAGCCGGAGCCGATCCGCTCACAGCTGCCGCGGGTGCGGGTTCCTCCACAGTTCCCGCCGCCGTGGAGCGGGCGTCGGGCGTCCCTGAGACGATGGCTCCATGACCACAGCAACCGATGCCCTCAGCAGTCTCCGCGCCCTCGTCGGGCGACCGGAGGCCGAATTCCACGACGGGCAGTTCGAGGCGATCAGTGCTCTGGTCGACGATCATCGGCGAGCGCTGGTGGTGCAACGGACGGGCTGGGGCAAGTCGGCCGTGTACTTCGTGGCCACGATGCTCCTGCGGGCGCGCGGGGCCGGGCCGACCATCCTCGTGTCTCCTCTTCTCGCCCTCATGCGCGACCAGGTGGCCGCGGCCGAGCGCGCGGGCGTCCGGGCGGTGACGATCAACTCGGCCAACCGGCACGAATGGGAAGAGGTGGCGGCGAAGCTCCGCGATGACGCTGTGGATGTGCTGCTCGTCTCGCCCGAGCGGCTGAACAATCCGGAGTTCCGCGATACGCAGCTTCCCGCGCTCGTCGACCGCAGCGGCCTGCTCGTGGTCGACGAGGCGCACTGCATCTCCGACTGGGGCCACGACTTCCGACCCGACTACCGACGGCTGCGCGACCTCATCGCTCTCCTGCCGGAGGGAGTGCCCGTGCTGGCGACCACGGCCACGGCGAACGAGCGCGTCGTCGCCGATGTGGTGGAGCAGCTCGGCACCGGTCGCGAAGCCGACGTGCTGACGATCCGCGGTCCGCTCGCGCGCCGGTCTCTGCGCCTCGGGGTGCTCCCCCTTCCGGATGCCACGAGTCGGCTGGCCTGGCTCGCCGGCCACCTGGGCGACCTCCCGGGCAGCGGGATCGTCTACACGCTGACGGTTTCGGCGGCGGAGGACACCGCACGGGTGCTCCGGAGAGCCGGCCACGAAGCGCATGCGTACACGGGGCAGACCGACACCGCCGAACGCGAAGACCTCGAAGGGCGACTCAAGCGCAACGAGGTGAAAGTGCTCGTCGCGACCAGCGCCCTCGGCATGGGATTCGACAAGCCCGATCTCGGTTTCGTGGTCCACCTCGGGGCGCCGTCGTCTCCGGTGGCGTATTACCAGCAGGTGGGTCGCGCGGGCCGGGCCACGGACAACGCGGACGTGCTGCTGCTTCCCGGTCCGGAAGACCAGGCGATCTGGCGCTACTTCGCCACCGCATCCATGCCCTCCCGGGAGAAGGCGGCCGCCGTGCTGGAGGCACTCGGTTCAGCGCCCGTGTCGACGCGCGTCCTCGAGAGCCGTGTCGACCTGCGTGCGTCGACGCTCGAGTTGCTGCTGAAGGTGCTGGACGTCGACGGAGCGGTCCGTCGTGTGAGCGGCGGTTGGGTGGCGACCGGCTCTCCGTGGGAGTACGACGAGGAGCGCTACCGGCGCATCGCCGCCGCCCGGGAAGCCGAGCAGCAGTCGATGCTCGAGTACGAATCGACCGACGGCTGCCGGATGGAGTTCCTGCAGCGCGCCCTCGACGATCCGGACGCCGGTCCGTGCGGACGGTGCGACAACTGTGCCGGCGTCTGGTACCCGTCGGAGATCGACGGCGGCACCGCGAGCGAGGTCGGATCGCTGCTCGACCGCGTCGGGGTCGAGATCGAGCCGCGCAAGCTCTGGCCGACCGGGGCCGACTCGCTCGGCGTGCCCGTCCGGGGCAAGCTCCGCCCCGAGCAGCAGCTGCGGTCGGGGCGCGCGCTGGCCCGGCTCACGGATCTCGGGTGGGGTGGGCGCCTGCGCGAACTGTTCGCCGACGACGCACCGGACCAGGCCGTGCCGCCCGCCGTCCTCGACGCCTGTGTGCGGGTCCTCGCCGACTGGGACTGGGATGCGCGGCCCGGCGCGGTCGCGGCGATGCCGTCGCGTCGCCGCCCGCTGTTCGTGGAGTCGCTCGCCCGCGGGCTCGCGGGGGTGGGCCGGCTACCGTTCGCCGGCACGCTCGGCTGGCGCAGCGGGCCGCCGAGCGGCGCTCCTGGCGGCAACAGCGCCTTCCGGCTGGCGTCGGTGTGGGATCACTTCTCCGCCGACGGCCTGGAACTCCCGGTCGGCGTTCCTGTGTTGCTCGTGGATGACCTCGTCGACAGTCGGTGGACCGTCACGGTTGCGGGGCAGGAACTCGTGCGCGCGGGGGCGAGCGCTGTGCTGCCGTTCGCCGCAGCGCTCCGCAGCTGAGGGGCCGGCCACGTGCCGCGCCCTGTGCGGCGCGGATGCGGGTGCGCGCACGCTCTAGGCGCGCACCCGCACTGCTCAAATGAAGTCGCCGCCTCCGCCGAAGTCACCGCCGCCGCCGAAACCGCCCCAGTCGCCGCCACCGCCTCCGAAGTCGTTGCCGCCCCAGCCGTCGCCGCCGGACCCGGCGCCGCCGCCGTCCCAGCCGCCCGCGTCGACGGAGCCGTCTCCACCGGATGCGTTCTCGACACCCGAGCCGCCGTCGCCGCCCTGATCGCCGCCGGAGCCGCTGTCGCCGCCCTGGTCGCCGTTCTGGTCGTTCGTGTTCTGGTTGTCGCCGTTCTGGTCGCCCGAACCGTCCGCTTGGTTGTCGCCGGGGCCCGGCAAGAAGGTGCTCACGAGCGCGGACCCGATGACGTACCCGGCCACGCTTCCGAGAAGGGAACTCGCGAACATCCCGCCGAGGCCAGGGCCGCCGTACCCGCCGCGGCCTGCGCCGCCGCCGAGTGCGCGCTCGAGGGTCCCGGGCTGACGGAGCTCCGAGCGGGTGGCCGCCTGCGCGAGCGAGCGCGGGTCGTCGCCGCGCGGCTGCTCGCCCGCGGGGGCGCTCTCGCTCAGCTGCTGGAACAGCAGGCGCCGCTGATCCGGCGACAACCGGGCGAAAGCCTCCTCGTGCACCTGCTCGATCGTCTCGGGCGGCGCTGTGCGAAGCAGGTAGCGGTAGCGCTCGACCGCGATCTCATCCTCACTGCGGGTCTGGCCGCCGGTGGGTGCTTGACCGGCGGCAGGCGCTCCGCCCGCGGGCGGCTGGCCGCCGTACGGCTGGTAGGCGGCGTTCTGCGTCTGAGAGCCGTTCGGGTGCGATTCCTCGCGTCCGAAAAGGCGGTCCAGGAATCCCATGTCGTTTCCTCCGGTCCGGCATGGCGCGAGCGCGCCGTGATGCGCCCAGCTTATGGAGCGCGACGTGAGAATACTCTCAGAGTTCGTCGAACGTCAGCCCTGCGTCCGCGGGGAGTCCGCCCTCAGAGTTCCAGTCCCACCAGCATGGGCTCGGGCTGCAGAACGACACCGAACTCGGCCTGGACGCGCGACTGGATGAACGTGGCCAGTTGCGCGACATCCGCTGCGCTGGCGCCCCCGCGGTTCACGATGGCGAGCGTGTGCTTCGACGAGATGGCCGCGCCGGAGCCAGGGAGCGAGAACCCGCGACGGATCCCTGCGTTCTCGATGAGCCAGGCCGCGCTGAGCTTGACCGTGTACTCCGCTGCAGCGAGCGGCGGCACGTCGAGCGGATACACACCGCCGGCCGGGATGCTGAAGACGGTGTCGGGCTCCAGCGGATCCTGCGGCCAACGCGGTGCATTGGCCGGCAGCGACCGTGCGAACTCCTCCGAGACGATCGGATTGGTGAAGAAGGATCCGGAGGAGACGGAGTCGGGGTCCGCCGGGTCCAGCACCATGCCCTTCGACGAACGCAGGGCGAGTACTGCACGCCGCAACTCGGCGACGGGAACGCGCGAGCCAAGGGGAACGCCGAGCGCGTCGGCGAGCTGGGCATACGCGACCGGCGCGCTCAGCGGCGCACCGATGTCGCCGAGCACCGTGTTGTCCGTGAGTTCCAGATCCACCGACAGCACTACTCCGCGCCGACCGCGCTTCAGAGTCGACGTCCGATATCCCAGACCCAGGTCGCGACGAGCGAGGTACACGACCTCACCGCTCTGGTCGTCCAAGAACTCGAGGCCGATGAGTGCCGACTCGATCTCCTGGCCGTACGCACCGATGTTCTGCACCGGCGCGGCGCCCGTCGATCCGGGGATGCCGGAGAGGGCTTCGATCCCCGACCAGCCGTTCCTCACGGTGAGCGCGACCAGGTCATCCCAGGGCTCGCCCGCTTCCACCCGCAGACGCACCCGCCCCTCGGGAGCGTCGAGCCGCTCGACCCCACGGGTGCGGATGTGGATGACGGTCCCGTCGAAACCCTCGTCGCTCGCGACCGTGTTGGACCCGCCGCCCAGCAGCAGCCAGTCCTCGCCGGTGTGGCGCGCCTCGAGGACGGCGTCCACGAGCACGTCGCGGCTCTCCGCCGGTACGAGTCGTTGCGGCACCCCGCCGACGCGGATGGTGGTCAGGTCGGCGAGCGCCGGGAACGTGTCGGTCATGCCAGCCGTACGCGGACCTGCGCCTTGCCGAGCACGGTCGAGCCGTCGAACGTGGTGGTCAGGTCGATGCGGGCGACGCGGGCCTCCGCATCCAGCTGCCCGACCTTCGCGGAGACGGTGACCGTCGCTCCGGTCGCCGGGTCGACGACGACGGGGCGGGTGAACCGCACCTGGTAGTCCTCGACGAGGGCAGGGTCGCCCGCCCAGTCGACGACCGGCTGCACCGAGAGACCCATGGTCAGCATCCCGTGCGCGATGACTCCGGGCAACCCGACCGAGGTGGCGACGTCGTCGCGGTAGTGGATGGGGTTGAAGTCGCCGGAGGCTCCCGCGTAGCGGACCAGCGCGTCGCGGCTGAGCTCGACCGTGCGCTCGGCGACCACGTCGCCGACGGACAGGCTGTCGAAGTCGGGAGCGGCCATCATTCGTCTCCTCGCACGACCAGGGTGGAGGTGGCGGTCACGACGTGCTGCCCGTCCGCGTCGACGATGGTCGACTCGGCGGTCACCATCGAGTGGGCACCGAGAGACTTGACCGAGGTGACCCGCAGGGTCGCGGTGAGCTCGTCGCCGGCCACCACCGGACGGGTGAACATGAAGCGCTGGTCGCCGTGCACCACGCGGGTGAAGTCGATGCCCGCATCCGGTTCGGCGAGCAGCTGGGCGAGCGTCGCCTCCTGCACGACCACCGGGAACGTGGGCGGCGCGACGAGGTCGGGGTGACCCGCGGCGCGCGCCGCGTCCACCTCGAAGGAGATCGGTGACGTCGCGAACACGGCCCGCGCGAACTCGCGGACCTTCTCGCGCCCGACGAGGTATGGCGGGGTCGGCGGGAACTCCCGCCCCTGCAGCTCTGGGTTCACTGGCACCCGACGATTCTACTGACCCCCGACTGGGCGCCCCCGGACGGCAGAAGACCCCGGAGGCCTTGCGGCCTCCGGGGTCTTCACGCTCGGTGCTAGCGCCTTACTGGCAGCTGTCGCACTGCAGCAGGTCCATCGGGTCGACGGGAACCGAGTAGCCGCCAACGCTGTCGTTTTCGTAGTCCATGATGGCCTCCCCTAGAAGTCTTGGTGAGCCGCGTTCCCGCGGTGTTCACCCACTATATAACCCGAATGACACGATTGTCATTCCACTAGATGTTGTGTTTTGGGGTTTTTTTCTTCTTCCCCCAAAACTAGGGGGAACCACCGACATCGACGGCTCGCACGAGTCCTGACATCCCCATCGCTATTGATGACATTTCTCGCTCGCCACCGGCCGGTTTGGCCACTAGCGGGCTGGTTGACACCGGGCCGGCGTGGGTCATCGCCGAAGCGGGCATCTTTCAAAGACGCGTTGCCTCGGGAGACTCACCGGCGTGTCGGGGACCGAGCTCCGTACTTGGCACCGGCGAAGAACGCGCGCCTCCACTGCCATAACGGCATAATCGCCATCCTCGAGAAGGCACCCACAGGTTGAGGGCGTCACAGCAATTGCGGCACCTCGTCCATCGACGTGAAAGTGATGGCGCCCGCGGCGCGGAGCGCCCGGCCCGGCGTAAGCCCGTCGACGAAGCCGAGCACCCGCATGCCGGCGGCGCGGGCGGCCCGCACTCCCGTCGAGGAGTCCTCGATGGCGACGCACGCCGAGGGCAGGACCCGCAGCATTCCGGCGGCCTTGAGGTAGACATCGGGTGCCGGCTTGCCATGCGGGACGTCCTGGGCGCTGACGATCCGTCCGTCGAAGTAGTCGAGAAGACCCACTCGCTGAAGGGAGCGCCGGATCCGCGGGTGCGCGCTGTTCGAAGCCACCGCTGTCGGTACCGTGAGTCCAGCCACCACCTCTTCCACGCCGGGGATCGCCCGCAGGTCCTCCCCCAGGGCACGCTCGTAGAGCGGGCGATACGGCTCTCTCCAATCCGCCGGCAGAGTTCCGACCAGCTGCTCCACTTCGGCGAGGTAGGCCGCCTCCGTCATGCCGACGAAGCGGGCGTGGATCTCCTCCAGCGTGAGCTCGACACCGAAATCCGCGAGCATGCGCTGGTCGATCGACACGATGGGCGCTTCGCTGTCGACGAGGACCCCGTCGCAGTCGAAGATCACCGCCGCCGTGCAGGACGTAACCCCCCTCTGCTCAGACAAGCGACGGGTCCTTGTCGCTGACGACGCTGGGGTGGGCGACCTCCGGAGCGGGCGACCACTCGCGGTGCCGTCGGGCGATCTCGAAGCCGAGACCCGGTCCGACCAGCCCGTCCAGTGCCATCTCCCGCGCCAGCGATACTGCGCCTGCAACTGTCGCGGAGTCGCGCAGCACTCCCGGCTCCAGCAGCACTGAGAGCCCCATGCGCGAGATGCGTTCCGCCACCCGTTCTGCGATCGCCGGGGCCTGACCGATTCCGCCACCCAGAATTACCTTGGTGGGGTTGGCGACGGCAACAAGAGCGGCGACGAGTAACGCCACACCGTCCGCCTGCCGATCGAGCACCTCCACCGCGGTGGGCGAGCCGTCGGCGGCTCGCGCGACGATGTCCTCCACCGACCGCGCCGGCGGCTCGCCTGCACCCCGGACGGCGTCGAAACGCTCGATCATCCCGGCCGCGTCGAGCGCATTCTCGGCGGACACGTACTCGCCGGGGTGCAAGGGCGACGGGAGGTAGCGCAGCTCACCCGCCTGGCCGCGGGAACCGCGCACGAGCCGGGCGTCGGAGACGATTCCGGCGCCAATGCCGACGCCGACCTGCAGATACGCGAAGTCGGGCTCCTCCTGTCCGGCGCCGCGGCGCAATTCCCCGAGCGCCGCGCAGTTCACGTTGTTCTCCGCGAAGAAGGCGGCCTCCTCCGGGATGCCCAGGCCGCCCAGAATGCGCTGCAGGTCGCCGGGGAACATCTCCCCCGGCTGCACCCGGTTCCAGTCCCGGAGTGTGGGCACCGCGCGGGACAGTGCGACGCAGGCGGCCAGCAGCCTCCGCCCCTCCTCGCTGACGCGCTCGATGAACCCGGCGATGGCCATCCGGGCGTCCTCGGTGAAGTCGGCGTTGGCGGTGTTGACCGGCTGACTCACCGCTACGTCCTCCTCATGGAGCACCTCGCCCCCCAGCGAGGTGGCGGCGAGCCTGATGTGGGTCGAACCGAAGTCGACGCCGAGCAGCCAGCCGGAGCGACGACCCAGGTCGTAGACGGAGGCCGCACGACCGGTGGGTCCCTGGTGCACGCTCGTCGGCTCCACGAGTTCCTCCGCGACGAGTTCCTCGACGGCAATCGAGATCGTCTGCTTCGACAGCTCCGTCGCCGCACTCAATTGCGGGCGGCTCGACGGCCCCATCGCCAGCAGCGCCGCCAGGGTCTTCCGCGCGCTTTCGCTCAATTCCGGCAGCGTCATCAGGGCTCCCCTCCCATCCAGCCACCTCTTGCGGCAACTTCGTTCGTTCGGCTACCATACTAAATCAGTTAGTTCGGTCGCTTGACGAACTAACCAGATATCGACCAGAAACGGAACAATGGACTTCGCTCAGCGCTTCTCCCACATCCCGTCCACCCTCGACGAGATCGCCGCCCGGCCGCTCTCCCCCGAGGCAGCCGAGCTCGCCCGTAGTGCGGGACGCGTCCGAATTGCCGCCATGGGCGGTTCGTACAACGCGTCGGTCGCCGCGGTCGAGCGCTTCCTGGAGCGCGGCATCGACGCCCGCGCCGAGCTCGCCTCGCACCTGGTTCACTCGAGCGCCGACACCATCGGCGCAGACGAGCTCGTCATCCTCATCTCCTACAGCGGCACCTCGGTCGAGACGATCCGCGCGGCCCAGGCGCTGAAGGAGCGCAACATCCGCACCCTGTGCATCACGAACGCGCCCGACAGCGAACTGGCCGAACTGTGCGATGCGACAGTCGACCAGGGGCTCACCGAGCTCACC
Organism: Leifsonia sp. 2TAF2; assembly: GCF_052115085.1. Taxonomy (NCBI): domain Bacteria; kingdom Bacillati; phylum Actinomycetota; class Actinomycetes; order Micrococcales; family Microbacteriaceae; genus Leifsonia; species Leifsonia sp. 2TAF2. The sequence goes on along the minus strand of NZ_JBFRFY010000002.1, from coordinate 646,196 downwards.
CATACCCCGTTCGGCCCCTGGACGGCGACCTACCTCACGCTGTTCCGCATCGCCGCAGCCGCCGCCGGCGTGGACGCCATCCCCGCCGGCGATCTCGGCGCCGCGGCCGCCGCCGTGCTGTCCGCCGCAGACGGCATCCTGGCCCTGCAGCCCACCGCGCCGGCATATGCGGAGTTCTTCGGCCGCGGCGCCCTCGCGGCCACAGCCGTTCAGGCGACCCTCATCGTGCGCGAGATCGCGCGCGTTCCCGCCGCGGCGTGGGAATCGAGCACCTACCGTCACGGCCCCATCGAGGCCATCGCTCCTGAGCAGCTCTCGTTGGTGTTCGCCGCACGAGAGGGCCGTGCGGCCGATCTCGACGCCTCGTTCGCCGATGCCATTCGCGAAATCACCGGCCGAGTCGTCGTGGTCGGACCCGACGGCGCCGATGTGGCCGTCTCGATCGCCGACGAGTACCTCCCACTGGTGTCGCTCGTCGTGCCGTCAGTCCTCGCCTACGCCTGGGGCGAGCAGGCCGGCATCCCCGCGGGCGAGTTCCGGTACACCTCACACTCGATCACGGACGAGGCGGAACTGACCCGTGAGAACTGAGCACGCCTCCGGCATGGTGGGAGTCGACGTGGGCGGCACCAAGATCGCCGCCGGCTACATCGACGCCGCCGGCCGGCCCGTCGAGGTCGGCGTCCTGCCGACCACGCCGGGCGACGGCGCTGCCAACCTCGCCGCCGTCGCCGCACTCCTGGAGCGCCCCCAGCTCTCCGACGCACGGGTGGTGGGCGTCTCGATGGCGACCACCATCGACGCCGACGGCCGCCTCCGCGACCCTCACGGCTGGTTCGGCTGGCGCGGACTCGACCTCGAGCAGGCGCTGTCCGTCGACGGACGCACCCATATCGTCATCGCGGACGCCGAGGCCGGCGCCATCGGCGAGCACAGGTTCGGCGCCGCCCGTGGCACGACCCGTCCCCTGTATGTGACGGCGGGCACGGGCCTGGCCCACGCGTACATCGAGGCCGGGACGCCGTTGGAAGGCGCACACCGCTCGGCCTACTTCAGCGGCTACACCATCCCAGCCCGCTGCCCGTGGGAGCGCTGCGACGCGGCGAATGTCGAACGCATCTCGTCGGGCACCGCGATCGCGGAAGCATACTTCGGCGATGCCCGATCCGACGCCCGCCAGGTGTTCGCCGCCGCGGCAGCCGGAGACGAGCGGGGCGCCGACGTCATCGAGCACGCCGCCTGGCACCTCGGCGTCCTGCTGGCCGACCTGATGCTCATCTACGACCCCGAGGCGGTCGTCCTCGGCGGCGGACTCGGCAGCGGAGGCGCCGGCTACCTGGAGCGCGCGGACGCCATCGCCCGCGAGCACATCTCGGTCGAGCACACGCGCCGCATCCCGATCCTGCGCGCACAACTCGGTCCGGCCTCCTGCTGGGCGGGCGCAGCCGCCATCGCGGGCTCCCGCTCCCGAGCGACCGGCGAGACAGAAGGAGTGGTCCTGACATGACCGTCAACCGCACCGCCCCTGTGGCGATCCACCACGGGTCGACCGTCGAGGTCATCCCGCTCAAGCACTGGGGACGCCTGATCGGCGCGATCGTCGCGATCGCGGCCGTCGTCGCGCTGCTCTGGGTGTTCGCCACCAGCCGCAACGTGGACTGGGTCGCGGTCATCGCCTACCTACCGAACGCCGACATTCTTTCCGGGCTGCTGATCACCCTGGAGCTGACGGTGCTCGCCATGGTGCTGGGCGCCGCCCTCGGCACGGTTCTCGCCGTCATGCGCCTGTCGACGAACCCGGTACTCCGCTCGGTGTCCACCACCTACGTGTGGTTCGTGCGGAGCATCCCGCAGCTGGTGCAGATCTTGTTCTGGTTCAACATCGCGCTGTTCATCCCGACGCTGACCATCGGGGCCTGGTCCGTCTCCACCAACACCATCGTGACGCCGATCGTCGCCGCGACGCTGGGCCTCGGACTCAACGAGGCGGCATATATGTCGGAGATCGTGCGGGCCGGCATCCTCTCCATCGACCCGGGACAGCGCGAGGCCGCATCGGCGCTCGGCTACCGGCCCGGTCAGATCATGGGCCGGATCGTGCTGCCGCAGGCGATGCGGGTCATCATCCCGCCGTCGAGCAACGAGGTGATCGGGATGCTGAAGGCGACATCCCTGGTCTCGGTGATCGGCGCGGCCGATCTGCTCACCCGGGCGCAGTCGATCTCGTCCTCGAACTTCAAGGTCATCGAGCTCCTCTTCGTCGCGAGCTTCTGGTACATCGTGGCCACCACGCTCGCCAGCATCGGCCAGTACTACCTCGAGAAGCGGTTCGCCGCCGGCTCCCGTGCCGGCCGGCGCTCCGCCAAGCTCCGGACGGAGACCGAACAATGAGCATCCCCGACAAGGACGTCGTCGTCCAGGCGATCGGTGTCGAGAAGCGCTACGGCGACCACCACGTGCTCAAGGGCATCGACTTCGTCGCCCGGCGGGGCGAGGTGACGTGCATCCTCGGTGCGTCCGGCGGCGGTAAGTCGACCTTCCTGCGCTGCATCAACCACCTCGAGAGCATCGACGGCGGCGAGCTGCTCGTCGACGGCGAGCTGGTGGGGTACCGCGAGTTGAACGGCAAGCTCTACGAGATGCGGGAGCGGGAGACCGCGGAGCGGCGGGCGCGCATCGGCATGGTCTTCCAGCAGTTCAACCTGTTCGCCCACCTGAGCATCCTCGAGAACGTGGTTCAGCCGCAGCTGGTGGTCAAGAAGCGCTCGCGCTCCGAGGCCCGGGCCACCGCCGTCGAGCTGCTCCAGCGTGTCGGCCTCGGTGACAAGCTCTCGGCCTACCCCCGCGAGCTCTCCGGCGGCCAGCAGCAGCGGACGGCCATCGCCCGCACCCTGGCGATGAAGCCGGAGCTCATCCTGTTCGACGAGCCCACGTCCGCCCTGGACCCCGAACTCGTCGGCGAGGTCCTCGATGTGATGAGAGACCTCGCCGCATCGGGCATGACGATGATCGTCGTCACCCACGAGATCGGCTTCGCCCGCGAGGTGGCCGATCAGATCGCATTCTTCGACGATGGACGGCTCGTCGAAACCGCACCACCGCACGAGTTCCTCACCTCGCCGTCGACGGAGAGAGCCCGCAACTTCCTGAGAAAGGTCCTGTCATGACAACACGAAAACTTCACCCGCTCGCCCTCGCGGCGAGCGCCACCCTCGCGCTCCTCGCCCTCGCCGGCTGTAGCGCGCCGAGCGCGGGAGGAGCGGCCGGCACAGCGGGCGCGTCCTCCTCGTCCACCGACTGCACTGTCGAAGGGAAAAAGGTCGACCAGGTCGCGTCCCTGCGCTCGCAGGTGCCCGACTCCATCCTGTCCACCGGCCACCTCACCATCGCGACCGCCGGCGACGGGCCGCCCTACACCTACAAGGACGGTGGCAAGCTCGCCGGCCTCGAGATCGACCTGGGTCGCGCGATCGGCTGCACGCTCGGTCTCCCCGCCGACTTCAAGACCGTCGCCTTCGCCGGCATCCTCACCGGCATCCAGGGCGGCCGCTACGACCTCGGGATGTCGACCATCAGCGACACCTCCGAGCGCGAGAAAGTCATGAACTTCGTCAGCTACCAGACCGAGGGCACCGCGCTGGTCGTGGCCAAGGGCAACCCACACAAGGTCGACTCCATCGCCGATGCCTGCGGGCTCCGCGTCGCTGTCACCCAGGGCGGCATCACCCAGCAGCTGGTCGAGAAGCAGAACGCCCTCTGCTCGAGCAAGATGACCGTCACCCCGCTGCCTGCGGCGGCCGACGGCTACCTGGCCATCCGCAGCGGCCGTGCCGACGTCTTCCTCGACACGTTCGGCACCGCCATGTTCACCAGCGAGAACGGCAACGGAACCGGGGACCAGCTCGAGGTGGTGAAGGGCAAGCGCTACGGCGTCGGCTACCAGGCCATCGCGCTGCCGAAGAACGCGGACGGCACGAAGCTGACCAAGGCCATCGCGGCGACCGTCGACCACCTCATCGAGACCGGCGTCTACGGATCCCTGTACAAGGCGCGCGGCCTCGAACAGAACGAGATGAAGAAGGTAGCGATCAACGACGCGAAGAAGTACGAGAGCAGCTTCCTCGACCTCGACTGAGGCTTGAGCGCAGCGACCAGCGGGGCGGATCGATCGATCCGCCCCGCTGTGCTGTTCGCCCGGGTCGACAGCCGCAGCGAAGGTCGAGAAGGGCGCGGGCTGTGCTGCCTACGAGAACTTGCGCAGGAAAGCCTGTGTCCGGGAGTGCTGCGGTCGGTCGAACACCGCCGAGGGCGGCCCCTGTTCGACGATCACTCCGCCGTCCATCACGACGACACGGTCGGCGACGTCGCGGGCGAATCCCATTTCGTGCGTCACGACGATCATCGTCATCCCGTCGTTCGCCAAATCCCGCATGACATCCAGCACTTCACCGACGAGTTCGGGGTCGAGGGCGCTGGTGGGCTCGTCGAAGAGCATGAGCTTCGGCCGCATCGTGAGCGCACGGGCTATCGCGACACGCTGCTGCTGGCCGCCGGAGAGCTCGCCCGGGTACGCGTTCTCGCGTCCGGCCAACCCAACGCGCGCCAGCATCGCTGACGCACGCGGGGTCACCTCATCGCGAGGCTCGCGAGCCACGATGACCGGGCCTTCGAGGAGATTCTGGAGGACCGTGCGGTGGGGAAACAGGTTGAACTGCTGGAACACCATCCCCATCCCCGCGCGCTGGCGGGCGATCTCTTTCTCGGAACGCTCGACGAGATGATCGCCTCGCTCCTGATAGCCGACGATCTCACCGTCGACCACGATCCGGCCGGCACTGATCTTTTCCAGATGATTGACGCACCGCAGGAAGGTCGTCTTGCCCGATCCCGAGGAGCCGAGAAGACACACCACCTCGCCGGGGAACACATCCAGATCCAGCCCTTTGAGGACCGGCGTGATGCCGAAGTGCTTGTGGACTCCTGTCGCCGACACCATCGGCGTGCGAGAGGAAGTACTCATGTTCGGTCTCCACTTGTGATCGCGGTCGCAGCGGTCACCGGCTCCCGGGTCCCCGGCGGTTCGACGGCATGGACTCGCACCGCTTTGCGGAAGAACTCCATCACGGTGTTGGTCGGACCCGATGGTCCGCGCACCTGGTAGTGGCGCTCGATGCGCATCTGGATGATCGTCAAGATCGTGGTGACGATCAGGTACCACAGGCTCGCCACGATCAGGAGCGGGATGATCTGGTAGGTGCGCGCATAGATGATCTGTGCGCTGTACAGGAGTTCGGGCATCGCGAGCACACTGACGACGGACGTGGTCTTCAGCATGCCGATCGTCTCATTGCCGAGCGGCGGGATGATGACGCGCATGGCCTGCGGAAGGACGACGCGGCGCATGGTCACCAGCCGTGTCATCCCGATCGAAGCGGCGGCGTCCAACTGTCCCGCGGGTACGGACAGTATCCCGGCGCGGACGATCTCTGCCGTGTACGCGGCCTGGTTCAAGCCCAGGCCGAGCAGCGCGGCAGTGAAGGGAGAGATCACCGCGTTCGTGCCGACCTGGCCGAACAGGACGGACGTGAACGGGACACCCCAGCGCAGAGTCGGGTAGAGAGAGGAGAGATTGAACCAGAAGATCAGCTGCACGAGAAGCGGGGTTCCGCGAAAGAACCACACATACACGCCTGCTGCAGAGGCGACGATAGGGTTGTCCGCTCCTCGCATGACGGCGAGGAGCGTTCCCAGCGCTACGCCGCCCAGCATCGAGAAGAAGGTCAGCTCGATGGTCCACACCAGGCCCGACAGGATCTGCGGCGAGAAGAAGTACGCAGCAACGACATCCCACTGGAAATTCGGGTTCGTCACCAGCGCCTGCACCACCATCGCGGCGACGATCAGTACGATGACGCCCGCGATCCAGGATCCCGGCTTGAACCGTGCTCGCACTCGCAGAGGCGTGTACACCCCTGCCGTTCCGGCGGCAGAGCTCACGGCTGGTCCGCCTTGCCGCTCGTCGCCGGGTTCACATACGAGGTGGAGATCTTGCTCTTATCGAGCCCCCACTTCGCCAGGAGCTTCGCGTAGGTGCCGTCCTTGATCAGGGCGTTGACGGCGTCGGAGACAGAATCCGCCAGGCCCGTGCCCTTCTTCATGAAGTGGCCCTCGAGCCCGGCGCGGTAGATGGGTCCGACAACCACGAACTTCCCGTTCGACTGCTTCGCCTGGTAGGCCGACCCCGGGGTGTCGAGGAACGCCGCGTCGACGCGTCCGCTGCTCAACGCCAGGTTCAACGACGACGCATCGGGGAAGAGCGAGGTATCGATGGCCTTCTTGCCCTCGGCGGTGCACTTGGCACTCTGGTCGGCGAGGTCCTGCACCTGGAGCGAACCCTTGATCGCACCCGCCGGCCGGCCGCACAGCGAGCTGATGTCCTTGATCGTGCCCGCCGATTCCTTCTTGACGAGAAGGGATTCGCCGGAGCGGTCCACGCTGACGAAATCGACGACCTTCTCACGCTCGAGCGTGGGCGCTGCGGACGACGCGACGTAGTCGTAACGACCGTTCTGCACGCCCGGGAGCAGGGAGTCGAAGCCGCTGTTCACGAACTTCATCTTGATGCCCAGGACATTGCCGATCGCGTACGTGAGATCGACGTCGAATCCCTCGAAAGTCTGACCGTCGGCGCTCATGAACTCCTTCGGCGGCATGGTGGCGTCGGTACCCACGGTCAGCGTGCGGCCCCGGAAATCTGCGGGGACCGAATCCGCCAGATGCGCGACCGTGGCGACGGTGCCGATGCCGGCCACGGCGTTGAGGGATTTCGCCTCGTCCTTCGGACCGGCGGCGGACGTGCTGCAAGCCGACAACGCTGCCGCGATGCCGAACGCGACGAGCGCTACTGCCGCCGTCTTGCGAGGTGTGGTGTTCATGGTCATCCTTCGGGGTTGGAGTTGCTGGGGACGGGATACGGTGCGACCGCGATCGAACGTGCAAGCTCAAGAGCCCCGGTCACAGGAGACTCGGTGAGGATGGTTACTGAGGTACGTGGACTCGCCGCAAGGATGCGCGAGGCGATCCGCGCGGCATAGCTGCGCTGTGCGGAGGCGACGCCACCACCGATCACCAGGTTCTCGAGGGCGGCGCCCTTCTGTCCGACGGCGAGCACGAGCGCGGCGAGAGCATCGATCGCGTTCTCGAGGACCGTAGCGGCGACAGGCGATCCGTCTTCGGCCGCCGCGAAGATCGCCGGCGCCAACAGCGCCCACTGCTCGGCGCGGTCGAGCATCATCCGGTGCGACAACTCACCGACGGACTCCTGGCCGGAGGCGGCGATCAGGGCTCGCTCCAGAATCTGGTCGGGAACGCCGCCGTCGGCGGCGAGGAGCACAGCCCGCACGCCCTCGCGCACGAGGCCCGCCGCTCCCCCGTCGTCGCCCACCAACCAGCCCCAACCGCCGGCGTGCACTGTCCCGCCGTCCGGCCTGCTTCCGACCGCGATCGCGCCCGTGCCGACGATCAGTCCGACGGCATCCGGCCTGCCGGCTGCATGCGCGAGCAGACCGGCGTCATTGACCACACGGACGGGCACGTCCAGCCGGAGCGAGATCTCCTGGGCCAGGGCGGCGCACTGCTCATCCGTGTCACAACCGTGAGCTCCCACCGCCACAGCCTCGATGTGGCCCGTGACCGTGTCGGCGATCAGTCGCGTCAGCACACGCGCCTTGCCCGCCCAATCCTCGCCCCGCCAGCTGTCGGTCTGGACCACGACGTCCGTCACGACGAACCCCTCCGAACCGATGGCTCGGAGCGCGGTCTTGGATCCGCCTACGTCGATGCCGACGATGACGGCGTTCACGGCGCTCACACGGTACCGTCCACGACCTGCTGGACCGAGTCCACCTTGGTGTCGTAGCGCGTGAAGGCGCGCTCTTCGATGTCCTTGCCGATGGCTGCCGCAGTCAGCTGCACGAGCCGCTGGAGAAGCACGACCTCGACGTAGGCGCGTTGAGTGGCCGGCATGCGGGGGATGCGGACGATGGACGCGGGTGCACTCACGTCATCGTCGGCGATCAGCAGGATGGGGACCTCCTTCTCTGCCAGCTGTTCCGCGAGCAGTGCCTCCCGGCCCCCGCCGAGCAGGACGTGGCTCGTCGCAGGTCCTGCGCAGTCCATCGGGCCATGCAGGTAGGAACGCGTGTCCATCGCCATGGACGGCAGAGCCGGACCCTCCCGGAACAGAAGCCCTCCCTGCTCTGCCGCGGTCAGCTCTGCGGGACGGGCGACCACGTCGACGTACCCGCGCTCCGCGATCTCGGTTGCGAATCGTGCCAGCGTGCCCTCATTCGCCGCACAGATGTCCGCTGCGCGGGCCCCGATCCCCGCCCACGACGAATCATGGGGCTTCCCGGTCAGCCGCTCGACGAGGAGCCCGAGCGCGACGACCGTCGCGCTGAAGCCGATCGACGACATGCTGCTGTCGATCAGGTCACCGAGGCCGAGGACGCTCCCAGAGGCGGACGCCAGCGGCGAATCGGCCGCGTTGACGACCGCCAGCCGCATCTCGCGCGGGACCGTCAACAGCGCCTGGATGGTCTCCCTGCTGCGGCCTCCCTGCGAGATGCCGACGTACGCATCCGCAAGCGCGGCGGACTCGTCCGGGATGTCGGAGCACGCGGACCTCAGGGCGGTCACCCCGGCGGCTCGAAGTTCGTGCGTGGGTGTCGCGGCGGCCGCGTAGCTCGCGCCGATCCCGGCGAGCAGGATGCTTCGCCCGCGCAAGTGGTCGACGTGCCCTTGCTCGAACCAGTCCAGAACGGCCGGCGTCGCTCCGTCCACGACACGGGCCTGGGCGGCGACGCCCTCTTCGAACGTGAGCCACTTCTGGTGCGCCATACTTCTTCTTCCTCCATGCGTAAGCTGCTTTTTTAAAGTAGATTGCGTTAATAATGTGGACCGCGGCAGCACGCGTCAAGCCCTGAGCGCGGTTTTGGCAGAATTGAAGAAATCGAAGGGCGAGCACGGATGCAGACCGAACACGGGAGCGCGCTCTCGGATACCGAGCAAGCGGTCCTGGCCGCCGTTCTCAACGAGGGAGAAGCGACCCGCCCGGCCGTTCGTCAGCGGCTCGGTCTTTCCGCCCCCACCGTGGCCTCGGCGATGGTCAGATTGGCGGAAGTCGACCTGATCGCCGCCCTCAGCGCCAGACAAGGAGCCCTCGGCCGCGCCGCCACCGTCTACGGCGTGACATCCTCGGCTGGATGGACCCTCGGGCTCGACCTCGGATCCACCCAAGTGCACGCCCACGCACGCGGCCTGAACGGCCAGCGGATCTTCGAGTCCACCGTGACGTTGGCGCGGCAGGACGTCGACGACAAAGTTGCCGCCATCCGCACCCTGATGTCGCGCGTTCGGCGCGCCGTGAGCGACACGAACGGACCCCTATATACCGTCGGCATCGCCCTTCCACGGATCGTCTCCGACTACCTCGAGACCGGCGTCTCCGACTCGCACGGCACACCCGACATCGGTAGCCTCATCCACTCGGTGGGAGCCGACCCCGGGATTCCGATCCTCATCGAGAACAACGTGAACTGCGCCGCCCTGGCCGAGATGGACGGCGGTATCGCCCAGCGCACCGACGATTTCGGCTACCTGCAGATCGGAGTCGGAATCGGTGCCGGCATCGTCGCAGGAGGACGCGTCCTGCGGGGGGCCCACGGTGGAGCCGGCGAGCTGTCCGCGATACCGAACGGCTGGCCGGCGCGGCATGGGCAAGACCCGTTCGAGCTCGAGCGGTACCTCGGATCCGACGGGCTCCTCCGGCGATGCATCGGCGCGTGGACGGACGAGAGCGTCCCCGCCCCTCGAACGGTCCCCGAGCTTTTCAGCCTTGCAGGGCAGGGCCACGCCACGGCGATGCAGGTGATCGACCAGCACGCGGCCGACATCGGCCAGCTTGCCCTGACACTCGTGGCGGTGACCGACCCGGACCTCATCGTCCTGGGCGGCGGCGTAGGAAGAAACCCCGCCCTGACGCAGGGTGTTCGAGAAGTGGTTCGCCGGGTTCAGCCGCGGATCCGCGTCGAAGCCAGCGAACTCGGAGACACGGCGACCGTTGCCGGCGCAGCCGCACTGGCACTCGACCACGCACTGAGCGGCCTCCTGGGCCGTCACCATGAACGCCGCCTCGACATCAGGGCTTCCCACGTGGTCAACACGGCCTGACCGGGCCGGCAACGCGGCGGGACTTCTAGCGGGGAACGCGTCCCGCGGCGTCGGGCAGCTCCGGGAACGCTGTGTGCGGCTCGGTCTGGTACCAGTAGGCCACCGAGAACACGTCGTCGGTGCGCTCGAAGAGGCCCTTGTCCCAGACCCCGATCTGCTGCAGGGTGGCGCGGAAGTCGCTCTGGAACCAGACGGGGTCGGGCAGGTGCCACCGGTACACGGCATGCATCGGCGCGGTCGACTGGATGAAGGTGGCAGCGCCGGTCACATCCCGCGTGCTGAAAAAGGGGTACCCGCAGTAGGGCGCACTGAAGGTGAGCGGGACCGGTTCCGGATCCTTTCGCAGCTCATCCTGGAACGCCCAGGCGCCGCCGGCATAGTCCTCGAGACCCGTGCTGCACAGAGTGGGCAGGTCGGTGTCCCCGTCGACGAAGTACTTCACCTCGCCTTCCCCCCACCAGTAGCGCGAGAGGGCGGCCAGCCCGATGTAGGTGCCGAGGTAGCGGCCGCGGCCGGTCACGCCGTCCAGGATGACGTGGTCCTCCCCCAGCGCCGTTGTCCCGTTCGAGCGGCGCCACTGCGCGTGGAAGTACGGGGCGTCCGAGGGCACGTCATCGCCGACCGTGTAGTCGACCTGGAAGAACACGTGATCGATGGAGGCGGCATGCTCGCTGTCGAGCACGATGCGCGCCCTGCGGCGGAACGGCATGGGGAGGTACGAGTTCATGCCCCCGGTGGGTGCGACCACAATCGGCTCGGAGGTAACGAGTGCGCGCGCAGCGAAGCCGTTGCAGAAGAAGTCGCCGAGCGGCACCTCGACCGAAGGCCGCTCCTCGTCATCCCAATACATCCGCAGCACCAGGTCGCGCAGCACGAACGGCCCGCCCTCGGTGCGGTCGGGGACCGTGATCCATATGTGCCGGATCACGCCCGGCCCTTCGATGTCGGCCAACGTCAGCCTCTCGCCCGCCGGGAGCGGGAGGTACGCGCTGCCCTTCCGGCCTGGTCCGAGGTGGGAGCTCGCCGCCGCAGCGCTGGCGGGCTCACCGGTCGGGTTCTCGGCGTTGATGGATCGGGAGCTCACGCCTGCAGGGGCGACGAGGTCGGACAGGGTGGAAAGCACTGATTCTCCTTGGGTTCTGCGTGTGCGGTCACTTCACCGAGCCGACGGTCACGCCGCGGCTCAGTGTGCGTTGGAAGATGATGAAGAAGACGAGCGTCGGCAGCAGGGACAGCAGCGAGCCGGCGTTGAGCAGGGTGATGTCGATGGAGTTCTGGCCCTGCAGGGTCGCCAGGGCGATCGGGATCGTCTGCACGGACTGGTCGGACAGCAGGATCAGCGGGATGTAGAACTCGTTCCAGGTCCAGACGAAGAAGAACACCATCAGCACCGAGAGCGTCGGCCGCATCACGGGGTACACCACCGACCACAGGATGCGCCACCGACCGGCGCCGTCGAGGGCGGCCGCTTCGAGCAGCGAGGGCGGCAGCGTTGCCATCACGCTGGAGAGCAGGTAGGTGCCGAACGCCGCCTGCAGCACGGTGAAGACGATGATGACGCTCCACACGGTGTTGAAGGTGCCCGTCGCCTGCGCGCCATAGAACAGCGGATAGATCAGCGCCTCCTGCGGGAGCATCGTCGCCAGCAGGAAGACGGCGAGAAGTGCGGTGCTCCCGCGGACGCGTCCGACTCCGATCGCGTACGCGCTGAGCAGCGAGACCAGCGACCCGAGTACTGCCACCAGAGCCGAGATGAGCACGGAGTTCCACAGCGCACGCAGAAAGTCCACGCGGTCGAGATAGTTCTGGAGCGACTGCAGGCTCCACTCGGTGGGCAGCGCGAGCGGACCGTGCGCCGAATAGTCGCCACTGGTCTTGAACGCGTTCAGAACCAGCAGCACCAGCGGCGCCAGCATCACCAGCGCGATCAGCACTGCACCGCTGAGGATCACCCAACGCAGCGGACCGCGTCGCCGCTTCCGTCCCGCGGGGACGCGGTCCGTCGACCCCTGCACTCCTCGTGTCGTAGTCGGTTGTGGTGCGGTGGTGGTCATCCGGCGTTCTCCTCTCGGGCGCTTCGCCGCTGGAGCCAGAGCATGACGCCCGCGACGAGGAAGATGACGAGGGACATGGCTGTCGCGATTGCGGAGCCGTAGCCGACCTTGGAGAGTTCGAAGAAGTTCCGATACGAGTAGTACGAAGGCACGACCGTGGAACCCTCCGGACCTCCCCCTGTCAGGATGAGCACCGGCGCGAACACCTTCAGCGCGCCGACCGTCGCAGTGATGACCACGACGAATACCTCCGGGCGGATCTGGGGAACGGTGATCGCACGGAACCGTCGCCACCACCCGGCGCCGTCGAGAGAGGCGGCCTCATACAGTTCCGGGTCGACCCGTTGCAAGGCGGCCATGAAGATGACGACCGGGTAGCCGAGTTGCAGCCAGATCAGCATCAGCATGACCGCGTAGATCGCGATGCTCGGGTCGCCGAGCCAGTCCGGCGGGCTGGTCACCCCGATCGTCCGGATGACGCTGTTCAGGAGTCCGTTCTGTGTAGCCAGCACCCAGCTCCAGATGAAGCCGGCGACGGCGATCGGCAGGATCTGCGGCAGATAGTAGGTCGCCCGCAGGAACGCGGCGGTCTTTCCGCCGAACTCGCGGCCGATGTAGTCGAAGAGCATCGCCGCCAGCAGCAGCCCCAGAAGGGTGGGGATGACGACGATGCCGACGATCATGAAGATGGTGTTCTTGAAGGCGAGCCAGAACTGGGCGTCGTTCAGCAGGTCGACGTAGTTCTGCAGGCCGTTCCAGCGCATCGGGGCGATGCCGCCCTTCCACCGGAAGAGGCTGATGAACACGTTCACCCCGAACGGAAGGAGCACGATCAGGATCGTGCCTGCGATCATCGGGATGAGGTACGGCCAGTAGCCGGCGGTGCGCGGCCGGATGCGCCGGTCGAGAGGCGTGACAGTCGTCATGTGGTGGTCTCCGGATCCTTCTGCGGGAGAGGTGGATGCGGGAGCCCTGGGTTCCGCGGCTCCCGCATCCTGGTCAGCCCTGGTCGGTGGCCTTCTTGCCGTCGTCGTAGAACTTCTGCAGCTTGGCGATGTACTCGTCGGCCGTCTCGTTCTTGTTCGACATCGCGGACATGTTGGTCTGGATGAAGTCCAGGAAGCCGGGCACCGGGTAGTCGGGGTAGAAGGTGAGCGTGTCGTCCTTGACGATCTGGTCGAACCGCTCGGTGTAGGCGCGGGTCACCGGGTCGGTGATCTTCGACGAGTCGCCGGCCAGCGGGAGGCCGCCGAGCCCGCCGATCTTGTTCTGCACCTCCGGGCTCAGGGTGGTGTTGATCCAGTCGTAGGCGAGGTCTTTGTTCTTCGCCTTCGCCGGAACGCCCCACAGATGGCCGGACGAGCCCATCGACATGTTCGCCCCGGGCAGAGTGAAGTAGCCCCACGGGAAGTCCTTCTGATCCTTCACCCGGGAGAAGACGCCGTTGTTCCAGATCAGCATCCCCGTCTTTCCGCTGAGGAAGTTGACGTTCGCCTGCTCGAAGGTGAGACCGGCGAGGTCCGTGCCCAGGTAGCCCTTGTCGATCCAGTCCTGGAACTGCTGGGTGCCCTTCTTCCACGGGTCTGCGGAGAAATCGACCTTGCCCTTCAGGAACATGAAGTCGTCGATCTGCTTCCGGTCCGCATATGCGGACACCAGCGAGTACCAGACCCACATCTGGTTGAAGCCTTGGTTGGTGGACGCCGAGGAGGATACTGGGGTGATGCCCGCGGCCTGGAGCTTCTGCATGGCGGCCACGAACTCATCCATCGTCTTCGGCTCAGCGGTGATTCCGGCCTTCGCGAACAGGTCCTTGTTGTAGTACATCGTGACGTACTCGCCGATGTTCGGGATGCCGTACCAGTCGCCCGAACCCGCGCGGCCCTGCTCGTCGTACTTGGCGAACGACTGCATGCCGCCGGTCACCTTCTTGTCCCAGCCGAACTTCTTCACGGGATCGTTCAGCGAGGACAGCAGGCCCTGGCTGGCCAGCTGGCCGCCGTCCGCGTTGCCCTTGTTGAACTCGATGGCGTCGGGGACCTTGTTGCCACCCAGCAGGAGCTTCGCGTTCTTGCGGACCGCGTCGAAGCTCGTCGTCTGGAAGTCGACCTTCACATCGGGGTGCTTCTTCTTGAACAGTTCCAGCGCGAGCTGCCAGCCCTGGCCCTGCGCGCTCTTGGGGTCCTCGTACTGCAGGATCGTGAACGTCTTGCCGGCGTCTCCGCCGCCACCGCTGCTGCAGGCGACGAGCCCTGCAGCGGCGACGGCCATCGCCGCCGCTGCGGCCGCGAGCCGGGTCAGCCGGCGGCCGGTCTGCTTCCTGTTCGATTTCATGCGTTTGCTCCTTTGCATCGGGTGGTGAGGGGTGGTCGAGGCACGACGGCGCGAGGGCAGGCTCGCGCCACCGGTGCCTCCGGTGGTGGTGCGGGATGGTGGAACGAGGTGCCTCGGGATCAGCGGTCGGGAGGTGGACCTATCGATTCGCGAACGACGGGCGCGCATGGCATGAGGTAGCCTTCGCGGTCGGCGACACCCAGCGAGCCGTCGAGTCTCCCGAGGATCCGACGCACCGCCCACTCCCCCATCTCGCGGTGCGGAAGTTGGACGGTCGTGAGCCCCGGGTCGAGCGCTTCGGCGACGAATTCCTGATTGTCGAAGCCTGCCAGGGACAGGTCTCCGGGAATGCTGAGACCGAGTCGACGGGCCACTGCGTAGAAGCCCATCGCCGTCTGATCACTGAAACAGAACACCGCTGTGGGCGGGTCGTCGCGGTCCAGCAGCGCCCGGGCGGGCTCGATCGCGTAACCCGTGGCCGCGTACTCGGCGACGACCGTGAGGGTCGGATCGGGCCGGATCCCACCCTCCTCCAGAGCGCGGCGGTAGCCTCGCTGTCGCAATGTCGAGGCGATCGGATAGGCCGAGACGTTGCAGAAGCCGATCCTCGTGTGGCCGGCCTCCACGAGCATCCTGGTCGAGGTGTAGGCGCCGAGTTCCTCGTCCGGAACGACGTAGTCGACCGTCGGATGGGCGTCGTCCGCCGGCCGGCCGTCCAGGATGACGACCGGCATCGTCGGCGGAACGAGCGGGACGCCGACGACCCGGTGATAGTTCGAGGCCACGATCAGCGCCTCGATGTTCCGCTGCAGCAGGGACTGCACAGCGGGTGTCTGCACCTCGTCGTTGCCGGAGGTGTCGATCAGCATCAGCATGAAGCCGCTCTCCCACGCCGCCTGCTGCGCGCCGGCCAGCATATGTGTGGAGAAGGGCACGGTGGCGACCTGGTCCGAGACGACGCCGAGGGTACGACTCTGCTTGGTCTTCAGCGATCGCGCGAGCTGATTGGGGACGTAGCCGAGTTCGTCGGCAACCTGCCGGATGCGTTGCGCCACACCGGCATTGACGCGTCCTTCACCCCGGCCGCTCAGCACGAGGCTCACGCTGGACACGGACACACCGACGTGCGACGCGATGTCCTTCATCGTCAGCATCGGGGCTCCTTCGTCCGTCAATCGGTTGACTTCGACCAGTTGTCGGCACGCTAAGAGCGTCAAACGCGTTGACGCAAACGGCCGTTACCAACCTGTTATCGATGGTCGACGGGCCGTCCGACACGGCTGTGAGGCCGTCGAGAAGTTTTGTTGACGATCGGTTCTAACGCGTGTTAGTCTCCCACCGGACTCGCTTCTAACGCGAGTTAGTTACTCGAAAGGAACACCGCGATGACGCGCCCCGTGACCATGAGAGACGTCGCAAGCGCGCTTGGGGTGTCTCGGTCAGCGGTTTCCTTCGCGCTCAATAACGAGAATCAGGTTTCAGAGGAAACGCGCCGCCGCGTGCTCGAGAAAGCTGCCGAGCTCGGCTACCGCCCCAACGCTGGCGCGCGCGCCCTCGCGTCTCAAACCACCGGGCTTTACGGCCTTGTCACCGACATCATCACCACACCCTTTGCGGCGGACTTGATCGCCGGCGCCCAGGAGGCGTTCTGGCGTCAGGGGAAGTCCTTGATCATTGCGGGCACCAAGACGCCGGATCGACCTGATCGCCGGTCGCTGGAGATGATGCTGGAGCATCGTGTCGGTGGCGTGCTGATCGCGACGACGGTGAATCGAACTATCAAGGTCCCGGACGTGCTGGATGGCATTCCCATGGCTCTGGTGCACTGCACCGACGACAAGGGCCGCTACCCCTCCGTGTTGCCGGATGAATATGCCGGCGGCTACGAGGCCGGCTCGCTCCTCGTGAGCAACGGCCGACGCAGGATCGCGATGATCAACCTTCCGTCCGAGCTTCCCGCCGCTGCCGAACGTCGTGCCGGCTTCGAACAGGCGTTGAAAGATGCCGGCGTCAGCGTGGATCCGGCCCTGATCGTGACCGGCGGAAGCGAAGCCACGGATGGGTACGTGGCCGCCGCCGATCTGCTAGCGGGCGCCTCGGCCCCGGACGGTATCTTCTGCGCCAATGACCGACTTGCGATGGGTGCCTACGACGCACTTCGTGACGCTCATCTCAGCATCCCGCAGGATGTCGCCGTGGTCGGTTTCGACAATCAGGAGATCATCTCAAGCTTCCTTCGCCCGGCGCTGACGACGATTGCTCTCCCGTTCCGGGAGATGGGTCGGATCGGCGCTGAGCTCCTCATGAAGATGGAGCGCGGCGAGGAAGGCCCTCGCGAGCCGGTCGTGGTCAACTGCCCGACCGTGATCCGAGAGTCCACCCCCTAACAAGCAGCACATTCCCCTTCAAAGACGAAAGGCAATCAATGAAAACCACCCGCACGCGTCGCTTCTGGCGCGCGTTAGTAATGAGCGTTGCGCTCGCGGTGGGCGCAACCGGCGCCCTCGCAGCGTGCTCATCGACACCGACCAAGGGGACCAGCCAGACCCTGCGGATCGCGGCGATCGGCAACGCGTCGTTCGTCCGCAACTTCAACCCGTTCTCCCCCACCGCGTTGGGCATGACGACCCACGCCGTGTACGAGTCGATGATCGTCACCAACCTGGCCAAGGGAAACGTGGTTCCCTGGCTGGCCAAGTCCTACGAGTGGAGTTCGGACGGGCTGAGCCTGACGTTCAACCTGCAGCCCGATGCGACATGGTCCGACGGCCAGAAGCTCACCGCCGACGACGTCGTCTACACGTTCGGCCTGGCTCGCAAGGTCCTCGGCCCGACCACGTTCGACTACGTCTCGGATGTGAAGGCCAAGGACGACAGCACCGTGGTCTTCACCCTGAACCGGAAGTACACCCCGGGGCTCTACGAGCTGGGGCAGCAAGTCATCGTCCCGAAGCACATCTGGGAGTCCCAGAAGAATCCGTCCACCTGGCAGAACCCGAACCCCGTCGCATCCGGACCGTTCACCCAGGTGTCGAACTTCTCCGCACAGTCCTTCGACCTGTTGCGCAACCCGCACTACTGGCAGAAGGACAAGGCCAAGTACGCCGGCATCCGGCTGATCGCCTACTCGGGCAACGACGCGGCGAACATCGCCGGCATCAACGGCCAGCTCGACTGGGGTCTCGGCTACATCCAGGACGTTCAGAAGACCTACGTGGACAAGGATCCGAAGTACCGTGGTTACTGGTTCCCGCCGGTGGGCTCCACGATCGCTCTCACCCTGAACACCACCGTCGCCCCGTTCAACGACGTCAATGTTCGCAAGGCGATCAGCATGGCGATCGACCGCAACGAGGTCGTCAAGACCGGCATGAGCGGCTACGCCCACCCGGCGAACTGCAACGGCCTCAGCGATGCCTACAAGTCGTGGCTGGACCCGCAGGTCGCCGGCGACTGCACCTGGACGAAGGAAGACGTCGCAGCAGCCAACAAGCTGCTGGATGACTCCGGCTACCCGAAGGGCTCCGGCGGCATCCGCACGGACAAGAGCGGCAAGCCGATCAGCTTCACGATCGGTGTCGGCTCGGCCTCTACCGACTGGATCTCGGTCGCACAGGTCATCTCCCGCAACCTGAAGCAGATCGGTGTCGACGCCAAGCTGAACGTGAAGGACTGGTCGCAGATCAACACCGCGCTGTTCGGTGGAACGTTCACCGGCAACATCGCCTGGAGCCAGGCCGGCGTGACCCCGTTCGAGTACTACCGCAGCGCGATGTCGTGCCAGACCGTGAAGCCGGTCGGCGAGCAGACCTCGCAGAACTTCCAGCGCTACTGCAGCAAGGAAGCCGACGACCTGCTCAACCAGTTCGCCGCTGCGACCTCGGAAAGCGACCAGCACGCGATCATGAACAAGCTGCAGGCTCTCTACAACGAGCTCGCGCCGACGGTTCCGCTGTTCCCGGGTCCCGACTGGGGCATCTACAACAGCAAGAACTTCACCGGCTGGCCCAGCGAGAAGAACCCGTACGCGACTCTCTCCCCCGGTGAGTCCAGCACGGTGCTGGTGCTGACCAACCTCAAGCCGCGCGGCTGAATGAGCGGTGCCGCGGCCGCTCGTACCGGCCGCGGCACCCTGGCCATTCTTCTCCCCTTCTCTCACTCACGCAGAAAGACAACGATGACCCGCTTCTACAAGCCCGTCGGGGCTCGACTGGGAGACACCATCCCCTTCTTCTGGGACGGCGTGTTCCACGTCTTCTTCCTGAAGCGCTTCGCGGACGACACGCATGACCGGGTCGAAACCGACTGGTGTCACATCTCCACCACCGATTTCGTCGAGTTCGAGGATCACGGCGTCGCCATCCCCCGGGGGACCGCCTCCGATCCGGACTTCTCCGCCGCAACCGGCAGCGTCGTCCGCGTCGGCGACGAGTTCCACGCCTACTACACCGGCTTCCGCAAGTGGGATGGAAGCAGTGAGGGCCGCCATCAGACCGTCCTCCGCGCCCGCAGCACCGATCTCGTCGCCTGGACGAAGGATCCCGGCTTCGCGCTCGTGTCCGACGAGAAACACTTCAACGCCGACGAATGGCGCGACCCCTTCGTGTTCTTCGACACCGACGCACAGCGCTACCGGATGCTCGTCGCCAGTCAGACGCTCACAGGGCCGAGCCTCCGACGTGGTGCCTCGGTGCTGGCGGAGTCCGAGACGACCGACAGCTGGACCATCGACCCGGAACCGTTCTGGGCTCCCGGGATCTTCTCGATGCACGAATGCCCCGACCTGTTCCGCATGGGCGACTGGTGGTACCTGGTCTACTCGACGCTGACCGATCGCACCGTCACCCGCTACCGGATGAGCCGCTCCCTGGAAGGCCCCTGGGTCAGCCCGGCCGACGACGAACTGGACGGGTTGGGACTGTACGCGGCCAAGACGATCTCCGACGGCGACCGCCGTTACCTCGTGGGCTGGGGCACGAACAACATCGCGGGGCAGGACGGCGCCGGGTGGCTCTGGGGCGGCAACCTCATCGTGCATGAACTGGTCCAGGAAGCTGACGGCACGCTCTCCGTCCGCCAGCCTGAGATCACTCGCGCCGTTCAGGAATCCCGTGCGGAGTCGCGCATCCCGATCGCCGCAACACAGGTCGGATCGGCTCACGAGTTCGCGACGACCACGCTCCTGCAGATGCCGCACGCGGGCCTCGTCGACCTCACGCTCAGTGCAGAGCCCGAGACGAAAGCGTTCGGGATCGAACTGCGTGCCACAGCGGAACGGGACCACGGCTACTCCGTGACGTTCGAGCCTGAACTGAGGCGCGTCGTCGTCGACCGCCTCGACCGTTTCGGTGCCGACCGGCCCTACGACATCCGCCCGTACAGCGGGGCGACCCAGGTCCGCTTGAACGTCGAATTCGACGGCGAGCTGTACCTGATC
Organism: Leifsonia sp. 2TAF2; assembly: GCF_052115085.1. Lineage (NCBI taxonomy): Bacteria > Bacillati > Actinomycetota > Actinomycetes > Micrococcales > Microbacteriaceae > Leifsonia > Leifsonia sp. 2TAF2. Next base: position 626,141 of record NZ_JBFRFY010000002.1, on the reverse strand, counting down.
TACATCAACGGCGAGCAGGCGATCACGCTACGTGGATACGACCGCACCGGAACAGAACTGGGCGTGTTCGCTTCGGAAGGCGAAATCGTCGTCTCCGACGCCGAGCTGATCGTCACCCAGAAGGACGAGGAGGTCCAGCGATGAACAGCGATTGGGTCGACAACATCCATGACGCGATCCAGCGTGGCGAGCAGTCCGCCTCGATCACCGCGGAGAACCCGACCGGGGCACGAGGAGCGGGCGGCCGCGAGGCGTCGGCGCTCGGTCCCGGGCGCAAAGGCCGACCGTGCATCACCCTGCCGGCGGGCGAGACTACCGAGCTGGCGAACATCGAGGGAGCCGGGTCCATCCGCCACATCTGGATGACCGTGGCCACCCACACGGAGGCGATCGGATTCGTGCTCCGCGACCTGGTGCTCCGCATGTACTGGGACGACGCCGACACTCCCGCCGTCGAAGTTCCCCTGGGCGATTTCTTCTGCAACGGCAACGGAGAACGCGCACTGGTCACCTCCGACCTGGTCGTCGTCGCGCCGACCGGCGGCATGAACGCCTACTTCACCATGCCGTTCCGCGACGGCGCCCGGATCACCGTCGAGAACCAGCACCCGGTCGATGTCGGCGGCCTGTTCTACCAGATCGACTTCGTCCGGACACCCGACCCGGCCACCGTCACCGACCTGCGTTTCCACGCCAGCTGGCGACGGGAGAATCCCACCACCCCTGGGCAGGACTTCACCATCCTCGAGACAGGGCAGGGGCAGGGCGCCTTTCTCGGCACCTACCTGAACATCGTCGCCCTCGAGCGGTATTGGTACGGCGAAGGCGAAGTCAAGTTCTTCATCGACGGTGACGACCCGTACCCGACGATCTGCGGAACCGGAGTCGAAGACTACTTCGGCGGGGCCTGGGCCTTCCAGGACCGGCTCTCCTCCGAGTCCGAACCCGAGGTTCTCACCTTCTCAGCGCCCTACTGCGGCTATCCCACGTTCTCGACCCGCGACACGTCCAAGCAGGCCCTCTACTACACGTCGATGGCGCCGGTGCACGGGATGTACCGCTGGCACGTGCAGGACCCGATCCTCTTCTCGGAGAACCTCCGGGTGACCGTCCAGCAGATCGGCCAGGTCGGAGCGGACATCGTGGAACGCTCCGACGACGTCTCCGCCGTCGCCTACTGGTACCACAACGCACCAGCAACCAACCGCACCCCTATCGCCTCACGAGAGCTAAGGAGGCCCCGATGATCTTCATCCTGCGCCGATTGGGTTACTACCTGATCGCATTCTGGGCATCCCTGACGCTGAATTTCCTGCTGCCACGACTGATGCCTGGCGACCCGGTCGGCCGGATGCTCTCCTCGATGAAGGGCACCCTCGACGACTCGCAGATCGCCGGCTACCGCCACCTGTTCGGGTTGGACAAGGCGCCGATCTGGCAGCAGTACTTCCGATACATCGGCGATGTCTTCACCGGCAACCTCGGAATCTCCATCTCGAAATTCCCGACGCCCGTGAGCACGGTCATCGGATCGCAGATCGGCTGGACCATCCTGCTCGGCGGCACCGCGCTGATCATCGCCGTCGTCGTCGGCAACCTGCTCGGTGTGTTCGCCGCGTGGCGTCGCGGCGGGGTGCTCGATTCGATGCTGCCGCCGATCCTGGTGTTCGTCGGATCGTTCCCGTACTTCTTCGTCGCCATGGCAGCCCTCTACCTGTTCGGTGCGGCCTTGGGCTGGTTCCCGATCGGCCAGGCCTTCACCCTCGGGACGACGCCAAGCTTCACCTGGGATTTCGTCGCCGACGTCGCCTACCATCTGGTGCTCCCGGCGGCGACGATCGTGATCGTCACCATCGGCGGCTGGATGCTCGGCATGCGCAACACCATGATCGCCACGGCGGCCGAGGACTACATCACCATGGCCCGGGCCAAGGGGCTCAAAGAGGGCCGCATCATGTTCCGCTACGCCGCACGCAACGCGATGCTGCCCTCGGTCACCTCGTTCGGCATGTCGATCGGATTCGTCGTCGGCGGCGCCCTCCTGACCGAGGTCGTGTTCGCCTATCCCGGGATCGGCTACCAACTGCTCACCGCCGTCCAGGCGTTGGACTATCCGCTGATGCAGGGCATCTTCCTGACGATCACCGGCGCTGTGCTGGTGGCCAATTTCTTCGTCGACATCGTGTACGTGCGGCTCGACCCGCGCGTACGAGTGAGGTGACATCATGACCATCCAGAACCAACTCCAACCCCTGGTCGACGAAGAGATCCAAGAATTCGAGACCACTCCTGACCGCACAACGCCCAGCCGGCGTCGTGGCAGCCTCTGGCATCGGCTGCTCCGCGACAAGAAGGCGGTCTTCGGCGCGATCGTGATCCTGATCTTCGTGGTCCTGGCGTTGATCGCACCGTTGATCTTCCCCGGCGACCCCACCAACCCGGTCGCCAACGGATCCAACCCTCCCTCGCCGCAGCACTGGCTGGGCACTACCTCCAAAGGTGAGGATGTCCTCGCGCTCACGGTGTGGGGATCCCGCAGCTCCCTGAGCATCGGCTTCGCCGTCGGCCTGGTCGCCACGATCGTCGGATTGCTGGTCGGCCTCGCCTCCGCCTACTTCGGCAAGGCGATGGATGACATCCTCTCGGTGGTCACCAACATCTTCCTGCTGATTCCCGGCCTCCCGCTGCTGATCATCCTCGCCGCGTTCCTCCCGCCCGGGCCCGGCACGATCGTCCTCGTCCTCGTCGTCACCGGCTGGGCGGGCTCCGCCCGCGTCATCCGCTCACAGGCGCTCTCCCTCCGCGGCAAAGACTTCATCGACGCCGCCATCGTCACCGGGGAACGACCGGGGTATGTCATGTTCCGCGAGATCCTCCCCAACATGGCCTCCGTCGTGATGAGCACCTTCCTCGCCTGCGTCATCTTCGGGATCGGCGCACAAGCGGGCCTCGAGTTCTTGGGTCTCGGGGACCTCGCCTCCGTCAGCTGGGGCACCAACCTCTACTGGTCGAACAACGAAGGCGCACTCATCACGGGCGCTTGGTGGACATTCGTCCCCGCCGGTACCTGTATCGCCTTGGTCGCGTTCGCTCTGGCGATGATGAACTACGCCGTCGATCAGATCACCAACCCCCGCCTGGGCCGACGTCGGAAGGCGAAGAAAGCATGACCGAGCACGACGTGATTCTGGATGTCCAGAACGTCTCCATCGCGTATGACACCGACAACGGGCCCTTCCTCGCCGTCGACGATGTCTCGTTCACCATCCGCCGCGGAGAAACCTTCGGGCTGGCAGGCGAGTCCGGCAGCGGCAAGTCGACCATCGCCAACGCCGTCCTCGGGCTCCTCGCCGGCGGTGAGATCACCTCGGGCCGGATCCTGTTCGAAGGAACCGACGTGTCCACGTTGGCGGGTGAGGAACTGCGCAACTTCCGCTGGAAGAGCGTGGCGATGGTGTTCCAGAGCGCCATGAACGCCCTCAATCCGGTGATGACCATCGGAGACCAGATCGTCGACGTGTTCACCACGCACACCGACCTGTCCCGACGTGAAGCGAAGGTCAAGGCCGCCGAACTGCTGACTCTGGTCGGGATCGATCCGAAACGCGTCAGCGCGTTTCCCCACCAGCTCTCGGGTGGGATGCGACAGCGTGCCGTGATCGCGACAGCGCTCGCCCTCAACCCGGCGCTGCTGATCATGGACGAGCCCACGACCGCGCTCGACGTGGTGGTGCAGCAGGAGATCATCCAGGAGATCCAGGATCTCCAGGAGAAGCTCGGTTTCGCCATCCTGTTCATCACCCACGACCTGTCGCTGATGGTCGAAGTCACGCAGAAGCTCGGTGTCATGAGAAAGGGTGAGCTGCTGGAGATGGGGCCCTCTCACGAGGTGTACCGCAATCCGCAGCACCCGTACACCAAGCAGCTCATCGCCGCTTTCCCACCCGTCAGCCGGACGACCGCTCCCCGGGGCGGGTCCACAGGTCGCAGCACGAAGACCGAAAGCGAAGCGGTGATCTCGGTACGTGGCCTGTACAAGGCCTTCCGCCAAGGCGGGCCCTTCTCGCGCACCGAGAACGTGGCCGTGAACGACGTCAACTTCGACCTGCATAAGGGAGAAATACTCGCCCTGGTCGGCGAGTCCGGGAGCGGGAAGAGCACAGTCGCGCGCATCCTGGCGCGGCTGGAGACCCCCAGCGCAGGGTCCATCCTGCTCGAGGGAACGGACGTCCTCCAAACCGAACCCAAGCGTGCTTCACGCCGCTACCGCGGAGCAGTGCAGATGGTGTTCCAGGACCCGTTCGGGTCGCTGAACCCCTCGCACCGCATCCGCCACTTCCTGGAACGGGCCGTCACCATCCATTCCGGGCGGAAGTCCCGGGCAGACATGGACGCCATCCTGTCCGAGCTGTTGACCTCGGTGGAGCTTGATGGGACCTTCCTGGACCGTTACCCGCACGAACTCTCGGGCGGCCAACGGCAGCGCATCTCCCTCGCCCGAGCACTGGCCGCAGAACCGCGCGTGATCCTTGCGGACGAGCCCACATCCATGCTCGACGTCTCGGTGCGGATGGGGGTGCTGCAACTGATGAAGAAGCTCCGCGATAACCGCGGCATCTCCATCCTGTACATCACCCACGACCTGGCTTCCGCCCGGTTCATCGCCGACAACACCATCGTCATGCTGCGCGGATCCTTCGTCGAAGGCGGAGCCAGCGCCGCCGTCATGGACGACCCGGTCCACCCCTACACCCAGTTGCTGGTCTCAGCGGCACCGGACCCCGAGCGGACCAGCCGCTACGAGAAGGACGAGCGCGCGAAAACCCGCGCCACCATCTCCGACCTGATCGCGAACCGCACGCCCACCGCGTGGGTCAAAGCAGTACGAACCAGCGCGGACCTCGACCGCACACAGATCAGCGCCGACCACTGGGTCGCCACCAGCGACCTCTCGGCAACCCAGACACCCTCAGGAGCACACACGTGACCGACCGCGCCCACGCGCCCCGCCGCCTCAGCTACGACGACGACCGCGCTCGTCCGCGCTACCACTTCGGCGCCCCGACCGGCTGGCTCAACGACCCCAACGGCCTCTCCCAATGGGACGGCACCTACCACCTCTTCTATCAGTTCAACCCAGACGCCCCCCGCCACGCGAACATCCTCTGGGGACATGCCACCAGCACCGATCTGGTTCGCTGGGAAGATCGTCCCATCGCCCTCACGCCGGACGCCGACGGTCCCGACCGCGACGGGTGCTGGTCCGGGGTCCTCGTGAACGACAACGGCACGCCGACCATCGTCTACTCCGCCCATGCCGACGACGCTCAGCTGCCCAGCATTGCGATCGGAGACAGCACCCTCGACACCTGGACCAAGGATCCGGCCAACCCCGTGATCGCCGGACCCCCCGCGGGCACCGACACGACCGCGTTCCGTGACCACTGCGTCTGGCGCGACGGAGACACCTGGTACCAGCTGATCGGCAGCGGATTCCGGGGCATCGGCGGCGCGGCGCTGCTGTACGAGTCCCCGGACCTCCGCAGCTGGACGTATCGGGGACCGATCCTCGTCGGCAATGCCTCCCAGGCAGAACCGATCTGGACGGGAACGATGTGGGAATGCGTCGACCTGTTCGAGCTCGACGGCACGCACATCCTCGTCGCATCCGTCTGGGATGAAGGGGACACCCACTACCCGATCTACTTCACCGGCAGCTACACCGACGGCGTGTTCACCCCCGATGTCGTGCGGCCGCTCGATCTCGGCCTGCGCCACTTCTATGCGCCCCAGAGCTTCCTCGACGACAGTGGCCGCCGCATCATCGTCGGCTGGATGCAGGAGGGACGCGACGACCAGCAGACCATGGATGCCGGATGGGCGGGCGTGCTCAGCGTCCCTCGCGTCCTCACCCTGACGCCGTCGGGGCGCCTCCATCACGCCCCCGTGCCGGAACTCACGCGCCTCCGCGGTGAGCACACCGGCGTCGCCGCGGGACCCGTGAGCACGGGCCAGGACCTCATCCTCGACGGCATCGGAGACGTCGTCGATCTGGAACTGCAGCTGACCGGCGAGCCCGGCACAACGCTGCAACTCGAGGTCCTCCGCAGTCCCGATGGCGCCGAGTCCACCATCCTCACCATCGACTGGGATCAGCGCACCATCGGCCTGGATCGCAGCGTCAGCTCCAACGACAGGACCGACACCACACCGCTCGGCGGTGACATCGAGATCCTCGACGGATCGCTGCACCTGCGAGTCCTGATCGACCGCTCCGCGATCGAGATCTTCGCCAATGGGACCCCGCTCGCCGCACGGGTGTACCCGACCCGGTCCGACGCCACTGGTCTCCGACTCCGCGCCGTCGACGGGAAGGCTCGTATCGACCGCTTCGACGTCTGGCAGCTGCACGCGGCCGGCCACGCAGACGAAGCCGACCTTTCCCTGACCGCCGAACTCTGAAAGAGCCCCATGCGCTACCGCACTCTCGGCAACTCGGGCACGATCGTCTCCGAACTCGCCCTCGGCACCATGACCTTCGGCGCTGAAAGCGACGAGAACGAGTCCACCGCCATGCTGAACCACTATCTGGACGCCGGCGGCAACTTCATCGACACCGCAGATGTGTACGCCGGCGGCCGCAGCGAAGAGATCATCGGCCAATGGATGAAGTCCAGTCCCGCGCGCGGGGACGCGGTCGTCCTGACCACCAAGGCCCGCTTCCCCACCGGTGACGGCCCTAACGATGTCGGCGTCTCTCGCCGGCACCTCGCCCGAGCGCTCGACGCCTCGCTCCAACGGCTCGGCGTCGACCACATCGATCTCTACCAACTCCATGCGTGGGAGCAGCTCACCCCCATCGAAGAGAGCCTGCGCTTCCTCGACGACGCCGTCCGGGCCGGCAAGATCAGCCACTACGGGTTCTCGAACTACACCGCTTGGCAGCTCACCAAGGCCACGGACCTCGCCGCCCGCAACGGCTATACGCCACCCGTGACCCTCCAGCCCCAGTACAACCTGCTCACCCGGGGCATTGAGCTGGAGATCGTCGATGCGGCACTCGACGCAGGTCTGGGGCTTCTGCCCTGGTCTCCATTGGCCGGAGGGTGGCTCACCGGTAAATACCGCCGCGGAGCCGAACCGACCGCCGGTAACCGCTACGCCAAACCGCAGGACCGCGCGGTCAGAGACCAACGGGACAACGACGAGCGGGTGTGGGAAGTGATTGCGACTCTCACCTCGATTGCCGACGCGCACTCCTCGGCCCCGGTTCAGGTCGCGCTCGCCTGGCTGCTCGCCAAGCCGGCAGTCACATCGGTCATCCTCGGCGCCCGGACCATCGACCAACTCGTCGACAACCTCGCGGCCACCGACGTCCACCTGAGCGAGGCGGAGCTGGCCGACCTGGACCGCGTCAGCGCGCCCCGTTTCGATGAGTACCCGTACAGCGCCTGGGCACGCCAGGACAGGCACCGACGCCTCGAAGGCGGACGATGACACCCGCATTCACCTCGCGTCCCGACGTCCTCGTCATCGGCGAAAGCGTGATGGACATCATCTCCGACGGGCTCGAGGAGCTCCATCGGCCCGGCGGCAGCCCCATGAACGTCGCTGTGGGCCTTGCCCGACTCGGCCATCGCACCGAACTGCTCACGCAGCTGGGCGACGACGCTGAAGGAGACGCGATCCGTCAACACCTGACCGACGCCGGGGTGACGATCCATCCCGGATCCATCACCGCCGCTCCGACGTCCACCGCCATCGCGACCCTTCAGGCCGACGGCTCGGCGAGCTACGAGTTCACCATCGAATGGAACCTGGCGGCGACGCACGTCGATCCGCCTCGCCTCCTTCACACCGGTTCGATCGGAGCCATCGTGGAGCCGGGAGCCCGCGAAGTCCGCCGCATCATCGAGCAGCAGGACCACGCCCTCATCAGCTTCGACCCCAATATCAGGCCAGCCATCATGGGGTCACGTGACCATGTCAGGCGACTCGTCGAAGGCCTCACCGCACACGCCCATGTCGTGAAGATGAGTGACGAAGACACCGCTTGGCTCTACCCCGGCGCAAGCACCAGGGCCGTGCTCGACGCGCTGATCGCGGCCGGCGTCGCACTCGCGATCGTCACCCTCGGCGCGGACGGATGCGCACTCATGACGCCGAACCTCTTCCTTCGCCTCCCAGCCGTACCCACAACCGTCGTCGACACCGTCGGGGCCGGCGACTCGTTCACCTCCGCACTGCTGAGCGAAATCCTCCGTCTGGACCTCGTGGAGACCGTGCGCGCGGGCGCGCTCAGCTCCACGCAGGCGTCCCGCCTCGCCCAGAGTGCTCTGAGTGCGGCAGCGATCACTGTCAGCCGGCAGGGAGCACAACCGCCGACCACGGACGATCTGGCCGATCCTGCCCAGTTGTCGGGCCGGATCGGATGAGGCCGCACAGGCCTCGGATATCGCCCGACCTTTCCGGGGGAACATCGGTGACCAAGAGCAGCCCTGGTTGAATCACGCCTACGCAGAAACACTCAGCTGTTTCCACTTCGCCCACTCGGCGAGCCTGCGCTCGTAGATTGCACTGGCGATCTCGACGGCCTGCGCGCCGAAGATGACGCGCAGTGGCGGCTCCTCGGTATCAGCCACAGCGAGCAGGGCTGTTGCAGCAGCGTCTGGTTTCCCGGCTGCTTGACCGCCGCGGCGCGCTGCCGCGGCTTCCCTGATGGGTTCGTATTCCGGCAGCGGTATGGAGTGACGTGAGGACGCGCTGGACCAGTCGGTCTCGTAGCCGCCCGGCTCGACGATCGTGACGGCGATACCGAAGGGCGCAACCTCGAGAGCGAGTGATTCCGAAAACGCTTCAAGCGCCCACTTCGAGGCGTTATACGCGCCGAGATTCGCAAATGCGCCGATTCCGCCGAGGCTGGAGATCTGGATGATGTGCCCATATCCCTGGGATCTCATGATGGGGACGGCCGCCTGGGAGACCCACAGCGCACCGAACACGTTCGTCTCGAACTGGTCTCGGATCTCCTGCTCGGAGAGCTCTTCGATAGTGCCGAAGTGGCCGTAGCCGGCGTTGTTGACGACCACATCCAGGCTGCCCATTATTGCCGTGGCCCTGTCGACGACTGCGGCGGCGGCGGCGTGCTGGGTGACATCAAGTGCGAAGGGATACAGCCGATCAGGGAATCGAACGCGAAGATCGTCAAGTGCACTGACGTCTCGCGCGGTCGCGGCGACAATATCCCCCCGGTCGAGGGCTGCCGTGGCGAATGCACGGCCGAGTCCGCGGCCGGCGCCAGTGATGAACCAGGTCATACTCATGGTCTTCTGTCTCTTTCTGTGTTGAGTCAGCGCAGCACGCTGAGCGATTCGGTGTGTGGACGGTTGAGGGCCCACAAGGCGTCTGCCACCTGGGCTGGTTCGTGAACCTGGCCCGGGCCGATCGCGCCGACGACGACGAGTTGGGCTACGACGATTCCCGACGGTGCCAGTGCCTCGTGGAGGAGGCTCACGTAAACCGTCTCGGCGGCGGTGGTTACAGCGCTGGCGGCGCGGCTCGCGGATGGATGGAGAGCTCCGCTGCCCGTCGTGAAGAGCAGGCTGCCCCTGCCGGAATCGAGCATCGCGGGCAGAACTTCTGCAACGGCGGCAGCGGCTCCCCCGACGTTGAGGGCCAACGACTCCGTGAGCTCCTCGGCTTGCGTCTCGAGAACCGGCTTGATCAGCTCGATGGCGGGCAACGGGCTGAAGCACAACGTCTCGATGGGTCCGATTCGGTCACCGATCGTCTGAATGGCAGCGCGAAGTTGCATCGGGTTCGTCGCATCCGCGCTGGCCCATGCTGCTTGGATTCCTTCAGAGTCGAGCGTGTGGGTGAGTTCGGTGAGACGAGCCGCGGAGCGTGAGATCAGACCGACAGCGCCCCCTGTCCGGCCGAAACGACGGGCGATGGCCAATTCCAAGCCGGGGCCCGCTCCCACGATCAACATCGCTGCACGAGGCGATTCCTGCTTCTTCATTCCTCAAGACTGCCGAGCGTTGCACGGCTAAGGAAGGTCGCAACGAACCCCGGTGTACGGCACCCCCCAGGGGCGGTCAGTCAGCCTGTGAGGAGGTGAGGGACCGACCGAGTCGGGCGAGGGCAGCAGCCGAGGTTGTTCCCGGTTCGGCCCGGTAGACGATCAATTCCTGCCCAGGCGCGCTGCGTACGTCGAAGGTCTGAATCTGTAGTTCGAGGTCGCCGACAACAGGATGCCGTAGTCGCTTCACGGCCAGGCGTCGCCCCCGAGCCAAATGATCGGACCACATCGACCGGAACTCCGGGCTTCCCGATTCGAGCCGCTGAAGCACATCTCGAATCCGCGTGTCGTCCGGTTGTGCGGCGTGGAGGAGCCGGAACCCAGCAACGGTGTTGGCAGCCGTCTCTGTCCAGTCTCGATACAGGGCGTGCGATGCGGAGTCGAGAAACATCGACTCGATGAGGTTCCTCCTCGGCGGGAATCCTAGGAAGAGCGCTTCAGCGAGGGAGTTTGCCGCAATGACGTCGAAGGCGTGCCCGAGCAAGACAGTCGGATACTCGGCCCACTCCGTCATCAATGCCCACAGGGTCGGATCGACCACGTTCGTCGTCGCGGGACCCCGCCTCGGTGTGAGCCGAGCCAACCGATAGAGATGAGCCAACCCGTGTTCGTCAAGCAGAAACGCCCTGCCCAGTGCATCGGCAACCTGCGCAGATGGGGAGAGCTCCCGTCCTTGCTCGAGCCGAGAGTAATAGTCAACGCTGACGCCGATGATTTGCGCAACTTCCTCGCGTCGCAGCCCCGCAACGCGCCGTCGACCGCCCACGGCAATGCCGACATCGGCCGGACTGGTGCGACTTCTGCTCGACTTGAGAAATTCGCCCAACTCTGAGGTCACGGCACAAACTTTAGCGTCCGGGCGTAGTCCGAATGTGAGAAGCGATCATTCTGAGCATCCTGAATTCAGGACGGGTGATCGTGCTCGCGCGCCGGGATTCCGGACGGAGGATCAGGCACCCCGGACGATCGGTTCGGCGCAGCCGCGTGCAGCCGACCACGATCGAAGGATGAGCGTCGAAACGTCCTCCCCCTCCGATACGTCGTCCGTCCCCGCGGTCTCCGCCGCGTCCGCCCGCTCCGCCGCCCCGACACCGGAGCGCCACGCATCCTGGGGCGGCGTGGTCGCCCTCATGGTGGGAGTCTTCGCGCTCGTCACCGGCGAGTTCCTCCCGGCGAGCCTGCTGTAGCCGATCGCCTCGGGGCTGGGCGTCAGCGAGGGAACGGCCGGGCAGGCGGTCACCGCGACGGCACTCATCGGTGTGATCGCGGGGCCGGCGATCGGGCCCCTGTTCCCCCGGCTCGACCGGCGCATCCTGCTTGTCGGGCTCGCGGTGCTCGCTGCGGTCTCGAACATCCTCGTTGCCGTGGCTCCGCAGTTCTGGCTGCTGCTGGTGGCTCGAGTGCTTCTCGGCGTCGCGATCTCCGGCTTCTGGTCCATGGCGGTCGCGGTCGCCGCGCAGCTGGTGCCCGCCGAGCATCTCGGACGGGCCATGATGATCGTCAACACGGGCGTTTCGCTGGCGACGGTGGTCGCCGTACCGCTCGGCGCCTTCCTCGGCGCCCTCTGGGGATGGCGCGCCGTCTTCCTCCTCGTCGCGGCGATGTCCGTCGCAGCCGCGGTGGCGCAGATCCTGCTTCTTCCGCGTGTGGCCCCGGCGAAGGGGTCCGGCGTGCGGACGCTCCTGGCCGCCGTGCGCGCGCCGGTCATGATCGTCGGGCTGCTGGGCATCGCGCTGCTCGCGGGCGGACACTTCGCCGGGTTCACCTACATCCGGTTGGGTGCCGCCGATATCCCGGGCCTCACCGCAGGCGGGCTGGCGATCCTGTTGGCGGCGTACGGCCTCGGCGGCTTCGCCGGCAACATCATCGCCGGAATCGTGTCCGACCGACGGCTGCGGACGGCCCTGGTCGTGATGCCGGCCGTGCTGGGAACTGCGGTGACGGTGTTCGCCCTGGTCCCCGACTTCGTGCCGCTCGCCTTCGCTGCCGTCGTGCTGTGGGGCTTCGCGTTCGGCGGCGTCCCGACGCTCGTGCAGACCTGGGCGGCTCGCGTGGAGCCGGAGCGGATGGAGGCCGCCGGCGGACTCGTCGTCGCGGCCTTCCAGCTGGCGATCGCGCTCGGTGCCGCGGTCGGCGGGGTGCTCGTCGACGGAGCAGGCGTGAAGGCGGCGCTGGTCACCGGGGGCGTGGTCGCCGTCCTCGGCGGTGTCCTGCTGGGCTCCGCACGGAGACGCAAGGCGCTCTAAACGGCGGAAGCAGCCGCCCTGCCGGGCAAGGGAAACCGGCAGGGCGGCTCGAGGACGATCGCACTGCGGGCACGCTCGCTCCTCACCGAGATAGACGAGGGATTCCGCTTGTTATGACGCCATCGCCGACTCGCGACGCCAGCTTGCCGGGCTGGTCCCGGTGTGGCGGCGGAAGGCGCGGCTGAAGGCGACGTCCGACCCGTACCCGAGCCGCAGCGCGACCTCGCCGACGCTGAGCCGGCCGTCACCCAACAGCTGCTTGGCCTGATCCATCCGGAGCCCGGTGAGATAGCGGCTCGGGGAGTCGCCGACGACTTCGCGGAAGCGTTCGGCGAACACGGTCCGCGAAGCGCTGGCCACGTGGGCCAGCCGATCCACCGTCCACTGCTCGCCCGGTGACTGCTGCATCGCAGCGAGGGCGCGTGCGATGTGCGGGTCGCTCACGCGCACCAGCCACTGGTCCGGCGCGCAGCCGTTCTCGGCCCAGGCCCGCACCGCCGCGGAGGCGATGATCGTCGCGATCCGGCTGGCCATCACGCAGGTGCCGGCGCGCATCCCGCCGTATTCGTGACTCAACGTCTCGATGAGGGGTCCCATGTGGGGTTCGCGCACCACGAAACCGCAGGCGACGAGCAGCTCGGGCAGCGCGAGGACGAACGGCACGCCGGCGGCGGTCGCCGCTTCCAGCTCACCGGAAGCGAGGACCGTCTCCTCCGTGGCGAGGATGCGGTGGGCGCCGGCCCGGGGCAGCATCAGGAAGTCGCCCGCAGCGAGCCGCAGCGGCGAGTCGCCGCCCGACACCTCGACCGCCCCCTCGACCACGTAGTGGAAGCGCACGTTCCCGCCGGGGATCGCCGCGAGAGCTCCGGCGACCAGCTCACGCCGGCTGAAGTCGAGCAGCGTCCACTCGAGCCGAGCCAGCATCCGCCCCAGCTCGCCGATGGTGGCCGGCTCGGGGGTCACCGCGCGAGTGACGGGGAGAGTCAGGGTCATGGAGTAGCGAACCGCCCAACGACGACGGTCATTCCCCCCGGCACGGTTCTCAGCCGAAGGCGAGAAAGGTCCCCGCTTTGCCCGGCTCCCGCAACTCGAACCTGAGCCGAAGGCCCGCCCCACGGAGCAGCTCCACCTGCTGCACGAACTGTTCGTTCGTGACGAAGACGAAACTGTGCACCGCCCACTCCTGGGCGAACCAGTTCCGGAGGGCGTCGAGCAGGCGCTCATCCATCCCCGTCCCCATCCTGCTTCGACGGACCCAGAAGTAGGCGACGACGTCGAGGTCGGCCCAGCGCTCTGGTCCGAGAGGAGTCACCGTGGACTTCGCGAGGAACGTGGCGCCCGGCGGAAAGACGTAGACGCATCCCAGGCACTCGTCGCCGTCCGGATCGAGCACCGTGAACGTGAACGCCCTTCCCTCGGCATGGCGCGCTTCCAGTCCGGCGAGGTCTTCGCGGTCCGCCTCCACGGTGAAGTCGTCATCCGGCCACGACGACTGCTCCCACAGCCGCAGATAGTCGCGCGACTCCATCACGGCGGCATGGTCCCTCTCCGCATCCTCCTCGGTGATCGGGCGGAGGACGAACTCCGCTGTCCGAAGCTGGATGGGCACGGGCCCCTTCGAGTAGACGGCCGTCATCCATGCCTCCTCTCGCGTGCGGGTCACGCCGAGGATAGGACAACCGGACTCCGGGCAGTAGTACGGGCCCGACCGAGCCGATCAGTTCACGGGATGACGACCGTCCGCTCGCCCCGGGCATCCGAGTGCTCCCACGCCTCCTCGATGTCGCTCAGCGCGACGACGCGGGGCCGGATCGCGAGAACGCCGGAGGCGACTGCCGCGGCGAGTTCCGGCAGCCGCGCCTTGCCGAGGTCGGCGGAGCCGAGCCCGCTTCCGCTGACGCGAAGCGCGTTCGACCGAAGCCACGCGCCGTCCAGAGTGATGGCAGGGCCGCCCATCCCCCCGACGTGCACCCAGTCGAGCAGCTGGGTGTGGTCGCGACGCGCGCTCAGGATCGCCAGCATGGCGCGCTCGGCCGGCGCACCCCACACATAGTCGAGAACGATGTCGACGTCCGCCGCGGCGTCCGCGATCGAGGTGGCGGTCGCCTCCTCATCGGAAGACAGCACCACCCGGTCGTCCGCTCCCTCCGCGAGCAACTGGTCGAGTCGTCCGGCGTCGCGTCCGGCCGCGATGACGCGCCCCGCCCCGAGGTGACGTGCCGCCTTGACGGCCATCGAGCCTGCGGCCCCGGTGGCGCCCAGAACGAGCACCGACTGCCCTTCGGCGAACGGCACCCGCGAGGTGAGGACGACCCAGGACGACATGGCGGGGTTCATGGATGCGGCCACGGTCGCCGGGTCCGCATCCTCAGGCAGCGCGACGGCCCTGCCCGGATCGATCAGGATGCGCTTCGCCATGGTGCCGCCGACACCGCCGACGTAGGCGAGCGAGCCATCCGCCCGCCGGACGACGCCGTCGATTCCGGGCACCAGAGGAAGCACGCCGGAGCTCGCATAGTGCCGCCCCGCGGCGATGCCCCTGGTGACCGGGTGGATGCCGACGGCGAGCACGTCGGCCAGTTCGCGCCCGGCTTCCGCGCGGGGTGCGGGGATGGAGCGGTACCGCGGTGATTCGCCGAACGACTCGACGAGGGCTGCTTCGATGGTGTCCACGAGACCTCCTGTTAGTACGTGTTACGCACTAATATAGTACGCGTTGCGGACTATCGCTAGACTGGGTTCATGAGCGAGGAAGATCACCGGACGGCGCTCGAGCTTCTCGCGCAGCTCTCCTTCGAGACGAGCGAGCGCCTGCAAGAACGGGCCGCCGAGGCCGGGATGTCCATGCAGCAGGCGCGCCTGCTCGGCATCCTGAGGGACCGCGAACCCACGATCAACGACCTCACCACGCACCTGCGGCTGGACAAGTCCAGCGTCAGCGGCCTGGTGATCCGCGCCGAACGCCGGGGACTGGTCAGCCGCATCCAGCACGAGAGCGACGGGCGCGCCGTGCGGGTCCGGTTGGAGCCTCCCGGTCGCGCGCTGATCGACGCGGCCAACGCGCGATTCGAAGAGGACATGCGCGAGTTCTTCACGACGCTGGACCATGCCGAGCGGACGCAGTGGACGGCCATGACCGCCCGGCTCCTCACCGCCGAAGCAGAACGGCGACGCTCCACTCTGTAAGGCCCTGGCCGCATGACGGACGTCGAACCCACGGCCATTGCCGACTGCCGCGCGCTAAGGTCATACCTATGACGCCAGACTCCACGGCCGCGACACGGCTCATCCCGCAGCGGCTGCCCGCCGAGCGGCTCGGAGTGGCGGTCGTCGCCGAGCTCGTCGAGATCATCGTGACCGGTCAGCTCAACGAGGGCGACCTCCTGCCGCCGGAAGGCCCGCTCAGCGAGCACTTCGGCGTGAGCCGGACCGTCCTCCGCGAGTCGGTGAAGCGCCTGGAGGAGAAGG
Organism: Leifsonia sp. 2TAF2; assembly: GCF_052115085.1. Taxonomy (NCBI): domain Bacteria; kingdom Bacillati; phylum Actinomycetota; class Actinomycetes; order Micrococcales; family Microbacteriaceae; genus Leifsonia; species Leifsonia sp. 2TAF2. The sequence continues at coordinate 610,346 of NZ_JBFRFY010000002.1, read as the reverse complement.
GACTCGTCATCGTCTCCCAGGGACGCGGCACGCAGGTGCAGGCGCCCGGGTACTGGAACATGCTCGATCCGATCGTCCTCTCGGCCCTCATCGACAACGACGAGAGCCTCGGTGTGCTCGACGAGTTGACGGTCGTCCGCGCGAGCCTCGAATCGGCGATGGCGGGAGCTGTCGCCCGTTCCCACTCGTCGGAGGAGCTGCGCCGCCTCGAGAACGCGCTCACCGCGATGCGCGAGAGCGAGTCGGAGACCGACTCCTTCCGGCAGGCGGACGTGGTCTTCCACTACGCGCTGATGGAGATCTCGGGCAACCGGCTCGCCGAGAACATCGCCAAGCACCTGTACAAGCGCGCCGTCGAGTCCAGCCGCTACCAGGGCATCAACCCGCCGGATGCGGTCGCCCTGACGCTCGACGAGCATGCGGCGATCGTGGAGGCCATCGCGGGCAACGATCCGGCGGCAGCCGAGAAGGCGATGCACGACCACATCCACGTCTCGTGGGAGCGCCGACGCCTTCCCGACCACGCGCCCCGCACGCGCAAGAGCACGAAGGCTCAGGCCGCCGAGTAGACCCTCGCGGCCGTCCCGCCGAGGACGGCGTCGCGTTCCGCTGCCGAGAACCCGGCCGTGAGGATGTCGAACGCCTCCCGCCAGGCCGGGGCGCCGCCGCCCAGTTCGGCGAGCGGCCAGTCGGAGCCGTACAGCAGACGGTCCGTGCCGAAGGCATCGACGGCGACCTCGACGACCGACCGCAGGTCCTCCGCCGACCACTCGCCAGGCGCGAGGCCGGAGCTCAGGCCGGACACCTTGGCCGTCACGTTCGGCCGGCGCGCGAGCTCGCGGAGCCCTGCCTCCCAGCGCGCCGGGTCGGCGTCCTCCGCGAGCGGACCGCCGAGATGGTCCAGCACGAAACGGACGCCGTCGTGTCGGGCAGCCAGGTCTGCGGCCTGCCCGAGCTGCCAGTCGCGGATGACGAGGTCGAACGCGAGCCCCTCGCGACCGAGCGCCGCGAGACCCTGCGACACGTCATCCCGGAGCAGCCATTCGGGGTCCGGATCGATGTGCGCGAGATGCCGCACGCCGACGACCGGAACTGTGCCCGCCCGCACGCGGGCGAGCTGCGCAGCGACATCGCCGGTCAGGTCCACCCAGGCGACCAGCCCAGCCACGACGGCCGGGTCGGATCGCGAGAGCCGCTCGCTCTCCGCCAGGCTGTTGCTCGCCTGCACGAGAATCGCCCGGTCCATCCCGGTGGCCGCCAGCATCGCGCGCAGCTCGTCGCCGCCGAAATCGCGGTCGATCGCGGCCATCCTGGCCGGGTCGATCCAGTCCTGCGGATCGGTCCGGCGGTTCCAGAGGTGCACGTGAGCGTCGATGCGTCCCGTCATCGCTGGCGCCACACCTCGTCGATGGGCTGCCAGAGCGCCCCCGGGTCGCGCTCCTCGGCGATCCTGACCTGGCACGGGTCGGTGTGCGTCCACCACTCCTGCGACACCGGATCTTCGCCGATCCGGCGCAGGTCGGCTGCGTGATCCTCCCCGATGTACTCGTAGTGGGCGAAGAGGATGTCGCCGAAGACGAAGATGCTGTAGTTGCGGATGTTGCACTCCGTCAGCTTCGCCTCCACCCCGGGCCACACGGCGCGGTGGAGCTCGAGGTACTCCTCCCGCTTCTCCGGCCGAACCCCGACGACCAAGGCGAACCGTTGCGGCTCCCCGCTCACGAAACGGTCCTCACCGGCACGGTCGGGTCGTCGTTCACGTCCGGCTCGGCGACCAGGCGCAGCGCCGCCCGCTCGGGCCGGATATGCGGCCCGGTCGCAGGCGGAGCACCCTGGGCGCCTGCGGCCGTCAGCAGTGACTCGTCGACGATGATCCCGAGCCCCGGACGGTCGCCGAGGACGATGCCTCCGTCGTCGAACGTCTGGTCCACATCCAGCCCCCGGGGGAAGGCGAGGTCCTGCACCTCGTGCGTCAGGAGGTTCGGCACGGCGGCCGCCGCGTGCGCGATCGGGTTGGCGTTGTAGGCGACCGGGCTGACGGGCAGATCGTGCCCGTGCGCAAGGGTGGCGACACGGAGGAAGTGCGTGATCCCCCAGACGTTACCGACCTGGACGACGTCGACGGCATTGGCATCCAGGAGCGGACGGTACTGCTCCAACCCGGTGAGGTTCTCACCGCTGGCGACGGCCGCCTTGATCTTGCCGCGCAGCGCGGCCATCCCCGCCGCATCCCACCGGCGCAGCGGCTCCTCCACCCAGGTCAGGTCGAGGCGCTCTTCGATCGCGCCGACATACCTCGCCGCCTGTGCGTGGTTCCACGACTCGTTCACGTCGAACATGATCGCGGGATGCCGGGAGTTGCGGCTCAGCACATCCCGCATGATCTCCAGCCGCGGGAGGTCGCGGTCGAGATCGCGACCGCCCTTGAGCTTGCCCGCCTTGAATCCGCGGTCGGCGAACCGCCCGTACAGCTCGGCCAGCTCTTCGTCGGTCTGCCCGTACTCGAGCCCCGACGCGTAGCCGGGCACGAAGCGCTCACGGGCGCCGAGCGTCCGCCAGAGCGGTTCCTCCGCCGCCTTCGCCTTCAGATCCCAGAGCGCCATGTCGATGGCCCCGATCGTCCCGAAGGTGGAGCCGGAGTGGCCGGCCTTGAAGACCCAGTCGAGCATGCGGTCGTAGAGCGCGACGACCGCACGCGGGTCCTCGCCCTCGACCGCGGGGAAGACCCGGGCGATGTCATCGTGGGCGCCGAGCCCGACACCCTCCAGACCGCTGTCCGTCTCGAGGATGAGCACGGGGACGGGCGTCGTGTTGCCGACCTGGACCCCGTTGACGTCGCCGGTGACACGTCCCCAGTCGTGGACGGTGGTCAGGCTGCGGTAGCCGGTGATCTTCATGGGCGGTTCTCCTTCGGTGCGGGCGTGATCATTCCTTGGTTCCTCCCGCCGTCATGCCCGCGACGAGGAAGCGCTGGGAGAAGAGGAAGACGATGAGCACGGGGAGGATCGAGACGATGGTCGCCAGCGCCAGGGTGGGCAGCTGGACCGAGTCGGATCCCGCCGAGCTGGGGTTGAACGCGGGGGTCGCGGCGAGCAGCGACGTCAGGCCGACCTGGACGGGGTACCCGTCGCTCGAGGGCAGCATCACGAACGGCAGGAAGAAGTTGTTCCAGTTCTGCACGAAGCTGAAGAACGCGACCAGGGCGACGACCGGCGCGGCGAGCGGCAGCGCCACCCGGGCGAACACCTGGAACTCCGTGCAGCCGTCGATGCGTGCCGCGGCCAGGAGGTCCCGCGGGATGCTCGTCGAGAAGTAGATGTAGGTCAGGTATACGCCGAACGGGAAGAACGACATCGGCAGGATGACCGAGAGCGGGCTCCCGATCAGGCCGACCGTGTTGAGCTCCAAAAAGATCGGCAGCACCAGGGCGGTGCTCGGGATCAGCATGACCACCAGGGTCAGCACGAGAAGCGCCTTCCGCAGGCGGAACTCGGTGAGAGCCAGGGCGTATCCGGCCGGGATGCTCACCAGCAGGGTGATCACGAGCGCGCCGATGGAGTACAGCGCCGAGTTGCCGATCCACAGGGTGACGGCGCCGTCCTGGAAGCCGAACAGCTGGTTCCAGTTCGCCGTGAAGTCCGCCCACGATCCGATCGCGAACGGGTTGTCCACGATGAGCGCCTTGGACGACTTGGTGACGGCGAACAGCAGCCACACGATCGGGATGGCGAAGAACAGGACGAAGACGGCCAGGACGACGCCGGCGATGGTGCGGCCGCTCCACCCGCGGAGGCTCGCGCGGCGACGCTCGCCGGTGAGTGCAGTCATTGTCATTCCTTTTCGAAGAGGCCGCCGCGGGTGACGAACACCCAGGAGAGCAGAAGCGCGACGATCAGCAGGAGGAGCGAGATCGCGGCAGCGCCGTTGAAGTCGTTCTGCTGGAACGCGTACTGGTAGGCGAGCTGGTTCAGCGAGTAGTCGTTGGGCACCACCGCGTTGCTCGCCTGGCTGAGGAGTTGCGGTTCGACGAAGAGCTGCGTGCCCGCCGCCAGCGACATCACGCCCATGTAGGCGATCCACTTGCGCAGCATCGGCAGCTGGATGCGGATGGCGATCTGCGCGGCGTTCGCGCCGTCGATCCGCGCCGCCTCGAGGATGTCGGTGCTGATGTTGTTCAGCGCTCCGTACATGATGACGATCCAGCCGCCCGCGCCCGTCCAGAAGGCGATGATCGCGAAGATCGCCGGGAGGTTGCCGGGCTGGATGACCTGTACGAAGCTGTTCAGCCCCATCAGCCGGAGCAGCCCGCTCACCGGGCTCGCGGTCGGGTCGAGCACGAACAGCCAGAGCAGCACACTCGACGCACCCGCCAGGGCGCCGGGGAGGTAGTAGACGAAGCGGAGCGTCGTGCTGGCCCAGCGGACCCGGAGGGCGTGCACTACCAGCGCGAGCAGTACTACGAAGATCACCAGGCTGATCAGCCAGATCACGAGGTAGATGGTGACGTGGAGCACCGCCGGCCAGAACCGGAAGTCGGTGACGACCTTGATGAAGTTGTCGAAGCCGGCGAATCCGCCGTCGGCGTTGGTGAAGGCGAGCAGCACCGCGTAGAGCGCGGGGATGATGCCGAAGGCGATGGCGAGCAGGGCGTAGAGCGAGACGAAGACGTAGCCGATGGGCGTGCGTCCTGGCGCCCGGCTGCTCCGCCGGGCCGACCGCCGGCGCGCGGAGGCGCCGGCGGTCAGCTGGTCGCTCGGAGGAGCGAGGGTCATGTCAGTTCACCTTGTATCCGTCGACCTTGGCCTGGTTCTCGATCGCCTGCTGCCAGGTCGGGAGCAGCTCCTTGATCGTCTTGCCACCGGAGATGGCCGGGGTCATCGTCTTCGCCCAGACGGCCTCCTGGCTGAAGATGCCGTAGCCCCAGCCGTCCCACACCTGCGAGGCCGCGGTGGCGACGGGAGCAAGCGACGTGGCGAAGTACTTGCTCGCCTCCTGCTTCTCCACCCACTTCTTGGCGGCGGGAGCGTAGGCCGGGTATCCGGGAGCGACGTTCACCTGGTAGTCGTCGGAGGTCGTGACGAACTGCGCGAACTTCTCGGCGGCCTTCAGGTTCTTGGAGTGGCTGGAGATGAACCAGGTTCCGCCGCCGACGTTTCCGGTGACGGCCTTGTCCTCGCCCTTCCACGGCAGGGGCGCAGCCACACCGAGTTCACCGGCGGGCACGTTGAGCGACTGCGGGTTGTTGAAGATGGCGCCCGCGTACCACGCCGGGCCGGGCATCATCAGGACCTTGCCCGCGTAGCTCTTGACGAACTCCGGGGTGAAGACGCTGATCGCAGGCACGGTGCCGTTCTCGCGAAGGGTGTCGAGCAGGGATGCCGCACGTGCGCACTCGTCGCTGTCGGTCTTCACCGTGACGGACTTCGGCCCGGTGATGTCGTTGGCCTGGCACTTGCTGGCCCACATGAACACCTCGGGCGTCCACGCGTCTCCGGCGGTGCCGATGATGTAGCCGGGGTGCTCCTTGGCGACCTTCTCGCCGAGGGCCTGGTACTCCTCCCACGTCGTGGGGACGGTGTAGCCGAACTTGTCCAGCTGCGCCTTGTCGTACCAGAGCACCGCCTGCGCGAGGTCGTTGCGGAGGCAGTACACCTGCCCGTTCACGGTGCAGGGGTTGAGGGCGCCCTCGGTGAAGTTGTCGAGGGTGTCCTTGGGCACGAGGCCCTTGTCGAGAACGGCCGCGAACGCCTGCTTGCCGTTGCTCTTCTGGCTGGCCCAAGCGGCGTCGTTGTTCTGGCTGGAGAAGACCACGTCCGGCCAGCCGCTTCCGGCCCGGTCGAACAGCTGCATCTTCGTGCGGAACGAGTTGGACCCGTTCGCGGAGCCGTCGTAGGTGACGACCTTGATCTTGGTGTCCGGGTTCGCCTTCTCGAATGCCTTCGCCGCGGCCTGACGGTCCGCGTCCACCCAGACGGTGATCGTCGAGGAGGTGTCCTGCTTGGCTTCGGGAAAGCCGTACGACCCGTTCGCCGAGCTCCCACCGGTACTGCAACCGGTGAGGGCCAGGAGCGCCGTCGCGGCGCCAAGTGCGGCGACGGTCAGCACCGACGTACGGCGTGAACGCACCACAGTGTGGATTCCGACCATGAGATGTCCTTGTCTTGTCGACTTCGTTGACGACTCCGAGGAGGCGTGTTCTGACTATAGGGCATACGTATGATGTTTGCCAACAGCGCGTCGGGGCGGCTAGCGCGACACCGGATCGCCGTCGCCGAGCAGCTCCAGTTCCTCCGAACGAGGCATGCTTTCCCAGTCCCCCCAGCCCATGCACGCGAAGGCGCCACAGGCGTTGGCCGTGGTGAGGCAGTCGCCCAGGCTCTCGCCACGAAGGCGGCCGGCGAGAAAGCCCGCGACGAAGGCGTCGCCTGCGCCGACGGTGTCCACGACCGGGACGCGAAGAGCCGGATGCTCGACCAGCGCGCCCCCGTCGGAAGCGAGGCTGCCGAGCGCTCCGCGCTTGAGGACCGCCGTGGAGGGCCCCAGCTCCCGCATCCCCTCCACCGTCGCTGCGGCGTCGGCATCCGGCCGGCCGAGCAGCAGCGCCGCCTCGTCGTCGCCGGCGAAGATCACATCCGCCCTGGCCGCGATATCGCGGTACACCTCCGCCGGATCGCCGGTCGTCCACAGCGCGCTGCGGTGGTTCACGTCGAAGGAGACGGGGATGCCGTTCTCTCGTGCGATCTCGAGCACGCGGTGGACGGTCTCCCGCCCGGAGTCGGAGATCGACGCCGTGATGCCTGTGACGTGCACGAGCGCCGCGGTCTCGATCAACCGCCGATCGATGTCGCCGGGCTCGAGTCGGCTGCCGGCGCTGCCCGAGCGGTAGAACCAGACCTTCGTCGTGTGCGGAGTCCGCTTCTCTTTCACCATCAGGCCGGTGGGATGGTCGGCGTCCACGACCGGATGCGCATCCACCCCCTGGCCGAGGATGTCCCGCACCACCCGCCGCCCCAGGCCGTCGGCGCCGACCCGGCCCACCCACGCCGTCGCGATCCCGAGCCGGCTGAGGCCGATGGCGACGTTGCTGTCCGCTCCGCCTGTCCCGATCCGCGCCGTGTCGATGTCGGCGAGGCTTCCGACTTCCGCCGCGCGGAACAGCCCCATCGTCTCGCCGAAGGTGAGGACGTGGCCGCTCATGGTGCGGCCTCGACCGCCTGGACCGCGTGGCGGCAGAGCGACTCGATCGCCGCGAAGTCGCGCGCGGAGAGGGCGGCTCGCGGCACCATCCAGCTTCCGCCGACCGCGACGACCGACGGCAGGGCGAGGTACTCCGCGGCGCGCGCCGCGTCGATGCCGCCGGTCGGGACGAAACGGATCTCCGGGAACACGGAGGACAGCGCAGCGACCGCGGCGCGGCCTCCCGAGGCCTCGGCCGGGAAGAACTTCAGAGTGCGCAGCCCGAGAGCGCGGGCGCGCATGACCTCGGTGGCCGTGACGACGCCCGGCACCGCGGGCACGCCCCGCCGGGCGCAGACCGCGATGACCGCGTCGGCCAGCCCCGGGCTCACGACGAACGACGCTCCTGCGTCGATCGCGGCCTCCGCCTGGTCGGCCTCCAGCACGGTTCCTGCGCCCACCCGCAGCCCGGGCACCGCGCCCATCCTGCGCAGGGCGTCGAGGGCCGCGGGCGTTCGGAGGGTGACCTCGGCCTGCCGGATGCCTCCGGCGACGAGCGCACGGCCGAGGCTCTCGGCGGCGTCCGCGTCGTCGATCACGACGACCGGGAGGATCGGCTCGAATGCGATCATCGCCCGAGCCAGCCGCCGTCGACGGGCAGGATCGCTCCGGAGATGTAGCGCGCGGCGTCGGAGGCGAGGAAGACGGCCGCTCCCCCGATGTCCTCCGCGCTCCCCCAGCGGCCCGCCGGGATCCGGTCGAGGATGGCGCGCGACCGTTCCGGGTCGTCCTGGAGGGCCTGCGTGTTGTCCGTCGCGATGTAGCCCGGGGCGATGCCGTTCACGGTGACGCCGCGTCCCGCCCACTCGTTCGAGAGAGCGCGCACGAGACCTGCGACCCCCGATTTCGCCGCGGCGTAGCCCGGAACGGTGATGCCGCCCTGGAAGGACAGCAGCGACGCCGTGAAGACGATCCGGCCGCCGCCTTCCTGCAGCATCCGGCCGCCGAGCGCCTGGCTGAGCACGAACCCGCTGGTCAGGTCGACCTCGAGCACCTCGTCGAACCAGTCGAGGGGATGCTCGGCCGCGGGCGCGCGGCGGATCGTTCCCGCGTTGTTGACGAGGATGTCCACGGGTCGCTCCTGCGTCCCCAGACGCAAAGCCAGCTCTATCACTTGCGCACGGTCGGCGAAGTCGACCCGGTGGCCCTCGAAGCTCCGCCCCAACTCGCGCACCCGGTCGCCGATCGCGGACGACGCCGGGTCGAGCGTGGCCGATACCCCCACGATGTCCGCCCCGGCTTCGGCGAGCGCCTCGGCGATCGCGAACCCGATCCCGCGCTTGGCGCCGGTGACGACCGCGAGTCGGCCGGTGAGGTCGAATGCGGTCATCGTGCGACCTCCACGAGCAGCTTCATGGCCTGCCCGGCTTCGAGCGTCTCGAACGCCGACGCGACCTCGGGCAGAGGCACGACGCGGGTGATCAGGCGGTCGGCCGGGATCTCGCCCGCGGCGACCAGCTCGACGGCGCGCTCGAAGTCGCGACGCTCGTAGACCCGGGCGCCGAGGATGCGCAGCTCCCGCCAGAAGAGGCGGTGCAGGTCGATCGGGCGCGGCTGCGAGTGGATGGCGACCACCACGAGCGTGCCGCGAACCTTCGCCAGCGAGGTCGCCCCGAGCACTGCTGCCGCGGCGCCGGAGACCTCGAAGACGACGTCCGCCCCGGCCCCTCCGGTCCACTCCTCCACCCAGGCCACCTGGTCGACCGCCGACGGGTCGAGCGTGCGCAGCCCCATCTCCTCGGCAGCGGCCCGGCGATTGGGATCGATCTCGGCGACCACGACCTCCGCCCCGAACGCCGCGGCGACGGTGGCGATGAGGACCCCGATGGGGCCGGCGCCGATGACGACCGCCTTGTCGCCGGGCGCGAGTTCGGAACGGCGGACGTCGTGGACGGCCACCGCGACCGGCTCGACGAGCGCCGCATCCCGGAGCGAGACGCCGGAGGGGAGCCGGACGAGGGTCGACGCCGGCACGTTCCACAGCTCCTGCAGGGCGCCCGCGCTGTCGATGCCGATGAAGTCGAGGTTCTGACAGATGTGCTGGTTGCCGGCGAGGCAGGCCGGGCAGGTGCCGTCCCAGTCGAGCGGCATGACCGTCACGGCATCGCCGACCGCCCAGCCGTCGACCTCCGGCCCGAGTTCGACGATGGTCCCGGACATCTCGTGCCCGATGGTGGCGGGCATGGTGACCCGCGAATCCATGTCTCCGTGGAAGACGTGGAGGTCGGTCCCGCAGATGCCCACGTAGGCGACCGCGAGGCGCACCTCCCCGGGATTCAGGGGTTGTGGTTCGCGCTCCTCGATCGTGATCGTCCGGTCGCCTACATAGTTCGCCGCCAACATCGCCGGGGTGTCCCTTCTTCGAAACTCTCGTGGGTATCCAAACATAATACGTATGCTGAGTGGAATAGACTGCCGCAATGATTCAGCCCCTGCCCACCCGCGCCCTGCGCACCGGGACCGAGCTCACCGAACTCGGATTCGGAGCCGCGCAGCTCGGCAACCTCTTCCGCGAGACCACCGACGAGGAGTCGGCGGCGGCCGTGTCCACCGCCCTCGAGGGCGGGATCCGCTACCTCGACACGGCCCCGCACTACGGGTTGGGACTGTCCGAACGCCGCCTCGGCGCCGCGCTGAGGGAGGTTCCGCGCGACACGATCGCTCTCTCCTCGAAGGTCGGGCGGCTGCTCGTCGACAGCCCTGAAACAGCTGACCGGCTCGACGACGACGGGTTCCTCGTCCCGGCCGCGACCACGCGGGTCTGGGACTTCAGCCGCGACGGCATCCGCCGTTCGGTCGAGGAGTCGCTCGGGCGACTCGGCACCGATCACCTCGACATGGCCTACCTCCACGACCCCGACGAGCACTGGCAGGCGGCATCCACCACCGGCATCGACGCCCTGATCGAACTGCGGGACGCGGGGGTCGTCAGAGCCATCGGCGCGGGAATGAACCAGTCGACGATGCTCGCCGAGTTCGTCCGGCGCACCGACGTGGATGTCGTGATGGTCGCCGGCCGTTTCACCCTGCTCGACCAGTCGGCGCTCGACGATCTCCTGCCGCTGGCGCAGGAACGTGGGGTCGGGGTCGTCGCCGCGGCCGTGTACAACTCGGGGCTGCTGAGCAGCGAGACCGTCGACCGGACCGCAAAGTTCGACTACGGCACAGCTCCAGAGGCCGTCGTCGATCGCGCCGTCCGCGTCGCCGAGGTCTGCGCACGGCACGGGGTGAGCCTTCCGGCGGCTGCCATCCAGTACCCGCTGAGGCATCCCGCTGTCGTGTCGGTCGTGACGGGGATGCGCACCGCAGCACACGTGAACAGCACGATCGACCGCTACAGGGCGGCGATTCCCGAGTCGCTCTGGGAGGAACTGGACGCCTCCGGCCTTGCTCCCGACCCGGCTCGGACCGACGCGAGGCGCTGAGCGAACGCAAACGTCATACGTCTCTTGCTGTAAACGTCATACGTCTCTTGCTGTAAACGTCATACGTATGATAACTCTGTTGCGGGGGCATCGACGCTCCCCACGACAGGAAGCGATCCAACATGACATTGACGTCAGAAACGGGGCGTTCGATGACGAGGCGAAAGGGGAGGTCGGCACTGCTGGCACTCCTCGGCGCAGGCGTCGTCATCGCGTCGGCGCTCATCCCGCTCAAGGCGGAAGCCGCTCCATCGACCATCTTCTACGCAGCACCCGACGGTAAGGACGCCGGGCACTGCAGCCAGAGCATGCCGTGCTCGCTCGAACGCGCACAGCATGTCCTCCGTCCCTCCATCAAGCACGGGGATGTGACCGTCCAGCTCGCCGACGGCACCTACCGCCTCTCCAAGCCGCTGAGCTTCGATGCGGGCGACGGCGGAGGCACGAACACGGTCCACTGGACCGCCGCCCCGGGCGCCCACCCCGTCATCAGCGGAGCTTCGGACGTCACCGGATGGTCGCAGTCCGACGCAGGCGCCGGCATCTGGGAGGCCCCGACGCCCTCCGGGCTCGATACCCGGCAGCTCTACGTGAACGGCACCATCGCGCCCCGCGCGGCCATCCGGCTCGCCAACGCCGACGTCACCCCGACCGCCACGGGACTCACGATCAAGAACCCCGCCCTCGCCTCCCTGGCAAACCTGCCGGACCAGGGACGCATCGAGTTCGAGTCGCTCGGCGACTTCACCAACCGGTATTCGCCCGTACAGAGCATCAGCCCCACCGAGATCACCATGGCGCAGCCGGCCTGGGACAACAACACCTGGGGCTGGGACACCGTCCAAAGATCCTTCCTCGCCGGCCCCAGCTGGTACCTCGACAACTCGCTCGCCTTCCTCACGCAGACGAACCAGTGGTACATCGACCCGAGCGGCGGGAAGCTCTACTACAAGCCCGCCGCGGGCGTCGACCCGAACAAGCTCGACATCGAGTTGCCGCGCCTGCAGTCGCTGATCAGCATCGGCGGCACGTACGACAAGCCGGTCAGCGGACTGTCGTTCGAGGGCATCCAGTTCTCGGGAACCTCCTGGCTCGGCCCGTCCACCGACGGCTACGCCGACCAGCAGAACGGGCTGTTCTTGAAGGGGACGTACGACTACCGGCCCGCCGACGCGTTCACCAGCTGCTCCCGCGGCTGCGAGATGTTCGAGCGCGCGCGCACCAGCTGGTTCCAGGAGCCGTCAGCGGTCCAGGTCTCGGCGGCCAGCCACATCTCCTTCACCGGCAACACCTTCACCAACCTGGGCTCCACGGCGCTCGGCATCGGGAACGATGCCAACGCCACGGTCACCGGCGTCGGCTACGGAGCAAGCAGCATCGACGTGGTCGGCAACCGGTTCACGGAGGACAGCGGGCACGGTGTCGCCGTCGGCGGAGTACTGCCGGATGCGCACCACCCGAGCGATGTGCGGATGACCAACCAGGACATCCGCATCCAGGACAACACGATCGACCACGTGTCGGTGGACTACAAGGACAACAGCGGCATCCTGAGCACCTACGTGACGAACGCGCAGATCCTGCACAACGAGGTGTCCAACGTGCCGTACGACGGCATCGACACCGGCTACGGCTGGGGCATCAACGACGCGGGCGGCTCGAACGACTACGTCGACCGCGGCTACTACAAGTGGAACACCCTCTACACGACCCCGACGACGCTGAAGGACAACCGCGTCGAGGGCAACCTCGTGCACAACACGAAGGCCCGCTTCGCGGACGGCGGATCTGTGTACAACCTGTCCGCCAGCCCGGGCAGCGTCGTGGACAAGAACTACCTGTTCAACATCTCGGGAGTCGGCCTGTACCTCGATGAGGGATCGCGCTCGCTGACCTACGAGAACAACGTGGTGCAGGGCGGCTCGTTCGTCTTCACCAACGCCTCCAGCCTCCGGAACAACACCAGCGACAACACCATCCAGAACAACTGGTACAACTCCGGTGGCGTCTCGGCGCCTAACGCGGCCGCGCACAACAACAAGCTGATCAACAACGTCAAGGTCACCGGCGCGAACTGGCCGCAGGGTGCTCGAGACGTGATCTGCGCAGCCGGGGTGGCGCCTCAGTACCGCACCTCGCTCAACGCCAACCAGTTCGGCTTCACCGGGTGCCCGGTGACCGCGCCGGTGGGTGCCGGATTCGCCACGACCGGGGCCTCGGCCGTCAGCTCGTACTTCGGGCAGGCGGGCGGAGCGTTCGGGATCGCCGCGGCCGGAGCGGACGTGTGGGGCGCCGGCGGTCAGCACTCCGACCAGTTCGGCGCGATCTACAAGGACGACTCGTTCGGTTCGGCGTCGAGCGTCTCGGCCCGGGTGGTGTCGGTGAACGACGCCAACGCCTCCGCGAAGTCCGGTGTGATGGTCCGCAACGACATCACGAAGGCGGGCGCCTCCGCCGGCTACGCGGTCGTCGCGGTCACCGCCCGCAACGGGGTCGTCTTCGAGTGGGATGCGAACGGCGACGGCTACCTGGACTCGGAGGCGAAGGCCTCCGTGGACGTGTTCCGCCCGATCTGGGTGCAGCTGACCCGGAGCGGCTCGTCGTTCACCGCGTCGTACTCGTACGACGGCGCGAACTATGTGCCGATCGGGTCGCCGGTCGCGCTGGCCTCGGCCGCGGTGACGCAGGATGCGGGGCTCTTCTCGACCTCGCACGACGTCACGCAGTCGGCGATCAACCAGTTCGACGGGTTCACGATCACGCCGTGATCCGCTGAATCCTGGAGCGCTGAATCCTGGAGCGCTGACGACAGCGGGGGCGACGGGCCGAACGGTCCGTCGCCCTCCTTCGTTTCTGCTCACCGATCGATGGACGCCATGTTCTGCTCGTCGTGACGCGCTCCGGAGGCCGGGGTCAGCGCATCCAGCCGGGCGAGTTGGTCCGGCGTCAGTTCGATCGCGTCGGCGGCGATGTTCTCCTCGACGCGCGCCACCCGCCGTGTCCCGGGGATGGGAGCGATGTCGGTGCCGCGGGTGAGGAGCCAGGCGAGGGCGGTCTGGGCGGGCGTCGCTCCCGCTTCAGCGCCGATGCGTGTCACCTCGTCCACGATCGCCAGATTCCGGGTGAAGTTCTCGCCGACGAATCGTGGATTGGTCTTGCGCCAGTCGTCGTCGGCGAAGTCCTCTACGGTCCGGATCCGGCCGGTGAGCAGTCCGTGCCCGAGCGGCGAGTACGGCACGAAGCCGATGTTCAGCTCTCGGAGGAGAGGGAGGATCTCCTCCTCCACATCGCGCGTCCACAGCGAGTACTCGGTCTGGACAGCGGTCACGGGGTGGATGGCGTGGGCGCGACGAATGGTCGCAGGACCGGCTTCCGACAGGCCGAAGTGCAGGACCTTGCCCTCGGCGACCAGGTCCGCCACCGCCTGCGCGGTCTCCTCGATGGGCGTCTTGGGGTCGACGCGGTGCTGGTAGTACAGGTCGATGTGGTCGGTGCCGAGGCGCTTCAGAGAGCCCTCGACCGCGGCCTTGACGTTCGCCGCGCTGCTGTCTGTCGTGCCCGGGCCTCCCCCGGAGTGCGAGACCAGGCCGAACTTGGTGGCGACCACGACATCCTCGCGCCGACCGGCGATCGCCCTTCCGACCACCTCTTCGCTATGGAACGGGCCGTAGATCTCGGCGGTGTCGATGTGCGTGACACCCAGATCGAGAGCCCGGCGGATGGTGCGGATCGATTCGGTGTCGTCGAGGCCGCCTTCGGACGTGTACGTTCCGGCCATGGTCATCGCGCCGAGGCCGATGCGCGAGACGGTAAGGCCGCCAATGTGTGCGTTCTTCATGGGTACGAGTCAACGACCCCGCGTCCGTACGAGCCAGTCACGCTCGACAGGGTTAATGACGGTGACCCCCTCCCGAGCCCCGGTGTGACGTAGGTTCGTCACATGGATGCGCGAACCGACATCCGCGAGTTCTTGACGTCGCGCCGGGCCAGGCTGACGCCGGCCGATGTGGGCCTGCCGGATTTCGGAGGGCGCCGGCGGGTGCCAGGGCTCCGCCGCGAAGAAGTCTCCTTGCTCGCCGGGATCAGTGTCGAGTACTACGTCCGTCTCGAGCGCGGCAACGCGACCGGGATCTCGGACAGCGTGCTCGACGGCATCAGCCGGGCGCTCCGGCTCGATCGGGCCGAGCACGACCATTTCCGTGACCTGGTCCGTGCCGCGAATCTGGGGCCCCGGGCCGAGCGACGCCGCCCGGCCACCCGCGCGCAGCAGGTCGGCACGGGTACGCAGCGGCTGCTGGATGCGATGACGGCTTTTCCCGCGATCGTCCAGAACACGCGCATGGACATCGTGGCGAGCAACGCCCTGGGCCGCGCCCTCTTCTCTGAGCTCTTCGTGCCCGGGGAGCACACCGCGAACTTCCCGCGGTTCGTCTTCCTCGATCCACGCGCTCGTGTCGCCTACCGGGATTGGGACGACTCGGCGGAACAGCTCGTCGCCCTCCTGCGTGCAGCCTCCGGCCGCACTCCGTGGGATGCGGGGCTCCACGAACTGATCGACGAGCTGAACGACCGCAGTCCGGACTTCCAGAGACTCTGGCGTGCGCACGATGTGCGGGTGCATCTCGCGGGCATCAAGCGCTTCCGGCATCCCGAGGTCGGCGACCTCGACCTGTTCTACGAGGCGATGCAGCTCGCCACCGATCCCGGGCTCCAATTCGTCGGTTTCACGGCCGAGCCTGGCTCACCCTCCGACGACGGCCTCCGACTGCTCGGCAGCCTGGCGGCGTCGGCAGCGTCTGCCGATCGCCAGGTCTGAGCGCACGGTCTGGACGCGGAGCGCTCTCACGCTCGCCCGCGGGGCGCCCCCTGCGCCAGCGGCCACTCCCCCAGCCGGGCGGCCGCGGCGTAGGTGGCCTCCAGAAACTCCAGCACCAGCGCGTCCGGGTCCGGCGAGCGCCGCACCGTCTCGTACGGGAGCAGGAACTCGCCGAACTCCTCGCTGAAGAACGCGCCATCGGGCACCGGCGCCTCAGCGAATCCGGCGGGAGCCGGGTACGCGTAGGAGTAGTACGCGCCCTCCGCACCACCGCCCGGCCAGAATCCGGCGCTGCTGATCTCGTGCGAGTAGCCCTCGACCATCACGCGGTCCGGGCAGTTCGGTACGCCGCCGGGATGCGCGGGCGCCGTCCGCCCCGAGAACCGGGTGACCGCCAGATCCATCGCGCCCCAGAAGTAGTGCACCGGACTCACCTTGCCGACGAACCCGGAGCGGAAACGCTGCAACAGGCGCTGCGCGTCGATCAGCTGCCGCCAGAACGCCTGCGCCTGCTCGGGGACGTACGTGCAGTGCGTGGTGTCGTCCGCGAACGGGATCGCCACCTCCACCTCGTTCGGCACCGGGTGGATGGACACATCCACGCCCAGGCTGCCGAGCGCGGCGAGGGTCTCCTCGTAGAACTGCGCGACCGACTTCCCCGCCAGCGGGAAACTGTGCCGGCCGCCGTCGCTCGTGCGCAGCACCAGTTCGTGCTCGAGGAAGTCGAACTCGATGTCGAGGATCCCGCCCGCGACGGGTATCGGCCCGGTGCTTAGGCCCCGCGCGCTCAGGTACAGCGTGACGTGCCACCAGTGATTGACCGGCGGGGTCAGCGCCATCCGGATCTTGCCGACGACCTGCGTCCACAGATGGAGGGTGTCGCGGGTGGCCTGCCAGGAGGCGACGGTGAGCTCGGTCCGCACACGTGAGATCCTATCCAGCGCAGGAGGCGACGAATGGCAGAGATGGACAACCGGCAACGAGACATGACCTTGGTGCTGATGCTCGCGCTCACTTTCTCCACGGGGATCGTGGATGCGGTGGGCTACCTGGGGCTGGACAAGGTGTTCGCGGGCAACATGACCGGCAACGTGGTGATCCTCGGCATGGCCTTGGTGGGTGCAGAGGGGCTGCCGTGGGTGGGGCCGCTGATCGCGCTGGTCGCCTTCATGGCCGGCGCCGTCGTCGGTGGCCGTACCCTGCGGCGCGAGAGCACAGGCTGGAACACCCGGACCAGCTGGTCGTTCACCGCGGTGGCGGCCGCGCTGGCGGTGCTCACCACCGTGACGACGATCACGGGAGGCGTTCCCCCGAAGCCGTGGGAGCTGGCGATCACGACGCTGCTCGCGGCCGCGATGGGGTTCCAGGCGGCGGTCGCGCGGCATCTCGCCGTGAAGGATGTCACGACGGTCGTCGTCACCTCCACGATCACCGGACTCGCCGCGGACTCGGTGCTCGCCGGCGGCAGCGGCCAGCCGTGGCGGAGGCGCGCGGCCGCCGTCGTGCTCATCGCCGTCGGCGCGCTGGTCGGAGCGCTGCTGCTCCGGCTCGGCATCGCGTTCCCGCTCGGTCTCGCCACGGTCGTCACCGGGGCCGCGGCAGTCGTCGGGCACCTCGCGGCCCACGAGACGCGCGCCGCGCATCCGGTGCACGACTAGATTTCTGACCGTGAGCACTCCGACACCGATCC
Organism: Leifsonia sp. 2TAF2; assembly: GCF_052115085.1. Lineage (NCBI taxonomy): Bacteria > Bacillati > Actinomycetota > Actinomycetes > Micrococcales > Microbacteriaceae > Leifsonia > Leifsonia sp. 2TAF2. Next base: position 593,179 of record NZ_JBFRFY010000002.1, on the reverse strand, counting down.
TTCTCGGCCCGAACCAGCCTCTCGACCGCCCCTACCGCGGCGGAGCAGGCATCGCCCGCTTCCGCGGTACCGCCCAGCCGAGCCCGTTCACGCCGGAGGACTTCGTCGGCTCCACCACGGAGGTCTTCGCGGGCCGGGGCGTCGGCCTCACCGTTCTCCCGGACGGCCGAACGCTGCGGGATGCCGTCGCCGCCGACCCGGTCTTCTTCCTGGGCGAGCGGCACGTCGAGCGGTTCGGCGCCCGCACGATGCTGCTCGTCAAGCTCCTGGACACCGCCGAACGGCTGTTCGTGCACTACCACCCGGACGACGCCTTCGCCGCGCGCCACCTCTCGAGCCCGCTCGGGAAGACGGAAGCGTGGGCGATCATCGACGCGGCTGACGACGCCTACGCATCCCTCGGCTTCCGGCGGCCGGTATCGCCCGACGAGGTGCGGGCCTGGTGGACGGGGCAGGACGCGGACGCCATGCTCGACGCGATGAACCGGGTGCCGTTGACCGCAGGCGACACCCTCCTGGTGCCCGCCGGCCTCGCCCACGCGATCGGTCCGGGCGTCACCCTCGTCGAGCTGCAGCAGCCCACCGACCTCTCGGTGCTGCTGGAACGACGCACCCTGACCGAGGCGGAGGCGCTGCTCGGGCTGGACTTCGACACCGCGGTCGGCGGACTTGTGCGCGAGGTCACGCCGGAGGAGCGCATCCACTCGCTGCGCCAGGGCCGGGGCGAGGAGACCCTGTTTCCGGCCGACGCCGACCCGTTCTTCGCGGCCGAGCGCATCGCGGTGGACGGCAGCCGCGAACTGGAGCCGTCCTTCTCGGTGCTGGTCGTGCTCGACGGCGAGGGCACGCTCGAGACGGACGCGCGATCGCTGCCCATGCGTCGCGGCGCGACCGTGCTGACCGCATACGGCGACGGACCGGTCGGCCTCAGCGGCCGGCTGGAGCTGATCCGCTGCCGGCCTCCGCGCTGAGCGGCGTCACCACTGTCACCGGCTCCGGTTACGCTGACCCGGTGACCAGCCCGTGCGCCGTCTGCGGGGCCTCTGCCCACGCCGGGGCTCCGATGGCGCTGTGCCTGCCGCACCTGCTGGAGGCCCATGACTGGGTCGACGGCGAGTTCGGCGTGACCGACGTTCTGCCGTCACCCTGCGCCTTCTGCGGATCGCGGCTTGGCGTGCGTTATCCGTCTGGCTGGCTGTGCGCCGTGTGCGAGTGGCGCGTCGGCGAGCCGCCGCCGGACGACACGACCATCACCCGGGTCGACGTCGTCTACTACCTCCGCTACCGCGACCGCATCAAGATCGGCACGACGGCGAACCCTGCGCAGCGGTTCGCCGCGCTCCCCCACGACGAGGTGCTGGCGTTCGAACGGGGCGACAGAATGCTCGAGCACCGCCGGCACGAGCAGTTCGCGCACCTGCGCATCCCGGGCACCGAGTGGTTCGAGACCGACGCGGCGCTACTGGAGCACGTCGAGCGCGTACGCGAGGGCGCCCGCGAGCCGTGGGCGTTACTGGCCCGCTGGCGCAGCGAGGCAGCGGCGCTCCACGGCTGAACACTGGTGATGCCATCGTCGGGGAAAGTGCCCCGCGTCTCCGACGGACCGCGGTGCCGGTGGAGATTCCGCGCAGAAAGGCTCGGATCTCCGACGATAGGCGGCGGATCTCCGACGATGACCATCACGTGAGGGCTGGACCCGGGGACGGTGAAGGCCCGGATCCGGCGAAGGCCCGGATCCGTGTGGATCCGGGCCTTCGTGAAACCGACGGGCGCGCTCAGGCGACCTCGAGGCTCTCGCGCCGGCCGCTGTGGACGGTGACTGGCAGCTCCCCGTCGACCTTCGCTGCGAGGCGCGCCATCTCGTCCGCCTCCGCCTCCGCAGAGGAGACCACAGCCATGACGATGGCGGGGGTGGCGGGCTCGAGGGTCTCCACCGATGCGGTGGCGACCAGTTCCTCGGCCTCAGCCACGGCCGAACGGCGAGCGGCCCGCATGATGCCGGCCGCGACGACCGTCACGATGCCCGCCGCGAACGCCAGGATGCCTGCGGTGGCGAAGCCCTCGGTGTAGCCGGACTCGGCCGGGAGACCGTCCGGCGCGATGGCTCCGGTGACCAGCGCGGTCATCACGGCCGCCCCGACCGCCGAGCCCACCGTGCGCAGGTTGGCGTTCATCCCGCTTGCGATGCCGGTCTGCGTGGCCGGCACGCTCTGCACGACGACGCTGGTGATCGCCGCGTAGATGAGGCCCAGGCCGAGGCCGAACACACCTGAGGCTGCAGCGACCGCCAGCAGGGAGCCGTGCATGAACGCGAGCGACAGGCTCGCCGCGCCCATGAGCACCGCCGAGACGACGATCTGCGCCCGGAACCCGATCCAGCGGGCGAGGGGGCCGCTCAGGAACCCGGTCACCGCCATGGTCACGAGCATCGGGAGCATCAGCATCCCCGACTCCGCCACGGACGCGCCCAGGCCGTAACCGGTGGAGGTGGGTGTCTGCACGAACCGCGGGAAGAAGGCGAACACCGCGAACATCGACGCGCCGATGAAGACGGCCGCCGCGTTCATCGACCAGACGCCCGGGTCGCGCATGAGCCGCATATCCACGAGTGGATGCCGCGAACGCAGCTCGACGAGGATCCAGGCCGCGAGGAGAATCGCCGCGAGGAGGAACAGGCCGATCACGACCGGAGAGGACCATCCCCACTGCGCGCCGGTGCTGAGCGGCAGCAGCAGCGCGATGAGCCAGCCGGAGAGCAGCAGGCCCGCCCACGGGTTCACGCCGCCGGTCGCCCGGGTGGGCGATTCGGGGATGAAGATGAGGGCAAGGACGGCCGCCGACACGGTGAGCGCGACAGGCAGCAGGAAGAGTCCACGCCAACTGAGCGCATCGGCCAGCGGGCCGGCGAGCACGGTGCCGAGGCCGCTGCCGATCGCGATGATCGACGCGATGGCGCCGATGGCGGAGGGCAGTCGACGGGCGGGGAACTCGTCGCGGATGATGCCGAAGGCGAGCGGGAACATTGCACCGCCGAGGCCCTGGATGACGCGGCCGGCGATGACGACGCCGATGGTCGGCGCTACGGCGGCGACCACGCTTCCGAGCGCGACGGCGAGGAGGGCGAGGACGAGGATGCGGCGCTTGCCGACCAGGTCGCCGACGCGACCGAGCAGCGGCGTTGCGACCGCGGCGGCGATGAGCCACGCGGTCATGGTCCAGGTGACACCCGCGGTGGTGGTGTGCAGGTCGGACTGGATGACGGGGAGGACGGGGACGACGAGCGACTGGAGGGTCGCGAAGGAACCGACGCTGAGCGCCAGGATGGCGAAGGTCAGTCCAGGGTGGGATCGAGACATTGTCGGGAGTTTTCCGTTTCTCGAGGTGATGCCGGAAAGGCGCTAGAATTGGAGGGAGGCTCCGTTCGGAGGGTTCCTCCGGTTAGCTCCTACAGTACCGGAGGCGGCCTCCGCTTCGCAACCCCGGCTTTCCCGACCCGAGAGGACCCATCGCCGTGACCGGCACCCAGACACCCGTCGTGGGCGTCGTCCGCCCCCAGCGGGCGGATGCGCGCCGCAACTTCGACGCGCTGCTCGCCGCCGCGCGCGAGGCGTTCGCAGCGCAGGGACCGAGCGCACCGCTCGAGGACATCGCTCGCCGCGCCGGCGTCGGGATCGGGACGCTGTACCGCAACTTCCCGACTCGGGATGCGCTGGTCGAGGCCGTCTACATCGACGAGGTCGCAGCGGTGGTCCGCGCTGCAGACGAGGCCGGATCGCTCGACCCGTGGGAGGCCGTCCAGGCGTGGCTCCGCCGCTTCGTGACCTACGTCGGCACCAAGCGCGCGCTGGTCGAGGGCCTCAACAAGGAGTCGCCGGTGCTGCTCAGCTGCCGCACCTCCCTGTACGACGCGGGCGAGCCGCTTCTTCAGCGCGCACAGGCGGCCGGCGAGCTCCGCGACGACGCCACGATCGGCGATGTCATCCGTATGGTCTCCGGCATCGCGGGCGTCGCCTTCGACGACGACGAACAGCGCGATCGCGTGATCGCCATGGCGATCGACGGGCTCCGCACCCGCTGAACCCGGCCGTCCGCGTGACCTCCCCGTAGGCTTGGGGAATGGAGCTGGGCGTCTATGCGGTGATCGCCGTGGCGGTCATCGTCGGCGTGGCCGCCTTCGCACGCAAGCTCGGCGTCGCGGCCCCGATCATCCTGGTGATCGTCGGAGTGACGCTCTCCTTCCTGCCCGGGGTGCCCGAGATCGAGGTGCCGCCGGAGATCATCCTGGATGGGCTGCTCCCGCCCATCCTGTACGCCGCGGCGATCAGCGTCCCGCTCACCGACTTCCGTCGCAACCTCGCGCCGATCGCCGGGCTCTCGGTGGTGCTCGTCGTGATCACCGCGTTCGCCTCGGGCTTCGTGCTCTTCACGATGCTGCCGGACCTGAACCTGGCGGCCGCGATCGCCCTCGGCGCGATCATCAGCCCGCCGGATGCCGTCGCGGCCACCTCGATCGGCCGGAAGCTCGGCCTTCCTCCGCGCCTGCTCACCGTGCTGGAAGGCGAGGGGCTGGTCAACGATGCGACGGCCCTCGTGCTGCTGCGCACGGCCCTGGCTGCGGCGCTCGGCACACTCGCCACGCCCTGGGCAGGTGTCGTCGACTTCTTCTCGGCCGTGATCATCGCGATCGTCGTCGGCCTCGTCGTCGGCTTCATCTCGGTCTGGGTGCGCTCGAAACTCAACGACCCCGTCCTCGACACGGCGCTGTCGGTCGTCGTGCCGTTCGCCGCGTTCGCCCCCACCGAAGCGCTGCACGGGTCGGGCGTGCTGGCCGTGGTGATCACCGGCCTCTACACCGGCCACGCGGCGCCGTCGCAGTTCAGCGCGCAGGCCCGCATCAGCGACCAGATCAACTGGCGCACGATCCAGTTCCTGCTCGAGAACGGCGTCTTCCTGCTGATCGGCCTCGAACTGCGCACTCTCGTCGCCGACGTGCAGAATCCGGAGATCCTGAGCGTCTGGAACGCCGTCGGCCTGGGGCTCATCGCCGTGGTGTCCCTCATCATCATCCGTTTCATCCTCATCGTGCCGCTGATCTACGGCTTGCGAAGACGCGCGGAGCTCGCTGAGCGCTCGGTGCTGCGGGAGTGGCTGATGATCAGCTTCTTCCGCGACCATCCCGTGCGCTACCGCTGGCAGGCGCTGCGGAAGCAACGGGCGGAGCAACGGTACCTCCGGCACCGCACCGACCTCGAGGAGTACCGCCAGGAGGCCATCGACTGGAAGGGCGGAGTGGTTCTCGGCTGGGCCGGGATGCGCGGCGTTGTCACGCTCGCGGCCGCGCAATCCCTGCCCTCCGACATCCCGTACCGTCCGCAGCTCATCCTGATCGCGTTCACGGTCGCGTTCGTCAGCCTCGTCGTGCAGGGAGGCACGCTTCCGTGGCTGATCCGCACCCTCGGGCTCCAAGGGGCGGATGCGAAGGAGGACCGTCGCCTGCTCGCACAACTGCTCGACGACCTGAGCGAGGCGGGGCTCGCCGTGCTCGACGATCCGGAGACGGCAGCCGGGGCCGCCACCCCGATCGACCCGGAGGTGGTCGAACGGGTGCGTCAGTCCTCCTATCTGCGTGCGGAGTCGGCGTGGGAGCGAACGCTGCTGAGCGACTCCCCGCAGGAGAGCAGGCCGCACCACATCTACCGGACCCTGCGGCTCGCGGTGGTCGACGCCGAGCGCACGCGCCTGCTGCTCGAGCGCGCCCGCGGCTCCTACCCCTCGCGCGTCCTGACCGAGGCGCAGTCGCTCCTCGACCTCGAGGAGACTCGGCTGCGGTCCCGTTCGCGCTGATCCCGCGGTCTCTCGTCATGACCGGCCGGCTCCTTCGTCTCTAGTGATGAGACCCGCGCAGGGGGCGGGAGGAAGGGGAATCATGGAGCTCACCGTGATTCGCAGCGAAGACCGGCGCCGCATGGTCGTGTCGGTCGAGGCGACAACAGAGACAGAGGCTCTCCAGACCATCGGCAAGGCCATGGGCCCGGTCACGCTGGCACTGAGGCAGCTCTCCGTCCGCAAGCGGCGCGGGCCCAGCGGAGACCAACACGCCCGACCTCCCGGTAATTTTAGTTATTCAAAATAACCGACTAGGGTCGAGCCATGGACACGGCACGGCTCGAAAGCATCCTGCGGGAGGCCGGCCTGAAAGCGACGAGAGGCCGGGTCGCCGTCCTCGAGACGCTGACCGCACGGCCGCACGCCGACGCGGAGACGGTCTTCCGCGCGTTGGGGCCGGTGCTTCCGGGCACCTCGATCCAGAACGTGCACAACGTCCTGGGCGACCTGACGGCCGCCGGGCTCGTGCGACGCATAGAGCCGGCCGGGTCGGCCGCTCTCTACGAGCGGCGGATCGGCGACAACCACCACCACGTGGTGTGCACCGGGTGCGGTGCCGTCGCCGACGTCGACTGCGTCGTGGGGCACGCGCCCTGCCTGCATCCGTCGGATGCGGGCGGGTTCGAGATCAGCACCGCCGAGGTCACGTTCTGGGGCCTGTGCCCGTCCTGCCAAGAGCGCACCGCGCTCGCTCAGTAATCCGAGCGCCCGCCATGGCGCGCGCTCAACCGACACCGGGAGAAGTATGTCCGACGACTACACCACCACCCAGACCGGAACGCCGGTCGCCAGCGACGCCCACTCGCTGACGGCAGGGCGCGACGGAGCCACCGCGCTGCACGACCGCTACCTCGTGGAGAAGCTCGCCCAGTTCAACCGGGAGCGCATCCCCGAGCGCATCGTGCACGCGAAGGGCGGTGGCGCGTTCGGCCGGTTCGTCGTGACGGGCGACGTGACCGCCTTCACCAAGGCGGCCGTCTTCCAGCCGGGCACCACGACCCGCACGCTGCAGCGCTTCTCGTCGGTCGCCGGTGAGCAGGGGTCGCCCGACACCTGGCGCGACGTGCGCGGCTTCTCGGTGAAGTTCTACACGACCGAGGGCAACTACGACATCGTCGGCAACAACACCCCGGTCTTCTTCATCCGCGACGGCATCAAGTTCCCCGACTTCATCCACTCACAGAAGCGCCTCCCCGGCTCAGGTCTCCGCGACGCCGACATGCAGTGGGACTTCTGGACGCTGTCGCCGGAGTCGGCCCACCAGGTGACCTACCTCATGGGCGACCGCGGCCTCCCGCGGTCGTGGCGCACCATGCCCGGCTACGGGTCGCACACCTACCAGTGGATCAACGCGGCCGGCGAGCGCTTCTGGGTGAAGTACCACTTCCACTCGCTGCAGGGCAACGAGGAGATCACTGGCGTCGAGGCGGAGAAGCTCGCGGGCGCCGACGCCGACTACTACCGGCGCGATCTGTACGAGGCGATCGAGCGCGGCGAGTTCCCGGCCTGGCGCGTCTCGGTGCAGGTGATGCCGTACGAGCACGCCAAGGACTACCGGTTCAACCCGTTCGACCTGACCAAGGTGTGGCCGCACAGCGACTACCCGCTGATCGAGGTCGGCATCCACACGCTGACCGAGAACCCGCAGAACTTCTTCGCCGAGATCGAGCAGGCCGCCTTCTCGCCGGCGAACACCGTGCCGGGCATCGACATCAGCCCGGACAAGATGCTCATGGCCCGCGTCTTCTCCTACCCGGACGCGCAGCGGTACCGCGTCGGCACCAACTACAACGAGCTGCCGGTCAACCGCCCGGTCGCCCCGGTCAACAACTACTCGCAAGATGGCGCCGGCCGTCACGGCTTCAAGCCGGCAGACGCGCCGGTGTACGCGCCGAACTCGTTCGGCGGGCCGGCTGCCCAGCCGGAGCGCGCGCGTGAGGGCTCGTGGGAGTCGGACGGTGCGCTGGTCCGCTCCGCGGCGACGCTCCACGCGGAGGACGACGACTTCGGTCAGGCCGGCACCCTCTACCGCGAGGTGTTCGACGACGCCGCCCGGGCGCGCTTCCTCGACACGATCGCCGGGGCGGTCGGCGGCGTGAAGCGCGAAGACATCCGCGAGCGCGCCATCCAGTACTGGACGAACGTAGATGCGGCCCTCGGTCGTGCGCTCCGCGACCGCCTGGAGTCGGGCGCGCAGACTCCCGACGAGGCCGCCGAATACGTCGGCGTCGCCGAGTAACGAAACCAGTTGACGCAACACGCCGTCATCGCCCTGGCGATGGCGGCGTGTTGCGTCAAGCAGACGGGCTAGAGGGTCGCTTCGATGGTGCGGTCGTAGACAGTCGTGCCGCCGACACGCACCCGACCATCGTCGAGCAGCTCCGTCTGGAGCTGGGACCCCTCGCCCTGCAGGATGCTGAGCGAGCGGCCCAGCCGGGCCGTCAGCGCGATCGCCGCGGCGCCGGTCGCCTCGTCCTCGATGATGCCCATCTCGGGGGCGAACATGCGGGAGCGCAGCGTGCCGGCCGCTTCGTCGATCCAGGCGTACGCGTAGTGCTGACCGGACGGGAAGGCGAAGGGGTCGAGTGCGTCGACGTCGTCCGGCGACTGGAGGAGCAGCCACTCGAACTCGGGCGCCCACTCCGGGCGGGCGGTGATCCAGGCGGTGTCGTCGTCGACCGTCACCTCGACATCCCCGGCGCGCTCGATGAGCACGTCGACCGGCGTGCGGCGATCCGAGAGCCACCACGCGGTGCCGACGCTGGGATGTCCGGCGAACGGCAGCTCTTTCGCGGGCGTGAAGATGCGGAGCGCCGCGTCGCGCGCGCTCTCATCCACCCCGTCGAGGAACACCGTCTCGCTGAACCCGAGGGCCGAGGCGATCTCCTGCTCCCGTGAGGCTGTCGCCTCGGAACTGCGCACGATGCCCAGCTCGTTGCCGTTGCGCCCGCTCTCGTCGGTGAACACCCGTACTACGACTACCTCGATGGTCTCGTCCATGCCCCCAGACTGCCAGAACCCACCCATACCGCGCGTTAACTATGCGGGTGCATAATCTCGGCATGACGACCGACGATCGCCAGAAGGCTGCAGAAGAGGACCTCGCCGTGGAACACGCTGCCGAACGGCTCGCCGACCGCTACCCCGGGGTGCCGCGCGAACGCATCGACGAGCTGGTCGAGAAGTACCACGAGGAGTTCGACGGGGCGCCCGTGCGCGACTTCGTCCCCGTGCTGATCGAGCACGACGTCAAGCGCGAGTTGAACGCGGAGAAGCGCGCCGACTGAATCAGATCGGCGCGCTCCCCGCTGCTCCGGTCAGGCCGGGATCAGCGTGTACTTGGTGCTCAGGTACTCGTGGATGCCCTCCAGGCCGCCCTCGCGGCCGAGGCCCGACTGCTTGACGCCGCCGAAGGGTGCGGCCGCGTTGGACACGAGACCTGTGTTGAGCCCCATCATCCCGGTGTCGATGCGGTCGATCATCCGCTGACCGCGGGCGAGGTCCGCCGTGAAGACGTAGCCGACCAGTCCGTACTCGGTGGAGTTGGCGGCAGCGATCGCCTCGTCCTCGGTCGAGAAGGTGCTGATGGCGAGGATCGGCCCGAAGATCTCCTCGCGGAGGAGGTCGCTGCCGGGCTGCACATCCACGATCACGGTCGGCTCGAAGAAGAACCCGTCGCCCTCGGGTGCGTTTCCGCCGGTGAGCACGCGTGCGCCGCGGGCCACCGCATCCTGAACCAGTGCCGACATGGATGCGACCGCGCGATCGTCGATCAGCGGGCCGATGGTCACGCCGTCGTCGGTGCCGCGACCGATCCGCAGCGCCTCGACCTTCTCGGTGACGCGCCGCGCGAACTCCTCGGCGACGGACTCGTGCACGAGGAACCGGTTGGCTGCGGTGCACGCCTGCCCGATGTTTCGGAACTTGGCGAGCATCGCTCCGTTGACCGCTGCATCCAGGTCGGCGTCCTCGAACACCACGAAGGGGGCGTTGCCGCCGAGCTCCATGGAGGTGCGGAGCACGTTCTGGCCTGCCTGCGCGAGCAGCGAGCGGCCCACCGGTGTGGAGCCGGTGAATGACAGTTTGCGCAGCCGGGGGTCGGCGATGATCGGCTCGGACACGGTCCGCGCGGTGCTCGTCGGCACCACGTTGACGACGCCTGCAGGAACGCCCGCGTCGGCGAGCAGCTGCGCGAAGAACAGAGTGGTCAGCGGCGTCAGCTCGGCCGGCTTGACCACGACGGTGCAGCCCGCGGCGAGCGCCGGGGCGATCTTGCGGGTCGCCATCGCGAGCGGGAAGTTCCACGGCGTGATCAGGTAGCACGGCCCGACCGGGCGCTGCGAGACGACCATGGTTCCGGTCCCCTCCGGGTTCTGCCCGAAGCGGCCCGAGATGCGCACGGCCTCCTCCGAGAACCAGCGCAGGAACTCGCCACCGTAGGTGACCTCGCCGTTGGCCTCGGCGAGGGGCTTGCCCATCTCCAGGGTCATCAGCAGGGCGAAATCGTCTCGGCGCTCCTGCAGCAGGTCGAACGCGCGGCGGAGGATCTCGGCACGGACGCGCGGCGGGGTGGCGGCCCACTCGTCGGCGGCGGCAACAGCAGCGTCGAGCGCGCGCATCCCGTCCTCCGGCGTCGCGTTCGCGATGCGCTTGATCACGCGGCCGGTGGCCGGATCCTGCACCTCGATCGGGTCGCGGCTCCCGGCCTCCCACTGTCCCGCGATGAAGAGTCCGTCGGGGACGCGGGAGAGCAGGTCGGCCTCGCGTGCGGCCGTGGTCGTGTCTGCGGTGGTGTCGACGATGGTCATGCGCCCGCCACCGCCTCCGCGACGACGTCGAGACCCTCGATGAGGAGGTGGTCCGGAATGCTCAGCGGCGGGAGGAAGCGGATGACGTTCCCGTAGGTGCCGCAGGTGAGCAGGATGACGCCGGCGGCGTGGGCGGCCGCAGCGACCTTCGAAGTGAGGGCCGCATCCGGCTCTCCCGTGGCGGGGTCCACGAGCTCGATTGCGACCATCGCGCCGCGTCCGCGCACCTCGGCGACGCGCGGGTCGGCGTCGCGCAGGGCACCGAGCTTCTCGAACAGGATGTCGCCGATCTGCCGGGCACGAGCGGACAGGTCCTCCTGCTCGTAGGTCTCGATCGTCGCGAGGGCGGCGACGCAGGCGAGCGGGTTGCCGCCGTAGGTGCCGCCGAGGCCGCCGACCTGCGGGGCGTCCATGATCTCCGCGCGGCCGGTGACAGCGGACAGCGGCAGGCCGCCGGCGATGCCCTTGGCGGTGACGATCAGGTCGGGGGTGATCCCGAACTGCTCGGAGGCGAACATGGTCCCGGTGCGGGCGAAGCCGGTCTGCACCTCGTCCGCGATGAAGACGACGCCGTTGGCGTTCGCCCACTGCTGCAGGGCCGGCAGGAAGCCGTCGGCGGGGACGATGAAGCCGCCCTCGCCCTGGATCGGCTCGATGATGAGCGCGGCCAGGTTGGCGGCGCCGATCTGCTTCTCGATCATCGAGATGGCACGCGCGGCAGCCTCGGCGCCCGAGAGGCCGCCGTCGCGCAGCGGGTAGCTGAGCGGTGCGCGGTAGATCTCGGGAGCGAACGGGCCGAACCCGTTCTTGTACGGCTGGTTCTTGGCGGTGAGGCCCATCGTGAGGTTCGTGCGGCCGTGATAGGCGTGGTCGAACGCGACGACGGCCTGCTTGCCGGTGTAGTGGCGCGCGATCTTGACCGCGTTCTCGACCGCCTCGGCGCCGGAGTTGAACAGGGCGCTGCGCTTGGCGAAGTCGCCGGGCGTGAGGCGGTTGAGCGCCTCCGCCACGTCGACGTAGGAGTCGTACGGCGCGATGGTGAAGCAGGTGTGCGTGAAGGCGGCGACCTGGGCGGTGACGGCCTCTACGACGCGGGGGGCGGAGTTGCCGACGCCGGTCACCGCGATGCCCGAGCCGAGGTCGATGAGGGAGTTACCGTCCACATCCACGAGCACGCCGCCGCCCGCGGCGACCGCGTACACCGGGATGGTGGTGCCGACGCCGGCCGCGACGGCCTGCGCCTTGCGCTCGGCGCGCTTGCGCGACTCCGGGCCGGGGATCGGGGTGACGAGCCGGCGCTCCTGCGGGAGCGAGGGTCCGCCGACGGGGGCGTCGATGGCGGTGTCGAGGATGGTCATGGTTCGAATGTAGGAACCCGACGCGTGATCAGGGCTGGACACGACGTACAATCACTCCGCCGGGGATCGACACCCTGGCGGATGGAGCCCCATGCCCGCGACTCTCACCCAGCTCCTGGCGCGAGCCGAGTTGGGCCTGCGCCTGCTGACACCGCCCACCGTCGGCGACCTGGACGCCCCGCTGGCCTGGGCGCACAGCTCCGACCTGCCGGACCCGACGCCGTTCCTCGCGGCCGGTCAGGTCCTGCTGCTGACCCAGCCGCCGGAGGACGTCGAGCCCTACGTCCGGCGGCTGGCGGACCATGGCATCGCCGCGCTGGGGTTCGGAACGGAGGTCGTCCGCGACGGGACGCCGGCAACGCTCGTCGAGGCGTGCTCGCGCCTCGGGCTGCCGCTCTTCGAGGTGCCGTACCGCACACCGTTCATCGCCGTGGCGCGCTTCGTCGCCGATCGCGTCGCCGCCGACGCATACGCCCGGAGCACCTGGGCGTTGCGGGCGTCGCGTGCGATCTCCCTCGCGGCGCTCCGACCGGATGCGCTGGGCGCTGTGCTCTCCGAGCTCTCGCGCCAGATCGAGCGGCCGGTAGCTCTCGTGGGCAGCGACGGCGCCGTCGGGCGCAGCTACCCCTCGGGTGCGCTCGATGCCCGCGCCCGCCGGGCTCTCGCGGAGGCGGCCGACCCGCTGCTGCGGAGCGGACGGCGGGCAGCGGGCACCGTCGGCACTGATGCCGGTCCGTTCGCCCTGCAGACGCTCGGTGCCGCCGGGCGCCTGCGCGGTGTCCTCGCCGTCGGATCGGAGGGACTGGATGCGCCCGCCCAGCAGGTCGTGACCGGCGTGGTCGCGCTCGCGGGCCTCGCGCTCGAGCAGTCGCGGGCGGCGGATGCGGCACGCGCGCGGCTGCGGACCGCCGTCTGGCGGGCGCTGCTGGCCGGCGACACGGCGGTCGCCGCGTCCATCGCCGAGCCGGTGCTGGGCGTGCTGCCCGCATCCCCGCTCCGGGTCGCGGTGCTGACCGGACCGGCCGTCGCCGCCGCGCTCGACTGGCTGGAGGCGAACTCCGACGGGTTCTTCGCCCGTGACGGTTCGGATCTCGTCGTGGTCGGCGACGACGCGGCCGCCACGGCACTCGCGAAGCGCTTCGAACTGCGCGGGGGAATCTCCTCCGACACCACACTGGATGCGCTCGGCGCGGCTCTCGAGCAGGCGCACGCGGCGCGCAGCCGGGCCTCGGCCGACGAGCCGGTCCCCTCGTTCGACGACGTCGCGTCGGCGGGCATGCTGGCGCTGCTGCACACACCGGACGCCCGCGCGGTCGCGGCGACCGCGCTGCAGCCGCTGGTCTCCTCCGATCCGTCGCTGCCGGGCGTGCTCCGCACCTGGCTCGACGCCGACGGCGTCTACGACGTGGCCGCCCGGCAGCTCGGCATCCACCGCCACACCCTGCGCGCCCGGGTGGCGGAGGCGGAACGCCTGCTGGGCCGCGACCTCGGCTCCTTCGCCGCCCGCGCCGACCTCTACGCCGCCCTCCGAGCCACCGCCTAGTTCCCTCCCGCATCCCGCTGTCCTGTTTTCAGGAGATCCGGCACTGCAGTGGTCGCTATGCCCTGTTTTGAGGACATAGCTGCACCATGAAGCCGCCATCTCCTGAAAACAGGACCGGGACTCGACGGTGGGCGCAGGGGTTGGAGACAATGGGCGGATGAACACACCCATCTCCGGAACCCACTTCGGCCTCACCGCGGGCGACTACCACGCGACCATCGCGTCCGTCGGTGCGACGCTTCGCACGCTGCAGTTCGACGGTCGCGACCTCGTCGTGCCGTTCGGCGCAGACGAGGTGCGCCCCGCTTTCCGGGGCGCAACACTCGCGCCGTGGCCGAACAGGGTCGTCGATGGGCGGTACGCGTTCGACGGTTTCGAGCAGCAGCTCGCGCTCACCGAGCCCACCCGGGGGCACGCCCTCCACGGCCTGGCCGCGTGGCTCGACTTCGCCGCCGTCGACCGCGCTGCGGACAGCGTGACGTTCGCGGCCACCATCGAGGCGCAGCAGGGCTACCCGCACCGCGTAGAGGTGAGCGTCGCCTTCACCCTCGACGAGGAGGGACTGCACACGACGGTCACCGGCACGAACACCGGCCCGACCCGCGCGCCGTGGGGCACCGGGCCGCATCCCTATCTGGTGGCGGGCGACGGACACGTCGATGACTGGACGCTGACCCTCCCCGCCGATGAGGTCCTCACGGTCACCGAAGACCGGCTCGTCCCCATCGGGCTGGTCGATGTCGCGACGGAGCGGGACGGCGTCTGGGACTTCCGCACCGCGCGGGTGATCGGCGACACCTTCATCGACCACGCGTTCACCGGGCTGCAGCGCACCGCAGACGGCGCCGCCACCGTCCGGGTGACCGCCCCCTCCGGGACCGGAGTGGAGCTGGTGTGGGGCGAGGACTGCCCGTGGGTGCAGATCCACACCGCCGACCAGCCGGTGCCCGAACTGAACCGTCTCGGCCTTGCCGTCGAGCCGATGACCTGCCCGCCGGACGCCTTCAACTCCGGCACGGACCTCGTCGTGCTGGAGCCCGGCGAATCGGCGTCGGCCTCCTGGACCATCCGCGCGGTGGCGGCAATCTAGCGCCCGATCTAGGCGGACAGCCAGGCGAAGCCGTACCCGCCGAGGGTCCGGCCGTCCCACCGCTCGGCGAGCACGTCCTGGACGTCCTCGTCGAGCTGCACCTCGACATCGTCCGCCGCCCGGTTGTGCGGGGTGAATCGAAACGAAGCTGCAGGCCAACGGCGGGTCGAACACGCCCGCGGGGTGGGTAGGCGAGACCTTCCGGCGCACGTGGCAGGGCTCGGCGAGGCATCGCTCCACGGGAGGCACCGTGGGCGCGCCACGGCGTCACCCCTCGCGCCTCTGGGCGGTGAGCTTAGCGACGGCACATTAGGGCTGTAGCGATTGTGTACGACTGGCGTCACGATGTGAGTCTCCGTTACGTCCTCATGGGTAGACGGGTTAGTGAACCCGTGGTCGTGCGCCTTCGCTAGGTCACGGAATGACATCGAATGAAGGAGTGCTGTGACGCTTGCCCGGGCTTTTGGTGTCCTCGTGCTGAGCGCCGCGCTCCTCGCGGGTTCGACGGGTTGCGCGATGAGAGGAATTGGCGGGATGAGTCAGACGACGGAGAAGACGAATCTGGAGTTGCAGAGGGAATCGGCACTGAAGTTTCGCAGCGAATGGTCGCAGGTCGAGATGATGCGATTCACACAGGAAGGTAGTAGGCCGGGGTTCGGCGCCCCCTGGAGCGTCAATGCTGTGGCCACCGTTGCTGGCGTGGAGTACCAGGTGATCATCGGACCGACCTCACATGGAGGATTCCCGACCGGGGATGTCCCGCCAGATGCTCCTGTGTTGCCCACACCTGAGCCGATGACGGTGATTTATAGCAATGGGACGTCGGAGGTGCTGCCATGACAACCGACGAGCAATACATGGATATTTCCACTGAGGTCTATGCAGTAGATCCGCTGAAGAGGAATCCTCCGTACACAGTCGGCAGTCGGTTCTCTGTCGGCAGCCGACCAAATAGACAACTGTACGAAGTAGTCGATGTCGAGACCAATCCGTTGAATGGTTTTCAGGCGGCGGCGGTTGCGCCGGTGGTGAACGATCGTGCTGATACGTCGCGGATCACGGTGGCGTTTGCGGGGACGAATCCGAATCATCGGGCGGATGTGCTTGCGGATGTGCAGTCGGTGGTGGGTGGTTTGCAGGGGCCGGGGACGCAGGTGGAGGACGCCAGGCTGTTCGCGGACCGGGTGAGCAAGAAGTATCAGGGCGCGTCGATGACGCTGACGGGGCATTCGCTGGGCGGGTTTCTGGCGTTGCTGGTCGGGGCGGAGAAGCACTGGTCGGCGACGACGTTCAACGGCCCTGATCCGTGGGAGTGGTTGTCGCCGGAGGCGAAGGCGTGGCTGCAGGCGGAGATCGCGGCCGGGCGTAACCCGTTGCGCAATTTCGTCAACGAGTGGGATGTGGTCGGGAACATCTACGCCAACCAGACCGGGGCTGCGATCTATGTGAAGGACCGCCCGGGCCGGGCTGCGTTCGACTATCACAACATCGAGAACCGTGAGGCCTTCAAGGTCAACCAGGACGGTTCGATCGCGGGCGCCGGGGCGAAAGCGCACAGTCTGAAAGAGATCGTGACGAACGTCCTGGACACGTGCGCGCCCGGCATGGCAGAGGCGCTCGGCCCTGCGCTCCTGGGACTGGTGGCAAGTCTGCGGAACCCCGGCTTCATGAAGAAGGTGGGCACGAATCTTGCCGGCCTGATCGTCGCTGTGAACACGGTGTCCGCGGTGAGTCTGGCGGCGAGCATCGCCGGCACGGCTCTCTCCCTGACCGAGATCAAGCTCGCGAACGGTCGGCTCATCCCCCGGATGGAGGAGGGGCTGCTCGCCGCACAGAACGCCGCCGCCATGCTGCCCTATATCACCAGCGCCGACATTGACGCCTGCGTGGACATGAACCGCCTGCGTGTGCACCACAACATCGACACAGAGGCGGTGCATGAGATCGACCGGCTGGTCGACGAGCAGATCGCCCGGGTCCACGAGATCGCTGACGGCATCAACCGCTCGGTCGTTCAGGCGGCAACCCAGGACGCCCAGTGGGCGCTCGCCTTCGGCACCCGGTAGACAGGAGAGAGCAGTAATGACGAGCCACGGCCACGACGACCCGGAATCGTTTCTGGAGAACCTGATGGACGAACTCAACCAGGAGGTTCAGAGCGGTGTGAAAGGCGCACAGGACTGGATCGAGGGTCAGATTCACGGTGTAGCGGTGGGGCTGTTGCACAGCATGCTGCCTCCGCTGGTCCACGGGAACAACGCGGCGGTTAAGACCAGCGAATCGACCACTGTGGTCGCGGCGTCAGGCGTGGTCGATATCACCCTCGGGTCGGCGGATTTCGGCAATGGGGTGCTCGCCGGCGCCGTCGCCGACAAGGTGAAGCAGGGCATCGACGGTCTCCGCCACAACAACGACTACACCCGCGGGGTGAACAGCATCGCATGGTGAATCACACATCCCTGGGAGACCTCGAGGATGCCCAGGATCAGGAGAGCCGGCACGCGAGGCAGCGGATCGAACTGGCCGAGGAGTACATCGCGTACTACCGCTCTCGGATCCATCAAGTGCAGGAGAGCTTCTACTCACTCAGCGCACACAATGGAGTCGCCGAAGATCCTCATTTCCGGGAAGAACTCCAGCGCGTCACCGCTCGGGTCGATGAGAATGTCGGCAGGGTCGGACGCAAGGTCGCGGAATTGGAAGAGGACCGCGAAGCGATGACGAGGCGGCACTCCGAGGAGCGCGAAAAGTACATCGCAGAACAGCGAAAGGACCAGTGAACACGGGGCTTCCTCCGCGCTCAAGCACCTGACCGCTCAGTCCGAGAGCCAGGCGAAGCCGTACCCGCCGAGGGTCCGGCCGTCCCACCGCTCGGCGAGGACGTCCTGGACGTCCTCGTCGAGCTGCACCTCGACGTCGTCCGCCGACAGGTTGTGCAGGGTGATCAGCCCGTCGCGCCGAAGGGCGAGCACGGAGGGCTGCCCCACGTCGAGCACCGTCCATCCCCCGGCGTCGGCGTGCTTGTCCCGTCGCACGTCGGAGATGCGACGCACGAGCGACAACAGCGAGTCCGGGTCCGCGGCCTGCGCCCGGACGTTCACCGTACCGGAGCCGAACGGCCCGCTTGCCTGCGCCGGCAGGGTGAGCGGCGAGGCCTCGGCCGAGGTGAAGCCGCCCCAGCGGGAGTCGTCCCACTGCATCGTGGTGCGCGCCGCACCGCGCCCCTCGATCGTGAGGTCGTCGCCGACCCCCAGCTCCTGCCCGGCCAGCAGCAGGGGCACGCCGGGGAGGGCGTACAGCAGGCTCACCGTCATCCGGAGTCGCTGCTGCGGCTGCATCATCGGCGCCCAGCCGCGACGGATGCCGCGCCCGTAGATCAGCATGGCCTCCTCCGGCGCGAAGTGGTCGAAGGCCTCCGCCCGTTCCGCGTCGGAGAGCTGCTGCAGGTCGATCTCGTCGGCGTTGTGCAGGAAGTTGAGCCGGGCGACCGGCGGGATGCTGTCATCCAGCCGGCTCAGCGCATCCACCACCGGCCGGGCCTCGCCCCGCGTGAGCGCCAGGACCACCGCATTGTTGAGCGTGAAGTCGATGACCGCCTCGAACCGGCCGTTCTCGACCAGCGCCGCCATCAGCTCCGGCGACTCGTCGGCCTCAGCGATCAGCGCGACGTCGTGCCGCACCTCCCGCAGCCGCGCGCGCAGGTGGTCGAAGAAGGAGCCGTCCTCCACATCGGTGTCCGGCCGGCCCTTGCCCTGCACGATCAGCAAGGCCGCGTCGATCCGGAAGCCGTCGACGCCCACCTCCAGCCAGAAGCTGAGCACCTTCACGATGGCCTCGAAGACGTCAGGGTCGGTGGCATTGAGGTCCGGCTGGAACGCATAGAACTGGTGGTGGAAGTAGCGGCCCGCGCGCTCGTCGAACCGCCAGACCTCGTCGTCCTCGCCAGGGAACATGGGATGGTCGCCCGGCTCGATCGAGTCGTCCTCGCTCCAGACGAAGAACCGGCCGGCCTCGCCGTCGGGGTCCTCCCGCGCGGCGAGGAACCACTCGTGCCGGTCGGACGTGTGGTGCAGGACGGCGTCGATGAGGACGCGCATCCCCCGCTCATGGGCAGCGGCGAGGAAGGCCCGCACATCGTCGAGGTCGCCGAACCGCGGGTCGACGGCCAGGTGGTCGTCGACGTCGTAGCCGTTGTCGCGCCGGGCGCTCGCGTAGAACGGCAGCAGCCAGATCCACGTCACCCCGAGCGACGCGAGGTAGTCGAGGTGCTGCATCGCCCCGGCGAAGTCGCCGAACCCGTCGCCGTCGCCGTCCGCGAACCGCGAGAGGTCGAGTCCGTAGACGAGTTCGCCGGGGTCGCCCGCCCAGCCGTTCTCCCATCCACGGGCAGGATCGTGCCGGACGTCAGGAGTTGTGTTCATGTCCCACTAATACGCCCCCGAGTCGACGCGCGGCTCAGGATGGCGGCGGCGCGGTGCTCTCGCGGATGACGACCGTGGGGCGCTCCGAGGAGAACTTCCGCACCCGGCCGCCGGCCATCACGCCTTCGAGCAGGTCGTAGGCGCGCGAGCCGAGGCCCACGAAATCCTGGTCGACGGTGGTCAGCGGCGGCGTCCACATGCGCGCGAGGGGATGGTCGTCGAAGCCGACGACGCTGACGTCGTCCGGCACCCGCTTGCCGCTCTCCACCAGTCCCCGGATGACGCCCATCGCGATCTCGTCATTGCCGCAGAACACCGCGGTCACCGCCGGATCCTCGGCGAGCGCTCGCCCGATCTCGCGGCCGGACTCCGGCTCCCACGTGGCGTCGATCGGCGTGGGGACGGGCGCCCCGTGCGCGACGAGCGCCCGCTTCCAGCCGGTCGTGCGGCCGTCCTCCTTGCGCGACGGCGGCACTCGGACGTGCTGGACGGTGGCATGGCCGAGCTCCAGCAGGTAACCGACGACCTCCTCGGCCGCGTCCGCCTCCGCGAGCACCGCCTGTGGGACGCCCGATTCGCGCACGCCCGAGATCGAGACGGTGGGGATCGACTTCGGGAGCCGGTGCAGGGCTGCGACGCCGGGCGGGTCGAACTTGAGCACGACGAGCCCGGCGATGGGCTGCTCGAGCACGAGCGACACGGCGGTGTCGATCGTCTCGTCGTCGGCCGACTCCACCACCGTGATCGTCACCGTGTAGCCGGCGGCACGCGCCCGCTCCTCGATGCCGCGGATGGTCTCGGCGTAGCCGTACCGGGAGGTGTTGCCCGCGATGACGGCGATCAGCTTCGGCTGCCGGGCGACCAGGGCACGCGCGGCCGCGGACGGCCGGAAATCGAGCTCCTGGATGGCCTGCATCACCCGCGACCGCTTCTCGTCGGAGACGTAGGCGGCACCGTTCAGGACGCGCGACACGGTCGGCACCGAGACCCCGGCCCGGCGCGCGACATCGCTGATCACGGGCGGTTTCGGCGCGTTGTTCGGCATCGCCCTCAGCATAGCCAGGTGCTCCGCAGGATCTTTCGACCGCTCCGCTGCATCATTTGACTGCCCCGCTGGTGATGCCGGAGATGATGCGGCGCTGCATCACCGTGAAGGTGATGAGCAGCGGCAGGCTCATCAGGATGATGTAGGCGAAGATCAGGTGCCAGTTCTGCAGGTACAGCCCCGCGCTCGCCACCTGGTACAGGTTGAGGGGGAGCGTGTCGAGGCGGCCGCCGATCACGAAGAGCGCGTAGAAGACGTCGTTCCAGATATACAGGCAGATCAGGATGGTCGCCGTCGCGAGCGTCGGAGTGAGCAGCGGCAGGATGACGCGGAAGAAGACCTTGACCGGGCCTGCGCCATCCACTCGTGCGGCCTCCTCCAGCTCGACCGGAATCGTCCGGACGAAGCCGGTCACGAAGAAGATCACGGTGGACATGTACATGCCCATGTAGACCCCGATCATGCCGACCGCGGTTCCGGCGAGGCCCAGCTGCCGCAGCAACAGGACGATCGTCACCACCGCGGGCGGCAGCACGATGCCGCTGATCCCCAGCGCGTACACGAAGGCGATGCCGCGACCGCGGCGCCGCCCCAGGATCCACGAGGCCATGGCGCCGAGGAGCAGCACCCCGAAGACCGACGGCACCATGATCAGGAGGCTGCCGAAGAACGCGGGAACCATCCGCCCCTGGTCGAGGACCGTGGCGAAGTTCTGCAGGAGGCGCCAACTGGTCGGCAGGGCGAGGCTCGGGTTGAGGGCTTCCGCCTGGTCCTTCCCGGCCGTCACGACGACGAGCCAGAACGGGACGCCGAGGAGGAGCACCACGAGCACGATCGCGAGGATCGGCTGGAGGATGCGCGACGGCTTCAATGCCCGCCGGCGACGACTAGTGGAGGCGAGCGCGCTCACAGCACGTTCTCCCTTCTGCGCAGCAAGTAGATGACGGGGAACGCGAGGATCGCCACCATCAGGAAGAGGGCCAGGCTCATCGTTGTCGCCTGGGCGAACAGTCCCTGCCCGAAGGTGCGGAAGATGAAGATGTTGAGGAGCTCCGTGGTACCGCCCGGCCCGCCGCCGGTGGTCGCCTGAACGATGTCGAACCCGTTCATCGACCCGAGCAGCGCCGTCGCCACGTTGAAGGTCACCGCGGGCGCGAGCAGCGGGAAGCGGATGGTGCGGAAGGTCGTCCACCAGCCCGCGCCGTCGAGGCGGGCCGCCTCGAGGATGTCCTCGTTGATGGTCTTGAGCCCTGCGAGGAAGATCAGCATCGAGAGCCCCATCCACTTCCACGCGTGGATGAGCGCGACGACCACGATGGTCCAGGTGGTGCTGCCCAGCCACGCGACGGTGACGTGCTGGCCGGTGAAGAAGCCGAGGATCTGGTTGAGCGCACCCTCCGGCTTCAGCATCGCCTGGAAGATGTAGCCGACCGCGAGTGCCGACATCACGACCGGCACGAAGAAGGCGACCCGCGCGAACCGGTTGATCGCGGTGTCGCGCTCCAGCACGAGCGCGAGAACAAGGCCGAAGAGGTTCTGGAACACGGCGACCAGCACCGCGTAGACGAGCGTGATGCGCAGATCGTTCAGGAGGCTGCCGTTGCTGAACAGCGACGCGAAGTTGTCGAAGCCGACGAAGCCGATGTCGCTGTGGAAGCTGGACCAGTTCGTGAACGCGTAGACGAAGTTGAAGATCGTCGGCACGAAGAAGAAGACGACCAGCACCAGCAGGGCGGGCACGAGGAACCAGGCGGGGTGGTCCTGGCGCCGACGCGGACGCGGGGTTCGCTGGCGGGCCGGCGGCGGCGCCGTGGTGGGCGCCGGCGGGGCGAGTTGTGCGGTCACGGTGTCTGCCTTCCTTCGTGATCGGCGGGTGCAAGAGGGCCGGGAACCG
Source organism: Leifsonia sp. 2TAF2 (assembly GCF_052115085.1). Classification (NCBI taxonomy): domain Bacteria; kingdom Bacillati; phylum Actinomycetota; class Actinomycetes; order Micrococcales; family Microbacteriaceae; genus Leifsonia; species Leifsonia sp. 2TAF2. The sequence continues at coordinate 571,134 of NZ_JBFRFY010000002.1, read as the reverse complement.
CCGGGGCGACGTCAGCGCCGCCCCGGCGTCCGGAGGTTAGAAGCCCTTCACTCCCTGGGCCTTGGCGAGCTGGGCGAACTGCGCCTGCGTCGCCTCCGCGACCTGGGCAGGGGTCTTGGTGCCCTGGATCATGTCGGCGAGGTTCAGGTACAGGTCCGGGTTCGCCACGGCGAGCGCCTGCATCGACCCGACCGAGCTGTCGAGCGAAGCGGCCACGTCGGTCAGGGCGGTCGGAACGGTGCTCGGGGTGTCGACGCCCTTGATGAGGGAGACGGTGGACTGCGCCTTCACGAAGTCCGCATACCCGTCGCCGAGCCAGTAGCTGAGGAACTGGCGTGCCGCAGCCTCCCGCTTGCTGTCACCGGTCTTGAACGCGACGAGAGCGTTCGACTGGTCGGGGATGTAGGTGCCGACGTTGCCCTTCGGCGAGATCGGGAAGAAGCCGATCTTCTTGTTCAGCTCCGCCGTGTTCGAGGTCGCCTGCAGCTCGCCGAAGAACGAGTTGACCTGCATCGCCATGGCGGCTTTGCCGCCCAGCAGCGCGGTCCCCTGGTCGACGAAGGTCGCCGTCTTGATGTCGGAGTTGAAGAGTCCCTGCTGGATCAGCTTCTGGTAGTTGTCGATGGCGCCCTGGATGGTCGGGTCGGTGAACTTCTCCTTGTTCTGGTTCACCTTGTCCCACAGACCGTCCTTGGCCGCGTCCGCCAGCTGGGCCTGCACCCACCACTGGGTGGCCCACTTGTCGCCGCCCATCTCGTAGAACGGGTCGACGCCCTTGGCCTTCAGCTGCTCGGCCAGGGCGATGAACTCGTCCCAGTTCTTCGGGGTCGTGGTGATGCCGTTCGCCGCGAAGACGTCCTTGTTGTAGTAGACGCCGATGACGGCCGGGGTGGTGACGAGCGCCGCGTAGCGGGTGCCGTCGAGCTTGCCGGTCATGTCGGCCAGGTTGCCCGTGTAGTTCTTCACCCAGGGAGCGCCTTCCAGCGACTGCAGGTTCTGGGTGGCGTTGAGGGCGGTGAGCTCGGAGGCGGTGGGCTGCCAGAAGGCGAGATCCGGCTTGTCACCGGTCGCCACCTTCGTCTGCACACCCTGCTCGTACGGGTCGGGGATGGTGACGACTTTGACCTTGGCACCGGTCGCCTTCTCGAAACCGGAGATGACGCTCTCCGGGGTCTTGTTCGAGTTCTGCGCGGCCCAGATGGTGAGGCTGACGCCGTCGAGTTTCGTGTCCTGTGCCGGCCACGACGCGCTGCCCGCGCCGCCGCCTCCGGAGCCGGGGTCGCTGCACCCCGACAGAACGAGCGCCGCGGCGGCCGCGATGGCCGCAATCGAGGCGGCTCCCTTCCAAGCGATCTTCATTGAACTGCTCTCCTTGTGTGACGTAGCGACGGTAGCGCTACTGGCTCGGTGTTGCGGAATGCGTTGCGGACGCGACGTTCGTCGCGGCCTCGAGGCGGAGAACGCGCGCGCCGACCTCGCCGAGGGGGCTGGCGACGTGGAGCTCTCCTGTACCCGCGTCCCAGTGGAACTGCCACTCGGGAAGGGATCGCGGGAAGACGGTGGTGACGGACACCTCGCGCCCGGCGAGGGCCGGAAGCGAGAGTGCGGTCTCCGGGGCCGATGGGTCCCGGTTCCAGACGGTGACGAGCGCGCCGCGGTCGACGGCGAGCCCGAGCGAGGTCCACGCGGCATCCCAGGTTGGGATGCCGAGGGGCCAGAACGGCGTGGATGCGGCAAGCTCGCCACGCAGCTCCTTGGCGACCGCCACGGCGTCGGACACCAGCGCGAGGCGCGCGTCGTCCATACGGGCGAGGTGACCGGACACGTAGTAGCGGCCGAGCATCCCTGTCGCGAGGCAGAAGGCGACTTCCTCCGGGGTCATCTCGGGCTGGGGATACGCCCAGCTGGCCGCCTGCTCGGGCAGCATGGCCGCCGGGGCGCTCGCGGCGATCGGCGGGTACTTGAGGAAGTCCTGCTGGTCGGAGGTCGACTGCATCTGCAGGCGCGACAGCATGGCGAAGTCGGAACGCATCGCGCCGGACGCGCAGTTCTCGAGCACGAGCCCGGGGTGCCGGTCGAGGACGCCGTCGAGCCAGTCGAGGTGGGCGCGGTTGTGCGCGAGGAGTCCGGCGCCGACGCTGTCCGCGTCGCGGTCCGTGCCGGGGCCCGGGTTGATGTTGTAGTCGAGTTTGAAGAAGCCGATGCCGAACTCCTCGATCAGCCGGTCGACCACCCCATCGAGGTGCTCGCGGGCCGCCGGGTGGCGGAGGTCGAGGTGGTAGCGGTGGTGCTCGACCACGCGCTCTCCCTTGCGCTGGAGGAACGCCTCGTCCGGCAGGCGCTGCGCCATCGGGCTGTTCACGCCGATGACCTCGGGCTCCAGCCAGAGCCCCGGCACCATCCCCGCGTCCCGGATGTGGTCGATCACCTCGGAGAGGCCGCCCGGGAAACGCGTGGTGCTCGGCGCCCACTCCCCGACCGTGTCCCACCATTCGCCGCTGTCGTCGTACCAGCCGGCGTCGATGCAGAACACCTCAGCGCCGGCCCGGGCCGCCACGTCGATCAGGGGCAGCAGCTTCTCGGTGGTGGGATCGCCGTTGAGCGTGTTCATGTAGTCGTTGAAAACGACCGGCATCGCAGTGTTGTCGGGATGCGCGCGGCGGCGGGCCCGGCGGTATGCGGTGAGCTGCCCGACCGCGGAGGTGACGTCGCGCGCCAGGGCCAGCGCAGCCGGGACGGTGGTGAACGAGTCGCCCGGTCGGAGTTCCTCGCTCCACTGGTGGTCCGTGTCGGTGGGGCCGGAGAGGGAGAGGTAGCCGCTCGCAGTGTCCTCGCCGAGTTCCCAGCGCCACGCTCCGTTGTGCTCGATCTGCCAGGCCCAGGCGGCGCCGAGCCGCGTCGAGCGGATCGCGGCGACCGGGAGGTGCTTGCCGGTGGACCAGGTCCCGGAGGAGATCACGCTGAACTCGCCACGGGGGTTGTGGTTCGTGAGGTGCTGCTCGAGGCGCGGGAAGCGGACGCCGTTCAGCGGCTCGCGCACCCACCGCCCCTCGCCCAGCCAGTCGCTCAGCGCGTGGTACACCTCCCATTCGCGGATGCTGCTCCGGCCGTTGCCGCCGAGGTAGAGGGCGAGCGAGGGGATGGAGCGCAGCACGACCGGCTCGGAACCGCCGTTGACGACGGTGGCGGTCGAGCGCAGGACGGAGAGCCCGTCGGTGAGCTCCAGCCGGAGCTCGATCGCGAGTCCGCTGGCGGCGTGCGCCAGCCGGAACCGCAGCTCGTCTCCGTGGTCGGTCCGTCCCTCGTCATGGCCGGCATAACGGAGGTCGTGGCCGATGGCCGTGTGGACGAGACGATCGCTGGCGAGGGAGTGCCCGTGGCTGACCGCGAGCACGTCGACGAGCGGGAGCCCCGGCGGCATCTCCAGCCGGAGACCGTCGGTTTCGATCGCGGCCACGCGCGGTGCGGAGTCGGGCGACCATTCGACCTCGACGGTCAGCGTCGCACTCCCCCAGCTCAGGCGCTCGGTCATCGGTCTCCTCGTCGTCGCGGATGGTCACGGCCGGTCGCCGCGTCGGTTCATGATAGCGCTATCAGAACGTTTTGCAACTCGATCCTGATAGCGCTATCAGATCAATGATCATATGACTTCGACCAGCTCTTGTGCCGAATGGCGAAATCGCTATCATGATAGCGGTTTCAGAAAATGCGCTCCACGGTGGAGACCCGACGCGAGCCCGGAACCGTCCAACCGATCCGTACGAAGGAGTACCGCGTGAACGGAACACCACGCAGGCACCGCCTGCGAAGCATCCTCCCGCCCTCGATCGCGCTCGCCGCGGGGCTCGCCCTCGCGTCGGGCGGCCTCTCCGCCCTCCCCGCCGCGGCCGCGGGAGTCGACCACCTCGGAGTCGACCTGTCGCAGACGACCGGCGCGTTCCGGGGCGGCGCCACCGGCACGCTCTACGGTCTCGGCGACGACGGGGTGCCCAGCCAGTCCGTCCTCGACGGCGCCCACATCACCAACACGTCGCAGAAGCCGCCGTTCGGCGCCCAGCACCCGAACGGCGACGCGCTCCAGGTCGAGTCGTCATTCTTCGCGGGCGGCGGGCAGGATCTGTACGTCTATGCGCAGGACATGTACCCCGACTGGCCGTACAACGCGGGCAAGCGTCCCGGCGACGCGAACGGCGACGGCGTGTGGGACTACCTTCCTGTGCTGAAGAAGGTCGTCGAGGATGTGGCGACCACATCCAAGCATCCGGAGAAGTACGTCTTCATCCCGTTCAATGAGCCGGACGGCGGCAACTGGTACCCGAACTGGTCCACGCAGAAGGACCAGTTCCTCGCCGACTGGTCGGCGGCCTACGACGTGATCCAGGCCGTGTATGCCGAGCACGGGCTGGGCCACGCGCGCGTGGGCGGCCCGGGCGACTCCGTCTGGCACGCCGACCGCAGCACCGACTTCCTGACCTACGCCAAGGCGCACTCCGAACTGCCCGACATCTTCATCTGGCACGAGCTGGGCACCAACAACCTGGCGACCTTCCGCGGGCACCACGACGAGTACACCGCGCTGCTCCAGCGGCTCGGCATCGCGCCCATCCCCGTCAACATCACCGAGTTCGGGATGCTGCGCGACATGGGCGTTCCCGGCCAGCTGGTGCAGTGGATCTCGATGTTCGAGAGCGAGAAGGTCGACGCTCAGACCGCCTACTGGAACTACGCGGGCAACCTCTCCGACAACTCCTCGCGCAACAACGGCGCGAACGGCGGCTGGTGGATGTTCAACTGGTACGGCGACCTCGCCGGCTCCCAGACCGCGCAGGTCACTCCCCCGCAGCTGAACAAGCCCGACACCCTGCAGGGTCTCGCCGCGCTCGACAGTGACGCCCGGACGGCGACCGTGCTCTTCGGCGGAGGCACCTCCGATGTGAGCGTCGACGTGAAGGGCCTGGACGCCTCCACCTTCGGCACCACCGTGGATGTCCGCGTGCGTGCCGATCGCCTGAACGGCGCCGAGGGCGCCTCGCTGCAGCCCCCGGTCATCCTCTCGACGACGGCGAAGGTCGACCACGGCACCATCTCGGTCACCGTTCCGAACAGCGACCGCTACTCGGCGTACCAGCTGCAGATCACCCCGCAGTCGACCGACCCGCAGCCGGTCGCCGCCGACCTGGTCAACAGCACAGAGGCCGAGAACGCGACGCTCTCGAACGCCACCGTCTACACCCAGGATCCGTCGCGCGAGTGGTCCTTCATGGCCTCCGGCGGCAAGGACGTCGGCTCGTTCAACCGCGCGGGGTCCTCGGCCACCTGGAATGTTACCGTTCCGACGACCGGCGACTACCGGCTCCAGGTGTTGAGCGGGACGAACGCGACGCCGGGCAAGCACGCCCTCTTCGTCGACGGCACGCTGAATCAGCTCGTGAAGTACTCGGCCGACCTCAACTGGGGCTACCGGGGCACGGCCGACGCGACCATCCACCTGTCCGCCGGAACGCACGCTCTCTCCCTTCGGGCCAGCGCGGACGGCACGGCGGTCCTGCCCGGCGCGGACATCACGCTCGACCGGTTCGACCTGTACGACGTCACCTCGGGTGAGCGTGCGACCTACCCGGCCGTCGACGCACGGCTGGCCGGTGGAGCGGCGCTGTCGTGGAAGCAGCCCGCAGCACGCGGCTACGCGTCGGTGAGCGGAGGCGGCAGCGCCACCTTCTTCGCCGCCACCGCGGAGACCGGGTACTACGACGTGACCACGCAGTTCGCGGCGACAGGGAAGGGCGGAACGCCCGTCCTCGTCGTCAACGGCCGCAGTGTCGCGCTTCCCGCATCCACGGGTCCGGGCGTCTTCGACGCCACCGTCCGGCTGTTCCTGCCGCAGGGCGTCAACGAGCTGTCCGTCCGCGCGGCGGCCGGCACTGTGCTCGTCGGGGACGTGTCGACGGTGCGCGGGGCGGAGCAGAAGGCGGCCGACGCGGATGCGTCGCTCGTCTTCCGCAGCGAGGCGGAGGCCCTGCCGCTGGCAGGGGCGGCAAAGGTGCAGACCGACCCGGCAAACTCGAACGGCTCGGCGGATGCGCAGGGCGTCGTGCGCGACGTCGGCTACCTCGGCAACGGTGCGGCCAACACCCTCACGGTGCCGCGGCCCAGCGGGTTCGCGGCGGGCGAGTATCAGCTGGTTCTTGGAGCGGCGAACGCCGATAAGTCGGCGGCGATCAACTACAACCCGCAGGTGATCAGCCGCTTCCTCGACGTGACCGAGGCCGGTGGCGCGACGACCCGCGCGGCCTTCCGCCACAACTACTCGTGGAACAGCTACTGGGACAAGACCGTCCCGCTGACGCTGACGACGGGTGGAGGCGCGCTCACGCTCGGCAACGCCACGGCGTACGGCCCGAACCTCGACACCGTCACGCTTGCGAAGTTCGTGGGCGGGTCGGCGTCGATCACCCGGCTCCAGACGGGGCTCGGAAACAAGTAGTCCCGCGCGAGGGCGCCGGAGGTTCGCCTCCGGCGCCCTCGTCGTGTCACGGGTCAGCGGTGCGTGCGCTGCGAGAAGTCGATCAGCCGCTGCTGCGACTCGGCGTACGAGGTCGCTGCCGGCACCTCCCGGCCGTCGCGGACCGCGGTCGCCACCCCGACCGCGGCGTCGATCGCGACGCGGTACGGCAGGGAGCCCGTGCTGACGCGCCGCACGCCCAGCTCCCCCAACTCGGTCAGGCTGAGCCCCGGCACGACGAGCACGTTCAGGGGGAGCGGGATGGATGCGGCCAGCTGCTCCAGCGTCGCGGGATCGGCTGCGCCGGGGACGAAGACCCCGTCGGCACCGGCGTCGGCGTACGCCTTCGCCCGGTCGCGGACCGCGTTCACCGTGGCCTCCTCATGGAACCAGTACGAGTCCACGCGCGCGTTGACGAAGACCTCGGGCGCCACCTTCTTGATGGCGGCGATCTTCGCAGCCGGGATGGCCGGGTCGACCAGGTGCCCGCCCGCGGAGTCCTCGAGATTCACACCCGCGACACCGAGACCGGCGACGAGGTCGGCGACCTCACTCGCATCGTCGCTGAAACCGTCCTCGATGTCAGCGGAGATGTACACCGGGAGTGCGGTGATCAACGCGACCAGGGCCAGCGTGGCCTCGCGGCTCGCCCCGTCGGAGTCGGGCCGGCCCGTCGAGGCGTTCACCCCGAAGCTGGTCGTTCCGACCGCCTCGAACCCGGCCTCGGCGAAGGCGATCGCGGAACCCACATCCCACGCGTTGGGCAGCAGGAGCGGCTGGTCGGCGGCGTGCAGCTCGCGGAACGACATCGTGCTCCCTTCCTGACCGGAGGATAGCGCTGCCCGACGGCGGCGGCACCCGTCATCCGGGGTTCAGCGCGGATCGACGCGAACGGTCGCCGCCCGCGTCTTCGCCGTCACCATCGGCGGGAAGTACGGGCTGTCGCCGTACTTCGCCTCGTAGGCGGCGTCCACGCGGTCGTTGACAGCGCCATCCTCGACCGGGGTGAAGACGACATCCTTCTGGATGCCGCCCGCGGTCACCCGGCCGGCGCCCTGCGCTCGCGCCGCCCGGTACCAGCGCGAGGCGGTGCCGTTGTAGGCGCGGACCCAGACGGTGTCGTCCACGACGACCGACCAGATCCAGGTCGGAGTGCCGAGCGTCGTCCCGTCCTCGCGAAACGGTGAGATGTGGAAGTCGTCGGAGGAGGCGATGGCGCGCAGCTCCTCGGGAGTCCAGCCGGTCATGCCTCCGAGATCCTCTCCGTCTGCTGGGCAACGGGATGCTCCGCCGCCCAGGACGCGAGCAGGCGCAGCTTCTGCGCCGAATCGGAGCCGGGCTCCGCGGTGTAGACGAGGACCACGTGCCCGGGTTCGGCGGTGACCGCCAGCTCCTCGAAGGCGAGAGTGACGTCGCCGACGATCGGGTGGTGGAAGCGCTTCGTGCCCGCGCCGTGGGTGCGCACGTTGTGCGCGCCCCAGAGCCGCCGGAAGGTGTCGCTGCGGGTGGACAGCTCCCCGACGAGTTCCTGCAGAGCCGGATTGTGCGGGTCGCGGCCCGCCTCGGCGCGCATGACGGCGACGCACATGTCGGCGAACAGGTCCCAGTCGGGATAGAAGTCGCGGGACGCCGGATCGAGGAACTGGAAGCGGGCGAAGTTCGGCGTGCGTCCGCCGTCTCCGATCATGGGCGCGTAGAACGCCCGCCCGAGCGCATTGAAGGCGATCACATCCGACTGGACGTTGCGGACGACGGCGATACCCTCGGTGACGGCCTCGAGCATCCACTGCAGGCTCGGCCGGGAGACGGGGTTGCGCGTGCTGCGTCGACGGGACCGCCCGGAGGTGGGGATGCCGTCGGCCGCGCGGGCGAGGTCGAGCAGGTGCGCGCGTTCGGCGTCGTCGAGCTGGAGCGCCTGCGACACGGCGTCGAGGACGGCGGCGGAGGCGCCCGAGATCGAGCCGCGCTCCAGCTTCGCGTAGTACTCGACGCTCACCCCGGCGAGCATGGCGACTTCGGAGCGGCGCAGGCCGCTGACGCGCCGACCGTCGCCGGCGGGGAGCCCCGCCATCTCGGGGCGGAGCCGCGCGCGCCTGCTCATCAGGAACTCGCGTACCTCTGCTCGGTTGTCCATGGCATCGAGAGTACGTCCGTGCGGCCGGTGGAGGGGTTCCCTCTCAGTACACGTCACACCAGTGCACGTCACACCAGTGACTCCCCCGCCCGCCGCCGAGCGGGTGTCATGGATGCGTACCCAAACGGAAGGACCTCGCACATGCGTGGAGTAGTCATGTACGCACCCCGGGACGTCCGCGTCGAAGAGCGTGACGACCCGACCATCCAGGAGCCCACGGACGCGATCATCCGCGTCCAAGCCGCCTGCATCTGCGGCTCAGACCTGTGGCCGTACCGGGGAACGGACCCGGTGGACCGGCCGACCCCCATGGGACACGAGTACGTGGGCGTCGTCGAGCAGGTCGGCGACGCCGTCTCGACCCTCTCCGTCGGCGATTTCGTCGTCGGCTCCTTCTTCGCCTCCGACAACACCTGCGAGATCTGCCAGGCCGGCTACCAGTCGCGCTGCGTCCACGCCGTCCCGATGGGCGCCATCGGCACGCAGGCGGAGAAGCTGCGCGTCCCGCTCGCCGACGGCACGCTCGTCGTCGTCCCTGGCGAACCCGACGAGAAGCAGGTTCGCGGTCTGCTCGCCGCCTCCGACGTGCTCGGCACGGGATGGTTCGCCGCCGTCGCCGCTGAAGCCGGGCCGGGGAAGACGGTCGCCGTGGTCGGCGACGGCGCGGTCGGGCTGCTCGGCGTGCTCGCCGCGAAGCAACTCGGCGCCGAGCGCATCATCGCCATGGGCCGCCACACCGACCGGCAGGCGCTCGCACGCCGCTTCGGCGCCACCGACATCGTCGAGGAGCGCGGCGACGCAGGCGTTCAGAAGATCAAGGAGCTCACCGACGGCCTCGGCGCCCACTCCGTCATCGAGGCCGTCGGCACGCAGGAGTCGATGATGCAGGCCATCCGCGCCTCCCGCCCCGGCGGACACGTCGGCTACGTCGGCGTCTCGCACGACGTCGAGCTGCCCGGCCTCGAGCTGTTCTTCTCCGGCGTGCACCTGCACGGCGGACCCGCGCCCGTGCGCCGGTTCCTCCCGGAGCTGATCGGGCTCATCATGGACGGCGAGATCGACCCCGGGCTCGTCTTCGACCTCACTCTTCCGCTGGAGGACGCGGCCGAAGGCTACCGGGCGATGGATGAGCGCCGCGCCACGAAGGTCCTGCTCACCCTGTGATCGGTCTGCCGTCTATCCACAGACGCGATTTCTGACAGAAAGGACGCGCGATGAACATCGAGCCCCGCATCCCCACCATCCTGAATCCGCCGGAGCAGTTCGCCGGCGAGGTCTGGGTGGACCCGATCGCCGGCCCGCACGAGGACGACCAGCGCATGACGGTCGCACTCGTGCGGTTCGCTCCCGGCGCCCGCACAGCGTGGCACAGCCACGCGCGCGGCCAGTACCTGCGGGTGACGGCCGGGGTCGCCCGTTTCGGCGACCGCGACGGCACCATCATCGAGGTGCATCCGGGCGAGACCCTGTATACGCCGCCCGGCCAGGACCACTGGCATGCCGCGGCGCCCGGCTGCTTCATGGAGCACATCGCGATGCTGGAGTCCGCGGACGACCCCGCGGAGACCACCACCTGGAAAGAGCACATCACCGACGACGAGTACGAAGGGCGCAGCGCATGAGCGACGAGACGACAGGATGGACGGGCGGGCAGCGCGCCTTCGGCGACTTCGCGCCGGGGCTCGTGCACTACACCGACCGGGTGCTCTTCGACGAGGTGTGGGAACGGCCCGAGCTGTCCAAGCGCGACCGGAGTCTCGTGACGGTGGCCGCGCTGCTGACCGGCGGGAACGTCGAGCAGCTGCGCTTCCACCTGGCGTTCGCGCGCGACAACGGCGCGACGGAGGCGGAACTGGTCGAGGCGATCACGCACCTCGCGTTCTACGCGGGCTGGCCGAAGGCCATGTCGGCGATGGCGGTCGCCAAGGAGGTCTTCGCGCCCGGCGGGGACTAGGGGGCCGGCGGGGCCCGTTTTCAGGACGCGTCGCCTGCGCGGCGTGCATCACGTGGGTGCAGGCCTGTTTTCAGGATAATCGGCTCCTCAGGTTCAGCTATGCCCTGTACTCAGGACATAGCTGCACGTCGCATCCCGGATCTCCTGAAAACAGGAGCGGCCGGTCCTGAAAACAGGAGCCGGAACCACGCGCTAGTCCTCCGCGACCCGGACTATCGTCTTGCCTCCGCCGCGCGGGCCGCTTCCGCTGAACGCCGCAGGCGCCTCGCTGAGCGGCACCTCCGCGCCGACGAACGTTCGGAGCTCTCCGCGGCGCACGCGCCCCACCAGCTCGACGAGCTCCGCCCGGCTCGGCTCCACCACGAAGAACACGGACCGCACGCCCACGCGCGAACCTTCGGGCGGCGCCGCGATCGAGATCAGCGTTCCACCCTCACGGACCAGCGCCGCGGCCTGCGCCCCCAGCTCTCCGCCGAGGACGTCGAAGACCACATCCACTTCGCCCACCTGCGCAAGGTCCGACACTTCGGCGAACGCATGTGCGCCCGCTTCTTCGGCGCGCGAACGATGCCCCGCCCGTCCGACGCCGATCACCCGAGCCCCCGCGGCCCGCGCCAACTGCACCACGACCGAGCCGACGCCGCCGGCCGCGCCGGTGACGAGGACGGTCTGCCCAGACTGCACCCCGCCGTGCAGGAAGAGTCCCTGCCAGGCGGTCAGTCCTGAGATCGGGAGGCTGGCTCCCGTCACGAAGTCGATGTCGGCGGGGAGCGGGGCGAGGTTCCGCGCCTCCACCGCGACGTACTCCGCGAGGGTGCCGTCGCGCGTCCAGTCGGCCAGCCCGAACACGCGCTGGCCGACCGTCAGGCCGGTCGTGCCGTACCCGAGCTCCGTCACCACTCCGGCGAGCTCGTGCCCGGGAACGGTGGGGGTGCGGTCGCGGCCGGCCCGGTCGGTCCAGGTGGCCGGCCACGACAGCTCCCCCGGCGTGAAACCGGCGGCGTGCACCCGCACGATGACGTCGTTCTCCGAGGCGTGGGGATGCGGACGCTCGTCGAGCCGCATCCCCGCGGCGCCCGCCGCAGCGTCGGACACAGTGATCGCTTTCATGGGACCTCCTCCGTCAGCCTCAGGCTTACCAAGATGGTCCCGCCGCGACAACCCGCCCTACTGCCCCACCGACCGCCGCTTGTTGTACACGTCGAAGGCGACGGCGGCGAGCAGCACCAGACCCTTGATGAGCAGCTGGTAGTCGCTGTCGATGCCGAGGATCGACATGCCGTTGTTGAGCACGCCGATGATCAGACCACCGATGATGGCGCCGGTGACCGTTCCGATTCCTCCGGTGACCGCCGCCCCACCGATGAAGACGGCGGAGATCGCATCCAGCTCGAAGCTCGTTCCGGCGCTCGGACTCGCCAGGTTGAGCCCCGCGGTGAACACCAGGCCCGCGACCGCGGACAGCACGCCCATGTTGACGAACAGCAGGAACGTGACGCGCTTGGTCTTGACGCCCGAGAGCGCCGCCGCCGCCAGGTTGCCGCCGATCGCGTAGATGTGCCGGCCGAAGACGGAGCCGTTCATGATCGCCGAGTAGCCGATGACCAGCACTGCCAGGATGATCAGCACGATCGGCGTGCCGTTGTAGCTGGCGAGCAGCACCGTCATGACGAGCACGAGCGCGATGAGGAACACGAGCTTGATGATGAACCACCACAGCGGCTCGTCCTCGAGGTCGTACTTGCGGCGCACGGCCCGTTGCCGCAGCGACGACGCCAGGATGGCGATGCTCGCGAGCAAACCCAGAATCATCGTGAGCGGCTCGTAGCCGGTGGTCCCGAACGCGGGCAGGAAGCCCGACCCGATCGCGCGGAACTCCTTCGGGAAGAACGAGATCTGCTGGTTGCCGAGCGCGATCTGTGCAGCCCCGCGGAAGGCCAGCATGCCGGCGAGCGTGACGATGAACGCCGGGATGCCGAAGTACGCGATCCAGAATCCCTGCCACGCGCCCACCAGCGCACCCAGCACCAGGCAGAACACGATGGCGAGCGGCCAGGGCAGATGCCAGTTCGAGATGAACACACCGGCCATGGCGCCGATGAACGCCACCACACTGCCGACCGACAGGTCGATGTGGCCGGCGATGATGACCATCACCATGCCGATCGCGAGGATCAGGATGTAGCTGTTCTGCACGATCAGGTTCGACACGTTGATCGGCGCCAGGGTGATGCCGCCTGTGGCGATCTGGAAGAAGACGACGATGGCGATCAGGGTGATGAACAGCCCGATCTGGCGCAGCTGCCCGGTCAGGTAGTTCAGGGCTTTGGTGAGCGGTTTCATGCGGTGTTCTTCTCGCGTTCCTGGGTCATGAATTGCATGAGGTATTCGGCGGTGGCCTTCTCGCGCGGGACGTCGGCGGTGATCCGGCCCTCGCTGAGGGTGTAGATGCGGTCGCAGATTCCGAGCAGCTCGGGCAGCTCGGAGGAGATGACGACGATGCCTTTCCCCTGGTCGGCGAGCCGGTCGATGATCGTGTAGATCTCGTACTTGGCGCCGACATCGATGCCACGGGTGGGCTCATCGAGGATGAGGACCTCCGGGTCGGAGTACATCCACTTCGACAGCACGACCTTCTGCTGGTTGCCGCCGGAGAGCTTGCCGGTGAGCGTCAGGACGTTGGGCGTCTTGATGTTCATGCTCTTGCGGTACTGCTCCGCGACCAGCGACTCCCGCTGCTCGTTGATGAAGCGGAACCAGTTGGCAAGCTTGTCGAGCGCGGCGATGGAGATGTTGCGCTGGATGTTGTCGATCAGGTTCAGCCCGAAGTGCTTGCGGTCCTCCGTGGAGTAGGCGATGCCGTTGGCGATGGCCTTGGACACTGTGCTCACCGAGATCGGCTCGCCGCGTTTGTACACGCGCCCGCTGATCCCGACGCCGTAGCTGCGGCCGAAGATGCTCATGGCGAGCTCCGTGCGTCCGGCGCCCATCAGGCCCGCGATGCCGACGATCTCTCCGGCGTGGACCTTGAAGCTCACGTTGTCGACGACCACGCGGTTGCGGTCGAGCGGGTGGTGCACGGTCCAGTCCTCGACGCGGAGCAGCTCCTCGCCGATGTGCGGCACATGATCGGGGAAGCGGCTGGCGACATCCCGGCCCACCATCCCCTTGATGATGCGCTCTTCGCTGGTGCCCTCCTTGCCCATCTCGAGCGTCTCGATCGTCCGTCCATCGCGGATGATGGTCACCCGGTCGGCGATCGCTTTGATCTCGTTGAGCTTGTGGCTGATGATGATCGACGTGATGCCGTGCTCCTGGAGCTGACGGATCAGGTCGAGAAGGTGCGCCGAGTCGTCGTCGTTGAGGGCGGCCGTCGGCTCGTCGAGGATGAGGATCTTGACCTCTTTGGACAGCGCCTTGGCGATCTCAACCAGCTGCTGCTTGCCGACCCCGATGTCCTTGATCTTGGTGATCGGGTTGTCGTGCAGGCCGACGCGCTTGAGCAGTTTCGCCGCTTCGAGGTTCGTCTCGTTCCAGTCGATGAAGCCGCGCTTCTGCCGCTCGTTGCCGAGGTAGATGTTCTCGGCGATCGACAGGTACGGCGACAGCGCCAGCTCCTGGTGGATGATGACGATGCCCGCCGCCTCCGAGTCGTTGATCGACCGGAACTCGACGGGTTCGCCGTTCATGACGATCTCGCCCTCGAAGGTGCCGTGCGGGTACACGCCCGACAGCACCTTCATCAGCGTGGACTTGCCCGCGCCGTTCTCGCCGCAGATCGCGTGGACCGATCCTTCCTCGACACTGATCGAGACGTCCTGCAGCGCTTTCACGCCGGGGAAGGATTTCGAGATGTTCCGCATCTCGAGAATCGTGTCAGCCATGGTCTCCCTTGCTCGCAGTGGTCCGGGCGGGCGCTGGATGCGCACCCGCCCGGACCGTCAGGCCGGCGCTACTTGAGGTCGGATTCCTTGTAGTAGCCGCTGTCGACCAGGATCTTCTGGTAGTTGTCCTTGGTGACGACCACGGGCTGGAACAGGTAGCTCGGGACGACCTTCACCTTGTTGTCGTAGCTCTTGGTGTCGTTGACCTCGGGCTTCTTGCCGGAGAGCAGGTCGTTCGCCATCTTGGCGGCCTCGTTCGCCAGCTGGCGGGTGTCCTTGTAGATGGTCGAGTACTGCGTGCCAGCGATGATCTGCTTCACGCTGGCGACCTCGGCATCCTGACCGGTGATGACCGGCAGCTTCTTGCCGCCGGAGCCGTAGCCGGCGCCTTCGAGGGCGCTGAGGATGCCGTCGGAGAGGCCGTCATAGGGCGACAGCACGCCCTGGACCTCGGTGCCGGTGGAGTACGACTTGGCGACCAGGTCCTGCATGCGGGCCTTGGCGGTCGCCGGATCCCAGCGCAGGATGGCGACCTGGTTGAAGTTGGTCTGGCCGCTCTTGACGACCAGCGTCCCGTCGGCGATGTACGGCTTCAGGGTGTCCATCGCGCCGTTGTAGAAGAACGTGGCGTTGTTGTCGTCCGGGCTGCCGGCGAACACCTCGATGTTGTACGGCCCCTTCTGCCCGGTCGGCTTGCCGTCGGCGTCGAGGACGCCGAGCCCGGTGAGCAGCGACTTGGCCTGGTAGACGCCGACCTTGTAGTTGTCGAACGACACGTAGTAGTCGACGTTCTTGTCGCCGGTCAGCAGGCGGTCGTACGAGATGACCTTGATGCCGGCCTTGGCCGCCGCGTCGAGCTGGTCGGTGAGCGACCCGCCGTCGATGGAGGCGATGATCAGCACTTTGGCACCCTTGGTGATCATCGTGTTGACCTGCTGCACCTGGGTCGGGATGTCGTTGTTGGCGTATTCGAGATCGACCTTGTAGCCGTTCTTCTGAAGGTCCGACTTGACCGCGTTCCCGTCCGCAATCCAGCGCTCGGACACCTTGGTGGGCATGGCGACGCCGACGAGGGCGCCCTTGTTGTCTCCGCTTCCCGTAGCGCTTCCGCCTCCGCGGCCTCCTCCTGAGCAGGCGGCGAGCGTCACCGCGACGCCGAGCGCTGCTACGGCGAGTGCGACTTTCCTGAACTTCACTGTGATTCCCTTCGAGCGTTGTGGCGACCGGCGCGCCCAGTGCGCACGGGCTCGCCGAGCTCGGAACGGTCTCGCGCCCGGCGACCAGCGTGCGACGGGGCGGTGCAGGAACGATCGCGGCTGTGCGATCCGGCTGCTGTCATGAGCGACTCCCTCGTCGTATGCTGGGCGGTACGCGATATATGTGACCGGTCCCAGAACGGGTTAGACGCTACGACCTGAGCCCGTGGTCAGTCAAGTGCTTCGCGGAAAATATGATGAGCACGTTCACCGAGTGCGGCAGCGCTGCCGCCCTCGCCGACGAGACAGGACGCATGGACAAGCGCGGACCCGAGGAGCAGCGCGCACTCTCGATCCGGGACATCGCCCGGCTCGCCGGAGTGTCGCGGCAGACGGTGTCCCGCGTGCTCAACGGCGAGCGCTACATCAAGGCCTCCACCGAGGCGCAGGTCCGAAAGGTGATCGAGGAGCACGCCTGGCGGCCCAACAGCGCCGCGCGCGCCCTGGCCACCTCCCGGTCGATGACGATCGGGCTGCTGGTCTCCGCCCGGTCGCACTACGGACCGTTCAGTGCCGCGACCGCGATCGACGAGGCGGCGCGCGCGCGCGGCTATGCCATCCTCTCGGCCACGCTGGCGCGGGAGGACGACGCCAGCATGTCGGAGGCGCTCGACGCCTTCGCTGCGCAGGGGGTGGATGGCGTGGTCGTCATCGCGCCGCAGCAGCGGGCCCACGAGGCGCTGCAGCGTGTGGCCGTCCGCTTGCCCTTCGTGAGCCTGCACTGGAAGGACGACGGCGATGGACGCGTGGCGGCGTTCGATCAGGAGGCGGGCGCCCGCCTGGCCACGCGTCACCTCATCGAGCTCGGCCACACGCGAATCGTGCACCTCGCGGGCCCGCAGGACTGGAACGAGGCGGAGGATCGGATGAACGGGTTCCTCGGCGAGTTGAACGACCACGACCTGCCCGTGACCGCTCCCCTGTTGGGCGACTGGTCGGCGGACCTCGGCTACGAGGTCGGCCTGAAGCTGCTCGACCATCCGGATTTCACGGCGGTGTTCGCCTCCAACGACCAGATGGCCCTCGGCCTCATGCACGCCGCCGCGGACCTGGGCCTCTCGGTGCCCGGCGACCTCAGCGTGGTTGGCTTCGACGACATCCCGGAGGCCAAGCACTTCGCGCCGCCGCTGACCACGATCCGCCAGGACTTCGGCTGGCTCGGGACGCAGGCGATCGACGTCCTGGTGTCCCAGATCGAGGGCGTCGAGCCGGTGGTGCCGATGGAGTACCCGATCCCGCAGCTGGTCGTGAGGGAGAGCACGGCGCCGCCGCGGCCGGGGCGGTGAAGCTGCTGCTCCTTCGCCCGCGCCGGCGTCCTGTTTTCAGGAGAATCGGCTCGGCGGGTTCAGCTATGCCCTGTGCTCAGGACATAGCGACACCTCCCACCCCGGATCTCCTGAAAACAGGAGCGGGGCGCGTGCTGAAAACCGGAAGGCCGCGTCCTGAAAACAGGAGCGGCACGTCCTGAAAACAGGAGCGGCGCGTCCTGAAAACAGGACTCGACCGGGCTCTACGCGTTCTGAGCCGACGCCCCGACGATCGGGGCGGTGGCCGGCGATCGCTCCCCCACGACGGATACGGCCACGACCGCGACATCGTGCTGGCCCAGCGTGATCCCGCGGGCGCTTGCGCCGCTCAGCACGTCGGTACCATCGACCTCGACGACGACCGGGCTGGCGCCGTGGTTGATGAGAAAGAGGAGGTCGCCCCGCCGCACCGATTCGACCGGGCCGCCGGTATCGCCCGAGAGCGGACGCTCGACGCGCACGCCACTCTCGGCGATGAGTCTCTCGACGAGCGCCGCCCTCCCGTCCCGGTCGAGGCGTGTGGCGAGATACCAGGCTGCGCCTTCGCCTCGGGCTTTCCGGGTCAGCGCCGGCCAACCGTCCAGCGCACCGCCCTCGAAGACCGCCTCGACCTCCGCATCATGGAGGTGCAGGGCTTCGGTCCACTCGGCACCCGTGCTGGTGCCGCCGGCAAAGACCCCACCCCGCACGCTCACCGTCGGCGCGATCGTGGCCGACTCCGCGACCGGGATCCCACCGGGCCGAGCCCAGGCGCCGGTCAGCGGCCAGAACTCCTCGATCCAGACGCCCAGCGTCGACTGCAGCTCACCGAGATAGCCGCCGAGACGCGCGCGGAGGTTCTCGTCGACGATTCCGGTCTGGTCCGTCACGAGCACGCTCGACCCCGAGCGGGCGGCCGCGTCGATCGCCGCGGCTTGTGCGTCGGTCGTGACGAACAGGCTCGGCACCACGACGATCGGGTAACCCGTGAGGTCGTCATCGCCGGGCACGAGGTCGACCGTCAGCCCGGCGTCCGTCAGCGCCGCATGCCACCGCGCGACCAGGGAGAGATACGACGAGGTCGCCGGAAGTCCCCGCTGCTCGATCGCCCACCAGCTGTCCCAGTCGAAGACGAGCACTGCGTTCGATCGGGTCTCCGTCCCCATCACGCCGCCCAGCGCCGCGAGCTCGGATCCCAGTTGCTCGACCTCTCGCCAGACGCGCGTCCCGGTGCCGGCGTGGGGCACCATCCCGGAGTGGAACTTCTCGGCACCGGATGCCGACTGCCTCCACTGGAAGAACAGGATGCCGTCCGCGCCCCGGGCGAGAGCCTGGTACGAGAGCGCCCGCATCTGCCCTGCGGCCTTGGGAGCGTTGGCGGGCCGCGTGTTGACGGCGCTCGTCGCCTGCTCCATCAGGATCCACGGCCGCCCGCCGCCCAGAGAGCGCATCAGGTCGCGCGCCATCGCGGCGGCACGCGGGGCGTCTGGATCTGCAGGGTCCGGGTAGAGGTCGTCGGCGATCACATCGACGTGAGGCGCCCACCGCCAGTAGTCGGCGCCGCGGAACAGCCCCATGAAATTGGTGGTGACCGGGATGTCCGGGGTCACCTCGCGCAGGATCGCCTTCTCCTCGAGGTAGCAGGCGAGCAGCTCGTCGGAACTGAACCGCTCGAAGTCGAGCGCCTGCGTGGGATTGCCGATCGCCGGTGTCGTCCGCGGCGGGAGGATCTCGTCGAACCTCCCGTAGGACTGCGACCAGAACGCCGTCCCCCACGCCTCGTTGAGAGCCCCGATCGTCCCGTACTTCTGCTCGAGCCAGCGCCGGAACGCTGCCGCCGACTCGTCGCAGTAGCACCGGGCGACGTGGCAGCCGTACTCGTTGTTGACGTGCCAGAGCACCACGGCAGGGTGCTTCCCGTAGCGCTCCGCGATGGCGCGGGCCAGCTTCCCCGCGCTCGCCCGGTACTGAGGCGAGCTCGGGCAGTACGCCTGCCGCGACCCCGGAGACAGCCGGACACCGTCCGCAGTCACCGGCAGTGACTCCGGGTACGCGCGGGAGAACCACGGCGGCGGCGAGGCCGTCGCCGTCGCGAGATCGACCGCGATCCCGTTCTCGTGAAGGAGGTCCAGGATGCTGTCGAGCCAGCCGAACTCGTAGCGGCCCTCCTCGGGCTCCAGCAGCGACCAGGCGAAGACGCCGACGGTGACGAGGTTCACCCCGGCGCGGCGCATGAGGTCGACATCCTCATCCCACACCGCCTCCGGCCACTGCTCGGGGTTGTAGTCGCCGCCGAACCAGGGCGAGCGGGCGAAAGCTGGATGCATGGAGGACGTGTTCCTTACTTGATGGCCCCGGCGCTGATGCCGTCGACGATCTGACGCTGTGCGAAGAGATAGAAGACGAGCACCGGCACGATGGAGATGAGGGTGGCGGCGAGCAGGATCTGCGGCTGCGGCGTCTCGGCGGAGACGAAGCTGGTCAGCCCACGTTGCACCGGCATCAGCGCGGTGTCGTTGAAGATGACGAGCGCCATGAGGTACTCGTTCCACACCGCGAACGCCTGGATGACGGCCACGGCCGCGAGTCCCGGCTTCGCCAGCGGGAGCATGATGCTGAAGAAGGTGCGCAGGGCGGACGCACCGTCGAGTGATGCCGCCTCCTCCAGGTCGCGGGGCTGCGACGCGAAGAAGCTGCGCATGATCAGCGTCGAGATCGGGATGCCCGAGGTGATCAGGATGAGGATGTATCCCTGCCGGGTGTTGGCGAGATCCAGGGTCAGCAGCACCTTGTACTGCGCGAGGAACATCGCCGGCGCCGGGATGATCATCACCGCGAGGATGAGCGCGGTGAAGATCGCCTTGCCCCGGAATTCGAGGCGGGCGAGCGCATAGCCGGCAAGGCTCGACACCAGCAGGATGCCCGCGACCGCGCAGAGCGTGTAGATGACGCTGTTCGTCAGGTATACGCCCAGGTTCCCTCTGACCCACGCGGTGGTGAAGTTCTGCCACTGCGGCACGGCGGGGAGGAGCGCATCCCCTTTGAGGAGCTCGGGCAGGGTCTGCATCGAGCCGGAGATCATCCACAGGATGGGGAAGATCGCGCTGAGGGCTCCGGCGACGAGGAGCGCGTACAGCGCCACCCGCCCGGGCCGGAGGGGACGCCGCGTCGCGCGGCTCTCAGCGGGGACCGCCTCACGGGCAGCCACGTAGCCGGTGGTGTTCGTGGTGGTCGTCATGGTGTCTCCCGTGTTGCTCAGTCGTTCGCACGCCGGCGCGAGACGCCGAGCTGCACCAGCGACAGGACGATGAGGGCGCCGCCGAAGATGACCGACATGGCAGCGGCCTGTCCGTAGTTGTTGTAGGTGAACGCCTGGGTGAAGATCTGCAGCGTGGGCACCATGGTCGTGTACCCGGGACCGCCGTTGGTCAGCACCTGGACCGTCCCGAAGATCTGCAGCGCGGCGAGCAGCGTCAGCAGGCTGACCACCGTGGTGACCGGCGCGAGCTGCGGCCAGGTGATGTACCGGAACTTCGCCCATCCTCGTGCGCCGTCGAGCTCGGCCGCCTCGTAGAGGTACTTCGGGATGTCCTGGAGACCGGCGAGGAAGAGGATGAAGCCGAACCCCCAGTGCAGCCAGAGGAAGACCGCGATGACCGCGAATAGCGCGACGTTCGGGTCGTTCAGCCAGTCGTGCTGGAGGAAGGGCAGCCCCATCCAGCCGAGGATCTTGTTCACGATCCCGGACCGCGGGTCGAGCATCGCAGAGAACACCATCCCGACGACCACGACCGACAGCACGCTGGGGAGGTAGTAGACGGTCCGGAAGAAGGTGCGTCCCTTGCGGATCGCGTTCACGGCGAGCGCCATGACGATGGCGACGCCGTTGCCCACGACGAACCCGACGACACCGAAGATGACGACGTTCTTCATCGACGCCCAGAAGGCGACGTTGCGGAACGCGGCCTGGTAGTTGAGCCAGCCGATCCACGGCGTGTCCGGGCTGACGCCGTCCCACGACTGGAAGCTGAGCAGGATCGACTCGACGAACGGCGCCAGGGTGAAGACGGCGATCAGGGCGATCGCCGGAGCCAGGAACAGGTAGCCGGCGAGCGCCGAGCGCCGGCCGATCCGGCGCCGCTTGCGCGGCGCTCCGAGGGAGCGCCGCGCAAGGGTGGTGCTGAGGGTGGTGGTCACTGGCTGGCGTCCTGTGCGCTCTGGACGTCGGCCAGCAGGTCCTTCACCGTGATCTGCCCGAGCACGAGGCTCTGCACGTCGCGGTTGATCGCATCCGTGACCTGGGCGCTGAACGTGTTGGGGATGACCTGCTGGTTCTTCGTGCCCTCGGCGAAGCCGGTGAGCGTGTCCGGCAGCTTCGCGCTCTTCAGGAGGGACGGGCTGGTCGGGATGATGTACGCCTCCTTCGCGAACACCTCCTGCTGCGCCGGCTCGGTGAGCCACTTCACGAAAGCGAGTGACGCCTGCACGTGCTCGCCGCGCGGGTTGATGACCGCACCCTTGCCGGGAACGCCCGGGGAGCGGGGCGAGTATTTGGCGTCGGACGCCTTCGGCAGCGACATCGAGAAGAACGAGGTGTAGTCCGGGGCCGTCTTGTGCGCGACCGAGACGCCCGGCGAGGCGTCGAAGATCGTTCCGACGCTGTGCTTGGTGAAGAAGTTCGTCTCGACGGTGGGGTTGTCGTTCTGACCGCCCGGGATGGCGTCACCCTGGATCGCCCCGGCCTTCTTGAGATCGGCGATCACCTGGAAGGCCTTGGCCCAGCCGTCGGAGGTCCACTTGTACTTTCCGGCGAAGGTGTCGTTGATCTGCTTGTCGGTCAGCCAGTTCGAGGCGAGGTACTGCACGAACTGCGGCGTGAGGGATGCGGCGACGGAGAAGCCACCGTTGGGGTTCTTGTTGCTGGCCGCCAGCTGCTTGATGAGGTCGGAGACCGTCTTCGGCGTCTTGGCGGCGTCGATACCCGAGTTCGCCGAGTCGGAGATGAGGCCGTACGCCTGGTTCTCCCAGTGGACGGTGTAGATGCCGGGCTTCACTCCGAGGTTGTTGCCCTGGGCGAACGTGGCGAGCTTGATGACCTCAGGGGTGAAGTTCTTGCTCCAGCCGGCCTTCAGCTCCTTGCTCAGGTCGAGCGCCCAGCCTGCCTTGTAGAAGGGCGCCATCGAGACGGGGTTGAACGACGAGTAGATGTCGGGCATCTGCTTCGACTGCGCGTCCGCCTGGAGCTTGGGCAGGTAGTCCACCGGGCCCGGGGTATCGACGGTGACCGTGACGCCGGTCTCGTCGCCGTACTTCTTGGCGAGCTCGTTCAGGACGACCTCTTGGCCACGGGACTGGTTGAGGAACGTCAGGTGGACGTCCTTCTCGGCGGTGGCGGTGGCCGTGGTGGCCGACGACCCGGAAGCGCTGCAGCCGCTGAGCAGCAGGGCGGCCGCGGCCAGTGCCGCGCTCGCAACGACGGCAGAGCGCCGTCGTAGGTTGTATCGATTCAACTCGCGTGAATGCATTGTCCTCACCTTTGAAAGACACCGGGGGGACGACCCTCGGCAGACCGGGAATGGGATGCAGGCCGTCCAGGGTGCTCGCGGCCCGACTGCTAACTCTGAGTCTCTAATAGAGTTTGCACTTGGATGGTAACCAGCACATCCGGCTCGTGTCAATTCTTAGGGAGCAATAGTTTTAAAGAATCTGGGCTATCGTGGCGGCATGGTGAAAACTGTCGCCGTGCGCGGGCCTCGTGGGAGCTACGCCAAGACCAAAGAGCGCCGGCGCGCCATCGCCGAGGCGGCCCTCGAGATCGTCCTCGAGAAGGGACACCGCTCCCTCATCACGGCGGACGTCGCACAGCGCGCAGGGCTCAGCGAGCCGGGCGTCCTCTACCACTACCCGACGAAGGACGACCTGCTGCTGGCCGCCCTCCGCCTGTCGGACGAGTACGAGTGGTCGACGATGCCGCTCGGCGAATCGGTGCGTCGCGCTCCTGCCCGCGCGGCGGAGAGCCTGCGACGCATCAACGTCGTCCGCCTGCACACGGCGATGTTCGGCGAGTCGAGCGACCCGGCGCATCCCGCGCACGAGTACTTCAAAGATCGCTGGCGCGCCGGAGACGAGCGGATGGTCGAGAGCATCGTCCGCCTGCAGCAGGCGGGCGTCGTCGATTCGTCCCTCGACCCCTATCGCGCGTCGCGCTGGATCCACACGGCCTGGGAGGGCCTGCAGCTGCAATGGCTGGCCGAACAGAACTTCGACATCGCCGCCGAACTGGGCTCGCTCATCGAGCGTGTCCTCGGAGCTCCGATGAGCGCGATCGAGCGGGCCGGCGACCGCGGCGCCTGACCGCGCCCTAGAGGGTCTCCCCCGCGTCGGCCAGCAGCGTGCTCCCGGTCATGATCAGGGAGAGGTCGCTTGCGGCGAACAGCACCACCCGGGCGATGTCATCCGGAGTGCCGAGCCGGCCGATCCTGCTCTGCGTCATCACATCCAGCGGCGGGATCTCGATTCCGGCTGCCGCCGCCTGCTCGGTCGCTGCCCGAGCCGCCGCGATGTTGCCCTCGGTCGGGACGAAGCTCGGAGCCACCCCGAGGACGCGCACGCCGAGCGGCGCGAGGTCGACGGCCAGCGACTTCGTCAGACCGCGCGCCGCGTGCTTGGAGCTGACGTACGCGGCCATCCCGGGGAACGCGACCTGGAAGCCGGCCGTCGAGATGATGTTGACGATGACTCCCCCGGAGCCGTCCGCGGCCATCCGGCGAGCGGCCTCCCGCGAGCCGAGCAACACTCCGCGCGCGTTGACCGCGAACACCCGGTCCCACAGCTCGTCCGGCATGTCGAGCACCGGAGCGTTAGGGAACAGGCCTGCGTTGTTGACCCAGATGTCGAGGCCGCCGAGTTCCCGGACGGCCAGGTCGGCTGCGGCCACGACCGAGTCGGTGTCGGACACGTCGGCGCGCGTCCCGATCGCGGTCACGCCGTAGCGCGCGGCCAGCTCGGCCGCTGCCGCCTTGGCCGGTTCCTCGTTCAGGTCGACGACGAGGACGTCCGCTCCCGCCTCCGCGAGGCGCTCGGCGATGGCCCTGCCGAGGCCTTGTGCGCCCCCGGTGACGACCGCCCGGCGGCCGCGGAGGGAGACGAGTTCGGCGATCGACGCGTTCGAGACGTCAGGGAAGGGATAGGGCATACGGACCTCCAGGTCGTGTGTCGGTGATCATCGGCGGAACGCGCTACTCGACCAGGTCCTCGACCCGCGCGACAGCGTCGCCGAACCGTGCGGAACCGAAGCTCTGCGGCCGTCCGTCCTCTGCGGTCCCGAACAGCAGCCGCGCGCCCTGCTGGACGCCGGACCAGGTCGCACGGAGACGCATCTCCCCGCTGACCTCGCCCTCCGCGACGAGGTCCGCTTCGTACACCGCACCGCTCGCCATCGACCCGCTCGAGCGCTCGTAGCCGTTGTAGACGGCCCTGCCGTCGTCGCTGAAGTCGACGTAGCGCGAGAACGCGGACCACGTCCCGTGCCCGTCCGACGACCGCTCGAACTCGAGGTGACCGGAGTGCGCACCGGCGATGCGCCCGGACGGCACGACCTCGATCCGGTGCCGCAACCGTTCGCGTGCATCCTCGCCCGCCACCGCGTACGGAGGGAGGCCGGGCGTCGCGACGACCGGCACGGCGGCCGCCGGCGCGTGCTCGGAAAGCCGGGCGACGCGGATCCTGAGCTCGGGATCGCCGCCCTCCCCCGAGCCTCGGCGCTGCTCCATCCACATCGTCCGCGTGCCATCGGGATGCCAGGACATCGGGGAGACGTAGACCCACGACGCGTCGCCGCTGTTCAGCGGGACGCCCAGGTACCCCGGCTCGGTCATCGACCGCTGGATATCGATCAGGACGGGCCCGATGTTCCCCGGCCGGAACCGCCGGACTCCGTCCACGGCGTAGACGTACAGCACCCAGGCGAGGTCCATCGTCACGAGCTGCGCGTGCGGGCGCGAGACGAGCCCGAGGAACGCCAGGTCGGTCTCTCGTGAGGCACGCCCGGTCATCACGATGCCCAGCCGCTCATCCGGCGAGAGGATGGTCGTCTCGTCGTACCCGGGAGTCCTCGTGATCGGCTCGATGTGCTCCGAGGTGAGGCTCTGGATGATGGAGTCGGTCAGTGCCCCGCCGCCGTCTCCGACGGACGAGATAGCGGCGCCGCCGCGGACGAACTGCTTGACCTCGCCGCCGAGCATCGGCCGCATCCTGAACCAGCCGTCGCGCGCCGGGTCGGGGACGACCGCCTCGCTGCTGCTGATGATCGCCGGCTCCTCGATCGTGTACCGGCCCGCACCGCGCTCCAGCCGGCCGAGCGCCACGACGGCCGACATGTCGGTCCGGAGGACCGTCCAGGCGATGTGCCGGTCGTCCGGCGAGACGATGATCTCCGACCAGTGGTGCGAGGTGAGCGGATCGGACGTCAGCTCCCACGGATACTCGACGCGCAGGAGCTCGACCGTCGTCGCGGTGCCGAGGTCCGGCGTCGCTTCGAGGACGTAGTCGCCGAGAAGCACCCGCCGGCCGTCGCTGAACGGCATGTGCCGGATGCCGTTCGCCGTCGGACTCTGCGGGATCGCTCCGGAGAAGATCTCGCGGAACTCCGTCCCGTCATCGTGGACGATGCCGACGCGGAACCAGTCGTCGTGGTCCCCAGGGCGGCGGAACAGCACGAAGACGTCTCCCGACGGCAGGTAGGTGGCGCTCGACAGCTGGACGCCGTCAGGCAGCGGAACCGTGGAGAGCTCGATCCGGCCGAAGGCGCTGTCCCGGGTCTCCGTGTCCCGCTCGTCGATCGCGGCGAGTGCTCCCTCTGTCATGCGAGCGCATCCTCTCGGGTGATTACCCAGTCGTAGATCCGTGCCGCCACGAGGTCCGGGGCGTCGTGGACCGAGAACACCGACCCCGTTTCGTCGGGCTCCAGCCTCTCCAGCGTCTGCAACTGCGAGGTGAGCAGCCCGGGCGGCATGAAGTGGTCGCTGCGAGCGCCGATCCGCTCTCCCAGGAGGTCGGCGCTGCCCTCCAGCTGGGCGAACGTCACCGGCCCCTCGGCGCTGCGGCGGATGGCATCCCGATACGTCCGTCGCAGCGCCGAGCAGGCGACGACGACGCCGCGACCCGACCGGAGCTCGGAGGCGACCGCCTCACCGACCCGGGCGAGCCACGGCCAGCGGTCGTCGTCGGTGAGCGGTGTCCCGCCGGCCATCTTGTCTTTGTTCGCCTGCGGGTGCAGGTCGTCGGCGTCGATGAACGGCAGGTGCAAGCGCTCGGCGAGCGCCCGTCCCACGGTCGTCTTGCCTGCGCCGGAGACGCCCATCACGACGATCGCTGACGCCGAGACGGCGTCCTGGGCCTCAGCGGACACTCTTCACCTTGGTGAAGATGATGAGCCCGCCGATGAGGGCGAAGACCGCGCCGATGAGGTACAGCGTCGTGTAGTTCTTGTCGGCGCCGACCGCCCCGATCGTGATGATCAGTGGCGCGATCAGAGGCGCGATCGCGCTCGGGATCTTCTGCGCGAACGCCACGACCGCGAGGTAGCGGCCGGCCTCGGCACGGCTCGGCAGCACGGCGAACACGATCGCCTGGTCCACCACACTGAACGCCGCGATGGCCAGCTGCATGAGCACCGATCCGACGACCAGCGGGACGATCGAGTGCGCGAACGCCTCGACGCAGGCGCCGGCCACGAACAGCAGAGCACCGATCAGCGTGAAGAGCTTGCGGCGTCCCAGCTTGTCCGAGAGGAAGCCGCCGAGGATCGCACCGCCGGTGGCGGCCAGCACGCCGATGATGCCGATCGCGGCGACGACACCCGCCACCTGCACCACCGGGATGCCGAGCCGCTGCGCGTAGAAGAAGGTGCCGAACGTGGTGTTGAAGTACAGCCCCATGAAGAAGATGAACCGGCCCAGCCAGTTCCAGCCGAAGTCCGGATACTTCCTCGGGTTGAAGACGTAACTGCTGAACAGCGCCTTGGCGCTCACGGTGTCGTTCCGGACGATGTCGCGCGAGCTGCCCTCCCGCTTGATCAGGACGAACGCGAGGATGAGCACGAGGCCCACCAGGGCGGGCACGAGGAAGAGCAGGAAGGTCGACTTCACGACCGCGTAGGCGACGCCGATGCCGATGACCGGGGCGATCTGCGTGGACACCCCGGTCAGGGCCGAGGCGCGTCCGCGCTGCTCCTCGGGCACTCGGTCGGCCAGCAGGGTCTGGATGCCCTGGCCCGCGGTCGCCCAGCCCAGCAGGCCGACCACCCAGCCGGCGCCGATGAGCAGGAGGTTCGGCGACACGGCGATGAACACCACCGCCAGGAGGCCCAGGATCGCTCCGCCCACGACGAACGGCGTCCGGCGCCCGAACGGCGAACGGAGCCGGTCGCTCCACACGCCGAGCAGCGGGCTGAGGACGAGGTACACCAGCTGCGCGGTCCCCGTGATGTAGCCGAGGACCTCCTCGTGGCCGGGATCGAGTTGGGACACCCGAACCGCGAGGGAGTAGGTGAGCGGGACCATCAGGGCGAGGCTGGCGCCGAAGTTCGCGACCGTGATCCAGAACAGGTAGCTGGCGCTCACCCGGCGGAGCGGCGGGGCGACCAGGTCGGGGCCGTTGATCTCCTGGTTCTGGGGACCGGCCGCCGGACCCGCCGAGGTGGGCAGGACCGTGGCGGCCTCGACCCTCACGGCACGCGAGGATTTCGTGTCGAGGTTGCTGTACTTGCGCATCGGGAATGACTCCTTCGTCAAACGCTGAAAAGGGGAGGGTGTTCGGGGGTTACCAGTCGTGGACGGTGCCGTCGGCGAGTCGGTTGTAGGGGAGGTAGGCGCGGACGTACGGGTACTTGCCGGCTTCGTCGACATCCAGCTCGACCCCGAGTCCCGGCTGGTCGCCGGGGTGCAGGAAGCCGTCCGTCCAGGTGAAGGACTGCTGGAAGACGCTGTCGGTCTTCTCGCCGTGCTTCATGTACTCCTGGATGCCGAAGTTGTGGATCGCGAGGCCGAGGTGCATGGCCGCGGCCATCCCGACCGGCGAGATGTCGGTCGGACCGTGCATCCCGGACTTGATCTGGTACTGGGAGGCGTAGTCGAGCACCTTCTTGAGGTGCGTGATGCCGCCGGTGTGGGTAACGGCCGAGCGGACGTAGTCGATGAGCTGCTCGCGGATGATCTGCTGGTAGTCCCAGACACTGTTGAAGATCTCGCCGATCGCGAGCGGCGTGGTGGTGTGCTGGCGGACGAGCCGCAGCGCCTCCTGGTTCTCGGCCGGCGTGCAGTCCTCCAGCCAGAACAGGTCGTACGGCTCGAGCGACTTGCCGAGCTGCGCAGCCTGGATCGGCGTCATCCGGTGGTGGCCGTCGTGCAGCAGCGGCAACTCCGGGCCGAACTCGTTGCGCACCGCCTCGAACACGGTCGGGATGTGGCGCAGGTAGGAGCGGGTGTCCCAGTCCTCCTCGTTCGGCAGTCCGCCGCGCTGCGCCGGCTCGTGGTCGTAGCGCACGCCCTGGTTGGCCTCGTAGGTGGCGTTGGAGGCGATCCCGTAGATCGACTTCAGCCCAGGGACGGCCGACTGGATGCGGATGGCGCGGTAGCCCTGCTCCTGGTGCTCGCGCACGCTGTCGAAGAGTTCGGGCAGGTCGCGACCGGAGGCGTGGCCGTACGCCAGTAGTCCGTTGCGCGAGGCTCCGCCGAGAAGCTGGTAGACCGGCATCCCAGCGGCTTTGCCCTTGATGTCCCAGAGGGCCATGTCGACCGACGCAATGGCCGCCATCGTCACAGGTCCCCGCCGCCAATATGCGCTGCGGTAGAGGAACTGCCAGGTGTCCTCGATGCGCGATGCGTCACGGCCGATCAGCAACGGGACGACATGCTCGCTCAGGTAGGCGACCACCGCCTGCTCGCGCCCGTTGAGCGTCGCGTCGCCGAGGCCCGTGAGCCCGTCCTCGGTGGTCAGCTTGAGGGTCACGAAGTTGCGGTCGGGGCTCGTGACGATGACTTCTGCCTTGTCGATGATCATGAGGGGTTCCCTTCGCTCGCTGCGGGTCGTTCTGCCGGGCCGTCCGGTTTCTTCCCCTCCAGACCGCGCCAGCGGTTGCGCACGGAGAAGGCCGCGCCCTTGGGCTTACGGTCGCGGGTGAAGACGCCCTTCTTGTTGCCGTCGACACGATGGATGCCGGGGCCGGTCATGAAGTCGGCGAAATTCCAGATGTGCTCGCCCACGAACTCGGGGATCCGGTCGAAGACCCGGTGGTAGGCGGCCAGCAGGTCGGACTGGTACTCCTCGGTCCACGGCATGTCCCACACGGAGTGCAGCCCGGGCTGCGTGTCGGCGCCGTACTCGGACATCATGATCGGCTTGCCGAAGCGCTGCACCCAGCCACGCAGCTCCTGCTCCAGCACGCTCTCCGCCGTGGCGAGGTCGCCGGTGAAGACGTACCAGCCGTAGTAACGGTTGATGGAGAGCACGTCGAAGAGGTCGCCGATCTTGTCGTTCGCAGGGGTGGCGAACATGACGGCGGCATACGTGAGCGGCCGGGTCGGGTCGAGCTCCCGGGCGAGGTCGACGAGGGGTTCGAAGTACTCCCGCGATCCGTCCTCGTTGGAGGCGGGCTCGTTGGCGATGCTCCACATGACCACGCTGGGGTGGTTCTTGTCGCGGGCGAGGAGTTCGCGCAGGTGCTGGGCGTGCACGTTCCTGGTCTCGCCGCCGAAGTTCTCCGGGGCGAAGGTGGGTGTCGGCGGGATCCCCGTCAGACCGCCCTGGACGCCGAGGTTGAGGCCGACCGCGGCGGTCTCGCCGATGACGACGATCCCGTGGCGGTCGGCGAAGTCGAGGACCTCTTCGGCGTACGGGTAGTGGCTGGTGCGGAACGAGTTGGCGCCTGTCCACTCCAGCAGCTGGAAGTCGTGCACCAGGTAGGCGTCGTCGTGACCCTTGCCCCGCACGGGAGTGTCCTCGTGCTTGCCGAAGCCGGTGAAGTAGAACGGTTCGCCGTTGATCAGGAAGTCGGTGCCGCGCACCTCCACGGTACGGACGCCGAAGGGCAGGATGTAACTGTCGACCGGCTCGCCGTTCCGTACGAGTTCGACCAGCAGGTCGTACAGGTACGCCGCTCCGGGCATCCAGAGGTGGACGTCGTCGATGCGGACGCTGCCCTCGGCG
Source organism: Leifsonia sp. 2TAF2 (assembly GCF_052115085.1). Classification (NCBI taxonomy): domain Bacteria; kingdom Bacillati; phylum Actinomycetota; class Actinomycetes; order Micrococcales; family Microbacteriaceae; genus Leifsonia; species Leifsonia sp. 2TAF2. The sequence continues at coordinate 540,912 of NZ_JBFRFY010000002.1, read as the reverse complement.
CCTTCCGCCGTCGCGACGGTGGCTCCGCTCTCGTCGAGGACGCGGAGTCGAACGTCCGCTGCTTCCGCTCCGGCCGTCTCGATCCGATAGTCGACGACGCCTGCCGAGCCGTCGATCCCGGTCACGACGGTGATGTCAGCCACGTACGCCTGCGGCGTGCTGTACAGCTTCACCGAGCGGGCGATGCCTGCGTAGTTGTAGAAGTCGTGGTGATATGTCTGCTTGAGCCGGCCGTCCGGCAGCGTGTCGACGGTCCCCGGCGGGATGGTGAGGTGCGTCAGTCGGTTGTCCACGGCGACCGTGAGGCGGAACTCCTCGCCGGGCGCGACGATGCCGGTGAGGTCGGCGTCGAACGGCGTGTAACCGCCGACGTGCTCGGCGACGAGCACGTCGTTCGCGTAGACCGTGGCGGCGTGCGTGACCGAGCCGAACCGGAGCACGATCCGCTCGCCGGCCCACCCGCGCGGCACCCGGACCTCACGCTGGTACCAGACGACGCCGACGTGATCGCGGATGGCCGGGTCCACGAAGAGGTCGTTGTAGCTGGCGGGAACGGGCGCTTCGAGCGAAGTGACGATGCGCGAGAGCCAGGGCTCCGCGCCGACGGCGGAGTCGAGCGCGAAGCGCCAGAGGCCGTCGAGGCTGACGACGTCGCGGGTGGGGGTGGTGCGGATGCTGAGCATGGTTCTCCTACGCGGCACTGCGGGGACAGTGGACTCAGTACACCAGGTTTTGCGAATTTCGGCAAGCGATTGCCATAATGATCCCGGCAGCAGGTTCGCGACGCGAAATGGAGGCGATGACGCCGATGACACAGACAGCTCCGACCGGGTTGCGGATCGACTCAGGGGGCGACGGTTTTCCCGTCTCCGAGCAGACGGCGCGCCTCTCCTGGCTGCCTGTTGCCGAAACCGCGACATACGAGATCGAGGCCTCGATCGATTCGGAAGTCCAGTTCCTCGCGACCACTAGCGAACACCGGTTCGTTGAGTGGCCCTGGCGCGACCTGCGAAGCGGCGAGCGCGTGCGCTGGCGGGTCCGCCGGCCCGGCGGACCGTGGAGCGAGGAGCACCTGTTCGAAGCGGGCCTCCTCGACGGCGACTGGACCGCCGAGTGGATCTCGCCAGCCGAACCCGACAACGGCAAGCCGGGGCAGCGTCCCGGTCACCTGTTGCGCGGCGAGGCCACGATCGAGGCCCCGGTGGTCTCGGCCCGGCTGTACGCGACGGCCCTCGGCGTCTACGAAGCCTTCGTCAACAGTGAGCGAGCCGGAACGTCGGAACTCTCCCCCGGCTCCACCTCGTACGACACGACCGTCTACGCCCAGGCGGCGGACGTGACCGACGCCCTCACGGTGGGTGCGAACCGCATCGAGATCCTGCTGACCGACGGCTGGTACCGCGGCCAGGTCGGTGCGTTCCACGCGCCGGCCGCCTGGGGCGAGCAGGTGGCGGCGCGGGCCGAACTGCATTTGGAGTTCGCGGACGGCAGCCGCCGGGTCATCGGCACCGACGGCAACTGGACCGAGTGGACCTCGCCCATCGTGCGCGCCGATCTGATGGACGGCCAGGCCACCGACCTGACCGTCGAGCCGCAGGCGATCGGCCCGGTCCGTACCGGCGTCGTGGCGGCGCCGCCGATCTCCTGGTCGCCCGCGCCGCCGGTGCGGCGGATCGAGGAACGTGCACCACGCTCCTTCGCCCGCGGTCCGTCGGGCGGCTGGATCGCCGACTTCGGACAGAACGCCTCCGGCTGGCTCCGCCTGACCGACCTCGGACCCCGCGGCACGCGCACCGTCCTCGAGCACGGCGAATACCTCGACCCGTCCGGCGACCTCGACATGTCGCACCTCGACTCGGAGCGGGCGGGCGATGGCCTGGTCGTCCTCGATCAGCGCGACGAGGTGGTCTCCGCGGGCGAGGTGGATGCGATCTTCGAGCCGCGGCACACCATCCACGGCTTCCAGTACGTCCGCATCACGCGTGACGAGCCACTCAGCGCAGACGCCGTGCGAATGCAGGTCGTCAACACCGATCTCGCCCCGATGGGAACCTTCCGGTGCAGCGACGACGATCTCAACCGCCTGCACGAGATCGCCGACTGGAGCTTCCGCGGCAACGCGGTCGACGTGCCGACCGACTGCCCGCAGCGCGAGCGCCTCGGCTGGACCGGCGACTATCAGGTCTTCGCGTCCACCGCCGTGCGACTGTTCGACGTCCACGGCTTCACCCGGAAGTGGCTGCGCTCCGTCCGCGACGACCAGTTGGACGACGGACGCATCGCGAACTTCTCCCCCGACGGTCGGCAGGTGAAGCACCATCCCGAACTTCAGGTCGCGCAGATGACCGGGTCGGCCGGGTGGGGCGACGCGATCGTGCACGTGCCCTGGGTGCTGTACGAGACCTACGGCGACCGCGGCGAGCTGGCGGCGAACTGGGACGCGATGGTGCGCTGGGTGGAGTGGGCGCTGGAGACCGCGCGGACGAAGCGCCACCCGTCGCGGGTTCAGCGCTCAGCCGAGCCGCTGCCGCACGAACAGTACCTCTGGGACGGCTCGTTCCACTGGGGCGAGTGGTGCGAGCCCAAGGTCCGCACGGCCGACGGAGCGCTCGTGGACCCGCTCAAGGACAACCCCCTGGCCTGGTTCACGGAGGACAAGGGCGAGGTGGGGACGGCCTTCTTGCACCGTTCGACATCGACCCTGGCGCGGATCGCCGCGGTGCTCGACCGAAGTGACGAGGCCTCGCGTTATTCGGCGCTTGCGGACCGCATCCGCGATGCCTGGCGGACCGAGTTCCTGGCCGCCGACGGACGGACGGCTACGGACACGCAGGCGTCGTACGTGCGCGCGCTCAGCTTCGGGCTCATCCCGGAGGAGCTCCGTACGGCGGCGGCCAACCGGCTGGTGACGTTGATCCGGGATGCCGGAACGCACCTCGGCACCGGCTTCCTCTCCACCGCCGACCTGCTCCCGATTCTGGCGGAGACCGGCCACAGCGACCTCGCGTACGAGCTGCTGTTCCAGCGGTCGTCGCCGTCGTGGCTCGGGATGATCGACCGCGGCGCGACGACGATCTGGGAGGACTGGGACGGCATCGACGAGGACGGCCGGGCGCACGAATCCCTGAACCACTACAGCAAGGGAGCGGTGATCCGCTTCCTGCACACCCGCTTGCTGGGGCTCGACCAGGCGCCGGGATCAGTGGCGTGGGAGTCGTTCGTCCTCCGTCCCGTCCCCGGTGGCGGGGTCGCTTGGGCGGAGGGGTCGTACACGACTCCGCAGGGTGTGCTTGAGGCCGCGTGGCGGATCGAGGACGGCACGCTGCGCATCAGCGGAAGGGTCCCGGAGGCGACCCGTGGCGTCGTCGTACTGCCCGACGGGCGCACGGTGGAAGTGGGGCCGGGAGCGTTCACGGTGTCTTCCGCTGTGTCGGCCGCCGCCTGACGATCGCTGCGTCCTCCGTACAGCGTGAGTGAGGCGCGCACGGTCCTGTTTTCAGGACGTGGGGCGGGTCGCTGGCGTCGTGGTCCTGTATTCAGGACGTGGGGCGGGTCGCTGGCGCCGCGGTCCTGTATTCAGGACGTGGGGCGCTGCACGTGCAGCCATGTCCTGAATACAGGGCATAGGCGCACGTCGCTCCCCCGATGTCCTGAAAACAGGACCCGCGGGGCAGGTTCGCGTGCGCCCAGGTCCTGAATACAGGGCCGGGTCTCCGCGAAACGGCATCGCCTCGGAGCGTCGGAGATCGGGCTCCGAATCTCCGACGGACCGCGGTGCGGAAGGAGATCACGGGCGAACCGGGCGGGATCTCCGACGGTAGCCCGCGGATGTCCGACGGTGGCGGGCGACCACGGAACCGCAACCGCCCGCCGCCCGCCCCTCAGGCGGCGTCGGCGCGCGCGTTCCGCCGAGCGACCTCGCCCAGCCAGCCGAGACTCGGCTTCGGCGTGCGCTGGAAGGTCTCCCGGTCGACCTCGACGAGACCGAACGTCGGCTCCCAGTGGCCCCACTCGTAGTTGTCGAGGAGGCTCCAGTGGAGGTAGCCGCGCACGTCGATCCCCTCGGCGATCGTCTGCCCCAGGTGGCCCAGCGCCTCGTCCGTGTAGGCGATGCGCCGGCTGTCGTCGTGGGTGGCGATGCCGTTCTCGGTGACGACGATGGGGACGCCGCCCGTGACCTCCGCGGTGTGCCGGACCGCGATCCCCAGCGCGTCCGGACGGTAGGCCGTCCCGACCAGGGTGTTGTCCGGATGGGCGGGATGCGGCTCGATGCCGTCGGCGTTCACCCACTGCGCCGAGTACGACTGCACGCCGACGAAGTCGTCGCCGCGCGAACCCTCGAGGTACAGGTCCTCCCAGATGTACTCGAGCTCGCGGCGCTTCTCCTCCCCGCCGGGGCGGGTCTCGAAGGCGCGGTTGGCGACGGTCCAGCCGACCTTGGCGCCCGTGCGCTCGCGCACGATGTCACGAACCGCGTGATGGGCCTCGACGAAGATCCGCCCGATCTCAGGCTTCGGCGCGGGAAGGGCCGGCCGTGGGCCGTCCGTGTCCACGGTCGGGCTCTGCCAGCCTTCCCCCTCCTGCTGCGCCTGCTGCATCAGGGCGGCCATCCCGGTCATCATCGCCAGCATGTTCGGTTCGTTCATGGTGGCGACCCATTCCACCCCGTCGAGGATGCTCGTCACGGTCTCAACGTAGGAGCGGAAGCGATCGATCGCACCCGGCGCCGTCCATCCCCCCTGCTCGGCGAACCAGCGGGGGTTGGTGAAGTGGTGGAGGGTCACGAACGGCGTCAGGCTGAAGTCGTTCGCCGTGTCGATCATGCGGCGATAGTGCGCCAGCTCAGCCCGGGAGATGAGGCCGGGCTCCGGCTCGATGCGCGCCCACTCGATCCCGAACCGGTAGCTGTTGAGGCCGGCCTCGGCGAGTAGCTGCATGTCTTCGCGGTAGCGGTGGTAGCTGTCGCAGGCGTCGCCGCTGCGCTCCATGCCGGGGACGCGTCCCTCGTTGGCCCAGAAGTCGCTGTTCAGGTTGTTGCCCTCGATCTGGTGCGGGGCGGTGGATGCTCCCCAGAGGAAGCCGTCGGGGAAGGTGTTCATCGGGTCAGGTCTGCTTTCTGCCGGTCGGCGGCGGTGAGGGTCGGCATGGTGTGAAGAACGGTGGCGACGAACGCGTCGTCGGCGGCGAGTTCGGGTGAAAGGGCGGCCAGCAGCTCCCGAGGGTCGACGTCCGGATGCTCCTGAAGCATCCAGGCCGCGATGGCTGCGGCGCACCCGGCGGCGGGACGCCCGGCGGCGCCTTCGGCCAGCGCTACGGGCACGACGCGCAAGCGCAGCTTGATGCGGGAGCCTTCCGCGATCTGCGCGAGGCGGTGCACGATCCGCGGGTTCGCGAAGCGTTCGGCCAGAGCGCGTCGGTACTCCGTCGTCTCGACGTCTCCGAGGTTCGCGGCGGCTTCGTCCCACAGCTGCTCGACCTGGCCGCGGCACGCGGGATCCGCGAACGCCTCGGCGACCGTCTCGTACCCGCGCAGGCGACCGGCGGAGGCGAGGAGCGTGTGTGCGCCGTTCAGCATCCACAGCTTGCGCGCCTCCCACGGCGTGATGTCGTCGACGAAGCGTGCGCCTGCTGCCTCCCACTGGGGGCGTCCGGACGGGAAGTCGCCGGAGAGCACCCAGTCGCCGAACGGCTCCGTGACGACCGGGGCTGCGTCGGACCATCCTGTCGCTGCAGCGACGAGGTCTCGGTCGGCCGGGTCGAGGCGCGGGGTGATCCGATCCACCGACGTGGAGACGAAGGATGCCCCGCTGGGCAACCATTCGGCGAGGGCCGCATCCACCTCGGTTGCCAGTCGTGTGAGCGCGCGGCGCACCAGCGGCCCGTTCTCGGGCAGGTTGTCGCACGGGACGATCGCGACGGCGGGTGCACCCTGCAGTCGCCGGGCGTTCAGGCCGAGCAGCAGGCGGCCGAGCACGGTCCGGGGAGAGGACGGAGCGGTCGACGGGTCGTCGAGCGCCTTGCGGAGGAGCAGGATGTCGGAGGCGGTGTCCGGGTCGCTCCCGTCGAGCTCGCCCAGCGCATCCACCCGGTACCCGGCCTCGGTGACCGTCAGCGTGATGACCGCGACCTCAGGCGAGGACACAGCCTCGAGGAAGCCCGCGAGGTCGTCGCCGGCGGACGCTTTCACGATGCTGCCGACGAGCTCGAACCGGTCCTCGAGCGGCCCGCGCTCGACCAGCGTGTAGACGCATCCCTGGGCCTCGAGCACCTCTGCCGCGTCCGGTCGCCGTCCGGTGAAGGCGGCGATCCCCCAGGCGTCGGCGTCCGCAGCGTGCGCGGTGTACCAGGCCTGGTGCGCGCGGTGGAACGCGCCGAGGCCCAGGTGCACGATGCGCACGGGAGGGACGGGCGAGGGATGCGGCAGCGCGTCGCGCGACAGGCGCGGGACGGTCGGATGCGCGGTCACAGCTTGAACACCCGCTTGGGCAACGGGCCGACCAGGTCGTCCGCGATGCGCTCGGCGGCGTCGAGCGCGATCCGGCCCTCTGCCACGTACCGGGCCAAGAATCCGGCATCCGCGCGACGGGCGGTGTCATGCCGCGCGGGGATCGAGAGGAAGGCGCGGGTGTCGTCGATGAACCCGGACCCCCGCGAGAATCCGGCCGTCTCGGTCACCGCGGACCGGAACCGGGCGATCGCGTCCGGCGCATCCAGGAACCACCAGGGGGCGCCGATGTGGACGCTGCGGTAGAAGCCGGCGAGCGGCGCCAGCTCACGGGAGTACACCGTCTCATCCACCGCGAACAGCACCAGGTGGAAGCCGTCACTGTTGCCGAACCGCTGCAGCAGCGGTCGGAGGCCGTGCACGAAGTCGGTGCGGGCGGGGATGTCGTGGCCGGTGTCCGGGCCGAACGCCTCGAACGTCGGCGCGTGATGGTTGCGGACGACGCCCGCGTGGACCGTCATGACGAGGCCGTCCTCGACACTCATGCGCGCCATCTGGAAGAGCATGTGACCGCGGAAGACACGGCGCCCACGTTCGTCTGCGGTACCGGATCGCACGGCGGCGAACAGCCGCTCCGCCTCGCCGGCGTCCAGGTCGACGGTCAGCGGCTCTTCGACGCCGTGATCGGCGGAGACCGCGCCGTGCTCGATGAAGTACTGACGGCGCTCCTCGAGCGCGGCGAGGTATCCGGCGAAGGTGCCCGGCCGCCCGGCCGCGGCGAGCAGCCGGTCGACCGCATCCCGGAAGCCGATGGTATCCGGGTCGAGATACCGGTCGGGCCGGAAGGTGGGCAGCACCCGGCCGCCGAGTCCCGACGCGCGGACCGCGTCGTGGAGCCGAAGGTCGTCGAGGGGGTCGTCGGTGGTCGCCAGCACCTCGATTCCGAACCGCTCGAAGAGGGCGCGCGGCCGGAAAGCCGGTTCCGCCAGGCGTGCGGCGATCGCGTCGTACACCCGGTCGGCGCTGGATGGCGTGAGCGGCTCCTCGATACCGAGAACGGTGTCCAGCTCCTCCTCCAGCCAGTAGCCGCTGGCGGTTCCGGCGAACAGGTGCCAGTGCTCGGCGAGCAGACGCCAGACGGCGCGCGGATCGGCGGGCGCGCCGACGCCGAGGCCGGGCAGGTCGACGCCGGAGGCGTGCAGCAGACGGGTGACGTAGTGGTCGTGAGTGACCAGGAGCTCCGCCGGGTCGCGGAACGCACGATCTGCAGCAAGCCACTGCACGGGCACGTGGCCGTGGGGCGAGACGATCGGCGCCTCGGCGACCCGCAGGTAGAGGTCGCGGGCGATCGCCCGCGTCGTCGGATCTACGGGCAGGAGGCGGTCGGGGTCGCGGCGTCGCGGCTGGAGCATGTCCCCATTCCACCGGTCGCGACTCCTTTTGTCAACCGGTTGCCGAAACGTCGAACAGGCGCGAGCGGATCCTCGGGCAGCAGGCCTCCTTTCGGGGGAGACGCCCCCCCGTTCGCGGTCGGCCCGATAGACTGTGCCAATCGGTTGCCTAATTCGGCAACGGCGTCGCGAAAGGAAGTCGGATGGCCGAAGCGGAGCCCGCTGCACCGGCACGCGTGAACGTCCGGCGACCTCCTGCCACCATCTACGACGTCGCCAAAGCGACCGGGGTGAGCCCCTCGACGGTGTCTCGCGCGCTCAACAAGCCCGGGCGGCTGAAGGCTGCAACCGAGCAGCGCATCCGGGATGCGGCCCAGGAGCTCGGCTATCGCATCAACCCGATGGCGCGGGCGCTCCCGACCGGCAAGACCGGGACGCTCGCGCTGCTCGTCTCGGACATCACGAACCCGGTGTACTTCGACCTGGTGCGCGGCGCCGAGCGGGTGGCGACGGCAAACGGCCTCACTCTGATCTTCGCGGAGTCGCAGGAGTCGCCCGAACTCGAGTTCGCCACCGCTCAACGCCTCCAGACCTCCGTCGACGGGCTGTTCCTCGTCGCCTCCCGCCTCGACGACGAACGCATCGTCGAACTCGCAGCGGTGAAGCCGCTCGTCCTCGCGAACCGTCTCGTGCCGGGCATCCCCACCGTGGTCCCCGACCCGCGCCCGGGGATCACCGCCGCCCTGGAGCAGTTGCGTGAGCGCGGACACCGACGCGTCGCCTACCTCGCGGGCCCGGAGGCCTCATGGATGAGCGAGGTGCGGTGGCGCACGCTATTCGCCTTCGCCGTCGAGCGCGAGCTGTCGATCGTCGAGATCGCCTCCGTCGCGCCGACCCGTGAGGGTGGAGCGGAGGCGCTCCCGCGCGTGCTCGCCGCGGATGTCAGCGCCGTCTTCGCCTACAACGACCTGCTGGCACTCGGCCTCCTCCGGGCGGCACGCGACCGGGGCCTCGAGGTTCCCGAGCGTCTCAGCGTCATCGGGTTCGATGACATCTTCGGAGCGGACCTGCCGACGCCCGCGCTGAGCACGATCAAGAGTCCGCTGCGGGAGGTCGGTGCGGAAGGCGTCCGGCGGCTGCTCGAGGAGATCGAGGGTGCCGTCGAGGGCGAGCCGCCCACCCTCCCGACGACGTACATCAGCCGCGAATCCGTCGCAGACCTCCTCTGACACCTCACCGGGCGCTCGACGGCGTACCGTTGCCAGAGTGCAAGGATCCCATGTGCCACCGGCGGCAGGTTCGGGTCACAAGACCGTGCCGAAGGCCGGAGTGCCCGCCCGGCCCGGCCATCCGCCCCGGATGCTGGCGGGAGCCGCGCTCGCCGCTCTCGGCGTCGTCTTCGGCGACATCGGCACCAGCCCGCTCTATGCGCTGAAGACCGTCTTCCTGCTGGATGGCGGGGCGGTGCGGGCCGAGCAGGACGATGTCTTCGGGGTGATCTCGCTGATGTTCTGGAGCGTCACGATCATCGTGTCGATCAAGTACCTGGGCATCCTGATGCGCGCCGATAACGACGGCGAAGGCGGTGTCATGGCGCTGGCGGCGCTCGCCCAGCGCCTGTACGCGAACAAAGCGGGCAAGGCCGGGGTGCTCCTCGTCATCGGGATCGTCGGCGTCGCGCTCTTCTACGGCGACTCGATCATCACGCCCGCGATCAGCGTCCTCTCCGCCGTCGAGGGCCTCCACGTCACCGTTCCGGCGATCTCGCACCTCGTCATCCCGATCGCCGTGGTCATCCTCGTCATCCTCTTCGCCGCTCAGCGGTTCGGGACCGGCAAGGTCGGCGTGCTCTTCGGCCCGGTCATGGTGCTCTGGTTCGCGGTGCTCGGCGTCGCCGGCGCCGCCATGGTCATCCAGTACCCCGCGGTGCTGCTCGGACTCTCGCCCACCTACGCGATCGTCTTCATCGTCGCGCACCCCGCGATCTCGTTCATCGCACTCGGAGCGGTCGTGCTGGTCATCACCGGCGCCGAAGCGCTCTACGCCGACATGGGTCACTTCGGGCGCTCGCCCATCCGCCGCGCCTGGTTCGTCCTCGTCCTCCCGGCCCTGACGCTCAACTACCTCGGCCAGGCGGCGCTCATCCTGCAGCACCCGGCTGCCAAAGCGAACCCGTTCTTCCTGCTGATCCCGGAGTGGGGGCGGCTGCCGGTCGTCATCCTGGCGACCGCGGCGACCGTCATCGCCAGCCAGGCGGTCATCTCGGGCGCCTTCTCGTTGTCACGCCAGGCGGTGTCGCTCGGCCTGCTGCCTCCCCTGACAATCCGGCAGACGTCCAAGCACGAGGGCGGCCAGATCTTCCTGCCGGCGATCAACGCCCTGCTGTTCATCGGAGTGATCGCCATCATGCTGGCCTTCGGCTCCTCCGAACGACTCTCGACCGCCTACGGGATCTCGGTCACGGGAGCGCTCGTCGTCGACACCCTGCTCCTCCTGCTCGTCTCCCGGCCGCTGTGGCACTGGGCGCCCTGGAAGATCGTGCTCGCGGCCGTCGCGTTCGGCGGTCTGGAGCTGGCGTTCCTCGCCGGCAACCTTTCCAAGGTGATCAACGGCGGGTGGGTGCCCCTGCTGATCGCCGCCGCGGTCATCCTTCTCATGACCACCTGGCGCCGCGGCCGTCAGCTTGTGCAGGCGGACCGCATCAGGAAGGAGGGATCGCTCGAGGAGTTCATCGAGGAGGTCCGAAAGGCGAACCTCCCACGCGTCCCCGGCATCGCCGTCTTCCCGCACCCCAACAAGGACACCACCCCGCTGGCGCTCCGGGCCAACGTCAAGCACAATCACGTGCTCCACGAGCACGTCGTGATCGTGTCGGTGAGCACTGCGCAGGTGCCGCACGTGCCCCCGAGCGAGGCGTTCACCTACGACGACCTCGGCTATGCCGACGACGGGATCGAGCACCTGAGCATCCGGTTCGGGTTCTCGGACAAGCCGGACATCCCCCGCGCGCTCCGTGCCGCCTGCCGAGCCGGCGTGCTGCCGATCGACCCGGCGGGGTTCACCCACGCCTCGTACTTCATCTCCCGTGGTGCCATCCGCACGACGAGGACGAAGGGGATGGTGCCCTGGCGCCGGTCGCTCTTCGTCGCACTCGCCCACAACGCAGCCGATCCGGCAGCCCGGTTCGGGCTGCCGGCGCTGCGGACGGTCACGATGGGGAGCGACGTCGAGATCTGACCGAGCTCACTCGGGGAGGACGATGACCTTTCCCGTGACACGGCCCGCGCCGGCCTCCGCATGGAGGGCGGGAAGGTCGGTGAGCGGGATGCGGCGGGTGACCTCGACGGTGAGCTCGCCGTCGTCGACGAGGGAGACCAGGCTGCTGAGGCGGTCGCGGTTCGGCTGCACGAAGACGGTCACGGCGCCCACTCCACGCCCTTCATCGCTCGGTGTCGCCATGAACGCGGTGGTGCTGACCACGGCTCCGCCATCACGGACCAGCGCGACGTACGCCGCGAACTGCTCGGGATCGATCGGCGCGAGGTTGAGCAGCACGTCGACGGGCTCATGGACTGCGCTGAGCAGGTCCGTGTCGGTGTGGTCGATGATCTCGTCGGCACCCGCCGCGCGCACCGCCTCTACGCTGCGCGGGCTCGCGGTCGCCACGACGTGCACACCGGACCGCTTTGCGAGCTGGATGGCGTACTTGCCCACGACCCCGCCGGCACCGACGATGAGCACGCGCTGCCCCGCCTCGAGGCGACCGTCGTCGAAGAGCGCCTGCCACGCGGTCAGGGCAACGGACGGCAGGGCTGCGGCATCGGCCAGCGGGATGCTCGTCGGAGCCGGCACCACCGCATCCGCCGCGGCGATCACGTACTCGGCCGCGCCGCCATCCCGCTCCATCGGGAGGAAGCCGATCACGGCATCGCCCACCGAGACGCCGTCGACACCCTCACCGACGGCGTCGATGGTGCCCGAGACGTCGTAGCCCGGAACGTGGGGCAGCGCGACCGGGATCGGCAGGAACCCGGCCCGCATCCCGGCATCTGCCGCATTGAACGCCGACGCCGCGACACGCAGCCGGACCTGCCCCGCTGCCGGCACAGGCCGCTCGACGTCCTCATACCGGAGCACTTCGGGGCCGCCCACCTCGTGGAATCGCACTGCCTTCATCATCTTTTCCTCTCGTCATTTGCTTCAAGTTCGAAGCAGTAAGGCGACGCTAGCATTACTTCGAACTTGAAGCAACCAGTAGGATGGGGACATGACGGAAACCCCCGCATCCCTGACGCCCACGCAGCTCAGGGCGTACTTCGCCTTCACCGAGGTGAGCAGCCTGCTCAAGCACGCCGTCGAGAAGCAGCTCCGCGATGCCGGGGGCCTCAGCTACGTCCAGTTCGAGCTCCTGGCACGCCTCGGGGATGCTCCCGGCGCGCGGGCGCGCATGACGGATCTCGCCGACGGCGTGGTGTACAGCCGGAGCGGGCTGACCTACCAGGCGCAGCTGCTGGAACAGCGCGGCCTCGTCACGCGCACGCCCTCACCCGACGACGAGCGCAGCACGGTTCTCACGCTCACCGACGCCGGCCGGTCCGTGCTCGCGGATGTGTTCCCCGGCCACATCGAGGCCCTGCACCAGCTGCTGTTCGCGACACTCTCCGCCGATGACGTCGACGATCTGGCCCGCATCCTCGGCCAGGCCGCCGACCACCTCCGCGCGAGCCCGCCGCGCTCGGCCGCGCCCCGCAGGCGGAAGGCGTCGTGAAGACTCCCCTGCGAACCATCACGGTGCCCGGCATCGGCGGTTCTGACGAACGGCACTGGCAGACGATCTGGGAACGGGAATCGACCGACATGCTCCGATTCGCCCCGCAGTCCTGGGATGAGCCGGATTTCGACGAGTGGTCGGGCGCTCTAGACCGCGCCGTCGGAACCGACCCCGTCGTCGTGGTGGCGCACAGCCTCGGCTGCCTCCTCGCCGTGCGGTGGGCCCACGCGAATCCGGATCGTGTGGCCGGACTCTTCCTGGTGGCTGCTCCCGACCCGGACGGCCCGAACTTCCCCCGACAAGGAACGTCGTTCGCGCGCGAACTGCAGGTGCGGCCACCGAGCCCGGGGGTCATCATCGCCAGCGAAGACGATCCCTACTGCACTCCGGAAAGATCCGCCGCCCTGGCGGCTTCGTGGGGTCTCCCGAGAATCTCCGTCGGAGAACACGGTCATCTGAACTCGGCCAGCGGACTCGGCTCCTGGTCCGAAGGCCGGAATCTGCTGACGGCGTTCGTGGCGGGCCTTCGCCGCGCGCATTGACGACGGCCGCCTCTTGCGTGGGAGGGCGCGAACCGACAAAGTGTGCCTGTGGTGCAGAGAATCCGTCCGGGCGCGCTGCTTGCGGCATCGGCGTTGGCGATGTCCGTCGGCCTCCTGCTCGCAGGATGCACCGGAACGACCTCGCCGCAGGTGCCTGGGCCCACTGTGAAGGCGGTCGCCGGGGGGACCCGTCCGGCTGCACCGACTCCGCCTGCCAGGACGGGGACGCCATACGCCGACGAGTTCCAATATCTCCCTCCGGCAGGAACCGTGATGGGCACAGGAAGGCTCGCCGACGTCGACGGCCACGCCACCGGTGACGTCACCGTCAGCGTCGCATCCGACCTGCGCTTCCAGGTCTCGATCACGGGATTCGCCACGGACGCCGGCCCGGGGTTGACCGCCGCGCTCAGCGTGGACCGGTTCGGCCCGACGGCGGGCCTGCCGACTGTGCCAGCGCAGGATGATCCGGTGGGCATCCTGCAGACCACCAGCGGCGACCAGCTGCTGCCCTTCGACTCCAGTGGTCGACGCGACCGCGGCAACCTGTCGTACTTCCACAGTGTGGAACTCGTGAGCGACGGCACCGTCTATGCCGCCGCCCCGATCACCTGGACGATTCCCGACTTCTATCCGGGGCTCACCCTGAAGGACTCCGGTCCGCGCCCGTTCGCGCGCGGCACGGTGATCTCCTACGAAGGTCAGCCAGCCGGCTACACGGTCTGGGGCAACGACAACTCCCAGGCCGTCGCCGCTCGATTCGGGATCACCCTGGATCAGCTGTTCTACCTCAACCCGCAGCTGCGGCGCGGCGACACGACCCTGCTTCGCGACACCCGCCTCAACCTCAGCGTCGCCTACCGCTGAGGGCGCATCCGATGTACGTGATCGACCTGTAGCGGCTCACCTTCACGCGGAGACCCCTGCAGGAGCTTCATCGCCGAGGGACGGGTTCTGGAGTGCCTTTCGGCATGCACCACCGGCCCCTAGCCTGAGGGTCGGGGCCGCCCTGGCCCGACTGAACCCCCGGAGAGGGGTGTCATCATGACTGACCGTCGAACGCTCCTGGCAGCGACCGCCGCCAGCGCGGGACTCGCGGTGCTGGGCACCGCAGGCGTCGCCGCCCACAACGACCCTGGGTACGGCTACGGGCCGCCCGGAGGCGCGCAGTCCGCGCTGGATCAGCTCGCGATCATCACCCGGATCAACTCCTACGGGTTCGACTACGACGCGGGCCGGATCGTCGCGTGGGCGACGTCGATGTTCACCGCCGACGTCGTGCTGAACAAGGAGCTGGCGGGCAACCCGATCGGGCAGCCGATCGTGGGCCGGGACGCGCTCATCGCGTACTCCACCCCGACAGCCGCCGCCTGGAAGAAGGCCGGCATCCAGCGGCGACACAGCGTGGCTAGCGTGCGGGTGCTCTCCCTGGCCCGGTCGAGTGCCACCGCCGACTGCTACATGGTGATCACCTCCACGCCGCCCACCCTCCAGACCGAGCTCGCAACGAGCGGGTTCTACCGATTCAACCTGGTGAAGCAGCGCGGCGCCTGGCTGATCAAGTCCTACATCCTGGGTCTGGATGGCATCCCGGGCAGCCCTCCGGGTACGGTCCGCAACCCGAACGAACTGTACGACGCCTGACGCGAGTCAGTGATACCGCCGCTGCGCGGGTTGCTTCACCGTCGTCAGTATCCGGTGATGACATTCGGCCTGAGTGAGGCCGAAGCGGAAGAGCGCATCCACCACCGCACCGACTTCGTTCTTTCCGTGGTGGTCGCTGACAGGACAGCGGGCGCGGAAGTGCATCAGGCTGCGGCTTCCTCGCGGGACTCGGCGAGGCCCTGCGCGAGCGGGGTCGTCGGGCGCCCGATCAGCTCTGCGAGGGTGCTGCGGGCGTCGGCGAGTTCGCCGTCGCGGATGTTGCCGTCGAGCGCCACGACGAAGCCGGCCGTACCCTCATCCAGTCCCGCCTCGGTGAGGATGCGCGTGTGCTCCTCCGGGGTGACCGACCGGTAGTGGACGTCGCGGCCGGCCAGTTCGCCGACGGTGGTGGCCAACTGGTCGAAGGTCCAGGCCGTGTCGCCGCTGAGCTCGTACACCGCGCCCTCGTGACCGGGGGTCATCAGGACGACCGCGGCCGCCTCGGCGTAATCCTTGCGGGACGCGCTGGCCACGCGCCCGTGACCGGCGCTGCCGACGATCTCGCCGGTCACAGCCGCCTGGTCGATCAGGTCGGTGTAGTTCTCGGTGTACCAGTTGTTGCGGAGGACGGTGACCGGCACGGACGAGGCGGCCAGGATCTCCTCGGTCGCCTTGTGCTCCGGCGCGAGCACGAGCGCTCCGTCGGTCGCGTGTGGTGCGCTCGTGTAGACGAGCCGGCCGACGCCGGCGGCCTCCGCGGCCTCGATCGCGTTGCGATGCTGCTGCACCCGCTTGCCGACCTCGGAGCCGGACACGAGCAGCACGGCGTCCGCACCGGCGAAGGCCGCCGTGAGCGTCTCGGGCTTCTCGAAGTCGATGACGACGGTCTCGACGCCCAGCGCGGCGAGCGGCGCCAGCCGTTCGGCGGAGCGGCCGGCGGCTCGGATGTCGGATGCGGCGACGCCGCGGGCGAGCAGGGAGTCGACGGTGAGGCGGCCGAGGTGGCCGGTGGCGCCGGTGACGACGATGGTCATGATGGGTTCCTTTCGATCGGACATGAACGGGAACCCGACCAACCGCGCTTTACTTCCCCGTCGCAGGTACCCACTTTTTGGTAAGTTACTTACGTGGACACCAGTTTTGCGTCTCTGAACGGGTTCGGCTTCACCGACGGCGTCCTCCCGTCGGCATGCCCGACGCGGATCGTTCTCAATCACGTGACCAGCACCTGGGGCGTGCTGGTCCTCGTCGCGCTCTCCCAGAGCGATCTCCGCTGGGGCGAGCTGCGCCGGACGGTGCAGGGCATCAGCGAGAAAATGCTCGCCCAGACGCTCCGCACGCTCGAGGCGGACGGCTTCGTGCTCCGAACGGCACAGCCCACCATCCCTCCAAGGGTGGACTACAGCCTCACCGCACGCGGGCACGAACTGGCCGAGCACCTGTTGCCCCTGATGTCCTGGATCGCGACCAACGCGGACGACATCCTCGGCGACGAGGACGTCGTTGACCTTGCCAGTCCGGCGAAGTGATGTGACCTCGCCCGGCGCCGCGACCGGGTTACTCGCCGTTGCGGAGGTCGGCCGGAACGGTGGTGCTGTATTCGATGGTGTCGAACTCTGCCACGCAGGTGTCCCCCATCGGCGCCTGCGCCAGGAAGCCGACATTCACGGGTCCGTCGAACGGAACCCGGAAGACGCGGACGAAGTCCCAGGTCCGGCCGTCCGCCGACGAGTGGAACGCCCATCCGGAGCCCAGCTTCGCGAGGCGGAGGAAGACGTGGTCGGCCGTGACGATGGTGGAGTTGCAGTCATCCGAGTAGCCGTTGGTGACGACGGAGACGACCATCGCCTGCCCCTGCGGGGAGAACTCGAAGCAGAGCTTGGCCCAGTGGTCCTTGTCGCCCCAGACGGCCAGCACCGCGGCGTCGAAGGTGCTCCGTGGAGGATGCACGCGGACGCGCGCACTGAGAGTGAAGTCCTGCGTCGGTACGAAACCGAGTGAGGTGGCGGCGTGCTGCTGCGGGCCGCCGAGCGCGTCGTTCGTCCAGTCAGTGCCGGCGGCGGCAGTGAGGATGAGGCGGTCGGGCGTCGGCCACTCCGCAACGCCTTCTCCGTTGGTCCAGGTCAGGGGCGGGAGGTTCTCGATCACAGAAGGCATGTGCTCAGGCTAGGGGTGATCAGTGCGCGAGCCTCGGCGGCAGGCCTAGCCGGTGTGGGCCGTCCGGCCGGCGACGATCGTCTCCACCACGCGCGCCTCCAGCAGGGACGCGGGTCCGCTCTCGAACACGTCGGTGTCGAGAACCGCCACGTCAGCCGCGTAACCCGGCGCGATACGGCCGCGCCAAGCGCCGTCGCCGACGGAGGACGCCGCATCCCGAGTCGCGTGGGCGATCGCGCGCTCCAGCGGCAGCGCGTACTGCGGCTGCGCGGCCGGCACTGAGGGGACCAGCGCGGAGGCGCGGGTGGACGCCACGTACATGTTCGCGAGCGCCTCGTGCGGCGCGGTCGGCGAATCCGTCGAAAAGGCCAGCAGCGCGCCGGCGTCCTCATACTCCGGCCAGGGGAAGGCCCGATCGACCCGGGAGTCGCCCAGCATCGCCACCCAGTTCTCGAAGATGGCCGGGTCGGCGTGCACCGGCTGCATCGACGCAGTCACCCCCAGGCGCGCCATCCGCTCCGCGGTCCCCGGGGCTGCGTACTCCAGGTGCTCGATGCGGTGCCGGCGCGGCCGGTCGCCGTTCTGCTCGATCGCGTGCTCGATCGCATCCAGGGCGATCTCGCTGGCGTAGTCGCCGATGGCGTGCTGGGCGATCTGCAGCCCCGCCGCATCCGCCGCCGCCACGACCGGCGCCAGCCTCTCCAGCGGCCAGATCGGATCGGCGTTCGAGCCGTTCGAGTAGGGCTGCCGCATCGCCGCCGTGCACGCGTCGATCACCCCGTCGAGGATGAGCTTGATCCCGACCACCCGCAACCAGGGTGTGGATGGTTCGGCGGCCAGGCGAGCGGCCTCCGCGATCTGGGCGAGGTTGGCCGCATCGTCGCCGGTGCTCGTGATCAGCCAGTGGGCGGCCACGCGGATCGGCAGCTCGCCGCCGCGTCGATCCTGCGCTCGCTGCAGGGCGGCCAGCCCGAACTCGTCCATGGCCATGTCGACCGCGCCGGTGACACCGGTCGCAAGGTACGCGGCGAGCGCCCGCTCCACCTGGGCGTCGCGGTCGGCGTCGGTGGTCGCCGCATCCCGCTGCGCCCAGGCGTACTGGGTCGCGGCTGTCTCCAGCAGCAGGCCGGTCGGGTGCCCTTGCGCGTCGCGCACGATCTCGCCGCCGATCGGGTCGGGGGTGTCGCGCGTGATGCCGAGCTCGGCCAGCGCCGCCGAGTTGACCCAGCAGGAGTGGTAGTCGTTCGCATCCAGGTAGACGGGGATGTCGGAGATCACGTCATCGATCATCGCCGCGGTCGGCGCACCGCCGGGCACCGCGTCGAACAGCCAGCCGCGCCCACGCAGCACCGTCGCGGCGGGGTCGGCGACCCGCGCCTCCAGAAGCAGGTTCCGGATGTCGTCGAGCGTCCGCGCGCCGGTCAGGTACACCTGCCCCAGCGCCGCACCCATCATCAGCAGGTGGGTGTGGGCGTCCGTGAACCCGGGGAGTACCAGCCGGCCGTCCAGGTCGACGACCCGCTCGGCGGCGGGCGACTCTTCGCCGCCTTCCCGGCCCACCCAGACGATCCGATCGCCGGTGACGGCGAAGGCGGTCGCCCAGCGGTTCTCCGCGTCAGAGTCGGCCGTGAAGATCCGGCCGTTCCGGTACAGCGTGTCAGCGAGCCCGGTCACGACCGGCCCTCCTTTCCGAGCCGCGTGCGACTCAACAGCAGATAGGCGCCGGCGGCGACCGCCATCCCGATCGGCACGGAGAGGTCCACGTGCCCGAGCGCCACTCCGATCGGGCCGGTCCAGACGTCCGTCGACAGGCACAGCGCGGTCGCCACACCACCGAGCAGGAGCGCCACGATTCCCGGGATGCTCCAGCCGCCGGAGTACCAGAAGCGACCGCTCCGACCGGTGTCGAACAGGTCGACGCTGTCGTACACGTAGTGCCGCTGGAGCACATCCACGACGAAGATGGCCATCGCCGGGCCCGAAACGATGACGAGGAACTGCAGCATCAGGTTCGCCGCCTCGAGCAGGCTGGACGACAGCACCAGGTAGATCGTCAGCGCCGTGCCGACCAGGCCGACGATGATCGCGGCGGGGATGCGCTTCAACCGGAACCCGATCGCCTGCAGGGCCATGCTGGAGGTGTACGTCGTCATCGCATTGAGCGCGATCGTATTCACGACGACGCCGACGACGAGCACCGGGCCGAGCCATCCCGGCAGCAGGTCGAAGAGGGCGACGTCGATCCCCGCATCGAACGCGGACGCCTTCAGGCCGGTGGCGAGGAGGACGCCGACGGCGGTGAAGACGATGAACGGCAGCGCCCCGCCGAACCCGGTCGCGGCCGCGATGTGCGACGGCTTCGTCGACCGCGGCAGGTAGCGGGCGATGTCCGGGCTGTTGATGAACGACAGCGGCGTGGAGGCGAGGATGGTGAACCCGATCGTGATCGCCGACCACAGCGGCACCCCACCGAGCGGCTCGGGTGCGGTGTACGCCCAGTCCACGGTCGGGAGGATGAACGCCGAGACGAGAACGAAGATCGCGAACAGCACCACGGCCATCACCGGGTAGATGCGGAGGATGAGCCCGTGCCCGAAGATCGCGACCAGGACGGTCACGGCCGAGACCACGATCGTCACCCCGATCGGCACCCACACCGGGTCATCGAGCCCGACGCGCCGCAGCAGGTCCGCGCCCATGAACGAGGAGGCGAGCCAGGTGAGGGAGAGGAAGACCGCGCCGATGAACCAGCCGACGAAGGCGACGAAGAGCTTGTTGCCGACGATCCCGTACATCGCCCGGGTCACCACCGAGCCGGAGGTGCCGGCGGCCGGCCCGCTCGCCGCGATCAGCCCCGGGAAGACCCAGAGCAGCGACGCGGCGAGGATGACGGCGAACGCCTGCCAGATCTCCAGGCCCAGCAGGATGAGCGTCGCCCCGATCGTGAAGTTCAGGATGCTGACGCCGGGCGCAGCCCATACGAAGAAGAGGTCGCGGGCACGGCCGTGCCGCTCGGAGTCGCTGATGACCTCGATGCCGCGGGTCTCGGGCTGCGTCGAGGCGTCCACGAAGTGCTCGGGGCCGGTCCGCGTCTCAGACATGGGGTTCCTCTCCTGACCCAGCTCCATCGCTGTTGGTCATGCGGCCAATAGGCTGTTGGTCAGTCATTCAATAGCATGGGACCCATGGAGTCAAGCGCGCCCCCTCCCCGCTCCCGCAAGCAGCCGGAGGAACGCCGGGAGGAGATTCTCGCGGCGGCGGCCGTGATCGCGCTCGACGAGGGCCTCGAGCGGATCACGCTTCGCGCGGTCGCAACCCGGCTCGGCGTGCGTCCCGGGCTGATCTCGCACTATTTCCCCGCCGCAGAAGACCTGGTCGACGAGGCCTTCGTGCGCGCTGCGACGATCGAGCGCGAGCGCTTCTTCCCGCGCGAAGGCACCGGCCTCGAACGGCTGGCGCACTTCGTCCACCACATCGAGACCGGCGCCTCGCTCCCCCTCGCGCGGCTGTGGCTGAACGCGCGCCACCTCTCCCGCTTCACCCCGTCGCTGGATGTGACCCTGACCGCCCAGGATGCCCTCGACCGCGCCCGGCTCCGGGCGATCATCGAGGACGGCATCGCCGAAGGCGACTTCGCCCCGGTGGACCCGGAGGGCGCGAGCATCCGCATCCTCATGGCCGTCGACGGTGGCGGCTCCTACGTCAACAGCACCGACGACCTGAGCCACCCGGCCCACGTCCGTTTCGTCGCGGACGTCTCCGAGTGGACGCTCGGCCTGCCGCCCGGGACGCTGAGGGCGGTCGCGGGCAGGTAGCGTGGCGGATAGCCGGATCAGACCTCCGCGACGAGTGCTGAGGCCTTCTCCTGCCGACGTCGCAGCGCGGGGTCCACGAGGGCGGGAGGTGTCGCGGCGTAGCTGTCGTCGTTGAGCTCCGTTCCGGGCGGGACGATCGCGTCGATCCGGTCGAGCACCTCGTCCGACAGCACGACGTCGGCCGCCGTCAGCAGTCCGTCGAGCTGCTCCTGCGTGCGCGGGCCGATGATCGCGGACGTGACTGCTGGATGCGAGGTCACGAACGCGATCGCCAGCTGGGGCATGGTGAGCCCGGCATCCGCCGCGACCTGCTGGAGTTCCTCCACCGCACGCGTCCGACGCCGACCCGCTTCCGTCTCGGGGTCGTACAGCGCGCCGCGCGTCTGTGCGCGGTGGCCCGTGTCGGGCCGCGGTCGCCCGGATAGCCACCCGCCGTGCAGCGGGCTGTAGGTGAGCACGCCCATCTCGTACTGCTGCGCGACCGGGAAGACCGCCCGCTCCGGCACCCGGCCCAGGATGGAGTACATCGGCTGCTCGCTGAGGAACCGGTGCATCCCGCCAGCCTGGGCCACCCACTGAGCCTCGACGATCTTCTCGGCGGCGAACGTGGACGCGCCGACCGCGAGCACCTTCCCGGACCGGATGAGGTCGTCGAGCGCGGTCAGCGTCTCAGTGAGTTCGGTGTTCCCGTCTAAGCGGTGCAACTGGTACAGGTCGATACGGTCGGTGCCCAGCCTCCGGAGGCTGTCCTCGACCGCGCGGACGATCCAGCGGCGCGATGCACCACCCGAATTCGGGTCGGCGCCCATCGGGAGGCCGAACTTGGTCGCCAGGACCACCTCGTCGCGGCGGGCCGCGATAGCTCGCCCGACGATGATCTCCGACTCGCCCGCCGAGTACACGTCGGCCGTGTCGACGAAATTGATGCCCGCGTCGAGCGCGCTGTTGATGACGCGCGCCGCGTCGTCGTGGTCACTGTTGCCCATCGCCCCGAACATCATCGTGCCGAGCGCGAGCTCGCTCACCGACCATCCCGTCGAACCGAAAATCCTGCGTCTCATCGTTTCTCCATCCCTTCGTGCGGATGCTTCCATCGCATCACCGGGGAGGGCCGAGCCCTATACCGATCCTCCGGAGGTCGTGCACGATCCTGCCAACGTGCGTGCAGATGCGGGCGCCGTGATTGCGTGGACGCGCGTCATGGTGCTTGTCTCGCCGTATGGCACAACTGGCCGACCTGCGCGATCTGATCATCCGGCACGCCCGCGGCGGCATCCGCCGGAACATCGTGGACGGCATCAGCCTCGGCGTCGTGAGGGACGGGACACCCCCGGCCGCGACCATGTCCGAACCGTCCGTGACCCTGGTCGCGGGCGGTCGCAAGCGCACGGCGGTGGGCGACCTGGAGTTCGTCTACGGCGCCGGCGAGTACCTGGTCGTCTCCATCGACCTTCCGGTGACGGGCCGGGTCGAGCACGCGACCCGTGACGACCCGTTCGTCGTGTTCAGCCTGGCCCTCCGGCCGGCGGTCATCGCCGCACTGCTGCTGGACACGGTCGATGTCGCACGACCGCCCGCCTTCACCGGTCTCGCTGTGGGCACAGCCGCCCCCGGTCTGGTCGACGCGGCGTGCCGGATGCTGAACCTGCTGGACGACCCGGCCGACCGTGCCGCCCTCGGCCCGGCCACCGAACGCGAGATCGTCTGGCGCCTGCTCACCGGGCCGCAAGGCGGCATCGTGCGGCAGATCGGTCTTGCCGACGGGAGCATCGCGCACATTTCACGGGCGATCGGCTGGATGCGCGAACACGTCGCCGATCCGGTCGCAGTGGCCGACCTGGCTCGGATCAGCGGGATGAGCGTGTCCACCTTCCACCGTCATTTCCGCGCAGCGACCTCGATGACTCCCCTGCAGTGGCAGAAGGCGTTGCGGCTGCGCGAAGCCCGAGGCCGGCTGCTCACGGGAGCGGTCGGAGTGGCCGAGGCGGGATACGCCGTCGGCTACGGCAGCCCGTCGCAGTTCAGCCGGGAGTACCGCCGCGCCTTCGGGCGTCCACCAGGGCAGGATGTACGCGAGCTACGGAACGACGACGCCCAGTCCCCTGTCCAGCACGCGGACGCCTGGATACCCTGAGCCCGAGCATCGAGGACCCGGGCGTCACACCAGGAGCGCCCCGCCGTCCACCGGGATGGACGCGCCCGTCATGAACGACTGGGTCATCGAGTACAAGAACGCGTGTGCGACGTCCTGGACCTCCCCGACCCGGCCGACCGGGAGGATGTCGGCCTGCTGCTGGTACATCGCCTCCTGGTCCTCCGTGCTCATCCCGCCCCAGAGGGGGCTGCGGACGATGCCGGGCTCGACCACGTTCACGCGGATCGGCGCCAGCTCGACGGCGAGGGCCCCGGCGAGGCTCGTGGTCGCACCGCACAGGCTGGACGCGACCGCCCAGCCGGCGCCGGGACGGGTGCGCGCCGAACCCGAGGTGAGGGTGATCGATCCGCCCGGGCGGATGTGCCGTGCCGCCGCGCTCGCGGCGTTCAGCGCGCCGAAGTACCGCACCTGGAAAAAGGTGCGCGCTTCGTCGATGTCGAGTCCTTCCAGCGGCAGGAGCCCGAGCGGCTCCCCGGCTGTGTAGACGAGGTGGTCGAACGCGCCGACCTCGGCGAAGAACGACTGCACGGCGGCGGAATCGAGGACGTCGAGGGTGCGGCCGGTGGCGCCGGCAGAGAGCTCGCCGAGCGCCGCGTCGATACTCGACTGCCGGCTGGAGGCGATCGCCACCTCCGCTCCTGCGTCGACCGCGGCGTGGGCTGTCGCCAAGCCGATTCCGGAGGTGCCACCGATGATGACGACGCGCTTGCCAGTGAGAGACATGGGGTTCCTTTCGTTGAGCCGCATCGAGCATCCCTCCGACGCATCGCGGCCGTCCAAGACCTCTTTCGTTCGGAATGACACCCAACGGGTATCAACGACCGTGCGATGCTTGTGGCGTGAACACCGACCTCGACCTCCGGAAGCTGCGGTACTTCGTCGCCGTCGCCGACGAGCTCAACTTCGGGCGCGCTGCCGAGGCGCTGATGATCGCGCAGCCGGTCCTCTCCCGGCAGATCCGGGCGTTCGAGGCGGAGCTCGGCGTGCAGCTGTTCGTGCGCGACACCCGCGGCACGGAGCTCACCGAGCCCGGTCGGCTGCTCTACCAGGAGGCGAAGTCGCTGCTGGCGTCAGCCTCGGCGGTGCGGCGCAGGGTGGCCATCGCCGCGCGAGGCGAGACCGAATTCACCGTCGGCTTCATGCCGGGCCTGATGGTCACCTCGGCTGTACGGGCCTTCCAGCGCACCCACCCGGATGTGACGATCCAGGTCATGCGCACCAGCTGGGACGACCAGGTCCGCGTGCTCCACGACGGCCGCGCGGACGTCAGTTACCTGCGGCGACCCTTCGACGGCGCGGGACTGGCGACCGAGCTGCTGTTCTCCGAACCGCGCGTGGTCGTGCTCCCGGCGGATCACGAGCTGGCAACCGCGTCGAGTGTGCTGATGGCCGACCTTGCGGGAGAACACCTGCTTCAGGATCCGGCCGCCGTGCCGGAGTGGGAGGCCATCGCGATCGAGATGCGGCGCCGGCCCGGCCGGGTTCGTCCACCCGGCCGGACTGTTGAGGAGAAACTCGAGCTGGTCGCGGTGGGCAACGGCATCGCGATCCTCCCGCTGTCGACCGCGCACTTCTACCGGCGGGACGACGTCGCCGTCGTTTCGGTGTCGGATCTGCCCCCGACCGACGTTCTCCTCGGATGGGATGGCGGCAGACGGTCCGCCCTCATCGACGCGTTCGTGGCCATCGCCCGCGACCCGAAGTAAGCCGGCCGAGTCAGGCCTCTGCGACGAGCGCCACCCCCTGCGCTCCCAAGCGGAGGCCCGACGCCGAGGCTCCGGTGAGGACGTCCGTGCCGGGCACGTCGATCGTCACGGCATCCTCGGAGTGGTTGATGGCCACCAGGATGCGGCCGCGGCGGACGAACTCGACTCCCGCGACGACCGGCAGCCGGTCGACGCGCGCTGAGGCGAGCACGCCCTCCAGCAGCGCGCCGAGGGGTCCGTCATCGAGCTGGGTGGCCACGTACCATGCGGTCCCGTCGCCCCGAGCGTGCCGGGTGACGGCGGCATGGCCGTCCAGTGCTCCGCCGTCGAAGACCGCCGCGACGCTGGCCGTCTCGACCCGGACGTACTCCGACCAGAGCGAGGCGGAGGCTTCGCCACCGACGGCCTCGCCGCGGACCCGGACAGCGGGAGGCTCGCCTCCGCCGAGTGCGGCCAGGTCCGGGGCCGCCGGCGGGGCGAACTCCTCCACCCAGACGCCCAGCGTCTGCTGGAGCGTGCCGAGGTAGCCGCCGGTGCGCACGTGCAGGTTCTTGTCGAGGATCCCGGTCAGGTAGCCGACGATGAGCGTGCCGCCCTGGCTCGCGTACGCATCCAGCGCATCCAGCTGTTCATCGCTTGCGACGAAGAGCGAGGGGACGACCACGACGCGGTAGCCCGCGAGGTCGCCGGTCGGTTGGACGAAGTCGACGGTCACGCCTGCTGCCGCGAGCCCCCGGTACCAGGCGAACACGCCCGCGAGGTACTGGATGGCCGTCGGGGAGGCCTTCTGCTCGATCGCCCACCACGAATCCCAGTCGAAAACGATCGCGACCTGCGCGGGCACCGGCTGACCGAGGAGACCGTCCTCGCCGGACAGCTCCCTCAGTTCGGTGCCGAGCTGCTCGACCTCGCGGAAGATCCGGGTGTCCGTACCGCCATGCGGCACCATCCCCGCGTGGAACTTCTCCGCCCCGGCGACGGCCTGCCGCCACTGGAAGAACAGGATGCCGTCGGCGCCCCGCCCGATGCTCTGGTACGACCACGCCCGCATCTGCCCGGGCGTCTTGGCCGCGTTGCGTTCGCGCCAGTTCACCGCACCGGGAGACTGCTCCATCAGCAGCCACGGCTTTCCCCCGCCGAGGGAGCGCATCAGGTCGCGCTGCATGGCGGCGTACGTCGGCGACAGCGGGTCGGCCGGATCCGGGTAGGAGTCGTCCGAGACGATGTCGACCTCCTGGGCCCACGCCCAGTAGTCGGCCGGCTTGAAGAAGCCCATGAAATTCGTCGTGATCGGGACCGTCGACCGCGACCGGATGATGTCGGCTTCGGCCCGGTAGCACGCGCGCAACTCGTCCGAGCTGAAGCGATCGAAATCGAGCAGCTGGGTCGGGTTCTGGAAGGTCGGAGCGGCACGCGGCGGGAAGACCTCGTCGAATCCGTCGTAGTGCTGCGACCAGAAGGCGGTCCCCCACGCGTCGTTCAACGCCTCGACCGTGCCGTACTTGGCCTCCAGCCAGGTGCGGAACGCTGCGGCCGAGACGTCGCAGTAGCAGTGGCTGACGTGGCATCCGTACTCGTTGTTGACGTGCCAGAGCTCAAGAGCCGGATGGTCGGCGTAGCGCTCGACGATCGCCGACACGAGACGCGCGGCGTACCGCCGGTAGACCGGCGAGCTCGGGCAGTACGCCTGCCGGCTGCCTGGCCAGAGCGTGACGCCCTGCGCCGTGACGGGGAGCATCTCGGGATGCTTCACCGCGAGCCAGGGCGGCGGCGAGGCCGTCGCCGTGGCGAGGTCCACCCGGACGCCGCCGGCGTGGAGCAGGTCGATCACCTCATCCAGCCAGGCGAAGTCGAACTCCCCGTCTCGCGGTTCGATGCGGGCCCAGGAGAAGATGCCCACCGAGACCAGGTTCACTCCGGCGCGGTTCATCAGCTCCACGTCCTCGCGCCAGACCTCCGCCGGCCACTGCTCGGGGTTGTAGTCGCCGCCGTAGTGGAATCCGCTCATTCTTTGACACTCCCGCTCGCTAGTCCGGTCGTCCAGTATCGCTGCAGGAACAGGAACGCGATGACCAGGGGGATGATGGACACGAGCGAACCCGTGATGACGACGGAGAACAGGGCCTGAGATCCGCCGCCGGCCGCGCTGGTGGCCTGCTGCTGGGCGAGGCCCACCGTGAGCGGGTACAGGTCGGAACTGTTCAGCATGATCAGCGGCAGGAAGTAGTTGTTCCACGTCCCGACGAGGGCGAACAGGAAGACGGTGACGATGCCGGGCCCGAGCAGCCGGAGACCGACCTGCCAGAAGATGCGGAACTCGCCGGCCCCATCCACTCGACCCGCCTCGATCATCGAATCCGGGATGGCGTCGGCCGCGTACACGCGCATCAGGAAGACGCCGAACGGGCTCACCAGCGACGGCACGATGACGGCCGCCGGCGTGTTCGTGATCCCGAGCTGGCTGAACATCAGGTACGTCGGGAGCGCCAGCGCCGTGAGCGGGATCATGATCGCGCCCAGCACCACGCTGAACATCAGGATCGCTCCGGGGAAGCGGTACTTCGCGAAGGCGTAACCGGCCATGGTGGCGAGCAGGGATGCGCCGATCGCGCTCACCAGGGCGTACACCAGCGTGTTGATCGCCCAGTGCACGTAGATGCCGTTCTGCGCCGTGAACACGGCGCCGATGTTCGTGAAGAGGTCGAACGTGCGGCCGAAGGCGAACCCGAACGTGCTGAACAGATCGGCGTTGCTCTTGGTCGACGCGATGAACAGCCAGACGATCGGCAGCACGAAGTAGAGCGCGCAGATCCACAGCATCACGGTGAGCAGAGTGCTCCGCTGCTTCTCCCGGTTGTAGGCGCGGGCCTGCCCGCGCGCACGGCGCCCGCGCGGCGTCGCCGCGGTGCCCGGCACCACCGGCTGGTCTGTCGCTGTCTCAGTCATTGCGGATCTCCCTGCGCTGGGCCGAAAGCTGCACCACGTAGGACACGATCGCGATCAGGATCCCGAGCAGGAACGCGATGGCGGCCGCGTAGTTGACGTCCTGGTTGGTGAAGGCGAGGTTGTACGCGTAGTAGTTGGGCGTGTAGCCGTTGTCGATGACGTTCGGCGCGAGCGCGTGCAGCAGGCTCGGCTCGTTGAACAGCTGGAACGTGCCGATGATCGAGAAGATCACCGTCAGGATGATCGCCGGCCGGATGCCCGGGATCTTGATGCTCCACGCCACCCGCCACTGGCTGGCCCCGTCGATCTCGGCCGCCTCGAACAGCTCGGTCGGGATCGAACGCAGAGCCGCGTACATGATGATCATGTTGTAGCCGACGAAGGCCCAGGTGACGATGTTCATCATCGAGCCGAGCATGTTCTGCGCGCTCAAGAGGTCGGGAGCGCCGAGGCCGATGCCGCGGAAGGCCTGGGCGATCGGGCCGAAGTCGTTTCCGTAGAGGTATCCCCACATCAGCGTGGCGACGACCCCGGGTACGGCGAACGGCAGGAAGATCAGCAGCCGCAGGGCGATCGATCCGCGCACCCGGCCGCTGTCGAGGGCGAGCGCGAAGAACAGCGAGAGCGCCAGCATGATCGGCACCTGGATGATCAGGAAGAGGCCCATCCGCCCGATGCCCGCCAGGAAGTCCGGGTCGGTGAACGCACGGATGTAGTTGGCGAACCAGGCGAACGTCTGGCCGCCGACGAGCTGGGTGGTGAACAGGCTCAGGTAGCCGGAGTAGAGCAGCGGCAGGAGCAGCATCACGACGAAGACGATCATGAACGGCGCGACGAACAGGTACGCCGCGAGGTTCAGCCGGCGCTGGTTGGCGCTCCGCCTGGGTCGTTGTCGCTCGGTGCGCTCTCGCGTTCGCACCCCGGCGGGTGCGACGGACTGGGTCATGATGAACTCCCTTGTTCGAACCTGTCGCGCTGCGGCCGGCGGCGGGACCCGATCCCGCCGCCGGCGCAGGTGTCACTTGTTGACGGAGAAGCCCTGCTGGGTCCCGTAGCTGACGAGGGCCTTCTGCCAGGCGTCGAGGCCTGCGGACAGGTCGCCCTTTGCGGCGAGCGCTTTACCCATCGTCTCGGTGTAGCTGGAGTAGGCGTAGTCCATGTAGGGCAGCCACTCGAACTTGGTGTCGACGGTGGTCGAGATCTTCGCGAACAGCTCGTTCACCTTCTGGCCTCCGTAGAACGGCGCCTGCTGATCGACGAAAGCCGGATCCTTCAAGGTCGAGTTCAACGTCGGGAACAGGAACTGCTTGTTCGCGAACATCAGCGTCGACTGCGGGTCGTTGTTGATGAACTTGGCCAGCTCGTACGCGGCGATCGGGTTCTTCGTGGTCTTCAGGACCGCGTCGGAGGATCCGCCCCAGTTGCCCGAGGCCGGCTTGGTTCCCGGCGTCTGCGGGAGTTCGGCTGCGCGCCACAGACCCGAGGTCTTGGCGGCCGTCCCCTGCAGGAAGACGGGCGCCCACGCGGCCGTCAGCCATCCGGCGTACTTGCCGTTCGCCAGACCCTGGTACCAGCTGTCGGTGAAGTCGGGGTCGGTGGAGACGTATCCCTTCTGGATGAGGTCCTGCCAGTACGCCGCGACCTTCTTCGCCTCGGCGCTGTTCACATCCACGGTGACGCCCTTCTTGCCGTCGTAGCCGAACGGCTTGACGCCGGCCTGCCAGAGGAGCCCGAGCATCTGGCCCGCCTGGCTGGACGCCAGGTTCGACATGAAGACACCGGTCTTCGACTTGACCGTCGCGGCGTCGGTCGCGTACTGGTCCCAGGTGGTGGGTGGCTCGGTGACGCCGGCCTTCTCCAGGATGTCCTTGCGGTACAGGTTCCCCATCGGGCCGGAGTCCTGCGGGACCGCGTAGACGCCGTCGTTCTGCTTGACCTGGTTCCACACCCAGGGCACGTACTGGTTCGCCAGGTCCCCGGCACCGTACGGCTTCAGGTTCAGGAGGCTGTCGGTGACGGTGAAGGACGAGATGTACTGGAACTCGACCTGGGCGACATCCGGAGCGCCCTTGCCTGCCTTCAGCGCCGTGCGGAGCTTCTGGTAGTGCGGTGCGCCCTGGCCGACGTTCTCGACGTTGACCTTGATCGCGGGGTACTTCTTCTCGAAGAGGGCGACCTCGTTCTTGATGTCCGGGACCCAGGTCCAGAACGTCAGCGTCGTCGGCGTCTTCATCGCCTTGTCGATGTCGGACTGCGAGACCGGCTTGGTGTCGCCGCTCGTCCCTCCACCGCCTCCGGTGCAACCGGTCAGCACCAGGGCCACGGCCAGCAGACCGGTCCCCAGCGCCATCGCTGCTCTCGGTGCTTTCTTCCTCATGAGCGTTCTCTTTCTCTCGGTGTTCCGGTCACGCCTGTGAACCGGCGGCCTCGAACACGGCGACGTCGCGCGGTTCGAGGGTGAAGCGGGATCCGGCGGCGTACCGCTCGCCGGTCTCGACGTGGATGCTGTCGACGGGCACGTCGACCTGGTGCGGCCGTCCGGACCAGTTGTGGACGAAGGTGACGGTCTTCTCGCCCGAGCGCCCGGTGCTGACCGTGACCGGCGACTGGGCATCCCAGGTGGATGCTGCCGTCTCGGGCACGAGCCAGCGCGCGAGGCTGCGTGCGAGCTCCCGGTTCGGGACGGTGCCGACGTAGGTGATCCGCCCCGCGCCGATGGACGCCGTCGTGATCGCGGCGTCGGCGCCCAGTTCCGTCGGCTCGTAGGAGACGACCGTCTCGGCGCCGTCGAGGTTGAGCACGTCGACCCAGGCGGTGGCCTGCGAACCCGGCTCCAGCTCGATGGCCGTGCCGGCCGTGCCGGTCGCCGTGACGTCCAGCGGCTCGGCCAGGTTGCTGTACTCGTCGTACCAGACGCCGGCCGCGTCGTGCAGGCGGTCCGGCGCGACGCCGCGGCGGGCGCGGGCCAGCTCGTCGCCGTAGCCGGTGCGGATGCCGAGCACCAGGTGGCCGCCCGCTTCGGCGTACGCCCGCAGCGCATCCAGCACCGCATCGTCGGCGACATACTCGGCAGCTGCGACGAGCACCGGATACCGCTCGACCAGGTCGGTCGCGGAGTGCTGGACGAACTGTCGTGTGTGCTGCACGCGTACCTGCGCGCCGGTCTCGCTGAACCCGCGGTAGAAGGCGTCGGCGATGCGGCCGTACGACTCCGGGTCGGGGCCGCCGTCGTCCGTCGCGAGAGGCGGATAGAACTCGAACGACCACTTGGTGTCGGTGGAGTGCAGCATGAGCACGTCCGCATCCGGCTCGAACCCGTCGAGGGCGCCGCCGATGCGCTTCAGGCTCGCGCCGAGCTCGGCGACCTCACGATAGATGCGGCCAGGCACCTGGCTGTGCGGCAGCACGCCGCCCCAGTAGGTCTCCACCCCGAAGTGCAGCGTGTGCCAGTGCCAGTACTCGACCATCCGGGCACCGCGGCTCACCAGCGCGAACGCCGCCTGCTTGATCTGCCCGGGATACGGGGGCTGGTTCTGCCAGGGCCCGCCGATCGACTGCGCATTCGTCTCGGTCACGAGGAAGCGCTCCTGCGCCGAGGAGAACGCCCGGTCGGCCCACTGGAACAGGGCCCACGGCCCGGTGTGCCACCACTGCGCCCGCCGCGGAAGGTCGACGTCGGCGGAGAGGCCGTCCTGCATCAGGTAGTACGGGTTGCCCGCGGTGATGTCGAGGGAGGCCACGAGCTCGTCGTCGGAGATCTGCGGCCGGGAGTACGAGATGCAGGTGGTGACGAACTGGTCATCTCTGGCGTACTCGCGGACGATCGCGGCCTGCCAGGCGATCAGGTCGGTGGCCTGCTCGCCCTGGAACCGGCGCCATTCGAGCTGGTACTGCGGCATCCGGTTGCCCCCGGGGCGCCAGAGCTCCGACCACTCGGCGATGCGGTGCGACCAGTAGACCAGACCCCACTCGTCGTTCAGCCGTTCGACGGTGCCGTAGCGTTCGCGCAGCCAGCCGACGAATGCCTGGAACGTGCTCTCGTTGTGCGGCAGGTTGTTGCCCGGCTCGTTGTCGACCTGGTAGCCGATGACGGCGGGATGGTCGGCGTAGCGGGCGACCACCTTCCGGATGATCCGCTCCGCGTACCAGCGGTACACGGGCACGGACTGGTCCATCTCCTGCCGCGCTCCCCATCCCATCGCGTGCCCGTCGCCGTCGACCGCCGCGATCTCCGGGTGGAGCGTCTGCAGCCACGGCGGGATGGCGTACGTGGGGGTGCCCAGGATGACGGCGATGCCCCGCGCGTGCGCGCCGTCGAGCACCGGCTGGAGCCAGTCGAGGTCGAACTCCCCGTTGCGCGGTTCCCACGTCGACCACACCGACTCGCCGACGCGGATCACGGTGAACCCGGCTTCGACCATCAGGTCGAGGTCGCGATCGAGCGTGCCCGCCTCCTGGTACTCGGCGTAGTAGGCGGCTCCGAAGAGCACGCCGGGGAACGGGGGGTTCTGGGTCATCGTCGACCTTTCGCATCGTCACGCTGTTATCGACAACATTTGCGTGGTGATTCTGGAATGTTGTCGACAACATTAGGTGGGTGCGATGCTACACAGACCGTCGCCCGGCGCACAAGCACCGAGACCGGATGGTTACCTTTCCGGTGCACGGACGGCCGTCGTCGACCCCCTGTGCACGAGTTCGGGGAGGCGGTAGCCGGGCACGTCAGCGACGTCCTCCCCCTCGATCTTCGCGATCAGCACGTTCATCAGATACGCGCCCTCGCCCTCGAAATCGAGCCGGATGGTGGTGAGCGACGGGAGGTGGAACCGCGACTCCGGTGCGTCGTCCATCCCGATCACGCTGACATCCTCCGGCACGCGCACACCGCGCTCCGCGAGCCCGAAGATCAGCCCGATGGCCATGCTGTCGTTGGCGAGCGCGACCGCGGTGACCCCGTCCGGCAGGTCGTGCGCCGCCCGATAGCCGGCCTCCGCCGACCAGTCGCCGTCGTGCTCCCAGACCACCTCGAGACCGCGCTCGGAGGCCACGTCCAGGAAACCCGTCCGCCGCTCGCCCGCTGCGATCCACACCTCTGGCCCGTTCACGAAGGCGACCCGGCGGTGACCGAGGTCGGCCAGATGGCCGGCGGCGAGCCTGCCGGGATGCGCACGCGGATTGGCGCCGAACGACGCCAGCCCCTCCCCCGAGTCGACGGAGATCGGAACGTCGATGTTGCGGTTCGCGACCGCGACGCGGACCGCGTTCGTCTGGGCGGTCGCGAAGACGCCGGCGATCTGGTGCTCCATGACGACGTCGAGCGCCGCATCCACCGAGTCCACGTCCTCGCCGTCCATCGACGCGATGTCGAGGACGTACCCGCGGCTGCGCGCCGCCGTCGTGGCGCCGGCGATGATGCGGCCGGGGCCGGACAGTTCCATGCGGTGCGCCAGGATGCCGATGCGGTTCGACTGCCGCGACCGCAGCCAGCGGGCTGCCCCGTTCGGCCGGTAGTTCAACTCGTCGATCGCGGCCTGGACCTTCGCCCGCGTCGTCGGGCGGATGCCCTCGAAACCGTTGAGGAAGCGGGTGACCGTCTGGTGCGAGACTCCCGCCTGACGTGCCACATCGTAGATGGTGGCGCGCTTCATGAACTGTAGTGTAGCCACCGCCGACGGCCGGGCTTCCTCACATCGTCTGCCGGAGGCCCCCGTCGATGACCACATCCGACCCCGTCAGGTTTCCCAGCAGCGGGCTCGCGAGCATGACGGTGAGCGCCGCGACCTCCTCCGGTGTCGTGAACCGTCCGGTCACCATCGACTCCTCGGCGCCGCGCTTCACCTGCGCCGGGTCACCGCCGCTGGCCGCCGCGACCGTCTGTGCGACCCCGCCGGCTCCCAGCCACAGATCCGTCGCGACGGGCCCGGGGCTGATCGAGTTGACCCGGATGCCGCGGTGCCCGACCTCCTTCGAGAGCGACTTCGTGAAGCTCAGGAGGGCGGCCTTCGCCGCGCTGTAGTCCATCACCAGTGGGTCGGCGAGGATCGCGTTCTCGGAGGCGATGTTCACGACGCATCCGCCGTCGGGGATGCGATCGAACAGCGCGCGGGTGGTCCGGACCGCGGCCAGGGCGTTCAGCTGGTACGTGTTCGACCACTGCTCGTCGGTGATGCTGGGGAATCCGCCGGGCCGCGGCGGAGCCGAACCGACGTTGTTCACCAGGATGTCGACCGGTCCGGAAAGCCGCGCCGCCACGGCGATGATGTCGTCGTCGCTGCTCAGGTCGGCCTCGAGGAGCTCGAATCCGCCCTCCTGCTGCAGCGCCGCCGTCTCGGGGGTGCTCCTTCGGGCGATGCCGGTCACTGTCGCCCCCTCCCGGATGAGGGCGCGGGCGATGGCCAGCCCGATCCCCCGGCTCGCTCCGGTGACGACTGCGCGCTTGCTGCTGAGTTCGAGATCCACGGCGCGAGACTAGGGGAGGCCGGTGGCCCGCGGCTAGGGCCGCCCCCACTTGACGTCACCAGCCGTGGGTGTTGAACCACTCCCGCGCCCGGAGCGCGTCGGCATCGGTCTCGGTCGCATCCGTCGTGTCGTGCTCGGCCAGCCGGCCGATCGCGTCGAGGTCGATGAAGCGCAGGCAGCGCTCGCACAGCGCGCGACCGTCCGGGAAGCCGTCGGGAAGCGTCTGGGCCGGCGTCCCCGGCTCCCCCGAGCCGGGACAGCGCGGCGGATCGGCGGACGTGTCGTTCCACATCGCCCCGTTATGACGGTGCAGCCCCGGGTGGCCCAGCGGCCGCGTGCAGCGGCGGCCCGCGTTGCGGCTGGGGCAGAAACGCGCGGGGGCGGGCGCAGGTGCGGCCTCCATGCCTACCGCGGCAGCGACAGCGGCGGGGCCTCGACGCCCTCCGTGAGCGCCGCCGCGGGGTCGTCGCCGACGGCGAGGATGCGGTTGCGCTCGTCCACGTGCACAACAGTGGGCGTGAACGTGCGCGCCTCCGCATCGTCGAGCTGCGCGTACGAGATCACGATGATCGTGTCTCCCACCTGCGCCAGGTGCGCCGCCGCGCCGTTGACACCGATCACGCCGCTGCCGCGCTCGCCCGCGATCAGGTAGGTCTCCAGGCGTGAGCCGTTGGTCACATCCACGACGGCCACCTGCTCCCCGGGCAGGAGATCCGCGGCCTCCATCAGCTCGAGGTCGACGGTCAGCGAGCCGACATAGTGGAGGTCGGCGTGCGTCACCGTGGCGCGGTGGATCTTCGACTTGAACATCGTTCGGAGCACGAACTCATCCAACCATCGCGGCGCCGCCGATGTTCCCCTGCTCTCGGCTCCCATCCCTTCGCAGATTCGGCACGAATGTCGACTTCGCGGGCGGCGAAGTCGACATTCGGCACGAATCGCGGGGGGTGGAGCGGAAGCGCGGCGCCTCAGGCCTCGCGGGTCTTCGGCGAGCGCGTGTGCGTGTGCGACGGGTCGCGCTCGATGGCGCCGCCCAGGACCTCGTCGATGCGGCCGAGCAGCTCGGCGGGGATCGTGACGCCGGAAGCCTTCACGTTCTCGACCACCTGCTCCGGACGGGAGGCTCCGATGATCGCCGTGGCGACGTTGTCGTTCTGCAGCACCCACGCGACGGCCAGCTGCGCCGGGGTCAGGCTGAGTTCCTGCGCGATCGGCGTGAGCTCCTGGACGCGCGTGAGCACGTCATCCGTCAGCCAACGCTTGACGGCACCCGCGCCGCCTTTCTCGTCGGTGGCGCGGCTGCCCTCGGGCAGGGGCGCACCCGGACGGTACTTGCCGCTGAGCACGCCCTGGGCGACCGGCGACCACACGATCTGCGAGATGCCGAGCTCCTTCGAGGTCGGCACGACCTGCTCCTCGATGACCCGCCACAGCGCCGAGTACTCCGGCTGGTTCGAGATGAGCTGGATGTGGAGCTCCTTCGCGAGCGCCGCACCGGCACGAAGCTGCTCGGCGGTCCACTCGCTGACACCGATGTACAGGGCCTTGCCCTGGCGCACGACGTCGGCGAACGCCTGCATGGTCTCTTCGAGCGGCGTCTCGTAGTCGAAGCGGTGCGCCTGGTACAGGTCGACGTAATCCGTCTGCAGACGCGACAGCGACCCGTCGATCGACTCGAGGATGTGCTTGCGCGACAGCCCGACGTCGTTGTGGCCCTTGGGTCCGGTCGGTCCGAACACCTTGGTGAAGATCTCCAGCGACTGCCGGCGCTCGCCCTTCAGCGCCTCGCCGAGCACCGTCTCCGCGGCCGTGTTGGCGTAGACGTCTGCCGTGTCGAAGGTGGTGATTCCGGCATCGAGCGCCGCGCGGACGCAGGCGGCGGCCGTGTCGTTCTCGACCTGCGAGCCGTGCGTCAGCCAATTGCCGTACGTGATCTCGGAGATCTTGAAGCCGGAGTTGCCGAGGTATCTGAACTGCACTGTCGTTCCCTTTCACACCGCTGGACGAGGTTCGTCAGGGGAATCGTAGGCACGATCGATTCAGCAACTCCAACAGCGGTTCGTTCTCGGATTCAGTCCCGCGATCGATGAAACGGACCGAGGACGCACGCAAGGGAGGCGCGGACCCGCTGGGCCCGCGCCTCCCCTGTCCCTTCGGCTACTTGGTGACCGTGACCGTCATCGTCTTGCTGCTGGTGGTGCCCGCAGCATTGGTGAAGTCGACCCGGTACACGTAGGTGCCCGTGGCCTTCCCCTGGACCGCGAGCGTCGCCGACTGCGCACCCGGCGTCTGCGCCACCAGGCTCCCCTGGCCGACGGCCACACCGTTCTCGTAGAACGTGTAGGAGGTCGCGTTGGTACCCCACCACATGTTCGCCGTGACGGTGTAGCTGCCGCCGCCGCCGCGGTTGTCGTTGCTCAGCACCGGCGTTCCGGGCGCGGCCTGCGTCACCGTGACGGTGGTGCTGGTGGTCGCCGTCGTCCCCGTGCTGTTCACGAGTTCGCCGGTGTAGACGTAGGTGCCGTCGGACTTGCCGTGCACCGGGATGGATACCTGCTGCGCACCGACGCCGCCGAAGGTGACCTGCTTGGTCGCGACCAGGGCGCCGTTCTCGTACAGCCGGTAGATGGACCCTTCCTCGCCCCACCACAGGTTCATGACGACGTTGTAGTCACCGTCCTTGAGGCCCGTGTCCCAGCCGTTGTCGTTCGACAGCACGGCCTTGCCCGGCTTGCTGGTGGACCCGTCCGGGACGGTCACCGGCGCACTCAGCTCCGACTTCGCACTCTCGCCGGCCGCGTTGACCGCCGCCACTGCGAACCGCGCAGTGTCGCCGGGCCACACGCCCGTGATCGTCGCACTCGTCGCATCCGCGGCGACCGTGGCGACCGGATCGGTCACACCCTCCCGGTAGACGCGGTAGCCGGTGATCGGCGTGCCGCCGTCGTCCGACGGAGCGCTCCAGGTCACCGTGACGGCCGACGCATCCGCCGTTGCCGCCACTGCGGAGGGGGCCGCGGACGCTGTCACCTGGTGCAGGGTCCAGAAGTGGTCAGCGGTTTGCGCATCCGTCGCCGAGGTGTTCGTCGTCGCGGAGGAGCCCGCCACGACCGTCCCGGTGCGTCCGCTGCCGGAGGAGTCGACCAGCGTCGTTCCCCCCGCCTCGTCGAACGCGTAGTGGACGACGTCGCCGCTGCCGGCCTGACCGGACGCCAGAGCGGCGACCTCGGCCGCGCTCAACGCCCGGCTGTAGATGTTCAGGTCGTCCACGGCCGCGTTCAGCGCCGGGTCGCCGCTGTACTGCGACTTGCCGATGTAGTTGCGCGTGCTCTGACCGAAGGCCGACGGGTGCACCGTCATGGACGCGTTGGTGGCGACCACCTGGCCGTTGACGTACAGGGTGCCCGTCGTTCCCGCGACGGTGACCGTGACAAGCGACCACTGGTTGAGCGGGAGGGTTTTGCTCGCGCTGTTCAGCCGTTGCTCACCCCCGCCGCCGCTGGTCGTGATGGCGTACCGCAGCTCGGTTCCGTCGTTGAGGGTCAGGAACATGCTGGCGTTGCTGCTCGAACCGATGTCGAACAGGCGCTGCCAGGTGGAGTTGCTCGCCGGGTTCACCCATGCCGAGACGGTGTAGTCCCCGGTCAGGCCACTGACGGCACCGGTCGGGAGGGTGGCGTACGCCGTGCTGTTGCAGAACGAGAGCGCCGACCCGATCTTGCCGGGCTGCCGGGGACCCGTGGCGGTGCACCCGGAGGTCACCGATCCGTCGGTCCACTGGACGACGCCCGCACCAGCCGCCTTGCTCATGCCGGCGACGGACAGGACGAGTCCGGTGCCGTAGTTCGCGAACCGGTAGTCGCCCTTCCCGTCCGGGACGACCTGCCAGAGCTGTTCGTCCGTCCCGCCGTCACCCCAGATCACCGCGGGTGCGCCGGTGGCGGTGGATGCGCCCTGGATGCCGAGCGCGAGTCCCGACGCCGGGTTCACCACCTTGTACAGGCCGGAACCCGCGGAGACGAGCTTCCACGTCTGGGTCGCGCTTCCGCCGGCAGCGGCCGTGTTCTGCACCGCCGCGGTACCGGACGCGGTGCCCGAGGACTGCGTGTCGAGAGCGAGCCCGCTGTTGACGTTCGAGATCGTGTACGTGCCCGAGAGGTCCACGGAGTCGCCGGCCGGGGTCACCACGATGTGGTAGCCGTACGCCGGGTTCATCACCACGGGAACCGTGATGGAGCCGTCATCGCCGACCTGGTAGTTCGTGGTCGAGATCGTCGTCGGTCCGGTCACGGCCGTTGTCCTGCCGTAGGACGGAGTGAACTCCACCTTGACGTTGACCTTGCTTCCCAGCTGGAGCTTGTCGAGGCCCGCGACGCGGATACCGGCTGCACCCGAGGTGCCTCCTGTGATCACGTCCACTTCCTTCTTGTCGGAGCTGACGGAGGCTGCCGCGTCGAAGTTGTTGTTGCCGGGCGGTGTCGTGGTCACCATGTCGCCGTTCATGCCGGCGTACCAGGTGTACAGCCAGTAGGCGCCGTTCGGCTTGCCTCCCTGACCGGTGAGGAGGTCGCCCAGCGCACCGGACTGGTTCCAGAATGCGAGCTCGGCGTTTCGGATGCCGAGCCGTTCGAACTTGGAGATGTAGCCCACGAGCGACCCGGGAATGCCCACCTCGGCCGGAGCCGCGTACTCCTCGATGTCGATCGGGCGGCGCTGGATGCCGAGCGCATCCTCCATCGCCTCCACCCTGGCCACATCACCGGCGATCTTCGACGACGAGATGAGCTCATGCCAGGCCATTACGTCGGGCACGGTGTCCGTCGCGACCGCGTTCTGCAGGAAGTTCTGCATGTCTCCGATGTTGTCGGAGAAGCTGGGCCCCTGGATCGGCGTGGTCGCGTCGAGGCTGCGGATCAGCCGGTAGGTGTGGGTCCAGAAGTCCTCGAAGGTGCCATTGGAGGCGAGCCAGGTGTTGTCCGACTCGTTCCACGGCGCGTACGCGGCGAGGTTCGTCATCCCGGATGCTTTCACCTGCTGGATCTGGGTCGTCACGACCTGGTCCCAGCTGCTCCAGGAGAACTGGTAGGGCCAGCCCGCGTAGTAGTCGGAGAGCCGGTC
Organism: Leifsonia sp. 2TAF2; assembly: GCF_052115085.1. Classification (NCBI taxonomy): domain Bacteria; kingdom Bacillati; phylum Actinomycetota; class Actinomycetes; order Micrococcales; family Microbacteriaceae; genus Leifsonia; species Leifsonia sp. 2TAF2. The sequence continues at coordinate 501,763 of NZ_JBFRFY010000002.1, read as the reverse complement.
GACCACCTTCGCGCCGGCGGCGTTCGCCTTCTGCCAGGTCTGGCCGATGTCGCCGGAGCCCTGCTGGTGTCCGCCGATGGGCATCATCACGAATGTGTTCGGCTTGATGGCCTGCACGAGGGCGTCGGACGGCGTCGTCGCGTTCGCGAGGCCGTAGAGGGAGCCGGTCGCCACATGGCTCACGGGACGGAACGGCTGATCCGCCTGCACGACGAGCGTGTTCGCTGCGGTGGGGGCGGCATCCGCCGGAACCGCTGCGAGTGCGCCGCCGCCCACCACGAGCGCTGCGCCGGTCGCGGCGGCGACGACGGTGCGGAACGCCCCTCGACGGGGCGTGGGCGGATGGGATCCGCGGTCGGGGATCCGTATTGCGCGCCGGATCGAACGTGTTTCAGACATCGTTGTTCTCCATCGTTCTCGATCGGAAGGGCAGAATTCGGCGAGCGTCATCCCTGCCGCTCGAACCGCACCGGGATCGGCGGAACGCCCTGATGGATGCTCCGTCGCGTCGCGGCGCCGTCCGCCGTCTGCCTGAGTGCATCGTCTGTCGAACCGGTTCGACAGACGATGTGTGCAAGCTAGTCCCCCCGAACGTTTTTCGTCAAGGATTCCTGGCGAACCGATTCGACGCGCGCGCCGCGCTGGCGCGCTGAGGCGGCATGACAGAATCGACCCGTCGAGGAGGTACGACATGGCGGCCACGATCGGCGACGTCGCCCGGGCAGCCGGCGTCTCGCGCAGCACGGTCTCGTACGCGCTCTCCGGCAAGCGCGCGATCTCGGAGGAGACGCGGACGCGCATCCAGGCCGCCATCGAGCAGCTCGGCTTCACGCCGAACGCCGGCGCCCGCGCCCTCGCCACCGCGCAGACGAACGTCCTCGGCCTCTACCTACAGTTCCAGGAGGACGAGTTCGCGCCGGCGATGCTGCAGTACGTGCTGCCCGTGTCGACGACCGCCCGCGAGCACGGCTACGACCTGCTCATGGTCACGGACACCGACCTCGTCAGCGCCGTGCGGCGCACCACCTCCTCCGCGATGGTGGACGGCGTCGTCCTGCTCGACGTCACCTACGACGATGTGCGGCTCGACCCGCTGCGCGAGACGACCCAGCCGGCCGTGCTGATCGGCTACGCCCGCAACGGCGAGGGATTCGACTCCTACGACCTCGACTTCGGCGAGGCCGCGCGGCTGATCGTGGACCACCTGGCGGAACTCGGGCATCGCGACGCCCTGCTCATCACTCCGCCCCGCCACGTCTACGACCGCGGCGGTTCGTACGCCTGGCGGTTCCGCGACGCCGCGCTCGAGCGGGCCGCCCGCTACGGGATGCGGCTGGTGTCCCACTACGGCGAGTCGCGTCAGCCGCGGATCACAGAGTCGCTCGATGCCGCCTTCGAGACGTCGCCGGATGCGACCGCACTGGTGGTCCACAACGACGCCACCATCGCGGCGCTTCCCGCCTATCTGGACAAGCGGGGCGTCCGGGCGCCGGAGGACCTGTCGGTCGTTGGCGTCTTCTCGCAGGAGTTCGGGCAGGCGTTCTCGCTCCCGTACACCGCTGCGGAGACCTTGCCCGACCGGCTCGGCGAGGAGGCCGTGCGCCGCCTGATCCGCCGTATCTCCGACCCGGACGAGGCCGGCGCCCCACGCGCCCGCTTCATCGAGCCGACGCTGGTCGACCGCGGAAGCACGCGCCCGGTCCCCTGACCCGCCCCGCGCGGGCTGGCCACTTCGCCCGCTCGGCCACTTCGCCCGCTCGGCCACTTCGCCCGCCCGGCCGCTTCGCCCGCTCGGCCGCCTCGCCTGCCGCGCCGGGCACCCGGCCACCTCCGCCTCGCACCTCCACCTCGCGCTGCCCGCCGCGCCCCGCGCAGAGAAGGAAATTCGCACAGACAACCGCCGGATCTCCTTCAGTACTGCCAATAGAAGGAGATCCGACACCGGGTCTCCTTCGTTGCGCGGCGGACCGCAACCCCGTCTTTCGTGAGGTGCTCGCAGTTGCTGCCGACACGCCGTGGGCGAGCGCAACTACGAGCACCTCCAGCGGAGGTGAGAGCGGATCGGGCACCCCTCCACCTGCATCTGCTGACGCACTTGCGCCCGCTGCGGCTTTTGCACCCGCTGCGGCGCCGCACGTGCTGCCACATGCTGCTTACGCGCGGCTGCCCGCTGCGGCATTTGCACGTGCTGGCGGATGCTGCCTGCGCCCGGCTGCCCGCTGCCGGCGCGGCCCGCCGCGCCCCGCGCACCGGAGGAGATTCGAACCGCCAACAGTCGAATCTCCTTCAGCACTGCCAATCGACGGAGATTCGACGCCCGATCTCCTTCAGTACGCAAGCGCGCGCAAAAGTATCGAACCGCTTCGACTTGTGAACCCCTCCCAGAGTCGCTACAGTGATCGAACCGGTTCGACGATGAATGCTCCGAGGAGGCGCGCTGTGGCGATCACGATCACCGATGTGGCCCGCCACGCGGGAGTCTCCCCGAGCACCGTCTCCTACGCCCTCTCGGGCAAGCGCTCGATCTCCCCCGAGACCCGGGCCCGCATCGACGAGGCCGTCGCGGCCCTTGGCTTCACGGCGAACGCCGGCGCCCGGGCCCTCGCCACTTCGCAGACGATGGTCATCGGCCTGCTGACCCAGTTCCACCAGGACGAGTTCGCCCCCGCGATGCTCCAGTACGTGCTCCCGGTGTCGGACACCGCGCGCGAGCTGGGGTACGACATCCTGCTGGTCACCGAGACCGACGCGACCGCGGCCCTGCGCCGCGTGACCAGTGCCGGGATGGTCGACGGCGTCGTGCTGCTGGATGTCGTGCACGAGGATCCGCGCCTCGCGACCATGAGGGCGGCCGCCCAGCCCGGAGCCCTCGTCGGGCTGCCCAAGCAGACCGAAGGACTCGACGTCTTCGACCTCGACTTCGGCGAGTCCGCGCGCATCCTCGTCGACCACCTCTACGGCCTCGGCCACCGCGAGATCATCGTCGTCTCGCCGCCCAAGCACGTCTTCGAGCGCGGCGGCGCCTACGGCTGGCGGTTCCGGGATGCGGCGCTGGAGCGCGCGGCCCGGTACGGCATCCAGATCCACCCCTACTACGGCGAGGCGCAGCAGCCGGCCATCGGCCAGAGCATGAACGCGATCCTGGATGCGCGCCCCACCGCGACCGCGCTGATCGTGCACAACGACGCCACCATCGCGGCGCTGCCCTCCGTGCTGGCCACCCGCGGGATGCGGGTGCCCGAGGATCTCTCGGTGGCCAGCCTCTACTCCAAAGACTTCGGCCGAGCGTTCTCCCTGCCCTACACGGCGGTGGAGAGCTCGCCCGATCAGCTGGGCCAGAACGCGGTCCGGCAACTGGTGCGCCGGATCACGTCGCCGGAGCTCGCGGGAGCCCCGGTCACCCGGTTCATCGCACCGGAACTCACGATCCGCGGGAGCACCCGATGAACCCGAACACACACGCAGCGACCCATACCCAGCCCGGCGCTCCCCGGACGACACGACAGCAACGCACGATTCAAGGAGGAATACTGTGATCGCACACAAGCACGCGCGCCTCATCGGCGCCGCGATTCTCGCGACGGCCGTCATCGGCGGCGTCTCGGCATGTTCGGGCTCCGGCTCGAACTCGACCAGCAGCGCGGGCGGGACGTACGCGTTCTGGGACCCGTACCCCCAGTTCGACGCCTCCGCCGACTGGACCAAGCTCGTCGAGCAGTGTGGCACCGAGGCCGGCGTCACGGTCAAGCGCACCGGCTACGACACGAGCGACCTGACCAACAAGGCACTCCTGGCCGGCCAGCAGGGCAGCTCGCCGGACCTTCTGCTTGTCGACAACCCGGTCGTCTCGACCCTGGCCGAGGCGGGCATCCTGACCAGCACGTCGGAGAACAAGCTGGACACCTCCGACATCCAGAAGAACATCCTGGCGGCCGGTCAGCTCGACGGGAAGACCTACGGGGTCCCGATCGGCGCGAACACGCTGGCGCTCTATTACAACAAGGCCGTGCTCAGCGCCGCAGGCGTCGACGTGGCGAGCATCACCGACTGGGACAGCCTCACCGCGGCCCTCGCCAAGGTCACCGCCGCCGGTAAGAAGGGCATCACGTTCTCGGCGATCGGTACCGAGGAGGGCAGCTTCCAGTTCCTCCCCTGGTTCTGGGGCTCCGGGGCCGACCTGAAGCACCTCGACTCGGCCAAGGCCGTGCAGGCGCTCACGCTCTGGACGGACTGGGTGAAGAAGGGCTACGCCCCCAACTCGGTGATCAACAACACCCAGACCACGTCGTGGCAGGAGTTCGCAACCGGCGACTACGCGTTCGGTGAGAACGGCACCTGGCAGCTCGGGAACGTGAAGAAGGCCGGTATCGACTACGGCATCCTCACCATCCCCGCTGCCGACGGTTCCGCGGCGCCTGCGCCGACGGGCGGCGAGTTCATGACCCTCCCGGTCCAGAAGGACACCGCACGCTACGCGACCTCGAAGAAGATCGCGGACTGCCTCACCAGCACCAAGAGCTTCGTGAAGACGGACACGACCCTCTCCTACATCGCCCCCACCGAGGCGGCGCAGAAGGAGCAGGTCGCCGCGAACCCTGAGCTGAAGCCGTGGGTGGATGCTGTGGCCGCGGCGAAGGGCCGCACGAGCGACAACCTGGGCACCAAGTACCCGAAGATCTCGCAGCAGCTCTGGGGCGCGGTCCAGAATGCCCTCAGCGGTTCGCAGACGCCGGAAGCGGCGCTGAAGACCGCCCAGAGCGCGGCTGAGGCCGCGACGAAGTAACTTACCTGCACCTCCTTCGAAAGCACGGATCCATGACCACGACACAAGCAGCACCTCGCGGTGCTGTGCGGGGCGCGGACGGGGTGGCCCACACGGCCGCCCCGTCCAGGGCCCCGAAGCGCCGGTCGGGACAGTGGGCAGCCTGGGCATTCCTCGCCCCGGTGGTCCTCTACCTGATCGTCTTCTACGCCTTCCCGCTCTATCGCAACATCGAGCTCAGCGTCCGCGACTACACGGTGCGCTCCTTCGTGCAGGGGGATGCGCCCTTCGTCGGGCTGGACAACTACGTGAAGGTCTTCCAGAGCCCGACCTTCGCGCCGGCCATCCTGCACACGGGACTCTTCACCGTGATCTCGATCGCGTTCCAGTTCACGATCGGCATGGCACTCGCGGTCTTCTTCCACCAGAACTTCCGGCTCTCGGCCACGCTCCGCGCGCTGTTCCTCGTTCCGTGGCTGCTGCCGCTGATCGTGTCGGCGTCGACCTGGTCGTGGATGCTGAACAGCGACTCCGGCGTCGTGAACGCCCTGCTGGAGGCGGTCGGGCTCCCCGGGATCAACTGGCTGACCTCGCCTGACTGGGCGCTCACCAGTGTCATCATCGCGAACATCTGGATCGGGATCCCGTTCAACCTGGTGATCCTGTATTCAGGGCTTCAGAACATCCCGACCGAGCTCTACGAGGCCGCGTCCCTCGACGGCGCGAACGGCTGGCAGAAGTTCTGGCGGGTCACCTTCCCGCTGCTGCGGCCGGTCTCCGCCATTACGCTGCTCCTCGGCCTGATCTACACCCTGAAGGTCTTCGACATCATCTGGATCATGACCAGGGGCGGCCCCGGAACCTCGTCGACGACCCTGGCGACGTGGTCCTACCAGCTCGGGTTCGCCTCCACACTGCCCGACTTCAGCCCGGCAGCCGCCGTCGGCAACGTGCTGATCGTCATCGCCCTCGTCTTCGGCGTCATCTACATCCGCACCCAGCGAAAGCAGGATCTCGCATGAACGGCCGGCGGCCCTGGTGGAAGACCGTCGTGGGCATCCTGCTCACGGCGCTGATGCTCTTCCCGGTCTACTGGATGATCAACGTCTCGCTGACGCCGACGAACGAGATGCGCAAGAGCCCGCCGAACCTCTTCCCGGTGCACGCCACCTTCGAGGGGTACCAGGCGGTCCTCAGCCAGCAACTGCCCTATCTCGGCACGAGCCTCCTGATCGGGCTCGGCACGGTCGTCCTCACGGTGGCGCTCGCGGCTCCGGCGGCGTACTCGCTGGCCAAGCTGCGCCCGCGAGGTCGTGGAGCGCTCGGATTCGTGCTCCTGATCGCGCAGATGATCCCCGGCATCATCATGGCGATGGGCTTCTACGCCATCTACCTGAACCTGGGCATCCTCAACACGATCTGGGGACTGATCATCGCCGACTCGACGCTCGCCGTCCCGTTCGGTGTGCTGATCTTCACGGCCTTCATGACGGGCATCCCCGACGAACTGATGAGCGCGGCGAAGATCGACGGCGCGGGCACGTGGCGCACCTTCCGCTCGATCGTCCTGCCGGTGAGCCGCAACTCCATCGTCACGGTGTCGCTGTTCGCCTTCCTCTGGGCCTGGTCGGACTTCATCTTCTCGTCGACCTTGAACAGCGGCGGCACCCTGCAGACGATCACGCTCGGGATCTACAAGTACATCGGCAACAACAACCAGGAGTGGAACGCGATCATGGCGACCGCCGTCGTCGCGTCCATCCCGGCGGCTGTGCTGCTCGTGATCGCCCAGAAGTACGTCGCGGCGGGCGTCACGGCCGGAGCGGTGAAGGACTGATCATGCAGCACTTCGACGACTTCTCCTTCGACATCGCGGAGATCCCCTTCTCCCGGAGGGGCGCGTGGCTGGACCTGTCGCGGGTCACCGGCCTGCACACTCTCGCCGACGACATCCACCTGGTGACGCACACGGGCGGAATGCACGCCGTCTTCCGACTCGAGCCGCGGCTCGACGGACGCAGGGTGGATGCCGTGGTGCGGGCGACCCCGGCGGTCCTGAGCTGGAGTGTGCCCGGCGGCTCGGTAGAGGCGGTCTTCGGCGAGAGCGGCATCCGGTTCCGCGGGAACGGTCTCGGGCTGAGCTTCCTCGCCCCAGACGAGCTCACGCCGTTCACCGGGGGCTACCTGTTCGTGGACCCGCTCGACGATTCCGTCACTCTGACGAGCTACGAGTCGGGGCGGCGCTACCGGTTCACGACACTGACCGGTCAGCCGGAGGTCATCGGGTCGGAGCAGGTCGGGGTCGGCGAGCGTTCGCTGAGCTTCGGCTCGGACGCGCCGTGGGAGGTGCTCGTCGAGGAGATCGAGACGAGCGCTCCGCCGGTCAGCACCGCCGACGACTTCGACCGCGTGGCCGACGCCAGGCGCGCGGAGTTCCGGCAGTACTGCGACGGGCTGATCGACGGGGAAGCGACACCGACCGCGATCAAGGCCGCCTACGTCCTCTGGTCCGCCACGGTCGCTCCCGCCGGCTTCGTCACGCGGGAGGCCGTGCTGATGTCCAAGCACTGGATGGACAAGGTCTGGAGCTGGGATCACTGCTTCAACGCCCTCGCGCTCGCTCCGAGCGACCCGGATGCGGCGCTCGACCAGTTCCTGCTCCCGTTCGACCACCAGAACACGGTCGGCGCCCTGCCCGACTCGGTGACCCACTCGGAGGTGCTGTACAACTTCGTGAAGCCGCCCATCCACGGCTGGGCCTTCGCACAGCTCCGCGCACGGGCGGCTCGGCCGTACAGCGTCGGGCAGCTTCAGGAGGTCCACACGCGCCTGAGCGCCTGGACCCGGTTCTGGCTCGACTACCGCCGCAAGCCCGGCCACGCGCTGCCGTACTACCAGCACGGCAACGACAGCGGCTGGGACAACGCGACGACCTTCGACGAGGGCGGGGTGATCGAGGCGCCCGACCTGGCCGCCTTCCTCATCGTGCAGCTGCGGGTTCTCGCGGACCTCAGCGAGGAGCTCGGCCACCCGTCCGAGGAGTGGTCGACGGCCGAGCGCAAGCTCCGCTCCGCCCTGTTCGATCAGCTCTGGACGGGCGGCACGTTCGTCGCCCGGTCCGTCGCGACCGCCGAGGCCACCCTCGACAGCAGCCTCCTGAACTCCCTGCCGATCATTCTCGGCGAACAGTTGCCGCCCGAGGTCGTGGAACGGCTGGCCGCCTCGATCGGCGACCACCTCACCGAGTGGGGGCCCGCGACCGAGCCGGTCGGCTCACCGCTGTACGAGGACGACGGCTACTGGCGTGGTCCGATCTGGGCACCGGCGACGGTCCTGGTCGAGGACGGACTCCGGCGAGCGGGATGCGCTGAGCTGGCCGACCGGGTCTCCGCCTCATTCCAGGCCGTCTGCGAGAAATCCGGCTTCGCCGAGAACTTCGACGCCCGCAGCGGCGCGGGTCTCCGCGACCGCGCCTACAGCTGGACCGCCGCCGCCTACCTGACCCTCCGGGCCGACGCGCGGCAACGCGCGCTGGCCCCCGCCCTTGCAGGAGAACGATGACGGACACCCTCGACCTCACCCGCCTCGGCGGACCGGTCTCGCCCCGCGCCTCGGCCCTTCGTCCGCTCAGCCCGGCGGAGGTCCGCATCACCGGCGGATTCTGGCGGGAGAAGCAGGAGCTCAATGCGAGCGCAATCCTCGATCACTGCCTGACCTGGATGGAACGGATCGGCTGGATCGGCAACTTCGACCGGGCTGCGGCGGGCACGGTCGCGGAGCACCACGAGGGGATCGAGTTCGTCGACTCCGAGGTCTACAAGCTGCTCGAAGCTATGGCATGGGAGATCGGCCGGGCCGGCGACACCGGGCTCGACGCCGTGTACCGGGGGCTGGTCGAGCGGGTGGCCGCGGCTCAGGAGCCCGACGGTTACCTCCACACGTCGTTCGGCAGGGCCGGGCAGCGCCCGCGTTTCTCCGATCTGGAGTGGGGACACGAGCTCTACTGCTTCGGGCACCTGTTCCAGGCGGCCGTCGCGCGCATCCGGACCGGGTACGACGACACGATCGTCGAGGTCGCGCAGAGACTGGCCGACCACGTCTACCGCGAGTTCGGTCCCGAAGGACGGGATGAGCTCTGCGGACACCCGGAGATCGAGACCGCCCTGGTCGAGCTCGGCCGGGCGCTGCGCGAGCCGCGGTACGTAGAGCTTGCCCGCCTCTTCGTCGAGCGGCGTGGACGCCGACGGCTGAAGACCACCCTGTTCCAGGGAAGCGAGTACTTCCTCGACGACCAGCCCGTCCGCAGCGCCGACGTGCTGCGCGGACACGCCGTCCGGGCCATGTACCTCGCCGCGGGAGCGACGGATGTCGCCGCCGAGTTCGGCGACGACGAGCTGCTCGACGCCCTCCGGCGCCAGTGGGAGAACACCGTCGCGCGACGCACCTACCTGACCGGCGGGATCGGATCCCACCATCAGAACGAGGAGTTCGGGAGCGACCTGGAGCTCCCCGCCGACCGCGCCTACGCGGAGACGTGCGCCGCCATCGGCTCCGTCATGTTCAGCTGGAGGCTGCTGCTGCAGACCGGCGAGGCGAAGTACGCCGACCTGATCGAGCGGACCCTCCTCAATGCGGTCCTCGTGTCTCCCCGCGAGGACGGCCGCGCGTTCTACTACGCGAACACGCTCCACCAGCGCTTCGCCGGGTCGGTCCCGGACGAGGACGAGATCAGCGAGCGCGCCGAGTCGAGCATGCGGGCGCCCTGGTTCGAGGTCTCCTGCTGCCCCACGAACGTGGCCCGGACGCTCGCAAGCGTCGGCTCGTACATCGCCACGGCGACGCCGGACGGCGTGCAACTGCACCAGTTCGCCGACGCGGAGATCTCGACGGTCGTCGCGAGCGGCGCGCTGCGGCTGCGGGTGGAGAGCGGCGGCTACCCGTTCGCGGGCTCGCTGTCGGTGGAGGTCGAATCCGAGGGCGAGGCAGAGGTCGCCATCCGAATCCCCGGCTGGGCGCGGGGCGCGCGCATCCTGTTCGACGGGACGGAGGTGGCCGTCGCCGACGGGTACGCCCGCGTGCGCAACCGCTTCGCGCCCGGGAGCAGGATCGACGTCGAGCTTCCTCTGGAGGCGCGCCTCACCCATCCCGACCCCCGCATCGACGCTCTCCGCGGGACCGTCGCAGTGGAGCTCGGCCCGCTCGTGCTGTGCGTCGAGTCCACGGACCTCCCCGCCGGCGTCGACGTCGGTCGCGTCAGAATCGACACCGACGCACCACTGCAGACCACCGACGACGGCGCGTCCGTCCGGCTCCAGATCGCTCCGCAGCGGGAGTCGTCGTGGCCCTATGGCGACCATCCCGTAGCGGAGGCCGGCACCGAGATCACGGCTCGCCTCATCCCGTATCACCGCTGGGCGAACCGGGGCCCGAGCACGATGCGCGTCTTCCTGCCCGTCGCCGAGGGCGGAGCCGGCTAGACCTCGAGCAGCGGCGACCCGTCAGCCTCCCGGCTGGCACCGGGCCACATGTACGGCAGGTCGTCGGGCACGTCCGGGAACAGCGGACCGTAGAACTCCGGGTCCTTGCGCACCAGGTTGGACCGGTGACTACGGTGGAACTCGGGGTCGCCGATCCACGGCGGCAGCTCCAACTCGTCCTGGGCGAGGTAGACCACCTCCGGCGCGAACTGAAGCACCTGCGGACGCACGGTGTCGGCGTGGCCGAGTTCGATCCACGCGTCAACGGATTCGAGGGCGTACTTGGTCAGGGCCGGCACGTATCCCCGCCACATCTTCGCGACGGGATGATGCCGCCACCCGTACCCGGGAACCGTGATCGCGCGGAGTACCTGCAATGCTTCGACGCGCTGCTTCCCCATCCGGGCGCGGTCGAGGATGCGCACGCTCTCCGCGAAGGACGGATACGGGAGGAACGTCTGCACGCCCCACACCGTACGCGCGGGGTCTAGACGCGATCCGCCGCGGTCCGTCTGATGCCGACGGCGGGCAGCAGGATGTCGTCGATGATCCTCAGCAGGAACTCCCGGTCGACCGGCTTCCGCAGCACCAGCACCCGGTAGGCGGCCATCGACGGGGCGACGAGTGCGAGGTGCTCGATGTCGCAGTCGGCAGGGATCTCGCCGCGTTCCACCGCTCGGCGCAGGAACATGCGGTTGATGGATGCGCGCGGCTCGACGATCGCCGCGTTGACAGCCTCGGCGAGGTCCGGATTCTCGGCGAGCATCGAGACGAGGCCCGCCATCACCCGGAGCTTCTTCTCGGCGTCGACGATGGTGTGCGGCTTCATCATGGCGACGAGGTCACCGCGAAGGGTGCCGGTGTCGGGAAGCGCTGTCGACTCCACGTCGACCTTCTTCATGCAGGCGACCGCGTCGACGACCAACTCGGCCTTGGAGGCCCACCTCCGGTACACCGTCGCCTTGCCCGCTTTAGCGCGCGCGGCGACCATGTCGACCGTCATGCGGTCGTAGCCGGTCTCGGCGAGCACGTCGAGGGCGGCCTCGAGGATCTCGGGGTCGCGGGTGTGATCTCGCTTGCGCCCGAGCTTCGGTGCGAGGGCTTGTGTTTCCATCTCTGACAGTCTAGATGAATTCCTGAACAAAAGAGATCCGGAACTGCTCAGTTTCGTATAGGCTGACGCTCATGTCTCAGACCAACCCCTCCTCTACGACCGCGGCACCCGACGCGGGCGCGCCCTCGTCGCGGCGCTGGTGGACTCTCGTCACCGTCGCCCTGGCGCAGCTGATGGTCGTGCTCGACTCGACCGTCGTGAACATCGCCCTGCCGTCCGCGCAGGCCGACCTCGGCTTCTCGAACGCCGACCGCCAGTGGATCGTCACCGCCTACTCCCTCGCCTTCGGCAGCCTCCTGCTGTTCGGCGGCAGGGTCTCCGACCTGATCGGCCGCAAACGCGCCTTCATCATCGGCCTGATCGGATTCGCCGGCGCCTCCGCCCTTGGCGGCGCCGCGGGCACGTTCGAACTCCTGGTCGGCGCCCGCGCGCTCCAGGGCGCGTTCGGCGCGCTGCTCGCCCCGACCGCCCTCGCGGTGCTCACCACGACCTTCACAGTGCCGAAGGAGCGGGCGCGTGCGTTCGGCATCTTCGGCGCGATCGCGGGCGCAGGCGGCGCCGTCGGCCTGCTCCTCGGCGGCGTTCTCACCGAACAGCTCGACTGGCGCTGGAACCTCTACATCAACGTAGTCATCGCGCTGGTCGCGGTCGTCGGGGCGGTGCTCTTCGTCACCACTGTCCCGCGTACCGGGCCGCGTCCGAAGCTCGACGTGCCGGGCACCATCCTCGTGTCCGCAGCGCTGTTCTCCATCGTCTACGGCTTCTCGAATGCCGAATCCGAGGGATGGGACTCGCCGCTCTCGTGGGGCTTCCTCGCGGCCGGCGGGATCCTGCTGATCGCCTTCGTGATCTGGCAGCGTCGTGCCACGCACCCGCTCCTTCCGCTGCCGATCGTGCTCGACCGCAACCGGGGCGCGTCGTACAGCGCCATCCTGATCGCGGGCGCCGGGATGTTCGGCATCTTCCTGTTCGTGACGTACTACCTGCAGTCCACGCTGAAGTTCACGCCCATCCAGACCGGTCTCGGCTTCCTGCCGATGATCGTGATGCTCGTGCTCGCCGCGCAGCTTTCGACCAATATCTTCGTTCCGCGATTCGGGCCGAAGGTCATGGTGCCGATCGGCATGACGATCGCGGGAAGCGGCATGCTCTACCTGACGCACCTCGGTGTGACCGCGAACTACGCCGTCGACCTGCTGCCGCCGCTGATGATCCTCGGCTTCGGGATGGGCTCCACCATGCCGGCCGCGATCCAGACCGCGACGCTCGGGGTCGATCGCCGCTTCGCGGGCGTCGCCTCGGCGATGGTCAACACCAGCCAGCAGGTGGGCGGTTCCATCGGCACCGCGCTGCTGAACACGCTCGCGGCCACCGCGGCCGCCGACTACCTCGCGTCGCACCTGCCGCCCACGCCGCAGGTCGCGGCGGAGGCGGCCGTGCACAGCTACGCCACGGCGTACTGGTGGGGCGCGGCGTTCTTCGCCTTCGGCGCGGTGCTCACAGCGTTCCTCTACCGGCGCCGCGGCGCCACGCAGGCAGGCGCGGCGCCAGCAGGTTCGGCCGGTGACGGCGTCGCCGACACGTCGACCGCCCCGGAGCCGGTCGTCGCCCACTGAGGCAAGAAGAGGGGCGCGGATCACTCCGCGCCCCTCTTCGCTTCTCTAGTCGTCGCCCATCCGGTGAGAACGTGGCGGCCCGTAGGCACCAGTCCCGCGCCGTCGATCCCGCAGCGCGATAAACAGGTAGGCCCCGGCGACCGCCCCGGCCCAAAGTGTGGCCAGAAACAGTAGCCACCAGTTTGAAATGCCGCGAATGGCGTAAGTGACGCCGAGTGCACCGCACGCTGCGCGCGTCAGAGCTGGGGTTTACCGCGGCCGACTTTCGGTTCGCGTCACGATTCCACTCATCCTGCGTCCAAATGAATTAAGTAGGTGATCCAACGATGGGTGCCCGGGATGCAGACACGATCCTTTCGCTGCGGCGAGTCAGGAGCACACGACAGCACCGTCAACTCCTGAACAACGGGACACGACATGACGAAACGAATCACCCAGCTCTGCGCGATTGCTGCTATTACAGCGGCACTCACAGCAGCAACGTCTATCCCCGCCAACGCGGTGGAGAGTGCTGTAGTCGCCCACACCGGGGCTTCCCCAGCACCCACACCGCCGTCCGCGCAGAAGCTGCGCCAGATTGGTCGGCTCAAGCCTTCTCAGGCGAAATACTCTCAGAACAAGAACCTGGACCGTGCCCAGGCCCTCAAGCGGCTGGAGCAGGTGACAGATAAGTACACCAAAGTTGGTCAGGAACTGGCCCCGGCTGACGCGGAGTTCATTCGCCTCGCCGGGGCATTCACACCGGAAATGACGGCTGCGGAGGGGAATCAAGATGCCGCCCCGTCTATCAAGACAAGCGGTCTTATCGTGAAGAAGGCGGCCTCGCAGGGGTTCAACAAGACCTGCAAGCTCGGAAGCGCGTCGGGAACCGTCTCTGGTTTCCACACAATGAACTACAACGGAGTCATCTCGGGATCGTGGTCAACGTCGTTCAATGCAACCGGAAGCACCGCGGTGAATAAGGTTCGGGCCGCAGAACACGTCCGGATGTACGGGCTCATTGGCGCAAGCGGCATCGGAGTGGTTTACGCAGCTGACCCCAGTGCGACGGTCTCCGGACGAACCAACACCTTCGCTCGCAACTCGGGCTTTGCAGCCCTCGCCGCCTACTGGACCATGCAGTTCGACACGACGTTCTACACCCCCAGTTCGTCGTTCTCCTGCGCCGGATAGAATCACACGATGCTGACCGGGTTCGAGCCGCTACAGGCGCTCATCATCCTGATAGTCGTTGGCGCGATCATCACGGGAATTGTCTTCTGGTTCCGCTGGGTCGTGGGCAGCCGCGACAAGGCCGCCAAGGACCAGAAACGAGCTGGGTCCAGTAGGTAGCTGACCTCGCCGCACACCTCCCTGCGACGCCGCAGGCCGCGGTCGAGGTGGCCGTGCACAGTTACGCCACGGCGCCGTGCAAACGAGCACGGCGACCTCTGAGAGCAGGAAGAGGGGCGCGGATCACTCCGCGCCCCTCTTCGCTTCACTAGTCGTCGCCCATCCGGTGAGGACGTGGCGGCCCGTAGGCACCAGTCCCGCGCCGTCGATCCCGCAGCGCGATAAACAGGTGGGCCCCGGAGACAGCCCCGGCCCAAAGTGCGGCCAGAAACAGTAGCCACCAGTTTGAAATGCCGCGAATGGCGTAAGTGACGCCGAGTGCACCGCACGCTGCGCTGAGGATTCCCAACAGCACCGCGTGGATGATTCGAGGACTACCGAAAGCGAATCGAACCCAGCGGGAACGGCTACCCATGCTCATGCTCCATTCCGTCCAGGTATTGGTGAGCGACGCCTCTCAGTTCCGCTGCGAGTGGATCGCGGTGAGGCGAATGGCCGAGTTCAGATACGCGACCGCAAGAGACAGAGAGACGATTCCACTCACCCAACCCGTTAGTCCGCCGGTGAGCATCGCAGTGCTCGCCGAACCGATCGCCTGCACGAACAACCAGCCCACGAGCACAAAGCCGGCCGTGGGGTCCGCCGTCATACGCCACCACTGCCGCGGCGCATCGGACTCGTTCTCGCCCCGGAAGAGGCGAGTGAGGATCAGCACGAGCACCACGACGATCCCGCAGCTTGCTATCACCCCCCACCCTGAGTACGTGGTCAGCTCGACCGTTATCCCGACTATCACGGCGAGCGCAGAGCCCGCAGCGATCAGAGCCGCTTTCGTTGCACCGTTTCGGACTCGCATGACGTCACCACCCATGAGCGCCGCACGTTACGACGCTCACTGAGGTAGACGGCGCTTTCTCCGTGTTATGACGAGGACGTCAGCTGCGTCGCGGCTTCCGCGGCGGGCGGTCGTCGTAGCGCGGGGCGTCGCGGCGGGCGCCGGCGCCGCGGTCGGGCCGGAGCTCGATGAGCTTGCCGCTGATCCGCGTGCCGGAGAGACGCGCGAGCGTGTCGCCGGGAAGGTCGGCGGGCAGCTCGACCACCGAGAAGTCCGGCATGATCCGGATGTGCCCGAAGTCCTCGCGGCTCAGGCCGCCCTCGTTGGCGAGCGCGCCGACGATCTGGCGCGGCTCGACCTTCTGCCGCTTGCCGACCTCGATCCGGTACGCGGCCATGGGCTTGTCGCTCCGCGCGCGCCGGTCGGGCCGTTCTCCGCGGTCGCGCGTGCCGCGATCCGTGCGGCTGGACCGGTCGTCGCGCGAGTCGCGGTCGACGCGCTGCGAGAGCGCATCCTCGGGGCTCAGCAGCAGCGGCTCGTCGCCCTGCGCCACGATCGCGAGCGCCGCGGCGACATCCGCCTCGGGCACGTCATGGTGCTCGACGTAGTGGCCGATGATGTCGCGGAACCGGGAGACGCGGTCCTCCTGCGCCAGCGCGGCGGTGATCGCGTCGTCGAACCGGGTCAGCCGGGTGACGTTGACGTCGTCGACGCTCGGCAGCTGCATCTGGGTGAGCGGCTGGCGGGTGGCCTTCTCGATGGAGGTGAGCATGCGGCGCTCGCGCGGCGTCACGAAGCTGATGGCCGCGCCGCTGCGGCCGGCGCGGCCCGTGCGACCGATGCGGTGCACGTACGACTCGGTGTCGATGGGAAGGTCAAAGTTGACGACATGGCTGATGCGCTCGACGTCGAGTCCGCGCGCGGCGACGTCGGTGGCGACGAGGATGTCGAGCTTGCCCGACTTCAGTTGGTCGACCGTGCGCTCGCGCTGCGCCTGCGCGACGTCGCCGTTGATCGCGGCTGCTGAGTACCCGCGAGCCCGCAGCCGCTCCGCGAGCGTCTCCGTCTCGTTCTTGGTGCGGACGAAGACGATCATGCCCTCGAAGTTCTCGACCTCGAGGATGCGCGTGAGCGCATCCACCTTCTGCGGGTACGACACAACCAGGTAGCGCTGTGTGGTGTTCGCCGAAGTGGTCGTCTTCGACTTGACCGTGATCTCCTCAGGGTCGTTCAGGTACTTCTTCGAGATGCGCCGGATCTGAGGCGGCATCGTTGCCGAGAACAGCGCGACCTGCTTGTCGGAGGGCGTGTCGGCGAGGATCGTCTCGACGTCCTCCGCGAAGCCCATCTTGAGCATCTCGTCGGCCTCGTCGAGCACCAGGTACTTGAGCTGCGAGAGGTCGAGGGTGCCCTTGTCGAGGTGGTCCATGATGCGACCGGGAGTGCCCACGACGATGTGGACGCCGCGGCGCAGCGCCGAGAGCTGGACGCCGTATCCCTGGCCGCCGTAGACCGGGAGCAGGTGCACGCCCTTCAGGTGCGAGGCGTAGCTCTCGAACGCTTCTGCGACCTGGAGGGCCAGCTCGCGGGTGGGTGCGAGCACGAGCGCCTGCGGGGTCTTCTGCGACAGGTCGAGGCGCGACAGGATCGGCAGCGCGAACGCCGCCGTCTTGCCCGTGCCCGTCTGGGCGAGCCCGACGACGTCGCGGCCCTCCAGCAGCAGCGGGATGGTCGCCGCCTGGATGGCGGACGGGGTCTCGTATCCGACATCCTTCAGCGCCTTGAGCACGGGGCCGTCGAGTCCAAGATCGGAGAAGGTGGTGGTGGTGGTGTCGCTGGCGGTCTCCGCCTCGCTGTCCAGGGAATCAGACGGGGTCATCATCCAACGGTAGCCCCTGCGGGCCACGCAGCGCTCCTATCTGCCTCCGACGCCCCCGGCGACGGCTGTCCGCGCCGCATTGATCGCCTGCGACAGCGAGTCGATGTCGACCGCGCCCTCATGCCGCTGGCCGTTGATGAAGTAGGTGGGCGTGCCCGCCGCGCCGCTCTCCTCGGCCGACATGATGTCGGCACGGACCCGGTCGGCGTAGGTGTGCCTGCGCAGGTCCTCGATGAACCGTTCCGGGTCGATGCCGACCTGCTCCGCGTAGCCCTCCATGTCCCGCAGGGTCAGGTGGTGCTGGTTTTCAAAAAGGACGTCGTGCATCGGCCAGAACGCCCCCTGCGCGCCTGCGGCCTCGGCCGCCTCCGCTGCCAGCAACGCGTTGGGGTGCACGTCCGTCAGCGGGAGGTGCCGCCAGACGAGGGCCACATCCGGGTGCCGCTCCAGCAGTTCGCGCGCCGTCGGCTCGCCTCGCTTGCAGTAGCCGCACTCGAAGTCGCCGTACTCGACGAGCGTCACCCGCGCGTTGTCGGCGCCGCGGACGTGGTCGGTGCGCTGGTCGATGGGACGGAGCAGGTCGAGCGTCGGATTCGGCATACCGTTGAGGGCCACCGTCCGCCTGTTGGCCGGAATGAACCGCACGCACTGGAAGACCAGCCAGGTGAGGATCGCCGAGCCGATCACCGAGTAGAAGATCCCGATCTTCGCCTCCGCGAGCTCCGGCCCCGCCAGCGCGATGCTCGCGATCAGCAGGGACACGGTGAACCCGACGCCCGCCGCCGTGCCGCTACCCAGCACCGACAGCCAGCCGACCTGTGGATGGACGCGCCCGCGCGTCACCCTGCTCAGCAGCCACGCGCTCCCCAGCACCGAGATCGGTTTGCCGACCACGTAGCCGAGCACGATGCCGATCGTGATCGCGCTGACGGCCGAGCGGGCGAGGAGTTCCGGCGTGATCCTCACCCCGGCGTTGGCGAAGGCGAAGATCGGCACGACCACGTAGCTGGTCCACGGGCTCAGCCGGTACAGGATGCGCTCGTTCTCGGACAACGAGTCCGCCAGCCCGGCCGCCGCCGACCGCGCGAGTTCTGCGTTCGGGCTCTCGCGGTAGCTCCTGACGAGACCGGTCGCGCGCTCCAGGTCGGCTCGGAGCGGCACGTACGCGGTCGTCGCCAGGCCGATGGCGAGGCCGGCCACGACCGGGTCGATTCCGCTGACCAGAAGCGCCAGCCACATCCCGACTCCGAGGACGATCGCCAGGTTCCTGCCGAGGGTGCGGTCCATCCGTCGCACCACGATGATGCCGATGAACAAGACCACCGCGACGACGAGGGCCCACGGCGAGATCGGTCCGCTGTAGAGGACGGCGATGATGATCAGGGCGGCGACGTCGTCGACGACGAAGGCGGTGAGCAGGAACGTCCGGGTCCGCCTCGGCGCTCGACGCGCCAGCAGGGTGAGGATGCCGAGGGCGAGTGCCGTGTCCGTCGACATCGCGACGCCCCAGGCGCGGGCCGAGTCCATCCCCTGGTTGATGAGGAGGTAGATGCCGACGGGCAGGGCCATCCCGGCGAGCCCGACGGTGATCGGTAGGATCAGGCGTTTGCGTTCCCGCAGGTCGCCCAGGTCGAACTCCCTCCGCGCCTCGAGCCCGACCGCCAGGAAGAACAGCGTCATGAGTCCGCTGTTCACCCACGTGCGCAGGTCGTAGCTGATCTCCAACCGGCCGATGCTGATGCCGAGCGGCTGTTCCCAGAACTCGTCGTAGCCGCCGATGTTGGCCCACACCACAGCGAGGATGACGGCGACGACGAGCAGCACGGAGGCGAGCGCGCCCGCCCGGAGGATCCCGTGGAAGGTCCGCTTCGGGTGCACCATGACGGTGCGCTCCTGGTCGCCGGGCGCGGCGACCACCGCTGCGGGCGGCTCGGTCTGGGGTGCGGTCACGTCAGTTTCGGGCGACGAGGGAGTCGTACTCGTCGTGCTGCTCGATGAACGTCTTCACGATCGGACACTGCACCTTCACCTGCAGGCCCTCGGACCGGATGGCGTCGAGCACGCGCCGGATGAGCTCCGTCGCGACCCCCTGGCCGCGGAACTCCGGGTAGACGGAGGTGGCGATCAGCGTGACGACGTCGCCGTGACGCTGGTAGGTGATGCCGCCCACCAGTGTGTCCCCGCTGACCGCGTCGTAGCTCTCGGTCTCCGTGTTGTTCACGACGAAGAACTCGATCCCCGGCTCCGCCGGACCGCTCGCGGTCACCTCGTCGACCAGCACCCGCTGGTCTTCCGAGAGCGTGCCGGTCCCGTCGGGGTAGCCGGCCTCATCGGGGTACTCGATCGATCCGCTCGTCTCGTCCACCATGGCCATGCCTTCCTGCTCGAAGCGCTTGAACATCCCGTCGGGGATGCTCAACGCTATCCCCGCAGGCCTCCCCACCACCATCCATCGAGGTGCTCGTTGTTGCGCTTCTCCACGGCGTGTCGGGCGCGACAACGAGCACCTCACCGGAGAGGTTCCGAGGAGCCGGGAGCCAGCCCCCGGATCAGCGCGGCGAGCCCTGTCTCGAACTCGTGGTCCTGGCCGAGGGCGACGACCTGTCGGGCGCCGTCCATCAGTCGCGCTGCGGCGCTGTCCGAGCGCTCCGTCTGGATGACGATGTCCCCGCTGTCCCGGGCGGACTGCTGTTCGATCACTGAGCCGATCGTGTACCGAGCCACCGCGATGAGGGCGAGGATGGCGTCCGTGGTCGTGAAGCCCGCCGCCTCCAAGACGCCCACCTGAGCGATCGCCGTGTCGAGCTGCGGGCTCCGCGGCCCGGACGACGCGATCAGGCGCGCTCCGTCGCGGGTGCCCAGCATCGCTCTGCGGAGGCTCCGCGCGTTCCGGGCGACGAACACGTCCCAGCGTTCGCCGTCTGCGGGCAGACGGTCGGTGTGCCGCCGGGCGAGGATCTCGTTCGCGACGGCATCCAACAGTTCCGCTTTGCTGGCGAAGTGGTGATAGAGCGCGGGCTGGCGGATGCCGAGCCGCTCTGCGATCGCGCGCAGCGAGACGTCGTCGAGTCCGCGCTCGTCCAGGACCTCCAGCGCGGCCGCCACGATGGAAACCCGGTCGGTGCGCGAGGGGTACGGCATCACCACAGAATATCGCGGTTGGCACGTAAGGCTATCGTTGATAAGCTTCACGGCACTGAGTGGGGAACAGAGGGGAAGGGGAACGCATGGAATCCGAAGAGTCATGGACGGGCACGGTGGTCGAGAAGTCGCGGAAGCTGCTGGACGGCTCGAACCTCTACCGGCAGGTCATCGTCGAGACCGACGGCGGCACGACCAAGGAGATCCGAGTCGACCGGGCTGTCTGGAAGGACCTCGCGGTCGGGGATCGCGTGGATGCGAAGGGGAACAAATCATGAAGCTCACGGTCAGCCTCCAGGTCACCCTCGACGGCGTCGCCCAGGCGAACGGCGGCAACAACGAAGAGATGGATCCGGGGTTCACTCGTGGCGGCTGGGCGCTTCCGCTCAACGACGAGGACGCCGTGCAGTACATCCTTGAAACCTGGAGGCGGCCCGAGGCGTTCCTCCTCGGCCGCAAGACCTACAGCCTGTTCGACACCTACTGGGGCGCCCGCAGCGACGACGGCGGATTCGGCGAGGCGATCAGCTCCAAGCCGAAGTACCTGGTGTCCACGACCGTGGCTGACCCGACCTGGCAGCAGACGACGATCATCTCGGGCGACGTCGCGGCCCGCGTGCGCGAGCTCAAAGCCGAGCCCGGCGGCGAACTGCTCGTGGTGGGGAGCACTGCGCTCGCGAGATGGCTGCTCGAGAACGAGCTGGTCGACGAACTGAACCTGGTCCAATTTCCGGTGATCGTCGGCGAGGGCGAACGCGTCTTCCCGCAGCACGGGCTCGACTTCGCGCTCGACCTCGTCGACTCGCGCGTGTTCGGTACGGGGATCGTCTCTCTCACGTACCGCGTGGGCGGTCGTCCCCAGTACGCCTGACCGCGAACAGCATCGGAGGCGGGGCGGCCTCCGCGACGCGGGACAGCACGACCTCCACCAGCTCCGGCGGCGTCGATGTTGCTGTCAGCAGTGGTGCGGAGACCGCATCCGCTCCCGCGCGCTCCGCGAGCGTCGCGAAGTAGCCGGGCGCCAGCAGGTAGGTGGCGATGAGCACGCGGGCGCCGGGCTGCGCGGCGCGCGCGGTCGCCACGGCATCCGGAAGCGCGGGAGACGCGGCGGAGATGAAGCCGACGGTGACCGGGCGGCCGATGCGCTGCCCGAGCAGCTCGCCCATCGTGCGGCAGTCGGCAACTGCACGCTCGTCGGTGGAGCCGGCCGCGGCCAGGACGACGGCGTCGCCCTTGCGCATCCCGGCTTCTTCCAGCCGCTGCACCAGCACATCGGCCAGCCGCGTGTCGGGGCCGAGGGCGCCCGCGACCGTCGCGGGGAGGGGCGCGTCGGCCGCGCTTTCGGCGAGGTCGACGAACACGTGGTAACCGGCCGACAGCAGCAGCGGGACGATGACCGCACGATCCGCCAGGTCGGCGGCTGCGGCGAGCGCGGTGGGCACATCCGGCTGTTCGACATCGACGTGGCAGCCGAGCACCGGCTGGTCGAGGGCCGCATCCACTCGCTCGACCAGACAGCGCACGGCGGCCTGGCCCTCGGGTGACGAGGTGCCGTGGGAGGCGGCGACGACGGCCGTGGTCATGCGTCCTCGAGCTCGATCTCGATGAAGCCGCCGACGATGCGCGTGCGGAAGGTGCGGAGCGCGAGCGCGGGGTCGGTGAAGCACTCGCCGGTGCCGAGGTCGTAGACCTGCTTGTGCAGCGGGGAGGCGATGGTCGGGCGGTCGCCGCGTGACCCGACGATGCCGCGCGCCATCACCGGTGCGCCGCCGTCCGGGTCCTCCTGGGCGACCGCGTAGACCTCGCGCGGGCCGAGCAGGAACAGCGCGATCTGCCGCATGCGCAGCAGCACCGCCTCGCCCCAGGACGGCTCCAGATCGTCGACCTGGCAGGCGCGCACCCAGTCGGCGTGCCGGGAATCGGAACGGGGGGTGGTCTGCGTGATGGTCATGCACCGAGAGTAGGCAGCCGATGTTTCGGGCGGCGACGGTACCTGTTACTTCTGGGTGAACCGCGCCTCACAGCAGCGCCGGACCCGTGTGCGTCTCGTGTTAACGCGCGGTTACACCGACGAAATTCGGGGGAAACCGTGCGCCCGTACGCTCGAAAGGCACCGGGCGGGAGCCTCCCACCGGTGCGGCGGCAGCCGCCACACTCCGGAAGGGGCCCGCATGACGACCGGACGAACAGTGATCGTAGGGGGCGGGCCGGCCGCGCACCGCCTCGTGGATGCGCTGGTGTCGCGCGGCGGCGGGAACCGTTCCCTCGTGGTGCTGACCGAGGAGTCCTACCTCCCTTATGACCGCGTGCAGCTGAGCAAGCGCCTGGCCGATGGGACCATCGATCTGACCCTGGAGCCCGCGACGCACTGGGAGGACGCGGCCGTGGAGTTGCGCGTCGGTGAGGCCGCGACGGCGATCGACACGGCGGCCCGGACGGTGACCACCTCCACCGGTGCGGTGATCGGCTACGACGACCTCGTGCTCGCGACCGGCTCGTCGGCGCCCGTCCCCGAGATCCCCGGAGCGCACGCCAGCCGCGTGTACCGCACCATCGATGACGTGGATGCGCTGGTCGCCGAGGTCGCCAAGCTGAGCGAGGCGCTGGGCCGCGCACCCCGCGTCGCGGTCGCCGGCGGAGGGCTGCTCGGGCTGGAGGCGGCCGGGGGCGTCGCTGCGCTCGGTGCGGAAGCGGTCATCATCCACTCGGGCGGCTGGCTGATGTCGGCCCAGCTCGACGAGGGCGCTGGGCAAGCACTCGGCCGGCTCATCCGGTCGCGCGGAATCGACCTGCACCTCGGCACGCGACCCCGCGAGATCCTGCTCGACGACGACGGCCGCCCCACCGCCGTGCGCTGCGCGGACGGGCGGACGGTCCCCGCCGACATCGTCGTCTTCTCGATCGGCATCCGGGCGCGCGACGAGCTCGCCCGCGGCGCGGGCATCCTGACGGTGGAGCGTGGGGGCGTGGTGGTCGACGAGGCGTGCCGCACCTCCGACCCCTCCGTCTGGGCGATCGGCGAGGTCGCTGCCATCGACGGCCGCACGGTCGGCCTCGTGGCCCCTGCGAACGCCATGGCCGAGACCGTCGCCGACCGTCTGCTCGGCGGCGACGCCACCTTCACGACGGTCGACGATGCGACCAAGCTGAAGCTGTCCGGCGTGGATGTGGCGAGCTTCGGCGACGCCTTCGCCCGCGAGCCCGGAGCGCTGGAGATCGTCTACGCCGACCCGGCGCGGGGCCTCTACCAGAAGCTCGTGGTGAGCGACGACGCGAAGACGCTGCTCGGCGGGGTCTTCGTCGGCGACGCCTCCCCTTACTCGAGCCTGCGGCCGCTGCTCGGCCGTTCGCTCGATGCGGAACCGGCCGCCTACCTCTCCGCGGCCGGCGCCGAGCCGCCGGCGGGCGGGGCGCTGCCCGACGATGCCCTGGTCTGCTCTTGCAACAACGTGACCTCCGGGACCGTGCGCATGGCCGTGGAGGAGGGCTGCCACGACCTCGGCGAGCTGAAGGCGTGCACCCGCGCGGGCACGCAGTGCGGATCGTGCGTGCCGCTGGTGAAGAAGATCCTCGAGTCCGAGCTCACCCGGTCGGGTGCGACGGTGTCCCACGCCCTGTGCGAGCACTTCGAGCTGTCGCGTCAGGAGCTGTTCGAGTCCATCCGCGTACTGGGCCTGACCAGCTGGGAGGACACGGTCACCCGGCTCGGCCGCGGTCGCGGCTGCGACATCTGCAAGCCGGCCGTGGGCTCCATCCTGGCGAGCCAGCACAACGGGTATCCGCTCGACGGCGGGCGGGGCCAGCTGCAGGACACCAACGACCGCGCCCTCGCCAACATGCAGAAGGACGGCACCTACTCGGTCGTGCCGCGCATCCCGGGCGGAGAGATCACCCCGCAGAAGCTCGCCGTGATCGCGCAGGTGGCCACCGACTTCGGCCTGTACACGAAGATCACGGGCGGCCAGCGCATCGACATGTTCGGCGCGCGGCTGGAGCAGCTGCCCGAGATCTGGAAGGTCCTGGTGGAGGCCGGCTTCGAGTCCGGCCAGGCATACGGCAAGGCGCTGCGGAACGTGAAGAGCTGCGTCGGCTCGACCTGGTGCCGCTTCGGCGTGCAGGACGCGGTGCGCATGGCGGTCGACCTGGAGCTCCGCTACCGCGGCCTCCGCGCCCCGCACAAGTTCAAGTTCGGCGTCTCGGGATGCGCGCGCGAGTGCGCCGAGGCCCGCGGCAAGGACGTCGGCGTGATCGCCACCGACAAGGGATGGAACCTGTACGTCGGCGGCAACGGCGGCTTCCAGCCGGCGCACGCCCAGCTCCTCGCCTCGGACCTCGACGACGAGACCCTGGTGCGGTACATCGACCGCTACCTCATGTACTACATCCGCACCGCCGACCGCCTGCAGCGCACAGCCCGGTGGATGGAGGAGCTCGACGGCGGTGTCGACCACGTCCGCGAGGTGGTGGTCGAGGATTCGCTGGGTCTCGCCGACGAGCTGGAGGCCGCGATGGCGAAGCACATCGACACGTACGAGGACGAGTGGGCGGCGACGCTGCGCAACCCCGAGCGGCTGCGCCGGTTCCGCTCGTTCGTCAACGAGCCGGGGACGCCCGACCCGTCGATCGCCCGGGTCGAGGAGCGGGGCCAGCTGCGTCCGGCGACCGCGGAGGAACGAGCGGCGGGCGCTGTGCTCGTGGCCGGGACGACCATCCCGGTCCGTACGGCCGCCGCGACCGCGACCGAAGGAGCGACCCCATGAATGCGCGCACCGGAACCGTGACGCTCGTCGGCGGGGGGCCCGGCGACCCCGAGTTGCTGACCGTCGCCGCCGTCCGTGCCCTGGCGAAAGCCGACGTGGTGCTGTTCGACCGGCTCGCACCGCATGAGACCCTTGCCGAGCTTGCGCCGCGCGCTCGCCTGATCGACGTCGGGAAGCGGCCCGGCCACCATCCCATCCCGCAGGACGAGATCGAACGCATCCTCGTCGCGCACGCGCTGGAGGGTGCGGAGGTCGTACGGCTGAAGGGCGGCGACCCGTTCGTGTTCGGACGCGGCGGCGAGGAGGTGGAGGCGTGCCGGCGGGCGGGCGTCCCCGTCCGCGTCATCCCGGGCGTGACGAGCGCCATCTCGGTTCCGGCAGCCGCCGGCATCCCTGTCACCCACCGCAATACCAGCAGGATGTTCACAGTCGTCTCCGGGCATGCGCCGCTCTCCCCCGCCGAACTGGAGCACCTGGCCGGCCTCGGCGGAACCATCGTCATCCTCATGGGGATCACCAACCTGCCCTCCATCACGGCCGGTCTCGCCCGCTTCGGGATGGACCCGGGCATGCCGGTCGCCGTGATCGAGCAGGGATACTCCTCACGGCAGCGATCGACCTTCGGGAGCCTCTCCACGATCCTCACCGAGTCGGTCCGGGCGGGCGTCGGCTCGCCGGCCGTCGTCGTGATCGGCGAGGTCGTGCGTCTCGCCCGCGGCGGTGACGCGGATGCCGCGGCCGCCCTCAGCGATGCCGCCACCGTGACGGGACCCTGAGATGAGCGACGAGCGCCCGGGCGTCGCGGCGTTCCGGCCGGACCAGCTGGCCGGATTCCGGATCGGCGTCACCAGCGACCGCCGCTCGGCCGACCTCATCGACGCCTTCGAGCGCCGCGGTGCCAGCGTGCTGCATGCGCCCACCGTCCACATGCAGCACGCGGACGACGACGCTCCGGTCATCGCGGACACCGAAAGCATCATCGCCGCAGAGCCCCACGTGCTCCTGGCGACCACGAGCTACGGGATGCGCCGCTGGTTCGAGGTCGCCGACTCCGCCGGTCTCGGCGAGGGCCTGCAGCGCGTGCTCGCCGAGTCGACGATCCTCGTCCGCGGCCCCAAGGCGCGGGGTGCCGTGCGGGCCGCCGGCCTCGACGACGCCGGGATGAGCGACGAGGAGACCACCGCATCCCTCGTGGGCAAGGTGATCTCGGAGTACCCCGCGGGCATCACCGTGGCCGTGCAGCTGCACGGCCAGACCGACGAGGAGCAGCTGCAACGGCTGCGCGACGCCGGGAACCGGGTCATCACGGTGGCGCCCTACTCGTGGTCGGTCGCCGAGCACAGCGACGAACGCGTCATCCGGCTCGTCGACGCGATCGCCTCGCGCCAGCTCGACTGCGTGACCTTCACCAGCGCGCCGGCGGTCGACGGACTCTTCGTCGCGGCCCTCGCCCGCAACCGCTATCGCGAGGTGGTGGATGCGCTCGCAGGCGACGTGGTCGCCGCCGGTGTCGGGCCGGTCACGGTCGCCCCACTGGTCGCGGCCGGGATCACGCCGCTCCAGCCCGACCGGTTCCGGATGGGCGCGCTCATCCGGCTGGTCTGCGAGCACCTGGAGGCCCGGTCGACGCGCCGCGTCTCCACCCGGCACGGAGACGTCGAGCTGCGCGGCAGCCTCGCCATCGTCGGCGGTACCCCGGTGCGGCTCACGCCGACCTCGCTGTCGCTGTTCCGCGCACTCGTGGCGGCGAACGGCGCCGTCGTCTCGCGCAGGGAACTCTCCTTCGCGCTCGCAGAGGAGTACGACGAGCACGCGATGGAGGTGTCGCTCAGCCGGCTGCGGCAGAGCCTCGGAACGCCGGGCCTGGTCGCGACCGTCGTGAAGCGCGGATACCGCCTCGACGTCTGAGCGGCTTGCGCTCGCCCCGCTGGGCTCGTGCAGCTCCAGCGCGCCCGCCGATCTATTGCGGACACCGCCGCCGAGTTGGCTCCCGCGCTGGGATACCGTGCAGAAACACGAATTGTTCATGGATGATGCCATGATGCGAGCTTCATGCGGCCCCACGGCGTCGAGGGAGGGTGGCACCTGGATGCGCGAGTCAGGGAACAACCCCCGTAAGAGACTCTTGCTGAGCCCGGGCGTTGCAGTTGCAATCGTTGCGGCGTTGACCTCGTGTTCCTTATTTGGAGGAAACGCAATGAACCGGCAAGACACAACAGCGACGAACCTCGCTAACCAGAAGAAGGCGGCGCTGCTGTTCATCAGCGACTGGCCAGAGACCGAGCGGATCGGATACAACGAAGAAGGCGGCTTCAGTGGTGCTGGCGATTGGTCGGCGTGGGCGACGGTCACCATAGCGGGTAAGGACTACCAAGAAGACCTCGGGCTAAGCCTCGTGGGAGGAGATCCACTGCCCGCTCCCATCCCCAATTCGACTCCCGCACCAGTCCCTATCACCTTCAGCGACGGATCATCGGGGGTGTTGGGATGACGACGGCGGAAGAGTATGCAAGCATCGCGCAGGCGGCATATAGGGCGGATCCCTTATGGAAGACCCCGCCATATGCTTCAGGGCAGCGATTCCATCCTCCCGGCAAACCTGGGCAGATATTCGAGGTGGTCCCTCCGCCGCCGGTGCATGACCCGGTGACGGGTTTTCAGGCGATTACGGTGGTGCCGGTGGTGAACGGTGTGAGGGACTTTTCGCAGGTGTCCATCGCCTACGCGGGAACGAATCCGGGTCATCATGCCGATCTCAGCGCGGATGCGCAGATCGTGGTCGGTGGTCAGACCGGGTCGGCGACGCAGGCCGCCGAGGCGTTGGCGTATGCCAAACAGGTGATGGCGACGCATCCCGGGGCCCGGTTTGAGACGGTGGGGCACTCGCTGGGCGGTTACTTGGCGCAGTACGTCTCCGGCAAACTGCATGTCCCTTCCACAACCTTCAACGGTCCGGATGCCTGGGACTCGCTCTCGGACGAGGACAAGAAGTGGTATCGCGCGGAGGTCGCCGCGGGCAGGAAACCATGGTCGAGGTACCTGAACGAGTGGGACCTGATCGGCAACTACCCCGGCGACCCGAGCGGCTCGGCCATTCACGTGAAAGGTAAGCCGGGGCAGGAATTCTTCGACAATCACAACATTCCCACGGCCTTCGGCTTCGATCCCCGGGACGGCTCCGTGATGGGAGCGGGCGTCAAAGGCCGGAGCCTTGAGGCAATCAGTGAAAACACACTGAGTGGGCTACCGGAGGGTGTCCGTATCTACGTGGCTCCGCTACTGACGGGCGCGCTGGTACTGCTCCGAAATCCGGCAGTCGGGGCCGTGGCCGGGATGTTGGGCTCCGGGCTGACGGTGATGATGGACACGTTGGCGGCGTCCTCTATGGCGGCGAACTTCATCCAGCTGGAGGAACCGTTGCGGTCGATCAAAGCGGTCAACAGCGGCCTGATCCCACAGATGGAGCAGGGTTTGCGTGAGGCAAAGACCGCGGTCGCGATGATTCCGTTCATCACCGAGGCGGACATTGAAAACTGTGCGGCCATCAACCGGCTGCAGGTACATCACAACATCGACCAGAACGCCGTCGACGCCGTCAACCGACGGGTGGATGAGCACCTGGACACCGTCCACAAGCTAGCGGTCGGCATCGCCTCCGCCGCCCAGAACGCCCTCGCGCAGGACAAGCAATGGGCGTCCACTTATGCCGGGCTCTAGATCCGCAGAAAGAAGGCCTGGCATGCCAGACTTCGGCTCGAACGAAGCCAACCTCGCCTACCTAATCCAGCAATTCGGGAGCGGTCTGCACGACCTCGCCGACGGAGTGCACGACGGGATCGCGGCCCTGATCCACCACGAGGCGGTGGGAATGTTGAACTCGGTCCTGCCGCCCCTCGTCCACGCCAAGAACACGCTGGTCCGAACCGGAGGCTGGGTTCCGGTGGAAGCCCACACGATAGAGATCGGCGGGCGTCTGGCCGGAGTAACGGTCAGCAACGCCATCCTGTCCGGCCTGGTACAGAAAAAGGTCGAGGAAGGCGTCGGCACGATCACCGCCAACCTCGACTACACCCACGGAGTGAACACCATCACATGACCACTTACAGCAGTGTCGGCGAGCTCGAGGAGGCTCAGGACGACGCCACTCAAGCAGCGCGGGAGCGAATCGAGCACGCCGAGGAATTCGTCGACCACTACCGCACCCAGATGCGGCGCATGCAAGAAGACTTCTACCACCTCGCCGCCCGGGAAGGCGTCGCAGACGATCCCGGATTCAAGCAACAGCTCCAACGTGTCACCGAACGGACCGACGAAGAAGTACGCAGCGCCGCCCGGGTCATCGCCGGATTCGAAGAAGACCTCGAAACCATGACCAGCCAACACACCCGAGAACGCGAACAGTTCCTGCAGGAACGCCGCACGAACGACGACGACTCGCGCTGAGTTACTTCGGCACCACCTGGGCGGCCGCCAGGAGGCTCGCGATGCGTCCCTTGCAGCCGCCGCATCCCGTGCCGGCGCGCGTCTCGCGGCCGACGGCATCCACCGTGTCGCATCCGGATGCCGCCGCCTCGCCGATCCGGCCGGCCGTGACGCCGTTGCACCAGCAGACCGTGGCCGCAGGTCCCAGGGGGTCCTCGGCGGGGGCGCTTCCGGAGTCGGACGCATCCAGTCTCAGCAGTGCGGACGGCTCGGCGGCCAGTGCCCCGCCGCGCTCGAACAGGAGGGTCAGCTCGGCGCCAGCGTGCGGCAGCCCCACCGAGACGAATCCGGTGAGGGCGCCCTCCTGGACCACCGTCTTCAGGTAGGCCGCCCGGGCAGGGTCAAGCCAGACCGTCACCTCGGCGTCCGCGTCCCAGGGCTCGGCGGTGTGGTTCCCGCCCGCGACGACGTCGATGCCGGTCGCCTTCAGCATCACGGCGGCGGGTCGTTCCCGCAGCGCCACCGCGGCGTCCCGGCCGGCCGCGCCTCCGGCGGCCTCCGCGCGGAAGCGGCGGGCGAGCGCGGCCGCCTGACGCCATCCCGGGCCGATGAGTCCGCTCGGTGCGCCGGCGACCCGGCCGTCGGCATCCGCGTCGTCCGGCGACGCCACCTGTGCACAGTCGCCGATGGCGAACACGTCAGGGTCGGTCCAGGAGCGCAGCTCCTCGTCGACGAGGACGCCGGCGGAACAGGCGATCCCCGCCGCGAGCGCGAGCTCCACCCGCGGGCCCACACCGCAGGAGAGCACGAGCAGGTCGCCGGGGATGTACGTGCCGTCCGCGCATCCCACGCCGTCGAACACGCGTCCGCCGTCGTGGTCGCGGAAGCCGATGCTCTCGGCCCGCGCGTGTGCTGCCATCCCCACGCCTCGCGCCCGGGCGGCGCGGCTGAGCATCCGGCCGCCGGGCTCGTCCAGGTTGCGTGCCATCGGCGCCGAGCCGTGGTGGACGACGACGACCTCCGCGCCGTGCTCGGCGGCGAGCAGGGCGAACTCCATCCCGAGCACCCCAGCGCCGAGCACCACGATCGTGCCGCCTATGGCGACGACCGGGGCGACCGCTTCCGCGTCGCCGAGGTCGCGCAGGGCGACGACGCCTGCGGGGAGCGGGCGGGCGCCCTGGTCGAGCGCGGGCGTCGGCGCCGCTGAACGGTCACGGCGGGTGCTGTGCAAGCCGTCGAGGGTCGGGATGTTGGCGCGCGCACCCGTCGCGAGCACCAGCCGGTCATACGGCAGCTCGGCGCCTCCTTCGACGCTGTCTCCTTCGACGCTGTCTCCCTCGACCAGGACCCGCTGCCGGTCGCGGTCGATCGCCACCGCCACATCCCCCAGCCGGATCTCGACCCCTGCAGCTCGCGCCGCGTCCGTATCCGTCACGTCCAGCCGGTCCCGAGCCGCCGCGCCGACGGCGTACTCGGCGACCAGCACCCGGTTGTACGCGTCCTCGCGCTCGGCCCCGACGACCGTCAGGCTCGCCTCCCCGGCGGCGATCGCAGGTAGCAACTCCTCCACGAAACGCGCGCCGACCGGCCCGTAGCCGACCAGCACGACGCGCAGCGGTCTCCCTTTCATGCGGCCTCCTCCTGGTGCGCCCGCTCGACCGTCACGGCCGTGCGCTTGAACTCGGGCATCGCCGAGACCGGATCGACGGCCGCCTCGGTGAGCAGGTTCGCGCACTGACGCCCGGCGAAGTGGAAGGGCAGGAAGACGGTGTCGATCCGCATCCCGCCGGTCAGCTGTGCACGGGCCACGACCTCACCGCGGACGTTGTGGACGCGCACCGGGTCGCCGTCCGCGATCCCCAGCCGGGCGGCCGTCGCCGGGTGCAGTTCGGCACGCACCTCGGGCTGGGCGGACAGCAGCTCGGGCACCCGCCGCGTCTGCGCCCCGGACTGATAGTGCTCCAGCAGGCGCCCGGTGATCAGGGTCAATTCCCCCGGCCCGCGGCCGGTGTCGAGTTCCCTTGCCCGCACCGGGACCAGCCGCGCCCGCCCGTCGTCGTGACCGAAGCGGTCGAGGAACAGCCGGGGTGTCCCGCTGGAGCCGACCGGATACGGCCAGTGGGCGGCCTCGCCTCCTGCGAGTTGCGCATCCAGCAGGGCATGGCTCAGCCCGGAGTAGTCGGCGATCCCGCCGGCCGATGCCCGCGCGAGCTCATCGAAGACCTCCGCAGGGTCGGTGGGCCACGCCGAGGGGGCGTCGAGTCTTCGGGCGAGGTCGGCAAGGATGTCGAGCTCGCTCCGCACATCGGGCGGCGGGTCGAGCGCCCGCCGCCTGCGCAGCACGCGCCCCTCGAGGCTCGTCATCGTGCCCTCCTCCTCCGCCCACTGCGTCACCGGCAGCACCACATCGGCGAGCTCGGCCGTCTCGGACAGCACGAAGTCGCAGACGACCAGCAGGTCGAGAGCCTGCAGGCCGGTGCGGATCGCACCTGCGTCGGGACCCGAGACCACGACGTTCGATCCGTGCACGAGAAGGGCCCTCACGCCGCCCGCCCGACCGAGCATCCCGAGCAGTTCCACCGCCGGAACACCGGGGCCGGGGAGCGTGTCGGGGTCGACTCCCCAGACCGCGGCGACCGCGGCGCGCGCCTCCGGATCGGCGATCTTCCGGTAACCGGGCAGCTGGTCGCACTTCTGGCCGTGCTCCCGGCCGCCCTGCCCGTTGCCCTGGCCGGTAAGCGTCCCGTAACCCGATCCCGGCCGGCCGGGCAGCCCCAGCACGAGCGCGAGATTGATGGCGGCAGTCGCCGTGTCGGTGCCGTCGACGTGCTGCTCCACGCCGCGCCCCGTCAGGATGTACGTGCCGCGCCCGCGCGCCAGGCGGCGGGCGACTTCCCGCAGCTCTCCGACCGGGACACCGGTGTGCTCCTGCACGCGCTCCGGCCACCATGCGGCGACGCTGCGGCGCACCGCGTCGAAGCCCGTCGTCCGCTGTTCCAGGTAGGCAGTGTCGGCCAGCCCCTCGGCCAGCACGATGTGGGTGAGTCCGAGCAGCAGCGCCAGGTCGGTCCCCGGCGCGGGTTGCATGTGGATGCCGGCTCCGTCGGCCGTGAGCTGTGCGGTCTGCGAGCGGCGAGGGTCGACCACGACGAGACCCCCGGCCGCGCGGGCCCCCGCCAGGTGGCCGAGGAACGGCGGCATGGTGGCGGCCACGTTCGACCCGAGCAGCAGGATGGTGTCGGCGTCATCGAGGTCGGTAACGGGGAACGGCATCCCCCTGTCCACCCCGAACGCCCGGTTGCCGGCTGCCGCCGCCGAGGCCATGCAGAAGCGGCCGTTGTAGTCGATGCGGGAGGTGCCGAGGGCGAGCCGGGCGAATTTGCCGAGCAGGTACGCCTTCTCGTTGGTGAGCCCGCCGCCGCCGAAGACCCCGACCGCGTCCGCGCCGTCCTCCCGGCGGATGGCCGTCAGCTTTTCGGTCACCAGCTCCAGAGCTTCATCCCAGCTCGCCGGCCGCAGCTCGCCCCCGCGGCGGATCAGCGGTGTGGTCAGCCGCCCGGGCGTCGACAGCACCTCCGCCGACGTCCA
This sequence comes from Leifsonia sp. 2TAF2, assembly GCF_052115085.1. Lineage (NCBI taxonomy): Bacteria > Bacillati > Actinomycetota > Actinomycetes > Micrococcales > Microbacteriaceae > Leifsonia > Leifsonia sp. 2TAF2. The sequence goes on along the minus strand of NZ_JBFRFY010000002.1, from coordinate 468,837 downwards.
CCCCTTCTTGCAGAGCCCGCCGCGGTTGGTCGGGAACTGCCGTCCGGTGACCGCGACGGGCGTCGGCCCGCCCGGAGTGGGGGTGAGCGTCATCGCGCACTGCAGGGCGCAGTACGGGCAGTGCGTCTCAGCGGGCATCCGAGCGCTCCCTGCTAGATCCGCACCCCGCGGCGACGACCGTGCACCGCGACGCCGACAGTCACGGCGAGCAGCACGACGTACGCCCCGACGAACCACATCAGGCCCGTCTCGTAGCCGCCGGTGGACGTCTTCGAGAGTCCGAGCACCTGCGGGATGACGAAGCCTCCGTAGGCGCCGAACGCCGACACGATCCCGAGGGCCGCTGCCGCCGTCCGCTGGGCCGAGACGTCACCCGCGGAACTGTGGCCGTCGGCCGCGCCCGCACGGAGCGCGAACAGGGTGGGGATCATCCGGTAGGTCGCTCCGTTGCCGGCGCCGCTGGCCACGAACAGAACGAGGAAGAACGCCAGGAACAGCCAGAAGTTGTCGAGCGGCAGCGTGAGCACCACGGCGAGCGCGCCCAGGGCCATCACCACGAAGGCGGCGATCGTGATCGCGCTGCCGCCGAAGCGGTCGGCCAGCCGGCCGCCGAAGGGCCGGGCCAGGGAGCCGACGAGGGCGCCGAGGAAGGCGAGGGAGAGCGTCGTACCGGCGACGGGGAAGGAACTGAACGACGGGAACTGGTCGGCGATGAGCTTCGGGAAGACACCGGAGAAGCCGATGAACGACCCGAAGGTCCCGATGTAGAGGAGCGCCATCAGCCACAGCTCCGGGGCACGCAGTGCCGCCAGCGACGCCTTCAGGTCGGAGCGGGCGTTGGACAGGTTGTCCATCCGTCGCCAAGCCCCGACGATGGCCACGATGATCAGCGGCACCCAGATCAGTCCAGCGAGGGGCAGCTGAAGGGTCGCGCCGGCTCCGATCGTGATGACGATCGGCACGGCGAACTGCGCGACGGCGGCGCCCAGGTTGCCGCCTGCCGCGTTCAGGCCGAGCGCCCATCCCTTCTTCCGCTGCGGGTAGAAGAAGGTGATGTTCGCCATCGAGCTGGCGAAGTTCCCGCCGCCGAGGCCGGCCAGGGCCGCCACCAGCAGCATCACACCGAACGGGGTCTGCGGATTGGCCACGCAGATCGCGAGCCCGATGGCGGGGATGAGAAGCAGCGCGGCGGAGATCATCGTCCAGTTGCGGCCGCCGAACTTCGGCACCATGAACGTGTACGGGAAGCGCAGGGTCGCACCCACCAGGCTCGGCATCGAGATCAGCCAGAACGTCTGGGCGGTGTCGAAACTGAATCCTGCTGCGGGCAGCGAGACGACCACGATCGACCACAGCTGCCAGACGACGAAGCCGAGGAACTCGGCGAAGATCGACCAGCGCAGGTTCCGCTGCGCGATGGCCGCGCCGCCCTGCTGCCACTGGACCGGATCCTCGGCGTTCCAGCCCTCGATCCACCGCCCGGGGCGATGGACGAGTTCAGAGGTGGCGGTAGACGTATCGGCCGTGCCGGGCGCGGACGGGGCGGAGACGGTGCTGGTCATCGGGGACCTCCTGCGGGATGGAGCCGGTGGATGATGTGGTGCCACCACGCTAGGAACACCGTGTTTCGGCGGGACACGCGCGACGTGAAAGGGGCGTAACGAACACCTCTCGTGCGGTCCCCGGCGGTGTGAGGGGAACGTAATCCGGGGTGACGCAACGGCAACGGCGCAGTCACGGCGGCGGCCTAGCGTGGGCTCATCGACACCTGAGGAGGTCGGGATGGACCAGCTCGCCTGCACCGTCGCCGAGTACCGGGAGGCCGTCGTCGCCCTGGTGCGGCCGCTCCCGATCGAGCACGTCGCCCTGATCGACGGCGTTGGCCGGGTCACCGCGACCGACGTGGCCGCCCTGCAACCCGTGCCCCTGTTCGACAACTCCGCGATGGATGGGTACGCCGTCCGGTCGGCGGACGTCGCGGGCGCCACCCCGTCGCATCCCGCGCGGCTGACCGTGGTGGACCGGGTGCCGGCCGGGCACCGCCGCGCGCATCCACTCCGCCCGGGAGAGGCGGTGCGCATCATGACCGGGGCGCCCGTCCCCGAGGGGGCCGACGTGGTCATCCCGGTCGAGCTCTCGACGCCCGGCCGGTTCACCGACGACCCGACCGTCGAGGTGTGGCCGCCCGCCAAGCCGAACATCCGGTGGGCGGGGGAAGACGTGTCGACCGGAGAGGCGCTCATCCCGCGTGGCACGACGCTGACGGCACGGGCCCTCGCGCTTCTGGCGGCCACCGGTCACCGGACGGTCGCTGTCCGGCGGCGCCCGCGCGTGGCCGTGCTGTCCTCCGGCGACGAGCTGAGCGACGGCGTGACCGACCTTCCCGACGCGTCGGCTGGAACCATCCCCGACTCCAACGCCGTGTACCTCTGCGCCGCCGTACGCGCCGTGGGCGGCGAGGTCACGGGTATCCACCGGGCGGCCGATGCCCCCGGCGAGGTCGAGGCCGCCCTCGAGGAGGCCTGCCGTGACGCCGATCTGATCGTCTCCACCGGCGGCCTCGGAGCGGGGACGCATGACGTCCTCGGGCGCACGGTCGCCGGCTCACCCGGCGGTGTGCTGACCCGCGTCGCCATGCGCCCGGGCAGACCGCAGGCGCACGGCAGCTGGAACGGAGTGCCGTGGATCGCCCTCCCCGGCACGCCGACCGCCGCGTTCGTCTCGTTCGAGGCGTTCGTGCGGCCGGCTCTCGAGCGGCTCTCGGGCATCCTTCACACCCAGGCACTCCTGGCCGAGACGGTGTCGACGGGATGGTCCGGTTCGGCGGGGACGGTGCGCTTCGTCCCGCTGTCGGTCACCCAGCGCGGCGACGGGGTGACGGTGGCGCCCGCCGACGAGCCCGCCCGCGCCGCACACGCACTGTCGGCGATGTTCTCGGCGCCGCTCATCGGGGTCGTCGCCGCCGAGATCGGGGATGTGCTCGCCGGTCAGCTGCTTCCCGTGATCGAGCCGGCCTGACGACCGATCCCGACGCTGGCGCTACTCCGTCGTCGACGAGATCTGCCGCAACTCCAGCAGAGGGCAGCTGAAGGGGTCCCGATCACCGAGGCCGACGCTGTTGATGTGCCGCGTCACGATCGCGTACGAGCTCAGCAGCCCGGTCTCGGTGTACGGCACTTTCTGCGCCTCGCAGTACGCGCGGATCATCGGCGCCGCCCTCCGAAGATGCGGGCGCGGCATGGACGGGAACAGGTGGTGCTCGATCTGATAGTTGAGGCCGCCCATCAGGAAGTCGAGCGTCCGATTGCCGCGGATGTTGCGGCTCATCAGCACCTGCCTCCGCAGGAAGTCCAGCTTCATGTCGTGCGGCACCAGGGGCATCCCCTTGTGGTTGGGCGCGAAGGACATCCCCATGTAGAAGCCGAACAGGCCGAGCTGGACGGCCAGAAACGCGGCCGCGATCCCGGGTGAGAGGACGAGGAAGACCAGCGTCAGGTAGCCGACGATGCGGACGGTGAGGAAGGCGATCTCCACCGGCCGCCGCTGCAGATGCCCGCGCGTGACCACCCGCCGGACGCTCGACGCGTGGAGCGACAGACCTTCCAACAGCAGGATGGGGAAGAAGAACCACCCCTGGTGGCCGATCAGCCACCGCACCAGGTCCGAACGCGCCGCCGCCGCCCGGTCGGGAGTGAAGGCCACCACCGGGAGGTCGAGATCGGGATCGACCCCTTCCTGGTTCGGATTGGCGTGGTGCCGCGTGTGCTTGTGCTGCCACCAGCCGTAGCTCATCCCGACGAAGAGGTCGCCGACGAGGAGGCTCGTCCAGTCGTTCCACCGGCCGGATCGGAAGATCTGCCGGTGCGCCGCGTCGTGTCCGAGGAAGGCGATCTGCGTGAACACGAAGGCGAACACCGCCGCGGTGATCAGCTGCCACCAGCTGTCGCCGATCAGCACGAACGCCGCCACCGTCGCGGCGGTGACGATCGGGACCAGCGCCAGCTTCGTCCAGTAGTACCCGTAGCGTCGGCGCAGCAGCCCCGACTCGCGGATGACGGTGGCGAGCCCGGCGTAGCCGCCGTCACGCCGGCTCGAAAGCCCCGATGGTTCAGTCATGGCGGCCCGCCTCTGATCGAGTCGCATCGAGGTCCGGGACGCTGTGCGAGCGATTTTACGCCGCGGATGCTCACACCGGGGTATCCCTAGAAAAATCGGGAAAACGGTGTCAATGATGTGGCATGAAGAAGTTGTACTACGCAGGGGGATACATCTTTCTCGACGACGACGTGTGCGAGGCGTTGGTCATGTACGCCAAGGCACTCGCCGACGTCGGGAAGTCCGATCTGGTCACCGTCCCCGCCCTCTCCGATGAGGGGATGCAGGGCCGCACCCGCTTGCTCATCGGTCCGGCCAGTCAGCTCTTCTCGGCGGCCGCCCTCGACCGCGGCGTCGACCTGACAGACGCCGAGGCGACGCGATCCATGCGGGAGAAGACGGCACGGTTGCAGCCGTCCCGGCCGGTGTTCGAGGAGACCGCCGACTACACGAACGACGGCTTCGGCGAATAGGCCGGCCGCAGCAGCCCGCAGCGAGGAGACAACGAAGATGGGAACCCTGTTCTACGGCGCCGGCCGGCTGGCGATCGCGTTCGAGGACCGGGTCCTCGCGCACCTCCAGATTGCGGTCGGCACCAAGCTCCGCCGCCAGGAGACGTTCATGTTGAACTGGCGGGACAACGAGACCGTGGGGGACGGCCGCAGCGCCGTGTGGATCGGGCCGCACACCGACCTGCACTTCAAGTACTCCGGCAGCCGTTTTCCCGAGATCAACCGGGAGTGGGTGAACGCGCTCGTCGTGTCCGCATCCACACCCCTCGGCCTGCAGCTTTTGGACGAGGGGAGCCTGGATGCGCCCCCGACCACCAAACCGGGCTCGAACAACGGCAATTTCGCCAGCTAGGGTACGACGATCTCGAAGTTCGGGTCGCCCGGGTCGAGCACGCTCGTCAACTGTGCCAGCACTCCGGCGTCGCCCTCCAGGGTGATCCCTGGCGATGCGGTGTCGCCCGCCGTCAGGGCGAGGAAGCGCGGACGCGTTGTGGTGACGCGCAGCTGCGCGGCATCGGCCGGCTCCTTCTCGACAGAGACGAGGACGCCGTTGCGCAGGGTCACCCGGAAACTGCGCTGAAGGTCGGTGAACGTGATGTCGATCGCGAGGTCCAGATCCCACGCCTTCGGCCCGTCGATCTGGATGGCGATCGCGTCGAAGATCTGCTCCGGCGAGAGCTGGGCAAGCAGTGTGGGTGCGTTGGTGGAGATCGGGCTGCCGAAGTTGCCCTCGCGCAACTCTGTCGCGCCGGACAGGTAGAAGTTGCGCCAGGTGGCGTTCTCGGCCCCGTAACCGAGTTGCTCGTATGTGTCGGCCAGCAAATCCTTGGCCTCTGCGTTCTGTGGGTCTGCGTGCTGTGGGTCGGCGAATACCGCCGTGTCGAGCAGCGTCGCGGCCCAGCGGAAGTCGCCCGCGTCGTAGGCGGCTCGGGCCCCCTCGATGAGCTTCCCGACGCCGCCGACGAGCGCGGCCCAGCGTTCGGCCTGCTCCGTCGGCGGATGTGGCCAGAGCCGGGACGGGTTGCCGTCGAAGAACCCCATGTACCGCTGGTAGATGGCGCGCACGTTGTGCGACACGGATCCGTAGTAGCCGTGCGTGCTCCACTCCTTCTCGAGCGCCGGCGGCAGCTGGAACGTCTCGGCGATCTCGGCGCCGTTGTAGCCCTGGTTCAGCTGCCGGAGGGTCTGGTCGTGCAGGTAGCCGTACAGATCACGCTGGACCGCCAGGAAGTGCAGGATGCGGTCGGTTCCCCAGGTGGGCCAGTGGTGGGAGGCGAACAGCACATCCGACCGACTGCCGTACCGTTCGATCGCTTCGGTCAGGTACTGCGACCAGATGTGCGGGTCGCGCACGAGGGCACCACGCAGGGTCAATAGGTTGTGCAGGTTGTGGGTCGCGTTCTCGGCCATGCACAGCGCCCGGAAGCGCGGGAGGTAGAAGTGCATCTCCGCCGGCGCTTCGGTGTTCGGTGCCAGCTGGAACTCGAACTCCACGCCGTCGATGGTGTGCGTCTCGCCCGTGCTCGTGATCTCCAGCGTCGGCGTCAGGATGCCCGGCGTCCCGATGGAGTTGGTCTGGCCGAGGCCCGCGCCGACCTGTCCTTTCGGCCCGCGGGGCAGAACCGCCCCGTACATGTACGCCGCCCGGCGGGCCATCGCGGTGCCGGCGTACACGTTCTCCTCGATGGCGTGCGTGACGAAGCCCTCCGGAGCGATGATCTGCACCTCCCCCGACTCCACGGTCTCCGGAGTGACGATGCCCAGTACGCCCCCGAAATGGTCGATGTGCGAGTGGGTGTGGATGACGGCGACGACACGGCGGTCGCCACGATGTTTCCGATACAGCGCGAGCGCCGCGGCCGCGGTCTCCTCTGACACCAGCGGGTCCACCACGATCACGCCCGTGTCCCCCTCGATCAGGGACATCACGGAGAGGTCCAGGCCGCGCACCTGATAGAGCCCCTCGACGACCTCGAACAGGCCGTTGCGCTGGATCAGCCTCCCCTGCCGCCACAGGCTCGGATTGACGGAGTCCGGAGCGTCGCCAGTGATGAAGTCGATCGCCGACGCGTCGAAGACGACCGTGCCGTCCGCGTCGGTGATCGCCGGCTCGTCGAGGGTCCCCAGGAACCCGCGATCGGCGTCCTCGAAGTCGGCCACATCCTGGAAGATGCTGCGATCCAGCCACGCACGGTTCGCTGCGACGATGGATTCGGTCGGGTCGTTCTGCTTCGGCACGGTCGTGCTCCTCACCGGGGCGGCACCCCACAGGGCAGAGACTGCACCCCGGGAGCGGGACGCGGCTAGGGCCGACCGTGTCGCCTAGCGAGCGGTCGGGACGAGGACGATACGGCCGAACACGCTGCCGTCGTCCATCCTGCGATGCGCCTCCGGTGCCTCCTCGAGCGGCAGGATCTCGTCGACCACCGCGCTGAGCTCGCCTCGGGCGGCCAGCCGCAGCAGCTCTTCCCGAGCCTGGTTGCGCTCCGCGACCGGGATCGTGGCGAGGCTGAACGTCGCGAACGAACGGGACTGCTGAAAAGAGCGCAGCAGCGTCAGGCCGAAGTCCGGCGGAGGGAATCCGGCGACCGCGCCGACGAGGACGAACCGGCCGTTGGGCGCGAGCCGGTCGAGGAAGGCCGGAACCTCCGCTCCCCCGGCGATGTCGATGATCACATCGAAGACGTCCGGTGCCTCCCCGTCACCCTGTCCCGCCCGGTCCAGGATGTGCGTCGCGCCCCGCTCGCGAAGCCGCCGGCCGCGCTCCGAGGACGCGGTGGTGGCCGCGACAGCGCTCGCGCCGCCTCGAACCGCCAGCTCGATCGCGGCGATGCCGATGCTTCCCGCCGCGCCGCGCACCAGCACCGACTCGCCCGACCGGAATCGCGCGTGCGCAAGCGCGAAGTGCGCGACCGTGGCGGCGCTCCCCAGGGTGGCCGCGTCGCTGGACGAGAGCCCCGACGGGATGACCGACAGATCGTCGACGTGCGCCACGGCGAACTCGGCGTAGCCGCCCGAGATCCCGGTGAACGCCCACACGCGTCTGCCGATCCAAGAGTCGTCGACGCCTGCACCCACGGAGACCACCGTTCCGGCCACCTCGCTGCCGGGGATCATCCCGGCTGCGGAGACCGAGCCGACCGTGCCGCGACGGATCACCGCATCCACGCCGCCGACGCCGATCGCCTCGGTCCTGATGAGCACGTGGCCCGGCGGCACAACGGGCGTCTCCCGCTCCACCACGCGCATCCCGCTCGCGTCTCCGAACTCCTCGATGATGACTGCCCTCACGACTACTCCCTCTTCTTCCGAACGCCGGTGCTACCCTCGCACGGTAGTGGACGCCTGCGTCCGCTTGGAGGAAGTGGAACAAATGACCCCGGAAGTGACTCGGCTGCGCTCCGACGCGCAGGAGAACCGCGATCGAATCCTCGCCGCAGCGGCCGCACTGTTCGCCGAGCGGGGCCTCGACGTCGGGATGCGCGACATCGCACGCCGTGCGGACGTCGGCCCGGCGACGCTCTACCGCCGATTCCCGACCCGGCAGGGGCTGATCGATGAAGCGTTCGCGATCGAGTTCCGGACCTGCCGGCGGATCGTCGAAGAAGGATGCGCCGATCCCGACGCGTGGAGCGGCTTCACCGGCACCGTCCAGCGCCTGATCGTGCTGAACGTCCGCAACCGGGGGTTCGTGGATGCGCTGGTCTCCTCGGCACCGTCCGCCGCCATCGCGCAGCACCGGCGGGAGCTGCTCGGGCTGCTGGGCGGGCTCGCCCGGCGCGCGCAGCACGAGGGGATGCTCCGGGCCGACTTCGCGATCGACGACCTCGTCGTCATCCTGGCGGCCGGCCGGGGGCTGACGGCGGCCCGGCCGGACCTACTGCCCGCCGTCGCGCGCCGCTTCGCCGACCTCGCGATCGACGCGTTCCGCGGTCGGCCGGACGACCCCGCGGCATAGCAGTCGCGCGCGCCCGTCGCAGATTTGGCAGGGTCCGAAACGCGCTGCAGAGCGCACAATAGGAGTGTCGCGACAAGGACGTCGCGGCGCTCCGCTGCGGTCCCGGACCCCGACCGCGCAGAGCGATGGGGCCAACATACGCGCGGGGCCGGACGGGAGCAGGACCCATGGGCGTGTTAGTTTATGGGGGTCACCAGGAGATCGAGATCGACGATCGGATGCTGGCCCACCTGCAGATCGTGATCGGATCCAAACTGCGACGGCGCGAGGGGTTCTTCGTGTCCTGGGCGGGAGCCGCGGGAGCCGACTGCGGCCGGGTCACCATCTGGGTGGATCCGGCCATCACCCTGGTGTTCCGGTACAACGCCGTCACGCCGGGGGGAATCGATCGCGAATGGCTGGAGACGCTGATGGCGGCCTCCAACAGCAACCACGGACTCCTCATGACGGAGCAGTCCGCCCCCCTTGCGGCTGAAACGATCGGCGTCACCTAGGGATCGCGCTGTTTCATATCAGCCTCATAGGCGGCTCCCACCTCACGTAAGAATTCACAAAGAATGCGTCTGCATCGTGGGATACATGGATCAGACGTTGAGCGTGACCGCGCCGGCCCGACGGGTGCGCACCCCCAGCCGTGGCGCCGGGCGGCGGAGCGGAGCCCGGGCGGTGCGCGCGACATTGGCGATCGGCGTCGTCGTCGTTCTGGGGATGTGGTGGTTCGCGGTCCCGGCGGGGTTCGCTGCGACCCCTGCGAATGCCCTGACCTCTCTCGGCGAGGTCAGCGGGATGGTCGGCGGCTTCCTCGTCTGCGCCCAGGTGCTGCTGATCGCCCGCGTGCCGTGGTTCGAGACAGCGGTCGGGCTCGACAAGCTGGTTTCCTGGCACCGCTCGCTCGGGGCCTCCGTCCTCTTCCTCATCGTCGCCCACGTGCTGTTCCTGGTGCTGGGTGGGGAGCTCCTCGACAAGAACCCGCCGTGGAACGAGTTCGTGTCCATCCTTCAGTCGTATCCCGACATGCTGACCGCCCTCATCGGTACGATCGCGTTCCTCGTCGTGGGGCTCAGCAGCGCCCGGCTGATCCGCACGAAGCTGTCGTACGAGGTCTGGTACTGGCTGCACGTCACCACCTACGTCTCGATCTTCCTCACCTTCTTCCACCAGCTGAGCGGCGGCGCCCATTTCGTCTCTGCTCCGGTCAATCGCATCCTGTGGATCGCGCTGTACCTCGGCACGGCGGCCGCCGTGCTGACCTGGCGGTTCATCCTGCCCACCCTCGACGCTTGGCGAGGCCGGATGCGCGTGGCCGCCGTCGTGTCGGAGAGCGAAGGCGTCAACAGCGTGTGGCTGACCGGCCCGCGCATCGAGCAGCTCGGCGTGCGGGCGGGCAACTTCCTCCTGTTCCGCTTCCTCAGCTGGGGTCACCTGGGCACCGCCCACCCCTACTCGGTCTCCGCCGTGCCCGCGAACGGCCACCTCCGCATCACCGTCGGTTCGATCGGCGACCACTCGAGCCGCCTCCCCTCACTCAAGACCGGCTCCCTGGTCTTCGCCGAGGGACCATTCGGCCGTTTCACCGCCGACAGGGCGAGCCGGGAGCGCATCCTGCTGATCGCGGGCGGTGCGGGGATCGGGCCGATCCGCGCCCTCGCCGAGGAGCTGGTCCGGCGCGGCGCCCGACCGGTCGTCCTGTACCGCGCGCGCTCGGCGCGGCACCTCGCCCTCCTCGGTGAGCTGCAGGCGATGCCCGGCGTGACGGTGATCCCCCTGGTCGGCCGTCGCTCCGAACTGGGTTACGACCCGCTCGACGTCGAGCCGTTGCGCCACCTCATTCCGGACCTCCACAACTGGGAGGCCTTCATCTGCGGGCCGGAGGGGATGGGCCAGCGGGCCGTGGCGTCCCTCCGGGCACTCCGGATGCCGAACCGTTTCATCCACCGAGAAGAACTGAGCATGTCATGAGCAGCACACCCTGGCGGGGAACCGTCCTCTTCACTGCGATCGTCGTCGTCATGGGCGCCACCGTCGGCCTGAAACTGTACGGCGTCGGCCAGGATGCGGTGGCCGCCTCCACCTCGGTCCATTCGACGACGACCAGCGGCACGACCTCGGACACGTCGAGCGGCGGCTCGACCACGACGGCCACCCCCGACCCGTCCGCATCCGCATCCGCCACCCCGTCGCCCTCAGCTTCCGCGTCGACTGCGTCCACCACCGTCACCGGCTCGGCCGTCGACACCCGGTACGGCGCTGTGCAGGTGGAGGTGACCTTCTCCGGTAACACGATCACCGCGGTGAAGACGGTCCAATCGCCCGACCGCGACGGACGCGACATCGAGATCAACGACCAGGCGCTGCCCATCCTCGAGCAGGAGGTGCTCGCCTCGCAGTCGGCGAACATCGACACGGTGTCCGGAGCGACCTACACCTCCGAGGGCTACATCCAGTCGGTCCAGTCGGCGATCGACCAGCGATGAGGTTCCTGGAGACGGTGATGGGCATCCCCATGTCGATCGACATTCGTGACGACGTGGATGGGACGGAGGCCGCCGAGCGCGCCTTCCGCGTGCTGCGCGAGGCCGACCGACGCTTCAGCGCCTACCGCCCGGACAGCGAGCTGAGTCGCGCCAACGCTTCCGCGGGTGTCGGTGCCGACGTCGCGCACAGCGCGGACTTCCGCGAGGTCGTCGCCATCGGGGAGGAGGCGTGCCGCGCCTCCGGAGGCGCGTTCCGCATCCGCCGACCGGACGGCACCTGGGATCTGGACGGCGTCGTCAAGGGATGGGCCGCCGCTCGCGCCGCACGGGAACTGCGCTCCGCGGGCCTGCGCGACTTCTGCCTGAACGCCGGCGGCGACGTGGTGGTCTCGGGAAACCCCGAACCGGGGATGCCGTGGAGTGTCGGCATCCGTTCGCCCCACGACGCGACCGCGATGCTGGCCGTCCTGGCGCTCAGCGACGCGGGCGTGGCGACATCGGGCGCCTACGAACGCGGGGAGCACATCGTAGACGGCCGCGACGGAACACCGGCCCACGGGCTGCTCAGCGCGACCGTCGTGGCGGACGACCTGACCACCGCGGACGTGCTCGCGACCACCGTGTTCGCGATGGGGCCGGGCGGCATCGATCACGCGCTGGCCGCCGGAGCACGCGGCGTCCTCGCGGTGGATGCGGCCGGGCGCCTGCTCGGAGCCGGAGAGCTGACGTTCGCACGGCCGGCGACCACGCGGTGAAGGAGGCCGCCCCTGTGGAGGGATCACCCGGCTCCTATACTGCGAACGTGACCGGAAACCTGCGTGTGCTGGTCGCCGAAGACGACAGCCGCCTTGCGAGCATGCTGAGCGCGCTCCTGGAATCCGAAGGTTTCGACGTGGAGCTCGCGCGAGACGGCCAGCGCGCCCTCCACCTCGGCCTCACCGCCGAGTTCGACGCCATCGTGCTCGACCGGGGCCTACCCGCGGTGGAAGGGCTGGATGTGCTGCGCCGTCTGCGCGACGACGGGGTCACGACGCCCGTCCTGGTGCTGTCCGCGCTGGGCACCGCCCCCGACCGGGTCGACGGGCTGAACGCCGGCGCGGAGGACTACCTGGCCAAGCCGTTCGACATCGACGAACTGGTCGCCCGTGTCCGCGGGCTGACTCGGCGCGCGGCCGCGGTGGTGCCCGTCGTCCGCTTCCCCGGCGGGCGGCTCGACACCGGCAGCCGCACGGTCACGCTCGACGACGGCTCGCGGTCCGTCCTGTCCGAACGCGAGTCCGCTCTTCTGGAGGTGCTGGCCCGGCGCCCGGGGCAGGTGTTCTCCCGCGCGCTCCTCCTGGACGAGGTCTTCGCGGCGGCGGACGACCCTGGGGTGGTGGACACGTACGTGCATCACCTGCGCCGGAAGTTCGGCCGTTCGCTCGTCGACACGGTCCGCGGCGTCGGCTATCGGATGGGCGCGCTGCGGTGAGCCGCGCCGACGATCGCGAGCTGCGTTCCGCATCCCTTCGGCTGGCGGCCCAGTTCGCCGTGATCATCGTGGGGCTCTTCGTCGCACTCGGCGTGGTCGTGTACAGCGTCGTCGCCGCCGGGCAGGTCGAAGCCGCGCGGCGAGCGCTCTCCGACGCGTCGATGGTCGACTCGACGCACGACGCGCCGCGCGATCTGCTCGTCACGGTCGTCACGCCGCAAGGCCGCGACAGCTCCCCCAACATGCCCGCCGGCCTCCCGGATGAGGCCGCCCTCGATCAGGTGGCGCGCGAGGGCGGGTCCGTCTCCGGAACCGTGGAGGCCGGCGGACAGCGCTACCTGACCGTGACGGATGTTCGCCACGGCAAGGTGGTGCAAATCGCGTACGGCCTCGGCGAGCAGCAGGAGGAACTGAGCCGGCTGGTGCTCGCGCTGGTGATCAGCGGCCTGATCGCCACCATCGCGGCTGCCGGAATCGGGCTGGTGCTCGCGCGGCGGTCCATCCGGCCGCTGGCGGATGCGCTCGCGCTGCAGCGCAGGTTCGTCGCGGATGCGGGCCACGAGCTCCGCACCCCGCTGACCCTACTGAGCACGCGCGCCCAGCTGCTCCGGCGCCACGTGGTGTCGGCGCCGGGCGGAGCCTCCGACGACGAAGTCCGCTCGGGCCTCGATGAGATCGTCGACGACAGCCGAGCGCTCACCGAGATCGTGCAGGACCTCCTGACCGCCGCCGACCCCCGCCAGACCGCGGAAAGCGAAGGCGTCGACCTCGGCGCGCTGGCGGCGACGGTCGCGCGCTCGGCGGAAGGGCGGGCGGCAGATCGCGGGCTCTCCATCGCGGTCGAAGCCCAGCCGGACGCGCTCGTCACCGGCACACCGGTGTCGCTTCGGCGGATGATCGTAGCGCTGGTCGACAACGCGCTGGACCACGCGGCGTCCGAGGTACGGCTGACGGTCTCCGCGTCCCAGGACCGCGTCGTCCTCTCCGTCCACGACGACGGTCCCGGCTTCTCCGCCGGGGTGGCGGACGGCGCGTTCGAGCGCTTCGCGACCGCGCGCGCCGCGCAGCCGGGCGATGACCGCGCGCGGCACTACGGGCTGGGGCTGGCGCTGGTGGCGGAGGTGGTGAGCCGGCACCACGGGACGGTCGAGGCGACGAATCCGAGTGGAGGGGGCGCCGCCGTCACCGTGCGGCTCCCCCGCCGGCACTGAACCGGATCGGCACGCGGCAACCGGCTCGCGTGGTGGCTCCGCTCCTGTATTCAGGACTTCGTGCCGCCTCCGGTCCTGTATTCAGGACTCCGTGCGCTGCCCGGGTCCTGTTTTCAGGAGAATGGCGGGCCGAGGTGAAGCTATGTCCTCTTTTCAGGACATAGCTTCACCCATGGCTCCAGATCTCCTGAATACAGGAGCGGGCCGCGGTCCTGAAAACAGGACCGTGCAGGCCGCGCAGGCGGTCCGTCAGAACCGGATCGCGTCGATCGGTCGCACGCGGATCGCCACCATCGCCGGGAGCACTCCGGCGAGCGCACCGACACCGATCGCCACGAGCATCCCGAACGCGGCGGCCGAGAGCGGGAAGGCCGGCACATCCTGAAGCCCCTGCTGATGCAGGAACCCGGCCACGATCGGGTTCTCGAGCGCGAGGATCGCGACCATGACCCCGATCACGCCAGCAACGGCCGTCGCGACGACGCTCTCCATCATCACCCCGGCGAACACACGTCCCGCGGTGGCGCCGAAGCTGCGGCGGATCCCGATCTCACGGATCCGCGCCCGGACCGTCACCATCGAGATGTTGAGGAGGCCGAGAGCGCCGAGCAGGAGGATCAGTCCCGCCGCCGCGCCGCCTACGATCTTGAGGAACAGCAGCGGATCGGGTCCGTCGAATGACGCGTAGTCCTGCCGGTTCACCTGCACAGTGCCGCCGTTTCCGATCGCGTGCGACAAGTCCGACGCCAGGCGGTCGGACAGCTGTGCTGAGATCGGCTCCGGAACCCACGCGAAGTACTGCGTCGACCCCGACACGTTCGCGGCCGAACCCGGCGGCACCAGCGCTTGGTACGCGTCGAACAGCATCCAGAGCTGTGCTGAGTGCTCATCCCCGCCGGCCGCGACGCCGATGATGACGGCATCCACCGAACTCGGGCTGATCAGGTGGAGAACGGGATGCGTCCGCACATCGGGTGAACCCAGCAGCCTCCAGAGTCCCTCGTTGATGACGACCGCGGGCACGAGCCGGTCGGCGTCCCCGCTGGAGAACCATGACCCGGAGACGATGCGGGTGCGGAACATGACGCCGTAGTCCGGGTCGACCGTCTGCCCGTTCAGATTCGCGTCGACAGGGACCCCGCGGGCGACGGGCTGCGCGAAGCCCTGCCGGCTCCAGTAGCGGACCTTGTAGCGCGCGAGCTCGTCCCGGACCTGAGCGCTGAAGGTGTCGTCCGACACCAGTTGCTGTCCGTCGTTCGAGTACGGCGGGCTGATGTTGAGCATCGCCGGACGCCCCTGCCCGCGTTCCAACCCTTCGACGACGCCCTGCTGCGCGACCGCCGAAATCGCCGCGATAGCCGTGAGCGCCATGATCGCGACGGCCACGCCGACGATGGACATCAGCACGCGGGCGCGGTAGACCCGGAACTCCGACCAGGCCTCGACCAGGATGCCGCACAGGGTCGTGATCGCCTTCACCGGACGGCCTCCGGCTGCTCTGCGTGCAGAATCCCGCCATCGAGCCGGAACCGCCGGTCCGCGAGTGCGGCGATCGCGGGATCGTGGGTGATGGTGACGAGCGCCGACTGGGTGTCGTGGGCGACGGAGTCGAGCAACTGCATGACGGACTGTCCGGTCTGGACGTCGAGAGCGCCGGTCGGCTCGTCCGCGAGGATCACCCGGGGGTTGCGGACGAGCGCACGAGCGATGGCGACGCGCTGCTGCTCGCCTCCGGAGAGGCGGCTCGGCATCCACTCGGCTCGATTCGCCAGCCCGACCCGGTCGAGCATCTCCAGCGCGAGGCGTCGACGACGCCAGAACCGGCGGGGCTCCGCATAGAGCAGCGGGGTCGCAACGTTCTCGACGGCCGTACGACCGGGAAGCAGGTTGAACTGCTGGAAGATGAACCCGACCTCACGGCCGCGCCGGCGATCGCGGTCGGCGGATGACATGCGTCGCACCGGCACGCCATCGAAGGTGATACTCCCATCCGTCGGTTCGTCCAGCAGCCCCAGGATGTTGAGGAGGGTCGACTTGCCGGAACCGCTGCGGCCGACGATCGAGACGTGCTCGCCCGCGTCGACCACCAGGTCCACGCCGCTCAGGATGCGCAACGGCTCGTCGTCGGGGATCGGCACGACGCGCGTGACGCCCTCCAGTTCGAGGAGCGGCATCAGCCGCCCAGGCCGTTCATCGCGGCGGCGGCCTGCTCGTCGGATTTCGACGGCACGAACTCGAGGATCTCCTCGCCCTCTTTCAGGCCGGAGACGATCTGCACATTCCGGCCGTCGAAGATGCCGAGTTCGACTTTCACGGGCTTGGGGGCGCCTCCGCCCGCCGCCGGACGGTAGATTGTGCCGGCAGTGCCGCTGCCCTCCACCGCTGTCGCGGGAACGACGAGCGCATCGGCGGCGGCCCCCGCACTGATCGTGAGTTTGGCCGCGAGACCGCCGAACACAGTCACGCCCGCGGGCACCGCGCAGCGCACACTGGGGCCGGTGCTCGAACCGGAACCCGATGCCGATGGACCCGTGGTCCCGGGTGCGTCGCCGGACGGTTCCGGCGATGGCCCCGCGGCGGCGCCTGCCAGCGGAGCGTTGATCGTCAGACCCGTGCACGTGAAGGGAGCCGGCCCGCCCGCAATGGTGACCGTCGCCTCGGTCGGCTTGGTGAGGAGACGGTACTGCTCGACCGGGGCGATCGTCCCAGTGACGTTGAAGGTCGGCGGTGCGACCTGCGCGATCGTGTCGCCCACGGCGACCTGCTGTCCGACGAGAACGGTCAACGCCGACAGCGTCCCTGCCGCGCCCGCGCTGATGGTCACCTTCTCGTACAGCGGTGTGCCGTCGGCCGCTGCGGTCGCCAGTGGATGCTTCACCACGACGACCGCGGTGCCGGCGTCGACCGCCGCACCGACCGCGACGTCGACCTTCGAGACCTCACCCGCGGTGGTCGCGCGCACGGGCGCCGCCGCATCCGGGTACACCGTCGCATCCAGGCTGATGTCATTGCGGATCGACCCCGTCTGCACGGTCGTGATCGGATCGCTCACTTCGGCCGTCGGCACGATGCCGTCGGTTCCCGACGTAGCACCGTTGAAGAACGCGAGCTTGACCAGGGCGACGGCGATCGCAGCGAACACCACGATGCGGAGGATGGGGAGGACCCAGCGGCGCACGACGCCCGGGGAGGAGACACTCATGCGCTCAGTCTGGCCGAGACGCGGTGCCGGGCTCGTCATCCGAAGGAACGATGTCGCGCGTCCAGGGCGAAGTTCTGATCGAAGATCCCGTCCGGATCCCACCGAGCCTTCAGGGTGCGCAAGCGGGCCAGCGTCTCCGGAGGGAAGGCATCCTGCACTCGTTCCGGGGCGTGGTCCGATTCGAAGCTCAGATAGAGCCCGTCTATCAGCTCCCTGCTCTCCGTCCAGGCCGCATCGAGTCGCCGGACACCGCCCGTCGAGACCGCGGTCACTGAGAAGTTCTGGTGGCGGTGCGCGTACGCGGTCGCCGACACAGGGACGTCGTTGATGGCCCCGCCGACGGAACGGAGCTGGATCATGTCCGCTCCACCCCCGCGGGCGAGCGACGCCAGGCGCGAGGAGAGCCGGCTGTCCAGGTGGTCGGCGAGTCCGGTGCGGGTGACGGCGGTCTGGGCTCCGGAATGGACGGCGCCGGACGCCGGGAGGATGTCTGCGTAAGGCGTGGACTGCGCCCGCTGACCGACCACCTGGGCGAGCCGGGTGAACGGCTCGAGGGCGCGAACCGCCGTCTCGGTGTCGGTGCCGGCGAAGACGACCGTCGCCTGGGCGAAGGTCGGTTCGCCGCCGAAGAGGTACAGGAACGCGGAGATCTCGCGCGGGGCGCTCTCGACCGTCGCGCCCCACCGCTCGAGGAAGCCTGCCGTGTCCGCGATGGAGTAGGCGAAGGAGGCGTGGATGACCGAGGCGTCGGTCGAGGCGCGGAAGCGGAACCGGGTCACGATGCCGAAGTTCGCCCCGGCACCGCGGACTGCCCAGAACAGGTCGGGGTCCTCCGAAGCGGACAGCCAGCGGACCGTCCCGTCCGCTGTCACGATCTCGGCGCCCACGAGGGCATCGATGGTCAGCCCGTGCGCGCGTCCCATCAGGCCGATGCCACCGGTGGTCGCGAGGCCGCCCACTCCGACGTCACCGGAGTCGCCGGAACTGATGGCGAGCCCCCACGGCCGCAGTGCGGAGGCGACGCCGCCCCACCGGGCGCCGGGGCCCACCTCCACAACGCGGTCGTCGATCCGTTCGATCGTGGTGAGGGCGCCGAGGTCGATGACCGTCCCTCCCTGGTTGGTCGAAATGCTGCTGATGCCGTGACCGCCGCTGCGGACCGAGAACGGGCCGCCCTCCCGCCGCGCGAAGGCGAGCGCCTCCGGAACCTCTGCGGCCACGCGCGGGCGGACGACCGCCGCAGGCGAACCGGTGGCGCTGTAGACGTGTCGGACGAGTTCGTAGCGGTCGTCGCCGGGCCGGATGATGTCGAGCATGCGGCAGCCTCAGAGCTCGGGCGCGTCGGCCTGCGGGCCGGTGCGCTTGTCGACGAAGTACTGGACGGGGGTGTCCGAGAGCGGACTCGTCCCGGTGATGAGCTCGGCGAGGTGGACGCCGATCTCTTCGCCGTCGATCCAGCGGAGGTCGTCTATCCCGGCGAGACGGCGCGCGCGGGTGCGCACCACCCCGAGGATCACCTCGTAGACCCGGGCGCCGCGGCACGCCATCTCCGCCGCGATCGTGCGGGTCATCGACTTCGTGGCCGCAGCGGTGAGTGCGACCCCGCCCCCGCCAGGGAACGCGATGTCGGCGCTGAGCCCATTGAGCTGGATCAGCGCGCCGTCACGGGAGATGAGGGGATACAGCGCGCGGTAGGCGCGGAACACCGCGGTCTGGTTCTCCGCGACCAGGGTGTCCCACTCGGCGTCCGTAAGAGCGAGGAGCGGCTTGCGACCCTGGTCGCCCCAGGAGGCGATGGTGACGATCACGGCGTCGAATCCTCCGTACTCGCCTCGGAGCGCCTGGACCGTGTCGTCGAACTCCGGCGACAGCGCGTCGAGGGTGGTCGTGCGAAGGCTGTCGTCGCCGAGGCGCGCGGCGAACTCAGCGGCGCGGGAGGCGTTTCTGCTGGTCGCGACGACGGTCGCTCCGCGGGCGAGGAGGGCGCGGACCACGCCCTCCCCGACGCCACCCACGCCGCCGACCACCAGGATGGTCGCGGTCCGGAGGTCCTGTGCCGGGGCTGCCCAGCTCGGCTCGGTGATCGTGCTCATGACTCCTTCTTCTCTGTATCGGTGTCCGCGTCTGCCGTCCTGCGGACATGGCGCAGGAGGCTGTCGAGTGCCTTCTCCAGACCGTCCAGCTCGTCGCCGGTGAGGCCGTCGGCGAACCAGCGGCGAGCGGAGTCCAGATGGGGCCCGATAGCTCGCCGATACTGGTCATGGCCCGCCGGGGTGAGGCTGGACAGCGTCGCCCGCCCATCCTCGCCGCCGGCCGGGCGGGTCGCGACGAGCCCTCGCTTCTCGAGACGGCGCAGCTGGTGGGCGAGACGGCTGGAGTCCCAGCCGATCGCCCGGGCGCACTGCGCGGGGCGGACGCCCTCCTCGCCGCTGGAGTGGAGGTGGGCGAGGACGGTGAACTCGGCGTCGGAGAGCTTCGCGTCGTTCCAGAGATCACGGCCGACTTCGCGGCGCAGGGCGTCCATCACGAGCTGAAGCGTCTCCCAGGTGTGGAGTTGCTGAGGCGACATTCTTGCTGACACATCAGCAATCTTGCCGGATTGCTGACGCGTCAGCAAGATGTTTCGCCTCAGGCGGAACTGCGAGGACTCTCTCGTCAATGCGGGACGCATCCTGTTTTCAGGAGGATCGGGGCCCGAGGTGAAGCTATGTCCCATATTCAGGACATAGCTTCACCAGCCTTGCCGGATGTCCTGAATACAGGAGCGCGACGCACGCTCCTGAAAACAGGACCCGCCCACGAGCGGCTCCTACTCCCGGTCCGTCTCCGCCGTCGCGGCGGGCCGTCGCACGAAGAACGAGCCGACGACCAACAGGAGCGAGAGCGAGGCCCCGGCGACGAAGGCCGCCCGCACACCCGCTTCGACGCCCTCCGTCGCCGTTCCCCCACCCGCGACGGCGCTCGCACCGACCGCCGAGAGGATGGTGATGAAGACCGCCGTCCCGATCGCTCCGGCGAGCTGCTGGTTCGTCCCGATCACCGCCGACCCGTACGAGTAGAGCCGCGGCGGCAACGCTCCGAGTGCGGAAGTGAACAGCGGCGTGAAGGTCAGCGCCAGCCCGAGTGACAGCCCCACGTGGACCAACACGATCATCCCGACCGGGGTGGCGTGGTTCACCGTGGTGAGGATCCACAGCACGGAGCTGACGATGATCGTGCCCGGGATGATGAGCGGGGACGGTCCCCGCTTGTCGTAAATCCGGCCGACCACTGGGCCCAGCAGCCCCATCAGCAGGCTCCCCGGAAGCAGCACGAGTCCACTGGCGAGGGGAGCGAGACCGAGCACGGTCTGCATATAGAGGGGCAGCAGGATGAGCGTGCCGAACAGTGCCGCCATCGCGACGCCCATCATGGCGACGGACAGGGTGAAGGTGCGAGCGCGGAACACCCGCAGGTCGAGCAGCGCCCGGTCGTCCCGCTGCAGTACGAGCTGACGCCAGATGAATCCACCGAGCGCGAGAGCCCCGCCGACGATGGGGATCCAGAACGGAATGCCGACGTGACCCTGCTCTGCCTCCGCGATACTGCTGAAACCGTAGATCAGCCCGGCGAACGCGAACGCCGACAGGATGACCGACAAGACATCGAGCGGTACCTTCCTCGGCTCGTTCACGTTCGGGATGCGCAGGGCGCCGAGCAGCAGGGCGCCGACGGCAAACGGCAGCACCAGGAGGAAGATCCACCTCCACCCGGCGACACTGAGGATCGCGCCGGCGACGGTGGGGCCGACGGCCGGCGCGACCGACATGACGATGGAGATGTTGCCCATCGTCTTTCCCCGCGAGGACGCCGGCACCAGCGTCATCACCGTCGTCATCAGCAACGGCATCATGATCGCGGTGCCGCCGGCCTGCACCACGCGGCCGGTGACCAGGAGGCCGAAACCGGGCGCGGTCGCGCAGATCACAGTACCCAGGGTGAACAGGCCCATCGCGGCGACGAAGACGGTCCGGGTCTTCAGGCGCTGCAGCAGGAACCCGGTGGTCGGGATGACCACGGCGGTGGTCAACAGGAAGGCGGTGGTCAGCCATTGGCCGACGCTCGGTTGGATGCCGAGATCCTTCATGAGGTCGGGAAGAGCGACGTTCATGACGGTCTCGTTGAGGATCACCACGAAGGCGGAGATCAGCAGAAGCGAGATGACGAGGCGGTTACGAGCGGAGTGATCGGTGTGCTGAGCGGGTGTCGAGTTGGATGTGGTCCGGGTCTCGGACAAGCGGTCTCCTTGCATAGCGGTTGACGTCGTCGCCCGTCCGGCGCGCATGCCGTCAGGACAACGGCGGCCATTCTGCACGCTGCCGGGGGTCTTGCGGCAAGCCCCCCAGTGAGCTATAGATTGAAAATGCGGGGGGATGCGTCTCCCCGTTTTCTGCGCCATACCGTCGCCACATCGTCGCCACACACTCGCCACACCGTCCCGCGCCACTCGCGCGGAAGGAGCAGCGTGACCGTTTCCCCGTTCCGCGTGCAGGTCTCCGACGACGTGCTCGCCGACTTGCGGCAGAGACTCGAGCGGACCCGCTATCTGCCCAGTGCCGGCCGCACGGGACGTCCCGCCGGCCTCGGCGGCGAACGGCTGCGCGGCCTGGTCGAGCTCTGGCAGGGGTTCGACTGGCAGGCCGAGGAGACGCGGCTCAACTCCGTCGAGCAGTTCACCGCCGACGTCCGCGGACACCGTCTGCACTTCGCCCGCGTGCGACCGACCCGGCCCGCGACCACCGTCGTCCCTCTGCTCCTGCTGCACGGCTGGCCCAGCGCATTCACCGAGTACCTTCCGCTGGCAGACGCTATCGCCCGGGAGGCCACCGACCAACTCGCCTTCGACATCGTCATCCCGTCCCTTCCCGGGTTCGCCTTCTCAGAACTGCCGGAGGGTCCGCTCACCCGGGTGGCCATCGCCGAGGACCTCCACGCACTGATGACGGACGTCCTCGGCTTCCCTCGGTACGGCGCCTTCGGAGGCGACATCGGCGGAGGCGCCGCCACCTGGCTCGGAGCGACGCATCCCGAATCGGTGATCGGGCTGCAGCTGCTGCACCCGCCGTTCCCCACTGACGAGACACCGCAGACAGCCGAGGAGAAGGCGTTCTTCGACGCGCTCGCCGAGTACGACGAATCGGACGGCGGCTACAGCGAGATCATGGGCACGCGTCCCGACACGATCGCCGCCGCCCTCGGCGACTCACCCGCCGGGCTCCTGGCGTGGATCGCCGACAAGTGGGACGACTGGGCGGACGGCGGCCTGGATGTCATCGACCCGGCAGAACTGTTCCGCGTCGCCATGCTCTATTGGGTGACCGGCAGCATCGGCACCTCCTTCCAGCAGTACGCGGATTGGTCCTTCAACGAACCGCGGCCGCCGATCACTGCTCCGGTCGGGATCCTGCTCAGCCGCGAACCCTTCCTCGACGGTTACCCGCGCTCCCTGGTGGAGCGGGCGGTCACCGACCTCCGCGCGTTCGAGGTGCCGGAGACCGGCGGCCACTTCATGGGAGCGGAGCAACCCGGCCCCACCGCCGAGGCGATCCGCCGCTTCTTCGGATCGCTGGTGGTCGAGGCCTAGGTGATGAACACGGTCACCGGTCGCTTGCCGGCCGAAGTGTCGAGAGGTACGCGATGGAAGCGTCGATCGCGATCCGGACCGCGCTCGAGTCGCGCCGGGTCTGGCTGAGCAGCAGACCCCCCTGGAGCCCGGCGAGGATGCTCACCGCCAGCGCGTCCACGTCGGCATCGGCGCGAAGCTCGCCCCGGTCGCGCATCGCGGAGAGGCCATCGCGGAGGAGCCGCTCCCACTCGGCGAACGAGTCCGCCAGCGCCCCCCGCGCGATCGGGTCCGACTCTGCGAGACCGCTCGCCAGCGACCCGAGGGGGCACCCGCCGATGCAGTTCTGGGCATCGAGCATCCCGACCACCATGTCGCGCCATTCGGCGAGTGCCGTAAAACTGTCCAATCGTTCCAGCACGGCACGATGCGGTCCGAGCACCGACTGCGTCTGGTGGTCGATGACAGCGAGCAGCAGTGCGTTCTTGTCGGTGAAGTAGTGGTAGAGCTGGGACGCGCTGACGTGGGCCGCCGCTTGGATCTCTTCCAGCGTCGCGC
Organism: Leifsonia sp. 2TAF2; assembly: GCF_052115085.1. Taxonomy (NCBI): domain Bacteria; kingdom Bacillati; phylum Actinomycetota; class Actinomycetes; order Micrococcales; family Microbacteriaceae; genus Leifsonia; species Leifsonia sp. 2TAF2. The sequence continues at coordinate 445,754 of NZ_JBFRFY010000002.1, read as the reverse complement.
CCTCCAGCCCCTGCTCGACGATGAGCCGGGCCGCCGTTTCGACGATTCGCTGCCGTGTGGCGAGCCCCTTGGGCGTGAAAGTGCGCTCACCGTCTGCGGCACTTCTTCGGCTATCCATGCCACCACCGTAGCTGTTTTGTAGTTGCTACTCCATTTTTACCTGGCCACGATTGCAGTATTCACTCCAATCGAAGGGACCGACATGAACGACTACGCAGGCAAGACGGCGCTGGTGACGGGGGCGACCAGCGGAATAGGACGCGAGACGGCCACCAAGCTCGCCGCGGCGGGAGCGCACGTCATCGTCAGCGGACGCGATCTGCAGCGCGGCGAAAGCACGGTCGCGGCGATCCGGGACGCTGGCGGGCGAGCGGACTTCGTGGCCGGCGACCTCAGCGACGCGGACAGCGTGCGCCACCTCGCCGCTCGCGCCCTGGAGCTGGCCGGAGGACGCATCGACGTGCTGGTCAACAACGCAGGCATCTTCCCGTTCGGGCCGACGGCCGAGACGCAGGAAAGCGACATCGACGCGGTCGCCGCCGTCAACATCAAGGCGCCCTTCCTCCTGGTCGCCGCCCTCGCCCCGGGGATGGCCTCTCGCGGCAACGGAGCGATCGTGAACGTGACCACGATGGTGGCCAGCTTCGGGATGTCCGGCATGGCCCTCTACGGATCGAGCAAGGCGGCGTTGCAGCTGCTGACCAAGGCCTGGGCAGCGGAGTTCGGCCCGAGCGGCGTGCGCGTCAACGCCGTGAGCCCCGGCCCGACCCGCACGGAGGGCACCGCTGCCATGGGCGAGGGCCTCGACCAGCTGGCCGCGACCACTCCCGCCGGACGGCCGGGCCAGGCCGCCGATGTCGCGGACGCGATCGTGTTCCTCACCTCGGATGCCGCACAGAACATCCATGGCGCCGTCCTGCCGGTCGACGGCGGCCGGATCGCCGTGTGACGCTTCGTACGACGAATCGCGTGGCGGCTACAGCGAGGTCGTGGGCACTCGTCCGGCCCGACCCGTTCAGAATCGGCCGGGAAGCGCGTTCGAGGTGTCCGTGATCGTGCCGGTCTCGAGCACCTGCTTCAGCCGGTTGAGATTGGACCGGACCTCCTGGGCGGGATGCTTCCGCGCAACCCGCAGAGCAACCCGCGGAAGGAAGCCGTTCGGCATGGTGAGCTGCTCCCGCACTCGCGTCGACGAGCCGCGCGCCTCGAAGGTGTAACGCCACGTGGTGACGCGGCCTGCGGTCTTCGTGCGATAGCTGAATGCGGCGTCCGGCTCGTCCTCCACGATCTCCGAGACCCAGTGCGTCCGCATCCCGAACGGCAGACCGACCGTCCAGCGCGATCGGAGTGGCGTGAGAACCTCGACCGCGAGCACGTCCCCGAGGAACCGCGGCATGTTCGCCGGGTCGCGGAGAAACGCGTACACCTCGCCGATCGGCCGGCGGATGTCGGCCTCGGCGACGATGCTGGACGAACGGGAACCCGCGGCGCGGCCGGTCACGCGACGAGTGTAGCGCTGCCTGTTGACGCGCAGCAGGCGCGAGATCGACAGTAGCGGCAGAGGGTCGAAGGCGACGCTGCGCCGGGTCTAGCGTCGCAGGGCCGAGGAGATCGAGATGAAGATCGTCGTCGCAGGGGGAACAGGTCTCGTGGGGGCGGCAGTCGTCGACAAGCTGAGGGCCGCCGGCCATGACGCGGTGGCGGCGTCCCGACGGACCGGGGTGAATCTGTACACCGCCGATGGCCTAGCTGATGCGCTGGAAGGGGCGCAGGTGGTGGTGGATGCGTCGAACTCGCGATACACCGACTACCCCGGTGCACTCGACTTCTTCGAGACCGCGACGCTGAATCTGCTGACGCTCGGTGCCGCCGCAGGCGTCCGCCATCATGTCGTCCTCTCCGTCGTCGGCAGCGAAAAGCTCGCGAGTTCCGGTGGGCTCTACTTCCAGGCCAAAGCGGAGCAGGAGCGGTTGGTGGCCGAGTCGGGCATGCCGTACTCGATCGTCCACTCGACGCAGTTCTTCGAGTTCGTGCGCGCCATCGCAGACTCCGCGAGCGACGCTCACGTGGCGCGGGTCGCCGAGGCGCTCGTCCAACCGATCGCAGCAGAGGATGCGGCGTCGGCCGTTGTGGAAACGGCGACCGGCGCACCGACGCAGCGGGTGGTCGAGGTGGCCGGTCCTGACCAGTTCCGGCTCGGGGATCTGGTGGAGCTCGAGCTCCGCTGGGCGCACGACCCGCGGGAGGTCCGCGCGGACACGGAGGGTGAGTACTTCGGGGCGCGGCTCGGAGCGCACGATCTCCTTCCCTCCCCTGACGCCACCCTGTACTGGTCGCACTTCACCGACTGGCTGGACAGGCGAACCTGACGGCCGCTTCACACTCGACGAGGAGAAAAAGCATGAGCGACAACGAGACCCGTGTAGCGATCGTGACGGGTGGATCGGGCGGCATCGGCGGTGCCGTCGCCCGCCGGTTGGCACGGGACGGCATGGCCGCCGCGGTCCACTACTCCGGCAACGAGACCCGCGCCCGGGGCGTCCTGGAGGACATCGAAGCCGAGGGCGGCCGCGGCCTGGTGCTGCGCGCGGATATCGCCGATGAGACCGCGATGTCGGCTCTCTTCGACACGGTGGAGGGCGAATTCGGCGGTGTGGACGTGGTGGTGAACACCGCCGGCATCATGCTGCTCGCCCCGCTCGCCGACCTCGACATGGACGACCTGGACAGGATGCACCGGATCAACATCCGCGGCGCATTCGTCGTGACCCAGCAGGCGGCTCGCCGGGTGCGCCGCGGCGGGGCCATCGTCAACTTCTCGAGCTCGGTGGTGCGTCTGCAGTTCCCCTCCTATGCCGGTTACGCCGCGAGTAAGGGGGCGGTGAACGCGATGACGCTCATCCTGGCTCGCGAGCTCCGCGGCAAGGACATCACCGTCAACGTCGTCGCGCCCGGACCGACCGCGACCGACCTGTTCCTCGACGGGAAGGACGAGCAGACGGTCGAGGGACTCGCCAAGCTGGCGCCCCTCGAGCGGCTCGGTACCCCGGACGACATCGCTGAGACCGTCAGCTACCTGGCCGGCCCCGCGAGGTGGGTCAACGGCCAGGTTCTCTACGTCAACGGCGGTATCGCCTGAGCGTGCGCGCCCGAGCGATCGCTCCCGGCCGGCGGCTACGGCGTCGGCGTCCGCGTCGGCGGCGCGATCGTGCCATCCGCGGCGATGGACGGCGCGGTCTTCGGGAGGTCGCGCCGGCTGAAGTCGTCCACCAGCCGTGCTGCCCGGGTCTGCGGGTCCGGTTGCGGTACACCTGTCGAGTGCTCGAAGTGCACCGAGCGCATCCGGCCGCTGACAAAACGCCCGCGCGAGTCCAGGGTGACGTCGAGGTAGACGCCGTACCGCGTCTCCGGCTCGGCGCCGAAGACCCCGCCCCCGCCGAAGTTGCCGAGGCTGTACGCGATGAGCCGTCCGCGGTAGAACTCCGCACCGCGCAGCGTGTGCGGCCCGTGGCCGAGGACGATATCGGCACCGGCGTCGACCGCGGCGTGCGAGAACGCCAGGACATCGCCCCGGTTCTCGCCGTACATGCGTTCCGTCCCGGGGGCGACGACGCTCGCATCCGGTCCCTCAGCACCCATGTGCGCCTGCACGATGACGACATCGGCCGAGGCGGCCGCCGCGGCGACTACGCGGCGCACGTGCCGGAGGTCGGTGACCGGGTTGGTGCCGCGGTACGGTGCGAAGCCGACCATGGCGACGGTGGTGCCGCCGATTCGCGTGCAGACGATCTCGTCCCGGCGGCCGACCGCACGGATGCCGTTCGCCGCGAGGTTCGCCCGCGTGTTCGCGTAGCCGTCGTCGCCGAAGTCGCCGGTGTGGTTGTTCGCCATGTTGAGGAGGTTGAAGCCGGCGAAGTACCGCGCGGTGGACGGTTCGCTGCGGAAGGCCAGGCAGTCCGAGTCGGAACCGCACTTGTCGTACCCGGTGTCACGTGAGATCACCTGCTCGAGGTTGCCCGTCACGAGATCTTGGGTGAACCACGGCCGTACGGCGTCGAAGTATCCGGCGCCATCGTCCTTCTGCACGCCGTGGCCGACGTCGTGGATCAGCAGGTCGCCGGTAGCGCCGATGCTGACTTCGCCGGGATGGGCGGCGGGCACGGTCGGCGTGTCAGCTCCGCACCCCGGGATGGCGGTGGCGCGGGTCGCAACGACCCCGCAGGCGACCAGCAGGATCACCGCGGCGGCCGTCCGCCAGGGAACGCCGCGCATCACAGCTCGCCGCCGACCGGGGATGCCTCGCCGACCGGCGCCGTCTCGGGCCTCCGGATCCGCCGCCGCGGCAGGTCGAAGAGCCACGTCAGGCCATCCCGGACCAGGATCCGGTCGAGCAGCACGCACACAGGGACCAGCAGCGCCGTGGTCGCGATCGGCAGAAGGGCCGCCGCCGCAAGCTGCACGCCGGGTCGCGCGGTCGCGAGCAGATCGGACAGCGGCAGGTCGATGAGGGCAAGTAGCGGCATGTGCAGCAGGTAGATCGGCAGGGTGCGCCGGCCCAGCCAGGCGAGGCCCGGACCTAGGGCACGGATCCGTGCGAGCTGCGTCGCCGCCGCCAGTCCCATCGCGCAGCCCAGCACCGATACCAGCGGCCAGACGCCCGGCGTCTCCTCGGTTCCGGTGAGCCGCATCGCCCCGAACCCGACCGCGTAGACCAGCACGGCCAGGACGGCCCACCACGGCGTGACCCGGGCGAGCAGGCCGTGCAGTTGCGGGGCGAAAAAGGCCCCGAGGAGGAAGAAGGTGACGTTGTAGAGCAGCGAACCCCGGTTGCTCACGATCTCGACGTAACCGGCGGACACCGCAACCGAGAGTGCTGCGGCGAGGCTCACAAGGAGCCACCTCGGCAGGCGGGAGAGCGCCTTGGCCAGGACGAAGTAGAGGGCCAATGCGTACAGGTACCAGGTGTCCGGCGGGCTGATCGTGACCGACTCGACGAACTGCGACACACTGCGCGGCACGAGCGTGGGGAAGTCGGGGAACGCCCATAGCGCCACCATGTGGATGAGCGACCACAGCAGGTAGAGGTACAGGAATCGGACGACGCGGGGTCGGAGGACCTGGGCCCAGGGGCGCGCGAGGGCGTTCGCGGCGAAATAGCCGGAGACCAGCAGAAAGAGCGGCATCAGGAACGGCCAGATGGCGTCGCCGACGAGTCCCCAGCCGCCCGGGATGGGCACGCCGAGTTGCCAGTCGAGCTGCAGGTAGCTCTTCATGATGACGTGCCAGAGCACCACGAGCAGGATGAGCACCCCTTTGAGTGCGTCCCCCCACGCTTCTCGACTCGTGGCGCGCGTCCTGGCGCTTGCCGTAGCGCCCAGCGCGGCGGTCAGAGCGTCACCGGACTCGGCGTGGACATGGCGGGGGTGGATGCGACGGCGGCGTCGAGCAGCGCGGCGACCAACTCCACGTAGCCCATCCCGGTTGCCGCGTACATGCGGGGCACTTGGGAGTGCTCGGTGAAGCCCGGCGTCGTGTTCACCTCGTTGAGGACCACGCCGCCTGGGGTGACGAAGAAGTCGAAGCGCGCGACTCCCGCGCATCCCAGCGCTTCGTAGAGAGCGCGTGCCGCGGAGTCGATCGCCGCCGCCTCATCTTCGGTGAGGTGCGCGGGCACGGTGAAGGCGGCCGTCCCGTCGTACTTCTGCGCACGGTCGAACACGCCGCCGTCTGCGACCCCGATCTCGAGAGTCGCGCCGGCCCGGAGGTCGCCAGCTCGGTCGCGGAACAGGGCGACGTCGACCTCGCGTCCGCGGACGAACGCCTCGACGAGCGGGATGCCGCCCGCCAGTCGGGCATGGTCGATGGCCGCTCCCAGCTCGGAGACGCTTCGGACCAGCGAGACCCCGTTGCTCGACCCTCCCGTCGTCGGCTTGACCACGTAGGGCGGCTCCCCCTCGATCGAGACGGCATCCGCCGAGTCGCGCACGAGCATTCCCCGGGCGGTGCGCAGGCCCAGGGCCGCCGCCACGAGTTTGGTGACCCACTTGTCCATGCCGAGGGCTCCCGCCCGGACCGGCGAACCCACGAAGGGCACCCCGGTCAGGCCTAGCAGACCGGCGATGGAGCCGTCCTCGCCGTTGACACCGTGCAGCACAGGAAAGGCGACGTCGCACGTCGTCAGGAGCGCGACCGCCTCACCGGGTGACAGGGCCGGGTCGTCGCCGTGGTGCCATCCGCCGGCTCGGTCGATCGTGAGCGCGACGGCCTCGAGGCCGAGCGACCGGACCGCGCGCGCGACCGCGGCCGCAGATGCGACGGACACGTCGTGCTCGTCGTTCGCTCCCCCGCCGATCACCGCGACTCGCTGTACGGGTTGGTTATGCATGCATTGCCTCCTGGGGGCTGGTCGGGGATGTCGTCGTGCGGTGGATTCGGGCGACGCGCGTTCCGATCCGGGTCACGATCTCGTGCTCGATGGTGTTCGCCCACCGCGCCCACTCGGCAGCGGTCGGCTCGCCGTCCCCGCCCGGCCCGAACACGGTCACCGGTTCCCCCGGCGGGATGCGGTCGTCCCCGGTGTCTGCGACCACCATGTCCATCGAGAAGCGCCCGACGAGCGGACGACGACGGCCGCGAACGAGCACCTCGGCGCGCCCGGAAGCCGACCGGGGCAGCCCGTCGCCGTAGCCGATCGGGAGCAGAGCGAGGTTCGTGCCGCGTTCTGCGACGAAGTCGAGGCCGTAGCCCACGCCGGTCCCCGCCCGGGCCTCTCGGGAGGTGACGACGCGGGTGGTGAGCGACAGAGCCCGCCGGAGCCGGTCGGACACCCCTGACGGATCGATGCCGTACAGTCCCGCACCGATGCGGTGCAGGTCGAAGCCCCTGCCGACGCCGGTGACGGTCGCGGCGGTCGCGGCGAGATGCGTGACCGACGGTGCCAGGCCGCGACGTCGGGCGGTCCGCACTGCGTTGGCGAAGACCAGGCGCTCACGCTGGTTCTGCGGGTGCTCGGGCCGGTCGGCGCACGACATGTGACCCATCACGCCGACCACGTGCACGGAACCCAGCCGCTGCAACTCGGAGGCGATCGTGCAGAGAGCCGACCACTCCTCAGCAGGGCAGCCGTCCCGTCCCATACCGACGTCGATGTGCAGATGAACGCGGGCGCGCGATCCGACGCGTACGGCCGCGCGGCTGACAGCCATGAGCAGGGGCGTGCTCGACACGGCGAGGTCGATGTCGGCGACGACGGCGGACTCGAAGTCGGCGTCGACCGGATTGAGCCAGCTCAGGATCGGCGAACGCACACCCGAGGCCCGGAGGTCGAGTGCCTCGGCGACCGAGGTGACGCCGATGGAGGACGCGCCGGACTCCAGGACCGAACGGGCCACGGCACCGTGCCCGAAGGCGTCCGCCTTGAGCACGGCCATCACCCGTCCGCCGGTGAGGTCGGCGAAGTACGCAGTGTTCGCGCGGATCGCGTCGTCGTGGACCAGGAGCTGGGAGGGGGAATCCGTCATCCGGCCAGCGCGCCCGTGATGGCCGGTCCGGAGGTCGAGGTGTGCATGCCTCCAGGCTTCGGCATCCCGGCGGCAGGGTCGTCCCTCGCCCGTCGAGACCGTGTCGTTCGCAAGACGGTGGTGATGTCATCCCTGCGGAGGACGCGGCGGTTAGGCCTGACCGCGCCGCACCGCGCGTAGGTACAGTGTCCCCATGATCGTGACGCCCGTACAGGTCGCCAGCCTTCTCGCGGGCGAGGAGCGATTGCCCGTCGTCGTCCACGTCATCGAGCATCCGGATGGGCGCATCCTGGTCGACACGGGGATGACGAGCCTCCACCCCGCCGTCGCCGACATGGATCCGCTCCTCGAGCCACTGACGGAGCACGACGAGCTCGACCTCGACAGCATCACCGCGGTCGTCAACACCCACCTGCATTTCGACCACTGCGGCGGCAATCACCTCTTCGCCGGCCGCCCGGTCTACGTGCAGCGCCAGGAACTCGAGGACGCCCGAACGCTGGAGGACTACACGATCCCCGAGTGGGTGGATGCGCCCGGCATGACGTACGAGCCCGTCGACGGGGAATTCGAGCTGCTCCCGGGCATCCGTCTGGTTCCCGCGCCGGGCCACACCCGCGGTTCGCAGATCGTCGTCATCGAGACGGACGACCGCCCGATCGTCATCGCCGGCGACACGGCGGTGTGGTTCGGTGAGCTCGACGACCCGACGACGGACGGCCAGCGGCTCATCCGCGCGCTCGACCCGCAGCAGGTGTGGCTCGCCCACGCAAGCGCCCCGTGGCAACCCGACCGTGCGGATGACTAGCGTCCCCTAGCCGGGGAACACGTCCCGCGGCGTCCTGCGGCGTCCTGCGCAAACCACCGTTACCGACTCATTGTCGCGCCGCAAGTGACCGCGGCCGTCGACTTGTCCAGGTATTCCGTGGTTCGCGCCTGTTGAGGCGGGCTTCCGTCGCGGTGTCATGAAAAGGCCCCGGCGGACGCCGGGTGACGACGAAGTCAGGAGCTTTGATGTTGACCAAACGCCTATTGGGGCTCGGCGTCGCGGCGCTGCTCGGCCTCACAGCGGTGACGGCGTCGGCGTTGCCGGCGACGGCCGCACCACGGCCGTCCGCAGCGACCGAGAAGACGTCGCCCGCTTCTCCACCCGCCATGCTGAGCGCAACACCGTACGCGGGATGGAACACGTATTTCGGGCTGGGCGGGGACTACACGGCGGCGCAGGTGCTCGAGGTCGCCGACCGCCTGAAGTCCAGCGGCCTTGCCAAGGCGGGATACGACATCGTGTGGCTGGACGGCGGCTGGCAGGCCTCCACTCCGCGCGGCGACGATGGTCTGCTGCAGGGCGACCCGACGCGGTTCCCCGACGGGATGGCCGCCCTCGCCGCCGCGATCCACGCCAAGGGGTTGAAGGCCGGGATCTACACCGACGCCGGCCCGTACATCCCCGGGTCGTGCGGTCTCGGCAGTTACGGTCACTACCAGACCGACGCCGACACGTTCGCCAAGTGGGGCTATGACGCCGTCAAGGTCGACTTCCTCTGCGGGATCGCCGCGAACCTCGACCCCAAGACCGTCTACACCCAGTTCGCGGACGCGTTGCGGCACAACAGCAGCGGTCGGCCGATCATCTTCAATCTCTGCAACCCGGTCACGTCGCCCGACTGGGGCAACTATCCCGAGTCGCAACAGTCGACCAACACCTGGAGCTACGCTCCCGCGATCGCACAGTCATGGCGCACCTACACGGACGTCGGATTCGTAAACTCCATCAAATACAGCGACGTGCTGCGCAACTTCGACGCCAATGCGCGTCACCCGGAGGCCGCTGGACCCGGACACTGGAACGACCCTGACTACCTGGGCCCGCAGCTCGGGATGACCGACGAGGAGTTCCGTTCGCAGATGGCTCTGTGGTCGATGTCGGCCGCTCCGCTGGTCGTCGGGAGCGACCCCCGCACCTTCAGCGACGCGACCGTCGCCGCACTGACCAACCCTGATCTCCTGGCGATCGACCGGGATCCGCTCGGCAAGCAGGCAGTTCGTGTCGGGCCGGCCGGGACGACGGAGACCTGGACCAAGCCGCTCGCAGACGGGTCCACCGCGGTCGCCCTGGTCAACCGCGGCGACGCGGCGGCCGAGATCGCGACGACCGCTTCAGCCGTCGGCCTCGCGGCCACGCGCGTGGAGGTGAAGGACGCGTGGACTCACGCTGTCAGCGAGAGCAAGGATGCGATCCGCTCCGCGGTTCCGGCCCATGGCGTCTCCGTGCTGATCGTGAGCAAGAGCACGGGGATTCCGCAGAGCCCCCGGGTCGTCGTCGGAGCTCCGACCGTCACGGCGGTGAACGGCACGGCCATCGCCCCTACCGGCAACCTCCTCGCTGCCGCGGGCTCGACGCTGGATGTCACCGTCACCGTCCGCAACGACGGCACCACGCCGGTCGCCGCGCCGAAGACAGCGCTGACCGCACCGGACGGATGGAAGACCGTGCCCACCGGGAAGCAACCGCTGCTGATCCTCCCCGGACGCACCGCCGATGCGACCTTCACGGTCACCGTCCCCGCGTCGGCGGCCACGGGCTCCTCCGCGATCGGCGCATCCGTCCGCTTCACGGGTCTCCGCGGACAGGTCACGGTGGCCTCTCCGGCCTCGACGGTGACGGTCGCCCCGGCGCCGCCGTCGGGTGCGGATCAGCCGCTGTCGCACCAGCCGTGGATCTCCGCCACCAGTGGATGGATGACGCCGGCGGTCGATGAGAGCGTCGGGGGCGGCAACCCGATCCGAGTCGCCGGCACCACCTACGCCACCGGGCTCGGAGTGGCCAGCCCGTCCGACATCCGCTACTACATCGGCGGCGTGTGCAGCCGCCTGACCGGGAGCGTCGGCATCGATGACGTCGTGAACAACGTCGGCCCCGATGGAGGAACGGCCACCTTCTCCCTCGTCGCGGACGGGAAGACCGTGTGGGACAGCGGGACCGTCGCTCGAGGCACGGCGGTCCCCTTCGACGTCAACCTCGCCGGTGCGCGTGAGCTCGTCCTGCACGTCGGGGATGCCGGCGACGGCGGCTACAACGACCGCGCCGACTGGGCGGCGCCGCTGATCAGCTGCAGCTGAGCCGCAGAGCAAGCGGGGCGCGGGGTCGCAGACCTCGCGCCCCGCTTGCGCGTTCAGCGGAGGTTGATACCCCACGCGAGCACCCAGCGAGACGCCGGCGCCAACCACTCGAGGTCGACGCCGGAATTGAGGGCATCCGGGGGTGCGGTCATCGGCTCGAGCGCAACGGCGACGTGCGCGCGTGGCGTGCGGGGCAGCCGGTCGGTGACGTACACCTGGGCCCAGCGGAAGCGGGCATCGGCCCACACTTCCGCGGTCCGACCCGTCGACCGGTCGGTCAACCGCTGCGTGACCCGACCGTCGGTCGCCCTCAGAGCGGTATAGGCGGCATGGGCCGGAGCCTCGGTGAGGGGTGTCGGAGTCCGGAGATCGTAACTCGTCCCCGAGACGGCCTGCTGTTCGAGCGGCAGATTGTCGTCGCCGAGGCGCAGAGTGCGCTCCGCGTCGACCTGCAGGAGGAGGTCGACCGTCTTCGCCTCTCCCACCCTCAGGTACGGGTGGACGCCGATGCCGACCGGCGCAGGCCGATCGCTGCGGTTCAGGACGGCGATGGTCGATGCGACCCCGGTCCGGGTCAGGCGATAGGAGACGGTGACGGCCAGGTCGAACGGATAGCCCGGCGCACCGCGCACCGTGGTCGTGAGCTGCACCGCGCCGGCCTCCCGCCCCAGGACCGCGAATGACGTCCTCGCGACCAGGCCGTGCAGGGCGTTGCCCGCCTCCGGCTCGGTCACATCCAGCTGCTGAAGGTCGCCGTCGAGCATCCATCGACCTCCCCGGACCCGGTTCGGCCAAGGGACGAGCACGGCGCCGGAGGACCCCACCGGCCCGTCCGGCGACCCGGCCACCAGATCGAGGCCGTCGACTCGGAGCTGCTGAAGGCTCGCCCCGACGGGCGACACGAGCGCCTCGACGACACGGTCGCCGAAGCGCTGAAACAGAGGGATGGGATCAGACGGCGCGGACATGAAGGAGCACGGAGCGGTCCGGATCGAGCGAGGGCGGCTCGACGCCGACCAGCCTCAGAACACGGCCCGAGAGGGTCACCTCGCCCGACATCCACGGCGGCTGCGCCCCGGGCGGCCTCTGTCCCTGAGGAAAGACGGCGGTCACCGTGTACGTCCGCGCATCGTCGAGGCCCGGCAGCCCTACCCGTCCCACCGGCCAGGTCCGCGGCCGCTCCGTGATCGAGAAGGCGTACAGCGCCTCATCCGCTCCCTCGCTGACGACACCCTCGAGCCGCGCTGCGGTCTCGGTGAGGTCGGCGTGGACACTCGTGCCCGTGTGGAGGAGGTCACGGTGCTGCTTGTGGAACGCGATCCAGCCGGCGAGGTCCCGCTTGGTCTCCTCATCGGCGGTGAGCAGGTTCAACTCGACCCCGAGGTGACCCCAGATCGCCTTCTCCGCGCGATACGACAGCGGATGCGACCGGTGCGTAGTGTGCGACTCCTCGGCCCCGATGTGCGTGCCCTGCAGCTCCGGCGGCACGACGAGTCCCGTCCACCGCTGGATCTCCAGGCGCTCGTGCGGGTCGTTGCAATCGCTCGGCCAGACTCGCTGCGTGCGTTCGAGGACTCCGAGGTCGATCCGCCCGCCACCGCTCGCACACGACTCGATCTCGAGCCCAGGATGGAGCCGGCCGAGTTCGTCCATCAGGCGGTAGGCGGCGAGAGTCTGCTGACGCAGCCCGGGGCGGCCCGAGGGGGTGTGGCCCGCATCCAGCAGGTACCGGTTGTGGTCCCACTTCACGTACGCGATCCCGACCTCGGCGATGAGCGTGGTCATGCGTTCGAGCACGTACGCGTATGCCTCCGGATGGCCGAGGTCCAGCACATGCTGATGCCGGGACGGCAGCCCCGGGCCGTGGCCCGCGTCGAAGATCCAGTCGGGATGCTCGGCAGCCAGCCGCGAATCGAGGTTGACCATCTCGGGTTCGAACCAGAGCCCGAAGTCCATGCCCAGCTCGCGGACACGGTCGGCCAGCGGTTTCAGCCCGTCAGGCCATCGTTCCTGGTCGACGACCCAGTCGCCGAGGGAGCTGGTGTCGTCGCGACGCCCCAGGAACCACCCGTCGTCCACCACGAAGCGCTCGGCGCCGATGGCGGCGGCCTCCTCAGCGAAGCGGGCGAGCGCATCGGGGTCGTGGTCGAAGTAGACCGCCTCCCAGGTGTTGACCAGTACGGGGCGCGGACCGGTGGGATGCGCGGCGGACGCCCGAAGGTGCCTGTGGAACCGCGCGGCGAGGTCGTCGAGGCCGTTTCCCCACGAGCCGTACTGCCACGGCGTGAGGTACTCCTCCCCCTCCGACAGCTCCACCTCGCCCGCAGCGAGGCCTTCCACGCCGGACAACCGGCGGATGTTCGCCGGGCTGCGCTCGGCGGCCAGGGTGTGGTTGCCGCTCCAGGCCAGGTGGGTCGCCCACACGCGGCCCGAGCGGAACCCGAACCCGGGCTCGCCGGCAGCCAGCAACAGGGTGTGCTCGAGGCCCGGCTTGCCGCCGCGGGAGGCACGCACCCACTCCCCCACGTCGAACCGCCGCCGCTGCGGGACGCGCTCCAGCGACCAGCGACCGGTCAGATCCAGAAGCTCGTCGGCGTCCGCCGGGACCGGCAGGGCGAGTTCGAGCCCGTCGACGCGGAAGACCTCGTCGCGGTCGTTTCGCAGGCGGGCGCGCTGGCGGACCAGGCCGCTCACGGCGAGAACCTCCAGTTCGAGGGTGAGCGACAGCCCGTACGCCTGGTCATGCGCGGCCACGGTGAGGGCCATGCCGTCGGCGGACGTCCGCAGGTCCGCGGCCGTCGTCAGGAACTCCGGCGCCCAGCGGCGGCCGTTCGAGTCGCCGGTCAGGCCGGGTCGGCCCAGCCATCCCTCGTGCAGCTGGCCGAGCACGGGCACGGGCTGCGGATACGTGACGGCGCTGTCGCCGACCGCCGGCCGGGCGCTGAGGGCGATGTGCTTCAGCTCCTCCGCGCCGAGGTCGCCGAGGTCTTCGCCCCAGTGCAGGATCCGCGGGAGGCGATGCTGATCGAGCAGGACGACGACGCTCGTGCCGCCCGCCCTGAGGTGGATCTGATCCGTGTCCACGAGCATGTGTTCTATTTCACCGATCCGAGGGCGAGGCCCCCGATGAAGCTGCGCTGGAAGAGCAGGAAGACGATGGTCGAGGGGACGGCCGCCACGACGGTCGCTGCCGCGATGACCGACCAACTGGAGACGTACTGTCCCTGCAGGGAGAGAACCGCCGCCGTGATCGGCAGCTTCTCCGACGTCTGGAGCAGAGTGATCGACCACAGCAAGTCGTTGAACACCCAGGTGAACGACAGGGCGCCGAGCGCGGCCAGCGCCGGCCGGGTCAGCGGGAGGATGACCTGCACGAAGATCCGCGTGGTGCTGGCGCCGTCGAGTGTCGCCGCCTCCTGCAACTCGTTCGGGATGGTGCGCATGAAGCCGTACAGGACGAACGTGTAGAAACCGATTCCGAAGGCGACCTGCACGGCGATCAGGGCGCCGAGGGTGTCGTACACGTTGAGTTGCTGCGTCAGCCGCGCGACCGGGATGAGCAGCATCTGCACCGGCAGCAGGTTGCCCGCCAGCATCAGCAGCAGGATGGTCCGCCGGAACGGGATACGGAAGCGGCTCAAGCCGAACGCCGCGGCGGCGGAGAGCAGGAGGGTGAGCACGACGGTCGGGATGGTGACGATCATGCTGTTGACCAGCGCCTGGAACAGGCCGCCCTGGTTCCACGCCTGGACATAGGTGGACAGCGTGAAGGTGCGCGGGATGCTGGCGATTCCGTTGGCGGAGATGTCGTCGAAGGTGCGGAACGACGTGATGAGCACCACGAGGATCGGCGCGAACCAGGCCAGGGAGATGAGGATGCCGCTGGTGTGGAAGCCGACGGTGGCGGCTGTTCTGCGGCTGCTGCGGCGGCGGACGGCGGTCCGTGCCGGCGCGGCGGCTGTGCGTGTTCGAGAGGCGGTGACGGTCACGATTCCTTCTCCTCGGAGAGTGCTCGCACGAGGTAGGACACGATGACCGCGATCGCGAGGACGAAGATGACCACCGCGATCGCGGATGCGTACCCCAGCGCGCGAGAGCCGAAGGCGGTGGAGAACATGTACGTGCTCAGCAGCTCGGTCGAATGGTAGGGCCCACCGCGGGTCATCGCCCAGACGATGTCGAAGGAGCGCAGCGAGTCGATGATCAGCACCGAAAGCACGACGAGGTTGACGCTCCGCAACTGCGGCATCGTGACATGGCGGAAACGCTGCCACGCCGAAGCCCCGTCGACACGGGCGGCCTCCTGGACCGCCGGGTCGAGCGCCTTGAGCCCCGCGATGAACAGCACCATCACGTACCCGATCTCCCGCCACAGAGCAGCGACGATGACGGCGTACAGTGCCGTGCTCGAATCGCCGAGCCAGACGTGCGTCCAGCTGTGCAGGCCGACGGCGTCGAGGACGTTGTTGAGCACGCCGTTGGGCTGGAAGAACGCTCCCCAGATGAGAGCGGTCACGACCAGCGAGAAGACGATGGGGAGGAAGAGCGCGGTGCGATAGATCCCCACGCCACGGCGCTCCGACTGGAACAGGAGCGCGACGCCGAGGCCGGCGACGAACGAGATCCCGCCGAACAGCACGATCCAGATCGCCGTGTTCTTCAGGGCGGTCATGAAGATGGGATCCGAGAACAGGTCGACGTAGTTCTGCACGCCGATCGCTGTGGCCGGCCCCACGCCGTTCCAGTGCAGGAACGACAGGCTGATCCCCTGGAACGCCGGCCAGAACACGCCGACCGCCTCGATGAGGAACGGGACGAGGACGAGCGCGAACACGATCGGCGGCGGAATGGAGATCCGCCGCCGATCGCGAACAGAGGTGAGAGTCGTCACGAAGTCGCCCGGATCTTCTTCGCCGCGGCGTCCCAGTCCTTGAGGATCTGGTCGATGTTCTCCGGGTGTGCGAAGAAGCTGGTCATCGCCGTGTCGGCCGGGGTCTGCTGGGCGTCGCCAGCGTCCCGGTTGTAGAACTGCGTGATCTGCTTGGCCGACTCGAGCATCTCCTTGCCCTGCTTGGACAGCGCATCGAGCTTCAGCGTCGCCTTCGTGTTCGCCGGCAGGTACGTGCCCTGCTGGCTCTTGGCGAGGTCGCTCTGGCCCTCAGGACCTGCGACGTAGTCGAGGAACTTCTTCGTCAGGTTCGGCTTGTCGGTCTTCGAGCTCGCGATGAATCCATCCGTCGGTCCTTCTTCGGCCACCGGGACCTTCGGGTCGACGATCGGGAACTGGAAGAACGCGAGGTCGCTCTGCTTGTCGGCGGGAACCGACGGCTGCGCCCAGGCGCCGAGCAGGTACATGGCGACCTTGCCCTGCGAGAAGTCGCTCATCGCCTGGTTCTGCGTGGTTCCGAGCACAGCAGGGTCGAAGTACGGGAGCACCTGCTTGAGAGCGGCGAACACCTTCTTCACCTCAGGGCTGTCGTACTTCTCCTTGCCGGAGAGCAGCTTCAGGTGGAAGTCGGCGCCGTTGATGCGGAGGTCGAGGTAGTCGAACCACGCCGACGCGAGCCACGCGTTGTCACTCAGGCCGGCCGTGAGCGGCGTGACGCCCTGGCTCTTGATCTTCTCCGAAGCCGCGAGGAACTCATCCCACGTCTTCGGCGGCGTGATGCCCAGCTTCTCGAAGTCGCTCTTGAAGTAGTAGACGCCCCACCAGTAGTAGCCGGTCGGAACGAACACCTCCTTGCCGGAGGAGTCCTGGCTGAGGCTCTTCAGTGCGTCGGGAAAGTCGCCTCCGCTGTTCTTCCAGACGCTGGAGAGGTCGAGCAGCTGGTTCTGGTCGGCGAAGTCGCGCGTGGCCTGACCCGCGTACCAGGTGTAGACGTCCGGCGGGTTCTTCGCGGTCAGGTAGGACGGCAGCTGCTGGTTGAAGGTGTTGGTCGGGATGGTGTTCACCTTGACCTGGCCCTCGCCCTTGGCGTTGAAGTTCTTGACCAGCTGGTCGAGCCCGCCCTTTTCGGCGTCGGTGAAACGAGACTGGAGGATCAGCGGGCCGGATGCGTCCGGGCCGCTCTTGGTCTGCTGCGCTTCCCCGGAGGTGGCGACACATCCCGCGAGGAGCGCGGTGGCGGCGACGGTGCTGCCGAGCGCCGCCAGCCATCGGGTGGTCTTTCGGGTCATCTTCGACTCCATTTCGTGAGTGATCGCTAGGGACGCTCGGCCGAAGGATGATCTTAGGGCCGAACGTGATCCACGGTATGTCGCCGCGGTGCGCCGCCGTAGCAGAAACCGGCGATGTATCTGGACATTCCGATGGTCATGGCCCACAATCGTCGGGTGCTCATCCCCGACGGCTTCCCGGGCCAGCGAATGCTGGTGCTTCCCCGCCCCCGCGTGCGCGAATTCCTCAACCAGCCCGGAACGGCCCGACTTGTCGTGACCGACTGCGGATATTTCCCCCGCGCGGATTCGCACGGTCGCCGCCGGACCGTCCCGATCGGCCAGACCGTCGTGATGGCGTGCGTCGACGGCTCCGGTTGGTGCGAGACCGAAGCTGGACGATTCCCCGTGCAGCACGGTCAGGTCGTCGTGCTTCCCCCACGTCAGCCACACGCCTACGGGGCCGACGCCCACGATCCATGGACGTTGTGGTGGTTCCATGCCGCCAGCCCCGAGGTGGAGGCGTTCCTGGCGTCCGCCGGCATGTCCGGCGACAACCCCGTCCGCCGGCCACGCGACCTCTACCCGATCGTCTCGCTCATGTCGGAGGTGCTCTCGTGGATGGAACGCGACACGACCAACACCAGCCTGAACGCGGCCGCCGGCGCAGCGTGGCACGCACTGACGCTGCTCGCCTCGGAACGATCGCGATCCGACGACGCCGGTGACGTGATCGAGCATGCCACCGAATATCTGCGCGCCCACATCGCCGACCGGGTCACCGTCCCGGAGCTGGCGGCGATGGCCAGCCTCAGCGCGTCGCATTTCAGCGCCCTCTTCAAGCGTCACGTCGGCTACCCGGTACTGCAGTATCAGACGATGTTGCGCATGAGCCGCGCCCGCGAGCTTCTGGACACCACCTCCGCGACGGTCGCGGCGATCGCCGCGGAGGTGGGATACCCGGACTCGTTCTACTTCGCACGTCAGTTCAAGAAGGTGCACGGCATGACCGCCCGGGAGTACCGCGATCAGCACAAGGGCTGATCAGACGGCGAACGCTGCCTCCGCCTCGCCCAGCAGACTCCGGGCCAGAGTATTCGCCGGATCGCGTGCCTCCAGGCCGCTCAGGAGCGACTGGGCGGCGGTCCGGTCGCTGGCGAGGAGGGCGAGTTCGGCATCGATCAGGGTGACCAGATCGCGGTGGGCCTGCTCGATGTCCTCCCGGAAGATCAGCATGCTCGGGAGCGAGGTCGCGAAGTAGTCGATGCTGACGCGTGCACCCCGTCTCTCCTCGACGTAGGCGGCCAGCTCGGTTGTGAGCCGTTCCGCACGCCCCGTGTCCCCGAGCCGCTGAGCGGCCAGCACCGAGTAGTACGTCATGGGCGAATGCGGGACAGCGGTCATCGTCGTGAAGTCTCCGCCGCTGTGCGCCGCCTCCCGCCAGGCCGCTTCGGCCTCTGCGCGGTTCCCCGCCTCCTGGTTCGCGTCGCCGTACGCGAGCAGCAGATCGGACCGGTTCGCCAGTGGATGCGGCGCCTCCCCGAGCGTCGCCGGCACCTCCAGCGCCGAGGCCAGCGCGTCGACGGCACGCTGGGGGTCGCCGAGCGACAGTGCCTGAGCAGCCACCGCCCTTTGTGCAAGCGTCCACACCCGGATCGCCTCCCCCTCGCCGCCCTCCCAGGGGCTGAACCGCCGGGAGGCGAGCACGGCTACCGCTTCATCGTGGCTCCCGGTGAGGACCAGCAGCTCCGCGTACGCCAGAGCGAGGTCGTCGCGTTCCGCGATGAGCTGTGGGGCGTCGGCAAGCTGATCCAGTCGCTGTTGCGGTGGGACGCCGACCCTGCGGGCCAGCTGATCCGCTTCATAACGCAGCTTCGCATCCCCGGGCGCGACCTCGACGGCACGCCGGTACAGCGCTGTCGCCTTCTCCGGGGACCCCTCGACGTTGTACGCGGCCAGGCCGAGGCCGCGAAGCGCGACGGCATCATTCGGATCCCCCGCGACCGCCGCTTCGAGGTGACGGATCGCGTCCGCGTACCGGCGGTGGAAATACAGCCAGTGGCCGAGGAGGGCGTGCGCGCGTGGATCGCCGGTGGCGGCGATGCGGCGCTCGAGCAGGGCCGCATCCCCGAGGCCGCCGGCGAAGCACCCGGCAACAGAAACCTCACGCGCGCTCTGCAGGGCGATCGCGCTCTCGGCCTCGTGGCCGAGTTCCTCCAGGATCTCGGCGCGGCTGTAGTGGAGGAGCGGGAGCGGGTTTCCCGCACCAGGGACAGGGTGGTCGGTGGCGGCGGTCACCGCGGCGTCGAGTAGCCGCAGCGCATCCTCCGCCCGTCCGAGCGATCCGTACTCGGCGGCGACATCGCGGAGCGTCTGGGCGTCCGTCGCGGGCTGCGCCCCGGCGAGATCGTTCAGCCACGCGTCGAGGGGATCCAGAGCCCGGGCGACGTTGAGCACCAGCTCCGCTTCCGAGGAGCGTCCCAGCTCCCGCAGCGCGACCGCTCGCACGGCTGCGAGCTGGAGATTGTCCGCATCCAGGCGTGCGGCATCCTCCGCCAGACGCAGAGCGTCGGCCCAGCGCCCGGCCCGGGCGGCGATCCGCGCACGAGCGAGGCCCGATGGTGCGCGCCATGCATAGTTCCAGGCCGCCTTGGCGAACGCGGCGTCCGCATCCCGATCGCGTCCCTGCTCGGCCAGCACGAGCCCGAGCAGATACGACGCCTCGCCGTCGACCGGGTTCGGGTTCCTCCGCATCTGACGCTGCAGAGCGGCGCGGAGGTGCGTTTCGGTCTCGTCGAGGCGTCCGGCACCGAAACGGGCCGACGCCAGCGCCACGTGAGAGCGGGAGTCGCCGGGATCGCGTCGAAGAGCCTCCTCCCAGTACGGCTCCGGCGAGCGCGTCGCATGTCGGTACTGGGCGAGGTGCACTCCGGTCAGGTACAGCTCGTCGATGGAGTCGATCTCCGCAGGCGCCGGCGGCTCGGTCGCCGTCTCCACGCCGTCGGGGGCGGCGTCGCGGAAACGGGTCGAGGCACGGAGCAGCTCGACGCCGTCGGCCGACGCGACCAGTTCGAGGTCGCCTTCCGTCTCCACGCTGACCGTCGCGCGCGCCGGACGGCCGGGAGCCACGGCCACCCGGCGCTGCCACAGCACCCTCCCGGCGTCGTCGAGAAGTGCAAGGTCCAGCTCTTCGCGCACCGTCGTGACAGCGACGCCGACGTTCGCCGTGCGGGTGTCCGTGTCGCCGAGGGCGGTGAGGCTGAGCGCCACCTCCGTCGAGGCTTGAGTGAGGGGGCCGATGTCGTGGTACGGGAACCAGTACTGACTGAAGGTCTTGGTCTCCCCGGGCGCCAGGTAGGAGAAGTCCGGCTGGTTGTCGGTATAGACACCGGCCATGAGCTCGACGTAGGCGCTGCGATCGTCGCTGAGGTTGGCATCCCAGGCCCAGCCGAAGGGTGAGTTGCCCCAGGTCCACTGCTTCTTGCCCGGTGCGATGTGATGGTCGGCGACGTGGGCGAAGCCGAGAGCAGTGGAGTGGTCGTACCCGCCGAAGAAGTCGTCCTCGCTTGCGACGCACATGTACGACGTGGGCACGGGGATGTTGCGGTACCAGTCCAGCCGGTCGGCGGCGGCGGCGACGAACGCCGGGTTGTCTCGATCCGCCCGGGCCGGGTAGTCGATTCCGTAATAGGGACGGTCGGCAGCGGGGAATGCTGTCACCGCGCGCTTCGCATGGTCGGCGACCATGTGCACGTCCGCCGGAAAGAAGGACTGGTACTGGTCGTGCACGCGGACAGCGACGTTGGCCCACCAGAGGAACGTCTGGGTGAGGGCCGTTCGATTGAACAGCCGCACCCGCGCCTCGAGCACGGCGCTGCCGGGCCGCAGTCGGATGCCGTGCATGCCCTTCATTCGCGCGAACGGGTCATGGTCGGAGCACCAGACCGTCACGGAGCCGTCGTCCTCCCGTTCGATCGTCCAGTCCATGGGGAGGAACGTGCCCGGTCGGTGGTGCTGCGGCCAATTGAACTCGATGCCACCCGAGATCCACGGTCCCGCGAGCCCGACCAGCGCAGGCTTGATGACATCGTTCCGGTAGAAGAAGTCCTGGCCGGTGGTCTTGTCGACCGCGATGTGCACCCGACCCCCGAGCTCCGGCAGGATCACCAGACGCAGGTACTCGTTCTCCAGATGGACGGCCTGCCAGGAGCGCATCCTCGCCTCATGGCTCACCGATTCGATGAAGGGGAGCGGGTAGACCCGTCCCGACGAGCCTTGATACACCCGGGAGTCCAGGAAAGCAGGCAGCCGTCCCGGCTCCCCTGGCTCATAGGTGGGGACATCGACGGGTTCGCTCCACGCAGCGGCGGCAGCGTCGCGCTGATCCGCCGGCACAGGAGGGAGCGGAAAACGGGGCTGGGGTTGCGACATAAGCAGGACCCTATGCGGGCCGCGCCGTCGGGAGAATATGCGTTCCCACGCATCACCTGGACAATCCTCTGGTGGGCGAGCAGTTCGAGGACCCATATCACCCCCGAGGGACGATGTCGGTCGAGCACCGCACGGACAGACTGATTCGCAGGGCTCGCACGATGCGGGCGCGAGCACGAGCGGAGGATACGTCATGACGGATGCTGAGTTGGACACACTGGGGCCGGTCGATTTCGTGATCGTCGAGTTTCCGGCGGGCGAGGCGAACTTCTCGGGCGAGATGGCCGCCGAGCTGGTCCGGCTCGTCGAGGAGGAGACCATCCGGCTGATCGACGTGCTGATCCTCACCAAGTCGGAGGACGGATCCATCGACGCCATCGAGCTCGAAGACGTCGAGCAGCTCGGGCCGCTGGCGCGACTCGAAGGCGAGCTGGCCGAGCTCCTCGCCGAGGATGACGTCGAACGGCTCGCCGCAGCGATGGAGCCCGGAAGCGTGGCCGGCGTCCTGGTGTACGAGAACACGTGGGCGGCGCCCTTCGCCTCGGCCGCCCGTCGAGCCGGCGGCCAGCTGATCGCGAACGGCCGCATCCCCATCCAAGCGATCGCGGCATCGATCGCCGCGGACCAGCAAGCCTGACAGAACGGAGAGTCACATGTTGAGAGCAGCACGCGCAGGCCGCGTCGGTGTCGTCGGAGCACCCGTTGCACGAGCCGCGGTCGTCGGAGCCGCCGTCACGCCAGGGCGATCGCCCGTCGCCAAAGCGGCGGTCGTCGGTGCGGCGGTCACACCAGGGCGGTCACCCGTCGCCAAAGCCGCCGTCGTCGGAGCGGTGGTGACGCCCGGCCGTCGACGGATCTAACCGCCGGGGAGTGCCGTCGGCGACTACGTGACTCCGGCGCGGGCCGGGTCGACGTCCTTCAGCAGCCCCAACTCCCGTGCCCGCGCGATCGCGGCATCCCGTCCGACCACGTCGAGCTTTCGGTAGATGTGCGCCATGTGCGTCTTGACGGTGTTCACCGAGACGAAGCACCGACGGGCGAGATCGGCGTTCGTCAGGCGGCTCGGCAGGTACGCGAGCAGCTCCAGCTCGCGGGCGGTGAGCGGATCCGGCAGACGGCTGGTCGGCTCGTGGAGGGCATAGAACCGTGAGACGACGTCGCCCCGGAAGCCGTCGGAGTCGTCCGGGAGTCGTTGGATGAGCGCGATGACGGCGGCGCCCGCACGTACAAAGGGGTGCACCAGCTGTTCGGTCGCCACAGCATCCAGGGCATCCTCCAGGAGGGCGCGCGCCTGAGAGTGCCGCCCTTCCAGGTCGGCGAGCCACGCGCGCAGCGCGCCGGCCTCCGCGATCCGGGCGGGTGAGGGCGCATCGGGAAGACCGGTGCTGTCCAGGGCGATACGGGCAGCGTCCACATCCCCACCCGCCAGCAGCCCGGCGACGTCTTCGAAGGCCGAGAACGACCACGTCGACGGCGGCTCGGGTGCCCGGGGATGACCGGCCGTGCGACGTCGACGGTGTTCGATTCCCCGCAGGAGGTCACTCACGACCGGCGGCGGCCCGCCGACCGGCGGGATCGCTGCGACGTCCGTACCCTGCGGATCGATGAGCCGGGATGCCGCATGCGCGATCCACAGCAGTTGCGTGCGGTTGTTCGAGGAGGCGCGCACGTGCCCCTCGTGAAGAGCAAGTGCGCCGGACTCGGGCCGGCCCCGCTGGATCGCGACGAGCGCGCGGCCGAGGTAGGCATCCGCCGTGGAGGGATGCGACAGCAGGGCCAACTCCCGCGCCAGGTCCAGCGCTTCGTCGGCGGACCCGGCCGCCGCGGTCAGCCGCCCCGCCAGAGCGTCGGCGATCGCCAGCGAACCGAGCCCGTGGATGCGGTACGGCGCATAGCTGGCCCCCTGTGAGACGAGGGCGCTGTGCAGGTTTCGGGCGGCTTCGTCGAGATCACCCAGAAAGAGCTGCGCGCGACCCATCGAGATCAACGCGATCGTTCGCAGGTGGGGCAGCGATGTGATCTCCAGCAGATCCACTGTGTGCGGATCGCCCGCTTCATCCGCGGCCGCAAGCATCTGGAGCCCATCCTCGAGATAGCGCTCCGCCGGCGGGTGGAACTGCACCCCCGACGCCGCGTACGCCCGGGCGATGAGCTGGGTTCCGAGCGGCACATCGGGCCGACCGATCACGCTTCGCAGCAGGCTCTCGCCGATCGCTGCGCGCCCCGACATCCCCTCCACCATGCCCCGCAGCACCACGGCGTCCGGACGCGACTCGATGACCTCCTGCGGGACGGTCGCCAACCACCGGGCCACGGTCGCCGTCTCTCCGTGCTCGTACACTCCGCGCCCCCTGCTGAGGATGAGCTCGAGAGCATCGATCCACGCGCGCGCGGCGAGGAGGCATTCGATGGCGTCGCCGACGGCGCCACGCGCATGATGCCAGTCCGAAGCGATCCGCAGCAGCCGGGCCTCCGCACCCGGATCCGAGGCACGCAGCCGCAGGCGCAGCAGGTCGCGGAAGAGGTGATGGAAACGGTAGCGGCCCTCGCCCCCGGGTACCGGGACGACGAACAGCGACTCCCGCTCCAGGTCGCCCAGGAATCCGGCTCCGTCTTCCAGCCCGGTCACCGTCTCGACCAGTCCGGCGGAGAGTTCATCCAGCACGGAGAGATCGAGGAGCGCTTGCCGCCGGTCCGCCGGCAGCGCATCCAGCACCTCTTCGCTGAGGTAGTCGATGGCCAGCCGGTCGCTCTCCTCCAGAGCCTCGACCAATTCGGAGTCGTCGGCGTGGATCCGCAGCCTCAGTCCCGCCAGCTGCACCCCCGCCGCCCAGCCTTCCGTACGACGGACGACTGCCGCGGCGGTCACCTCGTCGACCCGCCGGCGCGAGACCCGCTCCAGCACTCCCGTCGCGGATTCCCCGGAGAAGGCCAGCTGCGCCCCCCGGATCTCGACGAGCCCGTGATGCAGCCGATGCCGGCTCCAGCCCAGGCCCAGATCCACCCGCGAAGAGAAGACGAAGTGGATGCGCGGCGGCAGCATGTCCACCAACCGCCAGAGATCGCCGATGACATCGGCGTTCGTCACCCGGTGCAGGTCGTCGAACACCACGACCAGATCGTCGGTGAGGTCGGCGAACGCCGCGGCGAGCGCCTCGATCAGAGGATCGCCGAGCCCGCCCGCGGCGTTCCCCAGTGGTGCGTCCAGAGCGCTGAACGACGAGTCGATGCTCGCGAGTTCTTCCACGAGCCGCCGAGCCAACCGCACGGCATCGTTGTCCGCCGCGCTGAGCTCCAGCCACCGGACGTGGACGTCGCGCAGGCTTCCCGCCCACTGCGCCAGCAGCACCGTCTTCCCCGAGCCCGCCGGAGCCACGACGAGAATCAGCGGGCCCTCGGCACCGACATCGAGCAGGTCACGCAGCTGCGGCCTGTCGACGGCATGAGAAGGAACAGTGGGGAGCACCGTCATGATCGGCTTTCTCGCGGTATGCCGGGAATCATCCCATGTGGATGACGGTGTGGCGACCCTCACGGAGTTGACTGTTCCCGACGCCGCTCCCGCCGAGACCCTGCGGCCGAGGAGGTCGTCACGGTGACCGCACACATCGTCGAGATCGTCGTCCGCGGGGGGCTGAGTTCCGAGCTCATCGCGGCGCTCGACGGGTTCCGTGTCCGCAGCGATCCTCCGGGCATGACGTGCATAACCGGTGCCGTGCCCGATCAGTCCATGCTCATCGGCATCCTGGACATGTTCGATGGGCTGAACATCGAGGTCGTCTCCGTCAACCGCGTCGGAGAGGCGTCACCCGCCCAGGATGACGCCCCACCGCAGCCCGCTTCTTAGCCCTCAGGGATCACTCGGAGCGACGGTTCGTCACTGTCGGGCCATCGCAATACGGAACCGTTCATCGGGATCCACGAAGTGATCGTTGTCATCCGCCCCGAGGTCGAGCTGCACCCAGGCGAGCTTGCCGGTGAAGCGACTCGTCGCTGCCGTGTAGTCCGGGCTGACGGTGGTGCCCGACTCGAAACCGATGTCCGTCGTCTCGTCGGCCGAGAAGATCATCGCCTGGGTCGCGGCGACGCGTCCGGTGCCGACCGCTTCGCCGTCGAGGTACAGGGTCACGTCGCCGCCCTTGGCCAGTCCTCCGCCGTCGTAGGCGAACTCCATGCGCACCTGGTGCGTGCCCTCCGGAACCGGCGTATCGGCTCGCGTGGCGAACTCGTGGATGCCCAGCACGTTGTAGAGGAACGTCGGTCGGTTTTCGTGGAGGTACAGCGTCCACCCCCCGAACCGTCCCCCTTGAGCGATCAGGACACCGTTGGCGCCTCCTGCCGGAACGGTGATCTCGGCTGTCACCGAGAACGACTTGTTCTTGATGCTCACGACGCTGTTCTCGGAGAGCCGGCCCATTCCGGGGAAGAACAGCTGCGTGTCGCCGTGGATCAGCGTCGGCCGCCCCGCGATGTCGGGGTTGACCCGGTCGGCGGTGCGATCGTCCAAGGGCAGCACGTTGTACTTGACCGCTTCGATCAGCCAGAGCCGTTGCAGGTAGTGCAGGCGATCAGGATGCTCGGCCGACAGGTCGCGAGCCTGGCTGTAGTCGCCGCCGGCGCCGTCGTAGAGCTCCCACACGTCGTCGTCGAACGCGATGGTGCCGCCGCCCACCATGTCCCACGGCGTGCGGTGCTTCGTGACGGCGCTCCAGCCCTGGTGGTAGATCCCGCGGTTGCCGAACATCTCGAAGTACTGGAGGTCGTGCCGCTCGGCCGCATCCGGCTGGTCGAAGGTGTACAGCATGCTCGTGCCCTCGATCGGCGCCTGCTGGACGCCGTTCACCATCACCGGCTCGGGCAGCCCTGCCGCCTCGAGGATGGTCGGAGCGATGTCGATCACATGCGTGAACTGCGAGCGCAGTCCACCCGGCTCCGCGATCCCCTTCGGCCAGTGCACCACCGTCCCGTTCCGGGTGCCGCCCCAGTGGGAGGCCACCTGCTTGGTCCACTGGAAGGGGGTGTCCATCGCCCAGGCCCAGCCGACCGCGTAGTGGTTGTACGAGCTCGGCGTGCCGAACTCATCCATCTTGGACAGCATGAATTCGGGCGTCTCCAGGGCGGCCATGCCGTTGAAGTTGGCCATCTCGTTGAAGGCACCGTTCAGGGTTCCCTCGGCCGAGGCTCCGTTGTCGCCGACGATGTAATAGATGAGGGTGTCCTCGAGGATCCCCAGATCCTCGATTGCGTCGACGATGCGGCCGATGTGGTGGTCGGTGTGCTCGAGGAAGCCCGCGTAGACCTCCATCTCGCGCTCGAGCACCGGCTTGAGTTCGTCGGGCATCTCGTCCCAGGAGGGGATCTCCGCATGTCGCGGGGTCAGCTCGGCATCGGCCGGGATCACACCCAGCTCCTTCTGCCGCGCGAACGTGGCCTCACGCTGCGCGTCCCACCCCTCCGCGAAGGCACCCTTGTACTTGTCCGCCCACTCCCGGGGAACATGGTGCGGCGCGTGCGTCGCGCCCGGCGCGAAGTAGACGAAGAACGGGCGCTGCGGAGCGAGTGCCTTCTGCGTACGGATCCAGCCGATGGCGTGATCCGCGAGGTCCTCCGTGAGGTGGTATCCCTCCTCGGGAGTCGCCGGCGGCTCGACCGCCGTGGTGCCCTCGTACAGCGCCGGGTCCCACTGGTTGTTCTCCCCGCCGATGAAACCGTAGAACGTCTCGAAACCGCCGCCGGCGGAGGGCCAGGCATCGAACGGGCCGATCGGCGAGGACTGCCAGACCGGCACCTCATGACACTTGCCGAACTGCGCCGTGGAATAGCCGTTGAGCTTGAGTGTCATGGCGAGCGGCGCCTTGGTGTTCGGCCGGAGCGAGCTCTGCCCCGGTGCCGAGGTCGCCGTCTCGGTGATGCTGCCCATCCCGACCGAGTGGTGATTCCGACCGGTCAGCAGCGCCTGCCGTGATGGGGCGCATAGAGCCGTGGTGTGGAAGCGGTTGTAACGCAACCCGCCTCGGGAGAGGCGTTCCAGCGTCGGCGTGCTGCACGGCCCGCCGAAGGTGCTGGAGGCGCCGAATCCCACGTCATCCACCAGCACGATCAGGACGTTCGGCGCACCCTCCGGGGGCAGCAGCGGTGAGATCGGCGGGAACGACGTCTGAGGATCCTTGGCGTCATACGTTGTCAGCCCGGGCCGGGGGCGGTCGGGGACGGGCAACATCGTCCTGGCGTTCTCATCGACGGTCATGATGGTGCTCCCCCACTGCCCTCGCGGACGCTCTCGCGGATGCTCTCGGATGCTCTCGCTCTCGACGCTAGGGAAGTCGGGCGGCCGCGGACTCACCCCGGGCGGGTGATCTCTCGCGACTCCGACGCGTCAGCGTGCGCAGCGGAAGCCGATGTGCGTGGCCGCGCTGTCCTCGGTCTGCGAGCTCCGTGCCGCCGGCCTATAGCGCAAGCAGTACTCGGGGGCGCAGAGGTGCGACCCGCCTTTCAATACCCGACGTGGCGCTTCGGAACCGCCCGACAGGAGGTTCGTGCGCGAGCCGGCATCCACTGCCACCGAACCCGGCGGGACATGCCTGGGCGACCACGGGCTCGCCGTCCACTCCCACACATTGCCGATCAGGTCGAACGCCCCGTAGCCATTGGGCGGGAATGATGCGACCGGCGAGGTCCCCTGCCACCCGAGCGCACCATCGTTGCGGAAGGGAAATGCGCCGTGCCAGGTGTTCGCCATCACCCTGCCGTCCGGTTCGCGCTCGTCGCCCCACGCGTAGCGTGCGCCGACGTGCCCTCCCCGTGCGGCCCATTCCCATTCCGCTTCGTCAGGCAGGCGTTTGCCCCTCCATGTCGCATACGCGAGCGCGTCGGCGTACGCGACGGCGACCACAGGATGCTGCAGACGCTCCCCAATCGACGAGCCGGGACCCTCCGGCTCGCGCCAGTACGCTCCCGGCTGCCAGCGCCACCACGCACGCCAGTCACTCAGGTCGACGGGGCCGTCCGTCGGCGTGAACACCAGCGCACCGGGCACCAGCGCTGCGGGGTCGGCGCCGGGGAACTCCGCGGGGTCGAGGGGACGCTCCGCGACGGTGACGTACGCGGTGGCCGCCACGAACTCGGCGAACTCCTCGTTCGTGACCGGAGCGACGTCGAGCTCGAACGGGTCGACGGGTCGGTCATGGACCGGCCCTTCCTCCCGGTAGAACTCCTCCGACCCCATCCGAAGCGTTCCGCCGGGCACCGAGATCATCTCACTCATGCGCTGCCCCCTCGAGGATGATGCTGGCACGATCGCGCGCTACTGGCGATTCATGACCACTCGAAGGCGCTCCTCCGGCGTGATGAAGTGCGGGGCTACAGCCGGTTCCCTTCGGCGTCAGCGCGAGAGGTAGTGGACGAGGGTCGCTCGCCCGCGATGCCCGGAAGCCGCGTGTCGGTGAGCTCCTCCGCGAGGCGCCACAGCGGCTCGCGCACGCCCTCACGCCTGGCGCTCCGGGGCAGCCGTGCGATCCTCTTGGTCGGCCCCACGAGGCCTAGCCGGGACGGACCGTAGTAGGCGCCCTGCTCCGCGGCCGGGTCCGCCGCGGCGAACAGCAGCGGCTCGGCGCCCTGCTCCACGCCCTGAGAAGGCAGCAGTGTGCGCCGGATCGGAGGGCGGTCGCGACCGTCGAGGTTGCGTCCGGAGGTCTGCAGGTTGGTGCGGGTGTAGCCGGGATGCGCGGCCGTGCTGCGAAGGCTCCAACCCCGCTCGGTGGCGACTTCGGCCAGGGTGGTCGCGAAGAGGAGATCGGCCAGCTTGGACTGCGCGTACGCCCTGCTGGCGCTGTAGCTGGTGCTCCATTGGGGATCATCGAACCGGATCCGCCCGAAGTTCGCGGTGCCGCTCGACATGGTGGCGACGCGAGGCGACTCGGCCTTCAGGAGCACCGGGAGCAGCAGGAGCGTCAGCGCGAAGGGGCCGAGGAAGTTGGTGCCGAACTGGAGCTCGAACCCGTCCGACGTCGTGATGCGCGTGGGCGGGATCATCACGCCGGCGTTGTTCACGAGGGTGTCGAGCCGGTCGATGCTGCGGGCGAACGCTCGGACGCTGGACAGGTCGGCGAGGTCGAGCTGCCGCACCTCGACGACGGCGGCTGGGTGCCGAGCGACGATCTCCGCCCTGGCCTTCTCGCCCTTTTCTAGGCTGCGGACGGCCAGGACGACCTCTGCGCCGGCCGCGGCCAGCCGCTCGGCCGCCTCTCGGCCGGTGCCGCTGTTCGCGCCCGTCACGACGACGCGTCGACCGGTCTGGTCGGGAACTGTGTACATGGCTTCCTCCGTTATAATAGACCGTCGGTCTGTTTAGAGCGAACGTAACAGACTGACGGTCTTTAAGCGAGGTGCGCATGACATCCACAGGTTTCTCCCGAGCTCGCAGCGAGGAGCAGCGCGCCGCTCGGGCCGCGGCCATCCTCGCGACCGCCGACCAGATGCTCTCGGAGATGCGGGTCGCCGACATCACCCTGAACGAACTCGCGCGCCGGGTCGGACTCGCCAAGTCCAATGTGCTGCGCTACTTCCCGTCACGTGAGGCCGTGCTGCTCCAGCTCCTCGACCGGGAGACCCGCGGCTGGCTGGAGGACGTCGAAGCACGCCTGCAGTCGCCGTCGCACCAGCAGCTTCCCGAGGCGATCGCTGCGGCCGCCTCGGCCCGGCCCATTTTCTGCGACCTCGTCGCCAGCTCTGCCGGGGTCCTGGAACACAACGTCTCGGGCGACGTGGCCGCGGACCACAAGCGCGCGTCCCTCGAAACGAGCGACCGCCTGGCGAGGCTCGCCGGCTTCGACGGTCTCGACTCCCGCGCCGGATTGCTCTTCGTCGCCTCGGTCATGCTCAGTATCGGCGGGGCATGGGCCACATCCCAGCCCAGCGAGGGGATGAGCGCCGCCTACGCCGAACATCCCGAGTTCCGCCCCTTCCGGGTCGACTTCGAGACGGCTCTGCGTGAACTCGTCGCCACCGCGCTGGCCGGGATCCGTGCGCGCGGCCTCTGACCCGGTGATCAGCCGACGGGGAGCCCCGCACCCTCCTTCTCGAGTGACGATCGGAGAGCGGACAGCACGGCAGTGACCTCCCGGAGCTGAGCGCTCGGGACATCGATCATGGCTGCGAGACGTTGCACGAAGACATCCTCGGCGTCGTCGACCAGACGCGCTCCGTCGGCAGTGAGGCTGACCAGCGACGATCGGCCGTCTTCCGGATTGGGGTGCCGCCGCGCCCACCCGCGGTCCACGAGCCGGTCGACCCCTTTGCTGATCGCACCAACGCCCGCGGCGAAGTTCTCGGCGATGTCGACGACCCGTGCGCCCGGGTGCTCGCGCAGATAGCGCAGGAACTCGAATTGCGATGTGGCCAATCCATGCTCCGCCCGGAGCCGCTCGCCGACCGCGTTGTACAAGCGTGTCTCGCACCGGACGAGGTCATCGAAGAAGGCCGTCAGGTCCGAACTTGCGGAAGTATATGCCACGGCATACAGTCTAAGGACTATATGCCGTGGCATGTAGTTTCTGGAGGGAGATCGCATGAGCGCAGAACAACGACGGAGCCTCGACGCGCAACTGAGGACAGCAGCAGGCGAGCAGGAGCCGCCCCCCTCGATCGAAGAGATGCGATCAGGATTCGCGGCTCTGATGGGCGCCTTCCCCCTCCCCTCGGGCGTGAGCCGGGCCCCGACTTCACTGGGCGACCGGCCCGCCGTGCGCGTCGAGCCGGAGCATCCGGCGCAGGCAGGGACCATCCTGTACTTCCACGGCGGATCGTTCATCCTCGGTTCGCCTGCCACCGCGATGAGCATCACGGCACAACTCGTGCGCCGCACCGGCATCCGGGCGATCTCCCTCGACTACCGACTCGCTCCGGAGCATCCTTTCCCAGCCGCGATCCACGACGGTCTCGCCGCGTACCGCGAGTTGCTCGCATCCGGAGTGGCGCCGGAGTCCATCGTCTTCGCCGGCGATTCCGCAGGCGGCGGGCTCAGCATCACCACCGCTCTCGCGGTCCGGGATGCGGGACTTCCACTACCCGCTGCGATCGTCGCATTCTCCCCCGGCCTCGACCACACGCGATCGGGTGAGAGCATGCAGTCGAAGGAGGGAATCGACCCGTTCTTCACGCGAGAGGCCATGCGCCGGACCGGGGAGCTGTACCTCGCCGGCCAGGACCCGGCTCAGCCGCTCCTCTCCCCCGCCGTTCATGCCGACCTTCGTGGGCTGCCGCCACTGCTGCTGCAGGTGGGGACGAATGAGCTGCTCCTCGACGACTCCGTCCGCCTTGCCGATCGTGCGCGTGACGCCGGCGTCGATGTGATCCTGGATGTCACCGCGGGCGTCCCGCACGTCTTCCAGGCCTACGTCGACGATCTGGACGAGGCCGCAGAAGCGTTGGATCGCGCCGCCCTGTTCATCCGCCAGCGAGTCACCGGCCGGGGCTGACGGCCGCAGGCGCGTTCTCGGTCAGCAGCTGGAGCGTGCGCAGCAGTTCGCTGCGCTGCTTTTCGTCGAGTGGCGCGAAGAGCTCCTCGAGCACACCGCGTGCCAGGTCGTGACCGTCCTGCAGCGCGGCTCGGCCCGATTCGGTGAGCGCGTACTCGAGTCGACGGCCGCGACCCGCAGCGCGGGAGATGAGGCCCCGATCCTCCAGCCGGTTCGCGAGGGCTCCGAACGACTGGTCGCTCTGGAACGTCGCCACGGCGAGGTCATGTCCGGATGCGCCCGGCATCCGCTCGATGGCCCGCAGCGCGTCCCACTGCACCAGGGTGATGCCGACATCGCGCAGGGCCGCGTCCATCGTGCGGTGGTTGCGGTACTGCGCGCGCTTGACCGCCTGCCCGAGCACTTCCAGGTTCGTCGTCATGGTGCTATCGTATCAACACTCGTATATAAACATGTTTAGATAGGAACGTCATGATCTCAGTGCTCCCCGAAGACCTGCCGATGATCCAGGCCGGCGACCCCACCGCGCGCACCGCGCTGGTTCTGCACGGCGGCGGCGGACCGCAGACCGTCGCCCCGATCGTGGGGCACCTCTCGGCCACGATGCATGTCCTTGCACCGACGCATCCCGGCTGGGACGGCACGACCCGCCCCGAGTCCATCGCCTCCGTCGCCGACCTCGCCCGGGCCTACCTCTCCTGGCTCCTCGACCAGCGGGAGCTCGATGTCGTCCTCATCGGCTCGTCGATCGGCGGGTGGATCGCGCTCGAGATGGCGGTGCAGGCAGCGGCCGACGATCGATTCGCCGGGATCATCGGCGCCGTCATCGACATCGACGGCGTCGGCGCCCTGGTCGAAGGCGAGCCGATCGCGGACTTCTTCGCTCTCGACGCCCGCGGTCTCGCCGAAGTCGCCTGGCACGACCCGGAGCGCGGGTACCTCGACCCGGCCCGGTTCACGGACGAGCAGCGCGCGGTGCAGCAGGGGAACGGACGCACCATGGCCGTCATCGCCGGCACGGGCATGAGCGACGCCACCCTCCTGGACCGCCTCAGCGCGGTGAACGTCCCGACCCTCGCGGTGTGGGGCGCGAGCGACGGGATCGTCACTCCCGCGTACGGGCGCGCTGTCGCCAGCGGGATTCCCGGAGCACAGTTCGTCGAGATCCCGGCGGCCGGACACCTCCCCCACCTGGAAGCTCCGGAAGCGACCTGGGCCGCGATCGACCCGTTCCTGGCTCGCGCCTAGCGGGCCCCGCGTTCCGCCAGGAGCTCCACCAGCCGAGCTCGGCTCCGGATGACCGCATCGAGCGTCGGGCCGCGGAATTCGTCGAGCCCGATCACCAGCGGAGCAGTCGGCGGGACGAGCGAGAGGAAGCCCGGCCAGTCGAGCTGGCCGTCGCCCACTGCGACCTGATCCTCGTTCGCACCGTCGAGCGGCCCGTCCTTCAGGTGGACGGCGAACACCTTGTCGCCGAGGGCACCGATCGTCGACGGCACGTCCACCCCGGCGATCGTGGCCCAGTACGGATCGAACTCGACCCCGATCGACGGTCCGACGCGCTCCATCAGCGCAACCAGAGCCGGCCGACCCTCGACCGTGACCCGGAGGTCGTCGTCGTGGTTGTGGAACGCCACCCGCATGCCCAGCGGGGCGGCCAGCTGCGCCGCCCGCTCGAGGTCGTCGGCTATGCGCCGAACGCCATCGGGCGCGTGCCAGCGTTCGGCCGGGAAGGAGGGATGCATCACGAGCGTCGCCCCGGCCTCCGCCGCGGCAGCGATGGTGCGGGGCAGCTCGTCGCCGACGAGCTCGCCGTGCACGGTCGGCGTGGTGATGCCGGTGCGCGCGAGCGCCGGAGCGAGAGCGGGCAAGGTCCGCGAGATATGGAACGGTTCCACGTGCGTGAAGCCGGCGTCCGCAAGTCTGTCGATGACGGCATCCCAGCCGAGCTCATCGATCTCTTCGCGAACGCTCCACAGTTGTACGGAGATCATCGGTGCAATTGTGGTTCACGACGACACCGTGTCGACGCCGCCGGGCCGTATGAACGGAACATTGGGCTCCCCAGGGCGATGGCTGTGAAGGGGGATCGTATGGCTGCCTGGCTTGAGATCGAGTACCCGTTTCGTGGTCGCTGGCTCGTGCAGAACAGCCCCGCCGATCGAGTGCCCAGTCACGGCACGGCGCTGTTCGCGAGTGCGTACGCGATCGATTTCGTGCCCGTCGATGCCACGGGGCGCACCACTCCCCTCACGCTCGGTTCGCTTGTGCGGCCCGAACCTCCCGAACGGTTTCGCGGGTTCGGGCGCGAACTGCTCGCGCCCGTCGGGGGAATTGTGACGCGTACGCACGACGCGGAACCCGACCACCTGGCGTATCGCGGAGTGTCTTCGATCTCCTATGCGCTCACCCAGAGGCGTCGTGTGCAGGCGGGATGGGCGGCGCTGGCCGGAAACCACGTGTTCATCGAGACCGACGGCATCCTGATCGCCCTGTGCCACCTCCAACGCGGCAGCCTGACAGCGCGGTCTGGACAGCGCGTTCACGTGGGTGACGCGATTGCCCGCTGCGGCAACTCGGGCAACAGCACCGAGCCGCACGTCCATGTCCAGGCCATCGATGACCCGGATGTCCGCCGCGCCAACGCCGTACGCCTCACCTTCGCCGGCTCGATCCCGCACAACGGAGACGTCATCGACGCCGGCGTGTAGCGCGGGCTCCGGTGCGGACGGACCTCTTACAAGAGCCGACACCGGCACGCTAGCTTGGGGGCATCCCAGCAGAGGAGGGCCCGTGGGCGCGGTGGTCATGTACAGCTCGGTGTCCGTCGACGGCTTCATCGCGGACGCGGACGACCAGCCCGGACCGCTGTTCGACTGGCTGATGAGCGGTGACGTCCCGTTGGACGAGAGCGGCGTGCTGAAGGTCTCACAGGCGTCCTACGACTACACCCGCCCGTACTGGGATCGGATCGGCGTGACCGTCGTCGGCCGCCACGTGTTCGACCTGACGGACGGCTGGGACGGCACGCCTCCGAGCGGAGTGGAGCACGTGGTCGTCGTCACCCACCGCCCCGCGCCCGAGGGCTGGGACCCGGAGGCACCGTTCCATTTCGTGGACGGCATCGAGGCGGCCGTGACGAAGGCTCAAGAGCTTGCGGGCGAACGGATTGTCGAGGTCGCCGCCGGCGATATCGGTGGCCAGGCACTCGCCGCGGGCCTGATCGATGAAGTGCGGATGGATGTCATCCCCGTCGTTTTCGGGTCCGGCAAGCGCTACTTCGGGTCGGTCGACGCGCAGCACCTGCTGGAGGATCCGGACGCGGTGATTCTGGGCGACCGGGTGCTCCACCTGCGCTATCCGGTGCGCCATTGAGCCGCTCGCGAAATCAGACGGTGATGACGATCTTGCCCTGCGCCTTCCCTGCTTCGAGGTAGCGCATCGCATCCGGAGCACTTTCGAGCGGAAACGTCGCGTCGACCCTCGCAGTGATGGTGCCCGCCGCGAGAAGCTCGCCGAGATCGTCGAGATCGGCCGTCGATTGTGTGCCGATCAGCATGAGCAGACGCTGACGGATGAACGGGCTGAGGGCGAGGGCTCGTGCCTGTCTGCTCATCCCGACCCAGTCGCCGGCATTCTCACCGCCGACCAGCACCGCCACACCGGAGAGGGTGAGCGCCCGGCGAAGCCGCCCGAGTGGGGCGTTTCCGCCGATGTCGAGGATGACGTCGTAGCGCTGGCCGCTCTCCGTGGATCCGGTGCGGGTGTAGTCGGTGACGTGGTCGGCACCGAGCTCCCGCACGAACGGGACTTTCGACGTGCTGCACGTGCCGGTGACCTCGGCTCCGGCGGCTTTGGCGAGTTGCACGGCGAAGCTGCCGACGCCCCCTGAGGCGCCGATGACCAGTACCGTCTGGCCGGCGGTCAGGCCGGCTCGCCGGATGGCCTGCATGGCGGTGATGGCCGAGATCGGAGCGGATGCGGCGTCCGTGAAGCTGACGCCCGCCGGCTTGTGCGCAAGTCGGGATTCCGACGCCACCGCGTACTCGGCGAAGGAGCCCTTGGCCACTCCGAACACCTCGTCGCCGACTGAGAACCGGGTGGTTCCGTCACCGACCTCGACGACGGTGCCTGCCACATCCTGACCCGCGACCGGCTGCTTCGGGCCTCTCATCCCGAATGCCGGCCGCATCGCATACGGCTTGCCCGTCATCACGTGCCACGTGTTGCGGCCGAGGCCGGCGGCGCGGACCTGCACCAGCACCTCGCCGGTGGCGGGGGTCGGACGCGGCATCGTCCGGAGTTCCAGGACGTCGGCGGAGCCGTATCGTTCCTGCGCGATCGCACGCATCGAGACCTTGGGGTGCGATCCGTCCGGCTGGTCAGCGGCGCTGACCGGGTTGCTGAGGGATGACATGACGCTCCTTTCCGGTCGGCGAGCTGCCGTTCCGTACTTAGTACGAAACTGTATCGTACTAAGTACCAAAACGCGATAGGGTAAACACATGACTGCAGAAGAGGCCACCGACCACGCTGCAGCGCCAGGCCGGCTGAGCCGGGAACGCGTTCTGCGCGCGGCCATCGCCATCGCCGGGGAGACCGGGATCGCGTCGCTGACGATCCGGTCTCTCGCCGAACGCCTCGGCGTGAAGCCGATGTCCGTCTACTACTACGTGAAGAACAAGAGCGAGATCCTGGACGGCATCGTCGATCTGGTGTTCGCAGAGATCGAACTGCCGTCGCTCGACGGCGAGTGGTCGAGGGAGCTGCATGCGTGGGCGCTCTCGGCACGTCACGTGCTCGCCCGCAACTCCTGGGCGATCACTCTGCTGGAGTCACGGTCCACGCCCGGGCCGGCGACGCTCCGCCACCACGACCGGATCATCGGCGTGCTGCGCGGCGCCGGATTCTCCGTGGCCACGACCGCGCACGCCTACGCTCTCCTCGACAGCTACGTCTACGGATTCGCGCTCCAGGAGGCGGCGCTCCCCTTCGACTCGAGCACAGCAACCGAGGTCGCCGAGTCGATCATGCAGCCGTTCGAACCGGGCGAATACCCGAACCTCGTCGAACTGGCGACCGAGCACGTCTTCCAGCCCGGCTACGACTTCGGCAACGAGTTCGACTTCGGCATCAGCCTGATCCTCGACGGGCTGGCGAAAGCGCTGGCGTCCGGCGGGTAGGGCACGTGCCGGCCGACGGCTGTGCGCGTGTGACGTTCCTTACGCTCCGTGACATCGACGCGTGACGGGGCGCTGGGGACGTGCGTAACGTGCGGGCCCATGGCTTCCTCCACGACCCTCGCCCCGACCCGTTTCCGTACACCGCTGGACGGTCTCGACCCCGTCATCGACGACCTCGCGGCCGAGCTGCGGGACACGACAGCGCAGCGGGAGCGGGACCGTCAGCTGCTGCATGAGCCGGTCCGCCGGCTGATCGACGCGGGCTTCGGGGGCGTACGCGTGCCGGTCGCTCAGGGCGGCCTCGGCGGGTCGCTCGAGGACCTCTTCGAGCGGCTGGTGCACCTGGCGTCCATCGACCCGAACCTCGCGCACGTGTTCCGCGGGCACATCGGATTCGTCGAGAGCCTGCACGTCGACGAGCGCCGGGAGTGGGCGGACCGCTGGCTCGCACGAGCTGCCGACGGGATCCTCGTCGGCAACGCCCAGTCGGAGCGGAGTGCCACCGCCGATGTCGCGGCCACGGTCGCCCGTACGCCCGACGGACTCCGCCTCTCCGGGACCAAGTACTACACGACCGGCAGCATCTACTCGGACTGGATCCTCTTGACCGCACAGCTCGACGACGAGCGCGTCAACGTCCTCGCCGACGCGTCGCATCCCGGTGTGGCGTCGGTCGACGACTGGGACGGATTCGGCCAGCCGCTGACCGGGAGCGGGACGACCGTGTTCGACGGCGTGCCCGTGGACCACTCCGACATCATCCGGTGGAGCGACGAGGACGACGGCGCCGGAGAATACGTGGCGGCAGTGTTCCAGTTGACCCTCCTGGCCGTCCTGGCGGGGATCGCGACCGCCGCCCTGCGCGACACGGTCGCGTTCGTCCGTCCTCGTCGCCGCATCTTCGGCTTCGCCTCCGAGGCGCGCCCGCGCGACGACGCGCTCGTTCACCAGGTCGTCGGCCAGCTCAGCAGCGCGGCGGACGCCTCCCGCCGGCTGGTTCTCTCCGCTGCGCGAGAGCTGGACGACCTGCGCTCGCGCAGCGATAGACGGGAGGCCTTCCGGGACTCGGCGCTCAGCGTGTTCCGCGTGCAGCAGATCGTGCCGAAGATCGTCCTGGATGCGACCACCGAGCTGTTCGAGGTCGGCGGCGCCAGCGCGGTCGGCAACGGGTTCGCCCTCGACCGGCACTGGCGCAACGCCCGCACCCTCTCCTCGCACAACCCGGCGCGTCAGCGTGCTCGCGCCATCGGCGAGTACGAGCTCAACGGGACCTTCGCGACGTGGGGACGGGAGCACACCCCGGTGAGCGTGCAGCCGACGGCCGAATAGGGCCAGAATCACGCTATGACCGTCCCGTTCTTCTGGGTGGACGTCTTCGCCGAACGGCCGTTGACCGGAAACCCGCTCTCGCTCGTGCCGGACGCCGACGACCTCGACGAGGCGATCATGCGCGCCATCGCCCGCGAGTTCAATCAGTCCGAGACGACGTTCCTCCTCCAGCCGACGCACCCGCGGGCTGACGTGCGGCTGCGATCCTTCACACCGGACGGCGTGGAGGTCTTCGGCGCCGGCCACAATGCGATGGGTGCGTGGCTCTGGCTGGGCGAGTCGGATCGCCTCCCGGCGGACCGGCAGACGTTCGTCCAGGAGATCGGCGAAGACCTGCTCGAGGTGCGGCTGAGCCGGGATGACGACGGCCGCGTCCGGGTCACGATGGATCAGTCGCGGC
The DNA here is from genome assembly GCF_052115085.1 of Leifsonia sp. 2TAF2. NCBI lineage: Bacteria > Bacillati > Actinomycetota > Actinomycetes > Micrococcales > Microbacteriaceae > Leifsonia > Leifsonia sp. 2TAF2. The sequence continues at coordinate 407,137 of NZ_JBFRFY010000002.1, read as the reverse complement.
CCGAGTTCGGGGCGCGGCTGACCGACTCTCGACCCCTCGCCGCCGCGCTCGGCGTCCCCGCAACCGCACTCGACACTCGCCGCCTTCCCGAGGTTGCCTCCACCGGGGCGGCTCACCTCCTCGTCCGGTTGGCGTCAGCGGACGGCGTGGATGGCTCACGACCGGATCCGGGCGCCCTGAAAGTCGTCCTCGCCGAGGCCAGCGCAGAGGGCTGCTACCTGTACACGACCGCCGTCCCGCCCGACAGCTCGGCGCTCGCTTACGCGCGGTTCTTCAACCCGACCGTCGGGATCGGGGAGGACGCGGCCACCGGAACGGCGGCCGGGCCCCTGGTGGCGCTGCTCGTCCGCGACGGTCTCGCACCGGCGGGCGTGCCGGTCATCATCGAGCAGGGGCGCGCAATGGGACGGCCGAGCCGGATCACCGTGACCGCCGACGACGAGCGCGTGGCGATCTCCGGCGCGGGCGTCATCACCGGGTCCGGGGTGCTCAACCTCTGAACGGGTGCGCTCACCGCTACTCGTCCGGCCGCACCAGGACCAGCCACGCGCCGACGCCGCCACCGACGATTCCCACAATGGCAGCGAGCGCGAGCAGGAACAGCGCCCACGTCAGCCCGAACAGCAGCCCCACCGCACAGAGCGCGATGAGCACCACGGTGGTCACGTCCGGGTTGAGACGGTCGAGGGTCTTCTCCAGTCGCTGTCTCTCCGGGATGCGCCGGGCCCGGCTTCCCAGCGCCCACAGCGACGCTGCCAGACCGACGGCGAGTGCGAGCAACTCGACGCCCAGCGCCCACAGCGTGGGGTTCGGGAGTGCAGTGAGGATGGCGGCGATCAGGAGCCCGAGGAAGATGGCGAGGATCTGCGCCACCCGGGCGCGCAGACGGTGCGAGTGGGCGATCGCGTCGGCGCGGATCGACACGGCGACGAAGAGCAACCCGACGAGCGCTCCCATGGAGCCGCCGAGGATGACCGCGAAGTCAGTCCAGCGCTCCATGCACCCGCCCCGCCTCGCCGACGCTCTGGACGGCCTCGACGGCCTGGAGGATGAGGTCCGCGATGTCGCGCGGATGCGTGACGATCGAGAGGTGGCCGGAGGGCAGCTCGATCGTGCGGGCTCGCATCCTGTCGGCCAGGAACCGTTCGAGGTCCGGCGAGGTCGTGTGGTCCTGTTGGGAGACCGCATACCAGCACGGCTTCTGGCGCCAGGCTGCGGCCGTCGTACGTGACGCGAACAGCGTCTGCGCGATCGGACCCTGCACCGCGTAGAGCACCTCGGCCCGTTCCTTCTCGACACCGTTGGCGAAGTGCTCCACGAAGGCAGAGTGCGTGAGCCGGCCGAACCCGTCGGTGAAGACGAGCCCGGCAGACGCCGGAGGAGCCGGATACCGGCCCGCGAGTGCCGTGTAATCCTCCCCGACGTCAGGCGCACGCGCGGCGACGTAGACCAGGGCACGGACGGTGTCGTGTGCTCCCGCCTCGGTGATCACCGTCCCCGCCCAGGAGTGCCCGGCGAGGACGACGGGACCGCCGGCGAGCTCGACGGCCCGCCGCGTCGCGGCCACGTCTTCCGCAAGAGAGGTGAGCGGATTCTGCACCGCGGTCACCGGGATGCCGGCCTGCAGCAGCAATTCGATGACGTCTGACCACGACGAGCCGTCCGCATACGCGCCGTGCACGAGCACGACGCTCACACTGGGGGATCCGTTGTCCATGTCCGACCTTCCGCTGAGCACGACGAGGGTTGTGCCAACATGCCCGATCGAGGCATCCCGCGGCTAGTGCTTTTCCGTGGCGTCACCACTCCGGGACGTCGACGCCCAGCCATCGACCCAGGTCCGCGATCTCGGCGCGAACCATGTCGTGCTCGTCCTCGTCGAACGGCAGGAACTCGTGGACCGCCGTCACCCTCAGCTCTTCGCGATCGGTGTCGACCTCGGCGTCGAGCATGCCCACGAAGCGATCGCCCATCAGGATCGGATGGGCGAAGTATCCGTACTTCCGCTGCGGCTTCGGCTTGAACTGCTCGAGCACGTAATCGAATTCGAAGAGCTCGCGCAGCCGCGGGCGATCGAACAGCATGCCGTCGTACGGGCTGAGGAACGCGGCCCGACCGACCGCATCGTTCTCCAGCGCCGTAAGTGCCTCGGGATCGACGCGCCACTTCTGGTGCATCCCCTCGATCACCGCCGGCTCGCCCGCCTCCCCGACCGGCGTCCACGGAGATTTCTGCTTGGCGATGCCCGCCGCTTGCAGCCTCCGCTCGTTCAGCATCCGCTCCGCCTCGTCATATGCGTATTCAGGCATATCCTTCGGGTAAACGCGCTCGGCGAGATCCCAACGCCGGTGGCGCCCCTCGCGTCCGACGATCGCGACCTCCCCTTGCCGCAGCAGGAAGTCGAGCATGTGCACCACCTGGTTGGGCCCGTACCAGCCGTCCGGCGGCCGGACCACCTGGGCGGTATCGGGGATCTCGCTCGCAAGCAACGGGCCCTCCGCGCGCAATCGCGCCAGGACGTCGGTGCGGAAGGCATCGTTCGCCTCCAGCCACTGGCGGCTGCTCTCCCGGCGCGGCCAGCGCCGCATGGCCGGCAGCATCAGCGGCAGCAGGCTCACCGGACGGAAGGCTCCGTCGAACTCGAACAGCAACCGGTCCGCTTCGACGGTCTTCGCGAGCTGGCCCCTGTCGTAGCCCGAGCCGATCCGCGACCACAGGATGGTGTGCTCCGCGGGCGCGATGGTGGCCGTCGGGTCGATCTTTACGGCGCCGAGCTGCTCGGCGATCCCGACGACGTCGTCAGGACGGTCCGCCTCCAGCAGCTGCGCCTGCACCGCGATGCGGCGAGCCTCATCGCGGGTGAGCTGGTGCATGACGGGCCTCACCCACCCGACGCTACCGGAGGACCGGCCGCTGGTGAGAGGGCCTGCTCACGTCTTCTTGGAGGGTCACCGTGCCTGCCCGCTCACCACGTCGAGGCGAGATCCTGCCGCAGCCCGAGCGTCGTGCCGTCGGACAGTCGCACCGCCGCCAGCCGGGATCCGGGCACGTCCACGATGCCGGTGTCCGGGTCGCCGTTGGTGACGGGAGCGGTCCCCAGGACCTCCAGACGACCTCCCTTCACCTCCCCGAGCCCGTCGGCGCCGGCCGCGATCAAGTCGCGGCGCGCAGCTTCGATGTCCGCCGTGTTGAGAAAGACGAGCGGTGCATCCGTCCACGGCAACGACGTGAGCCCGATCTCCGTGTCCGCTGTCTTGAACACGGCGAAGTCGGCCTCCCCCGCCTGGCGCTCCACACCACTGCTCGAATATGCCGGCCCGCCGTCGAAAACGGTCGACCACGCGGCGACGCTCGCCGCGAAGTCCGTGACCGGGAAGACGATCGTGGCGACCTCTGGATTCTGCATGATGGTCCTTTCACCCTCGATGAAGAACCAGTCAAACCGAGATTGCGGCCAGGTAACGTCCTCTACCGCAAGTACCGCCCGGCCAGTTCTTCGATCAATCGCGCTCCCAGCAACTCGCCCGGAACGGGGCCGAAGCGGGCGAGAGCTTGCCGGTGGAGGTCGGCGGACGCATCCAGCATCGGGGATGCGGTGGAGGTCGATCGGGCGAGGGCGGCGACGGTACCGAGCTCCTCGACCACCCGGTCGATGCCGAAGCTCGCCAGATAGTCGCCTTCGAACATGCGCGGAAGGTGCTGCGTCAGCGCCGTGCTGCTTCCGGCACTATCGGCGAGAAGCGCCTGGAGGTGCTGGGGCGCCAGACCCTGGGCCTGACCGATGAGCAGGGCTTCCGTGGCAGCGACCGCGTTCGCGAACCACAGGGCGTTCGCCAGAAGTTTCACCGTGGGCCCGTCGCTCGGGTTCGGGCCGCACACCCTGATCCCGCCGTCAGGGGACAGCTCTCGCAGGATCGGCTCAGCACGGGCTACCGGATCGGACGAGCCGCCCACGTAGAAGACCAACGTCCCGGCGGCGGCGTCGGCGGGGCCTCCGCCCATCGGCGCTGCGACCGCCTCGATCCCCCGCTCAGCGGCTTCGGTTGCGAGGTCGGCGACCCTGACCGGATCTCCCGAGGTGAGGTCGAGCCAGAGCGCACCGCTGCGCAACGCAGGGAGCGCCTCGTTCATGACGGCCCCGGCCTCATCCGGCCCGGGAAGCACGGTGATGAACACGTCGCTCACCTGCGCGACCGCGGCGACCGAATCCATCCACACCCCGCCTGCCCCGCTCACGACCTCCCGCCGGGTGGGATCGGTGTCGAACGCCGCGACCGGACCCGACGGCGTCAGCCGCGCGAGCACGCCGGAACCCATCCGGCCGACGCCGACCATGCCGATGCGCGCCGGGGGCGCGGAAGCGTTGGCTGTCACCGTTTCACAGTGCCACAGACCGGGGAGGCTAGCGCGACGGAGCGCTGGTCGACTCGCGCAGCACCAGCCGGGTAGGGATCGGGATGGATTCCGCGACTGTCTCGTGCTCCTCGAGGGCGATGAGCACCTGCTGCATCGTCAACGCCCCCAACGACGCGAAATCCTGACGGATCGTGGTGAGCGGAGGGACGAAGTACGCCGCCTCGGGCACGTCGTCGAATCCCACGACGCTGATGTCGTCGGGCACCCGGAGCCCGCGGGCACGCAACGCAGCCATGAGTCCGATGGCCATCTGGTCATTGGCGACGAACACCGCGGAGGTCGTCTCCGCGCTCAGCCGCATCCCGAATTCGTGCCCGCTTGCCGCCGACCAGTCGCCGTGGCTGAGCTCGGTCGCGACCAGGCGCGCCTCGGCGAGCTCGTCGCGCCATCCCCGCTCGCGCTCGAGGGCGTCCGGGGAGACCGCTGGGCCGGCCAGATGCGCGATGTTGCGGTGGCCCAGCTCCACGAGATGGCGGACCGCCTCGCGCGCACCGCGGTACTGGTCGATGGATACGGTGAGCGGTCCGCGATGCTGGCCCGCAGCGACCGCGACGATCGGGACACCGGCCTCGAGGCTCCGAACCACGTCGAGCTGGGCGACATCCTCGGCGATGAGCACCACGGCCTCCACTCGCTCGCGCAGCAGCGACTCCACCAGTCCGCGGATCGAGCTGACGTCCGCCGAGACGGAGGTGACGCTGATGACGCTGTAGCGGGCCTCGCGCGCCGCCTCGTTGAAGTGGATGGCGATGGACGACGGCCCGAAATCGGCGCTTCCCGGCGTGATCAGGCCGATCATCCGGGTCCGCCGCGTCACCAGTGCGCGAGCCGCGGGGGACGGCGTGTACCGGAGCTGCTTGATGGCCTGCTCCACGCGCTGACGGGTCGCCGGCCTCACCCCGGGCACATCGTTGAGCACGCGGGACACGGTCTGGTGCGAGACGCTGGCCAGGCGTGCGACATCGAAGATGTTCGCCACCTTCGCCGGTCTGTCCTCGGCGCTCACCTCTGCGTCCGCCTCATGCGAGGTCGCCGTCGGTCTGCTCGTCGTCCGGGTCCGCGCTGGCGACGAGGGCCAGGAGGGATTCGAAGCTCACGTCGTCGGAGTCGAGGGTGGCGATGACCTCACGGTCGCGGAGGACGATGATCCGGTGGCCGACGCGCAGCACCTCCTCCAGCTCTGCGGAGATGAAGAGGACGGTCATCCCGGACTCCGCCAGCTCGCTGACGAGCCGCTGGATCTCCACTTTCGCCCCAACGTCGATGCCGCGGGTCGGCTCGTCGAGGGCCAGGATCCGAGGGGACAGGGCGAGCAGCCGGGCGAGCATGACCTTCTGCTGGTTGCCGCCGGAGAGAGAGCCGGCAGCGCGCTCGGGGTCGGCCGGGCGGATGTCGAGCGCCTCGATCCAGCTCGCGGTGAGCTCGTCCTGGCGTGCGCGAGGGATGCGGCGCAGCCAGCCCCGCTCGGCCTGCAGGGCCAGCGTGATGTTCTCGCGGACGGTCAACTCCCCGATGATGCCCTCGAGCTTGCGGTTCTCGGACGAGTAGGCGATCCCCGCACGCAGTCCGTCCCGCGGTCCGGAAAGGCGGGCGGGAGCCCCGCCGACCAGGATGGCTCCCCCGTCGATGCCGTCGATCCCGGCTAGGAGACGGGCGAGTTCGGTCCGGCCGGAGCCGAGGAGCCCCGCGAGTCCGACCACCTCTCCTTCGTACAGGTCTACGTCCGCGGGTTTCAGCATGCCGCGCCGTTCGATCCGGTTCGCCGAGAGCACCGGGGTCGCCCCCTCGACGCTGGGCTGGGTCTCGGGTCGCACCTCCACGCTCTCGAGCTCGGCCGCCTCGCGCCCCAGCATCTTCTGCACGAGGTCGATGCGCAGCAGCTCCGTCGTCAGGTATTCGCCGACCAGCTCACCGTTGCGGAGCACGGTCACCCGGTCGCAGATCTCGTACACCTGCTCGAGGAAGTGCGAGACGAAGAGGATGGCGACGCCGCGCGATCGCAGCTCGCGGATGACGCGGAACAGCTCCGTCACCTCGTCCTGGTCGAGGCTCGACGTCGGTTCGTCGAGCACCAGCACCTTGAGGTCGGCGGAGACCGCGCGGGCGATGGCCACCAGCTGCTGCACCGCGAGAGAATACGAGCCGAGGGGGCTGGCGGGGTCGATGTCGAGGCCGAGACTGCCGAGCGCATCCCGCGCGTCGGATCGCATCCGTCCCCAGTCGATGCCTCCCCGCCGGCGCGGCTCGCGCCCGAGCATGATGTTCTCGGCGACGGTCAGGTTCGGCAGCAGGTCCACCTCTTGGTAGACCGTGCGGATGCCGGCCTTCTGGGCCTGCCGGGGGTTCGAGAACGTGCGCGGCACGCCATCCAGTCGCACGACACCGGAGTCGAGCCGGATGACGCCGGTGATCGCCCGGATCAGGGTCGACTTCCCGGCCCCGTTCTCCCCCATCAGCGAGTGGACCTCGCCGGGGAACATCCGGAAGTCCACGTTCGAGAGCGCCGCGTCGCCCGCGAACCGCACGGATGCGCCGCTGACCTCCACGACCGGGTCGACATGCATCGTCGCCTCGCGCTCCTTGTCCGCCCTGGGTGACGCTGTCCACACTACTATCGGCCGGTGCTCACTTCCTGCTGGTCCGGGCGACGATGAGGCGCTGGACGACGACGAACGCGAGCAGCAGGATGCCGATCGTGATCCGAGTCCACGACGCGTCGGCGCCGAGGAACGTGATGGACACCTTGATGACGCCGTAGACCAGCACGCCGACCAGCGAGCCGATGACGTAGCCGCTCCCGCCGGTGAGCAGTGTGCCCCCGATGACGACGGCTGCGATCGTGTCGAGCTCCGTGCCGATGCCGTTGAGGCTGTAGCCCGCAGCGGTGTACGACGTGAACAGGAGGCCCGCGATCCCGGCGCACGTCCCGCTGATCACATACACGAGGACGCGCGTGCGTGCGACCGGGAGACCCATCAGCAGAGCGGACTGCTGGTTGCCGCCGACAGCGTAGACCGTGCGGCCGAAGCGGGTGTAGCCGAGCACCCAGATGGCCACCGCCACGACGAGCAGGGCGATGATGACCGTCGGCGTGATGTACCAGCCGCCGGCTCCCAGCTTCGTCGACTGCAGCCACAGCACCGCCGGCTCTTTGACCTGGATCGCCTCGAGGCTGACGACGAAGCACAGGCCACGCGCGAGGAACATGGCGGCGAGCGACGCGATGAAGGGCTGCACGTCGAAGTAGTGGACCATGATGCCGATGGTCAGACCGAAGAGGGCTCCGGCCGCGATCATGAGCGGTATCACCAGGGGCGTCGGGATGCCGGCGGCGAGCATCTTCGCCGCCAGAATCCCAGTGAACGCCATCACCGCACCGACGGAGAGGTCGATCCCGCCGCTCAGGATGACGAAGGTCATTCCGGCCGCGAGCACGATCAGGTACGCGTTGTCGACGAACAGCGAAGACAGGATGCGCGGGGTGACGAAGGTCCCGAAATACAGCTGCCCGGCGGCGAGCATCAGGATGAGGATGGTCACCGCGGCGAGGACCGGCGCCCACGACGCCTTGTTCCTCAGCCGGTGCCGCCAGCTGGGCGTGACGCGGACGGTGCGGGTCGGTTCGAGGATCGGGGTGGCGCTCATGCCGCGCTCCTTTCGGTTTCGGCGGGCGATACGGCGATACGGGGCTGCGGTGGTCGCAACCGTCCGAGCCAGGCGCGCACCCGCCGCGACTGCGAGAGGCAGACGATGATGACGACGATCGCCTTGAAGACAGGCGTGACCGCCGGCGGCACCCCGAGGAACGTGATGGTAGAGGTCAGCGTCTGCAGGATGAAGACGCCGATCACCGTGCCCGCGAGCGAGAACTTGCCGCCGGCGAGCGACGTGCCGCCGAGCACCACCGCGAGGATGGCGTCCAGCTCGATGTTCAGGCCGGCGTTGTTCGCATCCGCGGCCATGATGTTGGAGCTGTAGAGGATGCCGGCGATGCCGGCGAGCAGGCCGCTGAGGCCGTACAGGCTCCAGACGATGCCGCGCGACCGGACCCCGGCCAGGCGGCTCGCCGACGGGTTGATGCCGACGGACTCCGTCAGCACGCCGAGCGCTGTCCGGCGCACGAGGAGGCTGATCACGATGATCGCCCCGATCGACACGATGAAGGCGAAGGGGAGCCCGAAGACGTACCCCTGAGAGATGTACGCGTACGGAGTGCTCGTGATGGTCGTGATGAAGCCGCCGGTGATCAGCAGCGCGATGCCCCGCCCCGCCAGCATCAGCACCAGCGTCGCGATGATCGGTTGGATGCCGAGCACCGCCACGAGGAAGCCGTTCCAGAGCCCGAACAGCAGCCCGATCACGACGGCGGTGAGAATCGCCGTGCTCACCGTCCCGAGGCTGCTCGGCGAATCGGAGCCCTTGATGATCGTCAGCGCCACCGCGCCCGCGATCGCCATCTGGGCGCCGACCGACAGGTCGATACCCCGCGTCGCGATCACCAGTGTCATGCCGAGAGCGATGAGCATCAGCGGCGCGCTGTTGCGCAGGATGTCGATGAGCGACCCGTAGAGCTCACCGTCCTTGACGGTGATGCTGAGGAAGCTCGGGCGCGAGATCGTGTTCAGCACGATCAGCGCCAGGAGCGCCCCGATCGGCCAGACCAGCCGATGCTTGAAGATCGTCCTCATGCTGCGCCCTCCTTGGCGATCAGTGCGACGATGTCGTCGACATCCGGGTGACTCTCATTGTCCAGTTCGGCGATCTTGCGACGATCCCTCATGACTACCACCCGCTGCGAGAGGCGCACCACTTCATCCAGTTCGGACGAGATGAAGATGAGAGCGAGACCGCCCGAGGCGAGCTCGACGATGAGCCGCTGGATCTCCGCCTTCGCCCCGATGTCGATGCCGCGGGTCGGCTCGTCGAGGATGAGCAGCTGAGGGTCGGTGGCCAGCCAGCGCCCGAGCAGCACCTTCTGCTGGTTCCCGCCCGACAGGTTGCGGATCAGCGCGTGCGGATTGGCCGGCCGGATCCCGAGGGACTCCATGTATTTACCGACGATCCGCGTCTGCTCCGCCTTCGGCACCCTCCTCAGCCACCCGCGCTTCGCCTGCACGCCCAGGATGAGGTTCTCGGCGACGGTGAGGTCGGCGATGATCCCTTCTTCCCTGCGGTCCTCCGACGAGAAGGCGATGCGCTGGTCGACGGCATGGCGCGGGCTGGTCAGTCGCGCAGCCGACCCTCGGACCGAGACGCGGCCGTGGTCGGCGCGGTCGGCGCCGTACACGAGTCGCGCCAGTTCTGTGCGCCCGGAGCCGAGCAGGCCGGCGATGCCGACCACTTCGCCGTCGTAGACCGCCAGGTCGAACGGCTCGACCGAGCCCTTCCGGCCGAGCAGCGTGGCGCTCAGCACCGGAGCGCCCTCGCGGTCCACCTGCCGGTCGGCCGACCGCCCGATGGATTCGAACTCGGCCAGTTCCCGGCCGAGCATGGCCGCGATCAGCTCGGTGCGGCCGATCGCGCCGACGGCGTACTCGCCGATGAGCCGACCGTTGCGCAGCACGGTGAGCCGGTCAGAAATCTCGTAGATCTGGTCGAGGAAGTGCGAGACGAAGAGGATGGCGACGCCGCGATCGCGCAGCGCCCGCATCACCGCGAACAGCTGCTCGACCTCGAACCGGTCGAGGCTCGACGTCGGTTCGTCGAGGACGAGGACCTTGCAGTCGACGACCACGGCCCGGCTGATGGCGACCAGCTGCTGCACGGCGAGGGAGTGCGACGAGAGCGGCGAACGCGGATCGATGTCGAGGCCCAGCTCCCCGAGGAAGCGCGACGCCTCCTTGTGAGTGGCCCGCCAGTCCACACCGAAGTGTCCGCGCTTCTCGTTGCCGAGCATCACGTTCTCGCCCACCGACAGGTTGGAGCAGAGGTTGACCTCTTGATAGACGGTGGCGATGCCCGCGGCCTGGGCGTCGGCCGTTCCGGCGAACGTCCGGGTCTCCCCGTCGACGGCGATGCGCCCGCTATCGATCGGGTACACGCCGGTCAGCGCCTTGATCAGGGTGGACTTGCCGGCCCCGTTCTCGCCGAGCAGCGAATGGATCTCCCCCGGGCGCAAGGTGAAGTCGACCTGGTCGAGCGCTTTCACCCCGGGGAATGAGATGGAGATCTCTCGCATCTCGACGACATTGTCGGTCACGTCCTGGACCCTACTTTCTTGATCGAGAAGGCCACGGGACGCGATCGCGCCCCGTGGCCCGGCTCATCCGGTCAGTACTTGCGTGTCGGCAGCGCTTCCTTGGCGGCCGCCTGGTCGAACGCGAGGTCCTTCGCGGTGTAGGCCTTCTCGACCTTCTTCCCGTCGATCACGTCCTTGACCACCGTCGCGACCTGCTCGCCGAGCAGCGGGTTGCACTCCACGACGTAGTTGAACTGGCCGTCGGCCAGGGCGGTGAGGCCGTCCTTGGTGCCATCGATCGTGACGATCTTGATGTCCTGGCCGGGCGTCAGTCCCGCAGACTTGATGGCGTCGAGCGCTCCGAGCCCCATGTCGTCGTTCTGCGCGAAGAGCAGGTTGATCTTCTTGCCGTACTTCTGCAGGAAGCCCTCCATGACCGTCTTGCCATCGGCACGCGTGAAGTTGCCCGTCTGCGAGTCCAGCGTGGTGATGGATGTGCCGCCGATGCTGGACGAGAAGCCCTTGGCACGGTCGATCGCGGGGGCCGAACCGGTCGTCCCCTCGAGCACGACCATGTTCGTCGGGGTGCTGCCGACCGCCTTCGCAGCCCAGCTGCCGGCCGTCTCGCCTTCCTTCTTGAAGTCGTCGCCGATCCAGCTGGCGTAGAGACTCGGGTCGGCGTCGATGGTGCGGTCCTCGAGGATCACGGGGATGTTCGCGTCCTTCGCCTCCTTGAGGACGTCGTCCCAGCCGGTCGTGACGACGGCGGCGATCACGATCGCGTCGACGCCCTGGTTGATGAAGCTGTGGACGGCGGCGATCTGGTTCTCGGGCTTGTTGTCGGCCGCGTTGAAGATCAGCTTGAAGCCGTTCTTCGACGAGAAGGCCTCCTTCATGGACTGGGTGTTGGCCGCCCGCCAACCGCTCTCCGAGCCGGTCTGCGCGAAGCCGACGGTGATGACCTTGTCGCCACCGCCCCCGCCCGCTCCACCGGCTCCACCCGCCGAGCAGCCGGTCAGTGCGACGGCCATGAGTCCGAGGGCGGCGATAGCGCCCGCAAGTTTCTTCATTCCAAACCTCCTTGTTCGGGTACCGGACGTCGCCGGCCACAGTGCCTGCGAATCGGGATCCGAAGCAGGATGGTCGCAATGTTAGCCTTCACATTGGGGCCAGGAGCAACACTGTCGTGGTAACGATCTGGTAACGGCGGCTAGCCGATAGGCAAGGGAACTGGGCACATTTGCGTGCCCTCGATCGCTCCTGCTGCCCAAATGTGAGGGATCACAACGACTGCGGACCGGCAGCCGTCACACACTCAACGTCTGAAGACCGGTCACCCGCAGCAGGTCGAGTCGCGCCTCATCCGCACTGCCCGCAGCGACCGTGTAGACGACGATCCGCAGATCGCTGCCGGGCACCGCGAGCACGTCGCAGTCCACCGTGATCGGGCCGGCCGGCGTGCCCGTCACGGTCTTGCGGCTCGACCGATGCTCCGCGACGCGTGCCTCGGCCCAGCGGCGCTCGAACTCCGGCGACTCGGCGCGCAGCCGCGTCACGAGGTGCGCGAGGCCGGAGTCGTCCGGGTAGCGTCCCACCGCTGAGCGCAGGTCGGCGGCGAGGTCGCTCGCGAATTCCTCCGCATGCTGGGCGTCGTACTCGATGCCGTCGTGATCCGAGGTGAAGTGCCGCCAGACCAGGTTGCGCTCGATGCCGACGAAGCGGGACGGGTCGCCGTTCACCGCTGCCCAGAGCGGGTTCCACAGCAGGATGTCGTGGCTCGCCGTGAAGACGGCCATCGGCACGTCGCTCAGCCGGTCGACGATGCGCTGGACGCCGGGGCCGATGTGGCGGGGGACCATCCCGCGCGACGGGGGTGCCGCCCCGGCGACCCGGTAGAGGTGGTCGCGTTCGCCGTCCGTGAGCCGCAGCGCCACGGCCAGCGCTCCCAGCAGCTGCGGGGAAGGATTCGTCGCGCGCCCCTGCTCGAGGCGCACGATGTAGTCGACGCTGATACCGGCGAGGGCGGCCAGTTCTTCACGCCGGAGGCCGGGCGCGCGGCGGTGTCCACCGACGGGGAGGCCGACGTCCGCCGGAGTGACCCGCGCGCGCCACGACCGAAGCACACTCGCGAACTCACTCATGAGATCCATCCTCCTCCAGAGGGGCCGGCCCAGAGTGGTACTGCCGGTCCCACCGTCGAGGAGTGCCTGGGAGATCGGGCGGTTCGGGCGCAGGCTCTAAGGCATGACAACCACACTGATCACCGGGGCAAACAAGAGCCTCGGCCTCGAAACCGCCCGCCGCCTCATCGAAGCGGGTCACACCGTCTTCGCCGGAATGCGGGACACCGCCGGCGGCGACGCGGCGCGCGCGCTCGGCGCGCATCCTGTGCAGTTGGATGTCACCGACCAGGCCAGCGTGGATGCCGCGATCAGGAGCCTGCCGCACCTCGACGTCCTCGTCAACAACGCGGGCATCCTGGGCAGCTCGCACGGCGTCGACGACCTCACACCGGCCGCCATGGCCGACGTGCTCGAGACGAATGTGGTCGGCATCGTCCGCGTCACTCAGGCCGCCCTCCCCCTGCTTCGGGAGTCGGCCAACCCGGTCATCGTGAACGTCGCCTCGGGTGTCGGCTGGCCGCGCTTCCTGACCGCGGAGGACCACGACGAGTTCCCGGTGCGCGGCATCCCGTACGCCGCGTCGAAGGCAGCGGTCATCGCGCTGACCGTGCAGTACGCGAAGAACCTGCCCGACTTCCGGGTGAACGTGAGCGACCCCGGCTACACCGCGACCGACTTCAACCGGCACAGCGGCCACCAGACCGTCACCGAGGGGACCGACGCGACTGTGGCGCTCGCACTGCTGGGCGCCGACGGACCGACCGGCGAGTTCCACAATCGGCACGGCCGGATCGAGTACTGAGCCCTCGTCCGTCAGGCCGTGGTGACGTGGAGAATGACCACTCGCTCGGGGAGCGACCGCGGGATCTGGAGGCCGGCCACGGCGAGCGCCCGACCGCTGAGCACCACTCCTGACCCGTCCCCGTACCACTGGGGTTCGGCGCGGCCGCGGTCGGGCGTGCCGACGATCACGGGAGCCACGCGGTAGCGCTTGTCGGGGTCGAGGCCCGGCAGCGTGAACCGGCCGTGCGGAGATTCGTCCGATCGGCCCACGAAGGCGAGGAACATGAGCGCCTCCGTCTTGTCGGCGGCGACCGCTCCATACAGCTGGAAGGCTGGATCGATCTCGTCTGCGCGCACGAGGTCACCGCTGTGCATCAGGGCACGGTGCTGCTTGTAGAACTCGACCCACTGGGCGAGGTCGTGGATGTCCCGCTCACTCGCTCGCGCAAGGTCCCATTCGATGCCGAAGTGGCCGAACACGGCCGTTCCCGCTCGGAAGGAGAGCTCGTGGGCGCGCCCCGTCGTGTGGTTCACTCCTGAGCCGACGTGCGATCCGAGAAGCTCGGCCGGGAGGAGCTGCATCGTCCAGCGGTTCATCTGCTGGCGCTCGAGCGGATCGACGCAGTCGCTGACCCAGACGCGGTCGGTCCGTTCCAGGACCCCGAGGTCGACTCGGCCCCCGCCCGAGGAGCACGATTCGATCTCGAGCCCGGGAAAACGACGCTTCAGCTCGTCCATCAGCCGGTAAGCGGCGAGCGTCTGTTCGTGCACGCCGGCCGCGCCCGTCGGGAACGTACCCGCGTCGATCAGGTCGCGGTTGTGATCCCACTTGATGTAAGCGATGTCGTACTCGGTGAGGATGCTCGTCATCCGGTCGAGGACGTGCTCGTAGGCCTGAGGGATCCCCAGGTTCAGGACCTGCTGGTTCCGGGACCGGATCGGGAGGCGGCCACCGGTCTGCATGATCCACTCGGGATGCGCCCGAGCCAGCTCGCTGTCCTCGTTGACCATCTCCGGTTCGAACCAGAGCCCGAACTCCATACCCAGGCCCCGGACGTGGTCGACGAGGGGGCCGAGACCATCGGGCCAGACGTCGGCGTCCACGGTCCAGTCGCCCAGTCCCCGGGTGTCGTCCCGGCGACCCGCGAACCAGCCGTCGTCGAGGACATAGCGCTCGACGCCGACCCCCGCCGCACGATCGGCGAGGCCGATCAGCCGGTCCAGGTCGTGGTCGAAGTAGACGGCCTCCCAGACGTTGAGCGTGACCGGGCGAGGCCGGGACGGGTGTGTCCCGCGCGCTCGCAGGAAGCGGTGGAAGCGGTGCGCCTGATCATCCAGCCCATTGCCGTAGGCGCCGTAGAGCCACGGCCCGCGGTAACTCGCGCCCTCATCGAGCAGGATCTCGCCCGGGAGCAGCAACTCGCCCCCGCCGACCACCTGCGATCCTGTGGAGAGGCGCTCCGCGTAGTGCCGGTGATTGCCGCTGAAGGCGACGTGGACGCCCCAGACCTCTCCGTGCTCGAACCCGAAACCGGGCGTGCCGACGCTGAGGACCGTGGCTGCGTCCGAACCGGTGCGACCCTTCCGGCCTTCGCGTTCGTGAGTACCGACGACGAGTTCGCTGCGCTGCGGGATGCGCTCCTTGCTCCAGCGGCCGGCGAAGTCCAGGATCTCGCGGGCGCGCGCTGGAAGCGGGAAGGCGATGTTCAGTTCGGTCAGCGCGTAGATGCCCTGCCCGAGGTTGCTCACGGTCGCACGGGCACGGAGCAGCCCGCTCGCCAGGAGTTCGAACTCCAGCGTGAGACCCAGCCCCGCCACGTGATCCCGTGCGTGGAACGTGACGATGGCCGGGCCCGCTTCCACGAGGCGCCCGTCGCGTCGCGGCTGGGTGCCGTCGGCGGTGACGATGGCGACGGACGCGACCGTGAACAGCGGCGACCAGCCGGCACCGCTCCGGTGGCCCGCGAGGCCGGGCCGGCCTTCCCACCCGGCGTGGTGCTCAGGAAGGATGGCCACCCGCACGGCCTGATCGACCACGTTCCCGGTGTCGGGCTCCTGGGCGGCGGCGGCCAGCGCGCTTACGCTCTCGGTGGTCTGAGGACCGAGCGATGCTCCCCAGTGCACGACCGAGGGCAGCCGTGCCGTCGTGGCGTCGAGGACGACACTGACGCCCCCGGCGCTGAGGTGCAGCAGCAGATCCGGCGAGAACTCCGTCCGGTCTGAATCCGGAAAGGCTGGGGTGATCTCCGGCACGGAATCTCCATCGTCGAGGTGCATGGTCAGCGTGTCACAGGGCCGCGAATCGGAAGGCGAGCGAACGGGCTTCGGGACGCAGGAGGGCATCCGGCCAGACGTCGGGGCCGCAGGCGCGCGATCCGAGTCCGTTCTGAGCGGCGTCGAGATAAAGATACGTCGCAACCCGGGCGGGCAGCTCGTGCTGATGAGTTGCTACGCCCACCTCCTCGGCAGTGTGACGCGCGAGGGTGAAGCCCGGTCCTCGGCCGCGCGCATCCTGTTCCGCATCGATCCGGAGCCATTCACTTCCCCGCGCGAGGAGGTCGAGCCGTCGCAGATCGCTGCGGTGGCCGCTCTCCTGCGGCCACGCGTACGGAACGGTCAGCTGGTCGATCTCGGCCCGATAGCGACCGACGAGCACACCCCTCCGCGAGTCCGGATACGACTCCCCCGGCCCCGTGCCGAACCATTCCGCCTCATCGACCTCGAGCGGCAGGTCGAAACGGACTCCGAGACGCGGCCAGACGATGTTCCACCGGGAGCTCGGGATCAGCTGCACGCTGAGCCGCACCGTGGTTCCGTCCGTCTCCCACGATTCGTGGAGCGTCACAGCGACACGGGTGTCGGCAGCGGCCCAGCGGGTTCGCCGTTCGAGCGTGTCAGTGGTCCTCGTGACGTCGAGGACGCGAGAACTCAGCCGGTCGAGCCCTGCCTCGCGCCAGAGCGACGCGTACGAAGGCCCGGGGACCCCCAGCCCGCGCCCCTCCATCGGGTCGCTGACGTCGTAACTCCCCATGTGCGATCCGCCGTCGTTGTCGGTCGGAGCGCGCCACAGCTGCAGGCGCGGGCCGGTGACGGGCGTACCGGCGAGGGCGATCAGCCGCCCGTCCGCGAACTCGGCCGGGCCGAGTGCGTAGCGTCCCGCGACCTCCAACGGCTGCCGGCGGCCGGGACGGCTCGCTGCGGCCGGCGCCGCATCCGAGACTGCCACCGGGCGCCCGGGCGGCAGAGGTGCCTGCGAGGCGGCGAGCGCGTGGCCCGCCGCCGCCCACAGCGTGTCGGCCGCGAGCGCCGCCGTGACGGTGAACCAGACCTCCCCAGCGCCCCTGCGGAGAAGCTCCTCATCGAGGAGGACTTCGACGACGACGGATTCGCCCGCGGGCAGCGGTCGACCGTCAGGATCCGCGACGTCGAGCACTCCAGCGACGATCGTCGCTCCGTCCCGCTCGATCCGCCAGGGAAAGACCAGGTCGCCGGCGTCCGCCGAGTGACGCAGGTTGCTGACCGTCACTCTCACGTTCTGCTCGGCGACATCGATGGCGAAGCGGATGGGCGCCGTCACAGCGGCGAACTCCACCAGTCCCGGCGTCGGCGTGCCGTCGGACATCACCATGCCGTCCATGCAGAAGTGGCCGTCGTGCACTCCGCTATCGCCGAAGTCTCCGCCGTACCCGAAGAACTCGACTCCGTCGGGTGTGCGGGTACGGATGCCGTGGTCGCGCCATTCCCACACGAACCCACCGTGGAGACGGGGGAACCGGTCCACCAGGTTCTCGTAGGTTTCAATCCCACCCGGGCCGTTACCCATCGCATGCACGTACTCGCAGAGGAGGAACGGCTTGGTGCGCTGGCGTGCGGATTGCGCCCCGGATGCGTTCAGAAGCAGCGATGTCGAGTCGCTGCCGATGCTCTCGACCTCGGCGATGGAGGCGTACATCCGCGAGTAGACATCGGTGTAATCGCCGGCGTGATCGCCTTCGTAGTGGACCGGCCGCTCAGGATCGCGTGCATGGACCCACTCCGCCATCGCCGCGAGGTTCGCGCCGGTACCGGACTCGTTTCCGAGCGACCACATCACGATGCTGGGATGGTTCTTGTCCCGTTCGACCGTGCGCTCGATGCGGTCGAGGTAGGTCGCCCGCCAGGCCGGATCCTCGCTCGGGTTGCCCATCCATTCGTCGGTGCCCGGCTCGAACTGGCTCCCGCCGTGGTGAAACGCGTGCGTTTCGATGTCGCACTCCAGCATCACCCAGAAGCCGAGCTCATCGGCGAGATCGAGCACTCGAGGATGCGGCGGGTAGTGCGCCGTGCGGATCGCGTTCACGTTGTGGCGTTTCATCAACTCGAGGTCGCGCCGGACGAACTCCTCGTCGAATCCACGACCCAGGTCCGGATGGGTCTCGTGCCGGTTCATCCCGTGCAGCACGACCCGCCGCCCGTTGACGAGGAAACGGTCGCCCACGATCTCGACCGTCCGGAACCCCAGCCGCAGCGCGATCGTCTCGGCGCCGTCCCGGCTGACCACGGTCGCGTCGTACAGCCGGGGGCTCTCCGCCGTCCACGGCTGGACTTCCCCGATCCGGATCGGCGTGACAGCTGAGGCATCGGCCCATTCGACTTCGATGCCGAGGTCGGGGACCAGGAGCCGCACCGGGAAGGCCGCGTCCTCCGCGCGGAGCTCCGTCTCCAGGACTCCGGCGCCGTTCCGCTGGTCGTATCCCGCCCGCACCCACAGGTCCTCGATCCCGCCGAGCGGACGCGCCTGCAGCGTCACGTCCCGGTAGATGCCCGGCAACCACCACTGGTCCTGGTCCTCGATGTAGGTGGACGCGGACCACTGGTGCACGCGCACGGCGAGGGTGTTGAGACCCTCCCTGAGCGCCTCCGTCACGTCCAACTCCTGCGCCAGTCGCGACCCGGTGCCGACGCCGATCTCTGTTCCGTTCAGCCAGACCCGGTAGCGGGACTCGACCCCGTCGAAGCGCAGCACGACCGCCTCGTAGACGTCCCGGTCCAGCCACCCCGAGGGCAGCGAGAACGTACGACGGTGGTCACCGGTCGGATTCTCGTCGGGTGAGAACGGTGGATCCTGCGGGAACGGCAACTGCACGTTGGTGTACTGCGGCGAACCGTACCGACCCTCCCCGTGCAGCACCCAGTGGCTGGGGACGGGCAGGTCGTCCCAGCCCGAGTCATCGAACGCCGGGTCTGCGAACGACTCCGGCCCCTCACCCGCGGGCAGGGCGTCGGGCGCTCCCAGGCTGCCGGGGACCCCGGTCAGGAGGCGGAACCGCCAATCGCCGTTCAGCGAGATGGTCGGCGCATCCGAGTGCAGCCACGATCGGGCCGCGCGACGTCGGCCCCGTCCGGGGCCGACGTCGTTGAGGTAGTGAACCGTCTCCTGCATATGTCTTCCTTCACTCCGCGGCGCGCGGCGCGCGGAATCTCACGGTCAGTAGCTCGAACGGGCGCAGATCCAGCTCGAGCCGACGCTGCGACGACGAGAGGATGGCGGCCGTCTCGACGGGACGCTCCAGCAGGTCGGTCGCCTCCACCGCATCCCAGTCGATCGAGGTCGTCACCGTCGCCGACGAACGGTCGCCGTGCGCCTCGTACAGCCGCACCACGAGGTCACCGCTGCCGTCCTCCGCCAGCTTGACCGCCTCGACGATCACGGCCGGGTCGGAGACCGAGATCAGCGGCGCCACCGGCGTGCCGCGCGTCGGTCGCGGCGGCAGGCTCTGCCGGTAGCCGTCCTCGATCGCCTCGGGGATGCCCCCGGGGCGCAGACTCACCGTGAAGCTGTGCGCACCCTGGTCGGCGCCCGGGTCCGGATAGAGCGGCGCCCGCAGCAGTGACAGTCTGGCCATCGCCATCGGTCGTCCGGAGGGCGCCGCCACGGTGCGGATGTCGTGGCCATAGACCACGTCATTGGCGATCGCGACACCCCAGGCCGGCTCCCCCACCTGGACCCAGCGATGCGCGACAGTCTCGAACCGTGCGGCATCCCACGAAGTATTGCGGTGGATGGGGCGGTGCAGATGGCCGAACTGGATCTCGGATGCCGCTCGCTCGGCTCGCACGTCGAGCGGGAAAGCGAGCTTGAGCAGCTTCTGCGACTCGTGCCAGTCGATCTCGAACCCGAAATCGACGCGACCGTCGACCAGCCGGATCCGCAGCTCCAGAGTCGACCCGCCGAATTCGTGCCGGACGGCCACCGCGTCTCCGTCGATGCGCACCGTCACGGGCTCGAGAAGTTCTCGTCCGGAGCGCTGGTCCTCCTCATTGATGTCCCAGGCGTCCCATTCGCGCGGGGTGTCACGCAGAAGCTGCAGCACCCCGCCGGCCATCCCCTCGGGCAGCACCTCGCGGTCGGCGACCAGATCCCGTACCGAGACGAGCGTGCCCCTCGTGTCGACGGCGATCCGGAGCGCGTTGTCTTCGAGCACGAACACGTCCGCTTCGGCGCGTGGCGCGGCGGCCTCAGGAGCAGACGCCTGCCCGATCCCCATCGCCGGGACGCTGTGCTGCGCGAGCGGCCCTGAGTTGGCAGCAAGCAGGGCGTCCCCGTCGCCGGCGAGCGCGCCGAGGGACGAATCGATGATCCCACCGAGGATCGCCGCGACCCGTTCGTAGGCCGCCTCGGCGTCCTGGTGCACCCAGGCGATGGAGCTGCCCGGCAGGATGTCGTGGAACTGCTGGAGCAGCACGGTGCGCCAGGCATCCTGCAGTTCCGCATAGGGGTACGGCGTGCCGCGAAGGATGGCTGCCGTCGCGGCCCACAGCTCCGCCTGCCGCAGCAGCGCCTCGCTGTGCCGGTTACCGCGCTTGGTCGCCTGCTGCGAGACGAGCGTGCCGCGGTGCAGTTCGAGGTACAGCTCGCCGACCCAGACGGGCGGGTTCGTGAGTTCGGCCTCGGCGGCCGCGAAGAACGACTGCGGATCGGACAGCACTACCCGGGGCGATCCCTCGAGGTCACGCTTGCGGGCGGCCTGGGCGAGCATCTCGCGTGTGGGACCCCCTCCGCCGTCGCCCCAGCCGAACAAGCCGAGCACCTCGCGCGCCGAACCCTTCTCGCTGAACGTCCGCTCGGTGCGCGCCAGATCGAGCGCCCCGAGATCGGAGTTGTAGGTGTCGGCCGGTGGAAGGTGCGTGAACACCCGCGACCCGTCGATGCCCTCCCACTGGAAGCTCGAGAAGGGGATCCGGTTGGTCTCGTTCCACGACGGCTTCTGGGTCACGAAATACCGCGCCCCGGCCGCGCGCGCGA
Organism: Leifsonia sp. 2TAF2; assembly: GCF_052115085.1. Lineage (NCBI taxonomy): Bacteria > Bacillati > Actinomycetota > Actinomycetes > Micrococcales > Microbacteriaceae > Leifsonia > Leifsonia sp. 2TAF2. The sequence continues at coordinate 386,352 of NZ_JBFRFY010000002.1, read as the reverse complement.
TCTGAGGGAGCGAAGCGCTGTACCCGAAGGAGTCGGGAAGCCAGACCTCGTCGCTCTCGACCCCGAACTCCTCAAGGAAGAACTGCTTGCCCATCACGAACTGGCGGGCCAGCGCCTCGCCGCCGGGCATGTTCGTGTCGGACTCGACCCACATCCCGCCGACCGGCCGGATGCGCCCAGCAGCCACCGCGGTGCGCACCCGCTCGAACAGCTCAGGCTGGCTGTCTTTCAGCCAGGCGTACTGCTGGGCGGAGGACGCCGCGAAGACGAACTCCGGGTCGCGTTCGATGAGGTCGAGCACGTTCGCGAACGTCCGGGCGACCTTCCGGACCGTTTCGCGCGTCGGCCACAGCCAGGCGCAGTCGATGTGCGCGTGGCCGACGGCGGAGACCCGGAGGGCACTGGATGCGGCGGGCGCGGCGAGCACCGCGGCGAGCGCGTCCCGTCCGGCGGCGGCCGTTCCGGGCACGTCGTCGGGGTCCATCACGTCGACCATCCGCTCCAGCGCGTGCACGATCTGCGCGCGCCTGGCGCCGTCCCGGGGCAACACCTCGACGAGACCATCGAGCGCGACGACGTCCTGCAACAGCTCCCACACCGCGAGGTCGCGCCGGGCGATCTCGAGCCGCGCCAGCCGGTAGATCGGGTCCTCGCCCGCGGTGGCCTTGTCGCCGAGCGGCGTCGGCTCATACTCGTACGGCACCTGGATCATCGGGTTCGCCGCCGCCTCCAGCAGCAGCCGGAACGAACCGGCGGGGAGGGGCACCCACGCGTTGAAGGGCTCGATCGCCTTCACGATCGAGCCGTCGGGACGGTACGCCGTCGCCTCAGCCTGGAAGCCGGGCTGCTCCCCAGTGAATCCGAGGTCGACAACGAGCTCCGTCTCATCGGTCGGCCAGTCGGCGGGGACCTCGCCGCGGACGTCGAACCAGACCGTGTCCCATGGCCGCCCCCAGGCGGCACCCACCTTGACGGGCTCGAACGGCCGGTTCACCGCCTCCGCGAACGGCACCGGCTCCCCGTCGACCTGCCACCGGGCGATGGAGACGGGGCGCGACTCGCGGTAGAGGGCCGGCTGGATGCGGAACCGGGTGAACCGGCGCACGCGCTGCATGGCGAGCGTCTCGGCATCCAGCCGCGACCGTCCGTTCGGGTTGAACTCCTCTGCCACGCTCAGCTCTCCCGCGACGCGATGGGCTCGCGGGTGTAGTAGTCGACGAGGCCGTCGGGCGACGGCAGCACCGGACGGTCGAACTCGCCCGTGAGGTACATCGGCGTCACGACGTAGGGCTCGCGCGCCCGCTCGGGACGCGCCCAGCGGACGCCGTTCGCGATCACGCGCTGCACTTCGGGCTGGTGATAGACCGGGAACACCTCGTCCCCCGGGCTGAAGTAGAAGACGCGTCCGTAGCCGCGGCGGTAGGTCACACCGCTCCGGAACACCTCGCCGCCCGAGAAGCTGCTGATGAACACGAGCTCGTCGGGCTCAGGGATGTCGAAGAACTCTCCGTACATCTCCTGCCCCGGGATCACGATCGGCTGGGGCACGCCTTCCGCGATGGGATGCCGCGGCGAAATGGTCCACACCAGCTCACGGTCGGCGTCGTTGCGCCAGCGCAGGCTGCAGGTCGTCCCCATGAGCCGGCGGAAGATCTTCGAGTGGTGCCCGGAGTGCAGGACGATGATGCCCATCCCCTCGAGTACATGGCGGTGGATGCGGTCGACGACCTCGTCATCCACTTCATCGTGCGCCGTGTGGCCCCACCAGAGCAGCACGTCGGTCTCCGCGAGCGTCTCCTCGGTCATGCCGTGCTCGGGCTCGTCGAGCACGCGGGTGGACACGGTCACGTCCTCTCCCAGCAGCGACCTGATCCCGTCGGCGATGGTGGTGTGCATGCCGTCCGGGTAGATACCCCGGACGACGGGGTTCACCTGCTCGTGGCGGTTCTCGCCCCAGACGACGACTCGGATCGGTTGGGTACTGGTCATCGGGCGCCTCCTGACGCGATCGTGGCCGGAGCGGAACCCCAGGCCGGTGTTGCGATACCGTCGGCAGCGCTGTTCCATGAGGTGAGCAGGGCGGCGACGTCGTCGCTCCGCTCGTCGGCGATGGCCTGGGCGAGCGATTCCTCGAGCAGCTCGGCGACGACGACCCGCTCGCCGCCGCGCTCACTGCTCCGGATCGCGCCCTCGACCATCGCGAGGCTGAGCACGTTCGCCCGCACCTCGTTCTGCGGGGTGGTGCCGGACCGCAGGGCCGAGACGAACTCCTCCAGGGATCCCTCGATCCCCTCGCGGCCGTCCGGGATCTCGATTCCGACGCCCTCGGCCTCCACCCGCACGACATCGTCGCCGTCCCAGGCCGCGGCCCCGCCCTCGGCGTAGACGCGCCAGTCGGCGTTCCACGAGGTCTGCAGGCCCGGCGTGCACCGGCTGCCGGCGTAGACGAAGCGCGCACCGGAGGCGAGTTCGAACTCGGCAGAGGCCGCCGCATCTCCGGCGAACCAGCTCCATGCCGGATTCCACGAACTGCACCGCACCGCGACCGGCTCGTCACCGGTCAGGTAGCGCAGCTGGTCGAAGTGGTGGATGGACATGTCCACGAGCAGTGGATGCGCCATCAGCTCCCGGAAACCGGGCTCGTGGTCGGCGTGGAAGAACTGCGCGTTGACCGTCGCGAGCGGCCCGAGTCGGCCGACGGCTCCGCGGAACGCCGTCAGGTGGTTGAAGTACCGGCGGGACTGGCTCACCATCAGCAGTTCCCCCGTGACGTCCGCGAGGGCGATCTGGCGGAGCGCCTCGGCGACCGTCGGGGCGAGAGGCTTCTCGCACAGCACCGGCAAGCCTGCGCGGAGCGCCTGCTCGTTCACGACGCGGTGGGCCTGCGGCACGGTCACGTTGATGACGGCCTCGGCTCCGGCACGCTCGGCGACCTCGGCGACGGAGGCACCCACCACGACGTCGTCGAGGCCCGCGGAGGCCGCCGTCGAGGTGGCGAGTGCGACGTCGAGGTCGACGACGCCGACCGGGACGGCGTGGGGCGACCGCGCGAGCATCCTGATCCACTCGCCGCCCATGGCGCCGGCGCCGACGACGACGACAGGCAGACGGCCGTCCGACGGGCTGCTGCCCTCGGTGGAGTCGTTCATCGGAGAGGTCATCCTTTCACCGCGCCGCCGAGGCTGGAGCGGAGGAGGTGCTTGCGCACGAAGACGTAGAGGATGGCGGGCGGCGCCACATAGACGATGGCACTGGCAGCCAGCAGGCCCCAGTCCACCTGGTTGTGCTCGCTGAACGCCCGGAACAGACCGATCGACAGCGGGTACAGCTCCTGGCTCTGCAGCATCACCAGAGGCGTGAGGAAGTCGCCCCAGACGTTCATGAACGTCAGCATCGCGGCGGCGCCGAGACCAGGACCGACCAGCGGGAGGACGACCCGCCAGATCGCCTGGAAGCGGGTATTGCCGTCCACCCAGGCCGCTTCCTCGAGTTCGATCGGCACCGCGGAGATGGTGCCCTTCAGCAGCCACAGCGTGATCGGGAGCTGCAGCACCGCCTCGACCAGGATCAGCCCGAACAGGGTGTTCGTGAGCTGGAGGTTCACCATGATCAGGTAGAGCGGGACGATCGTTGCCGGAGCCGGGATGACCCGGATCAGCAGGATGCCGTACATGAAAGTGCGGCGACCGGGGAACGAGAAGCGGGCGAGGGCGTAGCCTCCCGCGACGCCCAGGACGAGGTTCAGCACGGTCGCGCCGATGCCGATGATGAGGCTGTTGATGAGCAGCTGCGGCGTCCCCGAGTTCGTGAAGAAGCGCACGAAGTTGTCGAACGACAGCGCGGGGAGCTGAACGTTCGGGCCGGCGTGGCCGTCGATGGAGCTGAGGATCACCCACGCGAACGGCACGAGGCAGAACAGCGCCAGGATCACGAGGAGCAGGTATCCGAGGACCCGCTGCACCCGGTCGACCGGAGTGAGGGGGCGCCTCCTGAAGCGGCGGCCCGGAGCGGCGGTTCCGGTGGCTGCCGCGTCCGGAGTCGCATTGCGACTGGTCAGAGTCGTCATCTCACACCTCGACTTTCGAGAGCCGCACGTAGACGATTCCCAGGACCAGGACGATCGCGAGGAGGATCATCGACGCGGCACTGCCGATGCCGACCTGCGAGAACTGCAGCGCGCGCTCGTAGATGTAGATCGCGGCAAGGCGGGTCTGGCCCGCCGGGCCGCCCTGGGTGAGGAAGTAGACCAGCCCGAACACGCCGACCGTGCTGATCGTCGTCAGCAGCAGGTACAGGAACACCGGGCCGCGGATGAGCGGGAGGGTCACGTAGCGGAACACATGCAGCGCCCTCGCGCCGTCGATGCGGGCGGCCTCGATCAACTCGACGGGCACATCTTCGAGCGCCGCCTGGAACATGATCATCGCGAAGGCGATGCCGCGCCAGATGTTGACGATGATGATCGACACCATCGGCACCACCTGGAGCCAGTCGGTGGGGCCGGCGCCGAAGATCCCGGTCAGTTGATTGAGTGTGCCCGCCGGGCCGTTGGAGAGCACGCTCGCCCAGGCTAGCGACGCCACCACCTCCGGAACCACCATGGGCATCAGGATCGCGGCGCCGAAGATGCCCTTGCCGCGCACCCACGGCCGGCTGAGCAGGATCGCCGCGACCATCCCGAGCACGGTCTGGCCGATGATCGCCGAGTAGAGCACGAACTGGCCGGTGTGACCGAGGGACGACAGGAAGTCGGCGCTGGTCAGCAGATACGAATAGTTGTCGAGGCCGACGAACTTCGGGTCGCGCGCGGCGAAGCCGGTGAGCTGGGTGTTCGTGAAGCTGAGGTAGATGCCGTAGACGGCGGGCACCACGATGAACAACAGGATCAGCGCGACACCCGGGCCCAGCAGGATCAGGAGCAGCGGCCAGGAGCGCCGTCTTCCGCGCCGCCGCGGCGACGGCGGCCGTGAGGCCGCCGCCGCCGAGACGGGTACGTCGGTGATCGAAGTCACTACTTCACCAGGTTGGGGCCGAGCAGGTCGGTGGCGTCCTTGACGAACGCCTCGTAGGCCTGCTTGCCGTCGGCCTTGCCGTTGAGGATCAGCTCGGTCGAGCTGGCGATCGCCTGGGCGATCTGGTCGGAACCGTCCCCGGTCGGCACGTAGACACTCGTGCTGAGGTCCTTGCCGGCCTGGATCAGCTTGGGCTCGTCGGCGTACGGCTTGACGTTCGCCAGGTCGTCGCGCGGCGCGGCTGCGCCGGAGGCGACCAGCTGGTCGGCCAGCGCCGTGCCGCTCGACAGGTACTGGGCGAGGAGCATCGCCTCGTCCTTGTGCTGCGACTTCGCCGGGGTGGCGTAGCCGAAGCCGAGTCCGCTCCAGCCGAAGGGCTTGTCACCGCTACGGAGCGCCGGGTACTGCCAGGTGTCGACCTTGGTGGTCAGGTCCGGGATGGGCGTTGCACCCTCGGGGCCCCAGTCGTACTTCCAGCCCCAGGTGCCCTGCGCCGCGACCTGGATCTTGCCGGCCGGGAACTTGTCGTACTTGGTGGGCTCCCACGGGTTCGGGTTCTCCAGGTCCTGCACCGGCAGGAGGCCCTTGGTGGTGAGCGTGCTGTACAGGTCGAATACCGCCGGGAACCCGCTGCTCTTGAGGTCCCACTTGCCCGACTTCAGGTTGTAGTAGTCCTTGTCGGTGCCACCGAGGATCGGCTGGAAGCCTTCGTTCCACGCGCCGCCGCCCCACGCCGTGCCGGCAGGGATCACGATGGGAGTGTCGCCCGTCTTCGCCTTCACCTGCTCGAGGCGCGAGATCAGGTCGTCCCACGTCTTGGGCTGGCTGGTGTCGATGCCCAGGGAGGTGAGGATGTCCTTGCGGTAGAAGAGGTTCTGGACACCGGTGTCGTGCACGAGGGCGTAGATGTGCCCGTCCTGGCGGACCATCGCCTTCTTGAACTGCGGGTAGTAATGGCTCCAGCCGCTCCACTTGTTCAGGTAGTCGTCGATCGGTGCGAGGTAGCCGGCGCCGGCGAATCCGGGAACCAGGCTGTCGCCCATGTCGATGAGGTCGGGCGCCTGGCCCGCGATGAGCTGCTGGGTGATCTTGGTCTTGAACTGGTCGTCGGTCAGAACATCGGCCACCAGCTTGACCTTGATGTCCTTGCCCTGCTTCTTCATCGCCGCCTCGAAGCCGGGGAGCAGCTTCTTCATCGAGTCGATACGGGTCTGCTGATACTCCATGACCGTGATGGTCGTGGGCCCACCGCTGTTGCTGCCGCCGGGTGAGCAGGCGCTCAGCCCGGCTACCGCGACGATGCTGACGGCGAGGGCGGCGATAACGCGGGTGCGCTTCATTGCGGTGCCTCTCCTGCTTGCCCCGTTGGCTACTTTGCCGAATCGATGGGACAAAGCTTTCGTCCGAATGTTAGGACATAGTTCTGATGTGCGTCAAGCGATTTTCCGCGCCGTATGCGACTCTTGCCGCGACGCCTTTGCCGATAACGCGGGTGTTTTGCCAGTGACTCTACTCGATAGAATAATCCGCAGGGACGGCAACGAAGGCCGACCCGGCCGAACGGTCGAAACGGGAGGGTGACATGCTTCGAGGCACGAACCTCCCCCGTCTGGCCGACTACAACCAGGCCGTCATCCTCGACCTGATCCGTCGCGATCCCGGCACCAGCAGGGCAGAGCTGCAGCGCAATTCGGGACTCGCCTCGCAGACCGTCTCGAACATCGCCCGGCGTTTGATCGACGCCGGGATGGTCGTCGAGAGCCCGCCGACCGAGGTGGTCCGCGGGCGGCCGAGCATCCCCCTGACCGTGAACGGCGACGGCGCCTTCGCCGTCGGCGTGCATATCGACCCCGCCCGCCTGACGCTGGTGCTGGTCGACGTCGCCGGTCAGGTGCGCCACCGCCAGCAGCTGCGCATCCCGCAGCCGTCCAGCCCCAACGACATGACCTCGCTCATCTCCGTCAGCACGGGTCGGCTGATCCGCGAGTTCGGGATCGACCGCGACCGAGTGCTGGGCCTCGGGATCGCCGCCCCCGGGCCGCTGGATGTCCGCACCGGCGTCGTACTGCGCCCTCCGCAGCTTCCCACCTGGCGCGATGTGCACCTGCGAGCCGATCTGCACGACGCCACCGGGATGCCGGTGCTGCTCGACAAGGACGTCACGGCGGCGGCCACGGCCGAGCTGCGCAGCTCGGCCAGCCCCGACTTCCTGTTCCTCTATCTCGGCTCCGGAGTCGGCGCCTCGGTCGTCTTCGGCGGCCAGGTGCTCCGCGGCGGCAGCAACAACATCGGCGAGATCGGTGACATCCTCGTCGACCCCACGGCGGAGGACCTCGGGTGGGGAGGGCGTCGCGGAGGACTCGCCGCGGCCTGCGTTCCCGAAGCACTGGTCATCCAGGCGGCGCAGGCCGGCGTGATCCCGTTGCCCGATCTGAACGATTACCTGGCGCTCGACGACGCCTGCACCACGCTGTCGCAGCTCGCCGCGGGCGGGAATCCGACGGCGTCCTTCATCTTGGAGCGCGCCGCACGCCGGGTCGCGGTCGGCGTCGGCGTGCTCGTCAATTTCCTCGATGTGCCCCGGGTGGTGCTCGGCGGCCCCATGTGGAACCGGCTCAGCGCCGTGTTCCTGCCCCTGGTCGAGGATGCGGTTCGCGACGAACTCGTCGTCCCGCGCGACTCGCTGGAGGTCGTCGGCTCGGCGCTGAGCGAGCAGATCGCCGCGCTGGGCGCGGCTGAACTGGTGATGGACCACTTCCTCGCTCCGCACGCCAGCGTCCTCCTGATGGAATGATTATGTTCTCTTGTCATTACATAGTAGGGTAAGCCGCGTGAAGCAGGAACTATCCGATGACGTCTATGACGTGCTGACCATGGGCCGGGTCGGTGTCGACCTCTACCCGCTGCAGGACGGCGTCGGACTCGAAGACGTCGACACCTTCGGCAAGTACCTTGGGGGCAGCGCGGCCAACGTGGCCGTGGCAGCTGCGCGCCACGGACGCAGTGCTGCGCTCATCTCGGGCACCGGCAGCGATCCTTTCGGCCGTTATGTGCACCGCGAACTGGGCCGCCTGGGAGTCTCGGACCGGTTCGTCGGCGTCGCCCCCGACCTCCCGACGCCGGTTACGTTCTGCGAGATCTTCCCTCCGGACCACTTCCCCATCTACTTCTATCGAAAGCCGAAAGCGCCTGACCTGGCCATCACCGCGGAGTCGCTCGACCTGGAGGCGATCGCCCGCGCCCGGATCTTCTGGGCGACGGTGACGGGGCTCAGTGAGGAGCCGAGCCGCGGCGCACAGCATCGCGCGTGGCAGGCCAGGAACCGACGCGAGTTCACCATCCTGGACCTCGACTACCGTGCGATCTTCTGGGATTCGCCCGCGCATGCGACGGAGGAGATCGGGCGGGCCCTCCCCCACGTCACGGTCGCCGTCGGCAATCGGGAGGAATGCGAGGTGGCGGTCGGTGAAACCGATCCGCTGCGGGCGGCGGATGCTCTGCTCGAGCGGGGGGTCGAACTCGCGATCGTGAAGCAGGGACCGAGAGGCGTTCTGGCGAAGACGCGAACCGAGACGGTGGAAGTCGCGCCGTTCCCGGTCGCGGTGGTGAACGGCCTCGGGGCCGGCGATGGTTTCGGTGGGGCGTTGTGCCACGGACTGCTCGAGGGCTGGGACCTCGAACGGATTCTTCGCTTCGCCAACGTCGCGGGTGCCATCGTGGCGTCACGCCGTGAGTGCTCCACCGCCATGCCGACCACGGCCGAGGTGGACGCCCTCCTGGTCGGGGACGCGCATGCTGAGCGTTGACGGTACGTCGCCGGTCGGAGCAGCGCGATTGAGCGAGTCGGACTTCGACCGCCTCCGTCGGACGCGGGCGGAGGACCCGGCGCGGTTGCGCGCGGTGCTCGCCTCCCGCCGGCGCCGTCCCCTGATCCATGGCGACGGCCGGCTCTTCATCGTCGCCGCAGACCACCCCGCGCGGGGTGCGCTCGGGATCCGCGGCGACGAGTTGGCGATGGCCGACCGCTACGACCTGCTCGACCGCCTGGCGACCGCGCTCAGCCGGCCGGGCGTGGACGGCGTGCTCGGCACTCCCGACATCATCGACGACCTGGCGCTCCTCGGCCTCCTCGACGACAAGGTCGTCGTCGGGTCGATGAACCGCGGGGGTCTCCGGCACGCGTCGTTCGAGATGGACGACCGCTTCACCGCGTACGACATCGCGGGAATCGTGCGGGACGGCCTGGATTTCGCCAAGACCCTGCTCCGTATCAATTTCGCCGACCCCGGTTCGGCCGCGACGATCGAGGCGAACGCACGAGCTGTCAACGAGGCCGCGCGGGCCGGGGTGCCGATCATGCTCGAGCCTTTCGTCAGCGACTGGGTGGACGGCAAGGTGGTCAACGACCTCAGCACCGACGCGGTCATCCGCTCCATCGCGATCGCCGCAGGACTCGGAACGAGTTCCGTCTACACCTGGTTGAAGCTGCCTGTGGTGCCCGATATGGAGCGCGTGATGGCTGCCACCACCATGCCGACCCTTCTGCTCGGCGGGGAAGCCCGGGCCGCGGAGGAAGAAGTCTTCGAGCTGTGGGAGGGCGCGCTGCGCCTGCCCGGGGTGCGCGGGCTGGTCGCGGGCCGAAGTCTCATCTATCCGTCCGACCACGACGTCGCCGCAGCCGTCGACAGGGCCGCCGCGCTCGTCCACACCTCCGCCGCGTCGTTGGCGGCGCCGGTTCTCACAAAGCCGGTTCTCACAAAGGAAGTGTCATGAAGACCAGTACTGCCATCGTGGTCCCGCACTGGATCGACGGCGCCGAGTCCCCGTCGTCGAGCGGCCGCACGAGCCCCGTCTACGACCCGGCGCTCGGCGTCGTGACCAAGGAGGTCGCCCTTGCGAATCGGGAGGAGATCGACGCGGCGATCGCGTCCGCCACGGCCGCATTCCCGGCGTGGCGCGACCTGTCGCTCGCCCGGCGCCAGCAGATCATGTTCAGATTCCGGGAGCTGCTGGACGGCCGGAAGGACGAACTGGCCCGGATCATCACCTCGGAGCACGGCAAGGTCCTGGCTGACGCGCTCGGCGAGATCTCGCGCGGCCAGGAGGTCGTCGAGTTCGCGACAGGCCTCGCACATCACCTGAAGGGCGAATACTCCGAGCAGGTCTCGACCGGCGTCGACGTGTACTCCACCCGTCAGCCGCTCGGCGTGGTCGCGGTCATCTCGCCGTTCAACTTTCCGGCGATGGTACCCATGTGGTTCTTCCCCGTGGCGATCGCCGCGGGCAACTGCGTCATCCTGAAGCCGTCGGAGAAAGACCCTTCGGCAGCGATCTGGCTGGCCCGGCTGTGGCAGGAGGCCGGGCTCCCCGACGGCGTCTTCACCGTGCTGAACGGTGACAAGGAGGCGGTCGACGGCCTCCTCACCCACCCGGATATCGCTTCGGTCTCGTTCGTGGGCTCGACGCCGATCGCCAAGTACGTCTACGAAACCGGAACAGCGCATGGCAAGCGGGTTCAGGCCCTGGGCGGCGCGAAGAACCACATGTTGGTGCTGCCGGATGCGGACCTCGACCTCGTGGCCGACAGCGCCATCAATGCCGGCTTCGGCTCCGCCGGCGAGCGTTGCATGGCGATCTCCGTCGTCGTGGCCGTCGAACCGGTCGCCGACGCGCTGATCGAGAAGATCACCGAAAGGATGGCCGGCTTGACCGTCGGCGACGGGCGCCGCTCCTGCGACATGGGCCCCCTCGTGACCGAGGCGCACCGCGACAAGGTGGCTTCGTACATCGACATCGCGGCGGAAGACGGCGCGACCATCGTCATCGATGGTCGCGAGGTCGAGGTCGACGGCGACGAGAACGGCTTCTGGCTCGGCCCGACGCTGATCGACGACGTCCCCACCACCTCGCGCGTCTACACCGAGGAGATCTTCGGACCGGTGCTCTCGATCGTCCGCGTGAAGAGCTTCGACGAAGGGGTGGACCTGATCAACTCGGGTGCATTCGGGAACGGGACCGCGATCTTCACGAACGACGGCGGCGCCGCCCGCCGATTCCAGAACCAGGTCCAGGTCGGCATGATCGGCATCAACGTGCCGATCCCGGTGCCTGTTGCGACGTTCTCGTTCGGCGGCTGGAAGGACTCGCTGTTCGGGGACACGAAAGCGCACGGCGCCGAGGGCGTTAAGTTCTTCACCCAGCAGAAGGCCATCACCTCGCGCTGGCTCGACCCGAGCCACGGCGGAATCAACCTCGGCTTCCCCGAGCACGACTGAGCCGATGACTCGCCGGAACGAATGGTTCTTCCCGCGCGGCGCGCTGGCGCGGGATGGCTGGGAATCCGTCGTCGACGGCCGTGTCGCCGGATGGCAGCACACGGGCCTGCGGATCGCGGAGCTCGCACCGGGCGACGTCCTGTCACTCGGGTCGGACGCGGTGGAGCGCCTCGTCGTTCCCCTCGGCGGCGGCTTCACCGTGAGCCACGACGACGGGGTCACGGAGCTGGCCGGGCGCTCCTCGGTGTTCGACGGCCCCACCGACGTCCTCTACCTATCGACGGGCTCGGCTGCGACGATCAACGGGCAGGGCCGCGTCGCCGTCGCAGAAGCTCCGGCGTCGGTCGCATACCCGACGCGTCGCATCGAACGCGACGAGGTGCCGGTGGAGTTGCGCGGGGCGGGCCGCTCGAGCCGCCAGGTCCACAATTTCGGCACCCCGCAGACTCTCGCTGCCGACCGCTTCATCGTGTGCGAGGTCATCACCCCGGCCGAGAACTGGTCGTCGTACCCTCCGCACAAGCACGACGTCCACGACGAGGGCGAGTCACGGCTCGAGGAGATCTACTACTTCGAGAGCGCGGTGTCCCGCTCCGTGCCGCCCGGACTCGCTCCCCAGGATGCCGACGCGTTCGGTTATCTGCGGACCTACTCCTCAGCCGCCGGCGAGATCGACACTCTCGCCGAGGTACGCACCGGCGACATCGGTCTCGTCCCGTACGGCTGGCATGGGCCATGCGTCGCCGCGCCCGGCTACGACCTCTACTACCTCAACGTGATGGCGGGGCCCGATCCGGAGCGTGTGTGGAACATCAGCGACGACCCGGCACACAGCTGGGTCCGCGGCACGTGGGACGGCCAGGACATCGATCCGCGGCTTCCCTACCTGTCACCGGACGACCGAACTGGAGAGAATCGATGACCACCCGCAGGATGACCGTCAGCCAGGCTCTCGTCGAATTCCTCGCCCACCAGTGGACCGTGGACGGCGACCACCGCGAGCGCACCATCGCGGGGACTTTCGGCATCTTCGGACACGGCAACGTCGCCGGCGTCGGCCAGGCGCTCAAGCAGCTGGACCACGATCAACCCGGCCTGATGCCGTACTACCAGGCGCGCAACGAGCAGGCCATGGTCCACCAGTCCGTGGGATACGCCCGGATGCGTCGACGTCTCGGAACGATGGCGAGTGCGGCGTCGGTGGGCCCTGGAGCCGCGAACATGCTGACCGGGGCCGCGCTGGCGACGGCGAACCGCCTTCCCGCGCTGCTCCTGCCGAGCGACACGTTCGCGACCCGCGTCGCCGATCCCGTGCTCCAGCAGCTCGAACTGCCTCACGACACCGGCGTGACCGTCAATGACGCCTTCCGTCCGCTGTCACGCTTCTTCGACCGCGTCCAGAGGCCCGAGCAGCTGTACTCGATCGCACTTCAGGCGATGCGCGTCCTGACCGACCCGGCGGAGACGGGAGCCGTGACGATCGCCCTCCCGGAGGACGTTCAGGCCGAGGCGCTCGACGTGCCGATCGCTTTCCTGCAGGACCGTGAGTGGCACCTTCGCCGACCACTGCCCGAGCGCGGGGCACTCGATCGCGCCGTCGCCGCCATCCGCTCCGCGTCCCGGCCGCTCATCGTCGCCGGCGGCGGTGTTCTCTACTCCGGAGCCGAGGACGCCCTTCGCGAGCTGGCCGAAGCGACGGGGATCCCGGTCGGCTCGACCCAGGCCGGCGGCGGCTCGCTGGTCTGGGACCATCCGCAGTATCTCGGTGGTGTTGGGGCGACCGGATCCATGCCCGCCAACCGGGCGGCGGCCGAGGCCGACGTGGTGATCGGAATCGGCACCCGGTACAGCGATTTCACCACCGCGAGCCGAACAGCGTTCCAGAACCCCGACGTCGTCTTCGTGAACATCAACGTCGCATCCTTCGACGCGTACAAGCACGGGTCCCAGCTTCCAGTGATAGCCGACGCGCGCGAGACTCTGCTCGCGCTTCGACGGGAGCTTGCCGGCTACCGCGTCGAGGACACGTTCGCGGCCGAACTCCGCCGCCTGACCTCCGAGTGGAATGCGACGGTCGACACGGCGTTCGCGGCGTCGGGCGCCGAGGTGCCCGGGCAGTCCGAGATCATCGGCGCCGTCCAGAGCGCGACCGACCCGCGAGACGTGGTCGTCCAAGCGGCCGGCTCGCTTCCCGGAGACCTGCACAAGCTGTGGCGCGTGCGGGATGCGCTGGGTTACCACGTCGAGTACGCCTTCTCGTGCATGGGCTACGAGATCGCCGGTGGGCTGGGCGTCAAGCGCGCGGCCCCCGACCGGGACGTCATCGTCATGGTCGGCGATGGCTCCTATCTGATGCTGCACACCGAACTCGTCACGGCGGTCGCCGAAGGGATCAAGATCATCGTCGTCCTCATCCAGAACCATGGCTATGCGTCGATCGGTCACCTCAGCGAGACCATCGGCTCGGAACGCTATGGCACGAGATATCGCCGGCAGGATGCGGAGCACGGCTTCGACGGAGCCGAGGTACTCCCGATCGACCTGGCGGCCAACGCGCGGAGCTACGGTGTGGACGTCATCGACGTGACTCCGGGCCGGGATGCCATCGATCGACTCCGCGCCGCGCTGGCCGAGGCGAAAGCCTCAGATCGTACGACGCTGATCCACATCAACAGCGACCCGCTCGACTACTCCCCCGACGGCGAAGGCTGGTGGGATGTGCCGGTCGCGGAAGCGTCCACGCTCGCGACCACCCACGAAGCACGCGAGCGCTACGAGGAAGCACGGGCGCACCAGCGGCCGCTGCTCGGCTGAGCGCGATTCAGCCCCGTCAGACCGCCGTCAGCGGTTGACCAGGGTGACTTCGAACGAATAGAGGTCCGGACGGTAGCAGTGCTGACCGAACTCGACGGCGCGACCCGAGTTGTCGAACGCGGTGCGGGACATCGTCAGCACGGCGCTCCCCCGCCGGATGTCGAGCAGGTCCGCCTCGCTCGCCGTCGCCTCCCGCGCGCCGATCCTCTGCTTCGCCACGCGCATCGTCACTCCACGGGCGCGCAGCAGTTGATACAGGCCGTGGGTGCGGAGGTCGGCCGTATCGAGGTCGGTGAAGTCTGTGGGCAGCGTGTTCTCGAGGATCGCGATCGGCACCCCGTCCGCCAGGCGCAGCCGCCTCACGTGGAGGGTCGGACTGCCGGGTTCGATGTCGAGGATCGTAGCCGCGCGCTCGTCGGCGGGAACGACCGCGGAGTCGAGGACAGTCGTCTCCGGCCTCTGCCCCGAGCTCTCCAGGTCTTCGTAGAGGCTGGTCAACTCGACGTTGCGCGTGACCCTTCCGTGTACGACCTGCGTGCCCACTCCTCGGCGGCGCACCAGCAGCCCCTTGTCGACGAGCTCCTGGATCGCCCGGCGGATCGTCGGGCGAGACAGCCCCAGCCGCATCGCGAGAGCGACCTCGTTCTCCAGGCGTGACCCCGCCGGCAGCGTCTCGTCGATGATCGCTTTTTCCAGACGATTCGCGACCTGGAAGTACATCGGGACGGGGCCCGAGCGTTCGAGATCCATGAACAAGTCAGTCGGAAGCGGGTGCTCCGCTTGAACCATCTGGGCCCCTCAGCGCTGGTAATGAGATTGTGTTAACAATGACGATCGTATTGTGGCAGATCATCGCTCACATCCGGGGGTGGATGAGGTGCTCTGCTTCGAAACCGAGCAGTTCGCGAGCACTGCTCGCGTCATACGCTCCGCGGAAGCCGTACTGATCCGCATCGAACGGCACCGCTGGATGCCACAGGCTCATGAGCTCACCGAGAGGCTCGTCGAGGAGAACGTCGTCGGCGAGGACGTTCACCACCGAGCATCCACGAACGGCGCCGTCGATCATGGCGCCGATCCCCAGCTCGATGGCGCGCGCGGCGTCGCGCACGTCGAGGTACGCCCACAGTTCCTTCGCCAATCGTGTCGTGGCATCGGCATCCGTACGGCGCGACTGGATGCTCTCCCTCGTGTCGGTGAAGGGGAAACGCATCGCCACGATCGGCAGACCCCAGCGCCGCGACGCCATGCGAGCGGCTGCCTCGTCGCATTCCTTGCTGAGCGCGTAGCCCTCGGTCGGCCGAAGCGGGTGGTCTTCATCGACCGGCAGGTACAGAGGATCCATCAGGTCGGCGCACCATGCCATCCCCAGGATCGAAATGCTGGATGCCATCACGACGGCTTTGACACCGTGTTCGCCGGCGGCCTCGAGCACGGTCATGGTCGTGATCGAGTTGGCGGTCAACAATTCGCGCGCGGTGTGCCCCAGCGGTGCGGGGATCGCTGCGAGGTGGACGACCGCGTCGATCCCCGGCATGACGGAGTCCATGAGGCGGGGGTCCGATGCGTCACCGATCACCTCGGTCGTCGCCCGCAGCAGGCCCGCTGCGTGCGGGGCGGATGCCGTGCGCTCGACGGCGAGCACGTCGTGGCCGGATCGCACGAGCCTGTCCACCGCGAACCGGCCGATGAGACCGGAGCCGCCGGTGACGAGAATCTTCACAACTGCCTTCTTTCTGGTCAGAGATTCTCTATCACTGGGCGCGCAGGACGACCACGTCGCCGCGCCGCGGCGCGCAGGAGACTATCGAGGGCGCCGCGCCAAGTGAGGATGCAGCGCCGGGCGCCTGCGCTCTCAGGTGCGGGATGGCGACGCGAGTCTCCGGGCTGCTTCGACGACGAACCGGCGACGTCGTGCGCACTCCTCCTGGTCGTTGGGCCCTGCGCCGGTGATCATCTCGGCGAGCTGCGGCACGGTCTGCCACCATGCGGCTAGGGCGATCAGCGCGAAGACGAGGTGAGCGGGATCGAGGCCAGGATCAAGTACGCCCTCCCTCTGGGCAGTCGCGAACCGTTCCACTTTCTCCTGATAGTGCATCGTGCGCCCGACCACGTCCGCGGGCGGGCCGTCCTGCAGCCCCTCCCACTGCAGCAGGCGGCCAAGCTCGGGGTGGGCCGCGTGGTAGTCGAACGTCGCGCCCGCGAATTCTCCGATGTCATCCAATCCGGCTCCGGTGAGGCGGACGGCAGCGGCGAGGCGCTCCAGCTCCGTCGCCAGCACGAGCTCCCAGAGCGCCTTCTTGTCGCCGAAGTAGCTGTAGAGCCGTTCCTTGTTCACCCCGGCACGGGCCGCGATAGCGCCGACGGTGGTGCCGTCGAAGCCCCGCGCGGCGAACTCGACCAGCGCAGCATCACGGAGTCGGCGACGCGTCCCCTCGGTGTCCCATGCCATGTCCCAAGAATACCAACGCCCCAGTTGGAGATTGTCCCCGAGCGCGCTAAAGTTCCAACCGTACCGTTGGAGTTGGGAGAGAGCCATGAATCAGATCGAACGTCTTCACGCCGAGATCCCTTCGCCCGCACCGAACTCGGTCGCGCTGGTCACCGGGGGAAACAGTGGCATCGGGTTCGCCATCGTGCAGCAACTTCTTGACCGCGGGGTGACCGTATGGATCGGCGCACGCGACCTCGAGAAAGGCCAGCTTGCGGTGAAGGAACTCGGCTCGAGTGCGCGCGTTGTGGAACTGGACGTCACCGATGCATCATCGGTCGCCGCCGCAGCGGAGCGGATTGGCGACCTGGACATCCTTGTCAACAACGCGGGGGTGAACCCGGGCCGAGAAGACATCACGGCCACCACGGTCGAGCAGTTGAGGACCGCTTACGAGACCAACGTCTTCGGCCTCATCGCCGTCACGCAGGGCTTCCTCCCCGCGCTCGGACGCTCGGCGCATCCTCGTATCGTCAACGTTTCGAGCGGTACCGGATCGCTGTTCTGGAACAGCAACCCCAATCCGCAGTTCGATTGGGAACAGGTCCAAGGCAGCGGCCTCGCCTACCGAAGCTCCAAGACTGCGGTCAACGCCGTCACCCTACTGACGGCTCAGGCGCTCGGCGACCGCTTCAAAGTCAACGCCCTCGCGCCGGGGCTGCGCCGGACGAACCTCATTGCCGGCATGTCCGTCGGCGGCGACCCCGCCGAAGCCGCCACAGGAGCGGTCCGCCTCGCGCTGCTCCCCGACGACGGTCCAACCGGAGCCCTGTGGTCCTGGGATGGCACCCGCGCCCCCTGGTAGCCGACGTCGGCAATCGGAGGGCTAGGCCGCGGCCTGTGGCATCGACTGAACGAGCATCGCGATGAGCGCATGCGGGCTCGTGTTCCACTTCGTTTGGGAAAGGTGTCCGCTGAGATCCACGCTTGCTATGCCGTGTGCGCTCGACATGAGGAGGGCGCCGAACCTCCGTGCATCTTCACCACCGACAACGTCCGCCACGATGGTGAGGAAGATGTCCTGAGACCATCCAGCGGCTTCCAGCACCGGCGCGGGATCGCTGGCCGGCGTTCCCCACATGAGGGCATAGAGGTGGGGCTGTGTCCGCGCGACGTCGAGAAGCGCCACCAATGCCGCCTCGAGCTTGGCGGTACTCGAACCGGGGCCATCGTGAACGGCAGTCAGTGTTTCGGCGACACGGGTCCATCCATCGACGACGAGTTGCGTCAGCAGATGCTCCTTGTCAGGGAAGTGTCCGTACGGGGCTCCCCGCGAGACCCCCGCGCGTGCGCTCACCGCCCGCAACGTGACTGCGCTCGGCCCGCCAGCGTCGAGAAGGTCAGCAGCGGCACGGAGGAGAGCGTCTCGCGTTGCCGCAGCGCTGTCGGCTCGAGTGACCATGCAGGAATCTTACTTGACAATGTCATCTGAACGCCGTCATAGTCTCCATATGACAATGTCACATAGAACTGAACTGATCGTCGTGTCCGGCGCTTCTACGGGAATGGGAGCGGCGACAGCGCACGAACTCGCCAAGCGCGGCTACCACGTCCTTGCGGGCGTGCGCCGACAAATCGACGCCGAGGCGATCCGAGAGGACGGCGTCGAACCGGTGATCCTCGACATCACCGCCCCTGAGCAGATCGAAGCACTCACCGAGCGCATCGCCGCCGACCCGGAGCGCCGTCAGTTGCGTGCGCTCGTCAACAATGCCGGCATCGCAGTCAACGCCCCCGTGGAGACGCTGCCCCTCGACCAGTGGCGTCGACAGTTCGACGTCAATCTCTTCGGGCACATTGCCGTCACCCAGGCCCTCTTGCCGTTCCTGCATGACAGCCGCGGCCGTGTGGTGAACATCAGCTCTCTGGGCGGGAAAGTCGCGATGCCCACCTACGGTGCGTACGCCGGGGCGAAGTACGCGCTTGAGGCAGTCAGCGACGCTCTCCGTCGGGAACTGGGGCCACACGGCGTCCAGGTAGTGGTCGTGGAGCCCGGCGGCGTACGTACCGAGATGATCGGCCACGGAATCGAGCGTGCTAAGGCCTTCGTAAAGGAGATGACACCCGTGAACCAGCGACGCTACGGAAGCCTCATGCAAGCGATCATCAACCAAGCTACAGCTTTCACCAAGAGTGGCGTGACGTCCCAGGCCGCGGCGACGGTCATCGCCGACGCGACCACCGTTCCGAAGCCGCGGACGCGCTACACCATTGGCCGAGACGCCGCGATGCTGACCCGTCTAGCCCGAATCCTCCCCGACACTGCGCTGGACCGCGTCAGCGCAGCAAATCTTCGACCGCACTACCCGAACGCCTGATCCGGGTCACGGGTCATCAGCGCGGGAGCAACGTCGCCAGCGGCTTGCTCCACACGCCCTCTCCGGTCAACGCCGTATAGGCGATGCGCTCGAGCGCCGTCGCGTGCGGGCGCAACGGAGCAGCCGCCACCCGCTCGGGCGTCGACCGGAACACGAACTTCGCGACGCTCAGTGCGCCATCCGAGTTCGAGGCGGTCGGTGGCACGTCGAAGCGCTCGATGAAGCGGCGCAGGTTGCTGGTCGCCGGAAGGTCATGGAGCCGGTCGTCGAACACCCAGCTCTCGCACACCAGAGGGGCGCCGTCGTGGAACCACTCGGCCGCCCGGGCGAACGCGTCGTCGACGGACTCCGGCGTCAGCGGGCCGGTCTCGGGAATGTGCACGTTGCGGCCGAACCGGCTGGGCACGACCTCGAATTGCAGGCGTCCCAGGGTGACGACCCGGCCCGTGAACACCGCCAGCAGCCAGTCGTCGTCGACCAGCTCGCCGTACAGCTCCAGCTTTCTGGGGATGTCGGCGAGCGAGGCCGCAGCGACAGGAGGAGGGAATCCCCGGGCGACGAGCGCAGCGACCGCCTCGTCGCTGAGGTCGTCCATCGCCGCCGCGAGCTCGTGCCGGTCGACACCGCGCAGAAGTCGCGGACGGCCGGACACGAGCATGCTGCGCAACGAATCGCGCGGTTCTGCCGTAGCCCCGGAAGCGCTCATCACGTGGGCTGGCCGGCGGCGAAGTACTCCACGAGGCCGGCATCGAGAGCGGGCACCGGCAGTGCGCTGCCGTCGCCCCGGAGGGAGAAGGTGGCGACCACACCCGTCGCGACGGCGTTCCGGGCGGCGACCGGGGATGTCTGCGTTTCGGCGCCGCTGCGTACGAACTCCAGAAACTCCGAGATCATGAGGGAATCCGCCCCGCTGTGGCCGCCGATCCCCTCGGACACCACGAACGTCTCGTCGGCCGGCGCCGCGCTCCCGTGTCTGCGATTCCAGAGCCCGACCTGCGACCCGGCATCGTCTCCGAAGTTCTCGATGCGCCCTTCGGTGCCGATGACGGTGTAGTTGCGCCAATAATCCGGGGTGAAGTGGCATTGCTGGTACGACGCAAGAACCCCGTTGTCGAGCACCATGTTGACCTGCGAGATGTCCTCGACGTCCATCACCGGGTTGAGACCTTCGAGTGCGGTGGGTGGCCAGTTGTCGAGGCTGAACCAGTCCTGCATGCGCTCCCCCGCCCGGTCCCGCCGGTCGTCGATCGCGCCGTAGACGCTCAGGGAACCGATCGCCTGTACCCGGCTCGAATAGCCACCGGCGAGCCAGTGGATGACATCCAGGTCGTGCGCTCCCTTCTGCAGCAGCAGCCCCACCGACTTCGACCGATCGGCGTGCCAGTCCTTGAAGTAGTAGTCCCCGCCGTTACCGACGAAGTGGCGGCACCAGACCGCCTTGACCTCGCCGATGCGGCCCTCCCGGATTAACTCGCGCATCAGCGTGATCACCGGCATGTGCCGCATGTTGTGGCCGACATACAGCCGCGAGCCGGTGCGATGGGCGGCTTCCAGAATGCGGTCGCAGTCGTCGATCGAGATCGCGAGCGGCTTCTCGCAGAATGCTGCCACGCCGGCTTCGAGCGCCGGGATGACGACGGCCGCGTGCTGGTCGTCCGGCGTCAGGACCATGACGGCGTCGAGGTCGAGAGCGAGCAGCTCGTCGAGGCTGTCGGTCACCGTAGCATCCGGAAATGCCTCGCGGAATTCGTCGCGCGACCGATCGCTCAGGTCGCAGAGGGCGACGACGACCGATCCCGCGCCCGGGCGGTGCGCCTCGCGCGCCACGCTGCCGCGGTTGCCGTATCCGACGACGCCGATCCTCAGGTCCACCGAGTCTCCTTCCGATCCCGTATTCATCGGCCGGGCAGCGCCCGGAGCGCATCCGCCGCCAGCGGGGCCCCCGATACCTTCGCGGCATAGAGTGCGGCCCCCACGTCCGGCTCATAGCGGGGTGCGCGCAGGTCGTACCCGGCGTGGAGGGTGTCCAGCTTGGCGGTGAACGCGGCGAGCACCAGGTCGGACCGGAACACGCCGCCCGAGTACGAGACGGCGACCTCGTCGCCCGATTCGTAGCCGAGTTGCCGGCGGGTGGCGTCGACCAGGCCGGCTAACTCCGCGCCGGCTGCGGCGAGGATGTCCGCGGCGACGCCGTCCCCCGCGGTCGCCGCCTCGGCGACGGTGCTGGACAGCGCCGCGATCCGGGTGCGCTCCTTCTGCCAGTCGGTGAGCACGAGCCCGATCAGATCGAGGTCGTCCGCGATTCCGGTGTGCTCCTTGATCAGGTCGTAGAGCGGGCCGCGTGGAAGGCGGCCGTCGCTCATCCTGGTGAAGGCGTTGAGGCCGTGCGAGGCGATCCAGTAGCCGGATCCCTCATCCCCGAAGAGCTCGCCCCAGCCGCCGACGCGGACACCCGACCCCTCCCGCTCGCCGTAGGTCATCGAACCGGTACCACCGACGACGTTTATGCCGTCGGTCGCGCCCAGGGAGCCCGCCCAGCCGCAAACCATGTCGTTGACGCAGACGTAGCGGTCCTGGCCGAGTGCGGCCAGAGGGACCGCGTCCAGCGTGTCCCGGTCGGTACTGACTTCCCCGTAGCCGGGCAGCCCGACCACAGTGAACGCAATCGCACCGGCCGGTATCCCGGCCTGCCGGCAGATGTCGTCCACACCGTCGGCGAGCGTCCGGGTCACGGCCTCGACGCCGAGACGGTAGTAGTCGCTGCTCGGCTGCCGGGACCGTGCCAGCACGGATCCCTGTGCATCGATGAGGACGAACGCCGTCTTGGTGCCCCCGCCGTCGATGCCAAGGAAGGGGCTCACGCGACCCCGCTCGCGGCTCCGTCGAGGGGGTGCAGCCGCACGCCCTTCACCACGCGGTTGACGTTGCCGCTCGGGAACGGATTGTCCGGTGTCGTCCCGACGCGCAGGGCGAACGAGAGTCCGAGGATCTGAGCGACGACGACATACACACTGGCGAGGAACGAATCGTTCACTTCGTGCAAGCCTTCGAACGCGACCAACTGGCCGGCCGCCGTGGTGACGCCGTCGGGTGCGACCGCGATGACGCGGGACGGATCCAGTGCGCTCCTCAGTTCTGCGAGGATGTCGAGGTCGTACCGGCGGGTGTAGGGGTCGGACGAGATGAAGACGACGACGAGGGTGCGCTCGTCCAATACGGACTTCGGGCCGTGCCGGAAGCCGAGGGCCGAGTCGTAGTAGCTCACGACCTGTCCGGCCGTGAGCTCCAGGAGCTTGAGGGCGGATTCACGCGCGAGTGCGGTGAGCGGCCCGCTGCCCAGGTAGACGACGCGATCGTACCGGTCATCGGCGAGCTCACTGATCTCATCCCAGCCGACCTCGACGATGCCGGCCGCGGCCGCGACGAGAGGCGCGACCTCCCTGGAGCCTCCGCCTCCCAGAACCAGGAGCACCGAAAGCAGCATCGAGGTGAAGCTCGACGTCATCGCGAAGCCCTGGTCGTTGGCGGCGGCGGGCATCAGCAGCACGTAGGACTTCTTGCGGCCCTGATGCTCCTGATTGAGCTGACCCGCCGGGTCGCACGTCACGATCAGGTGGCTCACGTCGCTGAGGGACTCGTCGGCGAGCCGTGTCGCTGCGACGCTCTCCGGACTGTTGCCGGAACGCGCGAATGAGATCAACAGGGTCGGGACGTCTTCAGCGAGGAACTCGCGGGGGTTGGAGACGAGGTCGGTCGTGGCGATCGCCTCGATGCGTCGTGACAGCAGGCGCGACAGCTCAGGCGCGGCGACTCCGCCGACGAACGCGGACGTCCCGGCGCCCGTGAGCACGATTCGCAGGTCGGATCGGTCGAGGAGCGGGGCGAGGAACGTGTCCACCTGGGCACGTTCCGCCTCGACGTTCGCCGCAGCCTCACGCCACACTTCGGGTTGTTGGCTGATCTCGCCGATGGTGAATTGAGCGCCAGTGATCTCGGCTCGTACGTTAGTCGGGCGTGTTTCAGACAAGGAGTTCCCTCTGGTTTCGTGCGGTGGTTGGACGTGTGGCGGTGGCGTACGGACGCAGGGCATCCCGGATCTTGTCGGTCACGAGTGAACGCGGCTCGGGATCGAGTTCTCCGGCACGGACGCGGACGTATTGGTCCGGCAGGAACTGGGCGATCAGTGGAAGCGGCAGTGTCCTGCCGGAGAGGTTGGCGTAGAGCACCGCTTCGGCGGACTCGATCGCGGGGTCGGGCCAGTAGTAGCGCAACCGGTCGCTGTAGCTGTAGCGGCGAGCGATGCGCTGCTCGTCCTCGTCGCCTTCGTAGTAGCTCTGCCAGTACCCGGGTTCTGCCAGCATGCGTTCCTCGATCACTCCGACGAGGTTCGAACGCCCAGCGGCCGGCACTAGTTCGTCTTCGATGGCCGCCAACGCGAACAGCGCCTCGCGCATCGCATAGGTGAGGCCCGGTCCGACCTTCAGGATGGCCCAGTGGTCTTCGACCAGTTCGGTCAGTCGCGACTCCAGCTGGTAGTCGGTGGAATGCGCCTCGAAGACCATCCCAGGTTCGTCATCGAGCACGGCACGCAGATCATGGGTGCGGTCGCGCTGGTAGTCGATGACCTGGAGGTGGTCGAACTCCACGCCGGGCTGCACGACCAGGGCGATGATCCGGGGCCACGCGCCCAGCACCCCGGCATCCGCAAAGGCCTCGCGGTGTCGTTCCAGTGTCCGCCGAGCCGCCTCGGGCGACGTGGGGGTCAATTCCGCCAGCGTCTCGTGCGCGCCGCCGGGCACCGGCACCTCTGTGCCGATCACATAGAGCTGGCGGCCCTCGATTCCGAGGCTCCGGGCTGTCTGCTCGGCGACACGGAGCAGCCGGGCGCTCCGTTCCGCGACGAGATCGTCTCCGAGCGGCACCGGATCGCCGCTGCACGACATGCTGCAGTCGAGGTGGATCTTCGTGTAGCCGGCCTCGACGTAGGCGGCGACGAGGGCGTCCGCGTTGGCGAGAGCTTCCGCAGCCGGTTGCCCCTGCCAGCGGTTGGGTCCGAGGTGATCGCCGCCGAGAACGATGCGGTCGCGGGGAAAGCCCCGCTGGTCCGCGATCGAGAACACGAGTTCCCGGAAGTCGGCCGGGCGCATCCCGGTGTAGCCGCCGAACTGGTCCACCTGGTTCGAGGTGGCCTCGATGAGGACGAGGCTCGAATCGGCCGCGGCCTGGGCGATAGCCGCTTCGAGGACGACCGGATGCGCGGAGCACACCGAGTAGACCCCGACCGGTTCACCGGCCTTGTGCCGCCGGATGGTCTCCCAGAATTGGTCGGTCATGCTGCTCCTTCAGAGCGTCGCGGGTCGGCCACCGACGGGTCGGAGGCGAGGAACGCCCTGATGCGGCCGGTGAAAGCGACATTGAGGGCAGTGGTCGTGGCGAGGCTCATGAGGCGAAGCGATCGTAGTGCGACGGGTCCGCCGCCACGGCGTCGTCGAGGATGCCGCGAGCGGTCTGCGCGTCCGGCACGAGAGGGTCGAGGGCGAGCGCCTGCAGGGCGAGCTCGCGTGCACCGCTGACGGCGGCCTGGACGGTGAGCTCCTGTTGCTGGGCTCGCGCCGTCAGCACGGCGGCAACCGCATCGGGGAGGCGGCCGACGGAGACGCCGTGGATGCCATGGGCGCCGACGACGGCAGGGACCTCGACGACGGCCTCCGGCGGCAGGTTCGTGATCACACCGGCGTTCGGCAGGTTGACGGCGAGTTCGACGTGTTCCTTCCCCGTCTGCAGCGCCTCGGCGATGGCCACCAGGCGTTCGGCCTCCTGGTTCCGGGCCGGTGCGAGAGGCTCGGTTCCTTCGGCCTGGGCGCGGAGCGAGTCCCACAGCCGGCCCTTCTCGTCGATGTACTCGCGCGTCATGTCCTGGCCGCCCTGAAGACCCCAGCCGAGGGCGCCATCGCCGCCGAGGGCGAGGTAGCCGGAGAAGAACTCGGACACATGGCGGTCGCCCGGAGCGGGGTACAGGCCGAAGGTCCGCATCAGATCCGCCGACACGGCAGAATGCACGCCTTCGCTGCGGGAGGTCTGAGCGTCCCGACCGCCGGCTCGCTCGCGCACCAACTCGCGCAGGCGCGGGTACAGATCCTGCGAACCGGATCGGATGTCGAGGAGCCAGCAGAGGTGGTTGAGCCCGGCGAACAGCGCGCTCACCGACGCCGGGTCGACACCGAGGTCGCCCGCGAGCGCTGCCTTGGTGTGCATCGTGCCGTGGCAGAGACCGACCGCATTCACCGGCGTGTGCTTGGTAACGGCCCGGACGTTCGCGGTGAGCGGGTTGCTGTAGTTGATCAGCTGCGCGCTCGGCGCCACATCGGCGATGTCCGTCGCGATCGCCAGCAGTTCCGGGATGTGACGAAGCGCCCGCAGTGTGCCCCCTGGCCCGACGCTGTCGCCGACGGTCTGGTGGATGCCGTAGGCCTCCGGGATGTCCAGATCGGCCCTCCAGCCGGCCGCAGACCCCACCGCGATGGTGGTGGCGACGAAACGGGCGTCGCGCAGCGCTTCCCGCCGATCCGCGACCGCTTCGACGGTCATGGTGGAGCCGGCCGCTTCGGCGATCCTGCGGCCCAGACGAGCCATCGTCTCGGCCGCTTCCGGGACCACATCGACCAGGCGCACGGCGACGCCGTCGAACGTGCGCGACCGGGCGAGGTCGTTCAGCAGACCCGGGGTGAACACGGTGCTCCCGGCACCGATGAGGACGAATGCCTCATGCGCCACGGCGCGCTCCTTGCTCACTTGACGCTCCCCGTGAGGAGTCCGCTGACGATGTACCTGTTGAGCAACACCGCGATCACGGCGGGGACAGCGACGGCGATCACGCCCGCGGCGCTCATCAGCGAGTACGGCACGGTGTGCCGGCCCTGGAGCGCCGCAATGACCACCGTGAGCGGCTGCGTCGACAGGTCGCTGGAGAGCACGAGCGGGAAGAGGAACTGCGCCCACGCCGAGAGGAACGTGATGATGGCCACCGAGACGATGCCCGGTCGGGCGAGCGGCAGCACCACGTGCCAGAGCACGCGCATCCTGCTCGCGCCGTCGACCTGACCGGCCTCTTCGAGCGCGATCGGCAGGCTGCTCATGTAGTTGTACATGATCCAGGTCGCCAGCGGCAGGAAGCCGGAGATGTACACCAGCACGATGCCCGTGTAGGTGTTGACCAGTCCCAGCCCCGACATCATCTGGTAGAGCGGGATCAGGGTGGCGTACGCGGGGAACGCCATCGTCGCCAGCACCGCATAGAACAGCACGTCGCGGCCCCGGAACTTCATGCGGGCGAACGCGTAGGCCGCCAGTGTCGCGAGCACGACGGTCACGATGGTCGCCGCGGTGCACTCGATGAAGATGTTGAGCATCGACCGCCGGACCGAGTCGGCCAGGTCGCCGCTCCCGCCGAGCAGCGTCATGTAGTTCGTCAGGGACGGGGTGGGCGGCAGGTAGTTCGCCGGCTTTGCGCTGATCTGCGCATCCGTCTGCAGGCTTGTGTTGAGCACCCAGTACAGCGGCGTCAGCGTCCAGATCAGGATGAAGGCGACGCCGATCGGGCGCGCTATGGAACGTCTTCTCATCAGAACTCCACGGGGCGGTAGACGAGTCTCACGACGCCCAGCGACACGATGAGCGTGGCGAGCGTGATCAACAGGGACAGCGCATAGCCCTGACCGAAGTCGAGGTTCTGGAAGCTGATGAAGTAGGTCTGCATCGTGACCGACGAGCCGGTCGCGGCCGCGCCGTTCAGCACGAAGGGCTGGTCGAACACATTGAGTGTCGCGATCACGGCCTGCACCATGGCGATGGCGATGCCCGGCCGCGCGAGCGGCAGCGTAATGCGGCGGAACATGTTGAACCCGGTGGCGCCGTCCAGAGAGGCGGCCTCGTAGAGCTCACCCGGGATGTTCTGCAGCGAGGCCAGCACCAGCAACGCCGACAGCGGCGTGATCTGCCAGACCTGCACGAGTTCGATCGCCAGGATGGTCACGAACTGGTTCTGGCCGAGGAAGACCTGGTAATGGTCGATCAGGTGCAGCGACGACAGCACACTGTTGAGCAGACCGTTGTTGCTGTCCCAGATGCCCGACCAGACGATGCCCTCCACGACGCCCGGGAGCGCCCACGGCAGAATCAGGATCGCGACGAGGACCGAGCGGCCGCGGAACGGCTTCTGCAGGGTCACCGCGAACAGAATGCCCAGCGCGGTCGAGAGCAGGACGCCGATGATGACGTACAGCGCCGTGTTGCCCATGCTCGCGACGACGGCGGGGTCGTTGAACAGCGCGACGAAGTTGTCGATCCCATTGAAGTGGTCGGGCGGATTCAGCGGCTGGATCTTGAAGAACGCCTCGACGAGCGTGATACCGGCCGGGACGAGGGCCAGGCCGATGATGAAGATCGCGAGCGGTGCGACCAGGCCGTAGGGCAGGAAGTCGAGGCGGCGGACGAGCCGCGATCGCGATCGGCCGGGGCCCGCCGCCGGCCGGGGCGGACCCGGTCGGCGGGGGGACTGGAGGTCGACGCTCAAGAGCCGTTCGCCAGCTTGGTGGCCTGCGCAGCGATGGCCTTGATCGCCGCGTCGACGCTGATGGTGCCGACGGCGGCGGAGTGCAGGTTCGTGCTGACAGACCGCGAGAACTCCGGGTACCAGGACGGCGCACCCGATGCGAAGACCGGCTTGGACTTCGACAGCAGCTCACTGAGCTCGGCACCCTGGGCCAGCTTGCCGTTCTCCGTGAGGATCTTCATGGCCGACAGCCGCGACGGGGTCGGGTAGTTCGGCATCACCTTGTCGGGACCGTTGGCCCCGGCGAAGTCGGCCTGGTTCTCGCTGGCGGTGATCCACTCGATGAACTTGGCCGCGGCGGCTGGGTACTTGGCCTGCTTGGGGATGCCGATGCCGTCCGGGTTACCGAGATTGCTCGTGGTCCCGTCGACGCCCGGGGTCGGGATGTAAGCGGTCTTGCCGACGACGTCGGACGAGGCGGGCACGTCGTACAGGCTGCCCACGTTGCCCGAGTAGTCGGAGAACGTCGAGGAGACGACGCCCTTGGCCATCAGGTTCTGCATGCCCTGGGAGTCGGTGACGTTGATGTTGCCGGCCGGGACGAGTCCGTCCTTCAGCGAGTCGACCATCCACTTGGCGGCCTTGTACCCGCCGGAGTCGGGGCTTGCGAACTGCGGCTTGCCCTTCGAGTCGAGCACCGTGCCGCCGAACGCCTCCGTCGCCTCGTACCAGTAGGTCGACAGACCCTCGGCCGCCGCGAACGGAATGTTGAGCGGAGTGGCGGAGACGCCCTTGGCCTTGATCTGCTTGAGGTCGTCTGTGTACTCGCTCATCGTGGTCGGCATCGTGCTGATGCCCGCCTGCGCGAACTGATCCTTGTTGACCGTCGTCACCATGTAGGAGGAGTCGAATGGGATGCCGATCACCTTTCCGCCGGACACGAACGAGCTGAGCTGCGGCATGTCCGACTTCAGCTTCTTGGTGTCGATGTAGTTGTCGATCGGATAGAACCAGTCCAGCCTGCTGAGCTGTCCGACGCGCGACCAGTCGACGTCGGTGACGTCGGCGAAGTACGTCTTCGAGGTCGCGGCTGCCGCGATCTTGGTCTGCAGGTTGTCCCAGTCGATGCTCGTCCACTTGACGGTGATGCCCGTGCTCTTGGTGAACGCGTCGAGGGCCGCCTTCGGTGGCGCGGGGTTCATCCATGCGACCGTGATGGTCACGCCCTTGGTCTGGTTCGATCCTCCGGCGGAACCGCCGCCGGTGCATCCGGTCAACGTGAGTCCGAGGGCGACGGCACCGGCGATGACGGCGTTTCGGGTATGGCGTCTGAGCTTGAGCGTCATTCTGCTCCTCCTTGGGCATAGGGAGCGTGTCAGCAACGATGCTGAGCGACACGCGATGCGAGCAACGATGACATGCGGTGCGCGCGGATTCAACAATTCGCGAGGGAAAAGCGCGCATTTCGGCCAAATGGACATTTTTGCCGCCACGAATTGATCGCACGCGCACTTCGGCTGCTCATTCGCTATAGTTCGACTGTGCAGCGCAAAGAACGTCTCCATCACATCGTTTCCGCCATCGTGGACAATCTCTCGATGGAAGTGCCCGAGCTCGCTGCACAGTTCGACGTCTCGGAGGCAACGATCCGGCGTGACCTCGAGCTGCTCGAAGAGCAACAGCTGGTGAGCCGCACGCGCGGAGGCGCTACGACCCACGTCGCGTTCAACGACCTCCCGCTCGGGTTCAAGACCTCGCAGGATCTGGACGAGAAGCGGCGGATCGCGCACAGCGCGCTCGCCTTCCTCGAAGGAGCCCGGGTCGTCGGCATGACCGGCGGGACGACCACGAACGAGTTCGCCAGGCAGCTGCTCACGCGCCGCGGCCTGACGGTCGTCACGAACGCGCTCAACATTGCGACAAGTCTGGTGACCAGTC
The DNA here is from genome assembly GCF_052115085.1 of Leifsonia sp. 2TAF2. Taxonomy (NCBI): domain Bacteria; kingdom Bacillati; phylum Actinomycetota; class Actinomycetes; order Micrococcales; family Microbacteriaceae; genus Leifsonia; species Leifsonia sp. 2TAF2. The sequence goes on along the minus strand of NZ_JBFRFY010000002.1, from coordinate 356,953 downwards.
CGGGCCTCCGGGTGTTCGCCGCCGGAGGCGAGGTCCGCAGCAGCAGCCAGGAGGTGGTCGGCCCGAGCGCCGAGGCGTTCCTGTCCGAGTACAACATCGACGTCTCGTTCCTCGGGGTGGACGGCGTGGACACCGAGGCGGGCTGCACGAACTACGACCCGATCGGCGCCCGGGTGAACGGGGTCATGCGCGCGCGCTCCCGCATGACGATCGTGCTGGCGGACGCCACCAAGATCGGCCGGGTCGCGCTGGCGAGCGTCTGCTCGATGGACGAAGTGGACGTGCTGATCACCGACTCCCGTGCGCCGCAGTCCGCGGTGGATGCCATCCAGCGTCGAGGGTGCCGCGTCATCTGCGCCTAGCCCTATCGCTGCGATAACGCGCAGAAAACTGCAGGTTTTGTGCATATTGTTTGTGCGAATAGCGCACTCGTGCAATATTGGCCGAATGGTCAAAGTAGCCTTCATCGGCGCCGGGAGCGTCGAGTTCACCCGCAACGTCGTCACCGATCTCTGCAGCTTCAGCGAGTTGCAGGGCGAGTTCGAACTGTCCCTCCACGACATCGACGCCGAACGCCTCGGCTACGCCGACGCGCTGGCGAAGCGGATCAGCGCCCAGCTGGGAGCGGATGCCCGCGTCACGTCAAGCCTCGATCGCCGGACGGCCGTGGCAGACGCCGACTACGTGGTCAACGAGATCCAGGTGGGCGGCTACGCCGCGACCCGCAAGGACTTCGACATCCCGGCGCGCTACGGCGTCCGCCAGACCATCGGCGACACGATCGGAATCGGCGGCATCTTCCGCGGACTCCGGACCATCCCAGTCCTCACCGGGATCGGTCAGGACCTCGCCGAGGTGGCCCCGGACGCCTACCTCCTCAATTACAGCAACCCAATGGCGATGCTCCCGTGGGCGGTCTCGGCCGGAACACCCTTCTCGCGTGTCGTCGGCCTCTGCCATTCCGTGCGCGACACCCACCACCTCCTCGCGGAGCTGGTCGGTGTGGCGGAGGACGAGATCACGTTCGAGACCGCCGGCTTCAACCATCAGGCGTTCGTCCTGCGGTTCGAGCGGGAAGGCGAGGATCTGTACCCGCGGCTGCGCGAAGCGATCGACGGCGACCCCGAGCTTCAGCGTCGCGTGCGCGTGGAGCTCTTCCGCCGGTTCGGATACTTCCCCACCGAGTCCAGCGAGCACAGCGCCGAGTACGTGCCCTGGCTCATGCACAGCGACGCCGCCATCGAGCGCTTCCGCATCCCCGTCGGCGAGTACCTCACCCGGTCGGAGCGGAACATCGAGGAGTTCGACGAGACCCTCGCCACCCTGCAGGCGGAGGGCGAACTGGATCTCCAGCCGACCTCCGAGATGGCCTCCGAGTTCATCCGCGCCCACGTCACCGGCAAGCCGGCGAGCCTGTACGTCAACGTGCAGAACGACGGACTCATCGAGAACCTCCCCGCAGAGTGCTGCATCGAGGTTCCCGGCGTCGTGGACAAGGATGGTCTGCACCCCCAGGCCGTCGGCGCCCTGCCCCCGCAGCTCGCCGCGCTCAACCGCACGTTCCTCAACGTCGTCGAGCTGACCGTCAAGGCCGTCCTCGAGGGCGACCGCGAGCACGTCTACCACGCTGCGCTGCTCGACCCGAACACCGCTGCTACTCTCGGCATCGACGACATCCGGAGCATGTGCGACGAGCTGCTGCAGGCGCACGGTGACCTCATCCCCGAGGCCCTCCGCCTTCCCTGACGGAGCAGAGTGAGAATAGGCATCCTCGGCACGGGGCCGATGACGACCGCACTCGGTGCCCGGCTCGTGCGAGCCGGGCACGAGGTCGTCATCGGCTCCCGTGAACAGGCACGCGCTCGGTCGCTGAGCGCGGACATCGGTGCCGCGGGCGCTGGGGACTACCGCTTCGCGGCGCGGGCGGACGTCGTGATCGTCGCACTGCGCGACACAGAGGTTCTGCAGATCGTTGAGTCCCTCGGCGACATCCTCGCCGGCAGCGTGGTGATCGATCTCAACAACCCGCTCGATCCTCCGTGGTTCGAGAGCCGGTACGCCGGAGCGGAGTCGCTCGCCGAACGGCTGGCGGGCGTCGCTCCGGGGGCCAGAGTCGTGAAGGCGTTCAACACGGTCTATGCCGAGTGGCTCGCCGACGGCGCTGAGGCGCGCTTCCCTGCAGTGCAGGTATTCCTGGCCTCGGACGACGAGGGCGCGAAAGACGCCGTCGCCGCGCTCGTCCGGCAGATCGGCGCGGAGCCTGTCGATGTCGGACCGCTCCGGACCGCACGGCAATTGGAGAGCCTGGCCGGATTGGAGGTCGCCCTGGTCGACCGCGGCTACGCGCCGTACGTCGGTTTCCGGCTGGTCGCCGGGCTCGATGCATCCCCGACGGCCGGGGCCACATCATGACGTTAGGTCGCTGAGCGCTACTCCTTCGGCGGCGTGGGCTCGCCGAGCGACAGCATGAGCCGGTTGGCCCAGTTGAAGAACGCGGCGCCATTGATGGCGTCGATGATCGCGACGTTGTCGAGGCCGGCCTCCCGGAGCGCCCGGATGTGGTCCGGACCGAAGTCGTTCGGGATCACGGTGAGGGCAACGGACGCGTCGATCACGGCGCGCCACTGCGGGTCGTCCTGCTCCGCGGCGGTGCCCTCATCGAGCAGGCGCTGCACGTCGTCGCGGCGCTTGGAGTGGTGACTGGCGAACCGGGAGTGCACCGACGCGCAGAAGATGCAGCCGTTGGTGCGCGAGGCGCTGGCCGCGGAGAGTTCACGGAGGGCGCGCGTCAGCCCGCCCTTCTCGTTGTAGAAGATGTCGTTGTCGGTGCGTGTGCGGGCGCCGAGGATCTCGGGGTCGCGGACCAGCAGCCTGAAGTATGGGCTGTTCGCACGTCCCTTGTCGACGAGGCCGTCGTAGTGCCGCTCGGTGAGGTCCTCCAGCGGCAACGGCTCGAGCCATGCCTCCCAGCCGAGTTCGGCCTGCGTGAAGGCGTTGGGCGCCTCGAACGTGTGCCGCACGACGTGCTCGGCGGCTACCTCTTCACTGACGATCTGCTCGCTCATGCGAGTTCTCCTTTCAACACGGTGAGACCGGCGACCACACGGAGCTGGAAGCTGAGGAAGGCGACGAGTTGCGACAGCGTGACGATGCCGGTGGTGGTCCATCCGGCGTCGAGCAGACGCTGCAGCGCGTCGGCGGAGGAGTCCCGCGGCCGGTAGACCAACAGATGCGTGTGGGCGAGCGCCGCGGCGAGACGCGCGCCCAGGGCGGCGGTCAGTGCGGCGCCTGGCTCCCAGAGCAAGCCGGCGACGTTCTCGACGGTCAGCGGCCCATCGGGGTAGTCGCCATACGGGCCGGAGGTCACCGCGCCCGGCAGGGCCGCGTCGAGCGCGGCGAGCGTGGCGCTGTCCTCGGCGGCGAGCAGGCCGCCGTAGAACTGGGCCGTAGGCGACTGCGAGAGCGCGACCGTCCAGTAGCCGAGGGCGAGTCGCTCGAGCCGTGTGACGTTCTCGGGCTCAGTCGCGTCGTCCGGCGCCCCGAACAGCGCCTCGAAGCTCGCCTGCGCGTTCGCTCGGGCGTTCGGCCGCTGGTCACGCAGCGCGTCGAGGGGGTCGCCGGGGGCGATTCCGACGAGCCGGTCGATGACATCCGTCACGGTAGTTCCTTTCGATCTGTCGAGCCGTTCAGGCCTGGTCGGGCGACCAGCCGAGGAGTTCGGGTGCGACGCGCGTCGCGATCAGTTCGAGCGAGCGCAGCACGGCCTCGTGCGGCGGATCGATCGGATGCGGCTGAAAGGCCACGTCGGTCGCCCGCGCGAGGATCGCGTCGGTCCGAAGTGTGACGAGCACCTGCTCGGGCGTGCCGACGTGGATGTCGAGCCAGGCCAGCAGCTCGGCATCGCTCACATCGCTGGGGAGTTTGACGCCCTGCGACGCGAGGAGTGCACGGCTGCGGTCGATGCCGCGACGGATCCACTCCTGCGCTTCGGCCTCGGTGTCGACGACGAGCGCCGAGCGCGAGGCGAGGATTCGAGGCCGCACGCCAGCAGGCAATGCTGCCAGGTAGGCGTCGACGATGGGGCCCTGCAGCTCGGGCGACGTAGGGCCTGCCCAGACCTGCCGAGGCTGAGTGCGCGAGAGCATGAGACCGTTGCCGCGGCGTCCGATCCGTTCCGCACCGGCGACCGAGAATGTCGCCTCCCAGATGGCGTCGAGCACGTCGGGGGCCGATGGGTAAAGCGCCCCGCCGTCGGTGGTCAACTCGTCGCCGCGCAGCGCGCGCACCAGCGTCTCGCGGTGGCGGTCGTAGACGGCCGCGCGGTCGGCGGAGTCGTGGCCGAAGGGCGGGAAGGACGAGGGGGTGCCGCCCGATCCGATCCCCAGTTCGAGCCGGCCATCAGAGAGCAGTTGCAGCACCGCCGCGTCCTCGGCCACCCGGAGCGACGCTTCGAGCGGCAGTGTCACGATGCCGGTTCCCAGGTGGATGCGCGACGTGCGCGCCGCCGCCTGGGCGAGCAGCACGAACGGTGACGGCAGGCCGCCCTCGTCCTGGTGGAAGTGGTGCTGGGCGACCCATACGCCGTCCAAGCCGAGCTCTTCGGCGCGCACGAATTGGTCGAGCGCGTTCCGGTAGCGCTGCAACGGTGTGCCGTCATCGAGCAGCCGAGTGAAGAATCCCAGCCGCGTGCGTCCTGCCGTCTCGTTGGTCACTCGTGGGCTGCCTTTCCGAGGTACGCCTCTTGGATCTGGGGGTCGTCGAGCAGTTCCCGCGCCGTGCCCTGCAGCACGATCGCGCCCGTCGCCAGTACGTAGCCTCGCGAGGCGATGGAGAGCGCCAGCTCGGCCTGCTGCTCGACGAACAGCACGGCGACGCCGAGGTCGCGGTTGATGCGGACGATCTCGTCGAGCACCTGGTCGACAAGTTTCGGCGAGAGCCCCATGGTGGGTTCATCCATGCAGATGAGCTTCGGCCGGCTCATCAGGGCGCGGGCGAAGGCGAGCATCTGCTGCTCGCCGCCGGACAGGGTGCCGGCCTGCTGCTTGCGGCGCTCCCCCAGGCGCGGGAAGTGCGTGCGCATCCGCTCGAGGTCTTCGGCCACGCCGGCTTTGTCGCGCCGGGTGTACGCGCCGGCGATGAGGTTCTCGTCGACCGTCATCTCGGGGAACACGCGGCGTGCCTCGGGTACCGAGGCGATGCCCGCCTTGACCCGTCGCCGCGTCGAAGCGTGGGTGATGTCCTCGCCGGCGAACCGGACGGTGCCTGACTTCGGTCGGACGAGCCCGAGGATGGTCTTCATCGTCGTGGATTTGCCGCTGGCGTTGCCGCCGAGCAGCGAGACGATCTCGCCTTCGCCCACCGTCAGGCTGTTTCCGCGTAGCGCGTGGAACGGGCCGTAGTAGACGTTCACGTCATCCAGTGCGAGCAGCTCGGTCATACCAGGTCCACCCCTCCGAGGCCGCGGCGGCGCCCGAGGTACGCCTCGATCACGGCCGGGTCGGTGCGCACGGCGTCCGGCGCTCCTTCGGCGATGATGCGACCGCCGTCCATGACGATGATCCGGTCCGACACCCGCATCACGAGGTCGAGCTTGTGCTCGACCAGCAGGATGGACTGACCGGCCGCCTTCAGCTCGAGCAGCTGCTCGAGCACCTCGGCGGTCTCGGACGGGTTCATCCCGGCCGTGGGCTCGTCGAGCACCAGCAGCTTCGGCTCGAGCGCGAGTGCCCGCGCGATCTCGGTGCGGCGCCGGTTGGCGTAGCTGAGCGAGTATGCGGGGTCGTCGCGGCGCGGGCCCAGCCGGGCCTCGAAGCGGTCGATCTCCGCCTCGACGGCCGCCTGGATGCGCTTCTGCTCCCGTCTCGACGCGGGCGTGCCGAAGATGGCGATGAAGAGTTCGGCCAGCAGCGGGATCCACCGCAGCAGGAACACATTCGACAGGGACCGGAACGGCCGGTTGGCCTGGAGCGTGGAGTGAAGCCCCACCTCGATGTTGTCCGCGACCGACAAGGTCGCGAACACCCGCCCGTTCTGGAACGTGCGCGCGATGCCGTGCTCCGCGATGCGTGCACTGTCGGCGCGGTCGATGCGTTCGCCCTCGAGGGTGATCGTCCCTCCGTTCGGTCGGAGCGCTCCCGTCACCAGGTTGAGCGTGGTGGTCTTGCCCGAACCGTTCGGCCCGATGATCGACACCACCTCGCCGCGCGCCACGGCGAACGAGATGCCGTCGACGGCCGCCAGTCCCTCGAAGTGCCGCTCCAGATTCTCGACGTTCAACAGTGTCTCGGTCATGAGTTCCTCACCAGGATCCCGCCCGGGCGGAACCTCACCACCAGGATGAGCACCAGGCCGTAGACGATGATCCGCAGCTCGGGCGTGAAGCGCAGCAGCTCCATCGCGCCGATGAGGATGATCGAGCCGACCACCGCGCCGTACGGGAGGCTGATCCCTCCCATGATCACGATGGTGACCACCAGGAGCGACATCAGCATCGTGAAGATGGTCGGGTCGATGTACGTGTACTGGTGCGCCAGCAGCGAGCCGCCGATCCCTGCGAAGAATCCCGAGACGGCGAAGGCGAGCGCCTTGTAGTTGCGCCCGCGCACGCCGGAGGCCAGAGCAGCCACCTCGTCGGACCCCACCGATGAGATCACTTTGCCCAGGTGCGAACCGCGGATGCGCCACATCACCAGCAGCGTCACCACCAGCACGCCGAAGTCGATCAGGTAGTAGGCCTGCGGCGAGTTGAGCGGGGTGCCGAACCAGTCGGGCACGGGAATGTTGTACAGACCCTGAGGCAGCACCAGCTGGATGACTGCGACGATCGCGATCCCGAGCCCCAGGGTGGCGATCGAAATGTAATGCCCCTTCACCCCCCAGATCGGCGAAGCGAGGATGGAGGCGACGACAGCCGCCACGATGCCCGCGATCGGCAGCGCGACCCAGAACGACACGTGCACGTACAGCGTGAGCAGCGCCGACGCGTACGCGCCGATCGCGATGGGGCCGGCCTGCCCGAGGGCCAGCACGCCCGCCTGGCCCGCCGTAACCGTGAAGCCGGCTCCGATGATCGCGTAGATCAGCACCTGCGTGCCGGTGGTCAGGACATAGTCGTCGGCGACCAGCGGTATCACTACACCCGCGAGCACGAACGCGGCCGGCCACACCCAGCGCGGGATGCGGAGCGGGCGCCCCTTGCCGAGGAACGTGCCCGTCAGCGGTTCCGTCGAGATCAGCGGGACCTTGCCCAGCAGCCCTCCCGGCCGAACGATCAGCACCACGATCAGGATGACGAAGACGATGATCTCGCGCGCCGTGTCGCCGAAGAAGTGGATGCCGAAGGCCTCCAGGATGCCGAGGACGAAACCGCCGATCACCGCACCGGCGAGCGACCCCAGGCCGCCCAGCGTCGCCGCGACGAACGCGGTGAGGCCGACGTCGAGCCCCGAGTTCGGATTCGCCACCCCGACGTACAGGGCGATGAAGACACCAGCCAGGCCGCCGAGCGCGGACGCGATCACGAACGAGACGTGCTGCACCTGGCCGACCGGGATGCCCATCTGGAGCGCGGCCTCCTGATCCTGCGCGGTGGCGCGGATGGCGCGGCCGACCTTGCCGTATTTGAGGAACAGCGACATCACCACCATCACGACAGCGGTGGTCCCCAGCATCACCAGGTCGGAGGTGCCGAACCGCATGTTGCCGATGTGCAGGTTCGAGGTCGGCAGCACGTCCGGGAACACCCGGAACTGGGCGGTGAAGGCGATCTGCGACGTGTTGTCGAGGATCTGCGCCACCGCGTAGGTGGAGAGCATGGCCGCCAGCGGTAGGAACTTGGCCAGCGGCCGGACCACCGTGATGTTGATGATCAGGCCGAGTAGGCCGCAGATGGCGAGCACCGCGAGCAGCGCCAGCCAGAACGGCAGGCCGATCTTGACGATGAAGAACCAGGAGAGCATCGCGCCGAGCCCGAAGAACGAGAACTGAGCGAAGTTGACGACGTTCATGACGCCGAAGACCAGAGAGATGCCGACTGCTCCGAGGGCGTAGACGTTCCCTCGGAGCAGGCCGGCGATCAGAGTATCGAGCATGATGTCAGTGCAAGCGGCCGATCAGCCCTTGTACGCGACCCACTTCCCGTCCTTCAGAATGCTCGGGGTGAGCTGCGGCGAGGCAACGCGACGGGTGGACTGGTCGAAGGTGATCTTGCCGTAGACGACGCTCGGCACATCCTTGACCTTCTTGAAGCCGGCGAGGATGCCCGCGCGGTCGGTGCCGCCGATCTTCGCGGCCTCGACCGCGACGTTCAGCGCGTCGTACGCGCCCGCCTCGAAGCCGGTGACATCGCTCTCCTGCGGGTACTTCTTCTTGAACGCCTTCACGAAGGCCTGCACCTCGGGAGCCGGGTTGGACTGCAGGAACTCAGCGCCGTTGATCGCGCCCTCCGCATCCTTCGTGCCGTCGAACGACTGCTCGTCCTGGCCGCCGTAGAAGGTCTTGTCGTAGCCGATCGCGCGCAGCTGGGTGACGATCTTCGCCGCGTCCGGGCCGTAGCCGATGTGGACGAAGGCGTCCGGCTTGCCCGCGACGGCCTTGGTCAGAGACGGCCGGTAGTCGTCGCTCGTGTCGAGCACGCCCTCGGCGTCGGTGATCTTGAGGCCGACCTTCTTGGCCTCGGCCTTGAAGGCGTCGAACGCAGGGATGCCCCAGTCCGCCGTGTTGAGGTACGTCACGCCGACGGAGTCGATGCCCTGCTTCTTGATGTAGTCGGCGGTCCAGGTGTAGGTCGCGCTCGTGGTGATGGACGTCGACCACTGGTACTGGGTGCCCTTGGCCGTGAAGTCCGGGTTCGAATTGTTGAAGCCGTACTGCACCAGCTTGCCCGCCGTGTAGATCGGGGAGGCCGGGATGGATGCTGCCGACGAGTAGTCGCCGAAGACCAGGCTGACGCTGTCGTCGCCGACGAACTTCTGCGCGACCGCGACGGACTGCTTGGGGTCGGACTGCGAGTCCTCGTACTTCAGCGCCACCGGGTGGCCGTCGATGCCGCCCTTGGCGTTGACCTGCTCGACCGCCAGGTCGAACGCTTCCTTGAACTGCTCGCCGTATTGCGCGTACTGGCCGGTCGTGGCCGCCGAGACACCGAAGTAGACGGTGCTCTTGCCGGACGAGCTGTCGGACGACGCCGCGGAACCGCCGGCGCACGCCGAGAGGCCGACGACGGTGAGCGCCGCAACCGAGGCTACGGCTGTGCTCCGGAGAAATCTGTTCATGGTGTGTCCTTCACATCAGGCTGGACGGATCGGGGGAACGGGTGCACGCCAGACGTTAGAACCGGGTTGCGCGGGAGCGCAGCCCGCGCCGTCACAATCGGTAGCCATGTTTCATCCGCGTCACAAAGTTTGCGAACGGCGCGAGTTTGTGGATGGCTTCGCTACGGTTTTTGACGGTCCGACTCGCGTCAGCGAGTGCGACGCGGCACGCTCTCTCCATGAGCTTCGGACCGGCACGCCCCTTGGAGCAGCTCTATGCCACCCGCTCGAGCATCAAGTGGCGCCGCTACCCGGCCGACGTGCTCCCTGTCTTCGTGGCGGAGATGGACTTCGACGTCGAGCCCTCGATCCTCGACCGCGTCGCCGAAACGCTGCGCCACTCGGACACCGGCTACCTCGACTCCGCCGGCCCCCTCGCTCCGGCGTTCGTGGCTTTCGCCCGCGAGGAGTGGGGCTGGGACGTCGACCCGGAGTGGGTGCACTTGGCCACCGACGTGACCGTCGGCGTTGTGGAGGCGCTACGACTGGCGATCCCCGCCGTGGGTGGGCACGTGGTGTTGACCCCGCCGGTCTATCCGCCGTTCTTCGAGATGGTGCACGAGGCCGATGCCGTCCCCGTCACCGTGCCCCTGCTCGAAGACGAGGGCTGGAGTCTCGACCTCCCCGGCATCGAAGCGGCGTTCGCGGCCGGCGCCGACGCGCTGCTGCTGTGCAACCCGCACAATCCGACCGGGCGATGTCACAGCCGCACGGTCTTGGAGGAGCTCGCTGCCCTCGCCGCCCGTTACGGCGTCTTCGTCGTCAGTGACGAAGTCCACGCCCCCCTCGCCCACCCGGGCACCGTCTTCACACCGTTCGCGCCGATCGCGCGGGCGGCCGGCGCCCCTTCCGTCACGGTCACCTCCGCGAGCAAGGCCTGGAACCTTGCGGGCCTGAAGTGCGCAGTCATCATCGCCGCCGACGAGCGCTCGGCGGCGCTGCTGACCGAGCTGCCCGAGGAGCTGGCGGCCCGCACCAGCATCCTCGGCCTGCACGCCAACCTGGCCGCGCTGTCCTGCCGGCCCTGGCGCGACGATCTGGTCGAGTTGCTCGTGGCCAACGTCGCCCTGCTCGAGGCCGAGCTCGCCATCCACGCCCCCGCCGTCCGCCTCGTCAAGCCGGATGCGGGCTACCTGGCCTGGCTCGACTTCCGGGGCACGGACCTCGGCGACGATCCCGCGCGCGTGCTCATCGACGAAGGACGCGTCGCGCTCAACTCGGGGCTGCCGTTCGGCGAGCCTGGCCGCGGCTTCGCCCGCATCAACCTGGCCTGCAATCCCGAAACCGTCGTCGAAGCGGTGCAACGGATCGCCGCCGGTCTGCGCTCAGCGAACCACAGGGTCAGCCCGCTGCCGCTCTGAGTCCGCGTTCGAGGTCATCGATGATGTCTCGCGGGCTCTCGATCCCAATGGAGAGACGGATCAGTCCGGGCGTGATCCCCGCCTCGAGCTGCTCGTCGGCGCTCAGCTTGGCGTGGATGGTGCTGCCCAGGTGGAGCGCCAGCGTTCGCACGTCGCCGATGTGCGTCATCGGCGAGATCAGCTCCAGAGCATCGATGAAGCGGCGCGCCGCCTCCCGCCCGCCCAGGTCGATCGACACGATCGATCCCGCCCCGTCGGGCAGGTAGCGGCGGGCGCGTTCGTAGTACGGGTTGGTGGGCAGTCCGGGATAGAACACGTGCGTCACTTCGGGCCTCGCCTCCAGCCACTCGGCGACGGCCCGGGCGTTGGCGACGTGACGCTGCATGCGCAGTGACAGCGTCTCAATGCCGTGCAGCAGCAGGAACGTGCTGGTCGGCGGCACGGTCGGGCCGTACTCGAGCACGATCACCGAGCGCACGTAGGCCAGGTACGCGCCCCGCCCGAAGCGGTCGACGAACGAGGCGGCTCCCGGGCGCGGCGCCTGCGTGAGCTGCGGGAACCGAGCCGCCTGGGCACTCCAGCCGAACCGCCCGGCGTCGACGATCGCTCCGCCGATCACGGACGCGTGCCCGGAAAGCCACTTCGAGGTCGAGTGGATGACGACGTCGGCGCCGTCTTCGATCGGCCGCCACAGGTACGGAGTGGGTACCGTGTTGTCGACGATCAGCGGCACCCCCGCCGCGTGCGCCAGTCCGGCGATCCGGGCGATGTCGACCACCTGGCCCAGCGGGTTCGGCAGCGTCTCGGTGTACACCGCCTTCGTCTCCGGCCGGAACCGCGTCGCCCACTCCTCGTCGTCCGCCTCGTCGGGTACGTACTCGAACTCGATGCCCTGCCGCTGCAGCACGCCACGGAACATCTCCCGGGTGCCCTCGTACAGCGACCGGGTAGCGAGGATGTGGTCGCCTGCACCCGCCAGAGCACTCAGCGCCGTGGCGATCGCCGCCTGACCGCTGGCCACTACGATGCCGTCGACGCCGCCCTCCAGGTCGGCGATCCGCTGACCGGCGACCGCGTTCGTGGGGTTCTCGTTGCGCGAGTACGCCCGGTACCCGCTCCGCCCCGCGAACCGCTCCTCGCCGTCGTCGAAAGAATCGAAGACGTACGCGGCCGTCTGATAGATGGGCGTCACCCGCGACTTGGTCTGGGAGTCGACCACCGCCCCCGCGTGGATCTGGCGGGTCTCGAAGTCGAGGGGACGTCGCGTCTCATCGGGCATGCCCGACACCCTAGTGAGAGCGAGGACCCCGCGCCAAGCGGGATGCGGTTCGCGGGTCCTACGCCGTCCCCAGGACCTCGAACCCGGCGGTGAGCAGCGCCGCCTCGCGGGAGGAGGGGCCGACCAGAAGTTCGAAGGCGCCCGCTTCCACTCGACGGGTTCCCGTCGCGTCCACGATCGAGCAGTCCCGCACGGGGAGTTCGAAGCGCACCCGACCCGTCTCGCCCGGTTCCAGTTCGACCTGACGGTAGGCCTTCAGCTCCTTGTCCGTCCAGCTGACGCTCGTGACCGTGTCCCGCACATAGACCTGGACCGTCTCGCGGACCGGTCGCCCGCCGGTGTTGATCACGCTGACCTCGGCGATGATGTCCTCGTGCGCGCCGAGCTGAGTGCGCGCGAGAGTCAGGTCGGCGTACTCCACGCTCGTGTACGACAGTCCCTCTCCGAACGCCCACGCGGGCTCCTGCGTGAGGTCGGCGTACCGGTCGCCGTGCTGCCCACGGATCTGGTTGTAGTACGTCGGCTGCTGGCCGACGTGCCGCGCGAAGGAGATCGGCAGACGCCCGGAGGGCTCGATCCGGCCTGCGAGGATCTCAGCGATCGCCTGACCGCCCAGCATGCCTGGGTTCGCGGCCCAGATCACCGCGGCGGCGGCGGCAACCGACGGCGGCAGGACGAGCGGCTTGGAGGCGAGGAGCACCACGACGACAGGTTTCCCTGTCGCGATCATCGCGTCGAGCAGGGCGATCTGTCCGCCGATCAATTCGAGCGTCGCCGTGGAGCGGCCCTCGCCGACCAGCTCGATCCTGTCACCCACCACGGCGATCACCACGTCGGACGCCTCGGCGGCGGCGACGGCTTCGTCGATCAGGACGGGATTCGGGTCGCACGGCACGACCACGTGGGGTCGCGGCTGCCCGTCGGGGAACGTCGCGCCCTGAGGATCGTCTTCCAGCGTGAGAATGTCGGCGCCCCTGGCGTGGAGGACACTCCAGCCGGGAATTGCACGAAGACCGTCGAGCACGGTGGTGATCATCTCGCGCGGCTGGCCGTCCAGCCATCCTGCCTGGCCCGATCCTCCGGCCCAGTCGCCGAGCTGGCTCTGCGCATCGTCGGCCAGCGGGCCGACGAGCGCGACACGGAGCGGGTCGGATACGAGCGGCGCCGAGTCGAGCGGCGCGGAGTCGAGCGGCAGCGTCCCGTCGTTCTCCAGCAGCACGATCGAACGTCGCGCGATCTCGAGGTTCAGCTCGGCGTGCGCCGCGCTGCCGACCACGGTATCCAGTTCGGCCGCGGGAAGACGGGGATTCTCGAACAGTCCGAGGTCGAACTTCAGCGTCAGGATCCGGGCTACGGCGGCGTCGAAGGCGTCCTCGCTGAGCATCCCCTGCGCGACCGCCTCGAGCGCGCCCTCGTAGAACTTCGGCGTCGTCATGACCATGTCGTTGCCGGCCTTCACCGCGGCGGCCGCGGCGTGCGCATAGTCGGGCTGGATCTTCTGCTCCCAGACCATCCGGCCGACGTTGTCCCAGTCGGTGATGAGCGTTCCCGTGTATCCCCACTCGCCGCGCAGCACCTCGCTGAGCAGCCAGTCGTTTACCGTGATCGGCACGCCGTCGGTGCTCTGGTAGCCGAGCATGAAGGTGCGGCATCCCTCGCGGGCCACTCGCTCGAACGGCGGCAGGAACCAGCTTCGGAGCTTGCGCCTGGAGATGTCGGCTTCGCTCGCGTCGCGGCCGCCCTGCGTCTCCGAGTACCCGGCGAAGTGCTTCGCCGTCGCGAGGATCGCCGTCGGATCGTCGAGCCCATCTCCCTGGTATCCGCGCACCATGGCGCTCGCGAGTTCACCGATGAGGAACGGGTCCTCGCCGAACGTCTCGCTGATCCGTCCCCAGCGGAGGTCGCGCGCGATGCACAGCACTGGCGAGAAGGTCCAGTGCACGCCGGTCACGGCGACCTCTTCGGCAGTGGCGCGGGCGACCCTCGCGATCAGGTCCGCATCCCACGACGCGGCCATGCCGAGCTGGGTCGGGTAGATGGTGGCACCGGGCCAGAACGAGTGCCCGTGGATGCAGTCCTCGCCGACGAGGAGCGGGATCCGGAGCCGGGTCTCGGCTGTGAGCCGATTCGCCTCCAGGATCCGTTCCGGAGAGGTGTGCAGGATGGAGCCGACGTGGCGCCGTAGGATGTGGTCCCGCAGGTCGTCGCGCGCGTCGAGCTGCAGCATCTGCCCGACCTTCTCCTCCACGCTCATCCGTTCGAGGAGATCCGCGACACGTTCGGCTGTCGTCAGCGACGGGTCCTGGTACGGCGGGGTTCCCGATGCCAGAACCGGGGATGCTGATGGCAGAGTCGAGGTCATTCAGTCGTGCTTTCCCGTGGATGTGCGGCCGGAGCGGTCGATTGCGGAGTCGCCCGCACCTGGGTGACGGCGGTGTTGATGTTGATGCCCTTGCGCTTCATCGCCCGAGCTCGCTCGCCGGCCGAGCGCAGACGAGGGTTGACGTATTCGTCGATGCCGAAGTTGATGAGCGACAGCGCCACCCCGAGCAGTGCGATGCACAGACCGGCGGGAACGTACCACCACCAGTAGTCCGGGAACGCGTTGTTCTGCTGCGCCCAGAACAGGATGGTTCCCCAGTTCAGGTTCGACACCGGGATGACGCCGATGAACGCGAGGGTCGTCAGCCCCAGGACGGCGGCCGTCATGGTGCCGACGAAACTCGACGCGATGATCGCCAGGAGGTTCGGGAGCATCTCGACCAGGATGATGCGGTGCAACGGTTCACCGTTCGCCCGCGCGGCCTGGATGAAGTCGCGGTTGCGCAACGACATGGTCTGCGCGCGCAGGACGCGCGCGCCCCAGGCCCAGCCGGTCAGGCCGAGCACGGCGGCGATGAGCCACAGCGGCGGATCCTCGAACTGCGAGGCGACGATGATCATCAGAGGCAGCCCGGGGATGACGAGGAACACGTTCGAGAGGGCCGACAGCGATTCGCTCTTCCAGCCGCGCAGGTAGCCGGCGGTCACTCCGATGACGATCGCGACCACCGTGGCCATGATCGTCGCCAGGAACCCGACGACGAGGACGCCGCGCGTTCCGTAGACGAGCTGGCTGAAGACGTCTTGGCCGATGTGCGTCGTGCCCAGGAGGTGCTTCAGCGAGGGCGGCTGAAGGGTCTCATCCAGATGCTGCGCGTTCGGGTCGTATGGCGCGATCCACGGAGCGAAGATCGCGACGAGCACGAACACCCCCATGATGATCAGGCCGGCCGCGGACTTGCGGTTGCTGAACATCGCGAGCGAGGCTTTCAGCTGCGACCAGAAGGTGACACTGGTGGGCCGCTGCCGGGAGGCGACCGCAACGGCCAGGGTTTCGGGGGCGCCGACGCCGGAGGGCTGGGCGAGCGTCTGGGATTCTTGGGCGGACGTTGTCATGGTCAGGCCTCCGTCTGACGGGTGCGAGGGTCGAGGATGGCGTAGGCGATGTCCGCGAGGATGTTCGCCACCAGCACAGCCAGGACCAGGACGAGGAAGATGCCCTGCATGAGCGCGTAGTCCTTCGCGCTGGTGGCGTTGAGCAGCAGCAAGCCGATGCCGGGGTACGAGAAGACCATCTCCATCACGATCGTGCCGCTGACGATGAAGCCGATGGCCAGGGCGAAGCTCTGAATCTGCGGGAGCACCGCGTTGCGGGCGGCGTAGCGCCAGAGCACGCGTCGATCGGGCATGCCCTTGGCCTGCGCGACCGTGATGTAGTCCTCATCGAGCACCGTGAGCATCATGTTGCGCATCCCGAGGACCCACCCGCCGAGTGAGACGATCACGATGGTGATCATCGGGAGCGCTCCGTGGGAGATGACCTGGGAGATGAAGTCCCCGTTCCATCCCGGCTCCACGCCCAATTCGTAGGCGTGCCCGGCGGGGAACCAGCCGAGCGTCGTCGAGAACACCGCGATCAGGATCAGCCCGACCCAGAAGTACGGCACCGTGCCGAGGAAGGTCGTCACGGGGACGAACACGTCCAGACGCCCGCCGCGCTTCCACCCGATCACGGCTCCCAGGCTCGTCCCGATCAGGAACGAGACCACCGTGGCGAAACCGACGAGCCCGAGCGTCCACGGCAGGGCCGAGGCGATCGCCTCCCCCACCGGTGCCATGCCCGTGGAGATGGAGACGCCCAGATTGCCGTGGAACAGCATGTTCCAGTAGTCGAGGTACTGCTGCCAGAGCGGCACCGACGTGTCCAGGCCGAACATGGCCCGGAGCGCCTTCTCCGCATCCGGGGTCAGCTGTCCCTGGCTTCGCGCCATATACGAGGAGACGGCATCGCCCTTCATCATGCGGGGCAGGAAGAAGTTGATCGTGATCGCCGCCCACAGGGTGAACGCGTAGAACGCCACGCGTCCGCCGATGAAACGCCAGGGCACGCGCCTGCCGCGGCGCTTGGTCCTGGTGGCCAACGTCCCGACCAGGGTCGGGTCGACCAGCGTCGGGTCGACGTGGTCCGTTGTCGTTGCCTCGGCGCTCACAGTGCACCTCCTGAACTCGATGCGGTCATCGCACCGAAGTGCGTCTCGGGGTCGGGGGACGCAGCACGGAGCTCGCGGGTGTACGGGTCCTGCGGGCGGAGGATGACATCGTCCGCCGGTCCGTGCTCGACGATCCTGCCCTGGTTGAGCACGATGATCTCGTCGCTGAAATGCCGCGCCGTCGCCAGGTCGTGGGTGATGTAGAGGACGCCGAGGCCTTCCTGGCTCTGCAATTCGGCGAGCAGATTCAGCACGCCGAGGCGGATCGACACGTCGAGCATCGACACCGGCTCGTCGGCGACCAGCAGCGCTGGGCGGGATGCCAGCGCGCGAGCGATCGCCACGCGCTGACGCTGACCGCCGGACAGCTCGTGCGGACGCCGGTCGATCACGGCATCCGCATCCAGCCGCACTCGCTGCAGCAGGCGCCGCACCTCGTCATCGATCTCCGCGCGCGGAACGACGTCGTCCAGACGCAGGGGTCGCTCGATGTGGTGGCGGATCGAGTGCGAGGGGTTCAGCGAGGCGAACGGATCCTGGAAGACCATCCGGAGCTGCTGGCGATACTTCCGCAGGCGCTTCCCGGATCGCGGGATCGGGCTGCCGTCCAGCAGCACCTCCCCACTGGTGGGGGTCTCGAGCTGCGTGAGGATCTTGGCGATCGTCGACTTGCCGCTGCCCGATTGGCCGACCAGCCCGATGGTCTGGCGCGGGCCGAGGGTGAAGCTGACGTCGTCCAGCGCCTTCAGCTGCCCTGCACCACGCACGTTGTAGATCTTGGTGACGTTCGTGAATTCGAGCGTGGTCATCGTACGACCACCCCTCTCTCGCCGGTGAGGCGCGGAAACGACTGGAGCAGCTTGCGCGTGTACTCATGCTGGGGATTCGTCCAGATCTGCTCCGCTTCGGCGAGCTCGACGATCTCGCCTTCGCGCATGATCGCGATGCGGTCGCTGATTTCCAGAAGCAGCGGGAGGTCGTGGGTGATGAAGACGACGGAGAAGCCGAAGTCGTGGCGGAGCTGGGAGATCTGCTTGAGGATCTCGCGCTGCACGAGCACGTCGAGCGCCGTCGTCGGCTCGTCCATGACCATCAGTTGCGGGCGGAGCGCAAGGGCCATGGCGATCATGACCCGCTGGCGCATGCCGCCCGAGAGCTCGTGGGGGAACGAGCGCCGGCGCTGTGCGCCCACCTTCACGATCTCCAGGAGGTCGATCACCTCAGAGCGACGCTGTGCACGGCTCATCTCCGGTCGGTGGACCAGGAACACGTCCTCCAGCTGCGACCCGATCGTCGCCACCGGATTGAGTGCGTTCATCGCTCCCTGGAAGACCATGGAGACCTTGTCCCAGCGGAAGCGACGCATCTCCTCCGCGTCGAGGGAGTTGATGTCGATGTCGTCGCCGCCTTCGTCGCGGAACACGACGCCGCCGCTGCTGATGACGGCCGGAGGCTTGAGGAGGCGCTGCACTCCGTAGGCGAGGGTGGTCTTCCCGCACCCGCTCTCGCCGGCGAGGCCGACGATTTCACCGCGCTTGATGTCGATGGTGACGTTCTTGACCGCCTCGACCGGCGGATCCACGTCGTACACGACCGAGAAGTCGCGCACAGAGAGAAGGGAGTCTGTCATGGGATGTCGCTTTCACGCCGTCCGCGGACCGCCCGGGGTGGACGCGGGCCGAGAAGCCCTCATCCACCCCGGACGCGCAGGGTGCTTACGTGCTTGCTTACTTGCCAGCCGGCTTGAGGTTCATGATCACCTGAACCGCCGAGGGCTGCGTCGGGTCAGCGGTCGCGTACTGGTTGCTCTCGCTGGGCCAGCCCGTGAACTTCCGGGTGTCGTACTCGGCCAGCTGCGGGTGGGTACCGATCGGGATCGCCGGGACGTCCTCCACGAAGATCTTCTGCAGCTTGTTCAGCGCTGCAGTCCGGGAGGCGTCGTCGGAGGCCTGTGCGTACTCCTTGAGCAGAGCGGTCGCCTCGGGGTTGTTGTACCGTCCGAAGTTGTCCGAGACCTTGCCGTCGGCGGCCTGGTCGATGTAGCTGCTGTTCATGACGTCGTCGTAGATGTGCCACGGGTTCGAGCCGGAGCCGGTCCAGTGCAGGACCGCATCGAAGCTTCCGGAGGCGACGTTGGCGAACCAGGTGTCGGCGTCGGGCGTTGCGACCTTCGCGTCGGCGCCGAGCGTGCTCTTGATCTGCGTTGCGACCAGCTGGATGCCGGTGACGTAGTCGTTCCAGCCCTGCGGGTCCTGCAGGGTGAACGAGACAGGCGAGCCGGACGGGTCGATCAGAGCGCCGTCCTTCCAGGTGTATCCCGCGTCGGTCAGCACCTTCTTGGCGCCGTCCACGTCGATCTTGAACGTCTGGTCCTTGTACTCGGGAGCGATGTACTGGTCGCCGGTCGGCTGGGGGATGCCGGTGACGTTGGTCAGTTCCGGCCCGGCATTGCTGCGCGCCTTCTCGGCGTGCGCCTTCCGGTCGATGACCATGTTGACCGCCTTGCGGAACGCGACGTTGTTGAACGGAGCCTTCGTGGTGTTGACCACGATCATGTCCGGGCTCAGCACGTTGGCACCCCAGAAGACGTTGTGCTTCGGGTCCTTGTCCACGTAGTTCTTCTGGTAATCGGTGATGAAGATCTGCGCCCAGTCCGTCTCACCACTCTGGAGAGCGCGGAGCAGACCCGTGTTGTCGTTGTACTCGAGGTACTTCAGTTCGGCCACCGGCGGCTTGCCGCCCCAGTAGTCGGAGCGGGCCTTGAGAACGACGCCCTGCGACGAGAACGTCTTGATCGTGTACGGGCCGGTGCCGACCGCGTTCTTCACCGCGTCCTTCGTCGGGTCCGCGATGCTCTTCCACTGGTGCTCGGGAACGATGGCGACCTGGAGCACGTCACCCTGCTTGACGAACTTCGACTCGCTGAAGTTCAGCACGACGTTGTCGCCGTCCTTCTTGACGTCTGTCAGCTTGAGGCCGCCCAGGTCGAGGGCCGGGGTGCTCTTGATCAGGTTGTACGTGAACACGATGTCGTCGGCGGTGAACGGTTTGCCGTCGCTCCACTTCACGTTCGCGCGCGGAGTGACCGTCAGCTGCGTGTAGTCGGAGTTCCAATTGACCTTCGAGGCGAGCCACGGGGTCGTCTCGTTCTTGCCGACCGGGTTGACGATCGCCAGGGGCTCGTACAGCATTCGGTCGTAGCCGAGCGACATGCCGGAACCGGTCGTGATGAACGGGTTGTTGATCTGGGTCGCCAGGATGGCCGCGCCATCGGGCTTCGCGACAGTGAGCGAGCCTCCGCTCGAGCTGGTCGCCCCGGACGACCCGTTCGACGCACAACCCGTCAGGGCCAGTGCGCTGATTGCTGCGATCGCGGACACCGTGACGAGCGTTTTTCTAAGCCTCATTGCTTCTCCTTCTGGCGGGCACATCCGTTGTGCCCCGTGGTGCGGGATGTCGGCTGACAGTAACTTGCTTACTGGTTAGAAAGCAAGCTGGGTCAGAGGTTACTGAGTGGTAAGCTCCGTCGCAAGAGGCACGAGACAGAGGATGGACGATGGCCACGACGGGCGGCAGCACCACTCCGCGCCCGGAGACCGAGCGCAAGCGCGAGAAAATCCTTCGGGCGGCGATCGAAACCTTCGGCACCAAGGGGTCCGCCAACGGCACCCTCGCCGACATCGCCGATCAGGTCGGGATGACGCATGCCGGCGTGCTGCACCACTTCGGCTCCAAGCAGAATCTGCTCCTCGAAGTGCTCGAGTTCCGCGACCAGGACGACGTCGCGCACCTCGAGGGCCGTCACATCCCCGGCGGTCCGGCCCTCTTCGCCCACCTGGTCGACACCGCGCTGCGCAACTCGCGGCGGCCAGGCATCGTGCAGGTCTACACGGTGCTCTCGTCAGAAGCGGTGACCGACGAGCACCCGGCGAAGACCTACTTCCAGGATCGTTACCGGACCCTGCGTATCGAGATCGTCGCGGCGTTCCGCGAGCTGTGCGCGCAGGAGAACGTGAGCGACCCCGACACGATCGACAAGGCCGCCGCATCCATTCTCGCCGTCATGGACGGGTTGCAGCTGCAGTGGCTGCTCGACCCCGAGGGCGTCGATCTCGCGAACGCGAGCGAGTTCGCCATCGAGGCGATCGTGAACGGTGTCCTGCACCCGGGACCGACGGTTTCGTCGTACGTCCGCACGACGACCTCCTCTGTCGAGTAAAACGCCGCGAGAACGAGGAAACGGCGGCCCGGTTGGGACCGCCGTCCTCAGTGTTGCTAGCACGTTGTTGCTAGGACTGTGGCCAGGGTGGGACTCGAACCCGCGACACCACGATTATGAGCCGTGTGCTCTAGTTGGCCTTACTGAGCCGCCGAATTCGACCACAGGATCCGCGGAATCTCGCGGATTACAAGGTCGCCAAGATCACCGTAATCACAATGACCCTCGAGCAGATGTGGGCAAAATGTGGGCAAGCTTCGCCGTCCCATATCGATCCCGCGAATGACGGGTCGGAGGTCGTGAGCGATCTCGCCGATCGCATCCGCGCCGAGTTCCTCACCTGGATCGATCTCGCAGACCTGTAGGCACCAACCAGGAACACCCACGAGCGGTAACACGCCGGTCCTCATCCTTCTCCGCGTGGCCGCTACCCGGCTTTCGGTGACCAATCCGCTCCCGAGCTGCTGTACTTCCCAGTCGCGATAGGAACCGGCTTGACCGTCGGAGCAGACGGGATCGACATCAACCTTGATGGGCACACCCTGGCCGGCAGCGACACCAGCCCCAGCGTCGGCGTCGACATAGGCAGCCACTCGGGCACAGCAATCCACGACGGGACGGTCCGTGGGTTCGCGGCCGGCGCCTCCCTCAACGGTGCGCACAGCAGCACCATCAGCCGGACGGTGTTCATCAACCCGGTCGTCGTCGGCATCCAACTAGTCAACTCGGATCACAACACCATCCGCAGCACCCGGGTGACACGGGACGATACGGGGGACCCGGACTACGCCGGATTGCTGCTGTTCCACTCCGACTACAACGTGATTACCCTCAACAACCTGACACGTAACGGCGACGGCGTCTCCCTCGACGCAGCAAGCCACAACACAATCGTCGGAAACACGTCCTCGGACAGCGGCTCCGGGATAGCGCTCGTGAACAACTCCACCAACAACACCCTCACCGCCAACCGCACCGACCGGAACTTCGACTCCGGCATCCTCCTGGACCAGCACGCCGACGCCAACCGAATCGCACTCAACACGGCTGCCAGCAACGGCTTCGGCGGCGTCGTCGTCGGCGCCTCCGACCACAACTCGGTCCTCCTCAACACCACGAATCAGAACGCCGGATCCGGTGTAGTCATTACCGACAACGCTCAAGGCACGACCGTCCAAGGGAACCGAGCGAACGGCAACGGGTTCACCCCTCCCGGATGCACCCCCGACTGCCCGCTCCTCAACGACGGCATCCACATCGACGCAGCACCCACAATCGTCCGGCTGAACTTCGCCGACGGAAACGCCGACCTCGGCATCGACGCGGCACGAGGAGTCATCGACCGCGGCGGCAACGAAGCGCACGGGAACATGAACCCGCTGCGATGCGTGAACGTCCTCTGCCGACGCTGACCCGCAGGTAGAGACGATACTGCCGGTCCTGTTAGTTCCCGCTTCGGTGACGGATCTAGGTCGGGCTGCAGTAGTCGCCTAGCTGTCCGACACCCAGGTGCGCGTTCGTCGCTGCAGAGTGTGGATAAGGGGGTTGGTGTCCAGCGGATCCGTGATCAATTCGTCGACCTGGTCCAGCCCTATGATCGGGTAGCGGGAGATCGCCCCGATCTTGTCCTGGCTCGCGCGCTGCGGCCGTGATGCGAAGTCAACTCTACCGGAGGACCTCACAGCCCCGGCTTCCGGCCGACATTGTTTGATTGCGCGCTGCCCGTGCGCAGCTTGGTCGGTACCGCGAGCGCCATACCCAGGTAGGCATCCACCGCTTCTGATGCGGTCGCTTCGTCCAAGTACACGCCGATCACCTCGGGGAAGATGTCGCCTGGAAGGACGACAACCCAAACGTCAACATCCATGGACTCAGTCAAGTCGACATACGCTGTCGCGTGTACCCGTTGACGAACAAGAAAAGGGGGATACCCCACCGGCGACCCGAGCCGATACCGTCGCAGACCCGGCGACGTGGTCGTCGTGCAGTTCTTCGATGAACTTCTTGGGCCTATCTCTCATCCCGCTCGCGGCTTCCCGGACACGGTGGACTCACCGACGGGCTGGTGGAAGTATCTGTCTCTACGAGCTGCCAGAAGGGATCGCGCAGATGACGTCGGAAGACACCCCCCATCAGGAGCGGCGAAGGAACCCTGTGATGGTCCTGCTCGTTGCCGAATTGGTCGCGTTGGTGATCCTTTTATTTGTCTTTGTGTTTACAGTCAACGCTTCTGTCACGTATTTCGGCGCTGCAACCGGGTGGGTCGTGCTGCTGAGCTTTCTGGTCGCGGCTGTGGCGCTGGCCCTCTTGTTCACATTGGTGGTCGTCCGAACACGCCGAAGAGTGTGGGTGAGGGTGCGGGATCTGGCGCAGCGCTTTCCCGGCGCGGAGGTAATTCCGGCCTACTGGAGCGCAGCACTTCTGCAGCCGTCGTTCGTCCCGGGCCCTTGGCTCCGCGGTGTTGGCTCTCGGGGATTCCCGGTAACACTTGTCCAAACGGACGAAGGTGTCGCCTTCTGGCGAAGCAAGGGCGACTCACCGCTGGCCAGTATCCCGGTCAATCTCATCCAAGAGGTAACAGCAATCACGGTTAGAGCGCCTATTGGAGGGCGGCAACTGCCTGCCATACAGATGGATCTGCGTCAGCCGACAGAGCGAGTTCTGGAGCGAGTCCAGCTTTTCCCGACGGACAATGTGGGCACTGATTTGCGCGATCCTGCACTCGTACAGCGGGTGGCAGCGAGTCTTCACGGCTCGAGCAGCCACTCGGGCCTGCCAGACTCCCTCTGATCTTCTTCAGCAGGTGAGACAGATGGGATTTCATACTGCACGCTGATCGATCGGCGACTGTAGCGTCCCAAGCCCGAACGAACTATTCGGGCCACCCTGTTGCCACGAGCGCCAGGATCCGCCCATCGGCTACCGGATAGTGACGAATTGCTCGAGCACCACCAGGGACGTGTCGGTTAGCTCGAAATCCTCTCCGAGTTCGGCGCGCATGGCCGCCGCGGTCCAATAACGGGTGTGACCTTCGCGCCAGTCCGACACCGAAGAGAATCCCTCACCCTCGGCAAGCGCGTGTTCCAGCGGAACGTCTTGGAGGATGACGATCTCGACTGCCGTGATCTCAATCACGGCCAACCGGTGTCCGTTTGAGTCGCCGACTGCGCCTCGGTCTCGAACAGCAGGCAGAGCCTCAGCACCGACCTCGTACTGGCGCAGGAGCGAACTTGTGGAGGTCTTTGCTACGACTGGATGGCAGTGATCAAGAGTCACGCAGCGGGCCGGGAAGGGCGAGTTCGATGGAGGTGCTCGTCATCCATCGCAACAGTTAAGCAGGTTCTGGTCTGCCGCGAGCCGATCCGCTTTCGCTCTCTGCCTATCAGTTCACGGGCCGTGCCATGCTTCCTCTCATGCATCCAGCGCGCGTCGTCGCACTCAGCTTGGCCGGCCTTTCGTTCGCTGCGATCATCGCTGGCTTGATTTATGGCGCAATGACCCCGAGCCCGCAGGACGAAGCTGGAGGGTGGACGATTGGCATGATCGCAGCGGTCTGCGCCGTCGGCGCCGCCATTTCTGCTCTCATTTGGTGGCGCTCGCGAAAATCGCCGCCGAGATAGCGCCCCGGCTTGCGCGGGTTGTGAAGGCGTCTCAGCGAAGGTTTGGCGTGTCTGCAACCTCATCGGTAACAGGCAGTCTCGGTATATCGTCCCCATACCAATAGACCTCAAGCGAAGAGATCAAGCCAGATTTGACCCACAGCATTAAGCCACCTCGTTCGCGCGACGCCAAGGTGAAGTACTTGTCTGAGGGCTCGTAGATTCCATTTCGGTCGGAAGCGGAGTGACACCCTTCCCCGGCTCGATCTCGAAGCTTTGATCACCCGAACCCCAGTAATCAAGGAACTTGGCTGCGTCGACTTGTACTCGCGCGAGTCTCGCTGTCCAATCCTCGCCAGCGGTGAGAAAGCGAAGGAGTATTCGCTCCTCGTCTGTGAAGTCACGGGACACACGGGCATCGTAGGAGGCGGTTCCTCTCCGGTCGTCTCGGATCAGCGGTCGGATTCGATCGCGAAGGTGTTGCCGTCTGGGTCTTGGAACCAGGCGATCCGCCCGCCGCCGGCTCTTTCGGTGATGCCTCGCGCGTCGTGCTCGAGTCGGTAGTAGCGGGCGAATCGCACGCCGGCCGCGGTGAGTTCGTCGACGATCGCGTCGAGGTCGTCGACGTACCAGGTCGCCATCGTCGCCTCGGACTTTCCCGCGGTGGCCGACTGGAACACGTTGAGGGCCACCTCGCTGCCGGAGCGATAGACGCGGCTCCCGTCGGCGATGTTCGCGCTCGGTCCGGAGTGCACCAACGGCAAGCCGAGCTTCCCCTCGTAGAACTCGACGGCCTTTCCGATGTCGGACACGGCGATGGAGGTGCGCACCGGAAAATCACTGAGCGGCATGGTGAGTGTTTACTCCCCCGGCCCCCACGAGGCAATGGCAACGTGCGGCAGGAGTGTCAGCGCTCGCTCGCTCGGCGGTAGGTCAGCAGGAGGCAGCCTCCCGAGCGCTCGCACGCCACTAGTTCGAGGGCGCGCAGCGGTGCATCGTCGGAGAATAGGCGCTTGCCGTGTCCGGCTAGCGTCGGGGCGACGACGAGCCGGAGTTCGTCCACCAGGTCGGCCTCAAGAAGGGCGCGGGCGAGGCTCAGGCTGCCGTGGACGCCGATGTCTCCGCCCGGTCGTGCCTTTAGTTCGCTCACGAGGCCGGCCGGCGGTTCCGTGACCTGCGTCGCCCTCGACCAGCCCAGCTGCAAGGGTCGGGATGAGAAGACCAGCTTGGGCGTGGAGTTGATGAAGCCTGCGAATGGCTCGACGTCGGCGGTCGGCCAGTACGGCGCCCACTTCTCGTAGGTCCGCCGGCCGAGAAGGATGGTGTCCTGGGTGGCGATGGTGTCGCTGAGGAAGCCGCCGAGCCCGTCTCCTGTGTCGCGGAGCCATTTCCCCTCGCCAGGATCGTCTGCGAACCCATCGAGGGACATCAGTTCGTAGAGCACGACCCGCCGCGTGCTGTCTGAGTGGGTCTGCAGTTCCGGTTCTTCCATGGGTACCTCCTCCGATCGTGCCGCCCTCTGCGGCTTCGATCGGACGCTACCGGTCGGTATCCGCCTCCGTCTTGTACAGCAACGACAACGGCCGCGCCTCTCCTGCTGCCGTCGCCAGCTCGGTCGCTGACCGCCCGACGAAGCGGCGGAGGGCATGGGCGAGATGCGGCTGGTCGAAGTAGCCCAGTTCGTGGGCGACCATCGACGGAGAGTCACCTGCCTGCAGGCGCACCGCCGCATGCGCGGCGCGCTGGATCTGACGGCGAGTGCGGTGCGGAAGCCCCGTCGCCGCTAGGGTGCGCCGCTGCCGCGTTCGCTCGCTCGCAGCCGCGTCACGTCGCGGGTCCGCCCGGGACACGACCCCGTGACGTGCGAGACCGAGAACCACATCCTCGGCGGTCTCGAACCGCGGGAACCGTACCCGTGTCCCTCCCAACCAGAACGAGCGTCCGTCCCCGGGCAGCGGCGCGAACCTGTCGACGAGCTCCGGCACAGGAAGCTCAGGGAGGAAGGCGCCCAGGGTCAGGCGCACGCCCAGGAACTCCGCCTGGGCCGGAACCGGAGCCTCCGACGCTCGTGACTCGGGTCCCTGAATGCCGGCGTGCATTCCGTCGGCGTCCTCCCAGAACACCAGATCCCAGTGGATGCGGGCAATCGACGTCATCGCCGTCGTGTCGGTACTGCGGCTGCGCCAGACCCGCTCCACCCACGCGGACTCGGACGGCCGGTGCTCAAATTCGAGGGTCATGCGCGCCCTCCTTGGTATCCCGGCGACGGTCAACAAGGTGTCACAACGGCTGGCAATTCTGCAACGTTCGCCGAGCTACGCCGCGGGACTCCAGGCTCATACGGATAGCGGACCTTACGACCGTTTGGGGGCGGGCTGATCGTTTCCTGGGTGTTTTTCGCGGTCCTCCGGGCGGTTGTCATAGACCGCCAGCCGTCGTGCGGACTAACCGATTCAGGGCCGTCCCCATCCGCGCGATGGACCACGAAGGTTGCCTCAGTGTGATCGCCGTTCCGCCCGAGGAACGTGGCCGGATAGGCATGCGGAAGTTCGTACGAGGCCTGCACCTGCCCTCGGCGCGCAACTCGCTCCACGGCACCGTGACCGGCCGGAAGGAACTGCTCTTGGTCGGCGACGCGAGCGACGAGACCTGTACGACCGCGAACCGTACGTCGGGGTGGCCATGGAGCGGCGCACCAACTTCTTCGGCCACAAACTCACCGCCGGGAAGTAGGCGAGGGGCGATTCAGCGGGTCGCCCGGCCAGAGGCTGATGTCACTCTTTGCGACCCTTGCGGACGGCACGCTGTGGCAGTAAGGACACTGTCGGCGGCATCTAACCGGACTTGTATGGAGATGCCTTACGGCTGCCCGAGTGCACGCGGCGCATCAGAAGCGCAGCGCGGTTACCCATGATCTGCATCAATGCGCCGGGCCGGCCTACGTCGCCCACACAATCTCCACGCGAGTCGGGTCTAGAACGCGTGCACCCCTCGGGCGCGGTTGGATGACCACAGAGCTTAGGATCGTCCGTGCGACTTCTCGTTGCCGAGCCAGTGGGAGCCGTTGCCACGCTGACATCTGAGCCGCATCCTCACTGGCCCAGCCATTAAACAAGCGGGTGCCGGCAACCCCGTCAAGACGTTTCAACGCCCTGGTGTGGCGGACATCGCCTGCCTTACGAGCTGCCAAAAATTCGGCGCGAGTAATCTCCCCCGCCCCCAGCATCGTTGCAAGGTCAAGCATTGCCTGATGCGCGCGCACGACTTCTCCCAGCTGCTCGGCATGTTGGCCGGGATCTGCTCGGGCAACGAGGAGAGGCCCGATCTCGGGTGACTCCAGCCGGAGCACGATGGCCGGGGCGATGAAGTCTTCGAGCATGGAAGCGTTGATGGAGAGCTGCCCACATCCGCTGGATCCTGGTGATCTCGTGCACGTGTAGCGGCGCACGCCCCGTGGCGATGTAGTTACTAGGGTGTTGCCGCAGCGGCCGCACCGGAGCAGGCCGCTGAGAAGGTACAAGTGCGGCGGCCGCCGCTCGACGTGCCTAGAAGCGAACGTGGCGAGCACCGTCTCGTGCTCCTCAGCAGTGATAACTCCCGGCCACACCGCAGGCCCCACCGTTATTCCGTGGTGGTCACGCAGCCCGGCGATGCGTCCACTAATCAAGATCGGACGCAGGGTGCGGACACTCCATGACCTCGCCACCCCGGATGTCGGGATTTCCTTCTCATTCATCCAGCGGGTCAACGAGTTCAAGGACTCGCCAGCGAGGTAGCGGGAGACGACTTCCCGGATAATTGCCGCTTCGCCGTCCCGAATGGTGACCCGGTCAGATTCGTATCCGAACGGTCGATTGGCCCCACCGTTGGGTTTACCCATTTGTGCGTTTTGCAGCATCTTGCGACGGATCCGGGCTGACTTCCGTCCCGACTCCGCCGCCGCCATGGCACTGGTGATCCGGGCAATCAGCAGCCCGTTGTCGTTTTCCAGCCCAACATCCCCGGTAACCGTGGTGACATCCACGCCCGCAACGGTGCACACGTCGATGAAGTGCTCTAATTCGACCGGCCGCCTTGTGAGCCGGTCCAAGTGATACACCAGAACCGCGTCGATGCGCCGCTCGACAATATCTCCCACCATTCGCTCGTACGCGGGGCGCGGTTTCCCCGAATAGGCGGATACATCGTTGTCGACGTACTCGCCGGCGATCACCCAGTCCCGGTCGCGGGCTAACCGGCGACAGTCCTCAAGTTGACGTTGCACACCCAACCCTTCCCCCGTTTGGTCGGAGGAGATCCGCGCGTAGATCGCTGCGGCAGTCATCTTTGTCATGGCCGCACGGTAAGCGACCGCCATCCACGGAACATCGGTCCCTGCGAGCACGGCAGCCCCCCGTGACCCTGGCGCGCGGCACATGTCTTGTCTATCGCGGGCGACGCGCCCGGTCGTAGAGTCCAGCCACCCCCGACCGAGGCAGCTGATGCGCGAGATAGTCGCCATCCTGGTCTCCCCAGACCCGGACGGTGAAGCAGAAATCGTCACCCTTCAATCGCCGGACGCCTTCGACGTGCCGCCGATCGTGATCCGCCGACCCATCGACGCCCCCGACGGGGCCATCTTAGAAGTCTGGGAGCGCTGCAGCATCGCCGATAATCACACGGCGATGTACCGCCTGGCTCGCATCGAGCCACGTCGCTGACGCGCTGCGAAATCGGACCTTCCCGCAGGCGGCCCGTCGGGTGCACCATATGCCCACCGCTGGAACTAGGGTGCGGTGCACCCGCCGGCGGGGAAGGGGGACCTAATGGCTGATGACGTGGACTACCTCCACCCGCCCCACCCGCCACGGTTGAGGGAGCACATCGGTTTGATCCGGTGGGTGCATGAGTCCGATGGCGTCTGGGTGAGTGAAACCGTCACCGGACAGTTCGCCGGCGGCGATTCACACCGATGGGTGGTGCGGCTCTACTCCGGGGAGGAACTGGAGTACGACCTCGGCTGCTGGTCAGTGTTCCAACCACACTTGTGAGGAACGGGGGCCATCCGCACTAAGAACACTCGGCGCCCCCGTTCGCCCTGAACGGCTCGGGATAGACGACCGCCTTCCGAACGCAAACCCGTCGAGCCATCGCCTCGAACGTCACACTGTTGCAGATCACGGATCGCCGCTGGCCTCGGGTTCGGCTCTCACCGTCATCCCTTGGCCTTGGCTGGCGGAGTCCAGCAAGGCCTCGACCCATTCGCGATTCAGGGTGGGATGCCGGGAACCCGTGTAGTGGAAATGCAGCGGAACCCCGTTATCAACCCAGACTGTGTGTCGCCCGCTGCCCATCTCATGCTGCACGGGCCAGGTGAGGAAGAAGTTCTCCCGGCGCCGTAGCTTGGTGCTGATGGCGATCTGCAGGTGAAACAGGGTTCGGTCTTCGAGCTCGTAGCTCTTGCCGTCGTACTCCAGCGTTCCCACGTCGGCCTCTTCCGGTCCAATTTCGGCAACTCCTGCCGGAAGGATAAGGCTCTCGAGGCAATGTGGCGCTAGCGCGCTCGATGCTCGCTGCCGTCAACGACGCATCCACGCCCGGTCACTCCTCCTCACCCTGATCGAGGCTGACCTGCGTCGAGGGCCGAAAGCCACCGTTCGGGCCAGTGTCAAGGGCCTCACCTGCCCCCACTCCGAGAGCACGCTCGGAGCATGCGCAGAATCACCTATGCCGGCACGTGATTCGATACCGGCGACGACATCGCAGACAGCATCCTGGAGTACTCCAAGGCGTTGGCCCACAACAACACCGCCCACACCATCAGCGTCCCCGGCAGAAGCTGCACCGGAGACGTCTGGATGGTGGAAGTCATCATCGGGCCTGCCAGCCAGATCGTGGCCGCCCCAATTGCGTCGTGCACCGGTGAAGACCAATTCGATGACGCAGCGGTGGTCACCCAGCTGAGACAGAAGACCGCTCACTTGCAGCCGCGGCGCCCGCTCACAGAGCCGCATCCGGAAACCGCTCACACACACCTGGAATAAGTCGGGCCCCAAACACAGGCCTATTCACCTCAGGCCTGGAACCTTCCATGGGACCCGCGCGCATACCAGCTGCTGCGGTTACTGACTGGATGGAGCCGCGAGCGGCACCCTGCATATTGAGGTTGTCCGCCTGCCTGGCCAGCTGATCGTAGGTCGCTGCGGCGGCTCCGTTCCGGGCTTTCGCGGCATATCCTCGCTGCGCTGCGGTATTCCACGGACCCGGCACTGCACCGTCTCCGCTTCCGTTCCGATCCTCTTGCCAAACAGGCGAACCAAACCAGTTGATCGGAAGAAGCAAAGACCATGAACGACACCACAAGCGTCACCGGGACCATCCAGCACCTGGACCCGCACACCCTCCTGTTGGAAGAGAACGTGCGACTCACCGCACC
This sequence comes from Leifsonia sp. 2TAF2, assembly GCF_052115085.1. Taxonomy (NCBI): domain Bacteria; kingdom Bacillati; phylum Actinomycetota; class Actinomycetes; order Micrococcales; family Microbacteriaceae; genus Leifsonia; species Leifsonia sp. 2TAF2. The sequence goes on along the minus strand of NZ_JBFRFY010000002.1, from coordinate 326,237 downwards.
CATCACCCCCGCGTTCGTACAATCCATCCGCGAGAACGGGGTCCTCACCCCCGTCCTCGCCCACCACAACCCCGACGGGACCATCACCGTCCGGGCCGGGCAACGGCGCGTCTTCGCCGCCCGCGAAGCAGGGCTCGCCACCATCCCCGTCTATCTCGTGGAAGCGGATGACGTGGCGACGGAGCGCATCGTGCAGCAAATGGTGGAGAACGACCAGCGCGAATCGCTCAGCGACGGTGACCGGGCGGCCGCGTTCCAGCAGCTCGCGTTCGAAGGGCTCACGATCACCGCCATCGCCCGCCGCACCGGCTCCAAAACCCGGGAAGTCAAGACCGCGCTTGCGGTCACCGAGAACCCCGCCGCCGCGTCCGCGCTGCAGGAGCACCCGCTCACCCTGGACCAAGCGGCCGTGCTCATCGAATTCGACGACAACGAAGAGACCCGTGCCGAGCTGATCCAGGTCGCGACCACCAACCCGGCGCAGTTCCCGCACGCGGCCCAGCGGGCACGCGACGAAAAAGCCCGCGCCCAAGCCAAGGCAGCCGCCGAAGCCGACCTGATTGGGCGTGGGTACGAAATCCTCCACACCGACTCCGGCTACAACGACACCCAGTACACCCGGATCAGCGAACTGCTCACCGCCGAGAACGAGAGGGTCACGGTCGAACACATCGAGAACGTCGCAGGGCGTGCCGCGCATGTTCGCGTCTACGCCGACGGCGAGCCGAGCGTCACCTACTACCTCCACGACGCCAAAGCCGCCGGACTCCACACCTACGGCAGGGCCGCGTCCCAGAGCGGGCCGATGACCGAGGAACAGAAGGCCGAACGGCGCACCCTGATCGCCAACAACAAGGCCTGGGCCTCCGCCGAAGTCGTCCGCCGCGACTGGCTCACCACCCTCCTCACCCGCAAAACACTCCCCAAAGACACGGGACTGGTCATCGCACGAGGGCTCACCGTGCACCGGCAGGCGATCAGCAGCGCCACCCGGGACGGCAACGAACTCGCCCACCAACTACTCGGTGTCGAACCCTCCGGCTACTTCCAAGCCGACAAGCTCGCGGCCCTGCTCGAGCAGACGTCGGGCAAAGCGCAACACGTCGCTTTGGCGATCGTGCTCGGGGCGTGCGAAAGCGTCACCAACAAGCAAACATGGCGCACCCCGTCCCCGACCGATGCCGCCTACTTCACCCAACTCGCGGCCTGGGGCTACACCCTCAGCGACGTCGAACGCATCATCACCGGCACCGACAACCCGAGCGCAACGGACAACCCGGACTCCAAGCAAAAGGTCGCCGACGGCGGCGAAGACTGAAACGCGGGTAGTGGGTCCCGCCACGGAGGGCGGGGCCCACCACCGCGTCTCGGCGCCCAGGTCAGTCGAGTCCGTGCAGGTGCGCGCCGGCCGTCGGCGCTGCGATCACCGCACCGCCAGCCCGACGAACCCGATCCAGTGCCAGGAACGGAACGCACGCCGTCTCGGCGGTCAACGCTGCAAGGTGCCCGATGGCGGTGTGAGGGTCGGCGGCGATCGCCCACCCATCCACCGCATACCGGGACACCGTGTCCACGCATTCCTTCTTCTCTTCCGGTGTCGGGGTGGTGGAGCCGACCACCCCGATCAGCCCCCGTTGCAGTTCCGGGCCCATGTGCGTGGTGTCGATGATGAATACCCGCATGATCGTTCACTCCCCTGCTCGATCGTTTTGTTTGCCTTTCCGGCGGAGAGATCGAGAGCGAGTGGGAGCGGCGTGAGTGCCGGGACCGTGGAATACCGGACTGGAGCGAAGCGGAGGGAGGATATGCCGCGAAAGCCCGGCACGGTAAGCCGCGGGAACGAGCTACGATCGCCCCGCGGAAAGACACACAAACCACAAGGAACAGTGCCGCCGTAGGCGGCTCAACAGGTTCCAGTCGGCGGACGCCTGGAGTGGTTGCAGCTGATCCCCGACGCCCCACGGCGCTTATTTCGGGCGAGATCGGCTGGCGCTGCGGGACGCGGAAAGAGCGGCGGTAGCTATCCAATTGCTCCTGTGATTCATTGGGGAGGAAGTCGACGTTGGGGCGCAGGACTCGGCGTTGCCGCGCGCCGGCTGACGGATTCGCTTGCGGGAGTTGGCTTGCGAGACGATGGGAACGGTCGTCGAGTGCGCCAATCAATCTGTGTTCAGAGCGCTCGCCTTAGAATGTCTTTCGTCCGCCCTAGTCCCCCGTGTAGGGTTCGATTCCCGTCACTTACTGCAGACTAGGGTCCCCACCATCGCGGAGCGGGTCTATCTCGCGCACCATGGCGGAGACCTGCGCATCCAGCAACCCGGTAGCCTCTTCAACGGAAAGGCCTTCCCTCGGCGCGATGAGGATGTCGAACAGACCCCCCATCCCGTAGGCGCGCGAACGGGCCTCCAACGCACGTTCGCGGAAGCCCGATCGATCGCCCGAGGCACGAGCATCCGCCAACTCCTGGCGAATCGCGCGCATTCCGTCGGCTTCGAGTGCGCGATCGAGGTCTGAGAGGGCGTCGACCACCGCATCGACGGCGGCGATGATGGAGTCCTGGCTCAATGAAGCGCCTCTTTGGACCGTTGACGCGGTCGAGATATCACTGATCGTCGTTGCGTTCGCGGATGTTGTAGAACTCCCAAAGTCCGATCTCCCCCACCCTCATAGCCACGCGTTCCCAACTCGTATCTTCGATGTCGTTGATCGTTCGCGTGAGGAATCGTTCGACATCGTGATAGTCCCAACTGTCGACGATCAGAGTGTGATTGACGAGCTTCAGCGAAAAGTTGGTCAGCTGCGACGCAAGCCACGGGATATTACACACGAGCAGCTCGAATGACTCCTCGCCGCGCTCGCCGGCCGGACCAACGTACAGTTGAAGAGGCAAAACGAACGGTTCGCCTTCAGCAGGAGCGAACGTTTCGAGATCGGCGTCCGTTGTGTCGATCAACCGCAGTTCCGCCCTCACTTGCCACCGCCCACGATGTTCATGTGTCCATTGTTGACGTACTTCCCGCTCGATGCCTCACGCCAGCCGAAATTCGCTTGAGTGACACCCTGCCGTGGCTTGAAGGATGGAGGCCTGAAGGTTCGCAACCCATCCGCGCTCGTGAATGCCACTCCATTCTTGGAAAGTGTCGCGCCGGGGCCGACCCAGGCCTCACCGATGGCCATCGCCTGCCAGTAGGTACCCTGCTGCAGGTCGAAGTTTCCTGTGCCCGCGCGGATGTCACGGAGGGTTCCGCTGACATTTGCCCAGTCGGAGCTCGCCTCCTTGATTGCGGCCTCTGCCCCACTTGCGCGCAGCGCCCCACTTCCCGTCTTCGCCAGGGCGGCGGCCGTCTCGATGTCGCCGCACGCTGGGCTCGTGAAGTCAGCCATGCAGACGGAGAACAGCATGTCCCCAGCTCCGGCAGCGGCGTCCAGCAGCCCCGCGATCTGCTGGTCGGAGGCCGCACGCTCAGACTGATTGCATGAACCTACCGGTCCGTAGACCCGCGCAGCCTGGCATAGGGCGCTCGTCAAGCCGCCGCCCGAACCCTCGCCTGGCGACGCCGAACCCGAGAATATGTCGCTCAAGTCCAACGTGTTTGCGAGGTTATCGACGACGTCCTTGATGACCTGGGCCACCACTCTCTGGAGTTTGTTCCAGGTCGGGTAGTAGCTCTGCTTGTTGTTTCCCCCTGCGGAGGGTCGTTGGGGCGCCGCTCCGCCCTTTCCGCCACCGCAGTTGTTGTTCATGTTCAGCGCGTCCGGCGACCCCTTACCTGAGACGTAGCAGTCACCTCCCGGGTCGCTGCTCGTGACCGGATCATTCGCGCTGTAGCTGTATCCGTTGTTCTGCGCGGGGTTGAGGGGAGCGAGGATGGCATCGACGGACAAGAAGCGCCCGAGGTTCGGGTCGTAGGCTCGGACACCCAGCTGGAGCAGACCAGTCGCGCGTGATGTCGACGCGTTGAGGTAGCCGTGATCGTTGTTCCACGGGCTGGCGGTGCCTCGCGAGAGGCCAAACGGGTCGACGTAGCGCCGGGTGAGGGCACCGCCGGACGAGCCGATAGCGATGTCCTGCGTGCGGTTCGCATCCCCCGAAACCCAGGTCAACGTCGTTTGAGCGATTCCAGCTTTCGTCGCTCGCTCAGCGACGGGAACTCCTCCGAGCGAATATGTGCGAAGCGCGGAGGTCGTCCCTCCAGGTGCGACGCGCAACTCCGTATCACCAAGGTCAAGGGTGGTACCACTCGTCGGGTCGCTCTGAAGGAGCAATGCGCCGGACGTGTCATAGACACTCGTCTGAGTGGTACCGCCAACCAGCACGGAGGCCAAACTCCCCCTGGCGTCCCAGTTCAGGGTCTGCCCCGGCCGCGCCACCGTGTTCCCGCTCGCGTCGTACGCGTAACTGTCGGTAGCCCCGGTCCCCGCGGACCGGGTCACGGTCTGCACGGCGTGCGGGTGCGGCGCCTTGCTTGCCGGGTAGGTGTACGTGTCGGTAGTCGCCGACGCTGCCGCATTGGTCGGGTTGTGTGTCACCGAGGTGCGGTTTCCCGTCGCGGGATCGATCGCATATGACGTCCAATATGGCGCGGCCCCGCCAATCGTCGACGCGGTGGGCGTCGCACCACAGTCGTTGCTCGCGGGCGTCCACGCCAGGGTGAGGTCGTGCAGATAGTCGTAGCCGAAGCACTGGGTGTCCGTTCCCGCCGCTCCGGTGGTCTTGATGGCGGTCACGTCGCCGGAGTCGTTGCGGCTATAGGTGCGGTCCGCTTGGACCGTGAACGTTGTCCCCGCCTTGGTGGTGTCCTTGATGTCCAGGAGAGCGGTGGTCGCCGGGTCGTACCCGAACCCGGTGTAGAGGCTCGTTGTTCCCGTCCGTGTGATTTGGGCTAGCTGACCGATTGGCGTGTAGTTCGCGACGCCGTAGACGTCGAGGCCGTCGATGCTGGTGAGGTTGTTCTCGCTGTCGTAGGAGTAGAAGAGCGTCTCCTCGGGGATCCCGCCCATGGCGGGCAGAGTCTTGTTGAGGATGGATCCGTCGATGTCGTAGTAGCTGCTGGTCGTGAAGCTACTGCCGCCGAAGGCTGGCGCACCGCTCGGGATGCTCACGGTGTTCTGCGTGACGTTGTAGAGGTCGTCGTAGGAGTCCACCGTGGATCCGTATGCCAGGCCGGGCGTGCCGGGCACGGATCCTACGTACGAGGTTGAGCTGGCGAGCTGCCCCTTGGCGACGGTGTCGTAGGTCCAGGCGGCGAGCAGCGAGCCGGCGGTCGTGCCCTGGTACTGCGCAGTCTTCCGGTTCAGTGCGTCGTAGGTGTAGCTCACCGTCACGCCGCGGGCGTCTGTGGTCGAGAGGAGGTTCCCGGCGTCGTCATATGTGCTCGACGTCGTCCCGCTGTCGGGATCGTCGGCGCCGACCTGGTGGCCGAGGACGTCGAACCGCCACGACCAGCTGTTGCCGGCCGGATCGGTCATGGACGCCATCTTGCCCTGGGCGTTGAAGCCGTATGTAGTCGTTTCCGTCTGGGCACCAGACGCGGGAGCCGCAGCCAGGTATTGCACGAGGGCCGTCTGCTGCCCCTGACTGTTCGTGAGCGTCGTGGTCGGCGTCCCGCCCGAGGGCGGCGTAGTGTCAACGCGGTCGGCGCCGAGGTAGGCGATTCCGGTGTGGTAGCGCTCCGCGCCCAGCGAGTTCAGGGTGGTCCTTACCGTGCGATCGACCGCGTCGTAAGCCGTGACGGTTTGCGATGGCACTTGAGAGAGCGCGGTCGGCACGAACAACTTGGTCGACGGGTCAACCGACGGAGTCCAGTATGGGGCGTCGGTGAAGGCTACGCGACCGTGCGCGTCGTAGGCGTTGTCGGTGACGACTGTGCCCCCGCCCTCCGCGGGCGCTTGCGTCTGGATCGGCTGACCGAGTCCGTCGAACAACGCGAAGGTGCTGATGCCGCCTCCGGCTGTGAGCGTCTTCGTGGTGACCGCCGATGCGGCGGTCTGGGAGACGAGATAGCTGTATGAGACGGACGGATTGTTCGGCGCGCTCGCCTTCGGGTTACTCGGTAGCCAGACCGCGGTCCGGCGCCCCAGCGGGTCATAGGTCGCGGTGGTGACTTCGCCGTTCTGGTCCGTGCTGCTGAGCTCGCTTCCCCGTGTGGGGTCGAAGGTCGTCGTCGTGGTCCAGCCGAAGGGAGCGGTGGCCGTGGAGACGACCTTCGTCGTGCCACCCGAACCGGCCGGAGCCCCGGCGGCTGGCGTGTACGCCGTTCCGGTTGTGTGCTGAAGGACATCGACGACGGAGGTCGGACGGCCCATGCTGTCGTACGCGGTCGCCGCCTGGGTGACCCAGTGCGCGGACGCGAGCGTTCCGGCCGGGTAGCCGTCGACGATCTCGACCTTGGTGGCATCCCCCTTGGTGGGCGAAGCTCCGTACGCCTGGCCGTCGTAGCTGGTGCGCACATCGCTGATCGCATCGCCCGGAAAGTGAGCGTCGGGCAGAGACGCACAGGCGACCCCAACCTTGGACACTTCTGCCAGTGCTCCGACGATGCCGGCGCCCGTGTTCGACGTCGCGTAGGTCATGGTGCTGCAGGTCGCCGTCGCATCCGACGGTTCGACGCTCGTCTGCGTGATCAGACCGGTGGCTGCGTCGAACGAGCTCTTTGTGTGGACGGAGCGTGTCCCACCGGTCGATACCGGCTCAGTCTGCAAGGTATCGGCGTCACCGGTGAAGCGCGCAGCGTTGACGCCGTTGCTGGCGGTCGGGTTGGACGCCCACGGTGTCGTCAGCACGTCGGAGACGATCGGGCCGGCGACGCCATTGAGCGTCTTGGCCTCCCGCGTGTGGCCGGCCAGCCAAACGGCGTCGACGATGCCTCCGACACTCACCGACTTGGCGCCGCCGCTCGCGGACGCGCGATCGCCGTCCATGCCCTGAAAGAAGGTGTAATCGGTCGTCTTCTGGCTGGAGGGCGAATCGTGGTCACCGATTCGGACCTCCACACTGCTGTAGCCGGCGAAGACGGACCAGGTCTTCTTGTCGTCAGGGACGAGGGGCGACGTGTCGTAACGCCACGCGGGCGTCCCTGTGTAGACGTAGTCCGTTTCCTGCGGGGCGTCGTTGCCCCCACCGGTCTTGGGGTCGGCCATGACGGTTGTGACGACGTACTTGTGGAACAGGTCCTTCTGGGCCGGCTGCGGCGGGGCCACTTTAGGCGTCCACCACTGGAGGAAGCACCGATTGGTGTTCGACTCGGGTGCCGCCTCGATTGCGGCAGCGTTTGACGGCGTGCACTGCTGCGGTGAGTAGCTGACGCTGAGGAGTCCGCCCAGGGACGTCTGGATGCTGGTGATGCGGTACTTGTCGAGCGGCGCCAGGCCGTCGAAGGCCCAGACGCGGTTCTGCATCGTCAGGCCCCCAAAGGTGGTCGTCGGCTCGGCCAGGCTCGTGCTCCCGCTGTAGCCCGTGTGGTCGATTTTTGTCAGCCAAAGGGCTGCGGCGGTCGTGTCTCCCGGGTCTGGGAAGGAGTGGCCGAGCGTCCACGCATCGACAGTGGCGTAGGAGCCGGACACCAGTGCCTTGGTGGTGACGGTCGACAGCATGGAGGTCGTCCAGAAGGTGGGGGAGATCAGGCCGGGGCAGGTGGCCGCCGTGCACGACTGGTCGAACGGCACATCGGGGTACGCCGTTGGGTGGGCCGGGGCGGTGGCGTTGCCGCTGACCGGTTGCGCGGTGCAGTTGGCGTGGGTGGCGTCCGAGCAGCGGCCGTACGGGTCGTAGCCGAATTGGACGCGCCCACTGGCCGCGTTTGCCGCGTAGGCGTTCCCGGTGACGAAGCCATAGTCGATGTGGTCGAGCTCGCCGCCGCGCGTGTACCCGCTGACGGTCGTGTTGTTTGCCGTGTACTTGTTCGTCTGGGCGTTGTAGTAGAACGCTTCTGCGTTGCCGTGGATGTCGACGATGTAGTCGAGGTTCCAGCGCCACGCCTGCGCGCAGGACGATGCGGCGAAGGTCGCTCCGTGGCACGGCTCGCCTGCGTCGTTGCCGTATACCGGTACCGTCCATGCCGAGTTCGTTGTCGGCTTTCCGCTGCTGAATCCTGGGAGCTGGTTGAGGCCGAAGTAGTACTTCGTGCCGTCGGTCGTCGTCATCCGCCAGCAGTCGGTGTCGTAGGTGCCGTTCGCCGCGCATCCGGCAGCGGTGCCCACGAGATGCTCGAATCTGGTGCCGTCATCGGACTGCAGGCGCCAGGTACCGCTCGCCGTGTCCTTGATGATTTGACCCGAGTGGCCGGCGAAGGAGATTGTGGCGTTGTCGGTCTTCCAGCACAGGTCGCCGGAGGTGGTCACGGGGCCCGAAGCGCCGTTGTCGGTGGCGCAGGACACGTAGGTGCGCTCGATGAAGCCAGCACCCGCGAGACTCCAGCCTTCGCCGACCACGGAGGGCTGGTTGTTGGTGGAGCCGGTCTCGCCGTCGACGGATTGGGAGTCGTAGGAGAAGGACAGCTGTGGGGCCGGGCCTGCGGGAGCCGGCGGCACCTGCAGGGGGTACGACCAGGAGAAGTCGCCGGTCTGCGCAGAAACATCCCACGTCGACGACGGCTTGAGAGAACTGGCGGTGAAGGTGCCGGTTCCGCTGGCGGAGACGGGGGTGGCAGTAGCCGCGAGGAGGACGCTGTGCTCGGAGAGCGTCGGAGTGAGAAGTGTGGCGCCGTCCGCGTCGCGAGCGGAAGGAACCTCTGCGGTTCGCGCCTTGGCACCGGATGCGTCACCGTCGAGCTGTCGCCATTCGACGCGCGAGCCGTAATCCGCTCCGTACACCGAGTCCAGCAGCGCGCGCGGGATGCGGACGGCGACTGGGGCGCCGTCGGTGCCGGCGTCCGCTCGGCTCAGCGAGAGCACGAGTCCCTTCAGACCCTGCTTCTTTGCCGTCTCCGGGGCCACGACCTCGGCCGTCACCCGGGTCACGTCGGCATGGACCGTGCCCTTGGTCTTGGAAACGAGCGCTTGGCCGCCGGCCTGAGCGGCGGCGACCTGGATGCCGGTCGCCCCGACATCGTGCCAGTCGCCCGCGATCGTCGCCGACTCTTTTCCACCGGATTTCGTGGTGAATGGATGCGGGATCAAGTGCGCCGGGATCGCCACGGCGTAGCTCCCGGGACCGGGAAGGCTCCCCAGGTGGGGCGCGACGGACATCGAAGAGGCCGGGTCCTTTGACGGTGCGAGCTCGGCGGCCGATCGCCCGTGGACGGGGATGCCTCGGTCTGGGTGGGGTGGTGCAGCGGCCGCGGTCGTGCCGAGAAGTGCGGTCGCCGCCACGGCGATCGCCGTTGCGACGGCGACCAACGGCGAGGCGGTGCGCGTGCGGGCGCTCTTGCTCCGAGTGCTCATGACTTTCCCCAGGGTCGATCGAACGAGAAGAGAAGTGGCGCCTGGGCGTAGTCCAGGCGCCACTCGGCTTATGGCAGGTTGGACAGTACGTCCGCCGGCAGCGACTTCAGATCGGCTGCCTCGGTGGCCCAGGGATACTGGATGACTACCCAGTACTGATCCTTGAACACCTGGAGTTGGCCGTTGCTGAAGTAGGCCAGGTCACCGATGCCCGGAGCTGCCGTGCCGGTTGCCGCAGCGGTCTGCAGCTGCGTCATCGTCCCGAGGTCGACGATCTTCGCGACGGAGATGTCCAGGCTGACATTGCCGGTCTCCCGGAGCCAGCGGCAGGCGACACCGTTCCACGCGAGCGCCCTAGCCTGCAGGCTTCCCGCAGCGGGGACGTAGCCGGTTTGCCCCGACAGGTTCGGGTCGAAGTTGTACATCTGCTGCGGAGTGGCTACCTGGTCGCAGCGGAGGTTGACGACGCTTCCGATCGACGTGTCCGGCGGGGCAACCTCGGTCGGTGCCCTCATCAGCGAGAGATTGAGCAGTTGTGCCGTGGAGACCACGCCGGGAAACACCGACGGGCGAGCGATCTTGCCGACCCACGGCGCGGACGTGGTCAGCGATCCGGCGAGGGGCCACGTGCATGCCCCTCCGACGCAAAGCGCCCCGTTCGCGCTGGAATCGTTGGCGGCCGATGGTTGCGAGGTGAGGACTGCAGCGGAGATCTGGGCGTTGGTCAGGACCCGGAGGTTTTGGTTGACGGAATCCCAGATTCCGGTGAGGAGGGTCCACTTCCCCGTCGGGAACGACGTTGCGGACGCGGTCGCGCAGCCCTTTGCTCTAGTCACGACGATGGTCCGGCAGAACTGCGCGTTGCCGTTGACGTCGGTCCCCAGCGTGAACGCCGCGATCGAGTCGGCGCTCTGCGAGAGCGCGCTCGAGTATTCGGAGACTGCGACGTGCGCACCAGCCGGAGCGAGCGGGTCGAGGTAGAGGTATGCCGAGACTGTGAAGCTGCCCTTAGTGTCCACCGCCTGCCGCTCGGAAGTGCTCACTGTCGAGGCGCTCGAGTAGCTCAGGAAACTCGTCGGGATCCCGCGGTAGCTCCTGTCGTTGACGATCGTGAGCGGTCCGCCGAGCAGCTGCCGGGTGGTCGTCCCAACCGATCCGGCGTTGACGTTCAAGTCCGGTACGGCCGTGGCCGAGGTCGCCAGTTTGGCGGAATCCCAGATGTGCCCGTTCGTCGTGCTCACGTTCGCGTTGTCATCGTTCGCACTTACCGCAAGCCCGGCAGTAGAGAATCGCCCACTGCTGTCGAGCGAGGGACGACCGGCCTGGTTGTAGCTGACCACCCACAACGTTGAGAGCGAATCGATCGGAGCGACAGGGAGGTCGGCCGTCTTCAGGCTCCCCGCGACAGGGCACGCATAACGCACAGGACCGGATGCCGAGTTGCAGGGCGGGAGGGGCTGGTTCTCCACGACGGGTGTCAGAGCCGGGCTGGCCGCAGGGGCGGGAGCACTCGACGGCGCCCACCAATAGGCGAACAGAACCGCGCCGTCGCTCGCCGCACCACCGAGTTGCACCGTCATCGGCGCACCAACGACCGGCGGGGCGGTCGACGTCTGCGTGATCGTCGGAATGCTCGGACTGGCGTTCGTGGTCCGGAAGTAGCAGCTGACCGAGACCGGACTGACGCCCCCCGTGTTGTCATTGGTCTGCGAGTCCCACCGATAGTCGCCCGGCGGAAATGCCCCCGCCCCGAAGGAGACGGCTGCTGCAGTCGATGTCGACGGACCGAAAGACTTCGTCGTCGCGAAACCGGTGTTCGTGATCCCGTGGACCCCGAAGAACGTCGTCAGGCCCTGGCCCGCGTCCGCGTCGCCCACCGTGTCGGCCAGCGTGATCGGCTGAGTGCTGTCCAGCAGGGTGGGGTTGTTCTTGTCCGTGGAGCAGGTGCGCGGCGGGCTGGTGTACTTAAGCGCGCCCGGGGTGTTCGGGATTGTGTCGTAGGTAACGGTTAGCGATGCATCCCACCGGTAGTGCTTGCGGGTGTACTGGTTACCCTCGTTGGCGGGGGCGATTCGGAGCCCCAGCTGGATGTATGCCGAGCGGTTGGCTGCGGCAGATTGCGCCGCGTGGGTCGCCGTGAAACCGACCCGCGTCGCGTTCGGTGCGCACGGGCCCCCGTATGGGTTGCCCTGCTGATCGATCGCCTGCCACCACTGGTTGGGTTCCTGGTTCCAGCTGAAGCCGGGCGTCGTAGAGCCGCCGTACTCCCATAACTGGACCAGCGTCGTGTCGCAGCTGTTCGCGTAGGTCTGCGTGATGTTGAAGTGCGCGCTGCTGACGATCTTGCCGGAGAGGAAGTCGGTCTGGAACTGGAAGAACGCGCGAGAGAGGTAGCCGACTCCACCCTGGATGCCATATCCCACGCTGTCCTCGGGGGGGTCGAGGTAGTGCTGGTCGGGGAATGCTCGGTCGGTGTACCAGTCGGCTTGCAGGTAACTGCTCCAGTCGGGGTCGATGTACAGCGGATACGTCGGATTAGTCGCGGTGATCTGCTGGACCTTCAGGGCGACGCTGCTGTCGGTGCTGGTCATCGGGACCGCAGTGGGCTCATCTGCACCCGGTGAGTCTGCGTCCGCCGACTTCTCGGAGGAATCCCACCAGAGGGGCGTGGCCGAGGCCACAGGCTCTCCGGACTTCGTCGCGGCCGTCAGAGTGCGGGTCCCGGCCTTCTGCTCGATGACGGCCCCTTGCACGGCGAGCGTCAGATCTGCGAGCTTCCGGTTCTTCGCCGCTTCTGCGGTCTTGACGATCAGGACTTCCGACATGCCGGCGTTCGTGGCGGTGAGCCGGAGGTCGACGCCTGGGAAGACGCCAGGGTAGATCGCGTGCGAACCGGAGACTGTTGGCCGCGGCAGCTTTCCGTACGGCCACGTCTCTGTGAACCACTGCCCGGACTCGGACTGCACCTGAGCGATCGTGCTCGAGCCGCCGGCGGTGAACTTGACCCCGGCCGCGGTGACGCGTGGGGCGAGCCAGCCATCGTCCGTCGCTCGAAGTGAGGTGTCGATATCCGTCCAGAGCCCGGATACCTTCGCGCGTTGCGGCACGATACTCGACGTGGCCTGCATGCTGCCGTCCGGCAATGCCTCGATCAGCTGCGTCGGCGTCGTCTGATCGTCCACCGCGACGCGGTGATGATGGGCGGCAGCGATGGCACGCGCCCCGGCTTCGGTAGCACTGTGATCTGCGTCAGCCGGAACCGATGGCGCACTAGCCACCGAGAAGGTCGGGCGCGGTGGCGTCGGCGCTGCCTCGGCCGGCGATGCGACCGCCAAAAGTCCGACCGCCAGAAGAACCGTTGTCGCGCCGGAGATCCCGATTCGCGCGCGCAGCGTTATGTTGTGCATTTCCCCCCAATTCAGCCGCCCCCCAGTGGGCTCGAACCGAGGTTATTGATGTGCGTCAGCTGAACGGAACCCATTTGTCTGAGCCTTCATACAGGAACGCGTTCTTCCTCTACCCCAATCTGGGGGGCGCTTTACGTGGGCGATGAGGCTCCGAGGTCCGCCTCCCTAGTCGAGTACTGAAGGTCGCCCACACGGTGTCGGAGACTCCTCCACATTCGTGACCAAGCACGCACGCAAGTACCCGACCCTCTTGGGGCGGGGCTCTCGTGGGTCGGGTCGAAGCCCCTTCTTTAGGACGGCCCAGGGGAAGACGAGCAAGAGAAGAAAAGTCAGCAAAAGATCGATCGAGAAAGGAGATAAGGAAAGAAAGACAGACGAGCGAAGAGATCAGGAGTAAGCGAGGGGTGATACGACACAAAGAGCAGACACAAGAGAAATGCGCGTAGGCGCCGGGCAAGTCGAGGGTCAAACGGACGAGTAAAGGCCAACGCGGCTGCGCTGAGCGGCGCGTCATCTCACCTTCTTGACCCGGGTGACACTGAGGGCGCCGAGCACGCCGAACACGGCACCGCTGAGGAAGAGGCCCGGGTACCCGAACGCGGCGATGAGAGCGGGCGCCGCGACCGGGATGAGCGACTGCGGCAGTGATTGGGCGAGGTTGGCCACGCCCAAGTCCTTCGCCGCCGTGTCGGGGCTCGGCAGCACGTCGGTGAGGAGGGCGAGCTCCACGGCGAAGAAGGCTCCGAGGCCGGCGCCGAGGACAAGCTCGCCGAGAAGCACGACCGGGATGGAAGGCGCTAGCGCGATGATCGTAAGACCGACGACGGCGATGATCGACGACAAGATGACGAAGGGCTTGCGGCGGCGCAGCCGGTCCGAAAGCCAGCCGAGGACCGGGGTGATGAGCAGAATGCCGACCGCGTTGGCCAGGATAGCCTCGAACACCAGCGTGGGGGCCTGAGAGTCTGCAACCCCGAACTGGGAGATCAGGAAGTACGCCAGGTAGCTGGTCGCAGTGAACTGCGTGGTTGTGAGGAAGAAGCGGGTCAGCCACGCCCAGCCGAAGTCGGGATGCTTTCGGGGGTTGAAGACGAAGGCGCCGAAGAACTCGCGTGCGTTGAACGGCTCCTTCGGGCCGCGCACGGCGATGCGGTCCTTCACCGGCAGCACCATACCGATCATGAGCGCGACGCCGATCAGGCTCGGAACCAGGCTCTGAACCAGCCCAACGGGGAAGAGCTGGACCAGGAAGGTCGCGGCGACCCCGCCGACGTTCTGCGCCAGACTGATGAAGGAGGCGGTGCGGCCGCGCCGTTCGGGGCTGATCTGGTCCGGAAGCATTGCGACCAGGGCGGCGAGCGCGAAGTTGAGGCCGACCTGGGCGATGATCCACCCGACCAGCACGAGTGCGACGTTGGGGGCGACCGCGATGACGGCGATTCCCACATATCCGACCAGGCCACCGGCGACAATCCAGGGTTTGCGCATCCCGAACCGGCTGGTCGTCCGATCGGAGATGCGACCGGCGATTGGGTTCGCGATCAGGGAGAAGAGCGCGCCGATGCCGAGGACGATGCCGAGATCGGCGGCCGAGTTGGCAAGGTCCAGCTCGCGAAGCCTCAGTGCGATCGTGATCACCAAGGGAGGAACCAGAGTAATCGAGAAGCCGAGGATCGCGAGAGGAATCGCGACTGTCGGGTAACGCGAAGCACGCCCCGGACCGGCCGGCGATGAGTCTGCCAGGCCGGAGGGGGCCACGTGTGCACCGGACGCGGCGGGGACAGTGAGGGGCTTGGGCTCGTCCACGTTGACTTCTCTCTGCAAAACGGTTCCAGGGGCGAATGCCCCCGACAGAGATCAAGATAACACCAAAAGCCCCACATGGAACTTTTCGGTGCTCACGAATGGATCGGCCGCAACAACTGCTCGTAGAGCAGCATGCCGGCATGGAGGTCGACCTGCGGGTCCAGCAGCCACTGTGTGGACAGCCCGTCCATCGCGGCAATCAGAAGCGCGGACGCAGACTCCAGCGAGATGTCCTCCCGAATCAGGCCGGCGCCTTGAGCGAGGTGCAGGATCTCGAGCGCATCGGCGCGAAGGTGCTGATATCGCTCCACGAAGAAGGCCCGCGAGAACTCATTGCCCGGCTCCAGCGCGCGCGCAACCATGCTGTGACGAAGCGACATCAGACCAGGGGCCCCTGACGCGTACGAGTCGAGGTGGCCGGCGAAGTCGGTGGACGGGCGGCCGCTCTCCTGGGCGTCGATTAACGCCTGGCGGTCTTTCTCGCGCAAGATCTCGAGGAAGAGCTCTTCGCGGGTCTCAAAGTAACGTCGCAACGCCGCGTGACTCACACCGATGGCTTCACCAATAGCCCGCAGACTCGTCCCCTCCAGGCCCAGCTGAGCGAAGACCTCGATGGTGCGGTCGATGATCTGCTGCCGCCGCATCACACCCTTGGGATAGCGGCCGCGCGAACCCGGCCCTTTAGCTGGGGTGGTCGTCACCGCGTCAGCCCGTTCTGCCCCCGCTTGCTTGCTTTGCATGGGCACAACGGTACCAATCAAAGAATGTTCCATGCGGAACTTTCTGTTACCCTGCCCCTCATGACAGACGATCTCGACCGGGTGGAGCATCGCATTGCGAACGCCGTCCGCGACCAGCTAGCGCCCTCGCTGCACCGCCGCAGTGCACCCCTCACCATCTCCGCTTGGGAGGTTTCGGACGAACCGGTCCCGTTCACCGAGGCGGTCCAGCAGGTTTTCGAGCCGTTCCAGGTCGGACAGAAATGGAGCAAGCCCTGGGGCACCACCTGGTTCCACCTCACGGGTGAGGTCCCGGCCGAGTGGAGCGCGGACTCGGAGGGGACGACACTGCAGGTCATCGTCGACCTCGGCTTCTCCGGCCTGGTTCCCGCATTCCAGTCAGAGGGGATGTTCTACCGGCCGGACGGCTCGATCATCAAAGGCCTCGAACCGTTCAACAACGGCATCGACATTGATCCACACGGGCGGGTGATCGACCTCTACGTAGAGGCCGCTTCTAACCCGAACATGCTGGCGCATTTCTTCGTGTCTCCCCGCATCACTTCCGACGGAGGCGCCGGGTTGCCGGGCCCATTCATGCCGGCCCCCAGGCCGCCTGTGTCACACTTCGGCGATAAGGCCACCGCCGGTTCTGAGCCGATCTACACCCTCCAGAACGTGGCACTGGTCCAGCGCAACCGGCACGTAAGCGAGTTGCTTTCGGATGTGTCCGTGCTAACCGGGCTTGCCCGCCAGCTCGACCCCGGGCTTCCGCGTCGCGCCGAGATCATCCGCGCCCTGGACCGAATGTGCGACGTTATCGACCCGGACGACGTTGTGGGCTCGGCGACTGCCGCTCGGGGCGCCCTCGCGGGGGCGCTCGGCGCACCGGCCTACGCCTCTGCGCACTCCATCGTTGCGATTGGCCATGCGCACCTGGATTCCGCCTGGCTTTGGCCGACGCGGGAGACGGTACGCAAGGCAGCCCGTACCTTCTCCAACGTCCTCGATTTGATGGACGAGGATCCCGAGTTCGTCTTCGCCGCCTCCAGCGCACAGCAATTCGCCTGGGTGAAGGAGCACTACCCGGAGCTGTTCGAAAAGATTCGAGCCCGGGTCGCCGAGGGGAGGTTCGTCCCGGTCGGTGGGATGTGGGTAGAGAGCGACCTGAACATGCCGGGCGGTGAGTCTCTGGTGCGTCAGTTTCTTTACGGGCAACGATTTTTTCTGGAGGAGTTCGGGCGTATTTCCCGCGAAGCGTGGCTTCCGGACACGTTCGGTTTCACGGCGGCCTTCCCTCAGATCGCACGCTCGGCCGGCGCCGACAGCTTCCTCACGCAGAAAATGTCCTGGAACGACACCAACACACTCCCGCACCACACCTTC
The DNA here is from genome assembly GCF_052115085.1 of Leifsonia sp. 2TAF2. Taxonomy (NCBI): domain Bacteria; kingdom Bacillati; phylum Actinomycetota; class Actinomycetes; order Micrococcales; family Microbacteriaceae; genus Leifsonia; species Leifsonia sp. 2TAF2. Next base: position 309,538 of record NZ_JBFRFY010000002.1, on the reverse strand, counting down.
CTCTGGGAGGGCATCGACGGCAGCCGCATTCTCACCCACTTCCCACCGAACGACACCTACGGTTCCGACCTCAGTGGCGCCGACCTGGCGAAGGCGCAGCGGCAATTCGCCGAGAAGGGGACTTCGGATGTTTCCGCCACTCTCTTCGGCTGGTCCGACGGCGGCGGCGGCCCGACCCGCGAGATGCTGGGAGCCGCTCACCGCGCCCACGACCTGGAGGGGTCGCCGCGGGTGACGCTCGGCTCCCCCGCGCAATTCTTCGAACGAGCCAAGGCGGGACTTGAGGATCCCGCGGTCTGGACGGGGGAACTCTACCTGGAGACGCATCGCGGCACCTACACCTCGCAGGCGGAGACCAAGCGCGGCAACCGCCGGAGCGAGCACCTACTGCGGGAGGCGGAGCTGTGGAGCGCGGCCGCCGCGCTTCGCGGTCTGGTGGAGTACCCGTACGACGAGCTCGAGGCGATCTGGCGCACGGTGCTGCTGCACCAGTTCCACGACATCCTGCCCGGTTCTGCCATCGCGTGGGTGCACCAGCAGGCGGAGGCCGAGTACCGGAGAATCGAACGCAACCTCGAGTCGTTGATCGCGCTGGCCCAGCGCGCGCTTGCCGGCGTGGGCGAGAGCTCGGTGCTGTTCAACGCGTCCCCCGTCCCGCTGGAGGGGGTCGAGCCGCTGAGCGCTGCCGCGGTCGCTCTTCCAGGGCGCGGCCGCCCGTCGCCGGTGCGCACAGGCAACGGGTTCGAGCTGGCGAACAATCGGGTGCGGGCCCGGTTTGACGCCGACGGCCTGCTCGTCTCGCTGCAGGACCTCGCCTCGTCCAGAGACCTCATCCCGGCCGGAGAAGCCGGCGCCCTGCTCCAGGTGTTTACCGACCGTCCCAATCTGTTCGAGGCGTGGGACATCGACCGCTCGTATGCGAACACCGTCACGGAGCTGCGCACCCCCGACAGCGTGGACACTGTGGGCGACGCGCTCGTCGTTCGTCACTCGTTCGGTCGCTCTGTCGTCACCCAGCGCTACCGTCTCGGGGCCAGCGCCGCGGATCTGCAGGTGGAGACCGAGGTGGACTGGCACGAGCAGGAGAAGCTGCTGAAGCTGGCTTTCCCGCTGGATCTTCGTGCGGATTCCTTCACGTCCGAGATCCAGTTCGGGCATGTGGACCGGCCGACGTTCGCTAATACCTCCTGGGACACCGCCCGCTTTGAGACCGTCGCTCACCGCTGGGTGCACGTGGCCGAGCCGGGGTTCGGAGCCGTCGTGGCCAACGCCTCAACGTACGGGCACGACGTCACCCGTACCGTCCGGCCCGACGGCGGGACGACCACGTTGGTGCGCCAGTCGTTGCTACGGGCACCCCTCTTCCCCGACCCCGCGGCGGACCAAGGCGTGCACGTGTTCAGCAGCAGCCTCGGGCTCGCGGCCACACCGCTCGACGCGGCCCGCTGCGGATACGCGCTCAACCTCCCCCCGCGGTCCGTGCACCGCGCCGCCGATGCCGTGATCGACCCCATCGTCGCCGTATCCACCCCCTCGGTGCTGGTGGAATCGGTGAAGCTCGCGGAAGATCGATCCGGCGACCTGGTCGTCCGCCTCTTCGAATCCCAGGGCGCCCGTACGGAAGCCTCGCTGAGGTTCGGAATCCACTTCCGTGACGCCTGGCGCACCGACGTGCTGGAGCGGGAGAGCGGCGAGGACTACTGGACCGGCGATGAGCTCGTCCACATCAGCCTGCGCCCGTTCGAGATCGTCACCGTCCGGGTTCGTCCGCGCAGCTGACCCAGACACAAAAAAGGCCGGCCCCGCTCAACACAGGAGCAGGCCGGCCTTCTCGTGTGGCCTCGTCCGTCCGTGCGATGCCCGGGAGCAATCCGGTGAACGGGTAGCGGTTCCCGCAGTCGCTGGAAGAAATCGCCAGCGCCTCGGGTGATATCGTGCCCGCGGTTAGCCGAGCCCCCAGCTAGCCGCCTCGAGCGGGGATGCTCCCAAAATCGGACCGCCACGCTGTGCTACCCGGTCGAACGCCAGGAACGGCACACACGCCGTCTCCGCCGTCAAGGCGGCCAGGCGGCCGATCAACGTGCGCGGGTCAGCTGCGATCGCCCACCCGTCCGCCGCGTACCGGCTCACCGTTTCCACGCATTCTTTTTTCTCTTCCGCGGTCGGGAAGACCGAGCCGACCACTCCGATCAGTCCGCCCTGCAGTTCCGGAACCATGTTGCTCGTATCGATGACGAATACCCTCATCACACTCACTCCCCTGTGTCGATCGTTTTTGTTTGCCTTCCGGCGGAGAGATCGAGTGCGAGTGGGAGGGGCGGGAGTGCCGGGACCGTGGAATACCGGAGGGAGCGCTAGCGAGCGAGGATATGCCGCGAAAGCCCGGAACGTGAGCACCGGGAACGAGCTACGATCGGCCGGCGGAAAGACAAACAAAACGGCAAAGGCAGCGCCGCCGCAGGCGGCTCCGGCCAACCGGTACGGGGCAACATCGGCCCACGGTGCCCATCGGATCACGCGACAACGACGTGTCCGACTCGGTTGTGGCGCTGCTGCGCAGGGCAGTGCTTTATCACTGCGGTGTGGGCTGTCCGACCGTTCATCGTAGGTCGCTGACGCACCTTGCCGTTCCAACCGTGCTCTGACGCGCCGTCCGGGCTTATTCCGCCAGAGCACGGTTGGCACTCCCGGTGCTCCAGCTCCCACCGACTCCCTCTATCGAACAGCCCACACCCAACAGGTTGACCACCAAGGAGCGGAGATCATGAACGACACGAAGGAGCGGACCGCCGAAGAGCGGAAGGCGCAAGCCGAGGCATTACACGCGTCGATCGTCGACCAGGTACAGCAGCTCGCGGACACCGGACAGTGGCGCCGTTTCCTCGACTTCGCCCGCTCCTTCCACACCTATAGCCTGAACAACCTCCTGCTGATCCTCGGCCGACACCCGGACGCGACAATGGTCGCCGGGTTCCGGCAATGGCAGACCAAAGGCCGCCAAGTGCGCAAAGGCGAGCACGCGATCAATATTTTCGGCTACAGCTCAGAGAAGACCACCAGCACGGACGTCGGGCCCGACGCCGACCCGGAGGAACGCACCGTGCACTACTTCCCCGTCCTTTCCGTGTTCGACATCAGCCAAACCGACCCGATCGACGGCGCGACGGTGCCAGAAAACCCAACCCAACAGCTCACCGGTATGCACGACCACGGCCTCATTAGCCCGCTCACCGCGCACCTCGAGGCCACCGGATGGACTGTCGCACACGAGCCGCTCAACCACGCAAACGGATACACCGAGCCCGAAAAGCACACGGTCATCTTGCGCCGTGGCCTCGCCCCTGAACAGGCAGCGAAAACCCTCATCCACGAGACAGCCCACATTCAACTCGGCCACATCGACGACCTCGACCAATACCGCCACCACCGCGGACGCATGGAAGTGGAAGCCGAATCCGTCGCCTACATCGTCGCCGGCCTCGCCGGATTCGACACCAGCGCTTACAGCATCGGCTACATCACCGGATGGGCCAACCAAGACAGACAACTCATCCGCGACAGCGCAATCCACGTCCTCAAAGCAGCACATGCCATCGCTGGCTACATTGCCGCCTAAGGCTGGACCATCCACATGCAGCTTCAGCATGCTGCCGGGGGCCGTGTTCGACACCGGGGCACGGAGCCCCGTCACGACTGAGGCATCCGCTTGGAACATCGGCCACGACAGCGACCCGTTCAACTCCTCATCCGGACAAGCGCGCATTCGCGCGACTTGTTTTCGAGGACCAGGCCGCACTTGAACCAGTCCCGGAGACCAAGAGCACCCGTCCACAATTTGTGGACGCACGCCGCGTCATCTGCAACCGCGCGACGGGCCGCCCAGCCGGGAGCTGACACCCCATCAGCCGACGCCCATCGATCGTGGACGACGACATGGAGGCCTTGCCGCCGGAAGCGTTCACCGGCGCCCCGACGGCCTAGTGCTTGCGGCAGCAAGCATTCTAATGGTGCGGACAGACAAGCCGGGCCCGCTCCCTATATGGGAGCGGACCCGGATTCGTCGTGGTTGGTTGGTTCAGACCTGGGCGATCTCCGAAAACAACCCGGTGAAAGGGGTGCCGGTTGCCACCAGTCGCTGGAAGAACTCGCCGGCGACCGGAGTGGCGACTGCGGCGGAGGCTTCCTCGTAGCTGTCAAAGTACAGGTCGAGGGTGCGGTGCGCGGGGGTCGGGCTGCCGTCCTCCTTCGGCCAGACCTTGGCCGCCTCCACTCGACGCAACCCCGGGAGACGGCGCGCGAGGGTCTCGACGTCCAAATAAGCGTCCTCGAACGCGGCGGCGTCCGCCGGGTTGTCGATGATGAGAGTGATCTTTGTAGGCATGACGCTTCTTCCTTCTGTTATCGGTTGCTCGTGACGAGCTGTTCGGTGGTTCGGGCGCGGGTGTCGCTTCCCGCGGTTTCCAGCAGGCGCAGCCACAGCTCGCTCATAGTCGGGTACGCCGGGACGGCGTGCCAGAGCCGCTGGATCGGCACCTGCCCAGCGATGGCCACAGTGGCGGCGTGCACGAGCTCGGCAGTGTCGGGGCCGACGGCGGTGAAGCCGACGATGGTGCCTGCGTCCTCGTCGATCAGCATGCTGACCCGGCCGGCGTAGCCGTCGGCGTGCAAGGATGCTCCGGCGACAGCCCCGAGGTCGTACTCGACCGGGCGCACCCGCAGACCGGCCGTGTCCGCGCTTGCGAGCGTGTGGCCCACTGACGCGATCTCGGGATGAGTGAAGATGACCTGCGGCACGGCAAAATGATCAGCGGTCGCGGCATGGCGCCCCCAGGGGGCGTCGTCCACCTCGCCGCCGAGAGCGCGGGCGGCGATGACGTCGCCCGCGGCACGGGCCTGGTACTTGCCCTGATGGGTCAGCAGGGCGCGGCCGTTCACATCGCCCGCCGCGTACAGGCCGCCGCCGGCGACGGGGGTGCCGGATTCGTCGACCACACGGAGGGTCTCGTCCACCGTCAGCCAGCTGCCTGGCGCAACGCCGACGACCTCCAGCCCGATCTCGCCGGTGTTCGGCCGGCGGCCGGTCGCCACCAGCAGCTCGTCCGCGTGGATGGTGTCGCCGTCGGCAAGAACAATTCTCACGGTTCCGTCGTCCTCACGGGCCACCTCGGTCGGCTCGCCGCCGATGAGGAGCCGGACGCCGTCCGCGGTTAGCGCGCTCTCCACCTGTTCTGAGGCGAAGGGCTCCACGCGCGGCAACAGGCCGTCGCGGGCGACGAGCGTCACGGCCGTGCCGAACGCGCTGTAGGCCGCCGCCAATTCGGCCCCGACCACACCGCCCCCGATGATCGCAAGGCGTTCGGGGATCCGCTCAGCCGCCACCGCCTCCCGGCTCGTCCACGGCTTCGCCTCCGCAAGGCCCGGGATCGGCGGGACCGCGGCGCTCGTGCCGGTCGCGATGACGACGGCATGCCGGGCCTCCAGCACCGTGGTGGTTCCATCGGGTCTGGTCACTGCGACCGTGCGCTCCCCGACCAGCCGGCCGTGGCCGCGGACTAAGGCGATGCCGGCGCTCTCGAGCCAGGAGACCTGTCCGTCATCGTGCCAGTGCGAGGCGAACCGGTCGCGCCGCCCGAGCACGGCGGCGGTGTCCAGCCTGCCGGTGATCGCCGCGGACGCGCCGGGCAGGCTGCGAGCGGCTCGAAGGGCCGCGGCATCCCGCAGGAGCGCCTTGGTCGGCATGCAGGCCCAGTACGAGCACTCGCCGCCGACGAGCTCGGCTTCCACGATCGCCGCGGCCAGGCCGCCCTGTACCGCCCGGTCGGCCACGTTCTCTCCGACCGGGCCACCGCCAATCACGACGACGTCATACACGTCGCCGCTCATCGGGTCCCCGCCTTCGCGGCGCGGGAGAGGCGAATGGCCGACACGAGGAAGAAGATTCCGCCGAGCGTGGCGTAGCCGGCGAGGCTGACGAGCGACGCGGACGAACCGGCAGACTGCAGCGCGAACCCGGCACCGGCGAAGACGGAAATCCCGCCGCTTAGGATCATCGGCCACTGGCCGCCGAGGGAGCGTCGGGAGATGCCGACGATCAGCTGCACGATTCCGGCCGTGATCGCCCACAGTCCCCAGACCAGCAGCACCGCCGACCGCCCGGACCCGGCCGCGAACGCCAGGCCGACGGCAGCCAGCAGACTCAGCGCCATGTTGACGTATAGCAGACCGGCCGACCGGGTGCCCCGAGAGGCCCGGTGGTCGATCACGGCTGCGACGAGGTCGAAGACGGGATAGAGCACGAGGAGCGTCGCGCTCAGCGGCGTAATGGCCGCTGCGGTAAGGACGATGATGATCGCCCACACGATCGCGAAGGCGAAGCGGACGAAGTAGAGAGCCCGCAGCGACGTGGCGATCGTCGCGCGCTCCGAGTCGGGGATGGTCGTGGTCATGTGCAGTCCGTTCGTCGAGGGTCGATGTAGAGTTACTAGTAACTCTACAAAAAGTGACCATAGTAAACATTTCACGATCGCGCAAGCACTGCGGGCGAAGAATTCCGGTAGACGAACCAGTCGGTACGCGTCGGTGTAAACTGTTGGTCAGGTGCGTGGAAGCGACACGGACGGACGGACGACATGGAGAACACAGTGGCGGACGCACGAACAAACAGCTCAGGGGCGTCGACTGACGGCGCGGCCCGATCGACGCGCACACGCATCCTGGATGAGGCGGCCGAACTGTTTTACGCGCAAGGGATCCGTGCGGTAAGTGCCGACAAGATCATCGAGCGCGTGGGAATTACAAAAGTGACCTTCTACCGCTACTTCCGCACCAAACACAGCCTGGTCGTGGCCTATCTGGAGCAACAGGGCGCCCGGGAGCGCGGACAATTCGACCGGGTCCTCACCTCATCGAACGACGCCGCCGAGGCGTTTCGCGTATTTGCCGAAGCAATCGGCACCGCGAGCTGCCGACCAGGCTTCCGCGGGTGCCCCTTCATTAATGCGGCCGCCGAGTACGCCGACCCGGACAGCCCCGTTCGGAAGGTGATCGCCGATCATCGGGCCTGGTACCGAGATACCTTCGCCGCGATGCTGCAGCAGCTGGGCGTGACCGATCCCCAAGCCGCGGCGGGTGAGGTGATGATGTTGCGCGACGGGGCGATGGTGGCCGGCTATCTCGGCGACGCGCAACAGGTCGGACAGGAACTGACGGCGTCCATATTCGCGGTAGTGAAAGCTCACCAATCCGACCCCGGCGTGTAGTTCCGATCGCGCACCTGCGGTATATTCGCAGCCCCCAGGGCCCGCCTCCAGTGTGGAGGCGGGCTCTTTTGCATGGCAGCGCGTTCTGCAAGAAGCGCCGATTTGCACATCCGCCGACTTTCGCCCTACCGTGAACGAACTAGTTCGTCTACATGCGGACTCTCTACTGAAAGGAACCCTGTGAAACTCAAGTCTTCGAAGCGGCGGGCGCTCGCAATCGTCGCCGGCCTGGCAGTGAGCACGACGCTCGCACTCGGCGCCGCGGGCACGGCACAGGCCGCTACCGGCCTCCATCACGTGCAGGACTCGTCTACGAAGCCCACCGTCGTCCTCGTGCACGGTGCGTTTGCCGATTCCAGCGGTTGGGGCGGGGCCATCACCCAGCTCGAACACGACGGCTACCCGGTCATCGCAGTTGCCAACCCTCTGCGCGACCTGGCATCCGACTCCGCCTACGTTCGAAGCGTGGTCGACTCCATCCATGGGCCCGTTGTTTTGGTGGGCCACTCCTACGGCGGCGGAGTGATCACGAACGTCGCCACCGGTGCCCCGAACGTCAAGGCCCTCGTCTATGTTGCTGCGTTCGCGCCGGACCTGGGCGAAACGGTGGGCCAGTTCAACGACCCGGCCAAGTACCCGGGCAACGAGCTCAAGCCGGAATCCCTCGTGCTCCGCCCGTACCCGGGCGGCGTGGACGCCACGATCGACCCCGCGAGCTTCCGCGCGATCTTCGCCGCAGATCTGCCCGAACGACAGACCCGCATCATGGCCGCAACCCAGCGCCCTGCCAACGTGGCGGTCCTCGAAGAGAAGTCGGGCGAGCCGGCCTGGAAGACCATCCCCAGCTGGTACCAGATCTCCGCCCAGGATCACGCCCTCTCCCCCGTCGCACAGCGCTTCTTCGCCAAGCGCATGGGGGCACACACCTCGACGATCAACGCCTCGCACGCGGGGTACATCTCGCACCCGATCGAGACGGCGAACGTAATCGAGTCCGCGGCCCGCGCGACCCGCTGACCGTCACCAGCTTCCGCGGCCAACACGGAGCCCCTCCCCCATTGCAGTGGAGGAGGAGCTCCGATACACCGGGTTGTATGACGAGCTACTGCCTCAGAATTTCCGTCGACCTTCGGGCGCAGGCCGGCGCGTGACCCCACAGGCGACAGCGACTCCACTGTCGAGGACGTAACCGACAAGGAAGACTGCGCACTGCGTTCACGTGGCCCACGGAGCGCCGCTTGACAGCTTCGATCGCCCTAGAGCCACTTGTCGGCGAGGTGGTCAGCGATCACGCGACGGATGGTGCCCGACTTGGACCGCATCACGATCGACTCCGTGCGGATGATCGGGCCCTTGCGGCGGACGCCCTCCACGAGGCCGCCGTCGGTCACACCGGTCGCCACGAAGAACGTGTTGTCGCCCTGCACCAGGTCGTCGACGCTCAGGATGGTGTCCATCTTCAGACCGGCGGCGAGCCCCTTCGCCCGCTCGTCGTCGTCGCCGGGCGCCAGCGTCCCCTGCATGAACCCGCCGAGCGCCTTGACGGCCGCGGCCGTGATGACGCCTTCCGGGCTGCCGCCCACGCCGACGCACATGTCGATCCGCGACTCGTAGCGGGCCGCGTTGATACCGCCCGCGACGTCACCGTCGAGCAGCAGTCGCGTCCCCGCGCCCGCAGCGCGGATCTCCTCGATCAGCCCCTCGTGCCTCGGACGGTCCAGCACCGCCACCCGGATCTCCGAGACCGGCTTGCCGAGGGCCTTCGCCAGCGCACGGATGTTGTCGCCGATCGACTGCGACAGGTCCACGACCCCGCGTCCGGCCGCGCCCGTCACGATCTTGTTCATCCGGAAGACGGTCGACGCGTCCAGCATGGAGCCGCGGTCCGACACCGCGATTACCGACAGCGCGTTCTGGCGACCGGCGGCCGTCAGCGACGTGCCGTCGATCGGGTCCACCGCGATGTCCACCGCGGGGCCACGGCCGTTGCCCACATGCTCGCCGTTGAACAGCATCGGCGCGTGGTCCTTCTCACCTTCGCCTATGACGATGATGCCGTCGAAGTTCACCGTCCCGAGGAACTTGCGCATGGCATCCACCGCCGCACCGTCGGCCGCGTTCTTGTCGCCGCGTCCGATCCACGGCGTCGCGCGGATCGCCGCCGCCTCCGTCGCCCGCACCAACTCCATCGCCAGGTTGCGATCGGGATGCGTGAAATGGGGTGCACTGTCACTGCTGGCCATGTTGGGCCCTTCGGTTGGTGGGCGGTGCCGGGCCCGCACGGGGACGGGGTGCGGGCCCGGCGCGCGGGAGGGGGAATCCCGCGGATCGCTTCGACCGCATTGAGATACGGCGAAGCGAACTATTCAGGCTTGGATGTCGGCTCGTTCAGCTCTGGCAAAGGGCTGGAGGCGGGTCAGCTGGGTGACGTGCGCCGGAGTCAGTTCCGCCAGCGACGACACCTGGAGGAGCTTCATGGTGCGGGTGAGCTGGTCGGTGAGAATCTGGATGGTGCGGTCCACGCCCTCCCGGCCGCCAGCCATGAGACCGTACAGGTACGCCCGTCCGATCAGCGTGAACTTCGCGCCGAGCGCGTGTGCGGCGATGATGTCCGCGCCGTTCATGATGCCGGTGTCGATCGCGACTTCGGTGTGGTGGCCGACCTCGCGCACGACCTTGGGCAGCAGGTGGAACGGGATCGGTGCCCGGTCCAGCTGCCGTCCGCCGTGATTGGACAGCACGATCCCGTCCACCCCCGCATCGACGAGCCGTCGGGCATCCTCGACGTTCTGCACACCCTTGATGACCAGCTTGCCCGGCCACATCCCGCGGATGATTTCCAGGTCCTCGTAGTTGATGGAGGGGTCCATCGCCGCGTTCAGCAGGTCACCGACGGTGCCGCCGGTCGCGGACAGCGAGGCGAACTCCAGTTTCGGGGTGGTCAGGAAGTCGTACCACCACCACGGCCGCGGGATCGCGTTCACGATCGTCCCCAGCGTGAGCTGTGGCGGTATGGAGAACCCGTTGCGCTTGTCCCGCAACCGGGCACCGGCGATCGGAGTGTCCACGGTGAAGAACAGGGTGTCGAACCCGGCTGCCGCGGCCCGCTCCACCAGCCCGTAGCTGATCTCCCGCTGCCGCATCACATACAGCTGGAACCAGTTCCGGCCGTGCGGGTTCGCCGCCTTCACGTTCTCGATCGAGGTCGTCCCTAGGGTGGAGAGGGTAAACGGGATTCCCGCCGCCTCGGCCGCGCCGGCCCCGGCGGTCTCGCCCTCGGTCTGCATCAACCGGGTGAACCCGGTCGGCGCGATCCCGAACGGTAACGCCGACGGCCCACCCCAGATCCGGCACGACGTCTCCACCGTGGACACATCCTTGAGGATCGACGGGTGGAACTCCACATCCTGGAACGCCTGCCGCGCCCGCGCCAGCGACAGCTCTCCTTCGGCGGCACCCTCGGTGTAGTCGAAGGCGGCCTTCGGCGTGCGCCGCTTGGCGATCCGGGCGAGGTCCTCGATCGTGAGCGCCGACTCCAGCCGCCGCTTCTTCAGGTTCAGTTCCGGCTTCTTGAACTGCAGGAGCTCTAGAAGCTCGGTCGGGCGAGGGAGTTGACGGGTGACCATGGGGAGGGATCCTAACGGGGGTCGTAGCGGATAATTTGGGTGGTGCGGGCGACCAGGGCGCGGAGGGACTCCAGGTCGCCGGACAGGAAGCCGGCCGCGCGGGCCTGCACCAGCACGTTGCCGATCGCGGTGGCTTCGACCGGGCCGGCGAGCACGGGCAGCCCGCTGCGGTCGGCCGTGGCCTGGCAGAGCAGCGCGTTGCGGGCGCCGCCACCGACGATGTGGATGGCCTGGACCGGCACTCCGGTCAGCGTCGCGACCGTCCGCACCGTCTCGGCGAATGCGGCGGCCAGACTCTCTACGATGACGCGGACGACGCCCGCCGGGGATGCGGGCGCCCGCAGTGCGCGCTCTTCGAACCAATCCGCGATGCGCGCGGGCATGTCACCGGGCGCAAGGAAGCGCGGGTCCTCGGCGTCGAATACGTCGGTCGGGCGGGACAGCTCGGCCGCCTCCGCGAGCAGGCCGGCGAGCTCGACATGCAGGCCGCGGCGTTGCCACTCACGGATGCTCTCGCTGAGCAGCCAGAGCCCCATGACGTTGTGGAGATAGCGGATACGCCCGTCCACTCCACCTTCGTTGGTAAAGTTGGCCGCTCGGCCGTCGTCGGAGATGACGCGATTTTCGAGCTCGACGCCCACGAGCCCCCAGGTGCCGCAGGAGATGTAGGCGGCGCGGGAGGCGTCCATCGGCACGGCGACGACCGCCGAGGCGGTGTCATGCGAGCCAACCGCCGTGACGGTGGGGCCGCTGCGACTGAAACCGAATTCGTGCGAAGGGAGAAGCCGGCCAAGACGAGTCCCGGGTGAGACCAGCGGAGGAAAAACCCGCCATGGAAGCCCCAACGCATCGATAAGCGCCTCGTTCCAGGAGCCGTTATCCAAGAGAAGTCCCGTAGTGGACGCGTTGGTCCGCTCCGAATATTGAGTACCGGTAAGCCAGTACCCAATAAGGTCTGGCACCAGCAGGAAGCGGTCCGCGGCCGCGAGCGCCCCCTCCGCCGCATCAACTGCCAGCTGGTACAGCGAGTTGAACGGCAAGAACTGCAGACCACCCTCGCGATACAGTCGCGCCGGCTCGACAGCCGCGTGCACGACCGACACCCCACCCTCGGTGCGCTCGTCGCGGTAGTGGTACGGCTCGCCCACCAGACGTCCGCCACGCAGCAGCCCGTAGTCGACCGCCCACGAGTCGACGCCGATGGACGCCAGCCCCGGGTCCGACCGCGCCACCGACGACAGCCCGTCGAGCACGCTCGCATACAGGCCGGTCACATCCCAGTGCAGCGCGGCGCGGTCCCCCTCCCACACCCGAACGGGCGTGTTCGGGAACCGGGCGGCCTCGGTCAATTCCAGCGTGTCCGCGCCCACGCGGGCGTGCATCACCCGGCCGCTGGTCGCGCCCAGGTCGACCGCAGCGACGGTGCCCGTGCTAGTCATCGCAGGAAGGCGGCGGCGACCCCCGCGTCCACCGGGATGTGCAGCCCCGTCGTGTGGTCGAGGTCGGCCGAGGTCAGCACCGCGACCGCGTTGGCCACGTGCTCCGGCAGCACCTCGCGCTTGAGCAGCGTGCGCTGCGCGTAGTACTTGCCCAGCTCCTCCTCCGGCACCCCGTAGACCGCCGCGCGCTTCGCGCCCCACCCGCCGGCGAAGATACCCGAGCCGCGCACCACACCGTCCGGGTTGATGCCGTTCACCTTCACGCCGTAGTCGCCGAGCTCGGCGGCCAGCAGCCGCACCTGGTGCGCCTGGTCGGCCTTCGTCGCCGAGTAGGCGATGTTGTTCGGGCCGGCGAACACGGAGTTCTTCGACGAGATGTAGACGATGTCGCCGCCGAGTCCCTGCTCGATGAGGACCTTCGCGGATGCTTTCGACACCAGGAACGAGCCCTTGGCCATGACGTCGTGCTGCAGGTCCCAGTCGGCCTCGGTCGTCTCCAGCAGCGGCTTGGAGATCGAGAGGCCGGCGTTGTTCACGATCAGATCGAGGCCGCCGAACTGCAGCAGCGCCTCCTGGATGCCCGCCTGGATGTCGGACTCGCTGGTGACATTGGCCGCGACTCCGATCGCTACATCGGTTCCGCCGAGCTCCGCCGCCGCAGCCTGCGCCTTCTCCAGGTCGAGGTCGGCGATGACGACGCACGCGCCCTCGGCTGCGAGCCGGGCCGCGATGGCCCTGCCGATACCGGACGCGGCGCCGGTGACCAACGCGATCCGCCCGGCGTGCGATTTGGGCTTCGGCAGCCGCTGCAGCTTGGCCTCCTCCAACGCCCAGTACTCGATGTTGAACTTCTCCAATTCCGGGATGGGCGCGTAGGTCGAGAGCGCCTCGGCGCCGCGCATCACGTTGATGGCGTTGATGTAGAACTCACCCGCCACCCGCGCCGTCTGCTTGTTCGCTCCGTAGGAGAACATCCCGACGCCGGGAATGAGCACGATCGCCGGGTCCGCGCCCCGCATCGCCGGGGTGTCCGGGGTCGCGTACTTCTCGTAGTAGGCGGTGTACTCGGCACGGTACTGCCCGTGCAGCTCCTTCAGCCGCTCGATCGAGTCCTCGATGGAGGCGTCGGCCGGCAGATCGAGGATGAGCGGCTTGACCTTCGTGCGCAGGAAGTGGTCCGGGCACGAAGTGCCGAGCGCGCCGAGGCGGGCGTGCTCGTCCGACGCGAGGAAGTCGAGCACCACATCCGCATCCGTGAACGAGCCGACCTGCGGCTTGTCCGTCGACGCCAGCCCGCGGATCGTCGGCGCGAGAGCCGCGGCCTTCGCCCGACGCTCCGCCGGGTCCAGCGGCTCGTTCGCCGCGATGCGTGCGCCGAACGGCTCCAGACGCCCGTGCTCGGCGATGTAGTCCGCGGCGGTCTGGATGATCCACAGCGAGTTCGCCTCAGCCTCGTCGCTGGTCTCGCCCCACGCCGTGATGCCGTGCCCGCCCAAGATGGTGCCGATCGCGTCCGGGTTCACCGCCTTGATCGCGGCGATGTCGAGCCCGAGCTGGAACCCGGGACGCCGCCACGGCACCCACACGACGCGTCCGCCGAAGATCTCCTGCGTCAGCTGCTCGCCGTCGGCCGCCGTGGCGATGGCGATGCCGGAGTCGGGATGCAGGTGGTCGACGTGGGCCGCATCCACCAGGCCATGCATGGCCGTGTCGATCGACGGAGCCGCGCCGCCCTTGCCGTGCAACGTGTAGTCGAACGCAGCGACCATCTCATCCTCGCGCTCGACGCCCGGGTAGACGTTCTGCAGCGCACGGAGCCGATCGAGGCGGAGCACGGCGAGGCCCTGCTCGGTGAGCGTGCCGAGGTCTCCCCCGGACCCCTTCACCCAGAGCAGCTCGACCGGCTCACCGGTGACCGGGTCGGTCTCGTTGCCCTTGGCGGACGTGTTGCCGCCGGCGTAGTTCGTGTTCCTCGGGTCCGACCCGAGACGGTTAGACCGAGTCAACAGGGACTGAATCGTTTCATTTGTCATTGTCGATTCCCTTGAGAGATGGTGATTTTGATGATGGGACTGGGCGACAGCCGCTGGACTAGGCTCCCCATCCAGCCTGGGTGCCGCCCACACGATCGGCCTCGATCTTCTCCTGGTACCCGCTCGCCTTATATGCCGCCATCGGGTCGGCCGGCAGGCCGCGCGACTCGCGCCAGGCGGCCAGGTCGGAGCGCACGTCCGTGTTGAACGCATCCATGAACACCGTGTTGGCCGCGAGGACATCGTTCGCGCGCTGCGCAGCGTCGAGAGCATCCAGATCCACCAGCAGGGCCTTCGCCGTGGCCTCCTGCACGTTGAGCACCGAACGGATCTGACCCGGGATCTTCGCCTCCAGGTTGTGGCACTGGTCGAGCATGAACGCGACCTCGGGGTTCGCGTAGCCGCCGCCGCGGATCACCTCGAAGATGATGCGGAACAGCTGGAACGGGTCCGCCGCACCCACGATCAGGTCATCGTCGGCGTAGAACCGGCTGTTGAAGTCGAACGACCCGAGCTTTCCGAGCCGCAGCAACTGCATCACGATGAACTCGATGTTCGTGCCCGGCGCGTGGTGGCCGGTGTCCAGGCACACCACCGCGCGGTCGCCGAGCGCCGCGGTCTGCACATAGCTCGTCCCCCAGTCCGGCACATCCGTGTGATAGAAAGCCGGCTCGAAGAACTTGTACTCCAGCACCAGCCGCTGACCCTCACCGATGCGCTCGTAGATCTTCGCCAGCGAGTCCGCCAGGCGGTCCTGCCGGGCGCGCATGGAGTCCTGACCCGGGTAGTTCGTGCCGTCCGCGAGCCAGATCTTCAGGTCGCGCGACCCCGTCTCGTTCATCACGTCGATGCACTCGAAGTGGTGGTCGATGGCCTTCTGCCGGATCCGGTCGTCGGCGTGGGTGATCGAGCCGAACTTGTAGTCGTCGTCCTGGAACGTGTTCGAGTTGACCGTCCCGAGGTCGACGCCGTTGTCCTGCGCGTGCTTCTTCAGGTCGGCATAGTTCTCGACCCGGTCCCACGGAATATGCAGGGCGACGGTCGGCGCGAGCCCGGTGTGCTTGTGCACCTGCGCGGCGTCCGAAATCTTCTCAAACGGATCCCGCGCGGTGCCCGGGGTGCCGAACACCTTGAAGCGGGTGCCCGAGTTGCCGAACGCCCAGCTCGGAAGCTCGATCGCCTGCAGCGCCAGCCGCGAGCGGATGCTAGTAGTGAGGGTCATCCATTTTCCTTAGTCTTCTATGCGGGCTATTTGCCCGGGTGAGATCGGCCGGCTCTCGTCCGCTTGAGGACTTGACGAGCGGTGGAGACGCAACAGTGCTTGCGCGGATCACCAATTCCGGTTGATACAGGACATGTCGTGGCGCGCGGCCGGAATCCTCGGCTTCCTGGAGGAGAAGGTCGATCGCGGCGCGGGCGATGAGCTCAGTTGGTTGTCGCACGGAACTCAATGGCAGGGTCGACGAAGCGGCAAAGGTAATGTCGTCGTAGCCGACAAGCCCCATCTGCTCGGGGGAAGCCGCTCGTGTTTCGGTGAACAGCGATGCGGCGAGGCCAATCGCGAGGAGGTCGTTCGCGGCGAACACTCCGTCCGGGCGATCCGCTGCGGGGCGCTGGGCTAGCCCGCGCCCAGCTTCGCGCCCCTCCTCCACCGTCATCTCGCGTAGATGAATGTGCTCTATCGACACCGCCGCATACTTGCGCACCGCTCGGCTGGCGCCAGTGAAGCGATCGCTCACCTGCCGCATCGTGAGCGGCCCTCCGACGAACGCCAGCCGTCTGCGACCGGTGTGCACGAGGTGGTCGACCGCAATTTCGGCCCCGGCGGCGTCGTCGACGGATACGGAACTGCAGGCGGCGTCGCTGCTCGTTCCGACAAGCACGGCGGGAGTGCCTCGCTGTCGCATCTGTGAGAGTCGGGGGGTTGATTCGCCAACCGGAGAGACAAGAACGCCCCTGACCCGAAGCTTCTCGAAAAGCTCGAGGTAGCGCGCTTCTCGCTCGTCGCTGCCGTTGCTGTTCCCCACGATGACGGTGTACCCAGCCTCCGCGGCCGCTTTTTCAGCGGCTACTGCCACATCGGCGAAGAAGGGGTTGCTCGCGTCGGGAGTGATGATGCCCAGGGTGCGGCTGCGCCCAAGACGGAGTTGGCGCGCGGCCTCGTTGGGGACATAGGAGAGCTCCTCCATGGCTGCTTCGACACGTTTCACTGTCTCCGGAGCGACGAGCTGGGGTCGATTGAGAACGTTCGAGACGGTGCCGATCGACACGGAAGCTAGTGCCGCGACATCTTTTATCCCCGCGGAGTTCACCTCGCCTCCGATCTGCGTCGATGCTGTATCGCATGGATGTTGGTTGCTTGCGTTTGAATCGCGCTCACTGCGAGAGCGTGATCCTCCTCCTGGGAGAGTCCCGAAACGATGACGAACGCCTGGATAGCGTCCGTTCCCGCTTCCCAAACCGGGACTGCACCGCCGAAGGCGGCATAGCCGGGCAATTCAAGTCCGGTCGCTTCCTCGAAGGTGGTGCCGCGATCTAGCCAGAGATTGCGTTCATACAAACTTGAATGGCCAGAACGCCTGGCGGTATTCCACTTCGCGGTCACCACAACGTCGTTGAGAGAGGTCGAACCGGGCAGCCCGGCGTGGAACACGCTGCGCTCGCCCAAGCGCACCGAGATCGTCAGCGGCTGATCTTTTATTAGCCCGACCTCGGCGATGTGGTGCCCGAGCGAATAGCAGGTGGCTTCGTCCACGTGCTGGAGAACGAGGCTCTGTTCCTCCCGGAGGAGCTCCATCGGGGAGAGAAAGGTTTCATCAGACACGGCTCACCGATCCTTTCCGGGTGCCGAAGTCTTCATGACGGCAGTGACGGGCCGCGTGCTAGATCGGCGTGGATGCACCGTTGCCCCGCGGCGACGGATACGTCGGATGCTTGGTGCGAGAAGGTAGTACGCATCGATGAGAGCAACCGCGACGTTCATGGCCACGGACGGCCACACCGCAAGTGCAATGTTGTAAGCGATCAAGAGCAGCGCGGCGACAAGATTCAGCACGCGAAGTGCGAGCATGCGTGACTGTAGAAGCGACACAACCAGGAGCACACTTCCCGCCCATCCGAGGGCTTCGCGTACGATGTCGATTACCATGCCTGTTCCTGCCGTGGGGTTCTACCTGCACTCATGTGATCGCGAACCCTGCGTTACCCGCATTGATGGCCGCGTCCACCTCCGTCCACACGCTCTCCATGGTCGCCAAGGTTCGAGCAGCGCTTTGCAGGGTGGACTCATTCGGCACGTCACCAGCGGCGACGTCCCGGAAGTGCTGCAAGGCCGGGATGAATCCCATCGTTGTCAGACCGAAGTTCTCCGGCGTCGGCAGCGTGTAGTTGGGGCGCCAGACTTGCGCAGGACCGTCGACCGGGCGGTGGATGCAGGTATCGACGTTGTCGACGCGCACCGCTGATCCGTGCCCGTAGATTTCTGCGGATTCTCCTTGGTGGGCGAAGGAGGCGGTCGTACAAAAGTCGAAGGAGCAGGTGGCGCCCTCGTCTGCCTTGGCAAGAACACTCACGCTCAGGCCTACGTCCGGTACGACGTTGACCCGGGCTGTGAGCTGGCTTAGCTCGCCTAAAAAGAATCGGGCCAGGTCCACCATATGAACGGGGTTGTCGATGAGGTAGTGGCGCGGGTCAGCGAGGTACTCCTCAACGCGCCCCATGGTGAAGGAAAAGTGGGCGAGCGTGGGCGTTCCGAAGTCGGTCGAATGAATCAGCCGCCGGGCACGCTGGTATGCGGGGGCGAATCGTTTCATGTAGCCAACCACCACCGGGGAGCCGGCGGCGTCGGTTAGCGCGGAGAGTTCGAGAAGCTCACGGGCGGAGGCGCCAGCGGGTTTCTCACAGAAAACCGGTGCACCGGCAGCGATACATTGTTCGATTAGGGGCCGGTAGGCGCCGGCTGGGACCGCGATGATCACGCCGTCCAGGCCGCCCGCGGCGAGCATCTCTTCGAGCGAGGTGTGATGCCGGCTCGCCCCCCACCGTTGCGCCGTGAGCTGCGCGTGCTCCGCCGAGCGGGCGCACACGGCGACCAGTTCGAACCCGGCCTCGACTATCGCCGGGTACAGCGCACTGTTTGCGTGGCGGCCGGCGCCCAAGACCCCTATCTTCATAGTGAACGCGCGATGCTTCCGCTGGAGAGTACGTCGATTTCTGATGCCGACTCGATCAGAATGCTTTCGAGCGCGTCGGGCGCACCGTAGCCATCGACGAGGGCGCGTGACCACCGCGAAGCGACATCGAGATACTCGGGCATAGGGGTGGGAAGAACACGCGAAGTGGTTCGTAGAAGCTCCAGGCTGTTCTCCATGAAGCCGCTCCACCGGGCCGCGTCGGCGCGGAACTCTTCGTTGCTGAGCGTGCTCAGCCGCGTCGGGTTCATGTTGCCCTCGGCTACCGCTCGCGTAAGGAAAGCCGAGGAACTCGCCCATTCGATGAAGCGCCAGGCGGACTGCTTTTCCTGGGACGCGCTGTTCATCACGAGCGACCACGTCCACATGTTCGCTTCGCGCAGACCGCCTGGGCCGGCGGGCGGCTGGGTGTACGCCACCTGCCCACGCACCGCGGAATCCGGGCCCTCGAAGAAGGCAACGTAGTGGTCGGAGTCAACGATGAGACCGTAGTTTCCGGCGGCGAAGTCGCGAGCGACATCCAGCCAGTGCCCGTTCGGCCATGCCGTCGGACCGGACGCGCGAACCGCCGTAAGGAAGTCGCTGGTGGCTGCCAACGCGGTGCTGCTCGCGATAGCGCTCTGCCCATCCTGGTCGAAGTCGACCGCGCCGTACGACCAGAACTGTGTTGCGAAACCGGTATACATGGTGTGCCACGTGTCCGTACCGCGCTGGGCGAAACCGCGCACGCCAGGCACCCGCTCGGCGATCCGCGCCGCCGCCGCGAAGTACTCCTCCCATGTCGCGGGCGGCTCACTGAGGCCGGCACGCTCGAGCACCTCCGGAAGGTAGGCCATGTTGTAGGTCTCCCAGTTCACGGGGATCTCAAGCAGCGGTCCCGCGCCGAGGGCGTCACCACGGCGGCCAGTCCAACGGTTGATCTCGAGGAGCTCTGGAACGAAGTCCTCTGGGTCGTAGGCCAAGGACGCGTTCGAGACGTAGTCGTCGAGCGGCTCCACAAGCCCTTCGCCGGCCAGTTTCCACATTGAGACAGGGCCTGAGACGTAGACATCCGGCGCAGACTCGCCGCGCAGCCGCGCCCGGAGCGCATCTAACGAGTTGGTGACATAGTCGGTCTCCGCAATGATTTCAAGCGTCGCCGGCAAGCCTGTGAGCTCTTCGAACTCGTCAATGTGGCGGGCGACGCTCGCGACGTAAGCGTCGTTATCAGGGCCGATAAAACGGACCATTTCTGTACTCTCCTTATCTGCGGGCATGACCGTGGCGCCTCGCCCGAGTATGTGATGGATGAAGGTGCGGTCTCAGCCCGCGAATCGCCGTCCCGCGCGCTCGTGGAGTAGCGCCACGACCTCGTACAGCACGATCACTGTCACTGTCACCGCAACGACGTCGGCCCAAAGGCGGGAGTAGTCGAACGTCGTAGTCGCGGTCGTCATCGCCTGGGCGATACCCGTGCCCGTTACCAGCCATTCGGCCACCAGTGCCCCGAACAACGCGAGCGGAATGCTGATGCGGGCGGCGTTCAGAATGCCGGGAACTGCGCCGGGGAGTCGAACGAAGCGGAGGACCGACCAGCGTCCACCGCTGAAAACAGTCACGACGTCGATCGACGAGCGGGACCGTTCCTCCAAGGCGGTGACAATGATGATCATCGCGGGGAAGAAGACCACCAGAAGCCCGGTGACGATGATGAAAGCCGGCCCCCGACCACAGATCGCAACCAAGAGGGGAATGAACGCAATCTGCGGCACGCACTGCGAAGCGATAAGCAGCGGCAGCCCAAGGCGCAGCAGCACCGGGAAGCTGACCAGCAGACAGCCGGCAATGAGGGCGGCGGCCATCCCGACGACAAAGATCATGCCCGTATCGAGCATTGTTGTCAGCCAGTCCGAGAGCAGCGCACTCCGATGATCGGCTGCCGCATCGTTGCTGACGAGATAGTTCACGACATCGATGGGCGATTTGAATACAAGCGGGCTTGCCCCACCGAATGTGATCAGCGCGAGCCAGATCACGATCAACGCCAATGCCGGGGTCAGGAACTCAAGCGCACGCCGCAGCGGGTTGACGCCCGGGCCGGCGCCGAACGAGGCCTGTGCCTCGACCGGCTCTGCTCGCAACCAGCGCCCAACAGCGGTGATGACAGCGTACAAAGCACCTCCGAGGACGGTGGCGACAATGGCGATCCCCCACGTCTGGGCGGTTTGGAGCTTTTGCTGGCTCACAACCAGGGCCACACCGAGCCCGTTCTCGGCACCGCTGAACTCGGCGACCAGCGCGCCCAGAAGCGCTCCTGGGCCGGCGATGCGCATCCCTCCGATGATGTACGGCAGCGCGGATCGCACCCCCACCTTGAGCAGGATCTTCAGCTTTCCGCCGCCTGCGCAATAGACGATCGCAGCAGTGTCGGCAGGAGTCGCGCGGAGGCCGGCAAGAGTGCCGATGAGCATAGGGAAAAACGAGAACAGGAAGGCCATCGTTATGCGAGTGGGCTGTCCGGGACCCTGGAGGCTCGAGATGAGAGGGAGGAGCGCAGGAAGGGGCAGGCAGTAGATCGCCAGGCCCACCCGGGACACGGACCGCTCCAGCAGGCCCGTCAGCGAGCCAATGGCCCCGAACACGAAACTGACCACGACGGCGATAGCAAAGCCTTCGAGGGCCGTTACGAGGGTCGGCGCGGCGTTGCTGAGGTAGAAAGGGAAATTGGCGACCAGGTCTCCGGCAACCGCTCCTGGGTTCGGAACTGAGGCAGCGGGAAGAACACCGGAGATCGAGACGATCCACCACAACGCGAGCGCGAGCGCAAAGCCACCAACTGTCCACACGACCGCCGGCACCTGCCGTTCCGCCCGACCGTGGCGGGAAGCCTTTGGCCGGCGGGGCGAGCCGCTCGTGGCAGCTCCCCGCCTGCGTGTGGTCTCGATCGTTGCCATCAGGCGCTCCGCGTGACCGGCTCGGTGGGAGCAGCACCTGCGGCGTCCTCGAAAAGCAGCTCGCTGAGCTCATCGACCAAGCGGTGGAACTCCGGCGTTCGCATCATCTCAGGCACTCGCGGTCGCGGCAGATCGATGGGCACCATACGCAGGATGCGGCCGGGACGCGGCGTCATCACCACCACGACATCTGAGAGGAAGATTGCCTCCGACACGCCGTGAGTCACCAGCAGCGTGGTCGCAGGGCGTTCCGTCCAGATTCGCTGGAGCTCGAGGTTGAGCCGCTGCCTGGTCATATCGTCAAGCGCCCCGAAAGGCTCGTCCAAGAGCAGGACTTCCGGTTCAAACGCGAGGGCCCGGGCAATCGAGACGCGCTGGCGCATGCCGCCGGAGAGCTGGTTCGGCCGGGACTTCTCGAACCCGCGGAGGCCGACGAGGTCAATGATGTCCTGAATAGTCGAGCCGTCAGGTTTCCGCCCGGCCACTTCGAGTGGTAAGCGGATGTTGTCGGTCACCGTGCGCCAGGGCAGGAGAGCCGAGTCTTGGAAGGCGACCCCCAGTCGCCCACTCTTGCGGGCGACTGAGGGGCTACGGCCGTTGATCAATACGTTTCCCGACGTCGGGCTGTCGAGGTCGGCGAGGAGCCGGAGAATGGTCGACTTACCGCAGCCAGAACGCCCAATGAGGCTTACGAACTGATTACGGTCCACTGTCAGGCTCACTCCACCGAGTGCGTCCGTCCGCTTGCCGCGGGAAACGAAGGCCTTCGTGACGTCCTCGAGCTGGATGCCGGCGGGCGTCGTAGCGGGTGATTGGTCTACCTGTGCAGACATGACGAGCTCCTTCACTCCGAATGTGGGGACGGTCAGGGCAGCTTCTTTAACTCGGGGTGCTCCTTGTACACCTCATCGAGCAAAGAAAGGTCGAACAGATCCTTGGCACTCGTCTTCACCCCGCTGAGCGCGAGGGTTTTCACGGTGTCCTTTTGAAGTTCATCGGTGACCGTGAGGATGCCGTTTTTCTGCGTGTCGGCCGTTTTCATCAGGGCAACCTCCGCCTGGTTTGCGGCCACCTGGTTGTCCAGGTTCAGCTTCAGCGACTTGCCGTACTTGTTCACAGCCAGCTCCGCGCCCTTCTTCGGATCGGCGATGTCCGCGCGCCACCCCTTGATGTCAGCGAGGAGGGCGGCCTTCAGCACCACGCGGTTCTTGGAAATCTGATCTGTCGATGCGACGTACGTTTGGGTGACGGTGGCCCAATGGAAGTCGGAGAACATCATCACCACCGGCTCCTGACCCGCTTCCTTGAGGCTGATCGGCGAGTTCGTCGAATAGTCCAGGATGCCGTCGACTTGTCCCGCAACGAGCGGGGCCGGGTCGTACTGGAACGGGACGATATTCACGTCACTGTCCTTGAGCCCGTTCACCTCCAGGAAGGCCTTCATGAACGGTTTGTCGGCATCGGATACGGCGATCGTTTTGCCCTTGAGGTCATCGGGAGTCCTCAGCGGCTTGCCGGCGAGTGACACGATCGCACGCGGGTCCTTCTGATACATCGCTCCAATGACCCGGAACGAGGCGCCGTTCTTGTTGGCACCGACGATCTCTGTCGGCGAAGACACGCCGAATTGGGCAGTCCCGTTGGCGAGCTGTGTGAGAACCGAGACGGCCGACGGGCCGCCAGAGATGAACTTCACCGAGGAGAATCCCGCCTTCGTGTAATAGCCCTCCGTGTCAGCGATGTACGGGCCCGCCTGGGTCACGTCGTTGAGCCACGAGAACGCGTAGTTCAGCTGCCCTAGCCCTCCGTTGGAGGCTGCGCTGGAGCCCGAGGATGCCCCGGAACACGCTGAGAGCGCGACGGCGATCGCCGTCACCACACCGAGGCTGAGTGCCGTTCGGCGCATCTTGCCCCATCGGGAGCGAGCGGACTTCATTGTCATTACCGTGTCCTTACTTATCAGTTGGCGCCGTAGGCGACCGGGCGGAGGCGATCGAGTTCAGCAGTGAACTCGTCTCTGAGGCGTGCGACTGTGGCGTCGTCCGCAAAGCAGGCGTCAAGGCCTGAGAGTGCATATTTCTCCGCGTCCTGGACGGACCAGCCGAGATGCGCGGCTGCATCCACGAAGCATTCATCGAGTTCGGGCCCGATCAGGGCTGGGTCGTCCGAGTTAACGGAGAGGTTGAGCCCCGCCGCGGCCATCGCGGCAAGGTCACGACGGCGACCTTCCACTTCGAGGGCGGGCTCGTCGACGAACCAGCAGGCGGAGTAGGGGATCTGCGACGCGACCGTGCGGGCCAGGAGTTCTGGATCGAGCAAAGCCGCATACCCGTGGTCGATGCGGTCGACCTTGAGGAGGTCCAGGCACTCCCCCATCTCCGTGGAGTCACCGTGCTCCCCAGCGTGAGCGGTGAGCCGGAGGCCAGCATTTCGAGCCAAGTCGTACGCTTCGACGAACTCGGACGGCCTCCCGGCCAGTTCGTTCGAGTCCAGTCCGATGGCCACCACTTCCGGGTGCGGGTGAGCCAGGACCTCGCGTACCAATTCGACGGCGGCGGCGCCGCCGAGCTCGCGGTTGATCGCGACGACAATGCGCGAAACAACTCCGGCGTCGGTCTCTGCCGCCCGGGCGCCGGCCAGAATTCCGCCGATCATCTCCTCGTACGTCAGCTCCGGATGATTCTGCGGGTTGAATGCAATCTCTCGGTATCGCAGACCTCCGCGCGCGCCGATCGACAGGCTTTCGTACGTGACCGCTTCGAAGTCCTCGGGAGTCTGCATAGAGCGTGACACGGCTACGTAAATTGCTAGGCCCTCGTCGAAGTTCAGGAAGTGGTACCGGCCATCCCCTGCCCGTGCGCCGGCTGGAAGGGTCACCCCGTTGCGCTCAGCCAAGGCGACGGCCGTACTCGGCGGTACACACCCCTCCAAGTGACAGTGCACCTCGGCTTTGGGTAGCTGGCGAAGGTATTCGGCGGTGAGCGTCGTGGGGGCCATGCCGGAAACATTGACACGTATTTTGAGGCGTGTCAACACAATTGCGCGATTGATTTTGTGTTGTTGCGTGCGCAACAACGGCGGTATAGCCTATTCGTGACGCAATGCGCGGCGAATGGGGAAAGGTCGAGATTTGTGAGCATCCAGCAGGTAGCGAAGAACGCTGCAGTAGCGCCGTCCACCGTTTCCCGGTATCTCAACGGGACCCTGACACTCAAGGGCGAGACCAAGGACAGAGTCGACGCTGCGCTCGAGTCGACCGGCTACGTGCACCGCCCCCGGGCCAAGCGGACGCCGCCCAAGCGCCGCCCGATCGTAGGCATCATCGTTCCAGAACTGACGAACCCATACTTTGCTGTCCTCGCCGAGGAGATCATCGCCGCGGCTGATCAGCAGTCGTTGTCGACTGTAATCTTCTCGGCAACCAACCTACCCGGCAATGAACGTCAGTATGTAGAGCTCACACAGCGACTAGGTTTGGATGGTTTGCTCTATCTCGGCACCACCTTCCGCAACGAAGCACTTGATGAGGCCATCCGCTCGCAGTTCCCTCTCGTAGTCGTCGACGAGCCACAGGAGTCGGAGCTTGAGACTCACACAGTCTTCCAAGACGACTACTCCGGTGCGTTTCAGGCGGTCTCTTACTTGGTCGCGCAGGGTCACCGCGACATCGGTTTCATCGCGGGCTCCAACATGCGCACGACACAAGATAGGCTCCGGGCCTACACCGACGTCCTGCGGCAGAACGGTATCGACCCGGACCAGCAATTTCGCGGGCTCGGCTCCTTCACGGAGGAGTACGGCGCCACGGTACTCGCACAGATCATGGCGTCTGAGCGAAGGCCGACCGCCGTGTTCGTGGCTAGCGACATCATCGCCGTTGGTCTCATTGTATCGGCCTCATCGATGCGCATCCGGATCCCCACCGACCTCTCGGTCGTCGGCTATGACGACATCCCCGCGGCACACCATCTGACCCCGCCATTGACCACCGTCCGTTCACCGTTGCCGGAGATGGCGCGAGCGGCAGTAGACGTTTTGATCGAGGCCATGAACCATCCGGAAATGCCGGCGCGTCACGTCCTCGTCCCCGTCGGCATGGTCATCCGCGACTCTGCAACTGTTGTTGCGCAACCAATGGCGCAGGTCGCACCCGCGTGAGATCACCGGCGCCGGCACCTCAGAATGGGATCGCGATGCATCGGAAAGCCACAGTCGACGACGTACAGGAGGTGATAGCGATCAAACGGGCCGCCGCCGCCCTGTACGCGCAAGTAGACCTGCCCTTACAGGTCGACGAGGACCGGGCCGTGCGGCATTGGGCGGCAGCCGTCGAGTCCGCCGAAACGTACGTTTGGGAGATCGACGGACGCGTCACCGCCTATCTGGTGCTGACCGAAGTCGACGGGGCCCTCCACATCGAACAGGTCTCCGTCCACCCCGACTTCGCGGGCAAGCGGATCGGCGCCCAGCTCATCCAGTTCGCCGATCAGCTGGCGCGCGAACGGGGCGCGGGCTGGCTCACGCTCACCACCTTTGAGTCCGTTCCCTGGAACGCGCCGTACTACACCCGCCTAGGATTCGTAGTCGTGCCCGAAAGCGAGTGGACGCCCGGAATCGCTGAGCTCATGCGCACGGAGGCCCTGGGGTACCCCCCTGAGCGGAAGCGGGTCGCCATGAAGCGTCGGGTCGAGCGCGAAGGCTGAGGGCTATCCGCGCAGGCTGCTCGGAACCATTTCGCTTCGCGGTAATCCGGGGGGGATGCGGCGGTCAGACGGGTACGGCCGGCCACCACCAGGAGGGTGCTTCCAGCGCGATCCGCTGAGGATCGAACGACCACCGTTCCCTTCTGCCCGCACGTCGCGGGTGGCATCAAGCATGCCGCGCTTGTTCGAGGTGACGATCACCGCGCCCGGGGTGCTGAGGATCGCCGGGATGGCGCGAGAGGGGTCTTACCGGTTCGCGGCCCTAACCCATCCACGTGCATATCTCCCCTTCAAGGTGCCGAAGAACACGGGAACGGGTGAACAGCAGCCCGGGGTTTAGCCCGTCGATCTTGGAGCCGAGGGGTGAGGGGTGAGGGCCACGCGCTCGCCCAGAGACCTGGACACGGAAGCTCGAGTAACTACGAGGAAGGAAACCGAGACAGAGAAATAGACGAAAAAGCAGACAGGCGGAAGGAAGCCAGGAGACGGGAAGGAGCAAGAGAAGAGACGTCCGGGAACCATAAGCGAACAAGCAACCTAAAAAGCCCATACAAGCAACCTAAAAAGCCAATGCACGTAGGCACTCTTTGAGATGCGCGCGCGCGATGCGCGCCAAAAAGCGCGCGTAACCGGAAGTTCTAAGTGTGAGAGGTGGAGTGGCGCGCTGGAAACGCGGGCAGGCGGCCCAAGGAGTCAAGCAGGCGGTGCGCTACGCCTTCGGCGGGGTTTGCGACGCCACGCTCACAGCCAAGACCGCCGACGGCGCACGGGCCGCGGCCGGCTACGCGGACGCCGTGATGACCCGCTACATCGTTGAGCACGGCGCCATCCGGGACGACCTGCTCACCCGATCCCAGCTAAAGGATTGGGTCGACGGCGTGGATCCGTTGACCGGTGAGCGGCGCGGGCGGGATCTGGAGTCGCCGGTCGCGGATCTGATCTTGGATGCAACGATCAATGCGCCGAAGTCGTTCTCGATCGCGGCGATGCTGGACCCGGAGTTGGCTGCCGCATACGAGGATCTGCAGGACCGGTTGCGCGACCGGATCATTAAGCTGTGGCAGACCGAGCTCAACGCACGACGAGGAAAGCAAGGATCTATCCGCGAAGATCTGGCTCGCATCGAAGTCGTAGAGCTTCGACACGAACGGTCGCGCTCGCTGGACCCGCACAAGCACCGCCACCTCTGGCTGAACGTCAAGGTCCAGGGACTCGACGGAAAGTGGTCGAACGTCGACACTCGCGTCGCGCTCCGATTCCAGAACGTGGTGAACGCCGAAGGCGATCTCGCTTCGCGAACCGACCCAGGATGGATTTCCGCGCTGGGCGCCAAGGGCTTCACCTTGAACTCGGAAGGGGAGATTGCGCAGCTGCAGCATTTGGTGCGGCCGCTGTCAAAGCGCTCCGCGCAGATCGAATCCAACAAGGCGGCACACCTCCGACGATGGAGGGAGCGTCACCCGGACGAGGAACCCTCCCCAACCGTGTTGATGCAAATCGATCAGTGGGCGTGGGCTGCTGGCCGGCCAAATAAGCCGACGCAATTGGATGAGGAGGATTGGACGTCGTTCGTGAGGACAGAGCTACTCACTGCTGACCCGGATCTTGAGCGATCACTGCCCGAGGTTACTTTGAGGTCAACGGCCATAGGGAACCTCGACATCGAGTTTCTCGCCGCGAAAGCTATCGTCGATGCGGACGCTAGATCGACCAGCACGGGCGGGCGCTTCAGCGACCTAGATGTGCGAGCCGGAGCAATCCGCGCGGTCGCCGCGTCCGGGCTGATCGCAGAGCGCGCTCAGCTTGCGGATGTGGTTGACAAGGTGACCTCGCGGGCAATCGGAACACTCACAGTCACGCTACTTTCAGATCCAGAGATACCAGCGCACGTCAAGCGAAGAATGGCGACCTCCACCGCGGTGCTCAAAACAACCGTCGCCCAACGAACTGACTCGCTTGCAGTGCCTGGCGAAGTGGTTCCCGTCGCCGAGATCGCAGCTACTGCGAACACGATTCAGCCTGGTCGCCCTCTTGATGAGGGCCAAACGAAGGGCGCTTCCGCGATTGCGGGCACAGATAGAGTCGTCGCCATCGCGGGGGCGGCTGGGACTGGCAAGACCACAATGCTGAAGGTGGCCGGCGCCGCGCTCCGCAGTAGAGGTCGCAACATGATCATCGTTGCCCCGACGAAAAAGGCCTCGGCTGTCGCGGGTCGTGAGACTGGAAGCGCTTCGTCGTCTCTTCATCAGCTCTTGCACGACCGCGGGTGGCGATGGAAGGTCAGCCCTGCTGGCGCGATCGAATGGTCTTGCCTCAGGAGCGGTGACGTTGACCCGTCGACCGGCGTGCAATACGTCGGCCCGCGGATTGCGATACACCCCGGTGACCGGATCGTTGTCGACGAAGCCGGAATGCTTGACCTTGAGGCCGCACATGCTCTCCTGGGCGTTATAAATGAGACCGGAGCTTCGCTCGCCGTCGTGGGCGATCAACAGCAAGCTCTGCCAGTCGGACACTCCGGTGCGATGGCACTCTTCTGGCGTCGAGCCGCTCGTCAGATCGAGCTTCTAACGATCCATCGGTTCAAGGATCCGTCATGGGGCGCTCTGACCCTGAAGCTTCGCAAGCCAAGAGGTGCCGACGAAGTTATGCGCGTCGCGAAGGAATTGGTTAGAACGGGCCATGTATTGGTCGCGAACGGTGAAGTCGAGGCCCGGGTGAGAATGGTAGACGCGTGGTTCGAGGCGACGCGCCAGCGGCAGTCCATCGCGCTAGTCACAGCCACCCACGGAGAAGCTCAAGCCGTGAGCGAGGAGATTCAAGCTCGCCGCATTGCTCACGGATTGATCGACACGCGGGAGTCCCTGACGGGACAATCGGGGCAGTCGATCTTTGTCGGTGATATCGTCCAGACTCGCCGCAACGATGGGGCGTCTGACGTCCAGAATCGCCAGAACTGGGTGATTAGAAGCGTCAATGCTGGCCATGTGATGCTCGCCTCGGTTCACGACTCGAGGGACCTGAGGAGGATCACTCTTGAGTACGCCGGTTCTCACCTCCATCTGGCTTACGCCACAACGGTCTACGGCGTTCAGGGCGAGACGACAGACTTGTCGCTCGTCGGTCCTGGCGTCGACGCCGCTGGCCTCTACGTCGGCATGACTCGAGGCACGGATTGCAATCGAGCGATCGTGATTGCTACCACCGAAAGGCACGCAGCAGATCAGCTCGTCGAGGCAATGCAGCGGCAGACCGTCGAGGAAACCATCGAGAAGTCCCGCGCTGCTGCGATGGCTGAACTCAACCGTGCAGCCGGCGCGCAAGCCGGCATCATCCCAACGTCAGCTCCCCACCGCGCCACCGAGCCTGCATATAGCTGATGCTCCGCCATGTCAGCGCAGACCACTTGAGCGAAGACGACGTCCCAGCATGTTCGCGCCGTCGAGATCCCCGCCGTAGGGGTCGAAACGAAGGAGTCCAACGCCCAACGTGTCGGCATCGTCCTGAGCATCCGGGAAAACCCCTCCGGTCACGAAGATTAGGCCTCGACGCCCGTCGGACGCACAGACGCGAGCGGCCCGCTGGACCATCTCGATACCCAGGTTGCGATCGCGATTGTGCACCCAGGCCAGATACCCGCCGCTGTAAAGTTCGCAGATGTTCCGAGCATCGCCTGACGTCGCGACAGAATCAGCCGCGCCGAGGTAGACCATCCATTGACGACACAACTCGATAGCTTCTACGTCTGAGGCACCTAGCGGCCTGGGACCGGGAGCTTGCGCATTCACGACTTCAGTTTGCCTGGGTCCGCTGACGCACAACACCGGCTTCTTGGACGCCGTCCTCTGCCTGCGCGATCCTCACGCGTAGCTTCAAGACATCCGGCAGATGACGCAGGCGACCGGAGCAGCGAGAGCGATCCGGAGGCTTCGTTGACGCTGTCAGGGTGTCCAAGTGCGGCCGGTCATCCCTTAGCAGTCCGGACCCATCCATATCGTTGGCAGCGTGGAATGCATACTCGAAGAATCGCGAACCTTCATGAACGCCATCACTGAGAGTTTCCACTTGATCAATACCGCTCGCGCCGGATTGGCGCTTCTCGACACCCAGGTCGCTCGCGTTGTTGCCGCCGGCGCCCATGACAAAGTCATCGAGGCGTTGTACTCGATGCCCGATGGAGCTACAGGGCAGAACCTTCGCGCTCATGCCGCGCAGCAGCAGACGATAAAGGATCGTGCCCTCGCCGAAATGTGGCTCATGGTCGTGTTTGCACGCTACGAGGCGTGGGCAGAGAGCCTTGAGACCGAGCACAGCATCCGCGATGCCAAACGCGGTTGTCAGTTCCCGCTCCAGACTTCGGGCGGTCTCGGCTACGTCCAAGTCTTCTCGGTACTCACGCCGGACGCCCTGATGCGGGACATCTATGAATCATCGGTTGTCGCAGACCACCTGTGGTTGCGAACAGACAGCGACGCCCAGGCAGCGTTGGAGGTCTACCGCTATTACAAGGAGGTAAGAAACTCGCTCGTCCATTCAGACGGTCGGGCCAACGCGCGACTCGCTTCGGCCTCCGCTACTGCTCAGGGTGCGTTGGTCACGCTGCGCAATAACACTACCCTTCGTACAAGCTCGGTCCCGTTGGTAGCCCTAGGAGATCCGATCGTGATCGACCTGGGTCTGGTCCGCGATGTCATAGACCTACTGCGGCGCCTGGTCTTCACTATCGATGCAAAGATCCTGCTCAGCACGATCGGTTTGGACCAGTTCATCAGTAGGTGGCGTGAGAAGTACGGAAGCCAGCCACTAAACGTGAATATCGGAAAACTTGGGCGGCCAGCGTGGTTCCAAGCTGCAGTCTCCAATGCGCTCAGTGTCCCAGCACCGGCGGTAGCGGGGAGCACCACCGGAGCAACTTGGCCCGCCACATCTCGTCGCGCTCTCGTCGACTATGGCGTCAGCAATTGGCTAATTCGGAAGCTGCTCTAGCCGACGCGCCGGCCACGCGGAACTCGCTCACTTATCGAGTTCAACCCGGCGAGCGCGGTGCGTGACGATGTCTAAGAGCGAACCACGGCCTCGGGTGCGTCAAGGGTGGGCTGATCAGTGCCCTCGAGGGTCCTGCGGGTCCAGATGCGCCGAGGTGCGCGCTTGAAGGTAAGCGGTAGCTGCCTCTTGCATTCTCCCCCGCCGCACATCACTCGTTCAGCCGAGACGTGAGGATTGGGGCAGAGCAGTCGTATCGCCCCAAGTGCGGGCACTCGCGACGATCTCCTTGATCCCGGGGCTCCGGTCCCACTAGCGTACGGTCATCGCTCACGCCGCACGCACGGGTGAGTATGACGACCTTCCCGAGGCTCGCGGAATGAGGTGCAGGATGAGTGGGGACGCAAACCGGCCGTGGTCAGAGTCAACCTCTGACGCTTTTGGGCAGAGAGCGATGAACTCGACGTTCTATGAGGTCGAGGAAACGCGCATCCGGTTCTGGGGAGCGTGCCCGGCCTGTTCCCACGACTTCGTGTACTTCTGGCCACTTGAGGTGATCCGGCTCGAGTACGTGGAGGAACCCGTCGTTATGTGCCGCTGCGCCGCGGACACTCACGCTGGGCGCCCGCAGGGCGCCGAGCCCGGGTGCGGGGCCTATTGGATTTCGGGAGTGCGCGGGTGACCGGCCCACAGCGACCGGCTTCCGGCGGTGCAGCCAGCCAAAGTGATCTGGACTTCACCAAG
Organism: Leifsonia sp. 2TAF2; assembly: GCF_052115085.1. Lineage (NCBI taxonomy): Bacteria > Bacillati > Actinomycetota > Actinomycetes > Micrococcales > Microbacteriaceae > Leifsonia > Leifsonia sp. 2TAF2. The sequence goes on along the minus strand of NZ_JBFRFY010000002.1, from coordinate 277,628 downwards.
AGGCTCCTCGCTGCTCGTGAGGCAGGCCTGGACTCAGCACGCACGAGCGCCGCGAAGTGGCATGCGGGGCTTTCGGGTCTCCTCGGAGGCGTCATCGGTGTCATCGGGATCGGTCTGCGCGATACTCTCGCCGAAATGGAGGCGGGCTGGGCAGCCAGCGTCGCGATCATCCTGATGGCTTCGTTCGTGCTCGCCTTCGTCGGCCTCTACTTCGCGCTCCGCGCTGCCGGCGGGGTGCCGAGCCTGATCAAGACGGCAGACTGGCATGACGCGGACGGCCACCTTGCTGCTACCGCGGCAATCCGGCAGCTTAGGGCGGCTCGCTGGCTGACGGCGTGCGCTATCCTCGCGTTCCTGCTGGGCATGGCCGCCACGTGGTTCGCGCCAGCGCGGGCCGAGATCGCCTCGGTCAGCAACGACACCAAAAAATCGTGCGGCTCTGTCGAGGTGTCCGGGGGCAATCTGGTACTGACGGATGCCCATGATCAAGTTCACGTGTTCAAGATGGACAACATTAAGAGGTGGCAGAAGCTGGAGTCCTGCCCTGCGCAGTGAGGACCAGTGCGTGACCTGCCCAGCGGTGCGGCGACACCTCGGCGCTGCCGCTCTCACGCCAACGCACGGCCTGGGCCTGTTGCCACGCACGAAGGCCGTCAGTAAGCCCCCATCTGTCAACGGCGGCCACAAGCTCCAAGTCGAGGTCCTCCTGTTCTGGTGCATCAACGATCGGCCATAACGTGACAATGAGGCGCTCCGCACCGCCGGACCCTAACGCCACCGGCAGGCCCGCCCATTCGTCGCCGACTCCAGCCCCGGCCGCATCGCAACCGAGGATCACCCATTCCTGCGGCACTGTCCCAAGCGCAGCTTTGAGTTCGTCGGCCCCAATCGCGGCGTCCGCGAGGACAAGCGCAGCGGCTCGAGGCCGGTGTGCGGTGCCAGGCCGAACATGTCCGCGTACGGTAACTAGCGCGCAGTCGCGGAGTGCCTCGATCACATGGTGTCGATCGGTCGTGCTCGATTCGCTGGAAAGAACCCGCCAACCGGGGAGGGTTCTGCGGCAATATCGAAGATCTCCCCTCGGGTCAGCGATCCACACTCGCTCGCCGTCGGGAACACGAGATGAGGCCGGGCCGATCGTGCCCACAGGTGGTGCGAGAGCGAGCCGGGCCTGTTCAATCCAGAAGGAACCGTGTCGTTGAAGCGCCGCCCACGGGATGCCGCCCAGCCAAGAGGGCGGCGCGAGCACCACCGACTCGGCTGTCCACGCTCGCTCTGGCAGCAACGCGGTGGCAAGGCTCTCAAGCAGGTCCCCCGTATTCGTAGTGTGACGCCCAACCCATTGCTGCGCCTCTCCGTGGAGCAGAGTGGTCTTGATTCGGGCCGCGAGCCCGCTGTCTGCGAGCATCGGTCCAGTCGCGATCCGGAAGAGCGCCGCCCGGCGCGGTGCTGAGGCGGTGGATCCGTCGGTGTCGAACAGCGTGGCGTCGGCAAGATCTGCAAGCAGGTCCGTCGGATAGGCCACCGAAGAGACCTCCACTATGTCGTCGGCGACGACGACTCTGAGCAGGGACTCGCGGTGACGCACCCAGCTCACCCAGACCGTCCGGTCGCCCCCTAGCGAACGAGCCATCGCGCAGAGGGTGCGCACCTCGCCTTCGCCGCCGATGACACGAGACCCGAATCGGGCACGCACTGGCACAGGCGGGGCGAGCTGCTCGATTCCCGGGAGTCCGGCGTCACCAAGAGTGGTTTGGGTGCGGGCCCTCTCGGCGATTGCCGCGATCACATCCGCATCATCCACCAGCAACGCCGTGTCGATAACGAGATCGTAGAGGTGCGGGTAAGTCACCTTCAACACCCCCGCACGGTCGCCGGCGCTAGCAAGTTCGTGCCGATGCCGGTCAAGGATCTCGAACGCGCTCAGAGCATCCTCAAGTGCAGCCGGATCATTTTGGTCACGGCGATTCAGACCAATGTTGAAAGTAGCCTCAGCAACCTTCACCTCCAGCCCCCACTCGCGATACCTGCGCCGCACCGCCTCGAGAATCTCCAACGCTTTGCCGGCATCTCCGCGGCGCCGCCAGATGACCGCCTGCGCGTGCCGGGCACGTTCCACGTCCACCTCCCGTCCCAGACGGGCGAACCCCGCCTCGGCCTCCAAGAAGTAGCGTTCAGCGACATCGACGTCCTGCTCGATCGCGATGTTGCCCAGGTTCATCAAGAGCTCCGGAACCCGGTCGGGTCGCGAGCGACTCAGGGCCGTCAGGACGTCGTCCTGCTCCTTCGCGGTCGGCGTCTGACTTGACAACTGCATCGCCATAATCAGGCCAACGGCCGAAGTCGCCGCCTCATCAAGGCTGCCTGCCCGCGCGAACAGGTCTCTCGATTTGGCATACCCGGTGATTGCGTCCTCGAGCCGGCCATTCCTTCCCGCGTCGGCCGCACGGGCACGGTGCAGGATGGCGAGATCAATCGGATCACTGCCCGCGGCGATGAAGAATTCCTCCGCGCGGTCATACGAATGCGATGCTAGGGCGCTCGCGCCCGTTGTGGCGTACAAGTACCCGCGGTTGTACCAGATAGTACCCAGGCGTGAAGTATCACCAGCGGCCGCGGCAACATGCTCCGCCTGCGCCAGGGCATCCAGCCCGGCTGAGCGCCCAGTCTGTGCGAGCTGGCCGCGGTACCGGGCCCGATCGAAGTGCAGTGTTGCAAGGTTCACCAGGGCCGGTACGAGCAATGTCGGTTCTTCACCCGCGGCATCAATCGCCTCATGGATGACGGTCTCTGCGTCCTCGTACGCCCCCTGTTGCTTGAGGAAGACGCCGAGATTGTTGAGCACCGCCGCCCGTTCCCGAGCCTCGATATGGCGTGCACCTTCCCTCAAGGCGGTCGCGCGCATCATGACGGCGCCAGCATCTCCCATGCGCGAAGCGGCGTCGACCGCGAGCTGAAGGAGTTCGAGGGAGGTCCCATCACTGTCCAGAAGGCGGTTCAACACGCCTAGTGCGAGCTGCGGATCGATCGGGACCAGTGCGTCGGCGAGGTCACGCCCCATTCGCGCCACCTCCCCGAGGAGCAACGTCCCTTTGGGGAGCCCGACAATCCAGTCAGCGACCACATCAAGTTCGTGCTCATCCCAGCTCCGCTGAATATCGGCCGGGATTAATTCGCTGGAGTCGGTCGCTCCCTCTGACATGCCCACACAATAGCGGTCCGCCTTCATCAGGCAGAGAGCGCGGAATACACCACCGTCATATCTCTCGGGTTCGACGGGTCGGGCGACGGACGGAGCATTACTCGACCTAAGTCTTCCAGGACCAGTTGAGTCGCGAAGCAGAGGCGGACGCGTCTTCGGGAGTGCTTCTACTGAGCGCCGCGCTCGCGACGCTGAGCGCATCACATCAGTGAGCGAGTGACCCTCGCGCGGTTTTGGCCTGATCGTCAACACTCGCTCTGGTCCACATTCGGCCATGGACCTCAAACCTGATTGTGCCGCCGTAGCTCTGCAAAGGTCGGCCGCTGAGCTCCCCACCAGTGATCGGCACCGGCACGACCTCAATCAGGTCCTCCCAGTCCTCTAGGGGCTTGATGCGGATTGGCGTTGCCGGGTGCCGGCGCAGCACCAGAGTCGGATCCAGGGTGATCTGTTCGACGATGACCGGCAGGTCTGTGTCGTTGTGGACGGCAATACGAACGCTTGTGAGTTCCAACTCACCCGCGCTTCCCTGTCCAGCACCGCCAAGCAGGACAAGATGCACGCGATTCGCGTCAGCTCGGATTCTTCTCTCTTCCGAGTCAAGAGCCGCCGCCCGATCAGCGTCGACCCGCTGCCTCTCTGCTTCACGGTGCGCCTGATCGGCACGAAAAGTCTGCACCGCCCACAGAAGCGCCAGAACTGTGGCGACGGCGCCAAACCACGTTCCCGTGGCTTCAACCCAGTCCGGCGTGAGACCGCGCACCCATACAAGAGCGATCGCCGCTCCGACCGCGATCCCGGCGAATGCCCACATCAGATGCACCAAGAGTGCTTTGCGTCGATTTCTCATGCTCGCAAAAGGCTATCGCCCTCGTCCTTCCCTGCACGTCGTGTCGGAGCATAGTCATGCTGTCGAGGCCGTACTGCACGCTCTGTGGACGACGGCGATTCACGACTCCGGCCCGCTGCCCCCCTTTGCAGGCCGGGCTGCTTCAGGGGAGGCGGCTTCGGTGCCGTCCAGTTCGAGGGTTCCCAGGTGTTCTCGCGCCGGCTTGTACCCCAAACTGAGCAGCCGACTCCAGATTTTCTTGGCGAGTTCAGTGTCCTGTTCGCTCGCTTGCGTGGCGGCCTCGACGAGGAGGCTTAGGAAGGGCGGCAGGGTTGTCCGACCCTCCAGCAGGTGCATGCCCACCTTGAGGAAGGCGGTGCTCTCCTCCCGGGGAAAGTCGTCAAAACCGTAGTAGTCGAACCCTCCTTCATCCGATGTCACAGCAGGCCCACGGATGAACAGGTCCACGGCACGATCCAGATCAATGTTGGGCAGGGTGAGCCAGTCGAGGAGCGCACGCTGTTCAGCGCCGTGTAGCGGGGGTTGATTGTCGATTCTGTGCTGCCAAAGTTCAAAGAGAAGGTCTTGGAAGTCGGGGTCGTTCCCGTCAAGGTGTCTCGCGACGGATCGGATCCAGCGTGCTCGTGTGGTCACGGGTGCAGAAGCGATGAACGGGTCAGCCCATGCGTACTCCTCTGCGGGTGTGTAGAACGCGAACTGCGCCGAGTGGACCTTGATGAAGGCTTCGGCCGAGCCGGGCAAGGAGCGCGCGACGGCGGGCCATCCAGTTCGCAGCGCCTCGCGCATGCGCCCCATCAGCGATCGGGTGAAGTAGTTGGCGGTCAGAACGCCGGCCCAGAAGCTTCGCGAACGAGGCGAATTCGTTAGTGAGGACAAAAGCGGCTGCAGGTTGCGATCAGACCATTCCGGAGCCATTTCGACAATATGTCCGGCGTACCGGGCCAGCATCATTGTGCTGGGATCTGCCGATTCGAGGCTCTGTGCCGCCAACAGTTCGTCGAAGCCGTCCAGCAGCACAGGGTCTATTGCGGCCGGGTGTTCTCCTTCCTGTGTTGCTCGCAGCGCCGTCTCGACGTACGCGTAGGCGAGCGCCCCGCGGGCCGTTGAGTGTGCTTGTGAGGGATCGGTTGGAGTTTCGTCAGGGGCCTCGAGGGTACTTGTCCGCCAGAGGCCCAAGAGGAGTCGGCACCGTTCCGCAGCGTTCTCCAGCAGTTCGCCTTGTTCATGCGACGGTCGCGTGATCGAAAAGACAATTCCGTATGCGACGGTGTTGACGTCCAGCGTGAGCCGTTCGAGCCGTGCCAGGAGGGGTTCGGCCTGCCACGTGGATCCCGGACGCACAGCGCTTTGCAGAACCACCGTCCACGCACTTGCGGAGGACAAGCCCTCAGCGAGGAACGCATCCAGCAGCTCCAACTCATGACCGGGGTGATGGTCTAGGTAGTCACGAAGCTCTCGCAGGATCGGCCCGTTGTCGTACGCGTCGTCCAAGCTCGAATCCGCCGCGAGTATCGCAACCACGTCGCAGACCGGTTTGCCGCGAAACAGCCCTTCGGCTTCTGCGGTGGCCTCCTCGAAGGCATTTACGCTGACCCAGAAATCGAGGTCGGGGTGCTCCCGCGGCCCATAGTCAGGATGTGCAGTCTGTGCTGCTGTCAATGCAGCGTGCACGGGGTCCGCACCCGGCTGACCGCTACTGAGCCACACCAGCACGTTGTAGCGCTCATAGTCGCGGATGTCGTTTCCGTTTTCGCGAACGTCAGTTTGCTCGATGTGCGCCAACAAGGCCGCCTTGACGTGCGGCGATGCATGCCGGTACGCCGCCCTGAGCAGTCGAAACACCTCCGGCTTGTACCGGAGGTCGAAGATGAGGTCGCCGTCGAGGAGCATAAGGAGATTGGCATCCGCGTACCCGCTGTGCGCCTCGCCGAGAGCATCGATTGAGAGGCGGCGGATCAACTCCGACGAACTCCTCAGTAGCCGGAGTGCTCTGTCGGTGCCCTCCCGGCGCACGAACTCACGGAGGAGGTCACGAGCAATGTCCACGACCAGGACGTAGGGATCCTCAGGGCCGTACTCCTCGACTCCGTCGACTTTCTGGCGTCGAGCAGACAGGGAGCGTCGACGGTCGCGCCCGCTGAAAAGGGCGTCCGTTGACTCGGCGCCGCGTATCAGGTCGAGAACAACTGAAAGCAGATGGTCAGGGTCCGCCAAGCTCGGCAGCAACGTAGGCCACGCATCACGGATCGACGACTGCCGCCACGCAAGAACCAGGTCGGAATCCAGCGAGTCCTGCTCACCAAGCCAGCCCCGGCGGGGACGGAACCGCAGCCGGGGGATCAGCATGTGATGCAGCAAAACTTCTGCAGCCGGTGGGTCCTTCTCGGCTACCTGGTGGAGCAGACCCGACAAGCGATCATCGTCACGAGAGGGCTGATCGGCAGCAAGCAAAAGCAGCCACTGCCTGTGGTGCTCGATGGGCTGATAGTACTCATGCAGGTGCAGCCAGATATGGAACCAGAGAGTCCCCGCCAATCTCCCGCCGTGGCGAGCCGCCACCCCTAGAAGCGTCGCCCCATGGTCCGCTGCAAAGGAGCTAACCGCCCACTGCGCCCAACCGTAGTTTCGGTCCGAATTGGCTGCGGAGGCGTCGAAGAGTTCGTCGAGCACGCCGAGCCCAGCCAGTCGCGGAATCCAGGCTGCTGCGTCGGCGTCGTGCCAGAAGTGCCGTGCGTGCTCGGTGTCGCCCATCATCCAGAGAAGTTCATGTTCTGGGACTTCTCCGCCATCTGGCCCACCAGACAGCACTGTTTGCACCCGGTCGAATCGGTCCGCCGGAGTAGCGGTGACGTGCATGCGCCAGTTCTCGATGAACAACTTCAACGAGGCATGCCGGTCCTTTTCAGGAGAGGGGTACGCGATCGGGGTGACGCCGAGGCGCTCCCACCTGACCGCCATTGTGTCCGCTTGTTCCTCTTCCATGAACGCGAACCGCGTCTTGCCGTCCGCGGGCAGAGCGCGTGCGAGATAGCGCATGACGGTGTCGTCGGCACTGTAACCAACGAAAAGAGTGACGTAACGCTCGAACATGCGGGTAAGGAACTGCGTTGCCCAACCCTCGGTGATATATGCCTGCCCGAAGTCGGTATCCGTCACTACCATCCGTTGGCCGATTGTTGGGTCGATCGTTCCGTGTAGATGGACCAACCCGCTGAAATCATTCCCTAACGGCAAGGCCGGGGCGGCGTATACAGGCATGGGTACGCCCAACTCTTCAGCACCATGCTCAAACAGCAGATCGAAGTTAGTGGTGACGATCCGGGCAGCTCCGCCGAAACTTTGGGAGATCTGGATGAGGTCCCGGTGATAAGAGTTGGGTTGTGTCGTTCCCCGGAGACGCGCGCTCACACGCGCATGCACATCATGTTGGAGCTCGTTGAGTTCGCCCATAATGGCATCGAACTGAACCTGGGCATTAGGGTCATCCGGGAGGAGGTCCGAGCGACCGAGTTCGAGGGCCACCGCCTCGACTAAGCCACGGAAGCCCGGCAGCCTAGATGGCGCTTCTGCGGAGATTCCCGCACCACAGAACAACACCAGCGTGTCTGTCTGAAGCGCCTGTTCTATTGTGGCGGGCAACGCTATCCCGTCGGACTGCCACTGTGCCCTCACACATCCCCCTACGATCGCTCGTTCGATCATCCCACCGGTCTGATGAACGACGGACCCTGCCACATCTGCGAGCGTCGACGCCGCACTGCGGTCCACGACGAATCCGAAACCAACCCGATCGCCGCCGCTCCGCCGGTCACCATATCGCGGTCGCGAAACCACCGTTGATGCGTGCGCCGCCGAGAGAGTCGAGTCACCCCTGCTAAAGGAACACTCGCCGGTCTCACACTCGCTCGACGGCATCCACCTAACGCGGTCGATCTCAGATAGCGTCCGCACATGAGCGGTGGCCACGAAGGACGCAACGTTAGACCCGCCGTGAGTGCCCGGCTCGCTCAAAGCCGACTTCGGCGAACACGCTTACATGAGCGAAGCCGGATTGCTTTGGCGTGCGATATTTGCGCGCGGCCCGGTCGCTGATGCGTCCGGGCCGTCAGCTTTTGGGGCGCGGCGGGTGACCTCTGCGGTGGTGTAGCGGAGGGAGGGGCCGACGCTGTCGGCGACGACTTCGGTGGCGGCTCGGGGTTCGCCGGTGGCTTGGTCGGTCCAGTGTCGGAACTCGAGGTTGCCGTTGACGATGACGGTGTCGCCTTTGGCGAGGCTGGCGCGGACGTTCTCGGCGGTGCGGCCGAAGACGGTGGTGCGGTGGTACTGAGTGTCGCCGTCGACCCACTTGCCGTCTTCGAGTTTACGGTCGGTGACGGCTACGGTGAACTTGGCGAATTTGGTGCCGTTCTGTGATTCGCCGTAGTCGGGGTTGGCGACGAGGTTGCCTTCGATGCTGATCGGGACTCGTGTGCTCATGATTCTGTTCCTTTCCTCTCGCGCCCGTCGGTTGGGTCGCTTTCACTTAGAACTTCCGGTTCGAGGTCGGAAAATGCGCGCAGACGGCGCGCAAGTCGCTCCGATGGGGGCTAGGGATTGGCGTGGCTTTGGCGAATCCAATCGGCCCACTCGGCCGGGACGGCGTCGTCGCCGGTTTGCGAGAGCTCGGTGTGGCTGTTGTGGCATTCGCCGTTGTACCAAGTCGCCAGGCGTGGGATGGCGACGGCGAGGCGTTCGTGCCAGCCGACGGGTCCGTAGCCGGCGTCGAGGCTGTCGTAGGAGACGAGCCATGCGGTGTAAAGGGCGGAGAGTTCTTCCACCAGGGCACCGTGTTTGAACCAGCAGGGCGGGATTTTCCGCGTAGCGATGTTGTAGCGGTGAGTGAACCAAACCACCCAGTCGCGCAGGTCGGTCCAGACCTGCGGTGCGTGTTCGTCCTCGAGGCTGCGCCAGTTGATGACGCGGATGCCGAGCATCCCGGGACTCTGTCGGGGCGCTTGGTCTTTCCATTCTTCGGCGAGGGAGGCGACGAGGTCGTCGAGTGGGGTGTCGTCGTTCACTGCTGCCCCAGGGACGCTTCGATGTAGTGGGCGATCTTGGCCTGTAGCCGGGCGATGGCCTGAATGGAGGCGGTGCGCCGGGAAACGCAGCCGGAGAGAGCGCGGTCGCGGTCGATGAGTTGGTGCACGTATTCGTGGCAGCGCGGGTGCAGCGCTGTCAGGTCCTCGTGCGGTTCGTGGGCGGTCCACCCGTGGGGGGTTTGGGTGACGCCGCGGTAGTCGAGGTGATGCAGCTCAAGGCTGCGCGGGCTGCCGGCGCCGAGACACAGCGCGCAACGTACGTGGCCCGTGCGGGTTTCTTCGTCGGCGAACCAGCGGTCGCGTCGGGCGAACCAGGCTGTCGAGTGCAGGTAGCGGCTGCGGTAATTGTTGTCCCGGCCGGGACGGCGACGGTTGGACATCAGTGTTCCTCCCCCGCTGGTCCGCGGCGGTCAAGCGCGTCTTGATACTGCTCGGCGAACACGACCTGCTGGTCGAGCTCGGTGAGCTTCTTGCCCTCACTGACCTGTCGGGCGTCGTCGCGGTCGGTCCATCCGCGCAGGTCGAGGAGGATCCCGCGTCGGTTCCGGTAGGCGAGGAGGCCAACCGTTTCCGGCATGCGGCGGATCTCGTCGATCGTCATCACGGGCACCTTCTCGTTCTGCACGTTCGTCGAGGACCCGTTGTCGTTGTAGGAGTGGCCGGTGTTCCGGACCCGGCGGAGTCCGAGGAGCGATTCGATGTCGCGGAGGTGGTCGACGTCGGACGCGCCCCCGAGGAGCAGCTTGGCCGTTGCGGCGGACCAGATTGTGTCGGCCTCGGAGCGAGACCAGGCGGTCTCGGCTTGGGATAGGGCTTGGAGGACGACGATGGTGGAGATCCCGATGCCTCCTCCGTCGGCCATGATCCTCGGCAGCGCCGGCCAGGAGAACATGTTCGCGATCTCGTCCAAGATCACAGCCAACGGGAGGCCGAGTCGGGAACCGGGCGAGGCTAGCGCTTTACGGCGTGCGGTCTCGACGATGTCGTCAAGGACAGCGCCGAGGAACCCGCCCACGGAGCCGGCGCCGGCACCGGTGCCGACGAGATAGAGGCTGTTCGAGCCGGCGAGGAACGCGTCGAGGTCGAACTGCTCCCCCGGCCCGGGCGTCATAGCGCTCCGGATCGTGGGTATGGAGAGCGGGCGGAGGGCGCCGAACACACCAAACCAGGAGTTGGCGAGCAGCTTCTCATCGCCGTTGATGATCGCGTCCAGGTCCTCTGACCAGCCCGGCGTTCCTTGGCTGGCGAGCACGCTGACGGCTTCCCGCGCGATCCGTGGATTGGATCCCCACCGCGCCAACGCGTCCGTGCCGCGGCCCGAAACAGCGGCAGCGTGCAAGAGCCGGGACAGCACATTCGAGGACACCTGCGCCCACTCCTGGTTGGTCTTGGACGCGCCGAGGGCGGTGCCGGCGATGATCGCCTGACCCCGCTGGTCCGCGACGAGCGGATCCTCACATCCGGCAACCGGCGAAATCCGCAGGCCCGAGCGAATACCGGTGAGCTCTTGAGGGTCGAAGACCGTGACCTCGCCGACCCGGGCGCGTTCACGCATCGTGGCGGAGAGATTGTCGTTGCGCGTGGAGGTCGTGATCAGCGGGCCGTCCCAGTCGAGGATGGCGTTAATGATGAACCGGTAACCCTTACCGGAACGGGGCGCGCCCTCCACGACGATCGAGTCCTCGATCGACAGGTACACGTCCTGCCCATGGGCGGTGCCGACCTTCCACCCCGCGGCGGACGGCGACGGATCAACTAGCGACGGGCGGAGGGTCTTGGCGCGGTGCAGGGCGGTGCGGGCGGACGTGTGCTTGCGGACTTCGCCCGGCTTGGCGAGCCCGTCACGCCCCCGGAGCTCGTGAATGAAGTACCGGTCCGACTGCCGGTAGCGAAGCCACCAGATCACCCCGACGGCAATCGCGCTGAGAAGGACGAATACTGCGAGCAGATCCAGGACACGGATCAACATCGCGGGTGCCGTGCACCCTGGCAGCAGAAAGAATCCGCTGGGATCGCCGCCTATCGCGAGTTGCAGGCCGGCGAAGACGCTGCCGGGCCGTCCGCCACCGCCGCAGCTGGCCGAAATCGTCGCGCTGGCGATACCCGTAGCAAGCGCCCCCGCGACGACGATCGCGAACAGGCTGTAGAGGGCAGCGTGTGTCCAGGAGGAGCCGTGGGTTCTCATGCTCGTTCTCCGCCCATCGCGTCGGTGCGGAAGATGCCGAGTTCGTAGTCGGTGCAGATGTTGCGGACCTTCGCGACCCGGTCCTGCCCGATCTGCCAGAGCCCTTCACCCTTGTGGAGCTTGCGCACGAGGTCGGCCTGAGTATCGTTCCAGCCCAGGATCTCCCGCGACCTCGCGATCTCACCGGAATGCTGCGCGTACGAGATCCGGGTCTCGCAGTCCGCAAGGAGACCCAGGGCGCGGGAGTGGAGGGCGCTATTGCGGTCGCCGAGTGCATCGAGGTCGGCGACCCGGTGGAGGAGGTACCAGTTGGAAGTGCCGAGGTGGCGGGCGACTTTCTCGTCTTCCACCCGGTCGGCGAGCCCGTCACCGCCGGAGACATCGTTGAGCAGCTCAACGGCGGCTTCCTCGTGGATGATCACCCGGGCCTGTCGGTTCGCACCGAGAGAGGACCGGCGGATCCAGTTCGCCGTCGCCAGACGGGCCAGTGCCTGCGCCTCGGGCGATGCGCCTTTCAACGCGGACGTGTCGACGACCATCATCGGGGCGTCGGCGTCGAAGCGGACGGTGGAGGGACCGTCGAAGAACCCGGTGAGGTCGCCTGAGACCATCCGGCGCAGCGAGTGCGCGAGCCGGTGGCCGGCCTCGACCACCTCGAGCGGCTGGCTCTGATGTGGGTCGACGAGACGGTCGTACACATGGGTGATGGTGACGGTCGAGTTCCCGCGGAGGGCGTCGAGGGCGACATCGAGTGCAGTGTGCTCGACCGGTTCCAGGTTCCCGCCCTCGCGTAGGCGGCGGATGATCGTCTTCACGGTCGCCCGCCGGTACTGGAGGACGTTCTGGTTCCAGTCCTCATCGGAGAACGACGCGTCCCGCGGTCCTTCGTCGAGGAGGTTGATGCGGGCGGCCTTGCCCGGGCCGACTGAGATCGAAGTGCCGCCGACATACGCGGCGACTCGCACCCACTCCCCATTCGGATCGTGCGGCACGGCGATCTTCCTACCCAACCGTGCCAGCCGCGAAGACCAGGACTTGGCCAGCATCGACTTCCCGGTCCCCTTCACCCCCAGGATCGCAACCGAGTGAGACCGGACCGCCTCAGCGGAGTACGCGTCCCACGGGTCGAAACAGAACGGCGCACGGGAGAGCAGATTCTCCCCGATGTACGCACCGGTGAGGATGTCCCCGGTCTCGGCCAGGAACGGATACGCACCCCCGAGGACTTTAGAAGAGCAGCGGTGCGCTGGCGGGGTGGCGCGCAGCGGGCCACGCAGGTTGTGCGGCTGCTTCCATCCCCAGGCCGGCATCTTCGACGTCGGCAACTCTGCAGTCTGGAGCTTCCAGTTGGAGGTCTTGTCCTCGGAGGTGGGTAGGCGGAGGCGGCCGTTGGCGCCGGGTTTCTCGTTCGCTGGGATGCGGCCGATGACGGCGGAGTGCTTCATCCTCATTCCCCTTCCAGCGGGACCGGCAGCGCCGCGGTGACAAACCCCGCGGCCTGCTGGCCTGACATGGACGCGAGCACGAGGCGGGCGGGGTGCGAGGCCTGTTCGAGGTCCGTGCGTGCCTTCCCGAGGGCATCCTTGGACTCGGCGGAGATGGTGACGAAGCCGCGGTACTGGACGTCGCCGAACCCGTCGACGAGGTCGTGCTCGCGCACGGCGAGGTCTTCCTCTTCGCGGAGATGGGTGAGCGGGATCCGGGAGGACAGCTTCATCCGGATGGTCGCGGCGGTTTCCATGTCGGACTGGGCCCGGTTCAGCTGGGCCAGCGCCTTGTGCGTGGTGACCGGGCGAACCTGGAGCGTGATCACCCGCGTCGCATCCCCGGCGTAGAGCAAGGGCTCCAGGAACCCGGTGCGGACATCGGTGCGCGGCCATTCAGCGACCCAGAACGTCTGATGCCAGGACTCGTCCACGCGCAGCGCATCCCAGCCCTCGTCGATGCCCATCACCGGCGACGGCGCGGACACAACGTTCGAGTCTTGTTCCCTCCGGGTCGCGGCTGCGACCGGGTCGGCGGACAGCGCGTTGAGCTCGTCCAGCTCGTCGGAGGTGAGCCATCCGGCGGGGGTGAGCCTGGCGTGCTCCATCGAGGTCTCGATGCCGGCGACCCGCTCCCTGAGTACAGCGGCGATGCCGACGAGGCCTTTGCCAGCGTCGCGGATGGCGCTGTTGAGGGCGGCGGTGTCAAAGGTGATCGTGATGTAGTTCGTGAACCCCATCGAACGCTTTGACGCCGCCTGCGTGAGTGCCCAGTACTGCTCGCGTAGCTCGGCGGTGACCTGCGGGTCGTGCTCGTTCTGCCGAACCACCAGGTAGTCGCGCAGCTCGTTCGAGGAAGCTCGGTCGACGCGGATCCGGATTGTGGTCTCCCTTACACCTGGGAGGTTTTCCAGTGAGCTGAGCCATTCGACGAACCCGTCGTAGGCGGCCTCCTGGGTACCTTTGTCGCGGAGTGCCCATGCGCGTGAACCGACCTTGACGGTGACCGCTGCTAGCCGTCCGCGTGCGTTGTAGACGAACGCGCCAGCGTTGGGAATCTGGACGACCTGAACGTCGCCCAGGGCGCCGGGAAGGAGGAAATTTGAGGTGACGACGGGTGCGACTGCGGCCACCTGGGCTTGGCCGACGTTCAGGGATGCCATGGTCACCCGGAGCCAGACGTCGCGGCGGAAGGCGGTCTGGCCGGTAAGGCTGCGGTAGGCGTAGCGGGCGGCCTGTGCTGCGATGACGAGCACGGGTTCGCGCCGGTAGGTGGCGAGCGCGAAGAAAACCACCACTGCGATAAGCGGGAGCATCACCCAGAACGCGTTGGGGTTGATGAGCAGCGTTGCTATCAAGATGGCGACGGCGGCGCCGATGACGACGAGCTGCAGGAAGGTGAGGCCAAGGAAGATCCCTCGTCGTTCCCGGGCGGCGAAGCGGACCCGGGGTGCGCCTTCGTCGGTGAGGATCTGGTTAGCGGTGAAGGTGGTCATGAGTTATCTCCCAACCTTGATGACGCGGGCGGCGGAACGGACCGGAGCGGCGGCGGTGTTTACGCGCGAGAACTGGTCGCGTACGGAGAACCGGTGGTGAAGGGCTGTGCCGACTTCTGCGCCGGCGAAGGACACGAGCTTCGTCGCCCACAACGGGGAGAACGAGGCGGCGATCACTGCTCCGGCAGCGACGAGGATGACCCCGATGCTGAGGCTTGCCTTTGTCAGCTCAACAGCGAGGAGCACGACGCCGGCGGCGAGAGGTTTGGCGATCAGCAGGCCGATGGTCAGGTTCATCCATCGTTGTGCCCAGGCGGTGAGCTTGGGTTGGCCGATCATCATGAGCCCGACCGGGGCCATCGCTGCGAGGGCGAGGAGCCCGAATTCGCGGATCGACATGGCGATGAAGAGGAACAGCGAGGCGATCATCATCAGCCCGACCACGAGTAGCGCCATCACGTACTCGCCGACCGAGCCGGGACCTTGGGCGCCTTGGCTGGCGATGGTGAAGATGACGCCGCCTTGGGTGAATTGGGCGTTGTGCATGACTGCGTTGGGCGCTTGCTTGGTGATGTCGAGGAGTCCCACGACCCGAAGGAGCCCTTTGCTGAGGTCGCCGCCTTGGACGGTGAAGGTGAGGCTGGTGGTCACGGCGTCGGTGACTCCCGAAGCCTTCTGCATACCCCACACGCAAATGGCGGAGAACGGGATGGCGAGCGCCGCGCCGGTGGCGGTGCGCCCAATCCGAGACCAGTCCTGCAGGATCATCGCGATCCCGATTTGCACGAGGGCCACGATCAGGATGACGGGGGCTGTAACAGCGATCCAGAAGAGGAACTGTGAGTGGGCGATCTCCCAGCTGCTCTGGTCGATGTTGGTGTTGAACGAGCCGGCGATCATGGTGGCGATGAAGTCGCCCAGGTTGCGGATGGTGGAGCCCATGAATTGGGCGAGGGTTTGTGAGGCTTGGCAGCCGAAGTCGGCCATGAAGCAGCCGTAGTTCGGCGAGAACGGATCCGGCGTAGCAGCCGCGGCGAGCACGAGCATCAGGATCACGCCACCTTCAGCGACTGACCCCAGTTGATCAGTCCCGCGATTCCGGCGGCGACGGCGACCCCCGCGACGCAGCTCACCACACCGACGATGCCCATCTTCTGAACTCGTCCGTTGCTGGAGATGTGGCCGACGACGATGAACCCAGCCGCAATGAGACCGCCGATCACGCCGAGGGTGAGCACGATGGCGAACACGACGTTCGCAATCGACTGGAGGGCGCCGACGCCGGGGCCGGAGAAGTCGGGTGACGGGTTGTTCACCGTCAGCACGTTGATCGCGCGGGAGTGCGCGGTGACAAGAGCTTCGTTGAGTGCGTTCATGAGTGAGTCTTCCTTTCGGTGCGATTGGTTCTTGGCTGAGGTTCTTGGGTCTCGATCATCCGTTTCGCTGTCAGCAGCCCGGAACCGACGATCCCGAGCAGGGTGATGCCGATGATGAGCAGGAGGCCGAGCACGTTCAGCAGGAGCTCCATAGGGTTACTCCCCGCTCGCATTCGCTGCGTCCGTCGCGGACGTGGGCAGCGGCACGGTAAGACGCAATGGCTGCCCCTCGGAGGGGACGTTCATCGTGAGCAGGAGCCGGTCGACCCCAGCCGGCAGATACCAGGCAGCGCCGAAGGACCGTGCCTTGTCGTTCGGAATCGTCCAAGCTGTCTCACCGTGGAAAAGCCCGCCCGGCAGCCACGCAAGGCCGGCGGCTTTGGCCGCGGCGGGTCCGTCGGCGGTGTCGAGGACGGCCGGTTCGGGACGTCCGTCGAACTGCGTGCCTTTGAGCGTGGTGCCGGTGACGTCCTGGTAGGTCTGGTTTCCCTGTGAGGGCTTCCATTCGCCGGTCATCGTGAACTTCACGAAGATCACGGGCGTCCGCATCGGGAAGAGTTCCTGGTTCGAATCCGGGAGGGTGCAGCGGCAGCCGTGCTTCGCCTTGAAGGTCCTCCCCGGGAAGACCTGCACGTAGACGGTGTCGACGATGCCGTCAGCTGCAGGAGTCGCGTCGCTGGACGGAGTCGCGGTCGGTGTGGCCGGTGCGACGGTCGTGAACGAAGACTTCGCGGCTGGAGCACTTGCTGCACAGCCCGTCAGGGCAAGGGATGGGAGGAGGGCCGCGATTGCGATCAGCTTCTTGTTCATCTCGTTTCACCTCGGTTTCGTATGCGCCTTCACTTGGAACTTCCGGTTCGGCGTAGCTTTTGGCGCGCACCTCCTGTCTTCGTCGGTCAGGGCAGCTGGATGTGTTGGTGGTTGCAGGTATCGGGGAAGTCGCGGGTGATGTTCGTCAAGACGCCCAGCGACACGTGGGCGCGTGCGCGGCAGTCGCTTTGCCCGGCCGATGACCCGTGTAGGGCGTACGGGTCCAGCACGTGGATCAGCTGCACCGAAAGCGTGTCTGCCCCGGTGAGGGACTGCCGGTTGATCGCGTAGAAGTCCACCGCCTTGCCCTTCCAGTGCGCGGACGCGGTACCTGCGCCGGGGGTCATGCCCGTGCAGCGCCGGTTGAGGTCGCTGACCCCGACCTGCTGGAACGACTGGACGGCGACGACGATCAGCTGGAGAACGTGGGCGTCAATGGCGCAGTCCGGTGTCGCGGTCCCGTCGGCCATGTTGATGACCTGCTGCTGGTAGCGCGGCTCGAGGAAGTTCAGCTTCTTCGCCTGGATCGCACCCACCAACACCGCAGCGGCGGCACGGGCATCCGCCGGCACCTGACAGGTTCCCGCGCTCGCGCCGGTCAGCGCCGCCAACACGTGCTCGGCGGGTGTCCAGAACGGCGCATAGTGGTTCGGGTCTGCGTTGATCTGGACCGCGTGCGCGACCAGGGTCGGAGCGAGGCTCTGCCAGTCCGGGACGTGCAGCATGCGGGTGTAGAAGGCGGCGGCCGCGGTCGCCGGGTCCATCCGCTGGGCAGGAGTGCCGTATCCAGCGCCCTGTTGGAAGACGCCGATGGTGGTGTTGTCGACAGCGTCCCCGTGATCGAGGTTCCGCAGCCCGGACTCTCCGATCGCGGCCATCACCGCGAGAGTCTGGCCGTGCAGGGGCACGCTCATTTGCTGGCCGACGGTAATGATCGTCGCCGCGATCTTCAACTGCTCCGGCCCGTACCCGTCCACCTTCAGGCCAGCCTCCGCGGACGGGGCGGACCCACCGCACACTCCCCCACCACCACCAAAACCGCTCGCGCCCATTGCAAGCACCAGCGACACCGGGACGGCGACGAGCGCGACAGGGACGATCAGGACGATGACCGCGGCGACGATCAGAAGGTTCCGGGTCGTTTTCGGATGGGCAACGGCCCGCGCGGTAGCCGTACGGACTCCGATCATGCCGCCACCTCCTGCTCTAGGACAGCCCGAGCGATCATCAGCAACCGCTTCGCGGTCGCGATCCGTGCCCGCGCCGAGCCTGGATGGATGTGAAGGTTCGCGGCAATGGTGCCGGCGTCGTCGCCGATCATCTCTGCGACCTCACGGAACCCACCTGTCTCGGGAACGCACGACACGATCACGGATCCCGTCAGCGGCAGTCCCGCGTCCGAGGCCGCGAGGGCGGCGAGCACGGTTCGTGCGGTCTGGCACACGCGGTCATGAATCGTGCGGACACTCCGCCTGGACAGCTGATGGGCTGCTGCCACCCGCTCGGCGTCACCGTCTGCCAGACTCAGGTCGCTCATCACGTGCCAGTCAGATGGGCCGACGAAATCGGCCACCAGCACCATCCACCGGTGCGCGTCGAACCGGCGGATCATCACCTCCAACGGGTCGATATCCGAGGCGGACTCGACATCGTCCGGAACGTCATCCATCGGGACGTGCTTCCGCTCGATCTCCCTCAGCACAACATGACGAGTGATGCCGAACACGAACGCGTGAGGCGACCCACGCTTGGGGTCAAACGTGGAGGATCGGTGCCAGACCGTCTCCCGGGCTATCTGTAGAACGGCGTCGACCTCATTCGGCCAGCCGCGCAGTTGAAAACGGACGTACGGCCGCAGGGTGTCGACCTCACGGAGCAACTCCGTCAGCCGGGCATCCGCACGCGTACGGACTTGGGTTCCTTCAGCCACAAGTTCACAACCTTCCTTGAATGGAGGTGGCTTTTGCGAAGGGCTCGGGTTCGGGTCAAAGACCCATTGGGACAAGCAAGCGCAGGGCGCGGCCGTGTTCGGGACGGCCTGGCTGGGTGAAGAGGTGGTGAGAGCGGTGTGGGTGGCGGCGCCAGCGAGCTAGGTCATCGGCTGGGATCGCCTGGGTGAAGCGGAGAGTGCAGCGACTTCGACCCTGAGCGCGCGGAGTCGTAGTCACGATGCGTTACCGCCGCCCTGACTCAATCTTTGAGCCGGGCGCCGCGCTCAGGCAGGTGAGAGACAGCCGCTCCATTTGTTGCCGGACGCTACCCCCGGACGGGGGCCAACTTCGGTGTGCCACGCCGGAGTGGACGGCGTGTTCTACTGACAGCTCTCGCACTGTAGGTCGTCCATGGGATCGACGGGCACTAGATAACCGTCGATGGCGATGCCGGCAGCCGAGCGGGCTCCACCATTCGCGGTCGTCACGCCAGAACTGCCGTCCCCGTCTGCACACTCGATTCCAGCCACGCGATCACCTCCGCCCGCTTGTAGATGACGCTGTGCGGCGTGGGCTTGTAGTAGCGGGGTCCCTTGCCCTTGTAGCGGAGCTGTGCCAGCGCAGCTACGGAAAGGCCGGTGATTTCGGCCACCTCGGTGGGCCGAATGAATTCTCCTGTCATCTCTTGATCCTCCGTTTCGACAACTAGAAGACTGCCTTTTTGTTGTACCGACAGTACAGCTAGTTCTCTGGTTTGACAAGCGGAAAGGCGATACTCTGTCGAAATGGCGGACTTTAGATCAGAGACGAGCGTCGGAGCGCGCATCAAGATGGCGCGCAGAGAGCGTGGATACAGAACCACCCGCGAACTCGCGGATGCCGTCGAAGGCGGAAAAGTCACGTCGGCGATCCTCGAGAACATCGAGTCCGGCCGAAAGGCCGACATCAGCGTCAGCCAGCTGTTGAACATTGCACGAGCGCTCAACGTGCCGCCATCGTTTCTGCTGGCTCCCATGGGCACTCCGGAAGCCGAGCTGGACCTGCCGAATCTCAGCGCCGACTTTCAGGGAATGACCGCTGCCGAGTTCGACTGCTGGCTTTCCGCGACGCCGGCAAGTTTCTACCGACCGCGGCTGGCGTCGGAACGCACCGATATCAACCTTCTCGGAACGCTCAGGGAACTGGGCATGCTCCAGCGCGAGCTCGAACGCTTGCAGATTGTGCTCCAGGTCCAGCTGTCCTCCGGCAGCCCCGAGTTGGTCAGCGGCACAGACGACCTGCGGGGCCGCATCCACCAGACAACCGAAGAGGCCCAGCGCCTCGTCACTCTTCTCACGTCCGCCGGTGTCAGCGGCGTGAACATCGAATCTGCAGACCGCACGGACTAATTGCGATGGGCAGCATAACGGCCTACGAGTCGGCCGCGGGGAAACGCTACCGCGTCCGCTACCGCAAGCCCGACCACTCCCAGACAGACAAACGGGGCTTTCGAACCAAGCGAGAAGCCGAGCTGTTTCTCGCCTCCGTGGAGACCAAGAAAGCCACGGGAGAGTACATCGATCCAACGGCTGCCCGAGCCACGGTTGACCGGCTCGGGCGCGCCTGGCTCGTGTCGCGCTCACATCTCAAGCCGTCCTCCGCATACGTCTACGAGTCCGCATGGCGCCTTCATGTGGAGCCGCGGTGGGGAACGACGATGATCGGAACCATCCGCCACAGTGAAGTGCAAGCCTGGATCACCCAACTCAGCGACGGCACCGATACGCAGAAGCCGAAGTCGCCGACCATGGTGCGCCGATGTCACGACATCCTCGCCGGCGTACTCGACACGGCCGTTCGCGACCACCTCATCCCTTCGAATCCGGCCCGCGGAGTCAAGCTTCCCCGGCGCAACTCGCGCGAGCATGTCTACCTCAGTAACGAACAGGTCGCCGCGCTACTGGCCGCCTGCGGTCCGCATGCGCTGATTGTCGCAACGCTCGCATACACGGGGCTTCGCTGGGGGGAAGCGACCGCGCTGAGGGTCCGCGATGTCGACACGAAGCGGCGTCGGTTGTCCGTGGTCGAGAATGCCGTCTATGTCAATGGGGCGATCGTGGTCGGCACTCCTAAGACGCACGAGCGCCGAAGCGTGCCCTACCCCCAATTCCTCTCCCAACCACTGGTCGAGGCATGCTCGGACAAAGGCCGGGATGGGATCGTCTTCGACGACGGGCGCGGCGGCTACCAGAAGACGCCGACGATGGTCACGAACTCGTGGTGGGATCGTGCACTGGCAGAGGCCGGCCTACCGGCGATGACCATTCACGACCTGCGGCACACCGCGGCGTCTCTCGCGGTCAGCGCCGGCGCCAACGTGAAGGCGGTTCAGCGCATGCTCGGACACGCGTCGGCGGCGATGACCCTCGACACGTACAGCGACCTATTCGATGACGATCTCGACGCTGTAGCCGACCGACTTCACGCGGTCGCGATTTCAAGTGTGGGCAAAATGTGGGCAAATCGTCCCGGAAACGAAGAAACGGCGGTCCGATAAGGACCGCCGTTCCCAGTGTTTATAAGGCTTGTAGCGAGGGCGGGACTCGAACCCGCGACACCACGATTATGAGCCGTGTGCTCTAACCACCTGAGCTACCCCGCCGTGGCATCTCCACGTCGCGCGACGGGGAGACGGAGCCCCCTGTGGGAATCGGACCCACTACCTCTTCCTTACCAAGGAAGTGCTCTACCAATGAGCTAAGGGGGCGTAACCGGGCGCCGGCCGGTGGGCCAGACGTTTTCGGCAACCGTAAGAGAATACCATCCGCCGCGGTGTGCTCCGTACCACTGCGGCGGGCGACGGCGCCCGGCCTCGTCCCCTCGGCTCACGCCGCCAGTGCGGCCTCCGACGCGCCCGCAAGCGCCTCCAGCTCGTCGGCGGAGAGCTCGAGCTCGACGGACGCGAGGAGGTCGGGCAGCTGCTCCGTCGTGCGTGCGCTCGCGATGGGCGCAGTGATCGTGGGCTGCGCGGCGAGCCAGGCCAGCGCGACGGACGCCACGGAGGCCCGGTGCGCGGCAGCGACCTCGTCGAGCGCGGCCAGCACGGAGCGCCCGGTCTCGTCCAGGTACTTCGCGGCACCGCCGGCGCGGGCGCTGTCGACCGTGACCCCGTCGCGGTATTTGCCGGTCAGGAACCCGGCTGCCAGCGCGAAGTACGGCATGACCCCGAGACCCTCGCGCTCGGCGATCGGGCGGTATGAGGTCTCGAACGCGCGCTCGACCAGGTTGTAGTGCGGCTGCAGCGCGACCGCGCGGTGGAGACCCTCGCGCTCGGTGATGCGGAACCACTCGTCGATGCGCTCGGGCGAATAGTTCGAGATGCCGATGTAGCGGATCTTTCCGGCGTCGACCAGCCCGGAGAGGGCGGCGACCGTCTCCTCCAGCGGCACGGTCTCGTCGTCGAAGTGGGCGTAGTAGAGGTCGATGTATTCGGACTGCAGGCGCTCGAGCGACGCGTCGGCGGCCCGGCGGATGTTGTCCGCTGCGAGGCCCTTGAAATCAGGATGCTGGGAGACCTTGGTGGCGAGCACCACCTGGTCGCGGTTGCCGCGCGCGTCGAACCACTCGCCGAGGATGCGCTCAGAATCGCCCCCGGTGTTGCCCGGAACCCACGCCGAATAGCCGTCCGCAGTGTCCACGAAGTTGCCTCCGGCGGCGGTGTAGCCGTCGAGGACGTCGAAGGACGTCTCCCGGTCGGCGGTCCAGCCGAAGACGTTACCTCCGAGCGAGAGCGGATAGACCTCGAGGTCGGACGAGCCGATGGTGCGGCGCGGTGCAGTCATTCTGATCTCCTTCTTTGTCTCTTTCTCACGGTAACGCGGTCGTCTGGGCCGTATTCCGGCTCTCCCTGAGGATGTGGAAAGAGTCCTTGTGGGCCGTACTGTGGACGGGTGCGCACCGACGAGGACACCCGCCGCGACCTGAGAGCGGACTGCTCGCGCTGCGTCGGGCTCTGCTGCGTCGCTCTCGCCTTCGCCCGGTCCGCCGACTTCGCCTTCGACAAGCCGGCCGGCGATCCGTGCGTCAATCTCGACGGCGACGACCGCTGCAGCATCCACCCGCACCTGCGCGAGAGTGGGTTCAAGGGCTGCACGGTCTTCGACTGCTTCGGCGCGGGCCAGAAGGTCACTCAGCACACCTTCGATGGAGCCAGTTGGCGCGACGATGATTCCACGAGGAAGGCGATGTTCGCCGTCTTCCCGATCATGCGTCAGCTCCACGAACTGCTGTGGTACCTGGAGGAGGCGCTCACGATCGACGCGGCCGAGCGACTGCATCCCCTGTTGCGGCGGGCTCGCGACGAGGTGCGGGCAGTCACGGAAGCACCCCCGGCGACGGTCCTGGAGACGGATATCGAGGAGCTCCGCGCACCGGCCGCCCAGCTGCTGCGCGACGCCGCGCGCCTCGCACGGGAGTCGGGCGCGATCGGCGCCGGACCTCAGCGAACGGCCCGCTCACGCATCCGCCCGGGTGCCGAACTGCTCGGAGCAGACCTCCGCGGAGCGGACCTGCGCGGGGCGGAGCTGCGCGGGGCGCTCCTGATCGCGGCAGACCTCCGCGACGCCGACCTCTCCCGGGCAGAACTGATCGGAGCGGACCTGCGCGACGCTCGTCTGGCCGGCGCCGACCTCCGCGACGCGCTCTACCTCACCCAGCTGCAGGTGGACGCGGCCACCGGCGACCGCCGCACACGCCTCCCTTCCGCACTCATCCGTCCCGGTCACTGGCGCTGACCGCTAGTACCGGCGGCGACACCAGTACGGCCGACGTAACATCTGCAAACGCTTCCACCAGAATCGCTATACTCCCCCTTGTGCACGGTCACATCCCGGCACCGGCGGACGCAAGCGCTTCCACCGAGCATGAGTGCGCAGGAGGTCGGATGCCCGGCATCGATGACGTCGCGCGCCTCGCTGGGGTCTCCACCGCCACCGTCTCGCGCGCGCTCAGCGGCAACGGACCCGTCTCGGCACCGACACGCGCCCGCGTCGTGCAGGCCGCATCCCAGCTCGGGTACGTCGTCTCGTCGAATGCCTCCGGTCTCGCATCGGGTCGCACCCGCAACATCGGCGCGGTCGTGCCGCACCTGAACCGCTGGTTCTTCACCTCGGTGATCGAGGGCGCCGAGCGCGTCCTCCTCCGCCGGGGCTACGATCTGACCCTCTACAACCTGAGTGGCGAGGGCGACGAGCGCCGACGCGTGTTCGAGCACCACCTGCTCCGCAACCGTGTGGATGCCGTGTTCGCTGTCTCTCTCGAGCTGGCCGAGGACGAGGTCGGTCGCCTGCTCGCGATCGGCAAGCCCGTCGTCGGCGTCGGCGGCCCCCTCCCCGGGGTGCCCACGCTCCGCATCGACGACGTCGGCGTTGCTCGCCTCGCGACGGAGCACCTCGTCGCGCTGGGGCACCGCCGGATCGCGCACGTCGGCGGCTCTCACGAGTTCGACCTCGACTTCCACATCCCCACCAACCGGCGCCTCGGCTACGAGCAGGCGCTACGGGACGCCGGCCTGCCCGTCGAAGAGCAGTTGCATCGCGCCTCCGATTTCACGATCCCGGGTGGCTACGACGCCGCGAAGCAGTTGCTCGGCTCGCCGCACGATCGCCCGACCGCCATCTTCGCCGCCTCGGACGAGATGGCGATCGGAGCCATCCTGGCTGCGCGTGACCTGGGGCTGAGCGTGCCCCGTGACGTGTCGGTCATCGGTATCGACGACCACCCTCTCGCCGACTTCTTCGGATTGAGCACGGTGGCGCAGCATCCGGTGCGCCAGGGCGAGCAGGCCGCAGCACTGGTGCTGGAAGCGCTCGAGACTTCTCGTGGCGCGGCAGCGGCAACTCTGCCGGAGCCCGTCAGCCACACCGCCGAGGCCGACCTGATCGTGCGGTCCAGCACCGCCGTCCACCCCTGACCACCACCGAATCGACACGAACACGAGGTGACCACCATCGCCACAACGACTCCCGTCTCCGGGACCACCCCCGACACTGCGCTCACGCCTTCGGCCCCCGGCCGCGAGTGGTGGCGCTCCGCCGTGATCTATCAGGTCTATCCGCGCTCGTTCGCCGACTCGGACGGCGACGGGATGGGCGACCTCCCTGGCATCACGCGGCGGCTGCCAGCCCTTCGCGAGCTCGGCGTCGATGCTGTCTGGCTGTCTCCGTTCCAGAGCTCTCCGCAACGGGACGCGGGCTACGACGTCTCCGACTACCGCGACGTCGACGAGCGGTTCGGCACACTCGCCGACTTCGACAAGATGCTCGCCGAGGCGCACGGCTTCGGCCTCCGGGTGATCATCGACATCGTCCCGAACCACTCGTCGAGCGATCACGCCTGGTTCCAGGAGGCCCTTGCCGCAGGTCCCGGCAGCCCCGAGCGCGCGCGGTACATCTTCCGCGACGGCAAGGGCGAGCACGGAGAGCTCCCGCCCAACAACTGGGAGTCCATCTTCGGCGGCGCCGCGTGGACGCGGGTCACCGAGGCGGACGGGCGGCCCGGTCAGTGGTACTTGCACCTCTTCGACAAGTCGCAGCCCGACCTCGACTGGGAGAACCCTTGGGTGTGGGAGCAGTTCCGCGGCATCCTGCGCTTCTGGCTCGACCGCGGGGTCGACGGGTTCCGGGTGGATGTGGCACACGGCATGGTGAAGGAGGCCGGCCTCCCCGACTACACCCCGCCCGCTCACATGGGCAGCATGGGTGGCGCGGCACCGAGCCTCGAGACCGGCGGGATCGCTCTCGAGCCGGAGATCGCCGCGCACGCCGGCAGCGAGCCGCCGACACCGCCTTATTTCGCGCAGGACGGCGTGCACGCGATCTACCGCGACTGGCACACTGTGCTCGACGAGTACGAGGGCGATCGGGTCCTGTGCGGCGAGGCCTGGGTCGAGCCGCTCGACAAGCTCGCGCGCTGGGTGCGTCCCGATGAGATGCAGCAGACGTTCAACTTCGCGTACCTGGAGACCCCGTGGGATGCGGCCGCTCTTCGCAGCGTGATCGACCGCTCCATCGCCGCGTTCAGCAGTGTCGGCGCACCCAGCACGTGGGTGCTCTCCAATCACGACGTCGTCCGGCACGCGACCCGCCTGGCGCTGGAGGGCGAGAATCTCCAGGGCCACGGCATCGGTCCGAAGACGAAGGGCCTGCCCGACCCGGTATTCGCGCTGAACCGCGCCCGCACCGCGACGGCGTTGATGCTCGCGCTTCCCGGCTCGGCCTACCTCTACCAGGGCGAGGAGCTGGGCCTCCCCGAGGCGATCGACCTGCCCGACGAGGCGCGCCAGGATCCGACCTGGTTCCGGACCAACGGCGAGCGGTACGGACGTGACGGCTGCCGTGTTCCGATCCCGTGGGAGGGCGACGAGGCGTCGTACGGCTTCGGGCCCGGCTCTGCGAGCTGGCTGCCGCAGCCGTCGGCCTGGGCGGCGTACACGCGCTCGTCGCAGGAGGGCGTGCCCGGTTCGACGCTGTCGATGTACCAGCAGGCGCTGGAGCTGCGTCGCCGCTACGACCTCGCGTTCCACGATCCCGAGTGGATCGACCTCGGCGGCGACACCCTCGCGTTCCACTCCGGTGACGTGACCGTCGTTGTCAACTTCGGTGCGGACCCGGTCCGCCTGCCCGAAGGCGACCTGCTGCTCGCGAGCGGCGCCGTGCTGGAGGACCGAATGCTTCCCCGCGACACGACCGTCTGGCTGGCCTGACCGGGCACACCGCGGGCCTTGGTCACTGTCCATCGTCGAACCGCTCGGCGTAGAAACGCTCGGCTCGCGGGTGGAGATGTTCGAAGAGGTCCGGCGCGGCCGCCACAAGTAGGCGGCGGTCGGCCGGACATCCTTCGATTCCGGCGACGCGCGCGCCGGCTTCCTGAGCGATGAGTGCGCCGGCCGCGTGATCCCAGGGGTTCAGCCCGCGCTCGAAGTATCCGTCCAGCCGGCCGGCAGCCACCGAGCAGAGGTCGAGCGAGGCGGCCCCGATCCTGCGGATGTCGCGAACATCGCCGATCAGTTCCTGCACGAAAGTCGCTTGACGCCGGCGCACCTCGGCGTCGTAGCCGAAGCCGGTCCCGACGAGAGCGAGCGAGAGACCGACGCCCTCGTTGACGTGGATCTCGGCGCCGTTGAGGTGAGCCCCTCCGCCGACATACGCGGTGTAGGCCTCCCGCGCGACCGGGTTCACCACTGCTCCGGCGAGTGCACGCCAGGTCGAGGGCTCCGGGTCGCCCTCGACGACGGCGATGCTGACCGCCCACGCCGGGATGCCGTAGAAGTAGTTGACCGTCCCGTCGATCGGGTCGACGACCCAGGTCAGGCCGCTCTGGCTCGTGTCGCCCCCGGACTCCTCCCCGAGGAAGCCGTCGCGTGGGCGGGCGGCCGCGAGGGCGTCGCGGATCAGCTGTTCGGTCTCACGGTCGGCCCGGGTCACGATGTCGCTGAGCGACGACTTCGACGCCGCGATCTCCACTCCGTCGCGGCGGCGCTGCAGCGCGAAGGCGGCAGCCCGGCGGGCGACGGTGGTGGCGATCTCGAGAAGCTCGGCGTGAGAGGTCATGCGCCCAGCCTGTCAGACGTCACCGCGCCGGAGGCCGCCGCACGGAGAACTGTGGATAACCCGGAAAACAGAACGAGCCCGGCCGTCAGGCCGAACTCGCTGCGTCGGATCCGCAGATCAGTGTGGTGGCGAGTGAGGGATTCGAACCCCCGAATGCTGAGCAGTCTGATTTACAGTCAGATCCCTTTGGCCGCTTGGGTAACTCGCCGTAGGCGCACCCGACCACCAGTTTTCTCGTGACCGAAGGCGCCAGCCAAGAATACTCGCCGCGCGCCCTCACGCGAAATCAGCGGGCGCTCAGCCGGCGCACGGGACGGTTCTCAGGCCGCGATTGCCACCACGCCCGAAGACGTGGACCCGACGGCCGGCTGCAGTTCGGCGGCCGTCCGCTCGTCGCGCCGGTCGTTCGGGCCGGGAACGAGGCTGAGCACCTGTGCGCCGTCGAACTCGGCGGCCACGTGCGTCAGCAGCTCCCCTTCGCTCAGATCGAGGACGCGGCACAGGGCGGCGAGGATCTCGGACGAGGCTTCCTTGCGCCCTCGCTCGATCTCCGACAGGTACGGTACCGACACGCGGGACGACTCCGAGAGCTCGCGCAGCGTCGTGCCGCGCTCCGTCCTGATCCGGCGGAGCACCGAGCCGATCGCGTGCCGCAGAAGCATGGGGTCAGCCTATGTCGGATGCGAGGAAAGCGCGCGTGCGGATGTTGACCGTTCTGCTCTGGGCAGAATCCCGCATCCACCGCCCCGTCATCGCGACACCCCGGCCGACTTGCCGGCGATGTCAGTGGTCGGGCGCACAATCATGGGCATGAGAACGTTGGAGATTTGCGAACGGTGCGACGGTACGGGTGCCGACCCCACTCAGCACAGCGAGGAGATCACCATCTGCGTCGAGTGCAACGGCGACGGCTGCCACGTCACCTACTACGCCGAGCTCGCGCAGACGGCCTGACCTCCCCTTCTAAGGGATGTCGACGCCCCCACTGGACGCTGCGAACCCCGCGAACGTCGCGCTGCGGTTCTGCGACACCGACTATCCGGGGGCGACCACCGTCGTCCTCGGCGGAAGTTCGTCAACCGGGCGACGAACGGCGACCAGCGATATCGACATCCTGCTGATCGCGCCGGCGGCGACCTTCGCGGATGCCGACCCGGCCGACGGCGACCGCGCTGTGTACGGCGAGGCCCGCGTCGCGCACCGTGATGGGGAGCGCATCGACGTCTTCGCGTACACCGTCGAGGGCTATCGCGATTGGGCGGACCGTGACTTCGCATCCCTGCGCCCGGTGCTTCCGTACCTCCTCACCGAGGGAGTGCCACTCCGCATCGGCACCGAGTTCGGCGAACTCCGACAGTGGTCCGCCGAGCGGCTGGCGCGCGGCCCACGACTGTCCGCCCACCAGCTGGAGCTGCGCCGCTACGCCGTGACGGACCTCATCGACGACCTCGCAGACGCCACAGACCGGCTCACTGCGGCGGCCATCCGCGCCGACCTCTTCCGGGCACTCGGAGAGCTGGCGCTCCTCACCGCGAATGCCTGGCTGGGAAGCGGAAAGTGGCTGGCACGCCGGTTGGCGGCAGCCGATCCGTCAGCGGTCGCTCAGCTGACCGACTTCGCCGCCGAGCCCGGCAACACGGAAGCAGCGGCCATCGCCTCCCGTCTCCTCGAACGGCTGGGCGGCCGAGTCGACGAAGACCTGACCCGGTGATCGAGGCGAGTGGATGCGCTCAGGCGGCGCTCTTCGCCGCCGCCAGGTCGTCGAACAGGTCGGTGTTGAAGCGGAACGCCAGCGCGACCTCGCCGATCACCCGGTCGCGCTCCTCTTCCGTCCACCCGACCGCGTCGAGCTGCGAACGGTAAGTGTCCTTGAACAGCTTCGGTTTGGCGATGTCCGCGAACAGGTAGAACCCGATGCCGTTGGTCTCGAACCCGTACTGCCGCTGCAGCAGCGTGCGGATGATCTGGCCGCCCGAGAGGTCGCCGAGATAACGCGTGTAGTGGTGAGCGATGAATCCACCGGGCCAGGTTCGACCGACCTCCCGGATCCGCGCGGTGTAGGCGACAGTCGACGGTAAGGGCGAGATCCGGTCGCGCCAGTCGTCGCCCAGAAGGAACCGGAGGTCGGCCTCGATCGCTGGCAACCGGGTCAGCTTCGGGCTGATGAACAGTGCGGCGACGGGATCGCTCGACATCCACCTTGCTGCTTCTTCGAGCGCTTCGTAGATGAAGTAGTGCTGGGACAGCAGGGAGATGTAGTCGTCACGGCAGCCGCGACCGCTCATCAGGTCCTGCATGAAAAGCGCGCCCTCGCTCTCCCGATGGACGCCGCGTGTTCCTTCGCGTAGCGCTTGGGAGAACGGGATCAGTTCAGCCATCGGGTCTCCTGACTTAGGGGAGGCTTACCTAAGCCTGGCGCACAAGTTCGCACCCGTCAAGGCGCACAGAAGGACCCATCCCGCCCTCGTACACTGGGAGAAGCTCTCTACGGGAAGGACCGAAACCATGGCAGACTCCTCATTCGACGTCGTCAGCAAGGTCGACAAGATGGAGGCGGACAACGCCGTCAATCAGGCCCGAAAAGAAGTCGATCAGCGCTACGACTTCAAGAACGTCGGCGCTTCGGTCGAGTGGAGCGGCGAGAAGATCCTGCTCAAGGCCAACACCGAAGAACGCGTCAAGGCGGTGCTGGAGGTGCTGGAGTCCAAGTTCATCAAGCGCGGCATCTCGCTGAAATCGCTCGACGAGGGCAAGCCCTACCCGTCGGGCAAGGAGTTCCGGCTCGAGCTGAGCCTGAAGGACGGCATCGAGCAGGATGCCGCCAAGAAGATCTCCAAACTCATCCGCGACGAGGGCCCCAAGAGCGTCAAGGCGCAGATCCAGGGCGACGAACTGCGGGTCAGTTCCAAGAGCCGCGACGATCTGCAGGCAACCATGGCGCTGCTCAAGGGCGCCGACCTCGACGTCGCGCTGCAGTTCGTCAACCTGCGCTGAGGTAGCCCCGCATCCACCGCGTGACTGCGGCGTACGCCGCCTTGCGCACCGGCTCGCGAGACAGAAAGACGTCGTGGATGGCGTCCTCCACCCACGAGACGGCGACGTCCGGCGCCAGCTGGAGCGAGCGCTGTGCGATGTCGCGCACGACGAGAACGACGTCGGCGCGCGCCATGTCCGGCGTCCAGAAGGGCAGCAGTGCGGAGCGCGCCGAGAGCAGCGTGAGCACCGGGGCGTCGATGTGGAGGCCCGCGGCGACGCGCGCGTGCCCAGTGAGCACCGCTGTCAGCCACGCCGGATGCACGGTGAAGCCGCGCACCGGACGCCACGCCAGGTCGTAGTCCCACTCGCCGTCCATCGTGCGGGAGACTGTCCGCGTGTAGAACCCGAGATCCACGTTCGGCATCGCCGCCTTCGGGTCGATGCGCGCACGCAGGTCGACGAGCGGAGTGAGCGCCAGGCGCCCCGCCGAGTGCGCCTGGAACTCCAGCCACGGACTGTTCAGGATCAGCGCGTGGGCGCGTCCGGGATGCCGGTCGGCCCAGAGACTCAGGGTCAGGCCCCCCGTCGAATGGCCGAGCAGGATGAGACGGCGCGAACCCGTGGCGCCCTCACCGTGGCCGATAACATCCAGCGCCGCTTCGATGTCCTCGTCGTACACGGCGAGGTCGTCGACGAAGCCCGGTGTCTGATGCTCTCGGAGGCTGCGCCCGTACTTGCGGAGGTCGAGAGCGTGAAAACGCGCGCCCTGATCGTGCCAGTACTGGGCCAGCTCCTTCTGGAAGAAGTAGTCGGACCAGCCATGGACGTAGAGGACGTCGGCGTCGCTCGCCGGCCCACGGTGGAGGCGTAGACGAGGCGGCGGCGAGAAGCGCACCAGAGTGGCGACGACGTCGCCTTCCGCATCGGGACGCAGCGGCAGCGTCAGCTGCTGGAAGGGCTCCCCGAGGACATCGGGCTGCCAGTCACGATCCCCCGTCATGTCCTCAGCGACCGGTTACTCGCCGGCCGGACCGCTCACAACGGTCTCCGCGTTGGACACGCGGACCATCTCGTCGCGAGGGACCACCTTCACCCGCACGCGCCCCCGCTCGGCGCCGAGCGCCTGCTCGTGGGAATCGAGGTTGTGCCAGCCGTCGAGCGTTGTGTACTCCACACCGCGGTCACGCAGCAGGTTCTCCACAGATTGCTCATCAGGGTCGGTGGGGGACCACCAGTTTCCCTGATCGTTGATCACATGCTTGATCGTCTCCATCGCATCCGACTTGGTGTGACCGATGAGTCCTACCGGACCCCGCTTGATCCACCCCGTCGCATACACGCCGTACATCCGCTCGTTGTCGCCCTTGCGCAGCACCTGGCCCTCGTGATTCGGGATCACGCCGTGCTTCCGGTCGAACGGAATGCCGGGAAGCGGCGAGCCGAAGTATCCGACGGCACGGTACAGCGCGTCGATCTCCAGCTCGCGGATCTCGCCCGTGCCGCGCACGCCGCCCTCGGCGTCCGGTGCCGTCCGCTCGTAGCGGAGGGCACGAACGTGTCCGTTCTCGTCCCCGACGACTTCGAGCGGCTTCGCGTAGAAGTGCAGGTGCAGCCGTCGGGAGGCGCTGCCCACCTCGCGCTGGCGCCACTGCTGCAGAACGCGGTCGATGACCATGACCTGCTTGTTGCTCGCGACGGCCGCCTTCGACTGCTCGTCGTAATCGAAGTCCTCGTCGTACAGGATCATGTCGACGTCGCGCAGTTCGCCGAGCTCTCGCAACTCGAGCGGCGTGAACTTGACCTGGGCGGGACCGCGTCGTCCGAAGACGTGCACGTCGGTGACTGGAGACTGCTTCAACCCCTCGTAGACGTTGTCCGGGATCTCCGTCGGCAGGAGGTCGTCGGCGTGCTTGGCGAGCATGCGGGAGATGTCGAGGGCGACGTTGCCATTGCCGATGACGGCGACGGTCTTGGCTTCCAGCGGCCAGGTGCGCGGTACATCGGGGTGGCCGTCGAACCAGCTCACGAACTCCGCTGCTCCGTACGAGCCGTGAAGTTCGACGCCAGGGATGTCGAGGTCGGCGTCGCGCACCGCGCCCGTGGCGAAGATCACCGCGTTGTAGTGACGCTTGAGGTCGTCGAGGGTGATGTCGCGCCCGTACTCGACGTTGCCGAAGATCCGGATGTCGCCGCGGTCGAGCACGTCACGAAGCGCCGTGATGATGCCCTTGATGCGCGGGTGGTCGGGCGCCACGCCGTAGCGGACGAGCCCGTACGGAGCGGGCAACTGCTCGAACAGGTCGATCGACACGTCGAAGTTGCGCTCGGCCTTCAAGAGGATGTCGGCGGCGTAGATGCCCGCCGGTCCGGCGCCGACGATGGCCAGTCGCAGTTTGGTCATACGTTGCTTCCTTCTGGGGTTGCTGTTCGCTCAGCTCGAGCGTTCCACGATCGTGTCCGCGAAACGGACGAGAGCCTTCTTCACGGCGCCGTCCGGCAGGGGCGCCAGCGCTTCGACGGCTTCCCGTGCCCAACGGTGCGCTTCGTCCAGCGTCTGCCGGGTCACCTCGTGCTCGCGCAGGGCGGCGATCGCCTCCACAGCGGCCGGGGTCACTTCACCGTCCTCGGCCGAACCGATGACGTCCTTCTCGAGCCGGTCGAGCAAGGCGGCCGCATCAGGATCGGTGGATGCGCGCTCGCGCAGACGGAGCACGGGCAGGGTGGCGACGCCGGCCCGCAGGTCGTTGCCCGGCGTCTTGCCGGTTTCGGCGACGCCCTGAGACGAGAGGTCGATGACGTCGTCGATCAGCTGGAATGCGACGCCGATCTTCTCGCCGAAGACGACGACCGGCTCCTCATACTCCTTCGGGGCGTTCGAGAAGACGACACCCATCTGCGCGGCGACGGCGATCAACGATCCGGTCTTGTCCTGCAGGACGCCGATATAGTGCTCGACCGGGTCCTCGCCGTCCTGCGGCCCTATCGTCTCGTGCAGCTGCCCGAGGCAGAGCCGTTCGAAGGTGTCCGCCTGCAGCTGGATGGCGCGCTCGCCCAGGGCCGAGACCAGCTTGCTGGCGCGGGCGAAGAGGAGGTCGCCGGTGAGCACCGCCACCGAGTTGCCCCACACGAACTGGGCACTGGGGACACCGCGCCGCATCTGGGAGTCGTCCATCACATCGTCGTGGTAGAGCGAGGCGAGATGCGTGATCTCGACAGCCTCCGCCGCCTGGATCACGTCAGCATTGGTTCCCGTGCCGAGCTGCGCGGCGAGCAGCGTCAGCATGGGCCGCACCCGCTTGCCGCCCGCTTCCAGGAGGTAGCGTGCGGTCACATCTGCGAGGTTGTCCGCGAAGCGCATCTCACGGTGGAGGCCCTCCTCGACCTGGCCGAGGCCGGCGTCGACGGCGTTCGCGAGCTCGCGATCCTCACCCCGGATGAAGATCCGCTCGGTGAAGCCCAGTTGACCGGTCAGCGACGCTCGTCGCACCGCCGGGACAGTTCGTGGCACTACTCCCCCTCGGACGGGACGATGGACGCAGAATCTTCGGAGCCCGCGGGTTTGGCGGATGCCGGCTTCGCCTTCGCCTTTGCGCCTGCAGCAGGCTTGGTCTTGGGTGTGGCAGGCGTGGCCGTTGTCTTGGTCTTCGCAGCGGCGGGCTTTGCGGATGCCGGCTTTGCGGCGATCCGCTTCGCGGCCGGCTTCGCAGGCACCGCAGGCCGCTCCGGTTTGAAGCCCCGATGAAGCGCGACGATACCGGCCGTGAGATTGCGATACGCGACCCGTTCGAGTCCGGCTTCGCGCATCCACACGGCCAGCGCCCGCTGGTCAGGCCAGGCCTGGATCGACTCCATGAGGTACTCGTAGGCGGCCGGATTGGAGCTCGCCAGGCGGGCGAGCACGGGCATCCCGTACTTCAGGTATGCGGCGTAGCCGGCACGGACGTGAGCCAGCGGCGGCTGCGAGAACTCGCACACGACCACCCGGCCGCCGGGCTTCACCACGCGGGTGAATTCCGCGAGCGCCTTGCGCGGGTCGACGATGTTCCGCAGGCCGAAGGAGATCGTGACGGCATCGAACGAGTCGTCATCGAAAGGCAGCTCCATCGCGTCCGCCTGCACGAAACGGATGAACGGATTGCCCTCCTGGCGGCTGCGCCCGACCGCGATCATCCCCTCCGAGAAGTCAGCGGCGACGACCGATGCCCCATTGTGGGCGAGCGACGCACTCGAGGTGCCGGTCCCGGCCGCGACATCGAGGATCGTCTCTCCGGCACGCGGCGCCACGGCTCGTGTCGTCGCCACACGCCAGAGGGCCGCGTTGCCGACCGACAGGACCGCGTTCGTCCGGTCGTAGCGCGTCGAAACCTGGTCGAACATGGCGGCGACCTGGGCGGGCTGCTTGCTGAGGTCGGCCTTACTCACTCCACCAGCTTAGGCTGCGGCGTCGGCGGCTGCATTCCGCCGCCAGGATGCACGCCGAACGGTCAGCCACCAGGGGCACCGGATGTCGGAGGGTCCCGCTCAGAACCGCTGCCCGAGCGCCTTGGCGCGCAAGGCGTCGAACTCGCCCTGACTGATGACGCCCTGGTCGAGAAGAGTCTGCGCCTGCTGGATGTCCGCTGCCGGCGTTGCCGACCCTGTCGGATGCTGCCCCCAGCTGTCGTCCTCTGCAACCGTCCCCTGGCGTGCGCGATTCCGCTCCGCCATCCCCCGACCGCGCGCGATCAGGTACACGAGCGCCCCGAGTACCGGGAAGAAGACCAGGAAGATGATCCACAGCGCCTTGCCCCACCCGCCCAGCGACGGATCCCGGAACATGTCCACCAGGATGGTGAACAAGATCATCAGGAACGCGACGAACGCGAAGATCTCGAAGGCGAACCAGAACGCACTCCAGAAAGTGTCCATCTCAGTCCTCTCTCATCGGCCACACCGTAGTGGGGGCCGACAGTTCATGGCTAGAAGGCATTTCCTGACGGCGACGGGTTTACCATGGGCGCTCCGAGAGGCCGCGGGCGAGGACGCCCAATCGGCCGGACGAGGAGGCGACAGTGGGCGACGACACCAATTGGACGGCAGACCCTTACGAGCTGCTCCGGGTGCATCCGGGCTTCCGGCTCTCCGACCAGGCGACCGACGCCACTCCCGGCTTCGACGGAGACAAGAAGGCGGGGGCTCGGGAGCTCTCCGAAGGTTCAAGCCTGCTCGCCGACCTCCAGGAGCAGCTGTTCGCGTGCGGCCGCCTCGGCGAACCGCGCTCGGTGCTGCTGGTGCTGCAGGCGATGGATACGGCGGGCAAGGGAGGCATCGTCTCGCACGTGATCGGGTCGATGAACCCGGGCGGCGTCCACTATGCCGGCTTCGGAAAGCCCACGCCGGAGGAGCTGGCGCACGATTTCCTGTGGCGCGTCTGGCGGGAGGTGCCCGCCGCAGGGCAGGTGGGCGTGTTCGACCGTTCCCACTACGAGGACGTCCTGATCGGCCGCGTGCGCAAGCTGGCGACCCCGGAGGAGATCGAGAGGCGCTACGGGGCCATCGCCGCGTTCGAGAACGAGTTGGCGGAATCCGGCACGGCCGTCGTCAAGGTGATGCTGCACCTCGGCAAGGACGAGCAGAAGCGGCGACTGGCTTCGAGGCTCGAACGACCGGACAAGCTGTGGAAGTTCAATCCGGCGGACGTCGACGAGCGACTCCTTTGGGACGAATACCAGGAGGCATACCAGATCGCGCTCGAGCGGACGAACAGCCTCCAGGCCCCGTGGTTCGTCGTGCCGGCCGACCACAAGTGGTACGCCCGCGCCGCCGTCCAGCAATTGCTGATCCGGGCCATGCAGGAGCTCCACCTCGAGTGGCCGCCACCGGACTACGACATCGAGGAGCAGAAGCAGCGACTGGCCGCGTCCTAGCCGAACGCCGCGTCCTAGCCGAACGCCTCCACGATCGGCCGGAACTTCATCGTGGTCTCCGCGAGCTCGCGATCGGGATCGGAGTCGGCGACGATTCCTGCGCCGGCGTACGCGGTCAGGTCGCCGTCCGCCTCGATCTGGGCGCAGCGCAAGGCGATCGCCCACTCGCCGTCCCCGTCGCCGCCGACCCAGCCGACCGGCCCGGCGTAGCGCCCCCGGTCGAACGGCTCCAGCTCGCGAATGAGCGCCAAGGCGTCCGTCCGCGGCGTTCCCGCGACGGCGGCAGTGGGATGCAGTGCGGCCGCGAGGTCCAGCGAACTCGAACCGTCGCTGAGCATCCCGGCGATATCGGTGGCCAGGTGCCACAGGTTCGGCAGCTTGAGCGTGAACGGCTCGTCGCTGGCCGCCAGGTCGGCGCTGTGCGGACGCAGAGCATCCATCACGCTGGTGACGGCGAAGCGGTGCTCGCCCTGGTCTTTCGCGCTCGCCACGAGCTCTGCTGCGGCCGAGGCATCGCGGGCTGCGTCCGCACCGCGAGACATCGTGCCGGCCAGCACGCGGGCGGTGACCGTGCCGTGGTGGACGCGAACGAGCGTCTCCGGCGAGGACCCGACGAGCCCATCGACGGCGAACGTCCAGCAGTCCGGGTAGCCGAGAGCGAGTTCGACGAGCGCCCGCCGGAGGTCGGACTCGAGCGGCAGGTGGCCGCGGAGGTCCCGCGCGAGAACGACCTTCGAGAGGTCCTGCTCGCGGATGCGCTCGACGGCTCCCGCCACGGCCGACCGGTACCCGTCGGCACCGAGCTCGCCCGGCAGGAGCGCCAGCCGGTACTCGTCGCCGAACGGAACAGGGCGGGGCAGCGCGCTGGGCGCCGGCTCGCCTGCGCGGCGGATCCGGGTGATCCAGCTCCGGCCGCCCCGCCGGCCCACCACGGTCTCCGGCACGATCAGCGTGCTCGTCGCCGTGCTCGCGTCGTCGAACGCGAAGGTTCCGAAGGCGACCAGGCCGGTTCCCGGCGTGCGCACGTCGTCATCGACGACCGCCGCCTCCGCGGTCGCACGCCATGCGGCGGCGGCCTGCTCGATACGGTCCGGCCCGGTGAAGTCGAGTCGGAGCACTTCTCCGATGCCCGCCATCCCGTCGCCTTTGCGCAGCCAGAGGAGGGGCGTGCGGGAATCGAGGAACGGGATGAGCTGGCGGACGTCATCGAGCGGTGTGGTCTCGGCCTCGAGGACCGTCACGCCAGTCTCCCGCCGAGCGGTCGGGGCTGATCTCACAGGTTCAGCCTACGCCCGCGACGCTGTGCACCCGTTGGGCACCGGATGTGCACTCGATGGGCGCCGGAACGGCGGCGATACAGGCCCGATACAGGGCCGATACAGCAGGCATTACCGGCGTTCGACACTCAGTACATCAACCGCTCCATCCCAGCGCCCGGATGTAACATTCATCTATGCCCGTGCCCGTGACCGGCGCCGCCAGCCCGCGCCGACTCATCCGAGATGAAGTGTTCCTTCGCCTCCTCGACGCCATCGTCGACGGCGACCTTCTGCCCGGTGAACAGCTCTATGACGCAGAGATCGAGCGATGGGTCGGCGTCTCGCGCACGCCCGTCCGTGAAGCGCTCAACCAGCTCGCGGCGATGGGACTCGTCGAGATCCTTCCTCAACGGCGCACCCGGGTCACCCCGATCGAGTCGGCCCGACTCCGCGACCTCATCGCCACCGTCGGCGTGCTCGTCGCCGGCGTCGTCCGGGATGCGACCCCGCTCCTGACCGATGCAGACCGCGAGGCGCTGCGAAGCGGGCTCGCGGACGACGCGGGATCCGCCGTCAGCACGGGCCTCTCGGCCGACGGTTTCCTCGGGGTGTTCGTCCGCCGCCTCGACAACGGCACCATCGCGCGGCTGCTGAAGCGCCACCTCCCGGAGGTGCAGCGAGCGCTGAACGCCTCCTCGTCTCCGGCCCGGCTCGAGAAAGGCCGGCCGTTCGTCAAGGCGCTGGTCGACGCCGCCGTCGCCGGAAAGACCGAGAAGGCCACACGCGCCGCCACGGATCTGTTCGACAAGGCCCTCGTCGCGATCGCCGACGACTTCGCCGCACCCACGAAGGAGACCCGCTGATGCCATTGCCAGTCAGCGACACCGCACCCGTCGAACGGCGCCTCCTGCGGGACGTGGTCTACAACCGCCTGTACGACGGCATCCTCGACGGAACGCTCGAGCCCGGCGAAACCCTTCTCGACGAGAAGCTGACGGCCTGGCTCGGGGTGTCCCGCACGCCCATCCGCGAGGCACTGATGAAGCTCGCCGACATCGGCCTGGTCGAAATGGCGCCGAACCGCTACACGCGGGTGGCCCCGATCGACCTGAAGGCCATCGACGAAGCGATCTACACGACCGGGCTGCTGCACGAGCATGCCGCGCGCACCGTCGTCCCGACACTCGACAACGCTGCCGTCTCGCGCCTCGACAAGGCTCAGAAGGAGCTCAAGAAGGCTGCAAAGGCCCGCGACCTTCCGGCCGTCGGTCACGCGTTCAACGACTTCTTCCTCGAGCTGGCGCGCGCCGGCAGCAACGACGTGCTGGTGAGCGTCAGCGAAGGCCTCAGTCCGCAGCTGCTGCGCTACATCTCCGTCTGGGAGAAGCCGTTCGGTGTCGACGACCTGCCCGGCGCGCTCGCCGGCATCCTCGCGGCTGTCAAAGAGCGCGATGGGGAGCAGTCGGGCGACCTCGTCAAGAAGCTGTACGCGAGGACGCTGACGCAGTTCCTCGAGGACTACCGTCGCAGCGACGCGAACATCGCGCAGAACCCCGTCTTCTGAGGCCCGAACTCAGACCTCGAAGTCGACCGCTGCGCGCGACGCGACCACCGAGCGGATGAACCCGGCCACCTCCAGGTGGGCCGGGTGCTCCTGGTACAGCTGGATGTCGTCAAGGCTGTCGAAGTCACTGATCAGCACCACGTCGTAGTCGTCTCCGGGTACGACGCCGATGCCGACCTGAAGTGAACGCAGCTGCGGAATGACGGCCGGCAGTGACTCCAGACCGCGCTTGATCCGGGCGGCGTGCTCGGCGCGTTCGGTCGCGTCACCGGTCGCGAGCTTCCACGAGACGACATGGCGGATGGTCATTCGGCCTCCAGGAGAGCGGTGCGCAGGCGGATCGGGTCGACTCGCCAGTACGTGTGGACACGGCCGTCGACGAGCACGACCGGGATCTCCTCCACGTACTTCTCGTGGAGCTCCGGCTCCTGCAGGATGTCGCGCTCCTCGACGGTCACCGATGGCGACCCGTCCGGAAGCTCGGCGATCACCGAGCGGATGACATCCCGAGCGTCATCGCAGAGATGACAGCCAGGCTTGCCGATGAGGGTCAGGGCGACGGTCGACACCCGTCCACTCTAGGCGCACCGCCTAGGCACGGCGCACCTCGTACGGCGCGCAAACAAGACAAGCGCCGGACCGGGTGGACCGACGCTTGAACCGCAGACTCGGGGTCTACTTCTTGTTGCGACGCTGGTGGCGCGTCTTGCGAAGCAGCTTGCGGTGCTTCTTCTTCGCCATACGCTTGCGACGCTTCTTGATAACGGAACCCACGTAGACCTCACAAAGATTCAGGGGTAAGCCGCGGGGCGCGCGGCGACACAAGGTGTCAGTCTACCCGACGTCACGCCGAGTCCGCGACGCCGCCCTCATGGACGGTGGCCGCTTGCAGCAGATGCTCGACGGCGGACTCCGGAACGCGGAAGGACCGACCGAACCGGATCGCGGGCAATTCGCCCGAGTGGACGAGCCGATACACGGTCATCCGGGAGACACGCATCATGTCGGCCACCTCGGCGACCGTCAGGAAGCGCACGTCCCGCAGATCGTGTGGCATGGTCCCGTTCCTCCCCTTTCCGGTCATCGTACTCGGGAAGGTCAGTCCTTGCGCCACTTCTTCGGGGTCACGCGCTCGGTCGCCGACGAGACCCGGTGGCGCGTGTCAGCAAGGACCTTGCCAACGGTGCTCGCGAACTCGCGCGTCTCCTCTGCGATGCGCACGCTCAGCTCCACGTCCTCTTCGGATGCCGTGAACGGAATGACCCAGTCCTCGACAGCCTCCAGCGGGCCGGCGTCGAGCCGGTAGTAGCGGTGCTGGCCTTCCTCGCGGACGGACACGAGCCCCGCCTCACGCAGCACTTTCAGGTGCTTGGACACCGTCGGCTGGCTGAGTTCCAGGGTCGCGACGATCTCCGAGACGGATATCTCGCCAGCGGAATGCATGCCATCCGCGTTGCGATCGAGGAGCACCCGCAGGATGTCGCGCCGCGTCGGGTCGGCGATCACGTCGAAGATGTCGGCCATGTCCCCAGGCTAGCCATTCCCCCGTCGCAGTACCATGTCCGAAGCCCGCCCGACATCGGAACTCCACGGGAAGGACCAGACATGAGCGCCACACGGGCGGTTCGCGGCACGGTCGTATCGCCGGTGGGACGCGTCCGAGCCGTCATCAACGGGTTCGCCGCGCGCAGCCCCTCGCGGTTCGCGATCCTCGTGTTCGCCCTGCTGATCCTCGTCTTCACGCTGCTCTTCTCGCTTCCGATCTCGTCGGCGAACGGACGCTGGACTCCCCTCGCCGACTCCCTCTTCACAGCGGTCTCGGTCATCTGCGTGACGGGCCTCGCGACCGTCGACATGGCGACCCACTGGTCGATGTTCGGACACCTGCTCGTCTATATCGGCGTGCAGGTCGGGGCGGTGGGGGTGCTGACGATGGCATCCATTCTCGGACTCGTCATCTCCCGCAAGCTCGGCCTCCGGGCGAAGCTGATGGCTGCGAGCGACAGCAATCCGCTGCGGATGCACGCCGGACCGGTTGCCGAAGGGCAGGCCGTCCGCCTCGGCGAGGTGGGCAAGCTGCTGACCACCGTCGCGATCAGCATGGTGGTCATCGAGGGCGCGGTCGCGCTCCTCCTCTTCCCCCGGATGCTCGTCGCGGGCATCGATCTCGGCACCGCCGCCTGGGAGTCGATCTACTACTCGGCCATGGCGTTCACGAACACCGGTTTCACGCCCAACCGGGAGGGCATCCAGGCGTTCGCCACGGACTACTGGTTCCTCAGCGCGCTCATGATCGGCGTCTTCCTGGGCGCGATCGGGTTCCCGGTCATCCTCGCGATCGCCTCCAATTTCCGCCAGCGTCGCCGCCGGTGGTCCATCCACGTGAAGCTCACCGTGATCACGTCCGTGATCCTCTTGGTCGCGGGCGCGGTGCTCTACATCGTGCTCGAGTACGACAATCCGAAGACCTTCGGTCACCTGGATGCGGGGCACACCGTGTTCCAGTCCTTCTTCCTGTCCACCATGTCCCGCTCCGGCGGCTTCTCCACCATCCCGATCGACGACCTCAACGGGTCGAGCCTGCTGGTGACCGACATGCTCATGTTCATCGGCGGCGGCTCCGCGTCGACGGCCGGCGGCATCAAGGTGAGCACGCTGGCCGTCCTCTTCCTGGCCGCATTCGCGGAGGCGCGCGGAGTGGAGTCGATGGATGCCTTCCGTCGCCGCATCCCGACCGACGTCCTGCGGCTGTCCGTCTCGGTCGCGCTGTGGGGGGCCACCATCGTGGCCGTGTCGACCATCCTCATCCTGCAGATCACCAAGGCGCCGCTCGATCACGTGCTGTTCGACGTGATCTCCGCGTTCGCGACCTGCGGTCTCTCGACCGGCCTGACCGAGCGCCTGCCGGACGCGGGCGTCTACGTGATGGCCGCGACGATGTTCTGTGGGCGCGTTGGTACAGTGACTCTCGCCGCGGCGCTGGCCCAGAGCCAACGCCGTCAGCTGTACCACAACCCGGAGGAGAGGCCGCTCGTTGGTTGACCGGATCAGACACAACGCCCCCGTCCTCGTCATCGGACTCGGGCGGTTCGGCGCCGCGACGGCAGGGCAGCTCGACCGGCTTGGCCGGGAGGTGCTCGCCATCGACACCGACACGAACCTCGTGCAGAAGTGGGCGGACCGCGTCACGCACACGGTCCAGGCCGACGCGCGTTCGATCGAGACGCTCCGTCAGATCGGCGCAGAGGACTTCTCGATCGGCGTCGTCGCGGTCGGCTCGTCGATCGAAGCGAGCGTGCTGATCACGGCGAACCTGGTCGACCTGAAAGTCCCGCAGATCTGGGCGAAGGCGATCTCGAAGTCGCACGGCAAGATCCTGGAACGCATCGGCGCCAACCACGTCATCTACCCGGAGGCGGAGGCGGGCGAGCGAGTGGCCCACCTGGTGTCCGGACGGATGCTCGACTTCATCGAATTCGACGACGACTTCGCCCTGGTGAAGATGTACCCGCCGAAGCCGATCCGGGGGCTGCCGCTGGGCGCATCCGGTGTCCGTTCGAAGTACAACATCACCGTCGTCGGAGTGAAGAGCCCCGGAAAGCCCTTCACTTACGCGACGGCCGAAACGGTGGTCTCCGACCACGACCTGGTGATCGTCTCGGGCTCCTCCGCCGACATCGAGCGCTTCGCCGCTCTCGAGGCCTGACCCGCCTCCCCCTCCCCCTCCCCCTCCCCCTCCCCAGCCAACAGCTCCTGAGTTTTTCCGTCTCTTCGACGCATTTCGAGCGAAAAACTCAGGAGCTGTTGGCTTGGTTGTGCATAGGTCCCGTAGCGGCGAGAACGGCGGGCAGGATGACGGCATGCAGGAGAGCTACACCATCCGGACAGCGGTGGATGAGGGGATGTCGAGGAGCCGTCTTTACCGGGATGCGGACTCCCGGCCGTTTCGCGGAGTACGGTGGCGCTCCGGCGAGCGCTTAGAACACGTGGCGAAGTGTCGCGCGTACGCCCTTCTGGAAAGGGAAGGCCACCTCTTCAGTCACCACTCCGCGGCGCTCATCCATCGACTCCCCTTATCTCACGCGCACTTCCCCAGCGAAGTCCACGTTGCAACCTTTGCTCCTGCGAAACCGCCGCAGATGAAGGGAGTCGTTGCTCATGAACTTCGGCCGGCCGGACATCGCATCGTCGACGTGGATGGTCTGCGCGCCTTCTCGCCTGAGGATGCCTGGGCTCAGCTCTCGTCGACGGTGTCCGTGACCGAGTTGGTCGTGATCGGTGACTTCATCGTGACCGGCAATGAGCCCTTCTCCGGTGATCGGAGCCACGGGACGAAGGATGACCTGGCTCGTGCGCTCCGCCACCATGCGAGACGACCAGGCATCCAGCGGCTTCGCCAAGCAATCGACCTCGTGCGGTTCGGGTCATTGTCACCACAGGAGACGCGGCTCCGACTTGCGCTTGTCGACGCCGGCCTCCCGGAACCGGAGTTGAACTTCCGAGTGCTGGATCGCGGCCGCCGGATCGCCATGGTCGACCTCGCCTACTCGGCCGAACGTGTCGCGATCGAATACCTCGGGGATCACCATCGCACCGACCAGGCCACGTATCAGGAGGACATCAACCGTCGAGAGCGGCTGACCGCCGGCGGATGGGACACCGTCTTCATCACCGCCGCCGACCTTCGCGACCCCGTTCCCCGTGCGGTGCTGCTGGTCCGTCGGGCACTCGTTCGCGCCCCCTCCCCGCGCCCAATCCAACAGCTCCTGAGTTTTTCGGGCTGAATAGGGCGTTTCGAGCGAAAAACTCAGGAGCTGTTGGATTTGGGCGGGGGAGGGGGCGGGGTCAGCCGGCGGCCAGCTCGCGGGAGCGGGCGAGGGCGGCGTCGGTTGCGCGCGCGAAGAGGGCGGGGAGGTCGACCTCGGCGAGGACCGCGATCGCACGCTCGGTGGTGCCGTTGGGGCTGGTGACGCGGCGACGGAGCTCGGCCGGGTCCTCACCGGAGGAGACCAGCAGTTCGGAGGCTCCGAGGAACGTCCCGTTCACGAGCGCCGTCGCCTGCTCCCGGGAGAAGCCCTTTCCGACCGCGGCCTCTGTCAGCGCCTCGATGAGGAAGAAGACGTAAGCAGGGCCGGACCCGGAGATGGTGCCCAGCGCATCCAGCTGCGACTCGGGCACTTCGACCACGTCGCCAACGGTCTCGAACAGCGCGCGGACGACCGCGAGGTCGTCGGGGTCGGTCCGGGACCCTGCGCTGATCCCTGTGACGGCCTTGCCCACGACCGCGGGCGTGTTGGGCATCGACCGCACGACGGAGACAGTGTCGGGCAGCAACGACTCCATGGTCGCCGTCGTCACGCCTGCCGCCACGCTGACCACGACCGTGCCGGGCCCCAGCGAGGCGCCGATCTCGGCCAGCAGGTCACGGACCATCGCCGGCTTGACCGCGACGATGACCACCTCGGCGCCATCGACCGCGAGTCGGTTGGCATCGGGCTGCGTCTCCGTCGCGTACGCGGTCACCCCGGGCGTTCCGGCGAGCTCCGAGGCCCGCGCCGCGGACCGATTGGTCACGCGGATCCCCGCGACCTGCACTCCCGGGGCGAGCAGTCCGCTCAGGATGGCGCGGCCCATCGAGCCCGCACCGAGCATCGCGATGGTCGGAAGGGTCACGTTCTGCGCGTCGTCCATGCGGCCATCCTAGGATGAGAGGCATGAGCGCATCCGGCGGAACCAAGGCGATCATCGCGGCCTTCGCGGCCAATCTCGGGATCGCCGTCACCAAGTTCATCGCGTGGGCGTTCTCCGGTTCGTCG
Source organism: Leifsonia sp. 2TAF2 (assembly GCF_052115085.1). Classification (NCBI taxonomy): domain Bacteria; kingdom Bacillati; phylum Actinomycetota; class Actinomycetes; order Micrococcales; family Microbacteriaceae; genus Leifsonia; species Leifsonia sp. 2TAF2. The sequence goes on along the minus strand of NZ_JBFRFY010000002.1, from coordinate 233,107 downwards.
TCGATGCTCGCCGAGGGCGTGCACTCGCTCGCCGACTCGGGCAACCAGCTCCTCCTGCTGCTCGGCGGCAGGCAGTCGCGCCGCAAGGCGGACCGCGAGCATCCGTTCGGTTACGGCCGCGAGCGGTACGTCTACGCGTTCGTCGTCTCGATCATCCTGTTCTCCGTCGGCGGCGTCTTCTCGATCTACGAGGGCATCGAGAAGCTGACCCACCCGCACCCGCTCGAGAACGCGTGGCTGCCCATCCTGGTGCTGCTGATCGCGATCGGACTGGAGTCGTTCTCGCTGCGCACGGCCGTGCGTGAGTCGCGTCCGCACAAGGGCGGCCTGTCGTGGCCGCAGTTCATCCGGCGGGCTAAAGCACCCGAGCTGCCTGTGGTGCTGCTGGAGGATGTGGCCGCGCTCACCGGCCTGGTGTTCGCTCTCCTCGGCGTCGGCCTCACCATCATCACCGGCAACAGCGTCTGGGATGGGGTCGGCACGGTCCTGATCGGAGCTCTGCTGGTCGCGGTCGCTGTCGTCCTCGGCATGGAGACCAAGAGCCTCCTGGTCGGCGAGGGTGCGACCGACACCGATCTGGCTGCCATCGAGCGAGCGGTCACCGCGGGTCCGGAGGTGGAGCGCATCATCCACATGAAGACCCTCTACCTGGGCCCGGAGGAGTTGATGGTCGCCGCGAAGCTCGCGTTCTCGGGCGAGCACCGCCTTGCTGACGTCGCGGCCGCCATCGATGTCGTCGAGCGACGCATCAGGGAGGCCGTCCCCGCAGCTCGCGTGATCTACATCGAGCCCGACGTCTGGATCGACCCCAACGAGCAGGCTCCTGCCACCGACACCATCGTCATCAAAGGACTCGAGTGACCCGCACCGCCCTCATCCTGCAGCACGACCCCAGCATCCACCTCGGGAACATCGGGCCCGTCCTCCTCGAGCACGGATACGAGCTGCGAATCGTGGATGCGGCGACCGAGGATGTCGCGACCATCGACCCCGCGGAGGCGGACCTCGTCGTCGTCCTGGGCGGCGAGATGGGCGCGTACCAGACGGACGAGTTCCCGTTCCTCGATCACGAGAAGTCGCTGCTGCGCGCCAGGCTCGAGGCCCAACGGCCCACGCTCGGCGTGTGCCTGGGCGCCCAGTTGATGGCCGGGGCGCTCGGTGAGCGCGTCTACAAGGGCGACACCATGCAGATCGGTTACAGCCCCGTGGAGGCGACCGAGGCGGGAGCCTCCTCGCCGATCCGGCACTTCGACGGGGTGCCGGTGGTGGAGTGGCACGGCGACACCTTCGAGCTGCCCGCGGAGGCGACCCTGCTGGCGTCGTCGAGTGCCTACTCGAACGAGGCGTTCGCGATCGGGGACTTCGCGCTCGCCGTCCAGTTCCACCCCGAGGTCACCGACGAGATGCACGAGACGTGGGTCGCGGACGGGTACAACGAGTTGGACGAGTACGCGATCGACCCGGACGCCCTGCGACGGGAGCGGGAAGCCCACTCCGCGCGGATGCAGGCGGCGTCGCGCGCGGCGTTCTCGGAGTGGCTGGAGAGCCTGCCCGCCTGAGCCGACTGCGCGCCGACCGAGACGTCTCAGCGCTTGGCGCGGAAGAAGTCGAGCAGCACCTCGCCGCACTCCTCCGCGAGCACCCCTGCGAACACCTCGACCGTGTGGTTGAGCCGCCGGTCGCGGAGGACGTCGTAGACCGACCCGCCGGCGCCGGCCTTCTCATCCCACGCACCGAACACGACCGTCGGGATGCGCGCCGCGAGCACCGCCCCGGCGCACATCACGCAGGGCTCCAGTGTGACGACCAGCGTGCAGCCCTCCAGGTGCCAATCGTCGCGGGTGGCGGCGGCATCCCGGAGCGCGAGCACCTCAGCGTGTGCAGTGGGGTCGTGGCGTAGCTCTCGCTCGTTGCGGCCGCGCCCGATGACCTCTCCCTGCTCGTCGATGACCACCGCCGCGACCGGCACGTCGCCGGTGTCGAAGGCGAGCCGGGCGTCCTCGAGCGCGCGGCGCATCCACTGCTCGTAGGCGGCGGGCACGGGCAGGCTCACGGGGCGGTCCTCCGGGGCTGGGTCGGGGTTACGGCCGAGGATGTTCGGCTAGCCTTGAGCCTATGCGAGTGCACGTTGCGGACCACCCACTCATCACCCACAAGCTGACGGTGCTCCGCGACAAGCGCACCCCGTCGCCGGTGTTCCGCCAGCTGACGGAAGAGCTCGTGACGCTGCTCGCCTACGAGGCGACGCGGGGCGTGCGGGTCGAGCCGGTCGAGATCGAGACGCCGGTGACCACGACGACGGGTGTCGCGCTGAGTGAGCCGCGCCCGCTGGTCGTGCCCATCCTGCGTGCGGGCCTCGGGATGCTCGAGGGGATGGTGCGGCTCATGCCCACCGCCGAGGTCGGGTTCTTGGGGATGGTGCGCAACGAGGAGACGCTCGAGCCGACCACCTACGCCGAACGGCTGCCGATGGACCTCTCCGACCGGCAGTGCTTCGTCCTTGACCCCATGCTGGCGACCGGCGGTTCGCTCGGCGCCGCGATCGAGTTCCTGTTCGCACGCAACGCAGTGGACGTGACCGCCATCTGCCTCCTCGCAGCGCCCGAGGGCCTGGAGGCGCTCGAGAAGGCGACCGAGGGCCGCAACGTCACCATCGTTCTGGGCTCCTTGGACGAGCGCCTGAATGAGAACGGCTACATCGTCCCGGGCCTCGGAGACGCCGGCGACCGCCTCTACGGCACGGTCTAGGAGCCTCGCAATATTACGTAATGATTTGACACGTCGAGTCATCGTCGGTTTTACTTTCCTCCATGACTGACAATTCGCGTACCCTGACCTCCTTCGAGGCCCTTGGGGATGCCGGCATGATGATGGCCGGCCGCGACTCCGTCATGTGTTGCCGAATGTGTCGCTGATCTGACGACCCTTCGCCGAGCAGCAGCCCTCCGACGTATCCCGTCGTGATCGGGCGCACGCTCCCCGGGAGCGCCACACTCACGCTCCCGCGCACCAGGCCCGCTCTCTAGGGGCACAACACAACACTTCCCGCAGAATCCCGCACCTCCGCCGTACCCGCGGAGGCTTCAGCACAGGGATGCGGAACATCATCACTAAGGACTCGATTCCCATGTCTCTGGCCACCATCGACACCGCCTTCCCCCGCACTTCCGCCGTTTCGCCCGTCAGCCCCATCCGTGCCGCCGCCCCCGCAGAGGCGGCCCCGGCACCGGCAGCCGCCGAGTCGGCACCCCGCATCCGCGCCGTCCCCGAGGGGACCGAGGCGCGAGGCTTCGTCCTCTACGTCGGCATCGACGAGGCGAAGGCCGCAGAGGCGGGCACCGACCTCGGCCGCATCGTCGAGGCGCTGAAGCGCCTCACCGCCGAGATCGCACCCTCGGCCGAGACCTACGCCGCGGTCGCACTTGCCCCGGCCGGCGCCGGCGGACGCGATGTGGATGTGGTCCGCCTCGCGCTGCAGGACCCGGCCGCGATCGCCAAGCACCGGCACGCGGTCACCGTGGATGAGGACGAGGACCGTGCCGCCTCCGGCGTGGTCGTGGATATCTCCCGCAAGCGCCTCGTGCTCGACAACCAGACCGTCGCGCTCACCTACAAGGAGTTCGAGCTGCTGCAGTACCTGGTGCTGCGCGAGGGGCGCACGATCGAGCGCTCGGAGCTGATCAGCTCGCTGTGGAGCGCGGCCGACGAGGACGAGATCCCGAACGAGCGGACGATCGACGTGCACGTCCGCCGGCTGCGGGCGAAGCTCGGCCGCTACGAGGACATCGTGCGGACCGTGCGCGGCGTCGGCTACCGCTTCGACCGCCACGCCGACGTCTCCATCCGCTACGCGAGCGCCCCCTCCCCCGACCTCTTCTGAACCCGTCCCCCACGCACGCACCAACAGCTCCGGAGTTTTTCGACCGATTCGGCTGAATCAGACCGAAAAACTCCGGAGCTGTTGGCTTGGGTCTTGCGTCAGGCGGAGCGCTGGTAGACGCGGAAGGCGCTGGTCGCCCACGCGGCCATGACGACCGCGAGGGCTGCGAGCAGACCGGCGTGGGCCCAGAGCGTCGCCCAGTCGGGATGCGCGCTGAGCGCCTCGCGACCGACGATCACCGCCCACTCGAACGGGTTGTACGCCGACACGTTCTGCACCCACTCCGGCGACAGCTTCGTGTTCATGATCGCCGAGCTGAGGAACATCAGCGGCAACGTGATCAGCTGCGAGATCCCGATCAGCGCCGTCTGCTCACGCGCGAGCAGTGCGACCGCGTTGGACAGCGAGCAGAACACCGCGGTCAGTAACACGACGCCGAGGAGCAACAGCAGGATGCCGACCGGCCCGCCCTCGAACCGGGCCCCGGCCCAGAACGCGATCCCCACGACGACGAGCGACTGCACAACGGCGAGGATCGACTGGTACACGAGCGTCGACACGATCATGGATGCGCGATTCGTCGGCGAGGTGAGGAACCGGTCCATCACGCCGCGGTCCATGTCCTGGATGTAGACGGTCCCGGACCACGCGCTGCCGAAGAGGGCGAGCATCATCACGACGCCGGGCGTCAGGTACTCGAGGTACGTCTGCCCGGCCCCGCCGAAGCCGGGGATGTTGATCACCGACTTGAACAGCTCGCCGAACAGCAGCAGCCAGATCACCGGTTGAACCAGGTTCATCACCAGGAAGACCGGCATGCGCCAGGCCGCGCGCAGCTGACGCCCGGTCAGGAGCAGCGTGTGCGTGAGGAAGGTCGGGCCGCTCGTGCGGCGCCGGGGTGCGGTCAGTGCGGTCGTGGTCATGATGCGTTCTCCAGGACGAACTCGGCGGACTCCTGCGCCCGCGTGAAGGTGCGGCCGGTGTGCCGCAGGTAGACGTCGTCCAGGCTCGGCCGGGCGACCGTGGCGGAGGCGACCCGGATGCCGGCGGCGTCCAGGGCGGCGAGCGCGAGCGGAAGCGTGGCCGCACCGCTGTCGGCGCGGGCACGCAGTGTGCGCCCGTCCCCGCCGATCTCGCGCAGCGCATCCACTCGCTGGAGGGCAGCGAGGCCGGCGAACGGATCCGCGTCCGGCCCCAGCTCGACGATGACGGCGTCGCCGCGGAGGTCGTTCTTCAGCTCCTCGGGCGTCCCGCCGGCGACGACACGACCGTGATCGACGATCGCAAGCCGGTCCGCGAGACGGTCGGCCTCGTCGAGGTAGTGCGTGGTGAGCAGCACGGTCAGGTTCTCGGCCGTGGTCATCCGTTCCAGCTCCAGCCAGAGCTCGGTGCGCGCCTCCGGGTCGAGCCCGGTCGTCGGCTCGTCGAGGAAGAGCACCTCCGGCCGGTGCATGAGGCCGATCGCGACATCCAGCTTGCGGGCCATGCCGCCGGAATACGTCTTCACCTGGCGGCGCGCGTGCTGGGTGAGCCCGAAGCGGTCGAGCAGCTCCCGCGCGCGAGCGGCGGAATCCCGGCCGGACATCCCCTGGAGGCGGCCGGCGAGCACCAGGTTCTCGACGCCGGTGTCAGTGGGATCGGACACGGGCTTCTGCGCGACGAACCCGATGGCCCTCCGCACACGAGCCGGGTGCCGGGTCACGTCGATCCCGGCGACGAAGGCGGTACCGGAGTCCGCGCGGGTCAGCGTGGACAGGAGTTTCATGGTGGTGGACTTGCCGGCTCCGTTCGGGCCGAGCAGCCCGAAGACAGTGCCCGCCTGGGCCTCGAATCCGAGGTCGTCGACGGCGCGGATGGGCGGCTTGCCCCTCCCGCCGCTGTATGTCTTCACGAGGTGGTCGGCGGCGAGCGCCGGAGATGTTGCGGTTGCCATGGTGGCTTCTCTCTTTCTCATTCGGTCAGCCACCGGCGCGGGTATCCTTGAAGAAGCCCTCGGTGACTGTTGACGCAGGTTCCTTGACGGAACGACTGAAGGTGTGGATGGCCGGAGAGTTGCCGCTCTCCGGCCATCGTTCATGATCGGCCATCGTTCATGTTCGGTACAGGTCGGCCGCCTCCTCCCCGAAGGCACCGGCGGCGATGCGCGCGCTCAGCTCCTCCATACCGATTCCGTCGGCCAGCAGCTGATGCAGCTGCTCCCACGAGTCGTAGCCACCGATCGAGTGGTCCCGGATGCGGGAGGCCAGGTCGGCGACGAAGGCACGCTCCGCTTCGAGCACCGCCACGCGGTAGTGGAACTCGACCATGAACAGTTCCGGCAGCCCGGCCGCCTGCGCTTGCAGCTCTCTGCGCGCGGCAAGGTCGTCGTCGATCCGGTCGCGCCTGCTCTCGAGCAGGCCTGCGGCGACGTCGGGCGGCAGCATCGGGAGGAGCGAGAGGCCCGTCTCGATCGCCGGGTACTCCTTCACCGGCACCTCGATCAGTTCGCGGAGCCATTCCTCGGCCTCGCGCCGCCCGGCGGGGGTGATCGTGTACACGACGCGTTCCGGCCGATTGCCTTCGCGCTCCGTCTGGGCGACCTCGATGAAGCCGTTCTTCTGCAGAGACTTGATGACCGCGTAGAGCGAGCCGAAGTTCAGCCGGATGCTGTCCTCCTTGCCGCGGTCCCGCATCGTCGTCGTCATCTCGTACGGGTACATCGGTCGCTCCCAGAGGCAGGCCAGCACCGCGAGCGCCAGCGGGTTCGAGACCGCACGTTTTGCCATGGCCACTCCCGTCTGTCCCTGATGATCGACTACTCTGAGCAGAGTACTCCATTCAGAGTATTGCGTCCACTACAGATGTGCCTCGCTGCCAGGGCCGCCCCAGCTCAGGCAGGCAGGGCCGGGTGGGTCGCCAGGACTTTGTCGAGCAGATGGACGAGTTGCGCACGCTCGGCACGCTCCAGACCCGCGAGCAACTCGCCCTGGACGGCATCGGCGTGCTCTTGGAGTTCCGCGAGCCGCGCACGACCCGCCGGCGTGACGGTCACGACATTCCGACGCCGGTCGGCGGGGTCCGCCTCCCGGGCGACCAGGGCATCCGCCTCGAGCCGCACGACGATGCCGTTCACGTTGTTGCGGTCGAGCCCCAGCAAGCGTCCCAGGTCGGCCTGGCTGAGCGATCCGCTCTCCTCGAGGCTTGCCAGCACGGCGAAGTCCGACCTCCCCTCGAGAGGCATGTGCTGCGCGGTCAGGCGCGCCCCGATCGTCGCGACCCGGCCGGCCTGCCAGCTGACCAGGTGGCGGAGTGCGGCGGGCGGACGCGTGCCTTCTGTCATAGCTTCAGGGTAACAGTTGGCTTAACCAACGAATAATGTATTGTTGGTAGAACCAACATTGGCTCGACCAAGGAGTTTACATGTCCACCATCATCCCCACCCACCCCCTCAGAGGGCGTCGTGTCCTCGTCCCCGGCGGAACCGGCGGCGTCGGGGAAGGCGTCGTCCGCGCCTACCTTCACGCCGGCGCAGACGTCGTCGTGCCCACGCGCTCCGACGAGCGCGGCGCCGAGCTTCGCGCCGCGCTCGGCCCGATCGGCGACTCCCCGCTCCTGCACCTGCCGACCCACGACTACACGTCCTTCGCCGGCGCGGATGCACTCGCCGGCGAGATGACCCGACGCCTGGGCGGCATCGACGACGTGGTGGTGCCGGTCGGGGGCTGGTGGCAGGGCGGACCGCTCACCGGGATCACCGAGGAGGACTGGTCGACGGCGTTCACGTCTCTCGCCACGACGCACATGGCGCTCGCGCGGGCCGTCGTTCCGCAGCTGAGCGGGGTCGGTGTCTATGCGGTGATCGTCGGCCAGTCGGCCGAGTTCCCTGTCCCAGGCAGCGGGCTCGTCAGCATGGAGCAGGCGGCGGTGCTCATGATGCAGCGCGTCCTCGCGGCGGAAGAACCGTCCAAGCGCATCCACGCGATGATGCTCGGACCCGTGCGAACCCGGTTCGTGGAGGGTCAGCCTGACTGGGTATCTGCCGAGGAGGTCGGCGCCGTCGTCGTCGCGTCGTCGCTCACCGCGGACGTCGCAGGCGGCACCATCCCGCTCGGAACGAGCGCCGAAGCGCAAGCCTTCCTCGACCGGCACGCCCCTGCCCCCGTCTCCTGAAAACAGGAGCCGGCACCGTCCGCGCGAATCCACTGGAGGTGCACCGACTTCGGCCCGGCGAACCGAAAACCTGCGCATAGCGAATTCGCAGAAAAAATAACGACTTGATAACTAGATGCCGTTACCTCTTCGTTATATAGTTCAAGAGCAATGGTTGTTTGCTGTGGCAGCCATCGCGGAATGTGATTGCAGGACACTCTTGGTGCAAGGGAGAGGGCCGGCCGCTAGCCTCTGCGGTCGGCCCTCGATCTTTTCCCCGGGAGCCGCTTCCGATCACCTCCGACTCCGCCCGTGCTGGCACGGATGCCCGCCTCTCGCGCATGATGAGAAGATGCGAATGCATTGAGCTCGCTGAGGGAGGACGGGTCATGACGGAGAGCGCGGCAGCGGCGTCAACACCCACGAAGCGTGCGCGCGTCAGCGCCGTGACCGCCTGGGAGTCGCTCTTCCGGGCCCAGGTCGCGGTGATGCGGACGCTGGCTGCGGAGTTCCCGACGAGAGACATCTCGTTCAACGAGTACGACGTGCTGTTCAATCTCTCTCGGCAGCCGAACCGCGAGTTGCGGCTGCGCGACCTCAACAAGCACGTGCTGCTGACCCAGCCCAGTGTGAGCCGGCTGATCGATCGCCTCGTCGCGCGCGGCCTCGTCGCCAAGTGCCCGGAGCCATCGGATGCCCGCGGCACGGTGATCCGTCTCACGGACACCGGCTTCGACATGTTCCGGCGTGTAGCGGTAGATCACATGAGAACCATCACAGATCGCGTGGGCGGCCGGCTGACCCCGGAAGAACTGGAAACCCTGGTGCGGCTCTGCGACAAGCTGCGGGACGCATCCTGACCTTTCTGTCCACAGGCCCAGCGGGTCTTCGCTCACCCCACAAGCTGAGCGTCGACGTCCCGGGGCCGTCACACCGGCCGCGTATCATTGCCGCCACGGACGAATGATTACTCGGCGAGGGAGAAGACGCATGAGATGGGGATGGGCGCCTGCCTTGGTCGGCTTCGTGGCACTGAGCGGGCTGGCCGGCGTGCTGGCAGCCGCGGCCGTGACGCCGGCTGTGGCCCTGACGGGCAGCGCGGCAGATTCGACCATCAGCGTCTTCGACGGCCTCCCCGAGTACATCAAAGTCGAGCCGCTCGCCCAGGCCTCCACGATGTACGCCCTCAGCAACGGGCAGCAGGTGCCGATCGCGACCTTCTACTCCCAGAACCGCATCGAAGTCGGCTGGGACGGCATCTCCCAGAACCTCAAGGACGCTGCGATCGCCACGGAGGACCCCCGGTTCTACGAGCACGGCGGCGTGGATGTGAGCGGCACCCTGCGCGGAGCCGTACTGACCGCGCTGCACAAGTCGGTCCAGGGCGGCTCGTCGATCACCCAGCAGTACGTCAAGAACATCCTCGTGCAGCGGTGCGAGAACAAGCAGCCCGACCCGACCGCGGCGGCGGCGGTGCAGAAGAAGCAGCTCGCCGCGTATGAGACCTGCTACGACGACGCGACGAAGGTCGACCCCTCCCGCAAGCTCAAGGAGATGCGCTACGCCATCGGGCTCGAGAAGGAGTACTCGAAGAACGACATCCTGCAGAGCTACCTGAACATCGCGCTCTTCGGCGGCCGCGTCTATGGCGTGCAGTCGGCCGCGGAGTACTACTTCGGCGTGGCGGCGAAGGATGTGAATGTACAGCAGGCGGCGACCCTGATCGCCATCCTCAACAACCCCGACAACCTGCGCATCGACCGGCCGGCCAGCAAGGAGAACGGCGCAGCGAACGGGTACAAGGAGACGCTCGACCGGCGCAATTACGTGCTCGACCGGATGCTCGCCAACGGCAAGATCACCCCGGAGGAGCACGCTGCGGCCCGCGCCACCAAGGTTGAGCCGAAGATCACGCCCACCCAGAACGGCTGCATGACGGCCCAGCAGTACAACGCAGCGTTCTTCTGTGATTACGTCGAGCGGATCATCGAGCAGGACGGCATCTTCGGAAAGACCGAGGACGACCGCTCGAACTTCCTCACCCGCGGCGGCCTGAAGATCTACACCACGCTCAACCTCGACCTGCAGAACCAAGCGCAGGCAGCGGTGAGCGCGTACATCCCGCCGGCTCACCCCAACCTCGACATCGGGTCGTCGAACGTCTCCGTCGAGGTTGGCACCGGCCGCGTCGTGACGATGGTGCAGAACAGACCGTACGACAACACGGCCGATCCGGCGCCGGCCACGACAGCGGTGAACTACAACACCGACTACGACTACGGCGGGTCGGAGGGCTTCCAGACCGGGTCGGCGTACAAGGCGTTCGATCTCCTGGAGTGGCTTCAGGAGGGCCACTCGCTCTACCAGACGGTGAGCGGGACGCAGCACCTCTTCCCGCAGACGCTCTTCCATGCCAGCGACCCGTGCAATGACATCGGCGGTGCTCCCTGGCCGGTCTCCAACGACGAGGGCGAATCCGTGACGGCGACGACGGTCATGAACGCCACCGCCCAATCGATCAATTCGATCTTCGCCAAGATGGCGACGCAGCTCGACCTCTGCGGTATCAAGCAGCGCGCGAAAGACCTGCTCGTGCACGGCGCCGACGAAGCGGCCAACCCGTTCATGGCGAACCCGTCCTCGGTGCTCGGCACCAACTACATCGCCCCGATCACGATGGCGACCGCCTATGCCGGGATTGCGAACAACGGTGTCGCGTGCAGCCCGATCGCGATCGACAAGATCGTGGACGCGAACGGCGCTGCGCGCGCCGTCCCCAAGACGCAGTGCTCGACGACACCGATCGACCCCCAGGTCGCGGCGGCGGCGATCTTCGCCCTGCAGGGCGTGCTCCGCGGTGGAGGGACGGCGGCCTCCGCCAACCCCGGTGACGGCATCCCCATCTTCGGCAAGACCGGAACGACCGACAACTCGGTCGAGAACTGGCTTGTCACCTCCACGACGAAGGTGGCCCAGGCCACTTGGGTCGGCAACGTCCAGGGAGGCGTGGCCCTGCGCAGTCAGAGCTTCCAGGGCATCGGCGGCGGCAACGTCAAGTTCGCGATCGCGAAACGCATCATCACCTCGCTCGACGCGGCGTACGGAGGCGGCGCATTCCCGTCACCGAGCGGCAAGTTCACCACAGCGCCTCCCGCGCCGAAGCCTGCCGCGCCGAAACCCGGTGCGCCGGCCGCCCCGGCGCCAGGAGCGGGTGCGGGAAACGGAAACGGAAACGGGAACGGAAACGGCGGTCCGGGCAATCCCAAGAAGCCCTGACGTTCGCGACAGGGCCCGAAACCATTAGGTCATGGCGCCATAAGTGTCTATCCATCTGGACCGATATTCGGACTAGTGTTATGCCGTGGGACGCACTCCAGATCCGAACCGAAAGCCGGAGCTCCTCGGCCGCATCATGGACCACGTCGCGACCGAGCCGCTCTCACGCATGACCTTCCGTTCTCTCGCGAGCGCGCTGGGCGTGAGCACCTACTCCTTCGTCTACCACTTCGGGTCGCGTCAGGAGATGATCGACGCCATCCTCGAAGAGGGCGTCCGTCAGCAGTCCGACTCCCTGGCCGGCATCGATGTGACGGCCTTCGACCGCGAGCAGTTCCGCGACTGGTACAAAGAGGCCTTCCGGCACTCCCTCCGCGAGAACAACCGCACCGGCCTGCGCCTCCAGTTCGAAGCGGGCGCCCTCGAACCGATTGACCCGGATATCGGCAAGCGCGTCACCACCGCGTTCACGCAGTGGCGCGACACGGTCAAGTCGTGGCTCAAGAAGCAGGGCGTCGAGTCCCGCCGCGCCGGAGTGCTCGCCCACTGGCTGGTCGACTCGGCGGCCGGTCTCCACTTCGGATTCCTGATGACCGGCGACCGGACCGCGACGGTGCAAGCCTTCGACGTCTTCCTCGGCGCGTTCCTGCGCGAAGCGTTCGGCGACTGACCGCTTACCGACCGACCCGCTACCGCAGCTCGCGGTCGCGCTCGGCCACCGTCTTCACGCCCTCGAGCATCTGGACCCAGTTGGCCCGGGAGTGCTCCGCCGCCTCCCGCGTCGGGTTGTTGTCCTGATCGAGGGTGACGCGTGTGCCGCCCGGGATCTCATCCAACTCGTAGCGCAGCGTGTGGTAGTTCTCGGGTACGTCGGGCTGCCCGCTGAGGGGACTGAAGTGGGTGAGGGCGATGCGCCACGGCTCCTGACGGTCGTCCAGTTCGATCACGCGACCGTGATCTTCGAACTGCTTGCCCTGCCATTCCCCGCGCCAGATCACCGCCGACCCGAGGCGCCAGTCGGAGACCAGCTCGGCGCCGAACAGGATTTCCGGATGCGACCCGTTGCTGGTGAGCACCTCCCACACGGTGCGCCGGGGCGCCGCGATGTCGATCTCCGCCCGCGCCACATAGTTGCCCATCGTCGCCTCCCGTATCGTGTCGCCCATCCCACACCCCACGGGCTCCGCGCACAAGACGGCGTTTCGGCTCAGTCGCGGGAGTAGACGACCGCCTCCCAGGGCCGCAGGATCCCGGATGCCGCGGCGGTCGCGCCGTCGAGGTTGGCGAGCACGAGCGTGGCGCCCGCCCAGCCAGGGAGGTCTGCGGGGTCGAAAGTGGCGGTCGACCCGCTCAGATTCGCGAGGACGAGGAGCGACTCCTCGCCGGCGCTGCGCGTGTAGGCGAAGACCTGGGGATGCTCGGCCAGCACCAGTGTGTAGTCACCGGTCGCCACGACCTCCGACCGGTGGCGCAGGTCGATGAGGGCACGGTAGTGCGCGAAGACCGAGTCGTCATCGGCGACCTCCGCTTCGGCGTTGATCTCGGCGGCGTTCGGGTTGAGCGTGATCCATGGGGTCCCGGTGGTGAACCCGGCATGCACTCCGGACGTCCACTGCATCGGCGTTCGCGCGTTGTCGCGGCTGGTCCGGCGGAGCGCCGCGAGCACCTTCTCCGCGGGCTCTCCGAGGATGTCGACCGCCTCGGCGTAGTGATTGAGCGACTCGATGTCTCGGTAGTCGTCGATGGACGCGAACGGCACGTTCGTCATCCCGAGCTCCTCGCCCTGGTACACGTAGGGCGTCCCGCGCATCAGGTGCAGCACGGTGCCGAGCGCCTTCGCCGAGGGGATGCGGTGCTCGCCGTCGTCGCCGAACCGGCTGACGACGCGGGGCTGGTCGTGATTGTTCCAGTACAGGCTGTTCCAGCCGACCTCGCTCAGGCCCTCCTGCCATTTGGACAGGTTGCGCTTGAGGTCGAGCACGGTGACCGGGCGGTAGTCCCACTTGCCGCCTGGGCCGTGGTCCAGGTCGACGTGCTCGAACTGGAACACCATGTCGAGCTCACGGTTGCGCGGGTCCGTGAACCGCTGGGCCTGCTCGATGTCGACCCCCGGCATCTCGCCGACGGTGAGGTAGCGGTCGCCGCGACCGGCGAACACCCGCTGGTGCATCTCGTGGATGAACTCGTGGATGCGCGGGCCGCGCGAGACGAGCGGGAAGGTGTCGCCGTACAGGCCGCCCGGCGGGATCACGCCGTCCGGCAGGTCGGTGACCTTGGAGATGAAGTTGATCACATCCATCCGGAAGCCGTCGACGCCGCGGTCGAGCCACCAGTTCATCATCTCGTAGACGGCGTCGCGCACCTCCGGGTTCTCCCAGTTGAGGTCCGGCTGCTTCCGCGAGAACAGGTGCAGATAGTACTCGCCGGTCTGCGGGTCGAGCTGCCAGGCGGGGCCGGAGAAAGCCGACCCCCAGTTGTTCGGCTCGGCTCCGTGCTCACGCGGCTGCAGGCCGTCGCGCGGGGGACGCCACCAGTACCAGTCGCGTTTCGGGTTGTCGGTCGAGGATGCGGACTCGATGAACCACGGATGCTCGTCGGAGGTGTGGTTGACGACGAGGTCCATCACCAGCTTCATCCCGCGCGCGTGCACTCCCGAGAGCAGCTCGTCGAAGTCGTCGAACGTGCCGAAGAGCGGGTCGATCGCGCGGTAGTCGCTGATGTCGTAGCCGTTGTCGTCGTGCGGCGACGCGTAGATCGGCGACAGCCAGATGACGTCGACGCCGAGCTCTTTCAGGTAGTCGAGGTGCTGGATGATGCCCTGCAGGTCACCGATCCCGTCACCGTCGCTGTCCGCGAAGCTGCGCGGATAGACCTGATAGACGACCGCCGACTGCCACCACTTGTCGCTCACGCGCCCACCCTACCGGGCGATGTGGACCCGTCGTCCGCTGCGCACCGACTCGCGGGCCGCCAGTGCGACGCGCAGCGCCTCGACCGCTGCGGACACAGGAGCACGGGAGGGTGCGGTGCCGGATGCGATGCACTCCAGCAGGTACCGCGCCTGCTCGGCGAATGCCTCCCCCGCCGCAGCCGACGCCGCATCCACTCCGGTGTCGCCGATCACCTCGAAGCCGGTTCGGAAGGGCTCACCCTCGGGCAGGTCGGAGACGCTGAGCAGCTGGGCTACCCCGCCCGCGGCGTACTCGATCGTCGTCGCGACCGGCGACCCGAAGCCGGCGCCGTCGAGCGCCACACTGGTCACGGCCACCGCGTCGCCCAGGTAGCCGGCCGCCTGGTCGATGTCGTGGATGGCGAAGTCGACGAGCATCCCGCCGGAGCGGGCGTCGTCGGCCAGCCAGTCGTATCCGACCGGCGCTGCCGAGATCCGCGAGGCGCGCACAACGCGCGGCCGCCCGACCGACCCGCCCGCGACGCGTTCGGCGAGCGCCGCGTAGCCCGGGAAGAACCGCACGACATGTGCGACCAGGAGGATCCCCGAGGCGCGGGATGCGGCTTCCTCGACGCGCACGGCGTCCTCAAGGGTCAGCGCGATCGGCTTCTCGAGCAGCACGCTGCGTCCCGCCTCCAGCGCCTGGATCGCGAGCTCGGCATGGGACGGCGTCGGCGTGCAGATCGAGACGATCGTGACGGCGGGATCGGCGAGCACCTCTTGGATCCGCGTGGCCCAGCGGGCCGCGGGCGCATCCACCAGGGAAGGCTCGCGCCGCGGCGACACCGCCCAGAGCACCGGGACGCCGTTGGCCGCCCACGCCGAGGCGTGCGCCTGCCCCATCCGCCCGGCGCCGACGATGGCGACCCCGTGCGTCATCGCACGACGAGGTCGACCCGCGACGGGTCGAACACCGAGTCGAGGATGAGCCTGCCTGCGCCGCGGATGCCCGCCTGCTCCTTGGCGACGCTCACGGCGATGTCCAGCTGGTCGGTGATCATCGGCAGGCAGTCGGAGTAGATCGCCGACCGCACTCCGGCGACGAACGCTTCAGCCTCGCCGAGGATGCCGCCGAGGACGAGCCGCTGCGGGTTGAAGAAGTTCATGATGGTCGCGAGGACCGCGCCGGTGCGCAGGCCCGCCTCCCGCAGCTCCTGCGTGGCACGGGGATGCGCATCCCGGGCGAGCGCCAGCACCTCGCGGGTGTCGGAGATGTCGAAGCCCGAGGAGCGGAGCGCCTGGACGATCGCGGCACCGCCGGCGACCGCATCCAGGCACCCGATGCGACCACACGAGCACAGCACCGCGGGCGCGCCCGGAACGGTGACGTGGCTGATGTCGCCGGCCATGCCGTGGTGGCCGTGGTAGACGCCGCCGAAGGCGACGATCCCGCAGCCGATGCTCGATCCGGCTTTGACGAAGACGAGTTCGCCGACGTCGGCACCGAGGGTGTCGTACTCGCCGAGCGCCATGAGGTTGGCGTCGTTGTCGGTCGCAGCGGGCAGCCCGGTGATCGCCGTGAGTTCGGCAGCGACGTCGACGCCGTTCCAGCCCGGCATGCGCGAGGGCGACACCATGCGACCGGTCGTCGAGTCCACGGGGCCGGGAAGGCCGATGCCGAAGCCGCGGAGCGTCTGGCCCGGCTGCGCGTGCGCCTCCGTCAGGTCGGCGGCGACCTCCGCGATCCAGCCGAGGACGGCCGCTGGGCCGGTGGCGATGTCCATCGGCTCGGTGCGGGACGCGAGCACGCGCCCGCTCAGATCGATGAGCCCGAAGGTGGCGTGGTGCGAGCCGAGGTCGGCGGCGCACACCACTCCGGTGGACGCATCCACTTCGAGCGCGCGCGGGCGGCGACCGCCGTGCGAGACGCCGGCACCGGCCTCGCGGAGGTAGCCCGCCGAGATCAGCGCATCCACCCGCTGGGAGACGGTGGACGGGGACAGTCCGGTACTGCGAGCGAGGTCGGCTCGCGAGCGGGAGCGGCCGGAACGCACGAGGTCGAGGATGCCACCCGGCGTTCCGGGGCCGGCAAGCGCCGACGTCCCCTCGATCGTGCTCGTCATCGCGGCGTCCCCTCCGGGCGGCGGGCTCCGTGCCCTCCGCTGCGTTGAGGATACTGTACCGACTTCGTTCGATATCGCATTAACTAAATTCGATATTGCGGTCAACCTGTATCACTTAGTACGCTCATCGGAACCTGCCCGACAACGATGCGAGGACCCCCGATGACAGCAACGGACGCCCGGCCGATGGTGAGCCTGCGCGCGGTCGACAAGCACTTCGGCGACCTCCACGTGCTGCAGAACATCGACCTCGACGTCGCCGAGCGCGAGGTCGTCGTCGTGGTCGGGCCCTCAGGCTCCGGCAAGTCGACGCTCTGCCGCTCCATCAACCGGCTCGAGACCATCGACTCCGGCGAGATCCGGGTCGACGGCGAACTGCTGCCCGAGGAGGGCGCTCCCCTCGCGAAGCTCCGCGCAGAGGTCGGGATGGTGTTCCAGTCGTTCAACCTCTTCGCGCACCGCACCATCCTCGAGAACGTCACGCTCGCTCCCCTGAAGGTGCGCAAGCTCGGCAAGGACGCGGCGCGAGTCCAGGCCATGCAGCTGCTCGACCGCGTCGGGATCGCCGACAAAGCGGACAGCCACCCGGCCCAGCTCTCCGGCGGGCAGCAGCAGCGCGCCGCCATCGCCCGCGCGCTCGCCATGCAGCCGAAGGTCATGCTGTTCGACGAGCCCACCAGCGCACTCGACCCCGAGATGGTCGGCGAAGTGCTCGACGTCATGACCTCGCTCGCCAAGGAGGGGATGACCATGATCGTGGTTACGCACGAGATGGGCTTCGCCCGCCGCGCAGCCGATCGCGTCGTCTTCATGGACCGCGGGCAGATCGTCGAACAGGCGCCCCCCGCACAATTCTTCGACTCGCCGGCTACCGCTCGTGCGCAGTCGTTCCTGGCCTCCGTGCTGTCGCACTGACACGCTCCCGCACGAGGACGCGCACCACCTGCTCCACATCACACCCCATCACACCCCCGCCCCACCGAAGTCCAATCAGAAAGGGATGCATCCCATGACCCGCAGCATCCGCAGGAAAGGCGCCGTCGCCGGCGTCCTGCTCGCGGCCGTGACGCTCGCCGTCACCGCCTGCTCCGGAAACACGGCACTGCCCGGCAACGACGCCAGCTCCACCGCGTCCGGTGACTCCGTGCTCTCCGGCGCTCCCGTCGCGAAGGCCGACCTCATCCTCTCCGGCTCCACCATGGAGAAGATCAAGAAGCGCGGCAAGCTGATCGTCGCCGAGGCCCTCGATGCCCCGCTGCTGTCGCAGCAGGACCCGACCGACCCGTCCCAGGTCAACGGCTTCGACGCCCAGCTCGCCAAGCTCCTCGCGACCTACATCATCGGCAAGCCGAACGTGGAGATCGTGCCGCCGGCGTCCGAGACCCGTGAGGCGATGCTGCAGAACGACACCGTCGACGTCGTCTTCAACACCTACACGATCACGGAGGAGCGGGCCAAGCAGGTCGACTTCGCCGGACCGTACTTCGAGTCGGGCCTGGCCGTCGCGGTCAAGAGCGACAACAAGGACATCAAGAGCTACAAGGACCTCGACGGCAAGAACGTGATCGTCGGCGCCAACACGCCAGCAGTCACCGAGGTGCCGAAGATCGCCCCGAAGGCGACCGTCACCGCGTTCGGCACCGACCCGGCCGCCGTGCAGGCGCTCATCCAGGGCCGCGGCGACGCCTACGTGCAGGACTACACCCTGCTCGCCAGCGACGCGGCCAGCGAGAAGCAGATCAAGGTCGTCGGCCAGCCGTTCACGAAGGAGCCGTACGGCATCGGGCTCAAGCACGGTGACGACGACTTCAAGAAGTTCGTCAACGAGTGGCTGAAGACCATCCAGAAGGGCGGCCAGTGGGGCAAGGCGTGGAAGACCACGCTCGGCACCGTGACCGACTCCGACGTGCCCACGCCGCCGGAGATCGGGTCGGTCCCCGGCTCCTGACGCTCGGGCTCCCAGCCCTTCTGCACCAGACCGGTCGGATGCGCGTGGAGGCGACCCCCACGCCCGCGCGCATCCGGCCTTTCCACCCCCACCATCCGGACCGTCGGACGAGAGAACGATGAACCCCCTGATCGACAACCTGGGACCGTTGCTCCAGGCACTCGGCACCACCCTGCTGATGGCCGTCGTGGCCGGCATCGGGTCCATCGTGCTCGGCGTCCTGGTGACGATCGCGCGCGTCAGCCCCATTCCGGTGCTGCGCGCCGCGGCCTTCCTCTACGTCCAGTTCTTCATCAACGTGCCGCTGCTGGCCCTGCTCCTGCTGGCGGTGTTCGCGCTCCCGGATGCCGGGATCCTGCTGCCGTTGACGCCGACCGCCATCATCGTGCTCACCGTGTACGAGGCGGCGTACGTCGCCGAAGCAGTCCGCTCGGGCGTCAACACGGTCGCCGTCGGTCAAGTCGAGGCCTCCCGTGCCCTCGGGCTGACCCTGTGGCAGTCGCTGCGGTACGTCGTCGTTCCGCAGGCGCTCCGCGCGGTCGTCCAGCCGATCGGAAACGTGATGATCGCCCTCGCCATGAACACCGCCCTCGCCGCGGCTGTCGGCGTCGTCGAACTCACCGCCGAGGTCAACAAGGTCAACCTCGTCGCGGCCCAGCCCATCCTGATCTTCTCCAGCGCGGGCCTGCTCTACATGGCCATCGCCCTCGCCATCGGGCTCACCGCCGGCTGGGTCGAGCGAAAGGTGGCGATCGCCCGATGACCGCACAACTCATCCCCGACGTCCCGGCGCCCGTCCGCGCGAGGCGCGCCAAGCGCCGCTACGACGCCGCCTTCATCTACGACGCACCCGGACCGCGCGGCCGTCGCCGCATCCTGCTCGGCTCGATCGTCAGCGTCGTGCTCTTCGCGCTGATCATCGGGCTGGGGCTCTGGCAGTTCGCCGCCCATGGCCAGCTGGATCCCGCGCGCTGGGCGCCGTTCACCGAATGGGCGATCTGGCAGTACCTGCTCGTCGGGCTGCTCGGCACGCTCGAGGCTGCGGCGATCGTCGCGGTCCTGGGCGCCGCGCTCGGCGTCCTCCTCGCGCTCGGTCGTGTCAGCCACGTGCGCTGGGTGCGTTTCGTGTGCGGCCTCTACATCGAGATCGCACGGACCGTGCCGGTGCTGCTCGTCATCTACCTGATGCTTTTCGGCCTGCCGCAAATCGGGATCAACCTCCCGACGCTGTGGAAGCTCGTCGTGCCGCTGACCATCGCCAACGCCGCCGTCTTCGCCGAGATCATCCGCGCCGGCATCCTGAGCCTGCCCCGCGGTCAGCGCGAGGCGGCTTTGAGCCTCGGGATGCGGCCGGTCCAGGCGATGACGTACGTGGTGCTCCCGCAGGCGTTCCGGAACGTCACGCCGTCGCTCGTCACCCAGTTCGTCAGCCTTCTCAAGGACACCTCCCTCGGCTACATCGTCGCGTTCACCGAGCTGCTGTACCGCGGCCAGGTGCTCGCCTCCTACCTGCACCTCCTCATCCCCACCTATGTCGCGGTGACCGTGATCTACCTGATCGTCAACGGCAGCCTGTCGGCGTTCGCGTCGCGGCTGCAGCGCGGATCGCGGCGGCGATCGTCGCCGCAGCCGATCCTGCCGACCCTGCCTGCCGTCGCCGCGGTCGAGCACGAGGGCGACCTGCCCCGAACCAACTCGACGGACCCCACGAAAGCCGACCATGCCTGACGCCGCTCCCACCGTCTCCCTGCGCACCTCCGAGCACGCCCAACTGGCCGAGCTCGCGATCGTGCGCCGCTCCGGCCTCATCGAGAGCCGTCACTTCGGAAGCCTCGTCGCGCTCGATCCCGCAGGTCTGCCGATCATCGAACTGGGCCAGCCGGATGCGGTGATCCTGCCGCGCAGCACGGTCAAGCCGTTGCAGGCGCTCGGCTGCCTGACGGCCGGCGCACCGCTCGCGGGCCCGGAGCTCGCGATCGCGGCGGGCAGCCACACCGGCGAGGACGAGCACGTCCGCCTGGTGCGCGAGTTGCTCGCCCGCGCGGGCGTCGACGAGTCGGCGCTCGGCTGCCCCGTCGACCGGCCGGAGGACGAGGCGACCTTCGAGCGGATGCTGCGCGCCGGCGAGGGCCGTTCCCGCGTTCGCATGAACTGCTCGGGCAAGCACGCCGCGATGCTCCTCGCCGCGGCGACGAACGGGTGGCCGACCGAGGGATACCTTGACCCGGCGCATCCCCTTCAGCAGCACATCCGGGACACCATGGCGGAGTTGACCGGCGTGCCCGTCGCCCACGACGCGATCGACGGCTGCGGCGCACCGCTGTTCGGCACGAGCGTCCGCGGGATCGCCCGTGCGTTCGGCCGCCTGGTGCAGGCGGGGGCCGGTACAGCGCCGCGCGAGGTGGCCGACGCGATGCGCGAGCACCCCTACTACGTGGGCGGATCGGGCCACCAGAACACGACGCTCATGGAGACCGTTCCCGGCGCTCTCGCCAAGGGCGGCGCCGAGGGCGTCATCGGTGTGGCGGCCGCTGACGGCACCGCGGTCGCCATGAAGATCGTGGACGGCAGCCCCCGCGCGACGACCCTCATCGCCCTTCGCGTCCTCGAAGCGCTCGGCACCCCCATCACCGACGCCCGCTCCCTGGTGGACCTCCCGGTGCTCGGCGGCGGCGCGCCGGTCGGCGCGATCGAGCTCGGCGCCGACCTGACGGCCGCGCTGGAGCGCCTCGCGTGACCCTCGTCGAGATCTGCCTGGACGACCTCGCCGGTGTCCGGGTCGCGGAAGACGCCGGCGCGGATCGCATCGAGTTGTGCGCCGCGCTCGGCGAAGGCGGCATCACGCCGTCAATCGGCACGGTGGGCGCTGCGCTCCGTGCGGCGAGCCGCATCGGCATCCAGGTGCTCATCCGCCAGCGGCCCGGCGACTTCGTCTATACGGAGGACGAGCTGCAGGCGATGGTCGACGACATCCACTCGATCAGGGCCCTCCCCAACCCGTCGGCCGTGACCCTCGGCTTCGTTATCGGTGCGCTGCGCAGCGACGACCGGATCAACGTGGATGCGACGCGCCGGCTCGTCGCCGCGTGCGGCGATGCGCCGGTGACCTTTCACAAGGCGTTCGACCAGGTGGCCGATCGCCCGGAGGCCCTCGAGCAGCTGGTGGACGTGGGCGTCGCGCGGGTGCTCACGTCGGCCGGGGCCGCGACGGCGCTCGAGGGTGCGGACGCGCTGCGGCGGCTGGTGGAGCTCGGCGGCGAGCGGATCAGCGTGCTGGCCGGAGGCGGCGTGCGACCTGTCAACGCGGCCGAGGTCGTGGAACGGACGGGAGTGCGCGAAGTGCACCTGCGGGCGGCGCGGCCGGTTGCGACCGCGGGCGCGGGTGCGCCGACGGCGTACGACTCGGGCGAGCGCGACGTCACCTCCGGCGAGGTGGTGCGGGCTGTCGTGGCGGCGGTGCGCGGCGCCGGCGCTGTCGTCGATGCGGATCGCGAGCCCGTCGCATGAGCGGCCTTCCGGTCGTCCTGGCCGTCGACCTCGGCGGCACCGCCATGAAGGGCGCCGTCGTCGCTGAGGACGGCGTGACCGTCGCCGAGTCGACACTCGCGACCCCCGCCGACGGCATCCTGACCGCGCTCGTCGCCCTGTTCGCCGACCTGCGCCGAACGGCATCCGAAGACGGGCACGACGTGGTGGGCGCCGGTGTCGCGACGCCCGGGATGCTGGACGAGCAGCGCGGGCTGGTGCACTACGCCTCCAACCTGGGTTGGCGCGACGTTCCCCTGCTCGACATCCTGCGGTCGGAGCTGAGCCTGCCGGTCGCCGTCGGGCACGACGTGCGTGCGGCGGGACTGGCGGAGCGCAACACCGGAGCTGCGCGCGGTTTCGGCGACTTCGCGCTGGTGCCGATCGGCACGGGGGTCGCCGCGGCCCTGGTCTCGTCCGGCGGCGCCGTCACCGGCGCGACCGGCGCCGCTGGCGAGTTCGGCCACATCCCCGTCGTCCCCAGAGGGGAGCCCTGCACCTGCGGCCAGCGCGGCTGCCTCGAGGTGTACATGTCCGGCGCGGGCGTCGCGCGGCGTTACCGCGCAGCGGGGGGCGAAGCCCTCAGCACGCGCCGCATCGTCTCACGGCTGGGGCAGGACCCGCTCGCCGACCGGATCTGGTCGGAGGCGCTCGATGTGCTCGCGCAGGGGCTCAACATCCTGACCCTGCTGCTCGACCCAGGACTCATCGTTCTCGGCGGCGGAGTCTCGCATGCGGGCGACGCGCTGTTCGGTCCGCTCGGCGAGCGCATGACCGCCGGGCTGGCGTGGCGGGAGCGGCCGCCCGTGGTCCGCAGCGCCTTGGGCGGCGACGCCGGGCGGGCGGGCGCGGCCCTGCTGGCTTTCGACGCCGCGCGATAGTCGCATCCGGCTGTTCCTCCATCGCTGGCGGCCACGCGGTGAGAGGATGTGGCGGTGAACACGCCACGCGCCGCATCCCTCGCGCGCGACGGCGTGGCCGCCCTGATCGTGACGCTCGCGGCGGCCGGGGCCTGCGCGACGACGTGGTGGATTGGGACAACGCTCGCCTCGACCGGTTCGGCGGCGGTCCTCGCCACGGTGGTGGCCCTGTCGCTCGGCCGGCGGACATTCGCCTCGCGTGCTGAGTTCACCCACTCGGCAGTTCTCCTCCCGGTGATCGGCCTGGCCGCCGGGGCGGTCGGCTGGCTCCTCCTGGTCGTACCGCCCGTGGGGGCAGCCCTCTTCGTCGCGGGGATGAGCGTGCCGATCTGGATGCGCCGGTTCGGCCCGCACGCAGCACGCCTCGGCGGTCTGATCGCCCTCCCGCTGACGGCCGTTCTGGTCGCGCCGGTCCCGCCGTCCCCGGGTGTCCCGGTATGGCTGTCGGCTGTGCTCGTGCTGATCGCCGGCGTCGTCGCCACGCTGTGGGTGGCCGTCGCCCGCGAGGTGCTCCGGCTGATCCCGGCGGAGCGCGGCCGGAGCGAACCCCCGGCCGCCGCCCCTGCCGCCGCCCCGACCGCCGGTCCAGGCGCCAGCCCGGCGGGCGCCCGCACCCGCCTCCCGGCCAGCACCCGCATGGCGCTGCAGATGGCGGTCGCCCTGATGGCCGCGTTCATCGTCGGCTGGGTGGTGTTCCCGGAGCATTTCATGTGGGTCGTGCTCACCGCCTTCCTGGTCTGCTCGGGCAACCGGGGGCGCGCGGACGTGCTGCACAAGAGCGCCCTCCGCGTGGTGGGTGCGCTGGGCGGAACCCTCGGCGCGGTCGCTCTGGTCGCCGTCCTCCCTCGCGCGACCGGCCCGGGCGTCGTGGTGGCGATCTTCGTCGCGTTGTTCGTCGGCACCTGGCTCCGCCCGGTGAGTTACGCCTTCTGGGCGGTCGCCGTCACCCTCGCGCTGTCGCTGCTGCAGGAGTTGACGGGAACGGCGACCCTCACAGGGGAAGCGGGTCTGCTGGCCGAACGCCTCGTCGCGATCATCGTCGGTGCCGCCCTCGGGATCGCCGCCAGCTGGTTCGTCCTGCCCGTGCGCAGCACAGACGTTCTGCGGCGGAGGCTGTCGCAGATGCTGGTCGCTCTCGGTGCCGTGTTCAGCGCCCCGGGCGGGGCCGGTACCGGGCCGGATCGGGACGAACTGGTGGCGGAGTTCCGAGCCGCCGTCGCGCGCGTCGAGCAGCTGGCGCCGGCTCATCGCGCGGCCCGGTTCGTCCGTGGTCGCCGACGCCGTAGCCCGATGGCGATCGACTGCATCGAACTGGCCGGCGAGCTGCCTGCGGCGCTCGAGCTCCGCCTCGCGCACGACGCGGACGCGCCCCGAGAGACGACCGGCCGGCTCCGCGCGGCCATCGGCGAGGCACGACGCAGCCTCGCGGCTCCGGCGGATCTCGGGCGCATCCACGGGGCGCTCTCGGCCCTCGTCGCGGTGCTGGGCGGCACGGCCGAGTCCTGAATACAGGACCGCGCATCCACGTTAAGTTGTGCACAATCTAATTGCGTGCAATGATCGGATCATGCCGGTGACCGATGAGATGGTGTGCTTCTCCCTCTATGCCGCCACGCGCGCCACAACGCAGGCGTACCGCACGCTCCTCGAACCGTGGGGGCTCACGTACCCGCAGTACCTGGTGCTGGTGACACTCTGGGTCGAGGGAGAGCAGACGGTCGGATCGCTGGGCGAGCACCTCCAGCTCGACTCGGGAACGCTCTCGCCGCTGCTGCGCCGCATGGAGCAGTCCGGTCTCGTCCGACGCGAACGCCGCCCCGGCGACGAGCGCGTCGTGACCGTGACCATCGGCGAGCGCGGGCATGAGCTGCGTCCGCAGTTGGCGCACATCCCTGGGCGCATCGCCGCAGGCACCGGCCTGCCGGACGAGCAGGCCGCGGCCGCCCTCATCGACACACTCCACCGGCTCACGGAGACCATGCACGCCGCTTCGGCGCAGCAGCCGGCCCCCGCGACGAACTGAAACACCCTCGAAAGGCACCGATGAACGTCCTCTACACCGCAGAAGCACTCTCCACGGGGGCGGGCCGCGACGGCCGCGTCGCCACCAGCGACGGCTCGTTCGCGCTCGACCTGGGCATCCCCCGTGAGATGGGCGGCTCCGGAGCGGGCACGAACCCTGAGCAGCTGTTCGCCGCCGGCTACGCGGCGTGCTTCCACTCGGCGCTGCAGGCGGTCGCCCGCAGCCAGAAGGTGAGGCTGGAGGACTCCTCGGTCGGCGGCCGCGTCCAGATCGGCCCGAACGGCGAGGGCGGCTTCCAGCTGTCCGTGCTGCTCGAGGTCGTCCTGCCCGGCATCGAGAAGGCGCAGGCGGAGGCCCTGGCCGAGGCGGCGCACCACGTGTGCCCCTACTCCAACGCCACGCGGGGCAACATCGACGTCACCATCACCGTCTCGGAGGACTGAGCCATGAAAGCACTCGTCCACAAGACGTTCGGCGACCCCGCCCAGGTTCTCGCCGTCGCGGAGCGCCCGCTTCCCGAGCCCGGACCGGGCGAGGTCCGCGTGCGGACCCTGCTCTCCCCCATCCACAACCACGACCTCTGGACCGTCCGCGGCACCTACGGCTTCAAGCCCGAGCTGCCCGCCCAGGCCGGCACCGAGGCGGTCGGAGTGGTGGATGCGCTCGGCGAGGGCGTCGAACAGCTAGCAGTCGGCCAGCGGGTCGTCACCGGCGGAACGTTCGGCGTCTGGTCCGAGTACTTCGTCGCCCGCGCCGCCGCCCTCGTACCCGTGCCTGAGGGGCTGCCGGACGAGTCCGCCGCTCAGCTCGTCTCGATGCCGTTCAGCGCGATCAGCCTGATCGACTCGCTGGGCTTGCGCGAGGGCGACTGGCTCATCCAGAACGCGGCGAACGGCGCGGTCGGGCGGATGGTCGCCCAGCTCGGCGCCGCGCGTGGTCTGAACGTCGTGGGCTTGGTCCGACGGTCTGCAGGCGTCGACGAACTGCGCGCACAGGGCATCGACCGGGTCGTCGCCACCGACGACGACGGCTGGCGCGAGCGTCTCGCGGAGATCACGCGCGGCGCCCCGATCACCGCGGGCGTGGACTCCGTCGGCGGTTCGTCCGCGGGCGACGTGCTCTCTACCCTGGCGGAGAACGGGACGCTCGTGGTGTTCGGCGCCATGGCATCCCCGACACTGGAGCTCGCCTCCGGCGACATCATCTTCAAGCAGGTCACCGTGAAGGGATTCTGGGGCAGCGTCGTCAGCCGCGAGATGCCGGCCGACCAGCGCGGCCGGCTCTTCCAGGAGCTGTTCGCCCGCCTGCTCGACGGCACGCTGACGCTGCCGGTCGCGGGCATCCACGACCTCGACGACATCGCTGCCGCGGTCGCGGCGAGCGGCGAGGCAGGACGCGTCGGCAAGGTGCTGCTGCGTCCCTGACCCGGCCCGGGGTGGGCGGCTCCCGGTAGCCTGAGGGCATGCTCACCCCGCCGGTCACGCCGAAGAAGCCTGTCGAACGCATCCACCACGGCGACGTCTACGTCGACGACTACGAGTGGCTGCGCGAGAAGGACGACCCGGCGGTCGTCGCCCACCTCCACGAGGAGAACGCGTTCACGAACGCGCGGACCGAGCACCTCGCGGTGCTGCGGGAGCAGATCTTCGACGAGATCAAGGCACGCACCCGCGAGACCGACATGAGCGTCCCCGTGCGCGAGGGCGACTGGTGGTACTACACCCGCACGGTCGAGGGGAAGCAGTACGGCATCCACTGCCGCGCCCCCATCGCCTCGGCGGACGACTGGGTGCCTCCGGAGCTCGATGAGGAGGCGCAGCGGAGCGGCCTGCCCGGCGAGCAGGTGCTGCTCGACGACAACGCCGAAGCCGAGGGCCACGACTTCTACTCTCTCGGCAGCTTCGACGTGAGCGCCGACGGCACGCGCCTCCTGTGGGCGGTCGACACCGAGGGCGACGAGCGGTACACGATCCGGGTGCGCTCGCTGGTGGATGACGGGGTCACCTTCCCCGACGAGATCGAGGGCACCGGAGGCGGCGCCCTCTTCGACCAGACCGGCGCGTATGTCTTCTACACGACCGTGGACGAGTCGTGGCGGCCCGACACCGTCTGGCGGCACCGGGTCGGCGACGCCCCGGGGACGACCGACGTCGAGGTGTTCCACGAGCCCGACGAGCGGTACTGGATCGGCGTGGGCCTCACCCGCAGCCGCCGGTTCCTGGTGATCGAGGCCGGATCCAACATCACGAGCGAGACGTGGCTGCTGCGCTCCGACGACCCCACCGGCGAATTCACGGTCGTCTGGCCGCGCGTGGAGGGCGTCGAGTACGACGTCGAGCACGCGGTCGTCGGCGGGCACGACCGCCTCCTCATCGTGCACAACGACGGCGCGGTCAACTTCGAGCTGGTCAGCGTCGCAGCCGAGGACCCGCAGGGGCAGCGCCGGATGCTCCTTCCCCACGACCCGGCCGTGCGGCTGGAGGGAGTGGATGCGTTCCGCGACTTCGTCAGCGTCGAGTACCGCCGCGACGGGATGACCCGGGTCGCCGTCGCCCACGTTCCCGACCCCCACAGCGACCGGCCCCGCGACGACACCCCGCATGAGCTGCACTTCGACGAGGAGCTGTTCACCGTGGGTGTCGGCGGCAACCCTGAATGGACCCAGCCGTTCCTGCGCCTCGGCTACGGAAGCTTTGTCACGCCGTCGACCGTGTACGACTACGACGTCCGCACCGGCGAGCTCGCCCTCCGCAAGCAGCAGCCCGTGCTCGGCGGGTTCGACCCGTCGCTGTTCGAGCAGCGCCGGGAGTGGGCGACCGCGGCCGACGGCGCGCGCATCCCGATCTCGCTGGTCTACCGCCGCGACCTGGTCACGCCCGGCGAGCCGGCACCGCTCGTGCTGTACGGCTACGGATCGTACGAGGCGAGCATGGACCCATCGTTCGGCATCCCGCGCCTGAGCCTGCTCGATCGCGGCGTCGTGTTCGCCATCGCGCACGTGCGCGGCGGCGGCGAACTCGGCCGGCTCTGGTACGAGAACGGCAAGAAGCTGCACAAGAAGAACACGTTCACCGACTTCGTCGCCGCCGCCCGGCACCTCGTCGACCGCGGCTGGACCGAGCCGGCACGGATGGCCGCACAGGGCGGCAGCGCCGGCGGCCTGCTGATGGGCGCGGTGGCGAACCTGGCTCCGCGCGACTTCGCAGGCATCCTTGCCGAGGTGCCGTTCGTCGACCCGCTGACGAGCATCCTCGACCCGTCCCTCCCTCTCACGGTGATCGAGTGGGATGAGTGGGGCGACCCGCTGCACGACCCGGAGGTCTACGACTACATGAAGTCGTACTCCCCGGTCGAGAACGTGCACTCGACGCACTACCCGCGCATCCTGGCGGTCACGAGCCTCAACGACACCCGTGTGCTCTACGTCGAGCCGGCCAAGTGGGTGGCGAAGCTCCGCGAGGCGGATGCGGACGCCCTGCTCAAGATCGAGATGGCCGCCGGTCACGGTGGCGTCTCAGGCCGGTACGCCGCCTGGCGCGAGCGGGCGTTCACGCTGGCGTGGCTGCTCGACGTGGTCGGGGCTCACCCGTCCGGCGAGTGAAAGGGAGCCGGTGAAGGTCGACCTGAAGAAGGAGCTCGCGACCTATCGTGCAAAGCGCGGGCGCTTCGACGTCGTGACCGTGCCGCCGCTGCGCTACCTCGCGATCGACGGCGAAGGCGACCCGAACACGGCCGAGGCCTATCGGGATGCGCTGCAGACCATCTATCCCGTGGCCTACGCCCTCAAGTTCCTCAGCAAGCGCGTCCTCGAACGCGACTACACGGTCATGCCGCTGGAGGCGCTGTGGTGGGCGGACAACCTGGAGTCGTTCACGAGCGCGCGCGACAAATCCCGGTGGCACTGGACCGCGCTGAACCTCGTGCCCGACTGGATCGATGACGAACACCTCGACTCCGCCCGCGACACCGTCGCACGCAAGGGCGAGGCGCCTGCCCTCGATCGCCTGCGGGTGGAGACCCTCGACGAAGGCCTGTGCATCCAGACGTTGCACGTCGGTTCGTACGACGACGAGGCGCCGGTGCTGGAGGCGATGCACAGCACCGTCATCCCCGAGTCAGGCCTGCGGATGACCGGACGCCACCACGAGATCTACCTCAGCGACGCGCGCCGCACCGCGTCCGAGAAGCTGCGCACCATCCTGCGCCAGCCGGTCGAGCGCGCCTGACCTCGGCGGCTGTCGCGCTCAGCCCAGGTCGTCGGGGTCCTTGCCCGTCCGCTCCCCCGACTCCAGGGAGGCGATGGCCGCGAGGTCGTCCGCATCCAACTCGAACCCGAACACGTCGATGTTGGCGCGGATGCGTTCGGGCGACGTCGACTTCGGGATGACCACGTTGCCGAGCTGCAGCTGCCAGCGGATGACGACCTGCGCCGGGCCGACCCCGTGTTTCGCCGCGAGCCGGTCGAGCGTCGGATCGCCCAGGATGCGTCCCCGCGCCAGCGGCGACCACGCCTCGGTCACGATCCCGTGCGCCGTGTCGTACGCGCGCACCTCCCGCTGCGGCAGCCACGGATGCAGCTCCACCTGGTTGACAGCGGGAACCGTCTCCGTCTCGCGCGCCAGCCGATCGAGGTGGTGCGTATGGAAGTTGGCGACCCCGATCGAGAGCGCCCGGCCCTCATCCCGCACCCGTTCGAGTGCACGCCAGGTCTCCACATACTTGTCGCTCTGCGGAGCCGGCCAGTGGATGAGGAACAGGTCGACCGCATCGAAGCCCAGCCGCTCGAGGCTGGCGTCGAACGAGCGCAGTGTCGAGTCGTACCCGTTCTCCGTCCACCACACCTTGCTGGTGACGAACACCTCCGCGCGTTCCAGGCCGCTGCGGCGAACGCCCTCGCCCACACCGCGCTCGTTCGCATAGAACGCCGCCGTGTCGATGTGGCGGTACCCCGCATCCAGCGCTGCCAGGACCGCATCCGCCGTCTCGGCATCCGGGATCTTGTAGACGCCGAAACCCAGCTGCGGGATGGTGCGGCCGTCGTTGAGGGTGCGCTGCGGGATGCTCGCCATGGCTTCATTCTGCCGCGCAGAGGGCGGTGAGCGTTCCCTGGCAATGGCCTCCATGGCGGTTGCGCCCCGGCGGCGCACGCGGGAATGTAGGCGACTCCTGGAACATCGAGAGGAAGGAGAGCGCATGCTCACCCTCACTGAGAACGCCAGCACGATCGTCAAGACCCTGACCGAGCAGTCCCCGGACGAGTCCGCCGGACTGCGCATCAGCAGCAACAACCCCGACAACACGGCTTTCGCCGCGGCGGTCGCGCCGGAGCCGGAGGCTTCCGATCAGGTGGTCGAGTCGGGAGGCGCCCGGATCTTCCTCGAGACGCAGGCGGCCGAGGTGCTCGACGACAAGGTGCTCGACGCCCAGGTCGACGACCAGGGCGCGGTCAGCTTCGCGATCGGCGTGGCCGCGTAGCGGACGCCGCTCGCCGAATGCGCGAAGGGCCCGGAGCCATCGGCTCCGGGCCCTTCTCCACGTCAGACCGCCCGTGTCGAGTCGGTTGGGCTGTCCTGTCCCTCGCGGCCGGGCGCCGACCCGTCCTCAGAATCGGGATCAGGATCGGGAAGCGCGTCCGCCACGATCGGTTGCGGGGCAGTCCGTTGCTCCGGGAGCCCCCACAGCGCTTCGCCCTGGCCCGCATCCAGCAGGAATTCGACCGCGAGCGTCCACAGCGGCACGATCTTCATCGGAGGAATCTCCTCCTCGCCGGGGAAGTGCGCCGCAAAGTGCACCTCCGGCTCCCCGTGGATGGGCTCGGCCGCCGTGACGAGCCCGTAGTAGTTGTCGTCGTCCACCACCCGCCAGCGCCCGGTGCGTCCGTGCTCCGGCTCCAGCCGCACGTTGTACCCGCCGTACGAGAACTCGGGTCCGGGTGGCAGCGAGGCGCGCGCATCGTTCGTCATGCTCCCGTTGTACGACCGAACCCCGCGGGAGACAACTCGTTCACTTGCCTAGCGAAACGGTGTACGGCTACACCCGCCTCCGCGGCTGTCAACGCCTCGACTGCCGGCGCTGTTCGGCATCGACTGGGCGGAGCGAAAAGGCGAAGGGAAGGATCCACATGCTGGCGATGACGTACCGCGGGCCGTACAAGATCCGCGTCGAGGAGAAGGACAGGCCCAAGATCGAGCATCCCGGCGATGCGATCGTCCGGGTGACCCTGGCCGCGATCTGCGGCTCGGACCTGCACCTGTATCACGGGATGATGCCGGACACCCGGATCGGCCACACGTTCGGTCACGAGTTCATCGGTGTGGTGGACGAGGTCGGCCCGGACGTGCAGAACCTCAAGGTCGGCGACCGGGTCATGGTGCCGTTCAACATTTTCTGCGGAAGCTGCTACTTCTGCGTCCGCGGCCTGTACTCGAACTGCCACAACGTCAACCCGAACGCGACCGCCGTCGGCGGCATCTACGGTTACTCGCACACCACCGGCGGCTACGACGGCGGACAGGCGGAGTACGTGCGCGTGCCGCTCGCGGACGTCGGGCCGACCATCATCCCCGATTGGATGTCGGACGAGGATGCGGTGCTCCTCACCGATGCCTTGCCCACCGGCTACTTCGGCGCCCAGCTCGGCGAGATCGCCGAAGGTGACACGGTCGTGGTGTTCGGCGCCGGCCCGATCGGCCTGTACGCGGCGAAGTCGTCGTGGCTCATGGGCGCCGGGCGGGTCATCGTGATCGACCACCTCGACTACCGGCTGGAAAAGGCGCGGCAGTTCGCTCAGGCCGAGACGTACAACTTCGTCGAGGTGGGCGACGTGGTGCGCACGCTCAAGTACGCCACCGACGGACTCGGCGCGGACGTCGTGATCGACGCGGTCGGCGCGGAAGCCGATGGTTCGGCGCTGCAGCACATCACGGCCTCCAAGCTGAAGCTGCAGGGCGGGTCGCCTGTCGCGCTCAACTGGGCGATCGACTCGGTCCGCAAGGGCGGGACGATCTCGGTGATGGGCGCCTACGGGCCGCTCTTCAGCGCCGTGAAGTTCGGCGACGCCATGAACAAGGGCTTGAGGATCAACACCAACCAGTGCCCGGTGAAGCGGCAATGGCCGCGCCTGTTCGAGCACGTCAGGAACGGGTACCTGAAGCCGAGCGAGATCGTCACCCACCGCATCCCGTTGGAGCACATCCAGGACGGCTACCACCTGTTCTCGACGAAGCTCGACGGGATCATCAAGCCGCTCGTCGTGCCGAGCGCAGCGTAGAGAGGACGCCGTCATGCCGTACGTCGCAAGCGACCACACGAAGAATTTGGACCGGGAGGCGCTCCGCCAGCGTATCCCCGGCTGGGGCGTCGACAGCGACCCCGCCGACCGTCCCTCCCACCCCCGGGAGCGGACCGTGCCGGAGGACACGGGCGCCCACTGGACCCTCCCCGTGCTCCAGGAGCCGCGGGAGGGCAGGGAGAAGTCGGTCGAGCACTCGATGCTGACGCCGGTGTTCGGAACGGCCCAGCCGCTCCACGGCGTCTCGGGCGCGATCCGCCGGTACGCCTACGACCGGTACAGCGAAGGTCAGACCGCGCACTGGCTGCTGCTGGTGGTCGGTGACCGGGTGGATGCGATCGGTGCCCACGTGAAATCGCTCGCCAGCCGCAGACCCGACGACCCGATCACCGAGTCGGGAGTGCTGTCGGAACTGGGACACCGTCCACTGTCTTCTCGGTTCGGCAATCAGCGGGCGGACGTCAAGCACAACTGGCTCGATCCGATCATCGTGCTCGGACCGTGGGTGCTCGCCGGGGTGGTCGCCGTCCGTGTCGTGGCGAAGGTCGTCAAGCACTGAGGCTGCAGGTCACTTGCCTGATGAACATGCTTTCTGGAAGCCATCAAACGCTTCGAGGATCGCCTCGACGTGCAGGAGGTACGTGTACTGCACGTCCGGCCCATCGGCCGTCGAGTTCGCCTGGATCACTTTGAGATAGGCCAGCATGTCGTTCAGTTCATCGGAGACGCCGTCGGCCGCAACAGCGACTTTGCTGTCGGTGACTTCTGCCGCGGACCTTTCGAACTGTGCGACGACCACGGAGACATCGTCGACCGCCGCCTCGGGGTCGCTGGCGAAGGTCGAAGACACGCCCTGAATCGATAGCACGGCCGCCTGGAAGTCGTTGCCGACCTGCGCGCACTGAAACGACTTACCTCCATCCAGGTTTTGCGGGAATTGGCCGAGGGCAAGTGCGGCGGACCCCGTCGTTCCCAGCAAGGCCCCCGCGGCGATCACGGCGATGGTCGCGATGACCGAGATCACGATCTGAACACCGCCTATCACGACGCCCGCGATCGCGAACCCGCGGCCCTTCTGGCCGGTGCGCTTGAGCTGCGTCAGTGAGATGATGCCGCAGATCACGCCGGCGAGGCCCACGAAGAAGGCGGCGACGAAGGCGACGATGGCGAGGACGTTCGTGGTGTTCGCCGGAGGTGCCGGCGGGGCGGGCGTTGCCGCATCGTCGGCGTAGGTTGTGGGCGCTCCCGTGTGCTGCTGCTGCGTCGGGTCGTTTTCGAAGGTCATCGGCACTCCATGGCGGGTCAGATCGCCAGGCGCGATTCGCCTGATCCCCTGCCTATGAAGACGAGCGATGCGTACATTCGTGACGCCGGGTTGACCGCCGACGCGGACGCATCGTTCTAGCCGCACCCCGCGGCGCCGGTGTCAATCGACTGGCGCCGGCGCCGGCGGGGTCGTTCGATGGTCCCCGGTGCGCGGGCCTCCGCAACCCCGCTAGGCGGCTCGCGCACCACCTTCGCGTTTACGGTGCCGCGACCTCTTCCGGGACACCCGGGTTCTGCTGCTGCCCAGCCTCGTGCTCGGCCTCCGCCTCGGCGTCGTCCCCGCGGAACTGCGTCATGTAGAGGTCGTAGTACGCACCGCGCCGCTCCAGCAGCGTGGCGTGGTCGCCCTGCTCGACGATCCGCCCCTGCTCCATCACCAGGATGGTGTGCGCATCCCGAATGGTGGAGAGCCGGTGCGCGATGACGAACGACGTCCGGTCGGTGCGCAGAGCCGCCATCGCGTGCTGCACGAGCAGCTCGGTACGCGTGTCGACGGACGACGTCGCCTCATCGAGGATGAGCAGCGACGGGTTCGCGATGAAGGCACGCGCGATCGTGAGGAGCTGCCGCTCACCGGCCGAGACGTTTCCGCCTTCGGCGTCGATGACCGTGTCGTAGCCGTCGGGCAGCTGGCGCACGAAACGGTCGACCATGGTCGCCTTCGCTGCGGCGATCACCTCGTCGTCCGTCGCGTCGAGCCGGCCGTAGCGGATGTTCTCGCGGATCGTGCCGGAGAACAGCCAGGCGTCCTGCAGCACCATGCCGACCTGGCCGCGCAGCTCGTCGCGCGACAGATGCGTGGTGTCGATCCCGTCGAGCCGGATCGTACCGCCGGTCAGCTCGTAGAACCGCATGATCAGGTTCACGAGGGTGGTCTTGCCCGCACCCGTCGGCCCGACGATGGCGACCGTGCTGCCCGGCTGGACGCTGAGCGACAGGTCGCGGATGAGCTCGTTTTCCGGGTCGTACGAGAAGTCGACGTGGTCGAGCTCCACGCGGCCGTCCGCCCGCTCCGGCAGGTGCTCGGTCGCCGTATCGGCCGTCTGCTCCTCCGAGTCGAGGAACTCGAAGGTCCGCTCGGCGGACGCGACACCGGACTGCAGCATGTTCGCCATACCGGCGATCTGGCCGATGGGCTGCGAGAACTCGCGGGAGTACTGGATGAAGGCGGTCGCGTCGCCGATCGTCAGCTGTCCGGCGGCCACCTTGAGTCCGCCGACCACGGCGATGAGCACATAAGAGAGGTAGGACACGAAGTTCATCGCCGGCATGATGCTGCCGGACACGAACTGTGCGCCGACCTGCGCCTGGTGCAGCTTCGAGTTGCGGGCGTCGAACTCGTCGAGCATCACCGCGTCCCGGCCGAAGGCCCGGACGAGGTCGAGGCCGGAGTACGACTCCTCGATGTGGCCGTTCAGCGATCCCGTGGAGGCCCACTGGGTCGTGAACAGCTTCTGGGAGCGCGAGCCGATGACACCGGCGATCACGCCGGAGAGCGGGATGGA
Source organism: Leifsonia sp. 2TAF2 (assembly GCF_052115085.1). NCBI lineage: Bacteria > Bacillati > Actinomycetota > Actinomycetes > Micrococcales > Microbacteriaceae > Leifsonia > Leifsonia sp. 2TAF2. The sequence continues at coordinate 198,272 of NZ_JBFRFY010000002.1, read as the reverse complement.
GACCAGCGCGATCAGGGCGAGCTGCCACGACACGATGAACATCATGATCCCGATGCCGATCACCGTCAGCACGGACTGGATCAGCTGGGAGAACGCCTGCTGCAGTGCCGTCTGGATGTTGTCGACGTCGTTGGTCACCCGCGACATGAGGTCGCCGCGCTGACGGGTGTCGAAGTAGCTGAGCGGAAGGCGGTTGAGCTTGTCCTCGACGTCCTTGCGCAGCCCGTAGACGACCCGCATTACGAGTGCGTTGAGCAGGAAGCCCTGCCACCACTGCAGCAGCGAGGCCACCAGATACATCGTCAGCACGATCAAGAGCAACCGGCCGAGTTCGGTGAAGTCGATACCCTGCCCGGTGGTCACCCCGGAGCCGGCGATGACGTCGGCGAGCTGGCTCTGTCCGCTGTCGCGGAGCTGCTGGACGACCTGGTCGACGGGCACACCCGGGGGCAGCTGCGAGGAGATGACGCCCTGGAAAATCACGTTCGTCGCGTCGCCCAGGATCTTCGGCGCGATCACGACGAGCGTGACCGACACCACCGTCAGCAGCGTCACCCAGGCCATCCCGAGCCATTCAGGCTTGAGAAGGCCCAGCAGGCGCTTGAAGGAGGGCCAGAAGTTCTTGGCCTTCTTCGCGGGGGCGCCGCCGAACATGTCGCCGTCGGCCTCGCCAGGCGTGAAGTCGTACTCCTCCTCGAGTTCATCGAGGACGATGTCCTTCGCGGTCGGGTTCTGCCCCTCCTCGGGGCGGCCGCCGCGCTTCTTGCGGTCTGTGGTGCGTGCCATCTCAGGCCACCTCCAAGCTCAGCTGCGACTCGACGATCTCGCGGTACGTCTCGTTCGTCTCCAGCAGTTCGTCGTGCGTGCCGCGGCCGACCACCCGTCCGTCGTCCATGACGATGATCGTGTCGGCCTCGCGGATGGTGGAGACGCGCTGTGCGACGACGATCATCGCCGCATCCCCGGTGGAGTCGGCAAGCGCACGGCGGAGACGCGCGTCGGTCGCGACGTCCAGCGCCGAGAACGAGTCGTCGAACAGGAACACCTTCGGGTCGGAGACGAGCGCCCGGGCGATACAGAGCCGTTGGCGCTGCCCGCCGGAGACATTCGTGCCGCCCTGAGCGATGCGCTCCTCGAGCCCGTGCTCCTTGGCACGCACGAAGTCTTCCGCCTGGGCGATGCGCAACGCCTGCCACAGCTCTTCATCGGTGGCGTCCGGCCGGCCGAACCGCAGGTTCGACGCGATGGTCCCGGAGAAGAGGTACGGTCGCTGGGGCACGAGCCCCAGCACTCCGGCGATCTGCTGCCGGGTGAGCGCGTCGACGGCTACTCCCCCGATGAGGACGTGTCCGCTCTGCGGAGTGAACAGGTTGGCGATCACGGACACCAGGGTGGTCTTCCCGGAGCCGGTCGATCCGACGATCGCGGTCACTCGACCCGGCTCCGCCGTGAAGGACACATCGCTGAGCACCGGCTTCTCGGCGCCGGGGTAGCCGAAGGTCACATCCTGAACCTCGACGCGCCCGTCGGCGGGCACCGTGATGGAGGTGCCATCGGCCTGCTTTGTGCTGGGCTCGGCGCCGAGCACCTCCTGGATGCGCTCGGCGCAGACCATCGCGCGCGGGATCATCATCGCCATGAAGACGCCCATCATCACCGCGACGAGGATCTGCAGAAGGTACTGCAGGAACGCCGTCAGGGCTCCGATCTGGATGTCACCGGCATCCACCCGGTGACCGCCGAACCACAGCACCGCGACGGTCGCCACATTGAGGATGAGCATGATGATCGGGAACATCAGCACGAAGACGTTTCCGACCTTGACCGAGATGCGGGTCAGGGCCGCGTTCGCGTCGTCGTAGCGCTTGGTCTCGAACCGCTCCCGGACGAAGGCGCGGATCACGCGGATGCCCACGATCTGCTCGCGGATGACGCCGTTGACCCCGTCGATGCGCTCCTGCATGATGCGGAACATCGGGAGCAGCACCGCCACGAGGATGCCGACCACAACGAAGAGGACGGCCACCGACACCCAGATCAGCCAGGAGAGCCCCGCATCCACGCGCACCGCGAAGATGATTCCCGCGATGCACATGATCGGCGTCGACACCATGAAGTTGAACGTCATCAGCAGGAGCATCTGCACCTGCTGCACGTCGTTCGTGTTCCGGGTGATCAGCGTCGGAGTGCCCCAGCGGGCGAGGTCGAGCGAGGGCAGCGCATCCACCTTGCGGTAGAAGGAGCGCCGGATGTCCTTGCCGGCCGTCATGGAGGCCCGCGCACCGAAGTAGGTTGCGGCGACCGCGGCGATCACCTGGACGAAGCAGACGATCAGCATCATGCCGCCCGTGCGCCAGATGAAGTCGGTGTCGCCCTTGACCACGCCCTTGTCGATGATGTCAGCGTTGAGCGTCGGAAGGTAGAGCGCGGCCATGGTGGCGATCAGTTGCAGGATCACGACCGCCGTGACCGCGCGCCAGTAGGGGCGCACGAAGCGAAGAGAAAGACGAAGCAGAGTCACAAGAGTTCCCCGGTGTGCTGTGTTGTGTGGATGCCGACGCGAGCAACGAGCGGCACGTTCGACGTTATCGAGTAATGAGGACAGGAAACGTCCTCAATGAAGGGACGTCGCAGGCCGGTGGTCAGGCGGCCGTGTAGTGAAGATGCACCACGCCGTTGTCGTACGCGTCGTGGTGACGCAGCCGCAGTTTAGCGGGCGCGCTCCCCTCCGGGAACAGTCGCGCCCCGGTCCCGCGGACCACCGGATAGACGAAGAGGTGCAGTGAGCCGACCAGCCCGTCAGCGAGCAGGGAGCGAACCAGGGAGCCGGACCCGCTCACGTACACGCCGCCGCTGAACCCGTCGGCGAACTCGCGGATGCGGTCCGCATCGTACCCACCGAGGGCACGCGAGTTGTGCCAGGTGCTCTCGGCCGAGGCGTCGTCGAGCGAGCTGCTGACGACGCCTTTGGGGCTGTCGTTGAAGAACGGCGCTCCTGGGTCGTCTTCCGCAGTGCGCTGGGACCAGGCGGGGGCGAACATCTCGAAAGTGCGCCGACCCAGCAAGATCGCATCGGAGGAACGTGTGATTCGCCCGATGTCATCACCCATCTCGGGATCGAACCCGAACTCGGCCGTCCAACTCGGGTCTTCGTAGACACCATCCAGCGACACGAACTCGTGCACAGCGATCGCGCCCATGAGATTCCCCTTTCCCCCGCAACAGCATAGGGGCTGGCTCGCGATCACGGAACGGTCGCAGCGCAGCCTGAATGTACGTCTCGGCAGCGTGGCGGCGGTGTGACGAGCTTACCCGTACTACCCGCCACACCGCCTGAAGCAGTCCGGCCGTTCATCCAAACCCTTCATTTGGGAAGACGCGCGTCGACGGCATTCGTGACGCGATCCCGGCCGACCACGTCCTGCTGTCAACCCCTGACCGTCGCATAAGCCACGGCGTACACACGGAGCAGACCGACGGGAGGCCCTTCGTGAACCGGTCCATGACTCTCACCGCCGAGCGCCGGATGGGCGCGCCGCGGCTGACCCCGGAGGTGGTGCCCGGCGTCCACCGGCTGGAGCACGCATCCACCAACTGCTACCTGCTGGCCGACGGGGACGCGTGGACCCTGGTGGATGCCGCGTTCCCGAACACCTGGGGGGCCCTGATCAAGGCAGCGCATGAACTGGACCTGCGGATGCGAGACCTGCAGGGCATCGTGCTCACGCACGGGCACTTCGATCATGTGGGCTTCGCCGAGCGGGCCGTGGAGGAGCTCGGGGTCCCGGTCTTCGTGCATCCGGGCGACCGCCGGCTCGCCGCTCATCCGTATCGCTACCAGCGCGAGCACACTCCTTTTGTTTACCCCTTCCTCTACCCCCGCTCGCTCGGGCCGGTGGCCGGGATGCTGCGGGCGGGCGCCCTCAACGTGAAGGGCGTCGAGGAGGTGTCTGACCTTCCGGAATCCGGCACCGTGGAGCTTCCCGGTCGGCCCGAGGTCGTGTTCACGCCGGGGCACACGTTCGGGCACTGCGGGCTGCTGCTCCGCGACCGGGAGACGCTGCTCAGCGGCGACGCCATCGTCACCCTCGACCCGTACAAGGGCATCCCGGGGGCTCAGATCATCGCCGGCGCTGCGACGGCGGACTCCGATCAGGCGCTGGCGTCGCTGAACGTGATCGCGGCGACCGGCGCACGCGTGCTTCTTCCGGGGCACGGCGAGCCCTGGCGCGACGGTGCCGAGGCGGCTGTCGCGTCGGCGCGCGCCATCGGGCGGAGCTGAGCGCGGTCGTCAGGCTGCGGGTCCCAGCACCTCGAGCAGTCCGCCGTCGGTGACGGCGGCGAGCGACAGCACCTTGTACCCGGCCTCGTCGAAGAACACCGTGAGGCGGTCGGCTTCCGTGTGCATCACGATCCCCGGACCCCACGTCTCGTGCCTCACCCGGGCCGACAGCGGGAAGGCCTCCTCGATGCCGACGTCGTGCTCGTCTGCCCATCGCTGCGCGCTACCGGACGAGCAGGTGTCGCAGTTGCCGCACGGCGCGGGCAGCTCTTCACCGAAGTAGCCGAGGAGGAACTGCCGACGGCACATTCCCGTTTCGGCATACTCCTGCATCAGCTGGGCACGGGAGTGCTCGATGCGCTGTCGGGCGTCGGCTTCCGCGACCGCACGGGATGCGGCTTCGGCGGGCGTGAGATCGCCTGCATGGAGGTCGTCGTCGCTGCCAGACAGCACGTCGGCATCCCGGAGCAGCCCGAGCAGTCTGCCGAGGGACCGGACGCTGATGTCGACGCGTTCGGACAGCTCGGACCGGGTGATGCCCGGGGTGGATCGGACGGCGGCGACCACTCGGGCGAGCTCGTCCGCGTCGGGCCCGCCCCCGGAGAAGAACTTGGTGAGAGCGAAGTCCTCCGGACGGTAGTGGAGCGTGACCAGCGCAGGAGCACCGTCGCGCCCCGCGCGTCCCGCCTCCTGGTAGTAGCTGTCGAGGGAGTCGGTGACCGAGGCATGGACGACCGAGCGCACGTCGTGTTTGTCGATGCCCATCCCGAACGCGCTGGTCGCGGTGACGACGCGAGCGCGGCCGTCCATGAACCGCTCGTAGACGTCTTCGCGCTCGGCGCTGCGCAGACCCGCATGGTAGGCCGCCGCCGGGACGCCCGCCTTCTCGAGTTCCTCCGCGTACAGCTCGGCGTCCTTCCGCGTCGCGACATAGACGAGGCCCGAACCGTCCATCCCGAGAACCTGCTCGACGACGGCGCTTCGCTTCGCGGCGTCCTCTTCGTGCCGGACCACCTCGAGGCGCAGGTTCGGCCGGTCGAACCCGGTCGCGAAGAGCCGCGGCTTCCGCAGGCCCAGCCGCTCGCCGATCTCTGCGCGGACTGGTGGTGCACCGGTCGCGGTCATCGCGACGACCGGCGGATGCCCGAGCTCGTCGATGACGTCGCCCAGCAGGAGGTAGTCGGGACGGAAGTCGTGACCCCAGGAGGAGACGCAGTGCGCCTCATCCACCGCGAACAGCGTGACGTCGATGCCGCGCAGACGCTCGCGGACCTCCGGGTTCGCCAGCTGTTCCGGCGCGAGGAAGGCGAAACCGGCCTCGCCGGACTCGAGCGCCTCCCAGTCACGTTCCCGCTCGCGCTGGCCGGCCGACGAGTTGATGGCCACCGCGCGAGGGACGTCCTTCGCCTCAGTGAGGGCGCGCACCTGATCCTCCTGCAGGGAGATCAAGGGCGAGACCACGATGGTGACCCCCTCCAGGATCGTGCCTGTCACCTGGTACAGCGATGACTTGCCGTACCCCGTCGGCATGACGGCGAGCACGTCGCCGCCTGCGAGCAGAACCTCCATCGCCTCGCTCAGACGCGGGCGCAGCTCGTCCCAGCCGAACGACTCGCGGGCGACCTCCTGGATGCGCGACATGGCGCTACCGTAGCCGCTCCCGCTCACCGGGTGTACGCGCGCTCTTGGTCCTGCTCGTCCGCGACCCGGACGCCGTGCCGGTAGGCGAGCTCGCCGCCGAGGAAGCCGGAGACGCCGACAACCAGGATGCCGATCAGCGCCAGCACGAAGCCGGCGACACTCGGTTCGTCCGGATCGCCGGCCCGCACGATCGCGCTGACGATGAAGAGCACCAGCGCGGTGGAGTTGAACGCGAGGTGGTAGACCGCGGTGCGCCGCACCTTCGTGCCGGAGGGCAGCTGCGAGAAGTCGAGCAAGCCGAACACAGCGGCGACAAGTCCACCGATCACGCCGATGACGACCAGCCAGAGAGCGCCGACCGAGAGCGCGTCGGGCGCGGCACCGAGCAGCGCGGCGATGTCGAACACGACGGCTGCCGTCCATGCCCCGATGGGAATGGTGACGACGGTGGCGTGGAAGGGGTGGCCGTACGGGCCGGCGATCACGGAACGCGGCCGCTTGGCTCGGCGGAAACCGGGGTCGATGTCGGGGGCGGTCATGGGGTGCTCCTTTCCTCCCCTGCATCGTCGGACGATACCGGGCGGTACGGGAGGCCTTCCCCGGCGCGCGGCGGGCGCGTATGGTCGCGGCCCGCGCGTGCCGACGAACGACTGTCAAGGCCTGAATTCAGGACCTACGCACGCCTACCGTGCCGCGCATGAGCGCATCCCCTGTCGTCGTCATCACCGGAGCCTCCAGCGGCCTCGGCCGCGGTACCGCCCTCGCCTTCGCCAAGAGGCACGCCAGACTCGTCCTGGTCGCGCGGGGCGCGTCGTCGTTGAGGGAAGTCGCCGCCGAATGCACCGCGCACGGCGCTCGGGATGTGGCGACCGTCGCCGGCGATACGACCGACGAGGCCACCGCCGACCGCGCTGTGGACACCGCGATCGCCCGGCACGGACGGCTCGATGTCTGGATCAACGACGCCTCGGTCAGCAGCTACGGCGCCTTCTGGGAGCAGTCGTCCGACGACTTCCGGCGCATCCTCGACGTGAACATCACCGGCTACGCGAACGGCAGCCGCAGCGCACTCCGGGTGATGATCCCGCAGGGGTCCGGGCTGATCGTCAACGTCGCCTCCATCCTGGGCGAGGTGCCCCAGCCGTACACGGCGGCGTACTCGATGTCGAAGGCGGCCGTCATCGCGTTCGGTCGCAGCGTCCGCTCCGAGCTGTCGTTGGCGAAGTCGCCCGTGCACGTCGTCACGGTGCTGCCGCCGACGCTCGACACTCCCTTCTTCCACCACGCCGGTAACCGGACGGGACGCGCACTCCAGGCTCTGCCTCCCGTCTACCCGCCGACGGAGGCAGTGGATGAGATCCTCGCCGCGTGGAAGAACCCGGGGAAGCCGGAGCGCGGTCACCGCGTCGGGCAGAGCGCTGGTCCGGCAGCACCGGCGGCGGCCGCCGGTCGTGGAGGCGGCGATCGCCCGGCAGACAGAACTCGGGCAGTTCACGAAAGGGTCGGCCGCTCCGACGACAGGCAATCTGTATTCGCCGTCCGCCCCGCCGCTCGGCGTGACCGGCGGCTGGGGCGGCCGGAGCAAGCAGACGGGTCGCCTGCTTGCCGTCGCAGCACTCGCCGGCGCGGCGGCCTACGCCGTCCGTGCCGTGCGAGCGAAGCGCGACTGACCCGACTGCCCGCTCTCGTCCTGCAGCTCTACTGAACCGACCATCCACCGTCGCTCGGCAGCACGGCGCCGTTGATGTTCACGCCGTCATCGCTCAGCAGGAAGGTGATGGATGCGGCCAGCTGCTCCGCCGTCGCGATCGTCGGGATCTGCTGCTGGAACGGGGTGAGCCGCGCCATTCCGGACTCCGACGGGTGCGCGGGCATAGGGATGCCGGTGGCCACGCCACCCGGTGCGACGGCGTTGACGCGGATGCCCTGCGGCCCGTACATGAAGGCCGTGCTCCGGGTCAGGCCGACCACACCGTGCTTTGAGACGGTGTAGGCGGCGCCCGACGCGTTGCCGCGGAGCCCTGCCTCCGAGGCGACGTTCACGATGGATCCGGTCCCCGCCTGGAGCATCGCAGGCAGCACGGCGCGGGTGAGCTTGAAGCCGCCGGTCAGATTGATCCCGATGGTGCGGTCCCAGACCGCGTCGGAGGTCTCGTGCGCCGGCGAGAAGTCGTCGTTCACTCCCGCGATATTGGCGAGGGCGTCGATGCGGTCGCCTGCGGCGGCGACGATGCTGTCGATGTCCTCCTGCTTGGTGATGTCGCCGACCACGGTGGTGACGGCGCCATCCGGCAGGGATGCGGCCAGTTCGCCGAGGCGGTCAGCCGAGATGTCCACGGCGACGACGCGGCCGCCTTCGCGCGCGATCCGGGAGGCGGTGGCCCGCCCGATTCCGGAGGCCGCACCGGTGACGATCACCGTACGGCCGTCGAACCGGCCCGGCGTGACCTTCTCGACCCATCCCGTCTCCACGTCCTCCGGCATCACGCCGTCGTTGACCTGGAGCACGAGGCCGTCGACGACGGACTGGGGCATCTGGCCCTGGCTGAGCGCCACCAGCTGCTGCAGAGGGAGCCCGCGTACCGGCGCCAGCATCTCCTCGCCGACGCCGGACTGGGCGAGCAGCCCTTGGATTAGTGGTGCGCCCTTCGGGTGCTCCAGCCATTCGCCGATGGTGCTGTGTGCGGTCAGCGGCTTCGGATCGGTCATCGTCGTCCTTTCTCTGTGGAGTCGTCCTGTGGAGTCGTCGATCGATTATGGCACTTAGTGCCTTAAAGCCGCCTGGCTAATGCCCGAACGCGCGGGAGCACCGCAAGGGGTTGTCAGCGGGCCATTCGGGCGTATCCGTGGTCGTTACACGAAGTTGCAGGAAAGGGGGCCGCGATGGAGACGGTGCTCGCCGTGCTGGAACGCGACGACGACGCGTTCGAGATCGAGTTCGAGCGGACCAGCGAGCCGCCGTTCGAGCTGCGCCTCCCCTCCAACATCGGCGGGGCGGCCGTCATGGACGTCTTCGACCTCTGCGATTCGACCCTCTGGCCGGAGATCATCCGCTACCGGTTCTCGGAGTGCGTGCCGGTCGTGATCGGCTCGGTCGACGACTTCTGAGTTCGACCCGCGGCACTCGCGGTCTGACGTTTCGTCGCTGCATTCCCCGCGGAGCACCGCGCTGGCTATGCTGTGCCGCATGAGCACCAAGAGCCGTCAGGCCCCGCACCAGGAAGAGACGCTGCACGTCGGCGGGAGCCGGGGGCTGTGGGGCGCCTTCGCCGGCCTCATCACCGCCGTGCTCATCGCCTACCCGCTGTCCGCGTGCATCGCGTTCGCCACGCACCCGAGCACCCAGAAGCTCTTCGGAGGCCGCCTCGAGTCCGCGTCCGCCGGCGGCTTCGCCGCGTTCTGGTGGGTACTCGCGCTCGGCTGCCTCGCGCTCCCGTTCCTCGTTGGTTTCGGCATCGCCCGGCTGTCGTCGCGCGCCGTCGTCACTATCGGCGGCATCGTGGTGCTGTTCATCATCGCCGTGGTCGTGCTCGGGCAGATGTTCGCATTCTGACCGATCGCATCAGCGGAGGGCGAGGACGACCTTCCGCCCCGGCGGGGACGCTTCGGCGGCGCGGTGCGCATCCCACACGTCGGCGAGCGGGATGACATCCGGCTGGGCCGTGCGCAGTGCGCCCGACGCCGCGTCGGCAAGCAAGGAGGCGAGCGCCCGGCGGTAGTCGTTGCGGCGCGTGGCGATGAGGAACGGTGTGCTGCACACGCGCTCGGACCGGCTGCGGGCCGTCCGAGCGGCGCCCGCCAGCGCGTCGACGTGCTCGTGCCCCTGCCGCCCCGGGAACGCGGTGCGCACCACGACTCCGTCGGGGGTCAGCGCCTCACGCACGCGCTGCGACCCCGTGTGGTCGATCGCCGCATCCATCGGTCCCCCGGCCGCCTCGCGAACCTGCTGCGGCCAGTCCCGCGCCGAGTAGTCGACGACGGGGATGCCGAGCTCGGACACCGTGTCACGGCTCCGCTCGGAGGCGGTGCCGACGACGGTCCGGCCCGAGCGCTGAGCGACTTGCACGGCGAGCATCCCTACTGCTCCGGCCGCCCCCTGCACAAGGATGCGCGGGGCCGCACCGGCGAGTTCCAGCGCATACGCCGCGGTGATGCCGTCGAGTGGGAGGACGGCCGCGTGCGCCGGATCCATTCCGTCGGGGACGGCGACGAGCAGCGTTGGGGCGACGGTCAGGACGGTGGTGTGGGAGCCCATCCGGGGCAGCGCCCCGGCGACGACGGCACCGGTGCGCAAGCCCAGCGCGACCGAGACCGCCGACTCGGTCATCAGCTCGCCGACAAAGTCGTAACCCGTGACGAAGCCGGGCAGCGGCTGGAACACGTAGCCGCCCGCACGTGCGAGCACGTCCGTCGCGCCCAGCGACGCGTGGGTCACCCGCACGAGCACCTCGTTCCCACGCGGCGGTCTCACCGCTTCGCGCGCGAGCACCATCGCCGTCGGGTCCCCGAAGCGGGACACCCGGGCGACGACGCGAGAAGGGACGTCCCCCAGCCGACCCATCGGCCGCTCAGCCGGCGCGGCGCTGCAGCAGCGCGGCACGCTCGGGGTGGGCCTCGAACCAGTCGCCGACGTACCAGCACATCGGCACGATCTGCCGCGCGCCGTTCTTCTCGATGTCGTCGACGGCATACTCGACCAGCTGCGCGGCGTACCCCTTGCCGCGATGCTGGGGCACGGTGAAGGCCCTGGTCAGCGAGATGGAGTCGCCCAGGATGCGGTAGTCGAGCACGCCGACGAGCTCACCGTCGATGTGCATCGCGTAACGGCTGGCATCCTTCTGATCGCTGAACTCGGTGGCCATGCGCCCATGGTACGTCCCTGATACCCGCGCGTAACCCGCGGTAGGGTGAAGACGTGGGATCCCGACCCGCACCCGAGGGTTCCCGCGCGCATCCCGCGACCACGTCACAGCAGACCCGGCCGCCGGCGGCACCCGCCGACCGTGCGACGTGACGACCCTGGAGCACCCACCGTGACGTTCGACACCCCGTCGCCCGCACTCGCCCCCGCCTTTCAGGCCCTGCTCGAACAGGTGCCGATCGGTGAGCACTCGGTCATCGAGGGCGAGGTGATCTCGTACGAGCACGAAGGCCTGCCGATGGAGGGATACCTCGCGCGCGACGTGCAGGCGGACGAGCGCCGGCCGGGCATCCTGGTGCTGCACGACTGGGGCGGCGTCGGCGACAATGTCCGGATGCGGGCGCAGATGCTGGCCCGGAGGGGCTACGTCGCGTTCGCCGCAGACCTGTACGGCGCCGGCGTTCGGCCGACCGGCGACGCAGCGCCCGCGGAGGCCGGGAAGTACTACCGCGACCTCGGCCTGCTACGCGCCCGGGTCGCGGCGGGCTTCAGCTGGCTGCAGCAGCATCCCGCTGTGGACCCCGCGCGCCTCGCCGTGATCGGCTACTGCTTCGGCGGGACCGCCGCCCTCGAGTTCGCCCGCACCGGTGCGCCGGCGCGCGCGGTCGCGTCCTTCCACGGCGGCTTGATCGCGCACGACCCGTCGGACGCGTCGCAGATCGCGGCATCCCTGCTGATCCAGACCGGTGGCGACGACCCGGTCGTGCCCGACGAGGCAGTGGTCGCGTTCGAGCAGGAGCTGCGCGGCGCGCCGCACGTGGACTGGCAGGTCACCACGTATGCGGGCGCTCCCCATGCGTTCACGATTCCCGGCACCGACCGCTACCGGCCCGCGGCGGATGCGCGGAGCTGGCGTGCGCTGGTCTGCTTCCTGGATGAGATGTTCCGCTGAGGAGGGATGTGGACGATGGAGCACCCACTGCTGTTCGAGGAGGGCGACCCGCTCGTCGCGCGGGTGCGCGCGCTCTGCCTGGCGCTCCCCGAGGCCGTCGAGACACTGAACCACGGCCGGCCGTCGTGGAAGGCGGGCGAGAAGGGACGCGCGTTCGCCGTGCTCGGGGCCTCGATGGACCGCCCGGACACCCTCGTCTTCAAGCCCGATCCGGCCGAGGCGCCGGCGTGGCGAGAGGACGCCCGCGTCTTCGTCCCGAAGTATTGGGGACCGAGCGGATGGCTGGCGATCGACCTCGACCGCACGGTCCCTGACGGGACGGAAACGGCCGAACTGATCGAGACGTCGTACCGCCAGGTCGCACTCCGCCGCCAATTGGCGGTCCTGGATGCCGTCATGTAAGCTCGTATCCGGTCCGCGTGCGGATCATGCGCCACTAGCTCAACGGATAGAGCATCTGACTACGGATCAGAAGGTTGGGGGTTCGAATCCCTCGTGGCGCACACTGGTTGAGACAGTAGGAAAGCCCCGCCCGGCGTGACGCCGTGCGGGGCTTTTCGTTTGTGCGGGCTCTGTACGTCGGGCCGGCCGGCTTAGGTACGTCGGAGGATGCGCCCGAAATCTCCGACGCACCGCGGTGCCGACGGAGATCCTGACCGATCGGGTCAGGTTCTCCTACGGAAGGTGGCCGATCTCCGACGATGGCGGGGTCACTCGACGCGGGCGGCGGCGCCCGCGGCGTCCGGCGGCGGCGCCGTGCTCGCCCGCACCACCAGGCGGGTGTCCATCACCGAGGAGCGCACCGGCTCGGGGCGGCCCTCGATCTCCGCGATCAGGAGCTCCAGGGCGCGGCGGCCGATCGCCTCGAACTGCTGGTGGATGGTCGTCAGCGGCGGCCAGAAGGAGTCGGACTCCGCCATGTCGTCGAACCCGACGACGCTGACGTCCTCCGGAACCCGGCGACCGGCCTCGTGCAGCGCGCGGAGCACGCCGAGCGCCATCTGGTCGTTGCCCGCGAAGACCGCCGTGATCTCGGGCCGTGAGGCGATCTCCTGGCCGTGCCGGTATCCGGCGGCGGTCGACCAGTCGCCGGGGAAGACCTCGGGCACCGGCGCGCCGGCCTCCTCCAGTGTGCGCCGCCAGGAGGCCTCGCGGCGGGCGGCGGAGTACGAGTCCGCCGGACCCGAGATGTGCCACACGGTGCGGTGGCCGAGTTCGAGCAAGTGCTGCGTCGCCTGGCGCGCCCCCTCCGCCTGGTCTGTGTCGACCTGCGGGTAGTCGGAGCGCTCCGTGGAGTCGACGACGACGACGGACAGGCCCGGCGGGAGCTCGACGTCGGAGCGGTCGACGATGTGGGCCTCGATGACGACGATGATGCCGTCGACCGCCTGCTCCAGCAGGCGGCCGAGAGCGACGCTCACGTCCTGCTGGGTCGGGCGTTCGACCGGGACGACGGTGATCGAGTAGCCGGCCGTCGCGGCGGAGACGGCGATGGCATCCAGCGTGCGCATGTTGCCGTACGACGAGAGGGTGAACATGACGACGCCGATATTGCGGAACTGGCCCGAGCGGAGGGCGCGGGCGGCGCGGTTGGGGCGGTAGCCGAGCACCTGCATGGATGCGAGGACCCGCTGCTTGGTGGACTCCTCCACATTGGTGAGCCCGTTCGCGACGCGGGACACGGTCTGCGTGGAGACGCCGGCGTGGAGCGCCACGTCTCCCAGCGAGGGTCCGCGTTTGCGCTTCGCCGATGGAGCGGACGGCGTATCGGCGAGCGAGTCGGTCATGGTCTTCACATTCTCCGGGGGAACACGGCCTTGCGCCATGTTGACGTCAACATGTTAGAGTAGCCGACACGATGTTGACGTAAACATCGACACTCGATCTCCAACACGAGGAAGACATGACAACGACGTCTCTTACGCAGACGACCACGTCCGGCGCAGCACGCGGCCCCCGCCGCACCCGCCGCGACTGGCGCGGCTGGGCCTTCGTGGCACCCTTCATGGTCGTCTTCGCGGCGATGATCATCGCACCCGTGGTCTACGCGATCTACCTCAGCCTGTTCCGTCAGCAGCTGATCGGAGGCAACGCCTTCGTCGGTCTCGGCAACTACGTGGCCGTGCTTCAGGACGAGAAGTTCTGGGCATCCCTCGGCCGCGTCTCCCTCTTCCTGGTCGTCCAGGTACCCGTGATGCTGGCGCTGTCGCTCACCGCCGCTCTCGCCCTCGACAGCGCTCGCCTCCACGGCACCGGGTTCTTCCGGATCGCGCTCTTCCTGCCCTACGCCGTCCCTGGCGTGGTGGCCGCACTGATCTGGGGATTCATCTACGGCGACCAGTTCGGCCTCACCGCAAGCCTCAACCAGCTTCTCGGAACGGGGCTCGCGCCCCTCAGCGGCCAGTGGGTGCTCGCCTCCATCGGCAACATCGTCACCTGGGAGTTCATGGGCTACAACATGCTCATCTTCTACGCGGCGCTGCGCGTCATCCCCGGCGAGCTCTACGAGGCGGCCGAGATCGACGGCGCCGGCGCGTTCCGGACGGTGTTCAGCATCAAGCTGCCCGCCATCCGCGGCGCGCTGGTGATCGCCACGATCTTCTCGATCATCGGCAGCTTCCAGCTCTTCAACGAGCCGAACCTGCTCAAGCAGCTGGCCCCGAACGCGATCAGCAGCTACTTCACCCCGAACATGTACGCCTACAACCTCTCGTTCGCCGGCCAGCAGTTCAACTACGCCGCGACGGTCGCGATCGTGATGGGCGTCCTCACGGCGGTCATCGCCTATGTCGTGCAACTGCGCGGCACCAGGAAGGAGGTCCGCTGATGGCCGCGGTCACCGACACCAGAAGCACACCGACTCGCAAGTCGACCCGTAAACCGCCTTCGAGGGCCGCCGCGCGCGTCCGCGCAGGAGCCTCCTCCGAGCGCCGGGTGCGCAAGTCGCCCGTCCTCACGGCCGTGATGGTCCTGTTCGTCATCTACTCGTTCGTCCCGCTGATCTGGCTCTTGGTGAACGCGACGAAGAGCCAGCCGGACCTCTACTCGTCCTTCGGACTCTGGTTCGGCAAGGACTTCAACCTCTTCCAGAACATCGCGGATCTGTTCACCTACCGCGGCGGCATCTTCGTGCAGTGGCTCGGCAACACCCTCCTCTACGTCGTGGTCGGCGCGGGCGGGGCGACACTGCTCGCGACGGTCGCGGGCTACGGCCTCGCGAAGTACAACTTCCCGGGCAAGCGTGCCGTCTTCGCGGTCGTGCTCGGTGCGATCGCCGTCCCGGGGACGGCGCTGGCGGTGCCCACGTTCCTGATGTTCAGCCAGGCCGGGCTGACGAACACGCCGTGGGCGATCATCCTGCCGTCGCTGATCAGCCCGTTCGGGCTGTACCTGATCTGGACCTACACGACCGAAGCCGTCCCGACCGAGCTGCTGGAGGCGGCGCGGATGGATGGGGCCGGCGAGTTCCGCACGTTCTTCACGATCTCGCTGCGACTCCTCGCACCTGGGATCGTGACGGTCGCCCTGTTCGCGATCGTCGCCACCTGGAACAACTACTTCCTGCCGCTCATCATGCTCAGCGATCCGACCTGGTACCCCCTCACGGTCGGCCTCAGCCAGTGGAGCGCGCAGGCGACAGGGGTCGGCGCCCAGCCGATCTTCAACCTCGTGATCACCGGATCGCTCGTCACGATCGTCCCGATCGTGGCCGCGTTCCTGGTGCTCCAGCGCTACTGGCAGTCGGGCCTGGCCGCCGGAAGCGTCAAGCAGTAACCCGCAATCGCACTCCACAAAGAAGTGAAAGGAAGCTCATGAAGAGCACACTCGTGTCCCGGCGGATCGGCCGGATCGTCACGGCGGCGGTGGTCGGCGTCGTCGCCGCAGCCACGCTCGCCGCCTGCTCCGGCGGCGGCACCTCGTCGAGCGGCGGAAGCGCCAGCGACATCGACGCAGCCCTCAAGCAGGGCGGGACGATCACCTACTGGTCGTGGACGCCGTCGGCGGAGGCGCAGGTCGCCGCGTTCGAGAAGCAGTACCCGAAGGTGAAGGTGAAGCTGGTCAACGCCGGCACCAACACCACCGAGTACACCAAGCTGCAGAACGCGATCAAAGCCGGATCCGGCGCACCGGATGTGGCCCAGGTCGAGTACTACGCCATCCCGCAGTTCGCGCTCTCCGACTCGCTCGTCGACCTGTCGCAGTACGGCTTCGACAAGCTGAAGGGCGACTACACGCCCGGCCCCTGGGGTTCGGTGAACGTCGGCGGCAAGCTGGTCGGCCTCCCGCAGGACTCCGGCCCCATGGCGATGTTCTACAACAAGACGCTCTTCGACAAGTACGGCATCGCCGTCCCGAAGACCTGGGACGAGTACGTCGCCGCTGCGCAGAAGCTGCACGCCGCCGACCCGAACGCCTACATCACCAGCGACTCGGGTGACTCCGGCTTCACCACTTCAATGATCTGGCAGGCCGGCGGCCGGCCGTTCTCCGTCGACGGCACCAAGGCGACCATCAACCTCCAGGACGAGGGCACCAAGAAGTGGACGGCCACCTGGGACAAGCTAGTCGAGGGCAAGCTGCTCTCCACCGTCCCCGGCTGGAGCGACGACTGGTTCAAGGCGCTCGGCAACGGCTCGATCGCGACCCTCGTGACCGGCGCGTGGATGCCGGGCGTGCTGGAGTCCTCTGTGAAGGACGGCGCCGGCCAGTGGCGCGTGGCGCCCATCCCCACCTACGACGGGACCGCGACGAACGCCGAGAACGGCGGCGGCGGGCAGGTCGTGCTCAAGCAGAGCAAGAACCAGGCGCTCGCGGCCGGCTTCCTGAAGTGGCTGAACAACGACGAGGACAGCATCAAGGTCTTCCTGCAGTCCGGCGGTTTCCCGTCGACCACGAAGGACCTGAACTCGTCCGACTTCCTCGCAACGGCTCCCGACTACTTCGGCGGCCAGAAGATCAACGAGGTGCTGGTGGATGGCGCCAAGAACGTCTCCACCGGGTGGCAGTACCTGCCCTTCCAGGTCTACGCGAACAGCATCTACGGAGACACCGTCGGGCAGTCGTACACGTCGAACACCAGCCTGAACCCGGGCTTGCAGGCCTGGCAGAAGGCGCTGGTCGACTACGGCAACCAGCAGGGCTTCACCGTCACCGGCAAGTAGCACGACCGTGGCCGGCCGCGTATCGCGCGGCCGGCCACGCCGTTCCCTTCACCAGATTTTTACGGAGAACCATGACCACGTTCGAGATCGCGGGAGACGACTTCGTCCTCGACGGCGAGCCCCACCGCATCCTCTCGGGAGCGCTGCACTACTTCCGGGTGCACCCGGACGACTGGGCGGACCGCATCCACAAGGCGCGCCTGATGGGGCTCAACACGATCGAGACCTACGTGCCGTGGAACGCTCACGAACCGCAGCCGGGTCAGTGGCGAGCGGACGGGTGGCTCGACCTCGACCGGTTCCTGCGCGCGGTGGCCGACGAGGGGATGCACGCCATCGTGCGCCCCGGCCCGTACATCTGCGCCGAGTGGGACAACGGCGGACTTCCGGCGTGGCTGTTCACCGACCCGGAGGTCGGGATCCGGCGTTCGGAGCCGCACTTCTTCGCCGCGGTGACGCAGTACCTGCAGAACGTGCTCAACATCGTCCGGCCGCTGCAGGTCACGCAGGGCGGCCCGGTGATCCTGGTGCAGGTGGAGAACGAGTACGGCGCCTACGGCGACGACAAGGCGTACCTGCAGCACCTGGTCGACGCGATCCGGGATGCGGGCATCGACGTCCCCCTCACCACCGTCGACCAGCCGCAGGACGACATGCTCGAGAACGGGTCGCTCCCGGGCCTGCTGAAGACCGCCTCCTTCGGGTCCCGCTCGCGCGAGCGCCTGACGACGCTTCGCCGCCACCAGCCGACCGGGCCGCTGATGTGCTCGGAGTTCTGGGACGGCTGGTTCGACAGCTGGGGCGGCCACCACCACACGACGTCGGTGGAGGAGTCGGCGGCCGACCTGGATGCGCTGCTGGCGCTCGGCGCCTCGGTCAACCTCTACATGTTCCACGGCGGCACGAATTTCGGCTTCACGAACGGCGCCAACGACAAGGGCGTCTACCAGCCGATCGTGACCAGCTACGACTACGACGCTCCCTTGGATGAGGCCGGCGAGCCCACGGAGAAGTTCTGGGCGTTCCGCGACGTGATCGCGAAGTACGCGACCGTGCCTTCTCTTGAGCCCGTCGCCGTGGCTGCCGCGCCCGCGTTCACGGTGCCGTTCGATGCTGCCGTCCCGCTATGGGCGGTCGCCGACCGGCTGGGCGAGTGGTCGCACACCGACTCCCTCCCGAGCTTCGACGAGCTGGGCCACTACAGCGGTCTGGGCCTGTACAGTACGGAGATCGACACGACCGAACCGGCCGTGCTCGAATTCGGCGAGGTGCGCGACCGCGCCTACGTCTCGGTCGGCACGAGCCGCCTCGGCGTGCTCGCCCGCGACCACCACGACTCCGCGATCGCGCTCTCCCCCAGCCGCGGCAAGCTCACCGTCCTGGTCGAGGACCAGGGCCGCGTCGACTACGGCCCCCGCATCGGCGAGCCGAAGGGCCTGATCGGCCCGGTGCAGCTGAACGGCGAGGAGCTGCGCCGGTGGAGCGTCCTGCCGTTGGAGCTCTCCTCGATCGAGCCGGTGCGGGATGCGCTGGCCGCGGCCGCCGCGACCGGCCCTGCGCCCGAGCGCCTCGCGGGACCGGTGTTCGCGCGCGCCGTCTTCGACCTCGACGAGCCAGGAGTGCTGTTCCTCGACACGACGAGCTGGGGCAAGGGCGTCGCCTGGATCAACGGCTTCAACCTCGGCCGATACTGGACCCGCGGGCCGCAGGAGACCCTGTTCGTGCCGCGCGGAGTGCTGCAGCCGGGACGCAACGAGCTCATCGTGCTCGAGCTGGAGTCCGCCGCCGAGGCGGTCGCCGCGTTCGTCCCCGAGCCGCGGCTCGGCCACACCGAGGTCTAAGCGCTCAGGAGGCCGGCTCAGCCGCCTGCGGGAGCGCGGCGGCCGCGGCGCGATGGCGTCTGCTGAGCACCGCGACGCAGACGACGATCGCCGCCAGCAGCACCAGACTGACCGGACCCGTGCCCAGGGCGAGGCCACCGCGCTCATGCGACACCGCGAGGCCGTCGGCGACCGACGCCCCGAACGGCCGGGTGAGGACGTACGAGGTCCAGAAGGCTGCCGTGGCGCCGAGCCCCCACCACCGGTAGGCGACGCCCGGGAGAGCGAACAGGATGCCGAAGACCAGCGCCGACGCGAAGTAGCCCAGCCCGAAGGTCACGGCCGTCAGGTCGCCCAGCGCCGTTCCTAGCGCGAAGGTCCCGAGCACGGCGCACCAATAGAACGCCTGCCGCGCGCGGGTATCGATGCGATGCACCGAGAGGGTGCGCTGCGTCGCGTACCAGAGCACGAAGACCGCGGCGAGCGCCACCGCGAAGACGGCGGTCGACACCAGGTACGGGACGCCGAGCTCGACGTGCAGCACGTCGGCGACCATCGTCCCGAACACCGCCACCATCAGCACCGCGAACCAGTACACCCACGGCACGTAACGCCGCACGGCGAACTGCAGAGCGAGCGCGACCACGAGCAGCACGAAGGCGCCGCCGACCGCCACGAAGGGGTCGATCGTCTTCACCAGGAAATCGGAGGCCGTCTCACCCATCGCGGTCGTCAGCAGCTTGGTCACCCAGAACAGGGCGGTGACCGCCGGCACCGTGTTGCGCATCCCCTCAGCATCGCGGACGGGCGGGCCGCCACCCTGTGCGGTGGGGCCGAATGCGTGAGAGCCCTCAGAGGAACGACCGGTGGTCCAGGATCACCCGGACCTGCTCACGGATGTCGGCGCACACCTCCGCGTCGGTGGATTGCAGATGCAGCGGCGACGCCAGGCTGATGAACATCGCTGCCGAGATCGCTCGGGCGAGGAGGGCGGCATCCTCGGCAGGGATTCGTCCGTCGCGACGCAGGATTTCAACGTAGGCATCGTCCACCCGCTGAATGAGCTCCAGCCCTACGCGGTGGTACGGCTCTTCGGGGTCGCCGAACACGAGCTCGCGCAGGTAGATCCGGCCATTGTCGATCTGGCGACGGTTGCACTCGACGATGGGCTGCACGATGGCCATGACCGCGTCGATGGGCGACGTCTCCGTCGCGGCGGCGGTCACTCCGGCATCGATCGCTTCGGCGTAGTGGGTGTTCTGAACGAGCAGCAGAAGCTCGGCCTTGCTCTTGGCATAGAGGAACAGCGTGCCGGTGCCGATGTCGGCCGCGTCCGCAATCTGCTGCGTCGTGACCTCGTCGACGCCGTGGCGGTCGAACAGCTCGGCGGCCGCAGCGGTGATGCGGTCGAGTTTCTGCTGCTTGTTGCGCTCGCGGCGACCGAGCGGGGAGGGCTGTGTCGCGGTCATCAGAACCCCAGCGTACCGCATCCATGGTTCTAATCATTTGCGACCGTACTCAAAAGTGAGTACAGTCATATCTTGCAACTGAGGAGTGAGGCGCAAGGACGTATGAAGGCATTCAGGATCGACCGGTACAAGGGCGAGATCAGAGAGGCGGAGGCCCCCGAGCCCGTCGTGGGAGAGCGGGATGTGCTCGTGAACGTGCACGCGGCCGGGGTGAATCACCTCGACACCATGCTGGCGCGCGGCCAGTTCTCGGCGACACTCCCCTACGAACTGCCGCTCACCCTCGGCCACGACGTCGCCGGTGTGGTCGAGCGCGTGGGACCGGGAGTCACCCGCTTCGCGGTCGGCGACGAGGTGTTCGCCCGGCCCGCCGACCTCCGCATCGGCACGTTCGCCGAGCGCATCGCGATCGCCGAGCAGGACGTCGCGCTCAAGCCGACGACGCTCACCATGACCGAGGCAGCATCCCTGCCGCTTGTCGCCCTGACCGCGTGGCAGGCGTTGGTGGAGCGCGCGGACGTGAAAGCGGGGCAGCGCGTGCTGATCCACGGCGGAGCGGGTGGCTTCGGTTCGATCGCGATTCAGCTCGCGAAACATCTCGGAGCGTTCGTTGCCACGACCGCGAGCGGCTCGAACGTCGAGTGGCTGAAGCAGCTGGGTGCCGACGAGGTGATCGACTACCGCTCCGAGGACTTCGAATCTCGGCTGCACGGCTACGACCTGGTCATCGACACCGTCGGCGGCGCGAACCTCGAGAAGTCATTGCGCGTGCTGCGTCCGGGAGGCCGGGCGATCAGCCTCGTGGGTCCGCCCGACCCGGGCTTCGCGCGGCAGCTCGGACTGAACGCCGGCCTCCGACTGGCCATGCGCGGGCTCAGTGCGCAGATCCGCCGGCAGGCACGACGACTCGACGTCGACTACTCGTTCCTCTTCATGCGTGCGGACGGCGCGCAGCTCGCCCACATCGCGGCGCTCGTCGACTCGGGTGCGCTGCATCCGGTGATCGGCCGGGTCCTCCCGTTCGCCGAGACCCCCGCCGCCCTCGCCGCCGTCGAGGCCGGCGGCTTCCGCGGAAGAGTCGTCGTGAGCCTCGTCGGCTGACGACGGTACCGCCCGAACCGCAACCGCAACCGCATCCGCAACCGGAAAGGCGAACTCATGAGCACCGAAGAACCCGTCAACACCTCCTACGCGAAAGCTCCGAACCAGACCCTCACGACCGGAGGAACCTCCTTCGCCTACCGGGAACTCGGGCCGAGGGGCGGCGTGCCCGTCGTCTTCCTCGTGCATCTGGCCGGGACCCTCGACAACTGGGACCCCCGCATCATCGAGCCCATCGCCCGCAACCGCCACGTCGTCGCCTTCGACAACGTCGGCGTCGGCGCCTCGTCGGGGACCGTGCCACGGACCATGAAGAGGCCGCCGACGACGCCTACCGCTTCGTCACCGCTCTCGGCTTCACCACCATCGACGTCTTCTCGTTCTCCATGGGTGGGATGATCGCCCAGGATCTGGTGGTGAAGCACCCGGGACTGGTGCGGAAGCTCGTGCTCACGGGCACCGGCCCGCGGGGCGGCAAGGACATGGACAAGGTGGTCGGCGTCACCTACTACGACACCCTCCGGGCGGTGCTGGCCCGCTCCGATCCGAAAGAATTCCTCTTCTTCAACCGGGACGCCGTAGGCAAGCGCGCCGGCAAGGAGTTCATCGCACGGCTTCAGGAGCGCACCGTCGACCGCGACGCGCCCATGCACCTGAAAGGGTTCCAGACGCAGCTGCGCGCGATCCAGCGCTTCGGCCGGTCGGCGCCCTCCGACCTGTCCGTGTTCACGATGCCGACGCTGATCGCGAACGGTGACAACGACCGCATGGTGCCCTCAGTGCTCTCGCACGAGCTGCACAGCCGCATCCCCGGCTCGGAACTGATCATCTATCCGAACTCCGGACACGGCGCCATCTTCCAGTACCACGCCGACTTCGCACCCGTCGCTGTCGAGTTCCTCGGTCACTGAGCGGATACTCTCCAAGGAAACCCAAGGAGCAGTGACAATGCGCAGAAGCGACCTTCCCGACGGCTTCGTCGTCGGAACGGCCACCGCGTCGTACCAGATCGAGGGCGCCACGCGGGAGGACGGTCGCGGCGACAGCATCTGGGACACGTTCGCCCGGCGCCCAGGCGCGATCGCCGACGGCAGCACCGGCGACGTCGCCGACGACCACTACCACCGGTGGGCCGAGGACGTCGCGCTCATGGGCGACCTCGGCATGGACGCGTACCGGTTCTCGATCGCGTGGCCGCGAATCCAGGCCGACGGCCGGGGCGTGCCGAACAAGGCGGGCGTCGACTTCTACCGTCGGCTGGCTGAGTCCCTTCTCCAGCGCGGCGTCACCCCGTGGGCGACGCTGTACCACTGGGACCTCCCGCAGGCGCTTGAGGACCGCGGCGGGTGGCTCGACCGCGACACCGCGTTCCGCTTCGCCGACTACGCGCACGAGGTCGCCGACCGGCTCGGCGATGTGATCACCGACTGGATCACCCTCAACGAGCCGTGGTGCTCGGCGTTCCTCGGCTACGCCAGCGGGCACCATGCCCCCGGCCGCACTCTCGGCTCACGCGCGGCGCACGCGGGCCACCATCTACTCCTCGGTCACGGCCTCGCCCTCGAAGCGCTGCGCGACGCGCGACCGGAGGCGCGGGTCGGCACCACGCTCAACCTGTACTCGGTGCAGCCGGCCGGCGACTCGGACGGGGATGCCGATGCCGCCCGCCGCATCGACGGTCTCAGCAACCGGTTCTTCCTCGACCCGGTGCTGCGCGGCGCATACCCCGAGGACGTCCTCGAGGACCTCGGCGAGACCCGATGGTTCGCCGAGCACGCCACCGAGGAGGACCTGCGCCGCATCTCGGCGCCGATCGACTTCCTCGGGATCAACTACTACAGCCGCCACACGGTCGCGTCCGGCTCGGCTCCGGCGGAGGGCGCCCCGGCGAGCGCCTACCCGGGCAGCGAGCATGTGCGTTTCGTCGCGACCGGCGCCCCGGTGACCCAGATGGGCTGGGAGATCCACCCCGACGGGATGCTCGACGTGCTGCGCCAGGCGCACGAACTGGCACCCGACCTCCCGCTGTACATCACCGAGAACGGGGCCGCATATCCCGACCGCGTGGATGCGGACGGCGAGGTCGACGACCCGGCGCGCGTCGACTACCTCCAGGCGCACTTCGAGGCCGCGCGCGACGCGGTCGACGCCGGGCTGCCGCTGCGGGGCTACTTCATCTGGTCCCTGATGGACAACTGGGAGTGGGCGTGGGGATACTCGCGCCGGTTCGGGATCGTCCACGTCGACTACGCGACGCAGAAGCGCACTCCAAAGCGCAGCGCTCGATGGGTGGCCGACTTCCTCCGGTCCTGACCGCCGGTCGGCCGCCGAGGCCGCTCAGCTCTGGCCACGTCCGGTCTTCTGCTGCAAGCGGTCGATCTCGCTCGAGGCCTGCGCCTTGGTGAGGTCCGCGGGGAGCTCTTCGCCGGCCTCCCGGGCCAGGGTGTCCAGGTAGCTGCGCTGCGAGGCGGTCATCGGCTCGTCGCCGGTGACCCACTCGGACGGGTCCTTGCTCGCCGGGTTCGCCTCGTCTCCTCCGCGGGCGCCCAGCACGTCGTCGGGGCCGTTCGTGGTGTCGCTGGTGTCGGTCATGCCGGGCACAGTACGCCGGGCCGCCGACACTGTCATTGCCGCGGGAGCCGGGCATGCCGTAGCGTGCGGCGCAGATCGGCTCGCCGTCGAGCCGGGGAAGCAGGTTCCGATGTTGATCACGGGCTCCTCGCAGACCGATTTCGCCGCCGCCCTCCAGGACGCGATGGGCCAGCAGCCCACGCAGGGCGATGTCCCGCGCCGCTACGAGGTCGTGCGGGCGTGGGTCGACACCGGCGGGATCGTCGGCACCTGGTTCCGGTGCGAGGTCGCTGTGACCGGACCGGACGTCCCCGGCGACGACTGACACCGACCCCAACGGGCGCGCACGACATCAGCCGGGAACGGCGCGGACAGCCCGCCCTCCGTTACGATGGGAAGCACTGATGGCCATCAAACTGGACAACGTCGGCATCGCCGTCCGCGACATCGAAGAGGCGATCTCCTTCTTCACCGAACTCGGCCTCACCGTCCTCGGCCGCGACACCGTCAGCGGTGAGTGGGCGGATACTGCCGTCGGCCTCGACGGCAACCACGCCAAGATCGCGGTGCTGCAAACGCCAGACGGCAATGGTCGGCTCGAGTTCTTCGAGTACATCCATCCGGATGCCATCGAGACCGCGCCGACCCTTCCCAACGACGTCGGGATGCACCGCGTGGCGTTCAGTGTCGACGACATCGACGAGTCCCTCTCCATCGCAGCCAAGCATGGCTACTTTCCGCTTCGGGGCGTGGCCACCTACCAGGACTTCTACAAGCTCACCTACCTCCGGGGGCCCAGCGGGATCCTGGTGATGTTCGCTCAGCAACTGAGGCCGATGTGAGCGGCTGAGCCGCTCGTGCCGCTGGGGCGGCCGTCAGCGACGCAGCACGCTGGGGCGCGGCAGGTCGAGCTCCTCAAGCAGGTCGCCCAGCATCCGGTCGAGCTCGAACCCGGCCTGCGTGATCTTGTTGTTGCCGAAGCTGCCGAGCCGGCTGCTCGGCTGATCGACGCTGAGCACGGTGCCGCCGGCCTTCGTCGCGTGCAGCTCGACCCGGAGGGGCGTGTACAGCAGCGCACCGGGATCGTGGCGGAACATCCTGGCCGCGGTCGAGTAGTCGCCGATCAGGTAGACCGCGCTCGGGATGTCCGCGCCGCCCACCCGCATCACCGGTGTCGGGTGATCCGTCCAGAACCGGACGAACCGGTGGATGCCCGGGCCCGCGGTCTCCAGCGACAGCCGCCGCCAGTCCGCGCCGGACGACAGCAGCTCGCGCAGGCGAGCCACATCCAGCGGCGGCACCTCAGCCTCGAAGGCGCGACGCAGCGTGCCGAACGCGACCGCGGCCTCCAGCTCGATGCGATTCACCGAAACGGGGATGATGCGCTCAGTCGCGGGGACGGCCATTCGACCATTCTCGCCCCGCGCCGTCCGGCAAGGTGGTCAGCCCAGCCCGGTCACCCCAGCCCGGTCACGCCCCGCTTCGGCGGCACCTGCGGGAGGTCGTCCGACGACCCGTCCGCTCCCAGCTGGGCGACGTGCGCGCGTTCGCGCTCCAGCGTGTCGGTCTCGGCCGTGCCGTACCGGGAGGGATCGGGACGGTCCTCGTCCTCTTCGACGGTCAGCAGACCGTCCGGGTCCTTCGGGTCGCGGACGCCCGTCAGGCGCACATCCATCGTCGACTTGTCCTCATCGTGACCGCGCCGTTCGGCGTCTGCGCTCGTGGCATTCATGCACCCACCATCGGCGCGCGCCCGGCCGACGGCAAGGGGTCAGGCCGGACCGGTCCGGGGAATCAGGAGGGAGTCCACCGCCGCAAGCGCGCTCGCGCGAGCCGCGGCGACGATGTCCGAGCCGGCGAATCCACCCCCGGTGGAGGCCCCCAGCGCCGCATTGATGCTGAGTATCGCCATCCGCAGCCGCAGAGCCGTCTCTGCGTTTCGTTCGGGCAGGAGTTCGGCGAGAGCATCCGAGAGGTCCGTCAGCGCACTGCCGATGCGCCGGGGGCCACCGCCCTCCAGCGTCCGGGCCAGCAACGGGTTGGCGGCGAGGAAGCGTAGCCCGCGCAGCTTGTCCTCCGAGAAGGAGTCGATCCAGCGCAGCACGGCCGCACGCACCAGCTCGGGTGTCCGCGGTTGCTGCCGAACCCACTCCACGAGGTCTTCCGCCTCGTCGCCGCGTTGGTCGAACAGCGACCGCACGATCTCGGCCTTGCCGGAGAAGTGGTAGTACAGCGACGCCTTCTTGATCCCCAGCTCTTCGGCGATCTCCCGCATGGAGGTGGCCTCGTATCCGCGAGTAGTGAACAAGTCGAGAGCGACGCGACCGATCTGGGCGCGGGTCTCCTCTCCGGCTCGTCGCTGACCGGCGGCGGATGGTGCGGACGTCATGGCGGCAGCTTACCGCCCGTTGCCTACCTACCGGTAGGTAGGCTAGATTGACCGGGTCAGCCAAGGAGTCACCATGAGCGATTACTCGACCACACGCGTGTACCCGTACGCCATCCAGGAGGTGTGGACCGTCCTGACGGACCCCGAGTATGTGGCCCAATGGACCACCACCGGCCGCGGCGGACGCCCGGAAGGATTCGCCCCCATCCCCGGCACGGAGTTCGCCCTCGTCGGCAAGCCCACGATCGGATGGGCGGGCATCGTCTACTGCGAAGTGATCTCGGTCGACGCGCCCCGGTCGCTCAGCTACACCTGGAGAGGCGACAAGGACTCCGACGACCTCACCCGGGTGACGTATCGGCTGGAGGAGGTCCCCGACGGCACCCGCTTCACGTGGCAGCACACCGGCTTCACCGGTGTCGGCGGGTTCGCCATGTCCCGGCTGCTGTCGAGCGTCAGGGCGAAGATGCTCTCCGAAGGCGTTCCCCCGGTGCTCGCCGCGTACCGCGCACGCCGTACAGCCTGAGGAATCAGCCTGGAGATGAGGCCGGTTTCGTGGCTCGCAGGGTGTAGCTGAGCGGCGCCACCCCGTCGAGCGCCGCGAGGGCGAACTCGCCATCGGGCCGAGCGACCATCTGCCCGGGCAGCGCCTCCCACGGCACACTGTCGTGCTCCACGAGCAAGTCGATACGCAGCCCCGCAGCGATGAGAGCGGTGACGATCTCGCCGAGCGAATGGTTCCACTCGTACGTGCGGGTGGCGGTGATCGGCCGCCGGGCTTCCACGTACGTGGTGTCCGAATCCCACTCCAGAGGCTCCTGCTGCTCGAAGTACGGGAACCGCAGGTGCAGGTCGTCGCCGAGCCGCTCATCGGTCGACCAGAGGATGGGATGGCCCTCCCGCAGGAACAGCGAGCCGCCCGGCGCGAGCAGGTCGGCGACGACGGCAGCCCAGGGCTGGATGCGCGGCAGCCAGCACAGCGCGCCGACGCCCGTGTAGACGAGGTCGAACGACCCCGGCGTCAGCACCTCGGTGGCGTCGTAGACGTCGGAGACGACGAAGTCCACGTCGTCCCCGGTATCGGCGACGAGCCTGCGTGCCTCTTCGATCGAGACGGACGAGAAGTCGAGACCCGTGACCTGCGCACCAAGGCGGGCAAGCGACAGGGTGTCCGTGCCGATATGGCACTGCAGGTGGACCACCCGGAGGCCCTCGACCGAACCGAGCCGCGGCAGATCGAAGCGGACGACGCCGGAGATCGCCGCGCGGTCGTCGATGTAGTGCGACACCTGGTAGCCGTGCGGGCCGCGGTCGGCGTGCGCCGACGCCCGGTCGTCCCAGTTGGCCCGGTTCGCCTGCGCGTATTCGGACAGGCTGTGCTCGGATCTGCCGTGCTCGGACATGCTGCCGCCTTCCGCCCGGCGGCGCCGAGCCTGCCAGCCTAGCGCAGCGTCCGCTCGCGCTGGCGGGCGCGCGGCTCGGACGCAGCTCCTACTGCCGGGTCGCCGCGGTCGGCACGGACGAGCGCGATCCCGCCCAGGATGAGCACACCTCCGAACAACTGCAGCAGGGTGAGGCGTTCGCCGAGCAGCAGCCAGGCGTAGAGGGTCGCGGCCACTACCTCCAGCAGTCCCGTGAAGGACGCCAGCCGCGAACCGAGAAGCTCCGTCGCGGTGATGCTGGCGGCGTAGGCGATCGCGGTCGCGAACACCCCGACGATCGCGAGGGGCACCCACCAGGCCGTGTCCTGGCCGAAGAGCGGCACGTCCGCGAAGCTCACCGTCACCGGAAGCAGACCGGTCGCGCCCACCGCGGCAAGCGCGATCGCGCCGATCAGCAGGCCGCCGGACGCCAGCGCCACGGGCGGAAGTCGGTCGCTCGGCCGGGCGGCGATGACGTAGAAGGCGGCGCAGCCGACCATCGCGATCACCGCCAGAATCAGGCCGAGCGGATCGAGACCTCCGGACCCGTCGGGCGAGACGACGAGGACGAGCCCTCCGACCGCGACGACCGACCCGATCA
Organism: Leifsonia sp. 2TAF2; assembly: GCF_052115085.1. Taxonomy (NCBI): domain Bacteria; kingdom Bacillati; phylum Actinomycetota; class Actinomycetes; order Micrococcales; family Microbacteriaceae; genus Leifsonia; species Leifsonia sp. 2TAF2. Next base: position 170,002 of record NZ_JBFRFY010000002.1, on the reverse strand, counting down.
GCACGACCGCGCGCGGCGCCTTCCTGCTGAGCGCCCAGGCCACGACGACCAGGAGCACCGGGGCGAGGTACTCGACGAGGATGCCGGTGCTGACCGGGATGCGCTGGATCGCCGCGAAGTACAGCACCTGCGTGCCGGCCACCCCGACCAGCGCCATCCCGAGCAGACGCCAGCGACCGCGCCACACCGCGGCCCAGCGTCCGCGGACGGCGACGAGAGCGAACGGAAGCAGCACGAGGCCGCCGATCAGGGCGCGCGCGGTGACCGCGGCGACCGGTGACCATCCACTTTCCAGCAGCGGTTTGATGAAGGCTCCCGACATCCCGAAGGTTGCGGCAGCCACCACCGCGATGAGAAGGCCGACGGAGGTCGGGTGCCGGTGCGTCATGGGGTCACCTGTCAGGGTTGAGAGGGATGATGGTCCTGACGCTACTGCGCCTCTAGTAAGGAGTCAACTTGCATTTTGCCCCTGACACAGTGGATGCGCTGGAGTTCGCCGTCAGGCTCTGCGACAGCGACCCGGGCGCGACCCGTAGCGGCGAGGACGAGCTCGTCACGACCGAACAGCTCGCGGCGCTGCTCACGGCGAGCCGCTACTCGGGTCGCGTCGACGGCGACGAGGCCGAACTGCGGGACGTGCGGGCAACCCGCGAACGCTTGCGGCTCACCTGGGCGCTCGACCGGGACGCGGCCGCGCTGGAGGTGAATGCGATGCTCGCCGAAGCCCGCGCGCTGCCCTACCTGATGCGGCACGACGGATTCGACTGGCACCTCCACGCGACTGCCCAGGATGCCCCGCTCGGCGAACGCATCCGCGTCGAGGTCGCGCTCGCCCTCGCCGACGTCATCCGCTCGGACCAGATGGACCGCCTGCGCGTCTGCGCCGCCGACGACTGCACTGGTCTGGTCTTGGACCTGTCCCGTAACGGCTCGAAGCGCTTCTGCAGCGTCCGCTGCGGGAACCGGGTGAACATGATCGCGTTCCGGGCGCGCCAGGAGCAGGCCGGGTAGGGCGCGCGCGGGTCCTGTTTTCAGGACAATCCGCGCCGCCGGCGCCCTGTATTCAGGAGTCTCGGGGCCGCACGTGCAGCCATGTCCCGTTTTCAGGACATGGCTGCACCAGGAGCCCGGAAAGTCCTGAAAACAGGACCGCCCGCACGCGAATCGCAGGGAACGGGACGCGTGCAGGCTCCGCGCGAAACGGACACCGAAGGGTCCTGTTTTCAGGACGCGGGGATGCCTCCAGACCTGAATTCAGGAGAATCGGCGGGGAGCGTGCAGCCATGTCCCGTTTTCAGGACATGGCTGCACGAGGAGCCCGGAAAGTCCTGAGAACAGGGCCCGGCTCAGAAGTCGGACAGGTTGCCCCGGATGCCGCCGTTCCCGAACTCGGTGCGCAGGATCCCGCGACGCCGCAGCACCGGGACGAGCTCGTCGAGGTAGCGGTGCAACGTCACCGGGTGCAGGTCGCCGGAGAAGATGAAGCCGTCGTTGTCGGCCTCCTCCCCCAGTTGCTCGATGAAGTCGGCGATCTGCTCGGCCGTGCCGACGAATCCCGCGCGGTCGGCGATCCGGCCCTTCACCACCTTCGGCGCGACGAGCTCGCGCAGCGTCACACCCCCGCGGACACCCTGCTTGCCGAACAGCCCCTTGATGCTGCCCTGCGAAACGTGGTCACCGAAGACGGAGACGTCGAACGGCTCGTCGAGGGAGAACGTCGTCAGGTCGGTCTCCAGGTCGCTCGACTGCCCGGCCAGCTCCCGGTACAGCTCCTCGTCGGTGGGATGCTTCGACGCCTCCACGACGCGGCGCGCCTCCTCGTCGCTCGACACCACCTCCGGTTTGAACACGAACAGCACCTTGATCGAGTCCGGGTTGCGCCCGGCGGCGATGGCCGCCTCGCGCACCTTCGCCCGGTAGTCCCGAATGCTCTGCGCGTCCAGCGGGGCCAGCGCGAGCTGCACGTCGGAGTGGGTGCCGGCGAAGGCGATGCCCCGCGGCGAACCGCCCGGCGAGACGATGGCAGGGTCGCCGTCGGTGAACGGCACGGCGTTGAGCGGGCCTGCGAGCCGGAAGTACTCGCCGTCGTGCTCGAACGGACGGATCCGGGAGCCGTCGGCGAAGTGCCGGGTCGCGGCGTCCTCGATGAGGGCGTCGTCATCCCAGCTGTGCCACAGGCGGCGGATGACGGTGAGCCACTCCTCCGCACGGTCGTAGGCGGCATCGTGCGACAGCTGCGGCAGCCCGAGGTGCCGGGCGCTTCCCACATCCGTGACAACGTTCACGCCGAACCGGTGCCCGCTCAGGTGGTGCAGGCTCGCGAACTGGCGCGCGGCGACGTACGGAGGGTAGGCGCCCGCGTTGATGGTCGGCGCGACGCCGAGGTGACGGGTGGCATCCAGAAGGTACGGCGAGAGGATGAGCGGGTCGTGCTTCGGTCCGCCGTACGCCTCGCGGACGCGGAGGTCGAGCGTGTCGGGGAACCCCAGCGAGAGCGCGTCCTCGATGATGACCAGGTCGAGGCCCGCCTGCTCGAGTTCGCGGGCCGACTGCTGGTACAGGTCGGGACGCTTCCAGTCGTAGCCCCACTCCCAGTACGGGCGACCCCACCCCTGAGGGCCGAAGCCGCGGCTGAAGAACCAGCCGAAATGCTGAAGACGTGCCATGGTGTTCTCCTACCGTCCCGCGCCGACGGCATCGGGCACCGTCACATCCGGCACCGTCACATCCGGCGCCGTCACATCGGGCACCGTCACATCCGGCACCGTCACATCCGCCGCCACCACCGCCGCGATCCCCCGGGCGAGGTCGGCGATCAGGTCGTCCACATCCTCGAGCCCGATCGAGAGCCGAAGCAGCCCGCCGCCGATCCCCGTCTCCTCCCGCACCTCGGCCGGGAGGTGCGCGTGCGTCGTCGATGCGGGGTGAAGGATGAGCGAGCGCACATCGCCGACGTGCGTCATGCGGCTGAACAGGTCGACCGCGTCGTAGAAACGCTCCGCCGCGGCGGCGCCCCCTGCGAGCCGGAAGCCGAGTACCGCGCCCTGCCCGCGGGGAAGGTAGCGCTGGGCGAGCGGGTGCGAGGGATGCGACTCCAGCCCCGCATAGTCGACGCGCGTGATCTCCGGCTGGGTCTCCAGCCAGCGCGCCACCGCGAGAGCCGTGTCGGACTGGCGCTGCACCCGCAGCGACAGCGTCTCCACGCCCTGCTGGATGAGGAACGCGTTCATCGGCGACAGCACCGGCCCGAACAGGGACGCCACGACCGAACGCGAGAACGCCGTGTAGGCCGCAGCCCCGTGCACCTGCACGTAGCTCGCGCCCTCGAGCCACTCGTCCGGCCCGGTCAGGTGGGCGAACGGCGAGGTGGACCAGTCGTAGCTGCCCTGGTCGACGACCACACCGCCGAGCGTGGACCCGTGGCCGCCGAGGTACTTGCTCGCCGAATGCACGACGATGTCGGCGCCGAAGTCGCCTGGACGCAGAAGGTACGGGGTCGCGAGGGTGTTGTCGACGACGAACGGGATGCCGTGCTCGTGGGCGACGTCCGCGACCCCGGCGATGTCGAGGATGTCGGTCCCCGGGTTGGCGATCGACTCGCCGAACAGGACGCGGGTGTTCGGGCGGATGCGGCGCCGCCACTCCGCGAGGTCGGCCGGGTCGTCGACGAACTCGAGCTGGATGCCCAGCCGGCGCAGTCCGTTCTCGAACAGTCCGCGGGTGCCCGAGTAGACGTTCTGGGCGGAGAGGATGTGGTCGCCCGCCTGCACGAGGCCGAGGAGGGCGACCGTCAGGGCGGCCTGCCCACTGCCGACCGCGATCGCCTCGCGGCCTCCCTCGAGCGCTGCCACGCGGCGCTCCAGGGCGGCGGTCGTCGGGTTGCCTGAGCGGCTGTAGGTGTAGCCGGCCTCGCCTCCGCCGAAACGTCCCTCCGCCTGGGCGAAGCTGTCGAACTCGAAACCCGCGGTCAGGTAGATGGGGGTGACCCGGGCGCCGTGAGCGGCATCGCGGGCCTCTCCCGCATGCACCTGGGCTGTGCTGAACTCCGACATTCCCCTATGGTGCGGCACCACTCCCGCTCAGAAGCCTTCTATTGCGGAAAGCTACGCGGCGGCTGTCGGTCGTGGGGATCAGTGGTGCGCCGTGAGCGTGTTGAGCGCGAGCACGATGATGGCGCCGTTGTAGAAGAAGCTGAGGATGGAGTGCTTGGTCACCGACCAGCGCAGCGACGGCGACAGGATCACGGCGTCGGAGGTCGCGAACGAGGTGCCCACCGTGAAGGCGAAGTACACGAAGTCGCTGAGCCGAGGCGTCGCTCCCCCGGGGAACTCCACGACCGGCCGCAGCGCCCGGCAGTGCCGGCGATAGTAGAACTGCGCGTAGCCCCACTGCAGCAGCAGCCACGACAGCAGCATCGCGCAGGTCCCCACGACATCGGAGACGGTATCCCGGGCGGCATTGCTGTACACGGCGCTGACCTCGACGGCGCCCGCGATCCCGCAGACGCTGGCTATGACCGTGGACGCTGCGCCGACGAACTGAGCCACCCAACTGACGTACAGTGGCGGCGGATGCTGGGGCGACCGCGTGCGCGGCCGTCGCGCGATCAGGGTGATGGCGACGGCGACAGCGATCACATAGAGCAGGGCGATCACGCTCCACTCCGCCAGCAGTTCGACCGTCCTCGTGGAGTCGGGCTCCACCAGGAGAGCGACGCCGAGCACGACGAGGGCCACCTGGATCAGCAGATTGGCGCTCAGGATGACGTGCAGCAGGAGGCGACCCAACGTGCGACGGGTGAGGAGAGCGGGGAGGACGGCCATGTGACTTAGAGACGTCGTTGGGTCGCCGTTCATGACGCGGGCGCGCGGGAATGGCGGATCGGCTACCATGGAGAGCGATATGCGAACGTGGTGTTCGCATAATGAACGACCCACAACGAAGTGAGGACCCCGTGCAGTTCCACCACCACGGCTACGTCTCCGGCGATCCGCGCATCCACGAGCCCGCAGGCACCGGGATCGACCGCCCTGCCGAGCTGCCCGACGAGGTCGATGTGCTCATCGTCGGCACCGGCCCGGCCGGCATGATCGCCGCGGCCCAGCTCGCGCAGTTCCCAGACGTCGTCACCCGCATCGTCGAGCGGCGGCCCGGCCGGCTGGCGATCGGACAGGCGGACGGCATCCAGGCCCGCAGCGTCGAGACGTTCCAGGCGTTCGGGTTCGCCGAGCGGATCATCGCCGAGGCGTACCGCATCACCGAGATGGCGTTCTGGAAGCCGGATCCCGCCGATCCCTCCCGCATCGTCCGCACCGCCCGCCCGGTCGACGACCCGACCGGCGTCAGCGAGTTCCCGCACCTCATCGTCAACCAGGCGCGCGTGCTCGACTACTTCGCCGAAGTCATGGCGAACTCGCCGTCACGGATGACGCCCGACTACGGCTACGAGTTCGTCGGGCTCGAGGTCGGCGAGGGCGAGCATCCCGTCGCCGTCACCCTCCGGCGGACCGCCAGCCCGGACGAAGGCGCCCTCCAGGTCGTGCGCGCCAAATACGTGGTCGGCGCCGACGGCGCACGCAGCAAGGTGCGCGAGGCGATCGGCTGCCACCTCGCCGGCGACCAGGCCAACCACGCCTGGGGCGTCATGGATGCGCTCGCCGTCACCGACTTCCCCGACATCCGCACGAAGTGCTCGATCCAATCGGAAGCGGGCAACATCCTGCTGATCCCGCGCGAAGGCGGGCATCTGTTCCGGATGTACGTGGACCTCGGCGAGGTCGCACCGGAGGACAAGGGCGCCGTCCGCCAGACCACGATCGAACAGATCATCGAGCGCGCGAACGCCATCCTCCACCCGTACACGCTGGACGTGCGCAACGTCGCGTGGCACAGCGTCTACGAGGTCGGCCACCGCCTCACCGACCGCTTCGACGACGTCCTGCCGCACGAACTGGGGATGCGCACGCCGCGCGTCTTCATCACCGGTGATGCCTGCCACACGCACAGTGCCAAGGCAGGCCAGGGCATGAACGTCTCGATGCAGGACGGCTTCAACATCGGCTGGAAGCTCGGCCATGTGCTGGACGGCCGCTCCCCCGAGTCGCTGTTGGCGACCTACTCGGCCGAACGGCAGGTCGTCGCCAAGAACCTGATCGACTTCGACAAGGAGTGGTCGACACTGATGGCGAAGAAGCCGGAGGAGTTCGACAGCCCGTCGGAGCTGGAGGACTTCTACGTGCGCACCGCCGAGTTCCCCGCGGGCTTCATGACCCAGTACTCCCCGTCGCTGATCGTCGGCGAGGCCGCGCACCAGGAGCTCGCGACCGGTTTCCCCATCGGGAAGCGCTTCAAGTCCGCACCCGTCGAGCGGGTCTGCGACGGCAACCCCGTGCAGCTGGGCCACCACGCCCGGGCCGATGGCCGCTGGCGCATCTACGTCTTCGCCGACAGCGCGGCAGCGGGCCAGTCGTCCGCCGTGTCGAACCTCGCCCAGTGGATGTCGACCTCGCCCGAGTCTCCGCTGGCAGCGACCCCGACCGGCGCCGACCCCGATGCCTGGTTCGACGTGAAGGTGACCTACCAGCATGACCACGCCTCGGTCGACCTCGGCGCCGTGCCCGAACTGTTCCTGCCGCGGGTGGGTCCGTTCGGCCTGATCGACTACGAGAAGGTGTACGCCTCCGACCCGGCCGACGACATCTTCGCAGCGCGCGGCGTCGACCGCGACGGCGCGATCGTCGTGGTTCGGCCCGACCAGTACGTCTCGGCGGTGCTGCCGCTGACCGCGACGGACGAGCTGGCGGCGTTCTTCGCTCCGATCCTGGGCACCCGGACGCTGGCCCGCTGACGCGTTCGGGCGGCACGCCCGCCGGCGGTCTAGCCTGTGGGCGTGGCCCCCTTCGAGACGATCGCCGACGGCGTGCACGCGGTGCGCATCCCGATGCCCGGTGGCGGCCTGCCGTACAGCCTGGCGTACCTGGTGGAGGACCACGGCGGGCGGCTGCTGGTCGTGGACCCGGGCTCGCCGACCGACGAGGCCACCGGAAGTCTTCTGGATGCGGTGGATGCGCTGGGCCGCACCCCCCTCGACGCCGCCTCGATCGTGGTGACGCACCTCCACGCCGACCATGCGGGCGGGGCGGCCGCCCTGCGCGCAGCGACCGGTGCGCCCGTGCTGATGCACGCGCGCGAGGCGCAGGCCGTCGAGACGATCGCGCGCGGCCTGCCGTCTCCGGACCTGGACGCGTGGGGCGTTCCGGCCGGCCGGCGCGCAGAACTGCGAGCGGTCGCGTCCGCACCGGTCGGCCCTGCGGTGGCACCGCCGGATGCCGTGCTGACCGACGGCGAACTCCTCGACGTGCCCGGTCGCCGCATCCGCGTGCTCTGGACGCCGGGCCACACACCCGGCCACCTCTGCCTGCACGATGAGGACGCAGGCCTCGTCTTCACGGGCGACCATGTGCTGCCGACCATCAATTCCGGCCTCGGTCTCGGCGGGCCCTCGGCGACGAATCCGGTCGGGGACTACCTCGCCGGACTGGAGCGGATCGGCGCGCTCGACGGCCAGGCCCTTCCCGGGCACGAGCAGCCGTTCGACGGCCTCGCCGAGCGCTGCGCGGCGTTGCGCGAACACCACCTACGGCGAGCGCGCGAGGTCGCCGCGCATCCCGGCGGCACTGTGTGGGAGATCGCGAGCGGCCTGACCTGGACCGGCGGCTGGGATGCGCTGGCCGGCTTCACCCTGCTCTCAGCGCTGTCGCAGACCGCGCTGCACCGCGACTTCGTCGGCCGCGGAGGCCTCCGCTCCGGTTAGGGCCGATCGCTCACTCGAGGGCCAGCACCGCCCGCACGACGGGCACATGGCGGCGGGTCAGGTCGTTCGACCAGGCACCGAGCACGTGCAGGGTCGCCATCCGGAAGACCAGGGCCCGCACCAGGAGATGCCTCCACTCGGGGATGCCGTGGTCGGAAGCGAGACGACCGAGCGGGTAGCCATGCCAGCACGCCGCATCGGCGACGGCGATGGCGCTCGCGTAAGCCGCTGGACGCCAGTAGGGCGCCCAGTCGATGACAGCGGGCGGTCGGTCGTCGGCGAACAGCACGTTGCCGAGCAGATCGCCGTGGATGAGCTGCTCGGGCAGGTGCACCGGGCGGTACGCCGCACGCAGAGCGTCGAGGAGCGCATCCCACGGCCCCTCCTCCTCACCCCAGGCGATCCGGTCGGCGCGGGCCCACGGGAGATCGCGGCGCTCCAGGAAGTCGGGCTTCGGAACGCGAGCGAGCGCCCGGTGGAACGCCTCCCCAGCGCTCAGCACGTCATCCACTCGCGACGGATCCGCCGCTCCTGGGACCCACCGCTGGGCGTGCCAGCCGTCCCGCGTCCACGATCCCCGGTCGTCGCGCAACGGCTCGGGGACGGCGAACTCGGCCGAGCGCTCCAGTCGGTTGAGGACATCGGAGGCCCACTCCGTCTCGCCGAGAGCCTCGGCCGGCCGGAGGACCACCGAGCCGGCCCGCCAGGTGACTCCGCGTCCACCGGCGAGCCGCTCGATCGGCACCTCACCCGCGAATGCCGCCACGACCGCGCCCGGAGGCGGAACCGTCACCGCAGCTCCCCTTCGATGGCCGCGGCCGCCTCGCGCAAGCGGGCGCCGATCGCCTGCGCATCCACGTCGTTCGTGACGTAGACGACGGCGAGCGCGGCCACCGGCTGCCCGGCAGCCTGCACCGGAACGGCGATGGATGCGAGCCCTGCGATGACCTCGTCGTGGCTGGTCGCGTATCCGCGTTCGCGCGCAGCCGCCGCCTCGTCGCGCGGATGCTCCCCGGGGAGCGCCCGCCACTGCGCCTCGGTCAGCGCGGACTGGATGGCGATGCCCGGCGCGCCGGACGCGAGAGGGTGCCGCGTGCCCGGACGCTGGGCCACCGTTGCGTGCGCGTGCGACGGCTCCACCGTCACGAGCGTCACCACGTCGTGCCGGTCGAGCACAGCGAGGAAGGCCGTCATGCTCAACTCGTTGGCGAGGGCGGTGAGCTGCGGCAGCGCGGCCGACTGCAGATCGCGCGACACCGCCCGGGCGAGGGTGGCCATCCGCGGGCCGAGTTCCACGGCCCCGGCCGCATCCCGCACGACGAGCCCGTGATCCTCCAGGGTGCGCAGGATGCGGTAGGCGATCGAACGGTGCAGGCCGAGCCGGGAGGCGATCACCGGGATGGTCAGTGGTTCGCCGGCGTCGGCCAGCAGCTCCAGCATCCGGATGCCGCGTGACAGCGTCTGCAGCGGGGGCGTCTGGGCTGCGGTGGTCTGGGCGGTGGCGGGCTGGGCATCATCGGTCGGGGGCACGTGTTCGATTATAGAAACATTGGGGGCTCAACCGACTTCGGGCGCTCGCGCGGCCCACGTCGCGAGCAGCCGAAGCTTCTCGGCGGCGTCGCTGTTCTCGTGGGGGTAGTAGACCACCAGGATCATGTCGTCCACGGGCAGCTTTTCTCGATACAGGTCGAGCGTCCCGACGACCGGATGAGAGATGGTGGCCCTTCCGCCGTCGAGCGCCCGCACGTCGTGACGTGCCCAGAGTGTGCGGAACCGGGCGCTGGCGATCGACAGTTCGCCGATCAGCTCGACCGCGCGCGGGTCGTTCGCGTCCACACCGAACGTCTGCCGCGCCGCAGCGACGAACGAGACCACCGCAGCCTCCCAGTCGGCGTGGAACTCGCGCTCTTCCGGATCGAGCAGCAGCGACCGCAGCCGGTTCTCTCCCGGCACGAGGCGGGGCGAGAACGCGACTGCGAGCGGATTCGATGCGAGCACGTCGAAGTATCTGCTCTCGATGAAGGCGGGCACGTCGAGAGCCGCGAGCAGATGGTGGAGTCGCGCCGGCACGCCATCGCTGCGAGGACGACGCCGAACGCGGGGGCGAGGTCCGGCGAGGCTGAACAAGTAGGCCGCTTCGACCGCATCCAGGTGCAGCACGCGCGCGAGGGCTTCGAGCACCTGCAGGGAGGGATTGTCGTCCCGGCCGCGTTCGAGCCTCAGGTAGTAGTCGACGCTGATTCCCGCGAGGAGCGCGACCTCTTCGCGCCGCAGCCCGGGAACCCGGCGGTGCGGGCCGTTCGGGAGGCCCACCTGCTCCGGGGAGACCAGCCCGCGTCTGGCGCGCAGGTACTCCCCGAGCGCGTTCGGCCGAGCCGCATCATCCATGCTTCGACGATACCGAGCGCTCCGCCAACGTGAGGGGGTCCTGTCACTCCCCGGATCCGCGGGGAACTGCCTCAGTCGGTCCGGCGGCGCGAGCATTGCCGTGACCCGTCATCGAACGGGAGGAAGAGGAACCATGGAGTTGAACAATCGCACCGTACTGATCGTCGGAGGCACCTCTGGAATCGGGCTCGGCCTGGCACGACGCTTCGCCGCCGCAGGAAGCACCGTCATCGTCGCCGGACGCGACACGACCAAGGTCGACGACCTCGAATCGGTCACGATCGACGTCACCGACGCCGACTCGGTGGCCCGGGCTCGGGATGTCGTGCTCGCCGCCCACCCGGACCTCAACGTGGTCGTCACCATGTCGGGCGTCATGCTGATGGAAGACCTCCGCGACCCGGCGCACGCCGAGGCTGCGGAGACCACCATCGCCGTCAACCTGCTCGGCACAATCCGGACCATCGACGCCTTCACGCCGCACCTCATCGCCCGCGGCGGCGCGGACATCATCACCGTCACCTCGGGGATCGGATACCTGCCGTTCCCTCTGATGCCGACGTACGGAGCGTCCAAGGCGGGTGTCCACGCCTATACGGAGGCGCTCCGAGCGCAGCTCGCCGGCACCGGGGTCACCGTCACCGAGCTCATCCCTCCGGCCGTCGCGACAGCGGGTCAGGAGAAGGTGAACCCTGCCGCGCTTCCGCTCGACGGCTTCCTCGATGAGGTCACCGACCTCCTCAGCCAGGATCCGACGCCGAACGAGATCGTCGTCCAGGCCGCGCGCCGCCTCCGCTGGGCGGAACGGGACGGAACCTACGCGGAACTCCTGGAGGCCCGGTCGCAGGCGCTCAACACGCTCCCCGGCCGGTGATGGCCGCGGACGGACCCGCCTCCGGCGGCGCTTAGGCCGAGACCGAAGCCCGCGTGTTGACCACATCCACGCGTGCGTCGATGAACGAGTGCACGCTCTCGTGGATGTGGTACTGCGTGTGCGACAGACGGTCACCGCGGCTGCGGAGCAGCGCGCGCGCAGCGGTGCGACGGGCGCGGATGCGGCCGAGCGCGAAGGCGACCGCGACCACGACCGCGAGCACGACGAGCGCCCCAGCGCCGTCGACCGCGCCACTCCACGACGGCGCGACCGTCAGGAGCGCGACGGCCCACGCGGCGGCCGTGACCGCGAGGAGCGAGCCGCCGGTCCACAGGGCGGTCCGTGCGAGGCGGAGCGGTCGGGCCGCCAGCGTTGCGCGGGCCTCTGCGGCTTCCCGCTCGTGCTGTCGGCGGCGCTCCTTGGCCCAGTGCAGGTCGCGCTCGTGGCGCCGCGCGAGCAGCTGGGCCTTGTCGTGGGCAGGGTTGTAGGAGGTGGTGTGCACGATACGTCCTTTTGCGCGTTCGGGTTCTCTCGCGGGCCGGGTTTCGGGTCGGCGTCGCGAGGCTCAAGACAGTAACTCGGGTGTGACATCCGCGAGCATAGCCAGAAAGAACGGTCTGTGGGTCGTTTGGGGGACATTAGTTTGTACCCCAATCCGGGCGACATGGATGCCGTCCACCGTGCGCTGTTAGGGTGTGCTTTCCGAACGAGTCCGGAGGGGGACGGATGCGCAGACCGGTCGTACTCACCGTCGCCGTCGTGGCGGCCGTGCTGCTGGCCGCCGGCGTCGCGCTCGCGTTCGCCGTGCCCGGCTCGACGCCCCCGCGGGCAGCCTCCGGCGCCGCGAGCGCGACCGACGGTTCGGCCGCGACCTCCACGCCGACCGCCGGCCCCCGGGCGCCGGCGTTCGCATCCACGCGCCTCTATCTCGACCCGAACACCGAGGCCGCCGCCGCCGAGAAGCGCCTCAGCGCCGACGGCGACCCCGCGGCCGCGTCGTTCGCCGGCCGCATCGCCGAGGTGCCGACGGCGGTCTGGCTCGGCGAGTGGTTCCAGGGTGCCCGGTTGACGACCGAACTCCGGAACGACATCGCCGATGCGAAGGCGCAGAAGGCGACGCCCGTGTTCGTCGCGTATGCCATCCCGAACCGCGACTGCGGCGGGTACTCGAAGGGCGGTCTGGCGGCCGACCAGTACGTGCCCTGGATCCAGAGCATGGCATCCACGCTGAAGGGCAGCCACGCCGTCGTGCTGCTCGAGCCGGACTCGCTCGCCATGCTCTCCGACCCGAAATGCGCCGGCTCGGCCGAGGTCCGGTTGCCGTTGCTGCGGTCGTCGGTGCGCATCCTCGAATCGGCCGGGGTGGCCACGTATCTCGACGGCGGCAATGGCCGCTGGCTGTCCGCTGCCGATCAGGCCGCGTGGCTGAAGCAGGCAGGGGTGCAGGATGCGCACGGCTTCTTCACGAACGTGTCGAACTTCGACACGACCCAGAACGAGCGCGACTACGCCGGGCGCCTCTCCTCGAAGGTCGGCTGGAAGCACTACGTCATCGACATCTCCCGCAACGGCAAGGGCTGGACGGGCGACTGGTGCAATCCGCCCGGTGCTGCACTCGGTCAGGACCCGCGCGTGACCGAGGGCGCCGACGGCAAGCTGGATGCGCTGCTCTGGGTGAAGCATCCGGGCGTCAGCGACGGCAGCTGCAATGGCGGGCCGGCCGCCGGCGTGTGGTGGCAGGCGGGCGCTGAGGCGCTCGTGCGCGGGAGGGCGGAGTGAGCTCGGACGCGTGCGGCCGGCTGGCGGAGGCGTGCGCACGGCTTGCCGCCGACACCACCTCGCCCAGCCGGTTCCTGCGCGAACTCGGACACGAGGTGGCGGGGGTCCGGCGTGGACCCCTGTGGTTCCTCGACGCAGGTCGCGGTGGCGCCAACCGCATCCGTGGCCGCGGCTTCCGCGACCACGTCGACGACGGGACCGAGGGCCAGGCGCGCCATTTCGCCGGGATCGTCGCCCTGGCGGCACGGGTCGGCCCGACCCCGGCCCGCTGGCTGTCCATCCACGTCGGCCGGGATGCGCCCGAGACGGCAGACGGCCGCCTGACCGACCACGCCATCGACTTCGTCCGCCTGATCCGGTCGGGCGAGCTGCCGCTGAGCGACACGGACGCGTGGATCCGCGAGACGATCTGCGGCGCCGCGGCCGACTCGGCCTAAGCCCGCGGCGGGAGGTGCGCTCCCCGGTGGATCTCGTACAGGCTCGCGTGGCCGGGTGAGTCCGGGTCGTCGACGATCGGCCGGTCGGCCATGAACAGCCGGATGATGTGGGCCAGTTCGCCCGGGTGGCTGAAGTTGATCGCGTGCGCGGCGCCCTCGATCCGGACCAGCAAGAGGTGGTTGTCCGTTTGGGCGGCGATCTCCTGCACGCGGTCGGGGTGCGGCATCAGCGGGTCTCGGTCGCCGAGCACCACCAGGGTCGGGATGTGCAGCTCGAGCAGCCGGTCCAGCGACGGGTACTGCGTGAGTGCGCTGAACATCTTGAACGTGCTCGGCACGCCGAAACGGAGGTAGTCCGGCGTCGCCACCCGCATCATGCGCGCCGGTTCGCGCCTGCCGTCGCGAGTCAGCTGACCCACGGCACGGCGGAGGGGCTGGTTGTACAGACCGCCCGCCGGGGAGACGAGGATCGCGCGGTCGAGCCGGTCCGGGTAGTGGTGGGCGAACTCGAGGATGACCGGGCAGCCCATCGAGTTGCCCACCAGGGTGACCTTCTCGATGCCGCGCTCGTCGAGGAAGCGCGCGGCGGCGTGCGCGAGGTCGGGGATGTCGAGACTGCTGGGAGATTTGCCGCTCCGGCCGAAGCCGGGGAGGTCCGGCACCAGCGTGTGGAAATCGCCCGCGAGCCGCTCGGCGGTGGGCAGCAGATACCGGCCGGACAGGCCGAAACCGTGCACATGCATCATCGCGGGGGCGTCCGGCGGGCTCGGCGACTCCCGGTAGAACACGTCGATCCCGTCGACCGTGGTCCATCGTTCCGCCAGGCTGGACGCCGGGTGCCGGGGAAGGCGCCGCGGCGCGCTCTTCGTGCCCATGTTTCCGATGATCCTCGCCGGATACGCCCCGGCGCAATGCACTCGTGAGGAGGAACTGTGGAAGCCTGCGTTCGGTCGGAGAAAGGGCTGCGATTCTCCGACGTACCGCGGTGCGGAAGGAGTTCCGACTGCAGAGGCGGCAGGTCTCCGACGATGTCCGCGAAATCTCCGACAGTGCGCGGGCGACGGGATGCGCCCCGGATGCGACCGGATGTGCCCCGGCGCAATGCACTACCGCGACAGCAGTGCGCGCATCCTGGTCCAGTCGGTGAGGCGGGTCAGGTCGACGGTGGTGGCCGAGCTGTGCTGCCCGACGACGACGGCGCGCGCCCCGGACGCGACGGCGGCCGCGAGGCCGGCCTCTGCGTCCTCGAAGACGACGCAGTCGCCGATGGGCACGCCCAGCAAGGCCGCCGCACGAAGGTATCCCTGCGGGTCCGGCTTGCCGCGCTCGACGTCCTCCGCCGCGACGACGACGGCCGGGACGGGGATGCCGGCGGCGCGCATCCGGGCGATCGCCAGTTCGCGCGGGGCGCTGGTGACGACGGCGACCGGTGCCCCGGCTGTGACGAGCGCCTCCAGCATCGCGACCGCTCCCGGGATCTCGATGATCCCCTCGGTGCGACCGACCTCCTCGGCGACCAGCCGCCGCACGAGGTCGGCGCGTTCGCCCTCGCTCAACCCGGGGAGGAAGTGCGAGACCGTATCGATCGCCTGGCGTCCATGCGCGTAGGCCAGCAAGGCTGCTGGGTCGATGCCGTGCCGGTGGCCGAACGCGGTCCAGACGGATTCGACGACCGCCGTCGAGTCGACGAGCGTCCCATCCATGTCGAACAGGAACCCGGCCGCCTCGATCTCATCCACGCTCCGAGCTTAGGAGACGCAGTCGAAGACGAGACGGCCGGGAGGGCGGAGGGGGCCCCATCCCGCGGTGCCGGCCGAAGCCCGCGACCCCCTCCGCGACGTTCACACCAGGGCGGCAGAGAAGCGCGCGGGGCGGAACGTGTCGAGCAGCGGCGACTTCTCGCCGGTGAGGATTTCGCGGGCGAGCAGTTCGCCCGCGATGAGCCCGAGCGTGGCGCCGCTGTGCGTGAACGCGACGAAGTAGCCGGAGACCTGCTCCAGCTCGCCGAGGACCGGCTCGCCGTCTCCGGGGATCGGCTTGCCGCCGATGCCGAAGCCGTCGAACTCGAGCGCCGGGTTGCCGGCGAGCACGCGCGAGGCCTCCTCCAGCAGGCGGTCGACGATGCCGTCCGGCACGGTCACGGAGCCGTCATCCCCGATGATGAGCGCCTCCTCCGACCACGCGGAGTCGAGGGCGAGGGCGCCGGTCGGGGTCGGGCGCACGGCCACATTCGGCGTGTTCAGGACGGCCTTCAGCTCCGTCTCGACCGGCTTGGTCCAGACCAGCAGCGCCGTCGGGCTGCCGTCCTCGATCTCGATGCCGTGCTCGGCGACCTGAGCCGGAACACCCGGACCGGTCGCGAGCAGCACCGCGTCGGCCTCGAAGCGGCGGCCGTCGGGGGTCACGGCTCCGACGGCGCGGCCGTCCTCGACCACGACCTCGACGTGGCCTGCGCCGGTGATCAGGCGTCCGCCGCGCGCGGTGAACTCGGCGGCGAGGAAGGCGATGAGCGACGGAAGGTCGACCCATCCCTCGCCCGGGTTGAAGATGGCGCCCTCATCGGCGATCGCGGCCGGGTCGACGCCGGGCGTCCAGTCGGTGACGTCGGCGGCGGTGACCCACTGGGCGTCGTAGCCGATCGCGCGCTCGTGCTCCAGGATGGGCGCATACGAGTCGCCCTCGGGCGCCCAGGTCAGTCCGCCGTCGAACCGCAGGAACACGGAAACCTCGGCGCGCGCCGCGAGCGTGCGGTAGCGGTCGATGCCGAGCTGGCGCAGCGCGTGGTACTCCGGCGAGCGCAGGCCCGCCGTGTTCAGCCACGAGAGGGACCGCCCGCTCGCGCCGCTCGCGAGCTCGTTCTCGGTCAGCAGCGTCACGTCGGCCCCCGAGCGGACCAGCTGGACCGCCGTCGAGACGCCGAGGATGCCGCCGCCGATGACGACGACGCGGGAACGGATGGATGGCGTGGTCATGGTGCTCACTTTCGGTTCTGGGTGTGGATGGTGTCGATCAGTTCGAGGACCGCGAGGCTGTCCCGCGGGTCGACGGGGAGCGCGGCCCCGTCCTGGAGGGATGCGGCCAGCCGGCGGTAGAACTCGGCGTAGTCGCCGGGGATGAGCGGCAGCTCGTCGGGGTGCGCGTCGGTCCCGACGCGGGCCGGTGCGATGGCGCGGCCGAGGCGCGGGTCGCCGGGGCGCATCCCGCCGCCGAGCTGCCCCTCCTGCGGGTCGAGCCCCCAGGAGACGAAGCCCGAGCGCGAGCCGAGCACCCGGAAGCGTGGGCCTGCGATCGGCGCGACGGCGCTCATCCACAGGTGGCTGGTCGTGCCCGACTCGTGCTCGAGCACGGCGAACACGTCGTCGTCCGCTCCCCCGCCGCGGCGGTTGCGCACCTCGGAGTGCACCGCGCGGGCGGGTCCGAACAGCAGGAGCGCCTGGTCGATGAGGTGGGCGCCGAGGTCGAAGAGGATGCCGCCGCCCTCACCTGCGCCCGTTGTCGATTTCCAGGACTCGTCGGCCGACGGTTTCCACCATTCGAACCTCGACTCGAGGCGACGGACGTCGCCGAGCGAGCCGTCCTCGATCAGGCGGCGGAGGGTGAGGAAGTCACCGTCCCACCGCCGGTTCTGGAAGACGGTGAACGGGACGCCGGCGTCCTCCGCACGCGAGATGAGCGCGCGGCCCGACGCCGCATCCGGCGCGAACGGCTTGTCCACGACGGTCGCGAGGCCGGCGTCGATCGATGCTGCGGCGTGCTCGACGTGCAGCGGCGTCGGCGAGGCGACGACCACCAGGTCGAGTCCGGGATGGGCGAGCAGCGCATCCACGTCGGGCACCGCCACAGCGCCCGGATGGTCC
This sequence comes from Leifsonia sp. 2TAF2, assembly GCF_052115085.1. Taxonomy (NCBI): domain Bacteria; kingdom Bacillati; phylum Actinomycetota; class Actinomycetes; order Micrococcales; family Microbacteriaceae; genus Leifsonia; species Leifsonia sp. 2TAF2. Next base: position 152,854 of record NZ_JBFRFY010000002.1, on the reverse strand, counting down.
GCGGCCAGCCGGTCGGTCTGCGAGGTGACGACCGCCGCGAGCTCGAACGCGGGGTCCGCCGCCAGGAACGGCGCGTGGAAGACCCGCCCGGCGACGCCGTAGCCGATGAGTCCGGCGCGGATCACAGCACCTCCGACAGGAAGCGCTGCAGGCGCGGGCTCTGCGGCCGGTCGAACAGGTCGTCCGGTCGTCCGGCCTCGACGACGCGCCCCTCGTCCATGAAGACCACCTGGTCGGCGACCCTGCGGGCGAAGTTCATCTCGTGGGTGACGACGACCATGGTCATACCCCGCCGGCCGAGGTCGGCCATGAGGTTCAGCACACCCTTCACGAGCTCGGGGTCGAGCGCGCTGGTGACCTCGTCGAAGAGCATCACCTCGGGCTCCATGGCGAGCGCCCGGGCGATGGCCACGCGCTGCTGCTGGCCGCCGGAGAGGTCGCGCGGCCGGTGGTCCATCCGCTCCCCGAGCCCGACCTCGATGAGGCGCTCCTCGGCGACGCGCTGGGCCTCCGCCTTCGACATCCGCTTCACCGAGCGGAGCGCCAGCGTGACGTTCTGCAGGGCGGTGTGGTCAGGGAACAGGTTGAAGTGCTGGAAGACCAGCCCGATCCGGCGGCGCAGCACATCCGGCTTCGTGCCCAGGATGCTTCCGCCGCCGAGCAGCACGTCGCCACTCTTCGGCTCGTGCAGCCGGTTGATGCCGCGGAGCATCGTCGACTTGCCCGACCCGGATGGGCCGATCACGCAGGTCGTGGTGCCGGGGGCAACCGAGACGGTGACGCCGCGGAGTACATCGATGTCGCCGTAGGCCATGGTCAGGTCGACGAGGTCGAGGGCCGAGCCCCGGAACTCGGGCGTCTGCTGCGCGGGCAGCGGAGAGGTGTAGGTCATGTGTTGCTCCCGAGGGTGAGAGGCGCCGGCGGCTGGACCTCATCCAGCTCGTCCAGACCGCTCTTGGGCGGTGCCGGCTTACGGCGTCCGGTGCGGAACCGGTTGTCGAAGTAGTTGACGAGGTGCGTCAGCGGGACGGTGATGACGAGGTAGAAGAGCCCGGCCAGCACCAGCGGGGACAGGTTGCCGGTCAGCACGGCCGCATCCTGGCCGACGCGGAAGAGCTCGCGCTCGCCGACCAGCAGCCCGAGGAAGTACACGAGGCTCGAGTCCTTCACGATGGCGATGAATTGGTTGACGAGCGCCGGAAGCACCCGGCGGATGCCCTGCGGCACGACCACCAGTCGCATCGCCTTGGCGTAGCTGAGGCCGAGCGCACGGCACGCCTCCAGCTGCCCGCGGTCGACGCTCTGGATGCCGGCGCGGAAGATCTCGCCGATGTACGCGGCCGCGATGAGCGACAGCGCCAGGATGCCGAGCGGGTACGGAGACGGCCCGAAGATCGACTGCGAGAACCGCGCGAACCCTTGTCCGATCAGCAGGATGGTGAGGATTGCCGGCAGTCCGCGGAACACGTCCGTGTAGATGCGGGCGGGGATGCGCAGCCAGCGGGACGTGGAGATCCCCATGACGGCGACCACCATGCCGAGCACGACGCCGATGATGGTCGCCGCGATCGAGATGATCAGCGTGTTGACGAGTCCGACTCCGAGGAGCTGCGGGAAGACCTGCAGCATCGACGGGATGTCGAAGAAGGTGTGGGTGATGGTGGTGAGCCAGTCCATGGGGATCTCCCTGAGTGCCCGCTCGTCTACTTGGACGGGGTGGGCGTCGAGGTCTGTTCAGCCTTCGGCAGGTACTGCTCGGGCATCGGCGAGCCCGGGAACCACTTCTGGTAGAGCTTCTTCCAGGTGCCGTCCTCCATCGCGTCGTGGAGGGCCTTGTCGAGGGCCTTCTTGAGGGCCGGGTTGCCCTTCGCGATGGCGAAGCCGGCGGGGGCGTCGAAGGACGGGATGTCTTCCGCATCCTTCAGCGACGGGTACTGCGAGACGTAGCTCTTTGCCGCCTCGTAGTCGAGGAAGTGCGCATCCACCGAGCCGCTGTTGATGGCGGAGACGGCGGCGTTGTTGTCGGGGAAGCGGACCAGGTTCGCCTTCGGGAAGTTCTTGACCGCGTAGGCCTCCTGCAGGGTGCCCTGCACCACGCCGAGGCGCTTGCCCGCGAGGTCCTTCGCCGAGTCGATGCCGCTCGACTTCGTGGTGAGCACCGTCAGGTAGCCCGCCAGGTAGCCGTCGGAGAAGTCGACCGTCTTCTTGCGCTCGTCGGTGATGCCGATGGCGGCGACGCCGACGTCGAACTGGTGGTTCGCGACGGCGGAGAGGAGGCCGGAAAAGTCCTGCCCGGTGAAGACGGCCTTGCCGAGGTGGGCGCGCTTGGCCACGTCGGTGAAGAGCTCGACATCGAAGCCGGTGAAGTTTCCGCCGGCGTCGGTGAAGGTGTAGGGCTTGGCGTCGCCGAGGCTGGCGACGCGGACGGTGCCCGCCTCGATGAGCCCGTAGGGGTTGTCCTTGGTGGTGGTGCCCGAGGCGCCGCCGGAGCTGCAGGCCGCGAGGACGAGGGCGGCCGAGGCCGCGGCGGCCAGCAGTGCGGCCGGCCGGAGGAGGGTGCGTCGTTTCACTGCGGGGTCCAATCGTCGAGGGATGGTGGACGAGAAACGGAACGTGCGATCCTCGTCGATCTCGGGGTTGCTGAGACCGGTCTCTGGCATTTACGCTGAGACCGGTCTCAGTTGGTTTTCTGGGACGCTATAACATCAATCCGGGGTTCGTCAACACGAGAACCCGAATCAGGAAGGCGGCACCGATGTCACCACGCCCCGCGTCTCGGCGCGCCGTAACGGTGGCCGACATCGCCCGCGCGGCCAAAGTCTCGAAGGCGACAGCCGCTCGCGCCCTCGGCGACTACGGACAGGTGAGCGACGCGGTTCGATCCCGCGTGCTGGCCGCAGCCGAGGAGCTCAACTACCGGCCGAACGCGCTCGCCAAGTCGATGAACACGGGCCGCTCGAACACGATCGGCGTGGTCGTCGGCGACATCGAGAACCCGTTCTTCGCCCACGCCATGCGGGGCATCTCCGACGTGGCGAACGCGGCCGGCTACGACGTCATCCTCACGAACTCCGACGAAGACGTGGATGCAGAGGAAGCGGCCGTCGACGTCCTCCTCGACAAGCAAGTGGATGCGCTCATCGTCGCGCCCGCATCCTCAGCCCGGGTGTCCCACCTCGCCGCGGTCGCCGACGCCGGCCGGCCACTCGTGCTCCTCGACCGCCGTGCCGACGGACACTCCTACGACTCGGTCACCGTCGACAACCGCGCGGCCGCGGCGGCCGCCACCTCCGAGCTGCTGGCGGAAGGCCACCGGCGCATCGCCTTCATCTCGACGCACGACCATCCTGCGCCGGAATACACGCCGGGCGAACGGATCACGATGTCCAGCGTCGCCGACCGCGTCGCCGGCGTGATGGAGACACTGGCCACAGCGGGCATCCCGTCGCCCGAGACCCACATCCGGCTGGACGCCCGCCGCCGTGGGGTGGATGCCGTCGCCCGCGAGTTGCTCGACGCCGACGAGCCGGTCACCGCGATCATCGCCTCCGACAGCCTGATAGCCATGACGGTCTTCCAGGTGATCCGGACGCTGGGCCTGCGGATCCCGGACGATGTCTCGCTGATCGCGTTCGACAACCCGGAGTGGACGGGCATCACCACGCCCCCGCTGACGGTTGTCGAGCAGCCCATTTACGAACTCGGGGCTGCGGCTGCTCGGCGGGCGCTGGCGCGCATCCGCGGCGAGCAGGTGGACGACGAGGCCGTCGTGTTCGCGGCCGACCTGGTGCGGCGCGCGTCCGTCGCCGCTGCACCTCGTCCCGCGCCGCTGCGCATCGCGGCCGCGTTCACGGAATCGAGTGACGCCTAGCGGCCGGTCTCGCGCGCCGACTGCGCTGCGCGCAGGTCGCCGAGTGCCCGATCGGTCTCCCGGTTGATCTGCCCGCCGCGTGCGAGGATCGCCGCGGGGAGCCAGTCGCTGAGGACGAAGCGACGGCGGGCGACCGGCTCGCCGTTCTTCACCCGGGCCGGGTGAGAAACCCAGCTGTGTTCGATGCCCTGTGTCCACGTCGTGTTTGCCATGACATCAACGTTACGGACGTAAAGATACCGCCACGAGATGGCTGCAGGTCTATCTTCGCAAACATTCGGCCACTACACTCGGCAGCATGATCCGATCCGTCGCGGTTCCCCTCATCGACGACTTCGCCATGTTCGAATTCGGCGTGGTCTGCGAAGTCTTCGGGCTCGACCGCAGCTATGCGGGGCTGGAGCCGTTCGACTTCCGTGTCTGCTCCATCCACTCAGGGGAGCCGATAACGAGCCCGGTCGGCGTCACCGTCACCGCCCCCTACGGACTCGAGGCGATGGACGACGCCGACCTGATCGCGGTCCCCGCGGCGACGGTGCGCGACGAGTACCCCGAGGAGTTCCTGGATGCGCTCCGCCGGGCCTACGCGCGCGGCGCCATCCTGCTCAGCGTCTGCTCCGGAGCGTTCGCGCTCGGAGCCGCGGGGCTGCTCGACGGCCGCGACTGCACCACCCATTGGCGCTACTCCGAGGCGCTGCAGCGTCGGTTCCCGGAAGCGCGGGTCGACCCCGACGTGCTGTTCGTGGACGACGGCCGCATCATCACCAGTGCCGGCACCTCCGCCGGGATCGACGCCAGCCTCCACCTCGTGCGCCGCGAACTCGGCAGCGCCGTGGCGAACACGATCGCCCGTAACATGGTCGTCCCTCCGCAGCGCGACGGCGGCCAGCGCCAGTACATCGACAAGCCGGTCAGCGACTGCGAAGACGACACCTTCAGCGAACTGCTCGAGTACCTCACCGACCGCCTGGACGAGCCCCACACAGTCGGGATGCTGGCCGAGCGCACCCACATGTCGACCCGCAGCTTCTCCCGTCGGTTCGTCGCCGAGACGGGCGTGTCGCCGATGCAGTGGCTGACCACCCAGCGCATCCTCCGCGCACGGCTGCTGCTGGAGACGACCGAGCTGCCGATCGACGAGGTGGCACGGCAGTGCGGCTTCGGCAGCGCCACGCTGCTCCGCCACCACTTCGACGCCGAGGTCGGCGTGCCGCCGACCCGCTACCGCGCCGCCTTCGCCCGCGCCTGACGGCCAGGCGCCAGGTCGTCACCGCGGTAGTGGCGCAGTAGCCTCCGGTTGCGCGCGACGATCTGCCCGCACAGAGCCACCGTGACGAACCCGCAGACGACCACGCCCCAGGCACGCGGGTTCTCTCCTTGTGTGGGGATGGCGATGGCCACCGCGATCGTCGCGAGGAGCGCCAGCGCGGCCAGGATGCCGCCGACGGCCGCCCTCCGCCAAGCCTTCGCCCGATCCGACCGGTCTCCCATGACCGGAAGCTACTCCGAGCGCCGGGCGAACAAAAGCCGCATCTCAGGGAAACGCAGGATGAACGGCCGGGCATTGCGAAGCCCCTACCCGAATCCGGGCGGGGGCTTCGCTGAACACGTCAGTTCGTGAAGGCGTCAGTCCTTGAAGACGTCTTTGATCTTCTCGCCTGCCTGCTTCACGTCGGCCTTGGCCTTGTCGCCCTTGCCCTCGGCCTCGAGTCGCTCGTCACCGGTGGCCTTGCCTGTGGCCTCCTTGGCGTTGCCTCCGAGCTTCTCGCCCGCGTTCTCGATCTTGTCGTCGAGTCCCATGAGGTCTCCTTTCGTCCTCCGATTCGCCTTCGACGCTCCCACCACGTCGACAGCCCGTCTACCCCCGACCGATCTCCTGAGAAATCAACCCCGGACGGCGACCTGCCCCTCACGGGTGGACTTGGCGGGCTCCGGCGTCACGAGGAGGCCGTTGGGCCGGTGCGTCCCGTCGAGCAGCGCCTCCAGCCAGTCGCGGTTGAGAGGCGCGATGGCGCCGTCGTCGTAGTGGAAGCCGATCGGGAAGCCGTTGTCGATCCAGATTGCCTCCCGACCGCCATCGTCGTCCCGCATCCAGCTGAGTGCGAACGACTCGCGACGCCGCAGCTTGTTGGTGATGACCACCTGAAGATGGGCGAGCATCCTGTCGCTGAACTCGTACTCCGCGCCCCCGTAATTCAGCACTGCCACTTCCGCCACTCCCCTCGGGCGCCCGGCCGCCGGGTGCGACACAAAGCTGGTTGCCTCCAGCATATTGCTCGCCTGTCTAGCAATACGACCGGCGCGAGATTTCAAGGCCTACTCGGCACCTCTCCCCTCCCCCAGAATGAAGCGTGTGAGCACCTACCGCCTCCAGATCTCCCCCGACTTCACCCTCCGCGACGCCACCCAGGTGCTCGACCACATCCAGCGCCTCGGAGCGGACTGGGTCTACCTCTCACCGCTTCTCGAGGCCGAGCCCGGGTCGATGCACGGGTACGATGTCGTGGACCACAGCCGCGTCGACGCCTCTCGCGGCGGCCCGGAGGCCCTGCGCGAATTCGCCGACGCCTCCCACGAGCGCGGCCTGAAAGTGCTCGTCGACATCGTGCCCAACCACATGGGGGTCGCGACGCCCGCGGTCAACGCCTGGTGGTGGGATGTGCTCACGCACGGCAAGGAGGCCCGTCACGCCTCCTACTTCGACATCGACTGGGAGTTCGGCCACGGTCGCCTGCGCCTCCCGATCCTCGGCGACGGCCCTGACGAAGAGGACGCCCTCCGGATCGAGGACGGCGAACTGCGCTACTACGACCACCGTTTCCCGATCGCCCCCGGCACCGGCGAGGGCACCCCGCAGGAGGTGCACGCCCGCCAGCACTACGAGCTCATGTCGTGGCGTCGCGCCGACGCCGAGTTGAACTACCGCCGCTTCTTCGCTGTCACCACGCTCGCCGGGCTCCGGGTCGAAGACCAGCAGGTGTTCGACGACACCCACCGGGAGATCGCGCGCTGGGTGGACGAGGGGCTGGTCGACGGCATCCGCGTCGACCACCCGGACGGCCTCCGCGACCCCGCTCAGTACCTGGAGCGGCTGCGAGCCCTCGCCGGCGACGCGCCGATCTGGGTCGAGAAGATCATCGAGGGCGACGAGCGGATGCCCGACTGGCCCGTGCAGGGCACCACCGGGTACGACGCGCTCGCGATCATCGACCGCGTGCTGGTCGACCCGTCCGGCGAAGGCCCGCTCACGGCATTCGCAGGCGAACTGGACGAGCGCGAGGAGAGCCAGGATTGGGCGGAGCTGGTGCACCGCCGCAAGCGCGCGATCGCCGACAGCATCCTCCGCAGTGAAGTGCTGCGCGTGGTCCGCGAGCTCGGCGAGGGCACCGACGACGAGGTCGCCGACGCGGTAGCCGAGCTGGCCGCCTGGTTCCCCGTGTACCGGAGCTACCTCCCGTTCGGCGCCGAGTACCTGGAGGAGGCGCGGCTCGCGGCCGCGGAGTCCCGGCCCGACCTCGCCCCCGTCATCGCCCGCATCACCGACCGCCTGGGCGACCGGTTCGAGCAGACCACCGGCGCGATCATGGCCAAGGGCGTGGAGGACAACGCCTTCTACCGGTACACCCGTCTCGTCTCGCTCACCGAGGTGGGCGGCGACCCGGCCGAGTTCGCAGTCTCGCCGGAGGAGTTCCACCGCCGCCAGGCCGACCGCCAGCGGCGCCTCCCCGAGTCGATGACCGTGCTCTCGACCCACGACACGAAGCGCGGCGAGGACACGCGGGCGCGCATCCACGTCCTGGCCGAGCTGCCGGGACGCTGGGAGCGCTTCCTACGCACGGTGCGCGACCGGGTCGGGTTCGGCGATGGATCGCTCGAGAACCTGCTGTGGCAGTCGGTCGTCGGTGCGTGGCCCGCCTCCCGCGAGCGCCTGCAGGATTACGCGCTCAAGGCGGCGCGCGAGGCCGGCGCCTCCACCGGCTGGACCGATCCCGACGAGGCGTTCGAACAGCGGATGGCCGCGGCGATCGACGCCGCCTTCGACGACGAGCGCGTCCGCGCCGAGGTGGAGGCGCTGTCCGCCGTCATCGAAGCGCCGGGCGCGAGCAACGGCCTCGCTGCGAAGCTGCTGCAGCTGACCGCCCCCGGCATCCCGGACGTCTACCAGGGCTCCGAGCGGTGGGAGCGGTCGCTGGTCGACCCCGACAACCGCCGGCCCGTCGAATTCGACGCCGCCTCCGCGCTGTTGGCCCACATCGACGAGGGATGGCAGCCCGAGATCGACTCGTCGGGCGCCGCGAAGGTACTGGTCACCGCCAAGGCCCTCCGCCTGCGCCGCGATCGCCCCGAGCTGTTCACCGGCTATCACCCGGTCTACGCGGAAGGCTCGCGCGCCGGCCACCTCGTCGGCTTCGACCGCGGCGGTGCGATCGCGCTCGCCACGCGCCTGCCCGTGGGGCTGGCCGCGACCGGCGGCTGGGCGGACACGACGATCGACCTCGGGGAGGATCCCATGCGCGACGAACTCACCGGGCGCGAGCACCGGGGCCGCGTGCCGCTCGCCTCCGTCTTCGAAACCTATCCGGTCGCACTGCTGGCGGCGGTCCGATGACCGGCGGCTGGGGCGAGCGCCGGTTTCCCGTCTGGGCGCCGGAGGGCCGAGCGGTGGATGTGGTGCTCGGCGACCTGGGGACCTTCCCGCTCACGCTCATCCCCGCCACCGCGGACAGCCCGACCGGCGGCTGGTGGGAACTCGCCGAGTCGCCCGCCCTCCCCGACGAGCCGCTCGACTACGGCTTCCTGGTCGACGGCGAAGGCCCCTTCCCCGACCCGCGGTCGCTGCGCCAGCCGAACGGGGTGCACGAGCTGAGCCGCGAGTTCGACCCTCGCGCACACGAGTGGGCGGACGGCGAGTGGGAGGGCCGAGACCTCACCGGCGCGGTCATCTACGAGCTCCACATCGGCACCTTCACCCCCGAGGGGACGCTGGATGCCGCCCTCGGGCGCCTGGATCACCTGATCGCGCTCGGCGTCGACGCGATCGAGCTCCTCCCCGTGAACGCCTTCAACGGCACGCACAACTGGGGCTACGACGGCGTTCTCTGGTACGCCGTGCAGGAGCAGTACGGCGGCCCGGCCGCGTACCAGCGGTTCGTCGAGACGTGCCATCGACGCGGGCTGGCGGTCATCCAGGACGTCGTCTACAACCACCTCGGTCCGAGCGGGAACTACCTGCCGAAGTTCGGTCCGTACTTCGGCCAGGGCGCGAGCACCTGGGGTGTCTCCATCAACCTCGACGGGCCGTCCTCCGACGAGGTGCGCCGCTACATCCTCGACAATGCGGAGTACTGGCTGCGCGAGATGCACGTCGACGGCCTGCGGCTGGATGCGGTCCACGCCCTCAAGGATTCGGGCGCGACGCACCTGCTCGAGGAGCTCGCGGTGCTGGCGGACGAGCTCGCGGGCGAGACGGGCCGGCCGCGCACGCTCATAGCGGAGAGCGACCTCAACGACCCCCGCCTCATCCGCACCCGCTCGCATCACGGCTACGGACTCCACGCCCAGTGGGACGACGACGTGCACCACTCCATCCACGCCAATCTGACCGGCGAGGACACCGGGTACTACTCCGACTTCGCGAACCCGGATGCGCTGGTGAAGGTGTTCCAGCGCGGCTTCTTCCACGACGGCACCTGGTCCAGCTTCCGCGAGCGCCGCCACGGCCGTCCACTCGACGCCGACATCCCCTTCACGCGGCTCGTCGTCTTCAGCCAGGACCACGACCAGATCGGCAACCGTGCGGCCGGAGATCGCCTCACCGCCACGCTCGACTCCGGCCGGCTGGCGGTCGCCGCAGCCCTCACCCTGCTCGGCCCGTTCACGCCCATGCTGTTCATGGGAGAGGAGTGGGCCGCGACGACGCCCTGGCAGTTCTTCACCTCGCACCCGGAGCCCGAGCTCGGCAAGGTGACGGCCGAGGGCCGCATCGAGGAGTTCGCGAAGATGGGATGGGACCCGGACGTCGTCCCCGACCCGCAGGACCCGGAGACGTTCCAGCGCTCGAAGTTGGACTGGTCCGAGCCCGGCCGCCCGGAGAACGCGCGGATGCTCGACTGGTACCGGACGCTGACGGCGCTCCGCCGCACCGTGCCTGCCGATGCGAAGGCGACGGACGTGGCCTACGCCGAGGGCGTCTTCCGCTTCTCGCGCGGCGGCCTCCTGGTCGAGGTCAGCCTCTCCGGCACGGGCCTCGGCGCGCCCCCCGCGGACGCCGTCGCCGCCTTCGACCAGGCGGTGTGGGTGACACGGCGATAGGTGCCAGGCGGTACACTCAGGTACCAATTGGTACGAGGAGTGCACAATGGCCATGAATCTGCGGCTCGACGCCGCCCACGAAGAACTGCTCGAAACGCTTGCTCAGCAGGAGCACCGGACGAAGACAGAAGTCGTGAAGCTCGCTCTCGAAGCGCGAGCCGCTCAGCTCGACAAGAGTGCTCGCACGCGGGCGATCATGGACCGCATCCTCGATGAGGACGCGGCGCTGCTCGACGCTCTCTCCCAGTGACCGAGTACCTCGAGCCCCGGGATGTGTTGGGGTTGATCCGACAACTGAGTTTCCACGTCCGCGACAAGAACTTGCTGCTCTCGGCTCTCGCCTCGCCCCTGCCCGTCTTCGGCGAGGAGATGTACGAGGGAGATGTCGAGAAAGCCGCCGCCCTCCTGATCGCCCTCAACCGGAATCATCCGCTCGCAGACGGCAACAAGCGACTCGCGTGGATCGTAGCCAAGACGTTCCTCGCGCTCACTGACCTGCACCTGACCAGCGAGCCGGTGTCCGAGGCGGACACCTTCATACGGAAGTTGGCGCACGGTGGAGTCGAGCACGCCGAGGTCGTTCGTTGGCTGGAGTCTCGGATCTCGCCGTTGTGACCCGCGCCTAACGGTCCGCCACCCCCCTGTCAATGCCTGGAGGACAGCACCGCCTCGCAGGTATCGTTACGGTCTACCGATCGGAGGCACCGTGCCCAAGCCCTGCCCCCGGCCCCACCGCCGGACCCTCCACAGCGCATCCACACTGCGGAGGGCATCGCTGTGACGGCGGAATCCCTTCCCTACCCGCTGGGAATCACCCTGCGGGAGGGCGGCGCCAACGTCGCCGTCTACAGCGAGCGAGCCGACAAGGTGATCGTCTCGCTGTTCGACGCGCGTGGCCGCGAGAAGCAGAGCGAGCTCACCGAGCGAACCGGGCACGTGTTCCACGGGTTCGTGCCGGGCCTCGTCCCGGGCACCCGGTACGGGCTGCGCGTCAACGGCCCCTGGGATCCGGCCAACGGTCTTCGCTTCTCGCCCGCGAAAGTGCTCCTGCCTCCGCATGCCCGCGCCGTGACCGGCTCGTGGGACAACACCCAGGCCGTCTTCGGCCACCAACTCGGCCGCCCGAAGCGCCGCAGCGACACCAATGGAGCACGCCACGTCGCCCTCGGCGTCGCCATCGACCGCCAGGAGTTCGACTGGGGCGACCACGAGCGCCCGCGCACGCCGCTGAGCGAGACGATCATCTACGAAATGCACGTGAAGGGGTTCACGAAGCTCATGGAGTGGGTGCCCGAGGAGTTCCGCGGCACCTACGCCGGCCTCGCGCATCCCGCAGCCGTCGAGTACCTCAAGAACCTCGGCGTCACCGCTGTCGAACTGCTGCCCATCCACCAGTTCGTCCAGGATGCGCACCTGCAGGAGAAGGGCCTCCGCAACTACTGGGGCTACAACTCCATCGGCTTCTTCGCGCCGCACAACGAGTACGCGGCCACCGGCGACACCGGCCACCAGGTCGACGAGTTCAAAGGCATGGTCAAGGCGCTGCACGCGGCGGGCATCGAGGTCATCCTCGACGTGGTCTACAACCACACCGCCGAGGGCAACGACCTGGGTCCGACGTACAGCTTCAAGGGCATCGACAACCCGTCCTACTACCGGCTGGTCGAGGGGGATGCCGCCCACTACTTCGACACCACCGGCACCGGCAACAGTTTCAATGTGAGCCACCCGGCCGCCCTGCAGGTGATCATGGACTCTCTCCGCTACTGGGTCGAGGACATGCACATCGACGGCTTCCGCTTCGACCTGGCGACCACGCTGACCCGGCAGGGCGGCGACGCCAGCCTCCACAGCGCGTTCCTGACCCTCATCCAGCAGGACCCGACACTCGCGCAGGTGAAGCTGATCGCCGAGCCGTGGGATGTCGCCGGCTACCAGCTCGGCGGCTTCCCCGCCGACTGGTCGGAGTGGAACGGGAAGTTCCGCGACGACGTCCGCGACTACTGGCGCGGCACCCCGGGGGTGCTGTCGACGCTGTCGCAGCGCGTCCTCGGCAGCCCGGACATCTACGAGGACTCGCGCCGCGCCCCGCTCTCGAGCGTCAACTTCGTGACCGCCCATGACGGTTTCACCCTGGCCGACCTGACCAGCTACAACGAGAAGCACAACGAGGCGAACGGCGAGGACAACCGCGACGGCGAATCCGACAACCGGTCGAACAACTACGGCGTCGAGGGCCCCACCGATGACGAGGGGATCAACGCGTTCCGCATCCGGCAGCGCAAGAACTTCCTCGCCACGGTGCTGCTGTCCGCGGGCGTACCCATGATTCTCGGCGGCGACGAGATCGGCCGCACCCAGCAGGGCAACAACAACGCCTACTGCCAGGACAACGAGATCTCCTGGTTCGACTGGGCGAACGCCGACTGGGAGCTGCACGAGTTCACGTCGAAGCTGATCCGCCTGCGTCGCTCCGAGCCCGCCCTTCGCCCGGAGTGGTACCGGCAGGCGCCCGAGGTGGGCGGCACGGATGTCGTCTGCATCGTCCGCGCGGACGGCGAGCCGTTCTCCGACGAGGACTGGGCCGACCCCGAGGCGCGGTCCATAGCGTTCGAGCTGCGTCACGAGGGCTCCGACTCGTTCCTCCTGATGCTCAACGCGGCGGGCAACGGCGTCGAGTTCATGCTGCCCGACGCCGCCGGCTCGCCGTGGGAGCTCGAGCTCTCCAGCGACCCCGAGCTCGCGGTGCACGACAGCACCAGTGTCATCCTGGGCGAGTCGTCGTTCGCCCTCCTGCGGTCACGGAACAGCTGATGCCCGAGTCGACCATCCCGGCCCTGCTCGGGCGCTACCGCCCGCAGTACGTGATCGGACGCGGTGGGGAGGCCAGCATCTTCCGGGCCACCGACGAGCTGCTCGGCCGCGAGGTCGCCATCAAGCTGTACCGGGCGGGCGGCGAGGAGGAGATGGCGCAGTACCGCACAGAGCAGGCGGCGCTCGCACGGCTGAGCCACCACGGCATCGTCTCGCTCATCGACGCCGGGATCGACTACACGTCGCCGAAGGACCCACGTCCGTTCCTCATCATGGAACTCGTCACCGGCACGGACCTCGCCACCGCGCTGGCCGAGCGCGAACTCGAGCTGGAAGAGATCGCCGAGGTGGCCTACGACATCTCCGAGGCGTTGGAGTACGTGCATGCGAACGGCGTCGTGCACCGCGACATCAAGCCGTCCAACATCATGCTCGTCTCCTACGGCACGACGACGTTCCGCGCCCGCGCACGACTCACCGACTTCGGCATCGCGAGCGGCATCGCCGGCACCCCTGCACAGCCGGATGAGGGGAAGACCACCGGAACGGCGGCCTACCTCAGCCCCGAGCAGGCGATGCGCCAGCCGGCGACGTCGGCGAGCGACATCTACTCGCTGGGCCTCGTGCTGCTCGAGTGCTTCACCCGGTCGGTCACGTACCCGGGGTCCGCGGTCGAATCGGCGCTCGCCCGTCTCGAGCATGAGCCGCCGATCCCCGACGGGCTCCCCGACGACTGGCCGCGCATCCTTCACGCCATGACCGCAGCCGACCCGGCCGCGCGGCCCACAGCCGCTCAGCTGACCCCGGCCTTCCGCGAGGCCGTCATCTCGGCGGCGGGGCTCCAGCAGCGAGCGTGACGGCGAACGGCATGCGCGAGGCCGCCATCGAGGACCACGCCGCTCTCGGCGACGGCCGGACGGTCGCGCTGATCGACCGATCGGGCACCGTCGACTGGCTCCCGGTACCGAGCCTTGACTCCCCGCCCGCTTTCGCCTCGCTGCTCGATCCCGAGCGCGGCGGCCACATCCTGCTGCATCCGGTGAGCGACTTCGAGACGACCAGGCGCTACCTGCCCGGGACGAACGTCCTGGAGACGACGTTCCGCACCGCGACCGGCACGGTGCGGGTGACGGATGCGCTCGTCACCGGCGTCGCCGGCCGCCTCCCCTGGCTGGAGCTGGCCCGCCGCATCGAAGGCGTGACGGGCACGGTCGTCATGGACTGGGCCGTCGAGCCGGGAACCATGCTTGGGGGTGCGAGTCCATGGGCCGAGCGGGTGGACGGCAAGCGCATCCTCCGGGTGGACCGGGTCAACATCGGTGTCACCGGACTGAACGACACTGAGGAGGACGAGGATGCGCCGCGTTTCGGCGGCCGCATCCGCGTCACCGAAGGCGCCCGCCGCACGCTGAGCATCGTCGCGACCGACGACGAACCGCTGCACCTGCCCGACCCGGGGAACGTCGACATCGGCATCGATCGCACCCTGTCGAATTGGGAACTCTGGTCGCGGACCTTCTCGTACCAGGGACCGTGGGATGACGCCGTGCAGCGCAGCGCCCTCGCCCTCAAACTGCTGCTCTACGCGCCGACGGGCGCCATCGCTGCCGCGGCCACCACGTCCCTCCCGGAGACGCCGCGCGGCGGCAAGAACTGGGACTACCGCTTCGCCTGGGTGCGCGACACCGCGTACGCGCTGCGGGCGCTCGCGCGGTTCGGGCTACGGGAGGAGACCCACGCGGCGATCTCCTGGCTACTGCGCGCGGTGAAGGGCGACGTCGCCGAAGTGCGCGTGCTCTACGGCTTGCGGGAGGAGTCGTCCGCCGCCCCGCAGACGCATGACGTGCCCGGCTGGCGCGGCATCGGGCCGGTGGTGACGGGAAACCGGGCGGCGGGGCAGCTCCAGCTCGGCGTCTTCGGCGATCTGCTCAGCGTGGCGCTCGCTTACGCGGCGGCCGGCAACGTCCTCGACGTGCCGACCCGGCGCCTGGTCGCCGATGTCGCCGACCACGTGTGCGATGTCTGGCGGCTGCCGGACTCCGGGATGTGGGAGCTGACCGAGCTCCGCCACCACACCTCGTCGAAGATGGGCTGCTGGCAGGCGCTGCAGTCGGCCCTCGAGCTGGTGAAGCTCGGCCAGATCGAGGGCAACCCGTCGCGCTGGCGTCGCGAGGCGGACCTCATCCACGCGTGGGTCGGCGAGAACTGCTGGTCGGACGACCTTGCGGCGTACACGATGGCGGCCGGCGCGGAAGAGCTGGATGCGTCCGTGCTGCTGCACGCTCCCAGCGGCTTCGACCGGGGCGAGCGGATGCGCTCCACCATCGCCGCGCTGCGACGCGACCTGGGGGTGGGCGCGCTGCTGTACCGCTTCACCGGCGCCGAGGCCGAGGGCGAGCGGCCGTTCACCGCGTGCTCGTTCTGGCTCGTGTCGGCGCTGGCCTGCGTCGGCGACGTGACCGAGGCATCCACGCTGATGGACGACCTGATCGGGCGGGCCAACGACGTCGGACTCTACGCGGAGATGATGGATGCGGACGGCGCTTTCTGGGGCAACTTCCCGCAGGCGCTGTCGCACCTCGGCCTCATCGACGCCGCGCTGACCGTCGCCGACCTGCGCTGACCCGGCTGCCCTCTCTAGTTGACGCAACACGCCGTCGCGCCGGCCTCTCGCACGGCGTGTCGTGTCAACTCGACCGACCGGCGAGGGCGGCCGCGATCGCGTGCGGCACCGTCTCGTCCTGCAGCGAGGTCGTGTCGCCGAGCGGGCGACCGTCGAAGAGGTCGACCAGCAGCCGACGCATGATCTTGCCCGAGCGCGTCTTCGGGAGGTCCCCGACGAGCACCACGTGGCGCGGCTTCGCGATCGCCCCGATCTCGCGGGTGACCTGTTCGCGCAGCTCGGTTTCGCCCGGCGCCTCTCCCGACGGCACGACGAACGCGGCGACCGCCTGCCCGGTGGTGTCGTCGCCCACGCCGACGACGGCCGCCTCGGAGACGCGTGGATGCGCCACCAGCGCCGACTCGATCTCGATGGTCGAGAGGCGGTGCCCGGACACGTTGATGACGTCGTCGAGGCGCCCGAGCAGCCATATGTAGCCGTCGGCGTCGACTGCTGCTCCGTCGCCCGCGAGGAAGTAGCCACGGTGGGCGTACGGCCGCCAGTACGAGTCCCGGTACCGCTCCGGGTCTCCCCAGACGGTCCGCGACATGGCGGGCCACGTGCCGTCGATCACGATGGAGCCGCCCGAGCCACGCGGTACGTCCTCGCCTCGCTCATCCACGACCCGCACGGTCACCCCCGGCACGGCGACAGTCGCGGAGCCGGGCTTCAGCGCCGTCACGCCGGGCAGCGGTGCGACGATCGCGGCGCCGGACTCCGACTGCCACCAGGTGTCGACCACTGGCGCCCGGCCTGCGCCGATGTTCTCGCGGAACCACACCCAGGCCTCCGGGTTGATCGCCTCGCCGACGGTTCCGAGCAGCCGGATGCTGGACAGATCCCAGCGGTCGCCGAGGCCCTCGGGGAACCAGGTCATGAACGTCCGGATGAGCGTCGGGGCCGTGTAGTACGTGGTCACGCCGTAGCGCTCGATCAGCTCGAAGTGGCGTCCGGTGTGCGGGGTGTTCGGCGTGCCCTCGTAGAGGACGGAGGTGGCACAGTTCGAGAGCGGTCCGTACAGGACGTAGGTGTGCGCTGTGACCCAGGCGAGGTCGGCCGTGCACCAATACACGTCGTCGTCCTTGGCGTCGAACAACGCCCAGTGACTCCACGAGGCCTGCGTCAGGTAGCCGCCGGTCGTGTGGACGACCCCCTTCGGGCGCCCGGTCGTGCCGGACGTGTAGATGATGAACAGCGGCGTCTCGGCGTCGAAGAACTCCGGCTCGTGGATGTCCGGAGCAGTATCGACGACGTCGTGCCACCACACGTCGCGGCCCGGCGTCCACGGGATGTCCGGCGTCAGCTCGCCCGTGCGGCGCACCACCAGGACGTGCTCGACGGCGTTGTCACCGGCGACCGCCGCATCCGCGTTCGCTTTGACGGGTACCGCGGCACCCCGGCGGAACTGCCCATCGGTGGTGACCACCAGCTTCGCGCCCGTGTCTTCGACCCGGAAACGCAGCGCCTCGGCCGAGAACCCGCCGAACACGAGCGAGTGGATGGCGCCCACCCGCGCGATCGCGAGCGTGATGACGACCGTCTCGGGGATGACCGGCAGGTAGACGACGACCCGGTCGCCCTTTCCGATGCCCAAGGCCGTGAGGGCGTTCGCGGCCCGCGCGACCCGGCGCTGCAGGTCGGCGTAAGTGATCGTCTCGCGGTCGCCCTGCTCGCCCTCGAAGTGGATCGCCACACGGTCGCCGCGTCCGGCGTCGACGTGCCGGTCGACGCAGTTGACGGCCGCATTCAGGCGCCCGCCCGCGAACCATTCCGCCCGCGGGACGGTGAGGTCGCCATCCTCCCCGATGACGGCTGGCTCCCACGTGTGCGCGGTGTGCCAGGGCTCCGCCCAGTCGAGGCGTTCGGCCTGCCGCTCCCAGAACGCGACCGGATCGCCGGCCGCTTCGGCGAACACCGACGCATCCACGTTCGCCTGACTGGCGAACTCGTCCGATGGCGGGTACAGGCGGGTCTCACGGCCCAGGTTCTCGATCGGGGTGGTCACGCTCCGACGGTATCCGGCGCCGGCCCGGCGGGCACGCACGGCCCGTAAGGTTCCGTAACGCCGGTTCAGGCGCCGACGTAGCGCGCGAGGTGTTCGCCCGTCAGCGTCGACCGTGCGGCGACGAGTTCGGCAGGGGTGCCCTCGAAGACCAGCCGGCCACCATCGTGCCCGGCGCCGGGGCCGAGGTCGATGATCCAGTCGGCGTGCGCCATCACCGCCTGGTGGTGCTCGATCACGATGACCGACTTGCCGCCGTCGACCAGCCCGTCGAGCAGCCCCAGAAGCTGTTCGACGTCGGCGAGGTGCAGACCGGTCGTCGGCTCGTCGAGGACGTACACGCCGCCCTTCTCGGCCATGTGCGTGGCGAGCTTGAGCCGCTGCCGTTCACCGCCGGACAGGGTGGTCAGAGGCTGTCCGATCGTCAGGTAGCCGAGCCCGACATCCGACAGCCGGTTCAGGATGGCGTGGGCGGCCGGCAGCTTCGCGTCACCACCGGCGAAGAACGCCTCGGCCTCGGTGACCGGCATCGCGAGCACCTCGCTGATATCGCGTCCACCCAGGGTGTACTCCAGCACCGACTCGTCGAAGCGTCTGCCCTCGCACACCTCGCAGACGGTCGACACTCCCGCCATCACGCCGAGGTCGGTGTAGATGACGCCGGCTCCGTTGCAGTTGGGGCAGGCGCCCTCCGAGTTGGCGCTGAACAGCGCGGGCTTCACTCCGTTGGCCTTCGCGAACGCCTTGCGGATCGGCTCCAGCATCCCCGTGTAGGTCGCGGGGTTGCTGCGGCGCGACCCGCGGATCGCCCCCTGGTCGACCGCCACGACTCCGTCGCGCGACGCGACCGACCCGTGGATGAGCGAGCTCTTGCCGGAGCCCGCCACGCCCGTGACGACCACGAGCACTCCGAGCGGGATGTCGACGTCCACGCCCTGCAGGTTGTGCTCGGTCGCCCCGCGCACCTCCAGCGCGCCGGTCGACCGGCGCACCTCCTCCTTGAGCCGCGCACGGTCGTCGAGGTGCCGTCCCGTGAGCGTTCCGCTCGCACGCAGCTGCTCGACCGATCCCTCGAACACGACCTCGCCGCCGGCGGAACCCGCCCGTGGGCCGAGGTCGACGACGTGATCGGCGATCGCGATCGCTTCCGGCTTGTGCTCGACGACCAGCACGGTGTTGCCCTTGTCGCGCAACTGGAGCAACAGTTCGTTCATCCGCTGGATGTCGTGCGGGTGCAGACCGACCGTCGGCTCGTCGAAGACGTACGTGATGTCGGTGAGCGACGATCCGAGGTGCCGGATCATCTTGGTGCGCTGTGCCTCGCCGCCGGACAGCGTCCCGGACGGACGATCCAGCGACAGGTACCCGAGCCCGATGTCGACGAACGAGTCGAGCAGGTGCTGGAGGTTCTTCAGCAGTGGGGCGACGGAAGGCTCGTCGAGCCCGCGCACCCAGTCGGAGAGGTCGGTGATCTGCATCGCGCACGCGTCCGCGATGCTGATGCCGCCGATCTTCGACGCCCGCGCCCCCTCACTGAGCCGCGTCCCGCCGCACTCCGGGCAGGTGGTGAACGTGACCGCGCGCTCGACGAACGCCCGGATGTGCGGCTGCATCGCGTTCACGTCTTTCGACAGCATCGACTTCTGGACCTTGGGCACGAGGCCCTCGTAGGTCAGGTTGATGCCCTCGATTTTGACTTTGACGGGCTCCTTGTAGAGGAAGTCCTGGCGTTCCTGGTCCGTGAAGTCGCGGATCGGCTTGTCGGCCGGCACCAACCCCGAGTTGCCGATGATCCGCACCGCCCAGCCGTCTGCCGTGTACCCGGGGATGGTGATGGCCCCCTCCAGCAGCGACTTGCTGTCGTCGAACAGCTGCGCCAGGTCGATGTCGCTCACCGAGCCCATGCCCTCGCACCGCGGGCACATCCCGCCCAGCTGTGCGAACTCGCGCTTCTCCGTCTTGTCGCCGACCGTGATCGCCCCGCTGCCCGTCACCGACGGGATGTTGAACGAGAAGGCCTGCGGCGAGCCGATGTGCGGCTGCCCGAGCCTGCTGAACAGGATGCGGAGCATCGCGTTCGCGTCCGTCACGGTTCCGACCGTCGACCGCGCGTTGGCGCCCATCCGCTCCTGGTCGACGATGATCGCCGTGGTCAAGCCTTCGAGCACGTCGACATCGGGACGGGCGAGCGACGGCATGAATCCTTGGACGAAAGCGCTGTACGTCTCATTGATCATGCGCTGGGATTCGGCCGCGATCGTGCCGAAGACCAGCGAGCTCTTGCCCGAGCCGGATACTCCGGTGAACACCGTCAGCCTCCGCTTGGGAAGCTCGACGCTGACGTTCTTGAGGTTGTTCTCCCGCGCCCCCTGGACGCGGATGAGGTCGTGGCTGTCGGCCGCTGCGGTCATGTCGATTCCCTCCGTCGAGCGCGACCCACGATATATCAGGAGGCGGTTCGCGCGGGGAGGACCGTGTACCGCAGCCGCGCGAACTGGCCGACGGCAGTCGCCTCCTCCAGGTGCAGGCGGTCCGACTCCACCCGCCGCGGGAAGAGCGGAGCGCCTCCGGTGAGCGTCACGGGCGCGATGGAGATGGCCAGCTCGTCCAGGGCTCCTGCGTCGAGGAACTGCCCGGCGAGGTCGCCGCCGCCGACCACCCAGATGTCGGCATCGCCCGCCGCCTCCCGGATGCCTGGCAGCGCCTCGCTCACCGACCCGGACACGAAGCGGATGTCGGCCCCCTCCGGCACCGGCAGCTCCCGGTGCGTGAAGACGAACGTCGGCCGCGTGCCGTGGAACTCCTGCCACTTCTCCGGGTGAGCCAGGATGTCGGACTCGCGCAGCACCCACTCGTACGTGGTGCGCCCCTCCACCATCACCGCCGCACCGCTCGGGATCAGCGATTCGTCGGGCGTCTCGCCGCCCGGAACCGCGAAGAGCCAGGACAGCGAGTCGTGTTCATCCGCGATCCATCCGTTGATGGTCGCGGCCGTGTCGAAGATGATTCTCCCCATGGCGCGACGGTACCGGCGACCACCGACAGGGTGGGAGCATGGTGCGCATGGATGCCGTCGACGCGCTGAACGAGATCGCCTTCTGGCTCGAGCGGGAGCTGGCGCCCAGCTTCAAGGTCCAGGCCTTCCGGCGTGCGGCGGCCACGATCGCGCCGCTCGACGCGGAGGAGCTCGCCGCGCGCGTCGCCGACGGACGGCTGAAACGCACCAAGGGCATCGGCGATCGCACGTTCCAGGTGATCGCCCAGGCGGTCGACGGGCAGGTCCCCGACTATCTGGCCGATCTCCGGCAGCGCAATGACGAGCCGCTCGACACCGGCGGCGCCGACCTGCTCGCACAGCTACGCGGCGACCTCCACAGTCACACCGAGTGGTCGGACGGCACGGTCCCTATTGAGGTCATGGCAGCGGCCGCGGCAACGCTGGGCCGGGAGTACCAGGCGATCACGGACCACTCCCCCACGCTCACCGTCGCGAGCGGGCTCAGCGCCGAGCGGCTCGAGGAGCAGCTCGATGTCATCGCCGGGCTCCACACCGGCTCCCTCACCCTCCTCACCGGGATCGAGGTCGACATCCTCGAGAACGGCACCCTCGACCAGAACCCCGAACTCCTCGGACGGCTGGATGTGGTGGTCGGCAGCGTCCACTCGAAGCTCCGTTCCGACCGCCGCACGATGACGAAGCGGATGCTCGGCGGCATCCACGACCCGCAGACCAACGTCCTCGGGCACTGCACCGGGCGGCTCGTGCAGGGTTCGCGTGGGACGCGGCCGCCGTCGGAGTTCGACGCCGACGCCGTGTTCGCGGCCTGCGTCGAGAACCAGGTCGCGGTCGAGATCAACTCGCGTCCGGAGCGTCAGGATCCGCCGGACGACCTCATCCAACGCGCTCTGGATGCGGGATGCTTCTTCTCGATCGACACGGACGCGCACGCGCCCGGCCAGCTCGACTTCCTTGCCTACGGCGCCGCCCGCGCCGCCGCGAACGGTGTCCCCGCCGACCGCATCATCACCACGTGGCCGCTCGACCGCCTCCGCGCCTGGCTCGCCAAGTCCTGAATTCAGGACGCCGAGGTGCTCGCAGATGCTCCTGGTCCTGAATACAGGACGGCCAGGTGCTCGCAGATGCTCGCGACACGCCGGAGCGCGGCGCAACAACGAGCACCTCAGGGTGCGGGCGGGAGAGGGACGGAGCGCTAGAGACCCCAGGCGGAGGCGGGCGCCTGCACGATCTCGACCGGGCGCGTGCTCCAGTGGGTGCCGTTCCCGTAGTGGCTGCTCGCCCACGGGCTCGCCCAGATCGCCGAGGCGGTCGCATCCGCGGATGCGCCCGACTGCAGCCCGGCCACGATGTCCGGGTATCCGCGCTGCAGGTTCTTCGCGCAGTACTCGGCGGCCGTGACGAGGTCCGGGTAGCTGCCGAGGCCGGCGCCGCCGCCGGACCCGTAACCGTTGTTGAGAGGATTGTTACGGTTCCACCAGTCCGGTGGGCCGTTCTCCTGCCGCATCCAGCGCAGCATCACGGTGACGTTCGCGTCGGTCTGCGGCCAGCCGCCGAACATGAGCACGAGCTTCGCCCACGCCTCGTTGGTGCCGACCCGAGCAAGAGTCTGCAGCCCGTCCGTGGCGGCGAGGCTGTCCCGGTTGACGACCGGGGCGGCGATCGTCGCATCCACCAGCAGCTGCTGGTCGGGAGCGGGCGCGCCCGTCCCCGGCTCCTCTCCCTGCCCCGGCGCGAGCGTCGTCGACGGCGCCACCAGCAGCGAGGATGCGAGGGCCTCGTCTGTCGGAACGATCGAGAACCCGCACACCAGACCGATCACCGCGAGCGTGACGCCCACGCGGTGCTGCAGCGGCACCATCGGCTTTCGCGGCGGCTTCGGCAGCCGGACCCGCACCCGCTGTGTCGGCACAGCGGCACGGCGGCCTGCCGAGCGGCGGCCGCG
This sequence comes from Leifsonia sp. 2TAF2, assembly GCF_052115085.1. Taxonomy (NCBI): domain Bacteria; kingdom Bacillati; phylum Actinomycetota; class Actinomycetes; order Micrococcales; family Microbacteriaceae; genus Leifsonia; species Leifsonia sp. 2TAF2. The sequence continues at coordinate 130,232 of NZ_JBFRFY010000002.1, read as the reverse complement.
GGGGCGGAGGGGGGCGGATGCGGACTGCATACCCGACGTAGGGTACCAGCGCCCGCCGGGAACGCCACCCGGAGCCGCCATCCGGAGTCCTACCGCGTGACCTCGTTCAGCCGCTCCAGGAGCCCCGCCAGCCGACGGACGTCCTCGTCGCTCCAGCGGCGCAGGCTCCGGTACAGCGTGGCCTGGTCGGCGGCGCGCACCTCATTTACCTTCTCGATGGCCTCGGGCGTCGCGGCGATGAAGCTGGCGCGCCGATCCTCGGGGTCCGTCTTCCGTTCGACGAAGCCCATGTCCTCCAGAAGCTTCACCTGCCGGCTGATCACGCTCTTGTCCGTGTAGAGCATGTCGGCCAGCGCGCCGGCGTGGATGGGGCCGCTGCGCACGATGGCCGTCAGTAGTTTGTAGCTCCCGGGCTGCAGCTCGGGGTGGATGCGTTGCGCGCGATCCCGCATGGCGATGCTGACCTGGTTGAACAGCCGGGTGAACTGCTCCTCCACGTCGGAGATGGCCGCGTCGCTCGCCTGTCCGGGGGCGACGGGAAGGGTGGCGGCAGAGCCTGCCGCCACCCGATCCGTGTTGTCCATGGCCGCGATCATAACGTGACCGTCTAGCGGCCCGTCCCAGCCGGGGCGTCGTCGTCCGCCGTCCGCCGCACCGCGGGCAGCGCACCGGTGACGGGAGCACCGATCATCGCCTCCGCGACCTCGAGCGCGTTCTCCTCCGCCGCCTCGAGCGGGGTGTCCGCGTTCTCCGGGTGCTCCTCGTTCATCCGCTCGATGGCGGTCTTGCTGCCGAGCTTGATGTTCGGCAGGAACAGGATGGCGACGATGGTGATGACCGCCAGCGGCACGGCGACGAGGAAGATGTCGGCCACAGCCTGCCCGTACACCGACTCCACGATGGTGCGGATCGGCAGCGGGAGGGTGTTGACCTCGGGCAGCGTGCCGCTCTGCAGCGACTTCGCGGCCGCCACGCCCTTCGCCCCGAGCTTCGCGACGGCGGCCATCAGCTCGCCCTTGCGGTCGGCCATCATGTCGACGACCGCGGTTCCGAGGATGGATCCCATCACCGAGACGCCGATCGTTCCGCCGAGGCTCCGGAAGAACGCGACGTTCGAGCTGGCGGCGCCGAGCTGCTCCGGCCGGACGGTGTTCTGCACGATGAGCACGAGGTTCTGCATGACCATGCCGACGCCGGCGCCGAGCACGAGCATGTAGATCGACACGAGCCAGTAGTTGGTGTCGTACTCGATGGTGCTCATCAGGTAGAGGCCGACGGTCAGCAGGATGGAGCCCGTCACCATGAAGGCCTTCCACTTGCCGAAGCGGCTGATCAGGTTGCCGACGATCATGGAGGAGAGCAGCAGGCCGAGGATCATCGGCAGCGTCAGCAGACCGGACTCGGTCGGAGTCGCACCGCGCGCCAGCTGCATGTACTGGCCGAGGAACACCGACGTGCCGAACATCGCGACGCCGACCGAGATGGATGCGATGACGGCCAGCGTGAAGGTGCGGTTCTTGAACATCCCGAGCGGGATGATCGGCTCCTTGACCACGAGCTCGGTCACGATGGTGGCGATGATCAGGGCGATCGATCCTCCGACCATCCACATGGTCTCCGCGCTCCACCAGTCGAAGTTCTTGCCGGCCAGCGAGACCCAGATGAGCAGCAGCGAGACGCCGCCTGCGAGGAAGATCGCGCCAAGGTAGTCGATGCGGACGGCGCGCTTCGGGCGCTTGGGGAGGCGCAGTGTGATCTGCAGCAGGATGATGGCGGCGGCGGCCACGGGCACGCCGACGAAGAAGTTCCAGCGCCAGCCGACGGAGTCGGTGAGCAGACCGCCGATCAGCGGGCCGCCGACCGTGCCGACAGCCATGATGCCGCCGAAGAGGCCCATGTAGCGGCCGCGCTCACGCGGGCTGATGATGTCGGCCATGATGATCTGGCTGAGCGCCGTCAGACCGCCGGCGCCGAGGCCCTGCACCACGCGGAAGCCGATGAGCATGTTGGTGTCCTGCGAGAAGCCGGCGAGGGCCGACCCCAGCACGAAGATCACGAGAGCGAGCTGGATGAGCAGCTTGCGGTTGAGCAGGTCGGCGAGCTTTCCCCAGATCGGCGTCGAGACCGTGGTCGCAAGCAGCGTGCTGGTGACGACCCAGGTGTAGGCCGTCTGGTCGCCGTGGAGTTCGGAGATGATCCGCGGCATCGAGGTCGAGACGACCGTGCCCGCGAGGATCGAGACGAACATCCCGAGCAGGAGTCCGGAGAGGGATTCGAGCACCTGCCGGTGCGACATCACGGCCGGTGATCCATCCCTGGAGAGAGTGGTTGACATGCAGATCCTTCACGCAATTGGTTGACAAAGATCAACCATATATAAATAGATGACCAGAGTCAACTAACGTTTTGCAGTCCTGCAATATTTCCGAACGCTGAAGAATCTCGAATCGGCCCCCGGCGGATGCCCAGCGTCGGCAGCGACCGGCTCCCTACCCTCGGAGGATGCACTCCCGCCGCCCGAACCCGTGGTCGCTGCGCGTCCCCGCGCACTGGGTCGTCTGGACGGTCGTGCTCTTCGCGCTGACCATCGGCCTCGGATTCGCCGCGAAGGCGCTTCCCGCCCTCCGCCTGGCAGGTCTCGACGCGGCGGTCAACCGCGTCAACTCCCCGCTCCTGGATGACGCGGCACTCGTGCTGGACCGGCTCGACCATCCAATCGTCGTCGCCGTGATCCTCGTCATCGTGTTCGTCATCCTGCTCTTCGTCGCGGGATGGCGGCGAGCACTGGGCGTCTGCGTAGTCACCGGCGGAGGCTGGCTGACCACCCTGGTGGTCAAGACCGTCGTGGCTCAGCCGCGTCCGTCCACCGCCGGGCTGACGCACCTCCTGCACATCTCGCCCGCCACCCTGAGCTACCCGAGCGGCCACGTGGTGTTCGCTGCTGCCCTCGTGACCGCACTGTCGCTGGTCTGCCGCACCGCCGCGGCCCGCGTCGTCGTGCTCGCGGTGGGCGCCGTCTTCGTCCTCCTGGTCGCCTGGTCGCGGCTTTACGTCGGAGTGCACTACGGGACGGACGTGGTCGGCGGCGTCCTGAACGGCATCGCCGGGGCGCTGCTCGTTGCGGGGTTGTGGCAGCTCGCCACGCGCGGCCAGCGCACGGGATACGCAGCCACTCGGTAGTAGCGCGGTCACTCGCTGCGGGGTCCGCACGGGATGGTGATGACACCGGTCGCTCTCTGGCGCCGATAAAAGGCCGAACAAATTTCTTCGGCGACGCGTCATGATCCCGAGTCTGGTGCGTCTATCTCAGTAAACGCCCCGTATTGCGTAAGGACCCGACCTTATGACCCGTCACCTCGACGACCTCTCCGATGCCGACCTGATCACCCGTTCCCGAGAAGGGGATCCGCACGCCTACGGCGTGCTCTTCAAGCGCCACTGGCAGGCCGCCAGAGCCATGGCGGCCTCCGTGACGAACCGCTTCGAGCCTGACGACCTGGCGTCGGAGGCGTTCGCGCGCATCCTCAAGACCGTGGAGAAGGGCAACGGGCCGCGGGCCGGCTTCCGGTCCTACCTGGCCACGACGGTGCGGAACGTGGCGATCGATTGGTCGCGCCGCAAGGTCACGCCCAACATCGAGGATCCCGACGTCATCGAAGACTGGACGTACAGCGAGCTCACCGCCCTCGACCGGATGGAACGCCAGACGGTCGCGCAGGCCTTCTACGCGCTTCCCACGAGCTGGCAGGAAGTGCTCTGGTACACGGAAGTGGAGGGGATGGCGCCGCGCGACGTGGCTCCCCTGCTCGGCCTGAACTCCAACGCCGTCTCCGCCCTGGCTCTGCGGGCCCGCGAGGGGCTGCGCCAGGCGTGGATCAACGCTCACCTCGCCGAGTCGGACGCAGACGACCCCATCCATGGCTGGACGCTCAAACGGCTTGGATCCCACGTGCGGGGGAAGCTCTCCAAGGCAGACACCCGCAAGTTGACCGAGCACCTGAACAGCTGCACGCCCTGCTCGGCCGCAGGGGAAGAGGCGAATCACGTCGGCTCCCGCCTCGCCCTCGGCATCCTGCCCCTCTTCCTCGGCCTCGCGGGCGCCGCGGCGTACACCTCCTGGACGAGCGGCTCGCAAGGCGCCGCCGCAGCGACGCTGGCGGGCTCCGCCTCCGGGGTGCGGCAGGTCGGGCGCCTGCGGCACCTGTTCGGGTCCGGGGCAGGCGGGGCACACCTGGGGATCAGCGCCGTGGCTGCCAGCGTGGTCGCGGCGGCAGCACTGACGGGCGGGGCCATCCTCGCGTCACCCGCGCCGGAGACCGCGGGGGCACTCTCGAGCGGGTCGCCGGCGATCGGGTCAGATGACGAGGGTGGGCCCACCCCACCGGCGGCTCAGAAGATCCCTTCTCCCGAGACGGTGCCGGACCAGCCAGGCCCTGGCCAAGCCACGTCTCCTGTACCGAAGGAGCGACCGGCAGAGGCCGACACGCTTCCCGTCCCCGAAGCGCCGGCCGAGCCGACGAACGCCGGGACGAGTCCGCCGACCGAGCAGACGCCGCCTCCGGGGCCCGAGGCCACCACCCCGCCGGACCCTGAAGTCACCACCCCGCCGGACCCGGAGAGCACTACCCCACCGGACCCCGGCCCCGTCGCAGCACCGCACGGATGCGAGGCCGCTATCCGCATGGTCTCCGCCGAAGACACCGTGCTCGCCTTCGCGCTCGACGAGCCGGCAGGCACGAGCACGGCCACCGACCTCGTGCACGGAGGCACGGCCCGCTACGCGGGAACTCCGGGCGATGGGCGATGGGCACTCATCGACGACGCGGTGCGGCCACCCAGCGATCAGTTCACCGTCCAGATCTGGTTCAAGACGGCGGTCGGCGGCGGGCGGCTGCTGGGCTTCAGCAACTCCGGCGGCGCGGGTCTCTCGTCCGACTACGACCGGCACCTCTTCCTCACCGATGACGGCCGCGTCGTATTCGGTGTCTTCCCGGGCGCGGTGCACACGATCGCCTCCAGCCGGAGCTACGCCGACGACGTCTGGCACCAGGCGACGGCGACACTCTCCTCCGCGGGCATGGCCCTGTACGTCGACGGACAGCGTGTCGCGCAGGATGCCGCTGTCACGGCCGCGCAGAACTTCTCCGGCCACTGGCGCGTCGGCGCCGACAACCTCGACAACTGGGGGCCGGAGACTCCGTCCCGGCAGCAGGTGGCGGGAAGCCTCTCGCATGCGGCCGTCTACGGGGTCGCTCTGACGCCCGATCAGATCGAGGCGCAGTGGAATCGATGCGCATGACCGCTCCGCGTCATAGCGGAGCCGATCCAACGTCTCTTATAAGCGTGGGTGCGATTCGGGCTTCGCACCCCACCAGGAGCGGCCCGGTCGCCTCGTCGGGTAACGGGGCGATGGGCCGCTCCCTCACGACAGCCGCAGTGCGGGAGGGAACGAGATGAGAACGACGACCTGGAACCCCCGCGAGCGCGCTGCTGGACTGGTCAGCGTCATCACCGATGGATGGCGGGGTGAGGTGATCACACCGCTCATCCCTCGCGATCCCACCTCGCCGTTGCGCTCCGCACTCCTCAATGAGAGGGCGGAACGGCTGAGCGAGCTCCGCACGCTCGACTTCCGCGTGTTCACCACCGTGCGGCTCGAGGAAGCCGGCACCGGCGACCATTACCGGATCATCGATCGGTTCAAGTCGGCGGCAGAGGTCGCCCGCCCGGCATGAGCCGGCTCATCCCGCGCCCAGCGTGACGGTCGCCTTCTCGGTCTTGCCGTCGCGCAGATAGGTGACCTGCACGTCATCACCAGGTGCGCTGGTGAGCTGGATGGCGGTCAGGTCGTCCACGCTCGCGACCGGCTTGCCGTCCACCTGGGTGATGATGTCGCCGGCGGCGAGGCCCGCAACGGCGGCGGGTCCACCCGGAGTGACCGATTGGACGTACAGCCCGGACGGCGCCTCGCCTGCGCCCGGTTCTATCGGGCTGACGGCGATGCCGAATGTCGGGTAGACCACCTTGCCCGTCTCGATGATCTGTTTCGCGATCGGGAAGGCGACCGCCCCCGGGACCGCGAACCCGATACCGACGCTGCCTCCCCCGGCGACGCCGGTCGCGCCGGGAACAGTGGCGATCGCCGAGTTCACGCCGACGAGCCGCCCACCGCAGTCCACCAGCGCACCGCCCGAGTTTCCGGGGTTAATGGAGGCGTCTGTCTGAATGGCGTCGGCGAGCACGGCATTGCGGTCCCCGTCTCCCTGGACGGGGACGGTGCGCCCGAGAGCGCTGACCACACCGGTGGTGACGGTGCTGGAGAGCCCCAGCGGCGCGCCGAGGGCGACCACCGGCTGGCCGACCTTGAGGGTCGTCGAATCTCCCTGTTGGATAACGGGCAGGGCAGATGCCTGAACCTTGATGACGGCGATGTCGGCACGCTCCGAACGTCCGATCAGTCGTGCCGGGTGCGTGCTGCCGTCGCTGTAGAGTACGACGATCTCCGCCCCCTCCGCGGCCGGTGCGATCACGTGATTGTTCGTCAGGATGTAACCGTCGGCGGTGATGATCTCCCCGCTTCCGGTTCCGCCCGAGCCGTCGGCGGCCGAGACGCCGATCGTGACGATCGTCGGAAGCACGTCGCTTGCAACACGCTCGGCGTCGCACACCGACGGCGAGCTGGCCGCCGGCGCCCGGGAGGGAAGCATCCCGATCAGAGAGCCGGTCGACCGGATGGCGAGGCCACCGAGCACGCCGGCGCCGAGCAGAATGACGGCGGCCAGCACCGCGAGGAGCACGATCGCCCACGCCGGGAAGCGACCCGACCTGCGTGCGTGGCTGCCGTTCGACATGCGGATATGGTCCCGTCGGATGCGAGCACCTGGCTAGACAGTTGGTCCTGCCCTGCGGAACGTCACCAGTCCGCTATAGCCAACCAGCCGCCGGACACGTCAAGCTGTGCCCGTTGACACGTCTCGACCGTGGGGGAAGAGGTGCAGTGCGTTGACCGAGGATTCGAGCCCTTCGCCGTGGCCGGAACGGCGTGACTGGGGACGCGCCTTCGAGCATGCGGAGGTCGTCGGCGTGGAGATCCTCGCCACCGAGGTGCGCGTGCGCCTGCGCTCGGGGGTCGAGCTGGAGTGGCCGCTGAACCCGCCTGGGCGGGATCGGAACACCGACGATATTGCATAGTGCGCAACCTCCTTCGCAGTGTCACGATGTAGCACGCCGACACCGGTTGGTCCGACACCTGCCGGGCAGAAGGAGGCAACGATGGCTGACGACAGCGACTACATCCACCCGCCCCACCCTCCGCGCCTGAGAGAGCATGTCGGTCTGATCCGGTGGAGTCGCGACGTCGCGGGTGAGTGGGTCACCGAGACCATCACCGGTCAGTTCGCCGGCGGCGACTCGCGACGCTGGGTCCTCCGCCTCTACACCGGTATCGAACTGGAGTACGACCTGGAGGAGTGGGCTCCGTACCAGCCGCACCTCTGACGGATCGTATGCACGCATCCAGCTCATTGCACGGTCTCCCTGCGCGCCTCGACCCCATGATCGGGCGGCGCGAGGAGGTGTCCCTCGTGCGTCGGCTGCTGCAGACCTCCACACGCCTGGTCACGCTGACCGGCACGGCGGGCGTTGGGAAGAGCCGTCTAGCGGCGGCCGTCGCAGAATCGCTGCTGCGCTCCGTCTCCGGCGTCTGGTACGTCGATCTGCGCGGGCGCGGCGGCGAGGTGGCCTCGGCCATCGCCCACGAACTCAAGGTCGACCCAGGTGAGGACGCGGTGGGCGCCGTCATCGCGGCGATCGGCGACACCGACACGCTGCTTCTGCTCGACGACGCGGATGGGGCGGTTGAGGAGGCGTCGGCCGTGGTCGATGCCCTGCTGGTAGCCTGCTCCGGCGTCCGGATCATCGTGACGAGCCGGGAGCCGCTCGCCTCGAGCGGGCAGGCCCTCGTCGCTGTCGGCCCCTTCCTGCACCGCGACCTGACCGCCACCAGCGACGCCGTCCGGCTGTTCGCAGAGCGCGCCGCGACGGGAGACGCCCGCTTCACCGTCGATGACACCACCCTGCCGCAGGTCGTCGCGATCTGCGAGGCGACGCACGGCGTCCCGCTGGCGATCGAGCTGGCCGCCGCGCAACTGCAGTTCATGGACGCCCAGACCTTGGCACGGCGGATGGGCGATCAGCTTCACGCGCTGGAACCGACGGGTTCGGAGTCGCGCTCGCTGCGCGCGGCGGTCGAGGACAGCTGGCGGCGCTGCAGCCCGCTCGAACGGCGGGTGTGGTCGGACCTCAGCGTCCTCGCACCCGGCTGGGATTTGGAGCTGGGCGAGGCCATGGCGGGCCGTGCCGCCGGTGATGCGCACGCTGCCACGACGGCGGTGAAGCAACTGGTCCGTCGGTCCGTGGTCCACCGGCGCCGCGCCGAAGGCGGGGTGCGTTACGAGTTGCTGCCGGCGATCCGGGAGTTCGGCGCCGAGAAGCTCGAGCATCGGCGCGAGGCCGAGGGGCACTTCCTGCTGTGCATGCTGGCCAGACTGCACGACGCGGAGGACGACTGGTTCTCCGACCGGCAGGCGGAGATCCTGCGACGGCTGCGCGGGGACATCCCGAATATCCGTCGCGCGGTGAAGACGGCCGCGTCGCACGGCGAAGCGGACCGCGCGGTCGAACTGACCGTCACCGCGTGGCGCCAGGCCTGGCAGATCCACGGCAGCGCGGACGAACTGGGGAGCTGGCTCACCATCGCCTTGCGGTCGGGCACCCTTTCCCCCTACTGGGCCGCGTTGGGCCATGGCCTTCGTTCGGTGGTGTACAGCCAGAGCGGGAAGCCGAACCTGGCGGAGCGCGAACAGGAGGAGGCGGTCTCGGCGTTGGCTGAGCTTCGCGAGGAAGAGTCCGGCCGCCCCGAACTGGTACGCGAGGCCGATGCAGCGGTGCGGAGCGCCACCGAGGCCGTGGAGCGGGACGACGGCGCAGCCGTACTCGCCCTTCGCGGCCTGATGCAGGACCTCGGCGAGGATGCGTACCGCTTCGGCCGCACCAACATCCCGCAACGCCTGGCGGCCCGCCTGCTCGCTCGGGGCGAGCGGGCAGCCGGGTACGCGGCGGGCGACGGGGTGCTCGAGCGTGGGCAGGTGGCTGGGGACCGGTTCGAGCGGTCGTTCGTGCTCACCACCCGGGCCGCGGCGGCGGCCGCCACCGGCGACTACGAGACCACCGCCGAGAATGCCCGCGCCGCCCTGCTCCTGAAGCGCGGGCTGGGCAATCTGCTCGGCGTCGCCCAGGCGCTGGAGCTCCTGGCCGATGTCGCCCGCGAGCAGGCGGACCCGGCCCGGGGCGCGACCCTGCTCGGGACCGCGGCAGGCCGGTGGGAGGAGGCCGGCGCGATCCAGGCGAACTATCCCCCCTACTTCTACGACAGGGAGACCACCGAACGGGCGCTCCGCCACCGGATGGGCGACCCGGCTTTCGAGAAGGCGTTCGCGTACGGTCGGGAGCTCGGCGAGGACGAGAGCATCGACTTCGCGCTGCGCGGGGTCGTCGAGGCGCGCACGCGATCCATCGTCCCGGCGTCGCCGCTCGGCCCCGCGCTGACGCCGCGCGAGAGGCAGGTGGCGGCGCTGGTCGCCGATGGCGAGTCGAACAAGGCGATCGCGCGTCGGCTGTTCGTCTCCATCCGCACCGTCGAAGCGCACGTGCAGAACGCTCTGGTGAAGCTCGGGCTCCGGTCCCGTACCGAGTTGGCGCTCTGGTACCGCGAGCACGCGGGGGAACGCGCGGGAGCGCACACCGTGGCCTCGTGACGGTCGCGACCGCTCACCCGGGAAGCGCACGCGTAGCACGCGCACTCCCCGGGGCGGACATCGTCAGGCGGCGAGCGTCAGCTCGTCGCGGGTCGTGGCGAGGGCGGTGCGGAGACCATTGCGGGCGCGGGCGGCCAGAGCCGTCGCCGCTCCCGTGGTCATCCCCATCGCCTCGGCCGCCAGGCTCATCGGCAGTTCGTGGACGCAGGTGAGAAGCAGGATGCGCTGCCAGCGCTCGGGCAGGCCGCGGAACGGCCGTTCCAGCTCGCCGAGGTCGCGGACCTCGAACCCGCAGGCGCCGGCGGCAGTGTCGTCCGTCAGGGGCACGAGTCGCAGTCGCGCCTCCCGCGCACCCCAGGTGGCGGCGACGTTCCGGATCGCCGTGCGGAGGTAGTGCGCGAAACCCTGGGTGGGTCCGTTGCCGTTGCGCAGTGCCGCGAAGACCTTGGCGAAGGCCTCCTGGACGATGTCCTCCGCGCCGAACCGGGAGGTGGTGGCCCGCGCCACGTGGTGCGCCCACCGCTGGTAGCGGTCCCACAGCTCGCCGAAGACCGCATGCTCGCCCTGGCGAACGCGGTGCAGCAGTTCCAGGTCGGTCGCGCGGACAGCGGTGGCGGTCATCAGGTCTCCTCGATCGCATCCCGGTCGGAAGGCGTTCACGACCGGATGACCTCAGACTCGATCGGGCGACGCCTCCGCGAGAACGAGGAAACTACCGAAGCACTACCGAGCTCCGACCACCCGTTCCGCACGGGAGAAGTCGAGGAGGCGATCACCCGCCCCCAACAGCGCAGCGAGCGCGGCCACGACACGGTCCGAGGCGTGTCCGTCGCCGAACGGACTGACCACGTCCGCCATGGCGGCGAGACGCAGCGGGTCGGCCAGCAGTTCGGCCACCTCCTGCACGATGCTTTCGACGCGCGGGCCGATCACCCGCGAGCAGCCCGCCAGGATCCCCTCCGGTCTCTCCGTCGTCGTGCCGAGCACGAGCACCGGGGTGCTCAGCGTCGGCGCGATCTCTTCGATCGCGGCGCGGTCGGTGACGACCAGCACCGCCCGCTCGACCAGGACCGCCAGCTCGGTGAGCGGGAGCAGGGGAACGGCGCGGATGTTCGTCGGCCGGGTCGGCGCGGCGGCGAGCCCGGCGTGAAGCGCGAGGCCTGCCCCGTCACAGAGAACGAAATCGTGATGCGGGAACCGGGCCGCAATCAGACGGACGGCAGTGCCGACGCGCTGCAGGGCGGCGGCGTCACCCTCGGCACCGTGGGCCGCGATCAGGACGACAGCGCGGCCGGGCGGCGCAGCTCCCCGCAGCGGCAGCACCGCATCCACGACGGTGTCACCGGTGACGACGATGCGCTCCTCCGGGACGCCGGAGGCGAGCAGGATGCGCTCGGCGTGTTCGGTCGGAGCGAGGTGGAGGGAGGCGATCCTGCCGATCCCCCGCCGGGCCGGCTCGCACGCGGGGACGCCGGCCCGATGTCCGTCCCGTCTGCCCGCGTCGACGTGCACGACCGGGATGCCCCGCTCGGCGGCCGCCAGCGCCGCCTGCAACCCCGACTGCGTGCCCCCGTGAATCAGCACGGCATCGGCCTGTGCCGCATCTGTCGCGTCAACGACGGCGAAGACCTCCGAAGCGTCGAGCGCGCGAACGATCGGCCGCATCCGGAGGTCGGCGTCGGGGCTTCCCCCGACGGGCAGGATTCTGAGCACGGCGGCTCCTCTCGCGAGGAGGGCGGGATAGCCCTCACCACTAGAGACGACGATGGTCTCCACTCCCTGACGAGGTAGCGTGGATTCATGAGCCTGACCGTGGAGAACCGGCCCGACGAGTCCCGCTACGTACTGCTGCAGGACGGCGAGGTGATCGGGCTCGCCGAGTACGAACTGCGCGACGACGCGATCGTGTTCACCCACACCGAGGTGGACGAGGAGAAGCGCGAGAGAGGGATGGCATCCACTCTCGTGCAGTCAGCTCTCGACGACGTGCGCGACAACTCGGAGCGCCGGGTCGTCGCGTCATGCCCCTACGTGCGGAGCTGGCTCAGCGAGCACCCCGACTACGCGGACCTGCAGGAGCGCTAGCCCGGCCGTCGTCGCTGGGCTCCCGGCCCTCGGCACGCTGGCCGTTTCCCGCCGAGCCGAGGTCGAGAACGATTTTGCCGCCCTCCCAGCCGGTGTCGCCCGCGTCCCCGGGAAGTGGCGCCGGTGCGGGGAGGAAGGACTGACGGTCGAGCTCCTGCTGCGCCTCGTGGCGGGTGGGAGCGAAAACCTCGTCGAAGGAGCCGCCGATGGCGCCGCTCATGGTGCCGGATCCGCGCTGAGCCTTGTTCGACAGGTCGATCCAGCCGAGCTTTACCGCGACGACGATCAGCGCGACGAACGCAGCAACGATCCCCACAACCCACCAATTCACGCCCTCCAGGGTATCGGAGGAGCTGTGGGCTTCCTGAGGACGGACCGATCGCGATCGGCCTCCCGGTGTAGCGTCACGTCTCGTGATCGATGCGCACGGCGAACACCGCGCCCGGATCGTCGTCGCACCCGACTCCTTCAAGGGGTCTGCCGGTGCAGACGTCGTCGCGGCGGCCATCGCGGAGGGCTGGCATCGGGTGCGGCCCGACGACGACCTGACGTTGCTGCCGATGGCCGACGGCGGCGAAGGCACAGTGGATGCGTTCCTCGCCGCCGTTCCCGGAGCGACCGAGCGCACGGCGATCGTCGATGGACCCGACGATCGTCCGGTCACCGCACGCTGGGCGCTGCTGCCGCCATCCGCGGACACACCCGGCGGAACGGCCGTCATCGAGGTCGCGCAGACCAGCGGCCTGAACCTGCTCGACTCGCTGCGACCCCTGGATGCGCACACCCGGGGTCTCGGTCAGGCGATCGCGCAGGCTCTGCGGGAAGGCGTCTCGCGCATCCTCGTCGGGCTCGGCGGAAGCGCCAGCAGCGACGGCGGGGCCGGCGCCCTCGCGGCCCTCGGCGCGCGGTTCACCACCGGAGACGGCACGACCGCTCGGGACGGCAATGCAGGTCTCGGCACGATCGAGGCGGCGGACCTGAGCGGCCTCCCTTCGCTTCCCGAGAGAGGCGTCGTGCTGCTGACGGACGTGCGCAGCCCGCTCCTCGGCGAGCGCGGCGCCGCGCGGGTCTTCGGCCCGCAGAAGGGCGCGTCGCCCGCCGAGGTCGAGACGATGGAGGAGAACGTCGCGAACTTCGTCCGTCGCCTCTCCGAGCACCGGCCGGACGCTGCTTCGATCAGCGCAGCGCCGGGCGCCGGTGCGGCCGGCGGGACCGGGTTCGGGCTCGCCCTGTGGGGAGCGACGACGAGATCAGGCGCCGAGGAGATCGCGGTCCAGGTGGGGCTTCCGGAGGCTGTGCAAGGGGCCGACCTCGTCATCACCGGCGAGGGCCGCTACGACGCGCAGACCGGTGAAGGGAAGGTCGCCGCGCACGTCGCATCCCTCGCCCGGGATGCCGGAGTGAACGTCGCGCTGATCGCCGGGCTCGTCGCGATGGAACCGGTGGGATTCACCGACCAGGTGGAGTTGACCTCGCTCGCCGGTTCGGCCACGGAGTCCGTGGCCGACGCTGCGAAGTGGGCGCGGCGGGCCGGGGAAGTCCTGGCGACGCGCTGGCGCGCCTGAGCCCCGCGTCACGGCACCCGGTAGAGCCACTCCTGAGTGTCGAACTTCTCGGCGACGAGCCTCTCGGCCGCAGCGTACTCGGCATCGGTGAGATCGCCGTCGGTCGCCCCGTACAGACTCTTGAATGTCAGCTTCATCTGCTCGATGATCTCAGCGCGGCTGAGTCCGGTCTGGCTGCGGAGCGGATCCACGCGCTTGGCCGCGCTCGTGATGCCCTTGTCGCTGATCTTCTCGCGACCGATGCGGAGCACCTCCGTCATCTTCTGGCCGTCCATGTCGTAGCTCATGGTGACGTGGTGCAGCACAGCGCCCGAGCCGAGGCGCTTCTGCGCGGCGCCGCCGATCTTGCCCGACGGGCTCGTGATGTCGTTGAGCGGCTGATACGCGGCGTCGATGCCGAGCGACTTGAGCGCGATGATCGCCCACTCGTCGAGGAAGGCGTAGCTGTCGGCGAAGCTCATCCCCTGCACCAGGTCGGCCGGTGCGTAGATCGAATAGGTGACGACCGATCCCGCCTCCATGAACATCGCGCCACCGCCGGTGATGCGGCGGACGACCTGGACGCCGTACTTCTCGGCGTTTACCGGGTCGACCTCGTTCTTGACCGACTGGAAGCTTCCGATCACCACGGCGGGCTCGTCCCACTCCCAGATCCGCAGGGTCGGCCCGCGGCGGCCCTCGCCCACTTCGTTCGTGAGCACCTCGTCGAGCGCGAGGTGCAGCTGCGGCGAGACGGCCTTGGCGTGAACGATCTGCCAGTCGTAGTCCCGCCAGCTGGTGGCTTTGGCGAGCGCGCGACGGACGGTCACGGCGACCGCCTCGGGCGAGAAGCCGAGTAGGCTCGCGCCCTCGGGCAGGGCCTCCTTGACGGCGGCGGCGATGGTCTTCGCGTCCGACTCGGCCGGGAGCCCGTTCACCGCGGCGTCGATGGCCTCGAGCGCGGTATCCGGTTCGAGGAAGAAGTCGCCGGCGAGCCGGAAGTCCGCGACCCGGCCGTCGACCACCTCCAGGTCGACCACGACGAGCTTGCCACCGGGGACCTTGTACTCACCATGCATACCCCCACCCTACGACCGCCGGGCGGGACGGATGCTCGGGCAGCGATCAGCGAGGCGGAGCGCCGGTCGGCTCGCCGAACTCGTCGATCTGCCGGTCCGGCCGGCGGGCGAAGCTCACGCCGATCCCGATCAGCAGGATGACGAGGAGGACCCCCAGGATGATGAGGATGTTGACGAAGTCGGACTCGTGCCCGGTGAACGTTCCCGGATTGTCGACCGGTGTGAACCTCCACAAGCCGAGTGCGGTGCTGATGCCCATGACGACCTCCCGCAACCAGTGTCGCCGCGCCTGTGCGCTCGCGAAAGACACTGCACGGTCAGAACGGAGTCACCCTCTTCCCCGTGCTCGGCAGACGCTGGTGCGTGATGGCGCGAGTCGCGTCGAGTGTTGTCGCAGAGGCGGTGTTGGCAAGCGACTCGGTTCCCCTATCCAGGTAGCCGAACCTCTCTGTGTGGGAAAGGAATCGTCTGATCCGCTCTCCGGCATCGCGGATCTTTGCCCACAGCGAGGATTTCGGGTTGTCGTTCCATGCGGAGTGCAGCACGGGTTCGTGCCCGGTCACGGCCTTGAGATGCTCAGCCGCGGCGCCATCGCAGCCGAACACGATCGCTCCGAACGCCGGCGAACGTGGATCCCTGCGGGAGAACTGGCCGAGGGACGCCACCGGATCCCGCGAGGACTCCCCCACATAGACGGACTCGGCGTGAAGCGCCGTCGCGTCGCCGACCGCGGGCTCGATTCCGGCAGAGCCGAGCATGACGACCGAGTGGATGCCGAGGTCAGCGCTCGCTAGAGCATCCGCCGTGAGCGTGGTGCCGTAGGAGTGGGCGACGACATTGAGTGCCGTGACCGGCTTCCCAGTGCTGCGAGTGGCCCGGAGCGCAGTGAGATCCCGCACCAGGTTGGGTGCCCCCTGCTCGGCATAGAAGCCGCGCGCCGCCTCGATGCTGGGCGGCGGAGGCGGCGGCTGATACCCCATCCACGCGATCACCGCACGCTTCTTCGCCGCACCCACCCGGCCCTGCGCCTCGTAGAGGTTGCGCGCCGCCAGCGTCCACAGGGGCATGTCGGTCGAGTAGGTTCCCATGCCCGGGATCAACCAGGTGACCTCGCTTGCGGTGTCGAGGTTCCCGACACTGATCGCGGCCAGAGGCGACGCGTCCGCCGTCAAGGCGACCAGCTGCCGTCGAGGTCTGAGTGCCTTCTCGATCGCACGGTAGGCCGCGAGCGAGGCCGCCGCCTGCCCGCGGCCCGGCCCCGTGGACGCGGCACGCTGCTGCATGACCGCGATCCGACTCGCGAGCGCCCGGCGGTTCAACCTGTCGCGGACCGCATAGGGCAGGCCGCCGAGATTGCCGTAGACGAGTGGGAGGGAGTCGCGCACGGACTCCCGCAGCTCGGCAGGCGCGTCCGCCCATTCGGCCGCGACGGCCTCAGGAGTCGCCGTCCGCAGATCCTTGATGATCTCCTCCGCTTGGACGTCGTGCGCACCGAGACCTCGTTGGCTGAGGGCGTTGCTCGCCGACGTAACCGTCGGCACGGCGTGCGGTGGGGAGAACACGACGATGCCCAGGAGAAGCGCACCCGAGAGGACGGACCCGAGACTGCGCCGAACTCTGCGACCGCGCGCACGCGACGTCGGGCGTGGCGGCATGGTGTCTCGATCCGACAGAAGGGGCACCGAACGCACTGCGCGCGCCCGGAGTCGGCGCGTGTGCCCCCTTCTGAAGACGGAGAGACTCCCCTCTCATGACGCCATCACACGTCGCGAGCGCTCGGACGAGGCCGAGAAGCGACCGCCGTGCCCTAGTCCCGCGGCGGGAACCGCTCGGCGAGCCAGGCGGTGAGGTCGTCGAACACCTCGGCGCGATTGATCTCGTTGAAGATCTCGTGGCGGGCGCCGTCGTAGACGATCGTGGTGACACTCGAGAGCCCCGACCGTGTCCGGTACGCCTGCTCGAGGCGGCGAGCGCTGACCGGGCCGCCCAGTGGATCGTCGGAGCCGACCTGGATGAGCACGGGGATGTCGGGGAGTCCGCGGGACGGCCGGCCGAGCAGCCGCGCCGCGTCGAGCATCCCGAACAGCTTCTGCAGCGGGGTAAGGGTGGTCAGCGGGTCGTCGACGAACGCCTGCGCGACGGCGGGGTCGCGGCTGAGCCACTCCGCGCCGGTGGTGCCGAGTGCGGCGAAGCGCTTGTTGAGGTCGCCGCCGTTCATCGATCCGAGCATCCTGTATGCGGTGCCAGACAGCACAATGGCGTCGTAGTCGTCGCCATTGCGGTTGAGGAGCAGCTGCCCGATGAGGGAGCCCCAGCTGTGGCCGACGTAGATGAGAGGGAGATCGGGGTTCTCTTCGCGGATGCGGAGGCTGAAGGCGTGCACGATGCGTACAGCGGCTCGGAGGCCGCCAGGCCCGAGTTTGCCGAGCCGCGTCGCGTCACCGTCCCACTGCTCCATCCCGGTGCGCCCGTGGCCGAGGTGGTCGTCGGCGTAGACGAGGAAGCCGGCACGCGCGAGATGCTCGGCGAGCTCGCGGTAGCGGCCGGCGTGCTCCCCTACTCCGTGGGCGAGTTGCACGACCGCCGACGGTCTTGCGCCCTCCGGCTGCGGCGCGTAGACATCGAAGTAGACGCGGACACCGCCTTCGGCGTCGAAGCTGCGTCCCTGTTCGCTCTGCACGGCCTCATTCTGTCGTACGCCGCAAGCGAAGGAGGTTTAGTTAGCCAGCCTAATTTGTTAGGCTAACTATGTATGAACGGACGCCTGTCGACCCACGACCTCAGCAGCGCCCTCCGCATCGCCGTGGCGCGGCTCTCCCGGCGCCTCCGCGCCGAGAAGGAGGACCACGAGCTCAGCGACTCGCAGACCGCCATCCTCGGCTACCTCGTCCGTGAGGGATCCGGCACGATCGGCCGGCTCAGCGAGTTCGAACGCGTGAAGCCGCCGTCGATGAACCGCACCGTCAACCGGCTGGAGCAGGCGGGCTATGTGGCGCGCACCTCCGACGACGCCGACGGACGCAAGGTCGTTGTGGTCCCCACCGATCGAGGCGCCGCGCTCGTGGCCGAGACCCGCAAGCGTCGCGACGCCTGGCTGCACCAGCGCCTGCGCACCCTCACCGCCGACCAGCGCGCCACCCTGGCGGCGGCCGCCGAGATCATTCGGGAGCTCGCCGACTCGTGAGTGCCATGTTCCGCTCCCTGGCGGGGGTCAACTACCGCATCTGGGCAGCCGGGGCCATCGTCTCGAATGTCGGCACCTGGATGCAGCGCACAGCGCAGGACTGGATCGTCCTGACCCAGCTGACCCACAACAACGCCTCCGCCGTCGGCTTCGTCATGGCCCTGCAGTTCGCGCCCGCGCTCTTCCTGCTCCCGGTGACGGGATGGGCGGCGGACCACCTGGACCGCCGCAAGCTGCTCATGGCCACCCAGGGGGCGATGGGCGCCCTGGGGCTGGGCCTCGGCATCCTCACCGTCAGCGGGATGGTGCAGCTCTGGCACGTCTACCTCTTCGCGCTGATGCTGGGAATCGTCGCGGCCTTCGACGCCCCGGCCCGTCAGACGTTCGTCTCGGAACTGGTCGCCGGCCCGAACCTCTCCAACGCCGTGGCGCTCAACTCGGCGTCGTTCAACGCTGCGCGCCTGATCGGGCCGGCGGTCGCGGGGCTCCTCACCGCCGCGGTCGGCGCCGGATGGGTGTTCCTCATCAATGCGGCCACCTTCGGGGCGGTGCTGGCCTCGCTGGCGATGCTGCGCAGTGATCAGCTGTACCGGAGGGAGCGGGCGAAGCGTTCCCGCGGCGGTCTGGTCGAAGGCTTCCGCTACGTGCGACGGCGCCCGGACATCCTCGTCATCCTGGTCATGGTGTTCCTCATCGGCACCTTCGGCCTCAACTTCCCGATCTTCATCTCGACCATGTCGGTCAGTGTGTTCCACCAGGGCGCGGGCGAGTACGGCATCCTCTCCTCGATCATGGCGATCGGGTCGGTGGTCGGTGCCCTGCTGTCGGCCCGACGCGATCGGCCCCGGGTCTCTCTGCTTTTCGCGGGAGCCGCGTTCTTCGGCTTCGGCTGCGCCCTGGCCGCGGTCATGCCGACCTACTGGCTGTTCGCGCTTGCCCTGATCGTGATCGGCGTCTCCTCGCAGACCCTGATGACCACGGCGAACGGCACCGTGCAGATGACGACCGATCCGATGCTCCGCGGCCGCGTGATGGCGATCTACATGGCGATCTTCATGGGCGGCACGCCGATCGGTGCACCGATCGTCGGCTGGGTCGCCGACACCTTCGGGCCCCGCTGGGCGCTGGGCGTCGGTGCCGCGAGCGGATTCGCCGCAGCGCTGGTCGGCGTCTTCTACCTGATCAAGTACCGCGGTCTGCGCGTGCGGTTCGCCGGGATGCGTCCCCGCGTCGTCCTCGCCCCGCGCGAGGTCGTCCGCGAAGAGCTCGAAGAGAACGAGGTCACGGCCACCCGCACCTCCTGAGCCCGCGGTACGGTACCGGGATGTTCCCTGTGACCGATCTCCTCGCGTCCGGCTGGGTGGAGAACCCGGACGGCGACCGCATCTACTGGGAGACGAGCGGCAACCCGCACGGCATCCCCGCTCTCTGGTTGCACGGCGGCCCGGGTTCGGGACTCGGCTCCGGCAACTATCGCAAGCGCTACGACCCCGACGTGTTCCTGATCGTCGGCATCGACCAGCGCGGCTGCGGGCGGAGCACCCCGCTGGTGGTGGATGCGCTCGATCGCCTGCCGCGCAACACCACGCAGGGACTGATCGCCGACACCGAGCTCGTGCGGGAGCACCTCGGCATCGACCGCTGGCTGGTGACCGGAGGCTCGTGGGGGTCGACGCTGGCCCTGGCGTACGCGCTCGCGCATCCCGACCGTGTCCGCGGCATCGTCCTCGGCGCCGTGACGACGACGGGACGGGATGAGGTCGACTGGATCAGCGAGACCGTCGGACGGATCTTCCCGGAGGCGTGGGAGGCGCTGGAGCGCGACTCGCATCGCCGCCCCGGCGAGCGCGTGGTCGAGGCGTACGCGCGCATCCTCGCGAACGGCACACCCGAGGAGCGCAGCGCCGCCGCCGACGCCTGGGACGCCTGGGAATCGACCCACGTGTCCCTCGACCCGAACTACACACCGGGGCCGTTGCACGAGGATCCGGTGCAGCGGCTGGTCATTGCGACCCTCGTGACGCACTTCTGGGCCAACGACGCGTTCCTGCCCGGCGACCGCGCCATCCTGAACCGGGTGGACGAGCTGGCCCACATCCCTGCTGTTCTCGTGCACGGCCGGCACGACGTCAGCGGGCCGGTCATCACGCCGTGGCTGCTGCACCGGCAGTGGCCCGCCAGCCGGCTGATTGTGGTGGAGGACGAGGGACACGGCGGCCTTCGGTCTGCGGAACGCATGGCGGAGGCGATCAGCGGGTTCGGGCGCTGATCGCGGGACACGCTGGTCGCGACAGAATGGGACGCGTGACTTCCGCTGCGTCCTCGTCCTCCGCTTTCGACCTGACCGCCTTGGCAAACCGGGCGCTCGACCTCGCCTCTGAGGGCGGCCGGGACATCGTCGGCGTCGCCGGCAGCCCCGGCTCGGGCAAGACGACACTGGCCCGTGCCGTCGCGCGTCGCGCGAACGAGCTCGCCGGGGCGGGCACCGCAGTGCACCTGCCGATGGACGGGTTCCACCTGGCGAACGCCACCCTCGACGCGCTCGGCCGGCACGACCGCAAGGGCGCGATCGACACCTTCGACGGATGGGGCTTCGCCGCGCTGCTCGAGCGCGTGCTCGCCGAGACGGGCAACCCGGTCTACGCCCCCGCCTTCGAACGAAACGTCGACGAGCCGGTCGCGGGATCCATCCCGATTCCGCCCGGCACGCGGCTGGTCGTCGCGGAAGGCAACTACCTGCTGGTTGACCAGGATCCGTGGTCGCGCATCCCGGCTCTGCTGGCCGAAAGCTGGTTCGTCGCGACACCGGATGACGAGCGAATGCGGCGCCTCGTCGACCGGCACACCCGCCACGGCCGCACGGTCGAGGCGGCAACGGCCTGGGCGCGCGACGTGGATGGGGCCAACGCGGTCATCATCGAGGCGTCCCGCTCGCGCGCCGATCTGATCGTCGACGGCACCACCGGTCTCCCAGGAGACACCGCTTAGCCTGAAGCAATGACTTCCCCGACCGCATCCTTCGACCGCGTGACCGTCTTCGGCGCCGACTGGTGCCGCGACTGCATCCGCTCCAAGTCCCTCCTCGACCGCCTCGGCGCCGACTATGAGTACGTCGACCTCGTCGCCCGCCCGGAGGAGGCGGACCGCGCTCAGCAGATCAGCGGCCGCACGAACATCCCGGTCATCGTCTTCCCGGACGGCCGCCACCTCGTCGAGCCGACCGACCCGGAGCTCGAGGCCGCGCTCCGCGGCTGACGCCAGGCCGGCTCACCCCGATCAGTCGAGCCGACCGGCGCGACCGTGACCGGGCAGGACCAGCCGCGGCCGCATCGCGGTGATCGCCGCGAGCGTCGCGTCGGCCTGGCCCTTGTCTGAGATCAGCATGGCCGGCAAGTGGATCAGGCGACCCTTGGACACCAGCCCGGCGTCGCCGATGAACGCGACGCCGCGCCAGCGCACGACGTGATGACCCGGCGTGTGCCCGGGCGCCGGGATCGTGACGACTCCGGGGGCGACCTCGAATTCCGCGTCGTCGGGCAACTCCGTTACCTCCGGCAGATCGGCGCGGCCGGGTCGATTGAACCGGCGCATCATGCGTCGCGTGCGCGTCGGCGGCGCGACCTCACCGCTCAGGATGCGCGCATCCATTGCACCGAGCCACACCGTGGCGCCGGTCGCCCGCTGCACAGCGGCCGCCGCACCGACGTGATCCGGGTCGTAGTGGGTGAGCACGACGTCCGTGATGGCGGGGATGCGCGCTGCCTCGAGTTCGGCGACGAGCCGCTTGGCGCCGGACGGGACCCCCGTATCGATGACGATGGAACGATCGTCGGCCTCGATCAGGTACGCATTCGCTCCGCGCGCCCCGTCGAGGCGGTGGACGCTGTCGATCAGCTCTCGCATGGTGGGATGCTAGTCCCCGTGGCTGATCCAGACCTCGCACGGCTCCGCGCGGAAGCCGCCGAGCGGGCGCGGGCCCGGCCCCGGCTGCCGTTCGAAGGGACGGTGTCCGACGACACCGTCGGCGGCGTCCCGGCCCGGTACTACCGGCCGGCACGCGCCGTGCATCGCGAAACCGCCATCGTTTTCCTGCACGGCGGCTACGGCGTGCTCGGCGACCTCGAACTGCAGGATGCGTACGCCCGGCGCATCGCGGGCACATTGGGCGTCCTCGTGCTCTCGGTCGACTACCGGCTCGCTTCGGAGTTCCTCCTCGCCGATTCCGCCGCCGATGCGGTCGCCGGCGTCAACGCCACGCGTGCCGCGGGCGGCGAGCGGGTCGTGCTCTGGGGCGACTCCGCCGGAGGCGCGGTCGCTCTCGCGGCCGCACGCCGCGCGCGGGTCGACGGCTTGGTCCTCACCAATCCCAACGTCGACCTGAGCCTGTCGCGCTACGACGACTCGGCCCCCGGAGGCCCCGGTCGCGAACTGTCGGAGTGGGCGTTCACTCGTTGGGCCGGCGTCGCGCGGCTCGCGGACGCGCCGGATCTCGCCGCCGACGTCGGCCGGCTACCACCCGTGTTCGCCGCCGTCGGGTCGGAGGATTCGCTGCTGCCCGATGCCCGGCACCTCGTCGAGCGGTGCGCGCACGCCGGCGTCCGCGCCACCCTGCGGGTCGTGCCCGGTGCATCCCACGGTTTCATGGGCGGCCCGGACACCGCCGTCGCCGAGGCGGTCGTCCGCGAGGCCGGCCGCTTCGTCGTCGGCTGACGTGCCTGACGGGGACTGACGCGATTCATCATCCAGGGCGCGCAATCCCATCCACATCACCTGTTGGACATGTGGACGCGTTCGGCGGAGAGTGGCGAGCATGGAGTACACACACCTGGGCCGGTCCGGCCTGAAGGTCTCGCGCCTCGTCCTCGGCACGATGAACTTCGGTCCGCAGACCACCGAAGAGGATTCCCACCACATCATGGACGCCGCGCACGACGCGGGCATCAACTACTTCGACACCGCCAACGTCTACGGCCAGCACAAGGGCCGGGGCGCCACCGAGACGATCGTCGGCAACTGGTTCACCCAGGGCGACGGCCGTCGCGAGCGCACCGTCCTCGCCACCAAGCTGTACGGCGACATGGGCGATTGGCCGAACGAGAGCCGGCTTTCGGCGCTGAACATCCGCCGCGCCCTCGACGCCAGCCTGAAGCGGCTGCAGACCGACTACATCGACATCTACCAGTTCCACCACGTCGACCGGAACACGCCCTGGGACGAGATCTGGCAGGGCATCGAGACGGCCATCGCGCAGGGCAAGATCCTGTATGCAGGATCGAGCAACTTCGCCGGATGGCACATCGCGACGGCGCAGGCCGAGGCGCGCAAGCGCAACCTGCTCGGGCTCGTCAGCGAGCAGTCGATCTACAACCTCCTGACGCGCCATGTGGAGCTGGAGGTGCTCCCCGCGGCACAGGCGAACGGCGTCGGCGTGATCGCCTGGTCTCCCCTGCAGGGCGGCCTGCTCGGCGGGGTCGTGCGCAAGCAGAACGAGGGCAAGCGCCGCCTCGAGGGCCGTGCGGCGGAGACGCTGGAGAAGAACCGCGAGGCGATCGAGGCGTACGAGGCGTTTGCGGAGGAGCTCGGCCACGAGCCCGGCGACCTCGCGCTCGCGTGGCTGCTCACCCGCCCGGGCGTCACCGGACCGATCATCGGCCCGCGCACCCAGGAGCAGCTCGACGGCGGCCTGCGCGCACTCGACATCCACCTCGACGATGCGGCGCTCGCGCGGCTCGACGAGATCTTCCCGGGCCACAAGACGGCCCCTGAGCACTACGCCTGGTGACCCCGGGCGTGACGGAAACGAAGGAGAACAGGTGAAGACACGCACTATCGGCGACGTTCAGGTCTCGGCCATCGGCCTCGGTGGGATGCCCATGTCGATCGAAGGGCGCCCCGATCGGGAGCGCTCGATCACGACGATCCACGCGGCGCTCGACGAGGGCATCACGTTCATCGACACCGCGGACGCGTACCATCTCGAGGCCGACGAGGTCGGCCACAACGAGGAGCTCATCGCCGAGGCGCTGCGCTCGTGGGGCGGAGACTCCTCCTCGGTGCTCGTCGCCACGAAGGGCGGCCACCTCCGCCCCGGCGACGGTTCGTGGACGCTGAACGGCCGGCCCGAGTACCTCAAGGAGGCCGCGAAGGAATCGCTGCGACGCCTCGGCGGCGACGCGATCGGCCTCTACCAGTTCCACCGGCCCGACCCCGAGGTGCCCTACGCCGAGTCGGTTGGCGCGGTGCGTGACCTGCTCGATGAGGGCATCATCCGCATGGCGGGTATCTCCAACGCGAACCCACAGCAGATCCGGGAGGCGCAGGAGATCCTGTCCGGCCGCCTGGTGTCCGTACAGAACCAGTTCTCGCCGGCCTTCCGGTCGAGCGAACCGGAGCTCCGCCTGGCGGACGAGCTGGGTATCGCCTTCCTGCCCTGGAGCCCGCTCGGCGGGATCAGCTCCGCCAGCGACCTGGGCAGCAGGTTCGAGCCGTTCAAGGATGTCGCCGACGCCCGTGGGATCAGCCCGCAGGTCGTCGCGCTGGCCTGGCACCTGGCGCAGAGCCCGCACGTCATCCCCATCCCCGGCTCGTCGCGTCCGGAGACCATCCGCGACTCGGTGACCGCGGTCGACGTCGAGTTGACGGCGGAGGAGCTCAGCCGGCTGAACGCGGCCTGACCCGCGTCACACCGTCGCGGTCACCGGGTCGAGTTGAGTAAGGAAGGCGGCAGCCGCCGGACTCGGCTGCTCGGCGACCGCGACGGCCACCCGCCACGCCGGGGCGCCCTGCAGGCCGACCGCCCGCAGGGCGTCCGGGCGTTTGAGGGCGAAGCTCGCCGGCACCACGGCCACGCCCAGGTTGTAGCCGACGAGATCGAGCAGGGGATGCACGTCGTTGACCTCCATCGCCGCGCGATAGTCGAACCCGGCCGCGGCGAAGGCGCGCCGCGTGAGCGCCTGGGCGCCCCATCCCTCCTGGAAGCCGACGAGCGGCTCGCCACGGAGGCTCTCCAGTGGGATGCTCTGCTCGGCCGCGAAGCGGTGGCCGGGATGGCAGAGCACCAGCATCTCCTGCGTGCTCAGCGGGCGCAGGTGGACGCCCGACGGCGTGTGACCCGTGTCGACGACCAGCGCGATGTCGGTGCGGCCGCCCGCCACGTCATCCACCAGCTCCTCGGAGCCGGAGTAGCGCAGGCGCACCTCGACACCCGGGTTCTCGGTCCGGAACGCGGCGAGTTCGGCCGGCAGGTCGACCGACCCCAGGCACGGCTCGGCGCCGATCGTCAGTCGCCCGCGTAGTAGCCCACGGACCGCGGCCACCGCATCCCGTGCCGCTGCGGCGCTGGCGAGCGTCCTCACCGAGTCGGCGAGCAGCGCCTGGCCGGCGGCCGTCAGTTCGACCCGGCGTGTGCTGCGGATGAACAGCGACGTACCCAGTTCCTGCTCGAGCGAACGGATGGATGCCGAGAGACCGGACTGCGAGATGCGCAGCAGTTCGGCGGCACGGGTGAAGTGCCTCTCCTCGGCGACGGTGACGAAGTGCTCGAGCTGGCGCAGTTCCATTGCGCGATCGTACTGCTGAATAGCTGTGCGCTCATAACTCGGGCCGATGCGGCGCGCTGCCTCACGCCGCCGACGACTGCGTGGTCGCATCCTCCCCAGGGATCGGGTCGAACCGGAAGGTCCGCCGGAAACGTTCGACGAAGTCCTTCCGCCCCGCCAGCACCTCCACCGTCGGAGTGCCGTCTCCGAGCAGCACCTCCAGATCGGCGAGCGCGACCCGGAACTCGAGCACATCGTCCGGCGCGCCCACCGTCAGCCGCCGCTGCGGCTGCGGCAGGGCGTCCGGGCCGACGTCCATGACATCGAGCGCGTGCCCGTCCACGACCGCACTCACGGAGGCGGTGTCCACGTGGAGGACGTACTCGGTCGCCGGCAGACCGACGGCATCCTCCGGCCGAAAGGCCGCACGAAGCGTCACCGCCAGCGCGTCCGCCGTGAACACGTCGTCCGCACCCGGCTCCGCCGGCACGGCCCACCCCCACCGCTCCAGTGCGAGCACCACCGGCTCGAGCCCCCGCCCGAGCGGCGTCAGCTCGTAGCCGCCGCGGACGACCGGCACCCGCCGGATGATGCCCGCCTGCTGCAGTTCCTTCAGGCGGTCGCTGAGGATGTTCGTCGGGATGCGCGGAAGCCCCGCCTTCAGGTCGCTGTAGCGGCGCGCGCCGGCGAGCAGGTCGCGGACGATGAGCAGCGCCCACCGTTCCCCGACCCGCTCCACCGCACGCGCGACCCCTCCGGACTGGCCGAAGCCGCGCGGTGACCGTGTGGCCATGCGGGATGCCGGGTCAGGCCTGTGCCTGGGCTCCGGCGCCCTGCTCGGCCAGGTAGGCCTCCGGGCCCTTCTCGGCCGCCTGCGGCACCATGTAGACGTAGGACAGGTTGTTGCCGTCCGGGTCCTCCAGGTCGCGCGAGTACATGAAGCCGAGGTCCTGAGCCGGGCGGGGCTCGGATCCTCCGGCCTCCAGGCCGTTGGCGACGATCGCGTCGACCTCCTCACGCGAGGTCGCGCCGAGGGCGATGGTGGCGCCGGCCTGCGTCGCCGGGTCGATGATCTGCTTGTCGGTGAAGGTGCCGAGGTACTCCCGCGTGAGCACCATGAAGTAGATGGTGTCGCTCAGGACGACGCAGGCGGCGTTCTCATCGGTGAACATGGGATTGATGGTGTACCCGAGTGCCTCGTAGAAGGCCTTCGAGCGGTCGAGGTCGTTCGTCGGAAGATTGACGAAGATGTTGGTGGCCATGATGTTCCTCCCAATCGGTGGTCCGTTGGGACTTAGCTTGCTCTTTGCAAGTTCACTTGTCAAGAACAAGTAAATGACGGGATCGCAGTTTCGCGATCGCCTCCCGCATCTCGTGGACGAGCGTGAGCATCCCCTCGCCTTCGGCCGCCTCCAGCGCGTCGGCCTGCCCCGCGTCAGCGCCCGAGAACCAGGATGCGACCGTAACCCCATGCCCCGGACGCGAGAGCACCCGGACCTCGTCGCCTGCGCCCACCTTGCCCGACTTCACCACCGACAGATAGGCGCCAGGGCGCCCCTCCCGGGTGAAGCGCTTGACCCAGTGCGGCTCGCGCATCCTGCGCTGGAAGACCGCGCACGGCTCCCTCGGGCAGGTCACCTCGACGACGAGCTCGTCGCCGATCGCCCACCGCTCGCCGATCTCGGCGCCGTTCACGTCGAGGCCGGCGGTCCGCAGATTCTCGCCGAAGAGGCCGGCGGGGATGGGTCGCCCGAGCTCCTGCGCCCAGAAGTCCGCATCCTCGTCTGCATAGGCGTAGAGCGCCTTCGAGGCGCCGCCATGGTGCTTCCGGTCCGCTTGCACGTCGCCGTGCAACCCGAGGGGACGCACCCGCAGGGGCTTCTCCACGGGCCGCTTGTCGATGGCGGTCACACCGATCGCGCCCGAATCGTGCAGGAGCTGCTCCACCCGGCACACCGCGAGAATCTCTGCCATCGGCCCAGTATCGCAGTGCGGACGAACCTCAGCGCACCCCGCGCATCATCCGCAGCACCCACGGGCTCACCAACGCCAGCAGCACGCCGATCACGATCGCGACACCGCCGATGATGCTGAAGTAGATCCCCTCGGTCGCCGGCTTGTACAGCTTCGCCAACTGGCCGGCCATCGCGGTGCCGAGCGCCACCGACAGGAAGTAGAGCGCCACCATCTGCGCCCGGAACGCCCGCGGTGCGAGCTTCGTCGTCACCGACAGCCCCACCGGCGAGATCAGCAGCTCGGCCACGGTGAAGACGAACAGGATGGCCACCACACCCAGCAGAGGAGTGCTGTTCGGCCCGCCGCCCGCCCAGATCAGGAACAGGAAGAAGGCGAGCCCCATGAGCACCGTCCCCGCCGCGAACTTGATCGGCGTCGACGGCTGCTTCTCGCCCCATTTCGTCCAGATGGCGGCGAAGACGCCCGACAAGACGATGATGAAGATCGGATTGATGGACTGCACCCACGAGACCGGGAACTCCCAGCCGAAGATGTTCCGGTTCAAACGCTCGTCTGAGTAGATCGTGACGACGGTGAACTGCTGCTGGTACAGCGACCAGAAGGCGGCGTTGGTGATGAACAGCGGGATGAACGCGACCAGGCGACTCCGCTCCTCCGCGCTCAGCAGACGCGACGACATGATCACCACGAAGTAGGCGATGGCGGCGACGATCGTGACGCCGATGACCCACAGCGCGAGATTGAACGCGTTGATGACGTGGGTGAGCACCAGGACGACGATCACGATCACCCCGGCGACGGCGACGCCGATCACAAGCCCGAACCGAGAGCGCTCGAGGGGATGCGGCACGTGACGCGCCTCCTCCGGAAGCCGCTTGCGACCGAAGGAGTACTGGATGAGCCCGATCGCCATCCCGACCGCCGCAAGCGCGAAGCCCCAGTGGAACCCCAGTGTCGTCTGCAGCAGCCCCGTGAGCAACGGGCCGAAGAAGGCGCCGAGGTTGATGCCGAGGTAGAACAGCGAGAAGCCGGCGTCGCGCCGCGGGTCCTTCTCCGAATACAGCGTGCCGACGATCCGGGTCGCGTTCGCCTTGAGCCCGCCGCTGCCGAGGGCGACGAACAGCAGGCCGACCAGCACGCCGCCCACACCGGGGATCAGCGCGAGCGAGATGTGCCCGGCCATGATGACGACCGCGCTCCAGAACAGCACCCGCTCCGAGCCGAACAGCCGGTCGGCGAGCCACGCCCCCAGGATGGTGGAGAGGTAGACGGCGCCGCCGTACGCGCCGACGACCCCGGCCGCCGTCGGCTGGTCGATCCCCAGGCCGCCCTGCTCCGCCGAGTAGTACAGGTAGATGAGCAGGATGCCCTGCATTCCGTAGAAGGAGAACCGCTCCCACATCTCCACGCCGAAGATGTTGGAGAGGGCCCGCGGCTGCCCGAAGAAGCCGTGACTGGAGTCGTCCTCGCGTCGCGACGGGGCGGTGTCGGTTTCGCTCATGGCGCCCATGGTCCCACCGTCCGAGTCCCGGGTGAACGCCCGCTTTGGTCTCGCTATGGCGCACAGTGGTGTGTCAGATCGTGCGCGCGGCGCACAATACGGCCACTTCCCTCACCCCTACGCAACGATTCACCATAAGCTCGGCATGTGGACAACCTCGATCGCAGCATCCTCGACCTCCTTCGTCAGAACGCGCGGGCGGGCTACGGTGACATCGGCTCGGTCGTCGGGCTGTCCGCCTCCGCCGTGAAGCGGCGTGTAGACCGGCTGGTGGCCGACGGCGTGATCCGTGGGTTCACCATCCAGGTCGACCCGGCCATCGACGGGATGAGCACAGAGGCGTACGTCGAACTGTTCTGCCGCGGCACGGTCTCTCCCGAGGAGTTGCTGCGCATCCTCTCCGCCGTCCCCGAGGTCGTCGACGCCGGAACCGTGACGGGCAGCGCCGATGCCATCGTCCACATCCGCTCCCGCGACATCCCGAGCCTGGAGGCCGCCCTCGAGAAGGTGCGCCTCGCGCCCAACGTGGACCACACCCGCAGCGCGATCGTGCTCTCGCGGCTGATCAACCGCGGTCACGCCTGACGACGCGGCCACCGGTGCGTCGCGAAACTTCAAGACGCGCGACGGCGGACCGGGCGACACTGGCCCCATGAGCACGACAGCACGAACCGACATCCACGTCGACGCCTCACGCGAGCGCCTCTGGGCGGCGCTCACCGACCCCGACACCATCGCGCGCTTCCTGTTCGGCAGCCGGGTCTCGACCGACTGGCAGCAGGGCAGCCCCATCGTCTACCGCGGCGAGTGGGAAGGCCGGCCGTACGAGGACAAGGGCACGATCCTCGACATCGTGCCGGGCGACCGCCTCGTCACCAGCTACTACAGCCCGCTGAGCGGCAAACCGGACGTGCCGGAGAGCTACCAGACGGTGTCGTACCTGCTCGCCGACGACGGCGAAGGCACCCGAGTCACCATCACGCAGGACGGCTGCGCGGACGACGCAGACGCCGAGAGGATGAGCGCCAACTGGGCCATGGTGCTCCAGGAACTGAAGTCGGTCGTCGAGGAAGACTGAGCGTCCTCCTTCGAGAACCTTCAGCCCGCGCGGCGCCCGCGGCAGGCCGGTGGGAGCGGCGGCACGGCCAACAGTGGCACGATGGGCGCATGAAGCTGCTCGTTGTGGAAGACGATCCGGACATGGGAGGCCTCGTCCAGCGGGGCCTCGCCGCCGAAGGCTACGACGTCACCCTCGTCACGAACGGCGTGGATGCGCTGATCGCGCTCCGCGGCGACGCCTTCTCGGCCGCCGCGATCGACGTCATGCTGCCCGGGATGAGCGGCTTCGAGCTGTGCCGTCACATCCGGGAGGCGGCGAACCCGATGCCCATCCTGCTGCTCACCGCGCGCGACGCCATCGAGGACCGCGTGCACGGCCTCGACTCCGGAGCCGACGACTACCTCACCAAGCCGTTCGCGTTCGCCGAGCTCGCCGCCCGCGTCCGCGCCCTGCTCCGGCGGGAGCCGACCGGCATGCGCCCGCAGGTGAGCGTGGGCCGGCTCACCATCGACTCGCACGAGCACCAGGCGCTCGTCGCCGGCCACGAGATGCCGCTGAGCCGGCGCGAGTTCACGCTCCTGCGCCTGTTCGCCACCAACCCGGACAAGACGCTGTCGAGGTCCGACATCCTCGAATCCGTGTGGGGCACCACCGAGAACATCGGGACGAACGTCATCGACCAGTACGTGTCGTACCTGCGGAAGAAACTGGATGCGGCGGGTGCCGGGCTCTCCATCGTCACGGAACGCGGCCGGGGCTACCGGCTGGACGCCCGCAATGCGGTCGACCGTAGCCGGGCAGCCGGCTCGGCCGAGCCCGCACCGACCACACACAACACCGCTTCGACGCCGTGAACTGGGTGCGGCGCCTGTCGATCACGGCGCGGATCACGATCGGCAGTCTCGTCGTCGCCGCGTTGTTCGCACTGGTCGCCGTCGTCGTCATCCGCATCGGGGTGTCCTCGATCCTCCACAACGCCACGGTTACGCTGCTGAACAACGACGTGGTCGCGCCTGCGCAGTCGCTCCCGTCGAAGCCGGCCGGTCCGTTCGATCTGCCCGGTGGCGGCCAGGAGCTGGCGATCGTGGATGCGCAGGGCTCCGTGCTCGCGTCGACGATGCCGGAAGCACTCGAGAACCGCCTCGCGCGGTTGATCAACCAGGGGAAGGACCCCCGCGAGGTGCAGGTCGGTGACGACCACTACCTCGTCCTCAGCCGCAGCGTCACCACGTCCGACGGCGTCATGCATGTGGTCGCGGCTCGCAACGATGAGACGACGGCGCTGATCCTCGACCGGCTGACGGCCGCGCTGCTGGCCGGCGCGGGCATCCTGATCTTCGCCTTCGGGGCGGCGTCGTGGCTGCTCGCGCGCACCGCGCTACGGCCGGTGAGCAGGATGCGGGAGCAGGCGGACCGGATCGCCGGCTCGACCCCGGAGGAGGCCGGGCTGCTGCCGGTCGGCCCCGCTCAGGACGAGCTCTCCGAGCTGGCGACGACCCTGAACGACCTGATCCTGCGGCTGCGCGCGTCGGCGGATCGCGAGCGGCAGATGGTGTCGGATGCGAGCCACGAACTGCGCACCCCTCTTGCGGTGCTGCGCGGGCAGCTGGAACTGGCCGAGCTGGATGCCGGGGATCCGGACGCGCTGCTGGCCGACGTCCGCTCGTCGCACGCGACGGCGATCCGGCTGGCCCAGCTCGCCAACAACCTGTTGGAGCTGTCGCGGATCGAGGCGGGGCCGTCGAGCGGCCGCATCGATTGGCGCACGCTGGTGGACGAGCTGACCGACGCGATCGATCGGGCTCGGTTGCTGGTGAGCAGCGACGACGAGGCGGCCGGGATCTCGGTCGACTTCGAGTATGACCCGCGACGACGGCCGGACCCGCGAGCGCGTGTGGCCTTGTCGCCGACGGATTTCGGTCGGATCCTCGACAACCTCCTCGGGAACGCCATCACGGCCATCCGCTCGTCAGGCGGCGAGCACCCGGATGCGACGGTGACGGCGACGCTGGAGCTGTCGACTGACGAGGACGGCGGCGAAGCCGTGGTGCTCACGGTCTGCGATTCGGGTCCGGGCATGCCGGAGGAGTTCATCCCGGTGGCGCTGGACCGCTTCACGCGCGCCGACGGCGCCCGCACCGGGCAGTCGGGTGGTGGGCTCGGGCTCGCCATCGTGGGCGCCTTGGCGGACGCCGCGGACGGCCGTGTGGTCTTGGCGAACGCGTCACCGTCGGGGCTGACGGCGACCGTCACGCTGCCGCTGCGACGCGACTGAGGCGGCAGTCGCTTGGCGGACTGAGGCGGCAGTCGCTGGCGACCTGCGCCGGACTCAGTGTCCGGTGCGGTCGGAATCGACGCCGGCGTCCGGCCCCTCGTCCAGCGTGTCCAGTGCGGCGAGGTCGTCGGCGTCCAGCTCGAAATCGAACACCGCGAGGTTCTCGGCCATGCGCTCGGGGTTCCGCGACTTCGGGATGGCGACGAGCCCGTTCTGCACGTGCCAGCGGAGGACGATCTGCCCGGGCGTTCGGCCGTGCTTGTCGGCGAGCCGCGCGAGCACGGGTTCGGCCAATAGGTCGCCCGTCCCCCCGATCGGGCTCCACGACTCGGTGACGATGCCGTGATCGCTGTCGTAGGCGCGCTGCTCACGGCGCGGGATGGCGGGGCTCAGCTGGATCTGGTTGACGGCCGGGGCGACCCCGGTCTCGGCGATGATCCGGTCGATGTGGGCCGGCTTGAAGTTGGAGACACCGATCGCGCGCGCCTTGCCTGCGTCGCGCAGACGGATGAACGTCTCCCAGGTCGAAACGTACTCATCGCGCTGCGGGAGCGGCCAGTGGATGAGGAGCAGGTCGACGTAGTCGAGCCCGAGCCGTTGGAGGCTGTCGTCGAGCCCGCCCACCGCCCGGTCATCGCCCTGGTAGGCGCCGTCGAGCTTGGTCGTCACGAACCACTCGTCGCGGGGCACGCCACTGTCGGCGAGGCCGCGACCCACGCCGATCTCGTTGGCGTATTTGACCGCCGTGTCCACGTGCCTGTAGCCGATCTCCGCTGCGGCGACGACGGCCTTCCGCACCTCTGCGTCGTCGAGCGGCCACGTCCCCAGGCCCAGCTGGGGGATGCTGCCGCCGCCGTCGAGGGGAAGGGATGGGATGGATGTCGTCATAGCTGCCACAGTACGCGAGCGATCACTTCTCACAGCACCTCGTCGGAGAGGTGCGTGGGGTTTCCGAAGCGGTGGTTGGTGATCGAGATGGCCTGCTCATGCAGGAAGGTGAGGACCTCGATGCGCCCGGACGGTGTGACCGGTCCGCTGTAGACGGCAATGTCCGGACTCCCGCCCAGCGCAACGGCGAGCGCCGCGGGGTCGCCGCCGATGAGCCGGATGCGGTGGGCCATGATCCGGCGCGACCGCACACGTGACAGCCAGTGCGCGTCGCTCTCGACCACCACGTCCACTTCTCGCTCGCGGAGCAGCGCCAGCATCCCCTTCGGCAGCCTCGCGGGCGTGCTGACCGTGAACGGCGCACGTGCGACCGTGGCGGCCGCCATCACCCGCAGCAGTTCGGGCAGCGAGCTGCCCTCGGAGAGCCGGATGGCCACGGGCACCGGCCGGTAGCGGAAGAGGTTCCGCTCGACGCCGAGGGCGGAGACGTCGGTGACGCGGTGGTATTCGGTGGCCACCGCGATCGCGTCGCTTAGCGCGGACCGTCGCACCAGGTCGAACGACGGGTAGTCCATCGACGACTGCCCGGACTCGATGAGCTGAGTGACGCGTGGCTCGAGTCCACGCAGGTGCAGGCTGGAACTCGAGTGGCCCGCCTCCGGCACCCAGGTACCGAGACCCAGGAGGTAGTTCGGGCCGCCGGCTTTAGCCCCGGCGCCGACCGACGATCGCTTCCACCCGCCGAACGGCTGCCGTCGGACGATCGCGCCGGTGATGCCCCGGTTGACGTAGAGGTTTCCGGCCTCGACCGTGTCGAGCCACAGGGCGAGCTCGTCGGAGTCAAGCGAGTGCAGGCCGGCGGTGAGTCCGTACTCGACCGCGTTCTGGAACCGGATGGCCTCCTCGAGGTCGCGCGCCGCCATGATGCCCAGCACCGGCCCGAAGAACTCGGTGAGGTGGAAGTACGAGCCGGGCTGGACGCCCGTGCGAACGCCCGGAGACCACAGGCGACCGGACCCGTCGAGCCGTCGGGGTTCGACCAGCCACTCCTCGCCCGCTCCGAGGGTGGTCAGCGCGTGCAGCAGCTTGCCCGAGGCAGGCTCGATGAGGGGTCCCATCTGCGCGACCGGGTCCTGCGGGTAGCCGACGCGCAGGCTGGTCACCGCATCCACGAGCTGATTGCGGAACCGCTCGGAGGTAGCCGCCGATCCGACCAGGATGACCAGGCTCGCGGCGGAGCACTTCTGGCCGGCGTGCCCAAAGGCGCTCTTCACGATGTCCGAAACGGCGAGGTCGTAGTCGGCGCTCGGGGTGACGATGATCGCGTTCTTCCCGCTCGTCTCCGCGAGCAGCGGGAGGTCTGGACGCCACGAGCGGAACAGCTTGGCCGTGTCGTACGACCCCGTGAGGATCACGCGGTCGACGCGCGGACCGGAGATCAGCTGCCGGCCGAGCTCGTTCTCGGCCACGTCGACCAGGGCGAGGAGCTGGCGCGGAATGCCCGCCTCCCACAGCGCCTCCGCCATCACCGCCGCCGAGCGACGAGCCTGGGGTGCCGGCTTGATGATGACGCCACTGCCTGCGGCGAGCGCCGCGAGCACAGATCCCGCCGGAATCGCGACGGGAAAGTTCCACGGCGGCGCGACCACGGTGAGGGCGGCCGGGATGAACCGTGCGCCCTGGACCGCATCGAGTTCGCGCGCGCGGGTCGCGTAGTAGTGGGCGAAGTCGACCGCCTCGCTCACTTCCGGGTCCGCCTCGGCGATGGTCTTGCCGGTCTCGGCCGCCATCACCTCGATCAGGCGGTCGCGGTTGGCTTCCAGCGCGTGCCCGGCCCGATCGAGCAGGATCGCTCGATCGTGCCCGCTGCGGCGTCCCCACTCGCCACCGGCGTTCGCAACGCCCTCCATGATCGCGTCGAGCCGCGCCGGGTCGTCCACGACGGCGGCCGTGATGGCGTCCATGCCGATCGCCGAATCCGCGGAGCGCGACAGGATGCGCCGTCCCCAGGCGCGGTTCGCAGCGCGCGACGGATCGGTGTCGGGAGCGTTACTGAAGGTGCCCGACTCGGCCGGCACCTCCATCCCACCGGAGCCTCGCGTCAGCCCGAGCACGACACTGGTGAGCCCCTCCGCCTGGGCGGTCGCCGCTTCGGGCGCGGGCGGCCTCGTGAAGGACGGCGCTGACGCCTCCTCCCATTCCCGAGTGCGGTCCTGCTGCCGATTGGGCACGGGCGCCGCTCCGCGCGGCCCGCCGTCGGCCTCCAGCTCGGCCACGGACGCCAGGAAGCGCTGCTTCTCCCGTTCGAACAGCTCGGTGTCGGAGGCGAGCTCGAAGACCGCCGACATGAAGTTCTCCGAACTGGCGTTCTCCTCCAGCCGGCGGATCAGGTACGAGATCGCCACGTCGAACTCGCGGGGGTCGACCACCGGCGTGTAGAGGAGCAGCCCGCCGACCGTGCGCTTGACGGCGTCGGCCTGCGCCGTGGCCATGCCGAGCAGCATCTCGAAGTCGATCCGGTCGGTCACACCGCGACGCGAGGCGAGCAGCCACGCGTAGGCGATATCGAACAGGTTGTGACCGGCCACACCGATCTTGACCGCGTCCGTATGCTCCGGCGTCAGCGACCAGTCGAGCACTCGCTTGTAGTTCGCGTCGGTGGACTGCTTCGTGCCGTAGGTGGCGAGCGGCCACCCGTGGATCGTCGCATCCACCCGCTCCATCGCCAGGTTGGCGCCCTTGACCACGCGGACCTTGACCGGAGCGCCGCCGGCCACGCGACGCTGCGTCGCCCACTCCGTGAGCGTCTGCATCGCATCGAGGGCATCGGGGAGGTAGGCCTGCAGCACGATGCCCGCCTCCAGGCCCAGCAGCTGCGGCTTGCTGAGGATGCTCGTGAACACCGCCATCGTCAGGTCGAGGTCGCGGTACTCCTCCATGTCGAGGTTGATGAACTTGGGCGTCGGGGATGCGGCGGCCAGTTCGTAGAGCGGGGTCAGCCGTTCGACCACGCGTTCGACGGTCTCGTCGAACGCCCACATCGACAGCTGCGACGCGATGGACGACACCTTGATCGACACGTAGTCCACATCGTCGCGCGCGAGCAGCGCACGAGTGCCCTCGAGCCTGCGCTCGGCCTCCTTCTCACCCAGCACCGCTTCGCCCAGCAGGTTGAGATTGAGGCGCGCGCCGTGGCCCTCCGGGTCGTCGGGCGCCCGCAGCCGTTCGATCGCGTGACCGAGCTTCTCGGGCGTCGCATCCACGACGAGATGGCCGACCATGCGACGGAGCACCCGCCGAGCGATGGGGATGACCACCCACGGCAGCACCGGCCCGAACACTCCGCCGAGCCAGATCGCGAGCCGCATGTACCAGGGCAGGAACGCAGGGATGCGCTTGGCGACCCGCTGCAGGTTGTAACCGGCGACGAACAGGTCTTGAGGCCGGGCCACACCGTCGACGAACCCCACGGCGAACTCCAGCCCGTGCGGGTCGCTGAGGACTCCGGCGAGCCGTTCCGCGGCGGGATCCCTCGGGGGCGCGTCGGCCCCGTTGCCGTGCCTGCTCTCGGCGAGCCAGCGCTGCACCAGCTCGACCGCCTCGTGAGCGATCGTCGCCGGGCGCGCCTCGGCGCCATCCGTTGTGTCGACCATGATGACGACACTATTACCCGGTGCTGGAAGGGCTCGGAAGCGACCTGAAGTTGTGGAGAACTGCCTGTTCTCCACCGCGGCTAGAGTCGTTCCCATGACCGACCGCTCCTCTTCGCCCGCCTCCCCGACGCACGACATCGTCATCGTGGGCGGCGGACACAACGGGCTCACCGCAGCGGCCTACCTCGCGCGGGCGGGGAGGTCCGTCATCCTCCTGGAACGGTTGGAGGAGGTCGGCGGCGCCGCGGTCAGTGCCCAGGCCTTCGACGGGGTCGAGGCCCGCCTCTCGCGCTATTCGTATCTCGTCAGCCTCCTCCCCCAGCGCATCATCGAGGACCTCGGGCTCGACATCCGGCTCGCGCGGCGCCGCTACTCCTCCTACACACCCGTCCCAGGAGATCCCGACGGCGCGGGCCTGCTGATCGACAACACCGACGCCCAGGCCACGGCGGCCTCCTTCGCCCGGATCGGCGCCGACGACGACGCTGCGGCCTTCGACGCCGTGTACGAGACCACCGGTGGGCTCGCCCGCGCGCTCTGGCCGACCGTGACCGAGCCCCTCCTGACCCGGTCGGAGGCCAGAGCACTGGTCGGCGACGACGAGGCTTGGCGTGCGCTCGTCGAGCGGCCGATCGGCGAGTTCATCGAGTCCCGCCTGCAGAACGACCTGGTGCGCGGCGTCGTCGCGACCGATGCCCTGATCGGCACGTTCGCGAGCCTCTCCGACCCCGGACTCGACCAGAACCGCTGCTTCCTCTACCACGTGATCGGCCAGGGCACCGGGGAGTGGGATGTCCCCGTCGGCGGGATGGGCGCCGTCACCGGCGAGCTTGCGCGGGTCGCCCGCGAGGCCGGCGCCCGCATCGTGACGGGCGCCGAGGTGACCCGCATCGACGCCGACGGCACGGTCGAATACCTCCGCAACGGGCACGAGCGACGGGTCGTCGGCAGCCGCGTCCTCGCCAACGTGGCGCCCGATGTCCTCGACGCGCTGCTCGGCGAGACCCCCGAGCCGCCCCGGCCGCGGGCCGAGGGCGCGCAGGTGAAGGTGAACCTCCTGCTTTCGCGTCTGCCGCGTCTCCGCGACGAGGCCATCGACCCGAAGGCGGCCTTCGGCGGCACCTTCCACATCAACGAGACGTACACCCAGCTGGAGGAGGCGTACTCCGGCATGACCCGCGGCGTGATGCCCGACCTCCTCCCCTGCGAGATCTACTGCCACACGCTCGCCGATCCGAGCATCCTCGACCCCGAACTCGCCGCCACCGGAGTGCAGACGATCACCGTGTTCGGCCTGCACACCCCGGATCGCTGGCTGAGCGATGAGAACAACGACGCCACCAGGCAGCGGCTTCAGGATGCGGTGGTCGCCTCCCTCAACTCGGTGCTCGCCGAGCCCGTCGAAGACCTGCTGCTCACCGACGCCGACGGTCGCCCGTGCATCGAGACGAAGACCACGCGCGACCTCGAGCAGGCCCTCAACATGCCCGGCGGCAACATCTTCCACGGCCCGCTCTCCTGGCCCTTCGCCGAAGACGACGAGCCGCTCGGGACGCCGGCCGAGCGCTGGGGCGTCGCCACGCGGCATCCGCGCATCCTGATGTGCGGCTCTGGCGCCCGGCGCGGGGGCGCCGTCAGCGGACTCGGCGGCCACAACGCAGCCATGGCCGTCCTCGAAGACTGAGAGCCCTCGAAGCAGCCCCCTGCCGTTTCGCGGCGACCGTGGCTAAGGTGTGGATCACCAGAGGCTGAGCCGACGGAGGTCACCATGATGCCGCAGCCGACAGGAAGACTGGTCCGCAAGGACGACGGGGTCTACCTCGTGTTCGATCGCATGTTCAAAGCGCCGATCGAGGAGGTGTGGACCTACTTCAGCCGCTCCCCGCGGCTCGGCGCCTGGCTGGGCGAGTACAAGGGAACCGGCTCCACGGGCGCGGTCAAGCTGCGCATGACAGCGGAGCGTGACGGCGCCGAGTGGCAGGACGTCTCGGTGCTCGAGTGCTCGGCACCCCATCGTCTCCACGCCGATGTGGGCGCCGCCGGCGAATCCCACCGGATGTTCGCCCACCTCACCGAGGCGAGCGGGCACACCACCGTGACCGTCGGCCGCCGGCTGAGGTCGATCATCGACGAGGCCGACTCCGGACCACGTTGGGACTACTACCTGGACCGCCTGGTGGCCGCGCACGACCACAAACCCCTGCCCGACGTCAGCAGCTACGCCCCCGCCATGAGGGAGCATTACCGCACCCTGTGCCGGGAGTTGGACCGCGACCTGCGCTCCGAGCACGCGGCCGCCCGCTCCGGCGCGACGGGCTAGCGCCGCGCCGCATCCGCGCTCAGTGCCAGCGGTGGTCCTGAAGCGTGACCCGGGGTCCGCGGCGCTGGAACCGGAATCCGCTCGCGAAGATCAGGCGAACGACCCGTTGCCGGTGACCCGCCCACGGTTCGAGCAGTTCGAGCATCCCCTCGTCGTCGACCCGGCGCCCGATCAGCGCTTCACCCACCTGATGCGCGAGGTGATAGTCGCCGACGCTGACGAGGTCCGGGTGGCCGTGCGATCGCTGCAGCGTCTCCGCCGCGGTCCACAGGCCGACGCCCGGGATGGTCTGCAGCGCCGACTCGGCGGCCGCAAGGGTCTCGGCTCGCTCGACCGCTCGCGCAAGCGAGGGCGCGACGGCGAGCACCGACTGGATGGCGCGGGCCCGGCGCGGATCCACCCCGGCCCGGTGCCACTCCCACGACGGGATGCCGCGCCACTGCTCGAGCGTGGGGATCACCCGCATCCCCTCGGGCGCGGGCCCCGGCGCGGGCTCGCCGTACCACCGCAGGAGGCGCGACCAGGAACGGTACGCTTCCAGGCTCGTCACGCGCTGCTCGATGATCGCCGGGAGGAGCGCCTCCAGCATCCGGCCGGTGCGCGCAAGGCGCAGTCCCGGGTTGCGGTGGAGGCTGTCGCGCAGCAGGGCGTGCCCGCTCACGTCGAGGTCTGACCAGTCGTCGCTGCGCCCCAGCAGGTCGGGGACGCCCGCGATCGCCCACTCCGCACCTGGACCCCAGGCCGCCGCCTCGATCGAGCCGTCGGCTGTGCGCCGCTGGATGCGGAGCGTCGCGGCACCCGCCGGCGTGCGCCAGGTGCGCCACATCCCCCGCAGATCCCACACGGTGCTGGGGTCGTACGGTCCGCGGCCCAAGAGGGCGAGCGTGCCTGCCAGATCGAGTGGTTCGCTCGGGCGGTACACCGTCGTTGCGTCCGGTGCCGCGTCCGCGCCGGAAGCGCGGGGAACGGGCAGCACGGCGGTCATGCAGGAATGCTACGTCACACGGCTGACGGTGGCCTTCTGCTGCCCGAGTCTTCCCGTATGTCGGTCGTCTCCCCTACATTTCCCCCATGGGAATCGAACTCGATACGACCGCTGTCGCGCGCTTGCGCGAGGCCGTCACCGGAACCATCTACACCCGCGGCGAGGAGGGGCTCGCCGCTGAGGTGTCCTGTTTCAACCCGGCGATCCGCCATGATCCGGACATCGTCGTCGCCGTCGCGACCGAGGGCGACGTCGTCGAAGCGGTGCGTTTCGCCCGCGAGGCCGGCATCCCGGTCCGCGTGCAGGCGACCGGGCACGGGGCCGAGGCCCCGATCTCCGGAGGGATGATCATCTCGACCCGCGGTATCGACCAGCTCTCCGTCGATCCGGAAACGCGGCTCGCGCGCATCGGCGCGGGCGTCCGCTGGGCGCCGGTCATCGTCGCTGCGGCCGAGCACGGGCTCGCGCCGATCACCGGCTCATCGACCAGCGTCGGCGCCGTGGGGTACAGCCTCGGCGGCGGGATCGGCCCGCTCGCTCGGCAATTCGGCTTCACCGCCGACTGGGTGCGCGGGTTCCGCGTGGTCACCGCCGACGGCACGGTCGTCACGGCCGACGGCGAGACCAACACCGACCTCTTCTGGGCCCTCCGGGGTGGAAAGGGCGGCCTCGGAGTCGTCACGGAGATGCTCCTCGAGCTGGTCTCGCTCCGCTCCCTCTACGGCGGCAGCGTCTTCTTCGAAGGGGATGCGATCGAGCCCGCGTTCCGCGCCTGGATCGACTGGTCGGCCGACCTCCCCGACGAAGCGACCACCTCCGTCGTCCTCCTGAACGTGCCGGACATGGATGGTCCGCCCCCGCCCCTGCGCGGCCGCACCGTCCTCAGCGTCCGCTTCGCCTATCCCGGTGATCCGGTCGAAGGCGAACGTCTCTTCGCGCCGATCCGGGATGCGGCGCCGGTCTACCTCGACTTCGTGGCCGAGATGCCGGCCACCGCCGTCGCGAGCATCCACAACGACCCGGAGGAGGGCGGCCCCACCTGGATCCGCGGCCTCATGCTCGACACCTTCGATCAGGATGCGGGCGACGTCATCCTGGAACTCGCGGGGCCGGGCTCCGGTGCGCCGTTCCTCGCGGTCGAGCTTCGCCAGATCGGCGGCGCGACCGCTCGCGACCCGGAGGATGGAACCTCGGTCGGCGGTCGCGACAGCGGGTACACCCTGAGTCTGCTGGCGGGCGATCCGTCGACCTTCGCGGAGGCCGCCCCAGCCCGCGCTCTCGCGATCGCGCAAGCCCTCGGCGGTCGGGTGTCGGCGATCACGAACGTGAACTTCGCCGGCGACCTCGCCGACAAGGCCGCATTCGAGAAGGTCTGGCCGCCCGCGGTCTTCGAACGGCTGCGGTCTGCGCGGGAGCAGTGGGATCCGGAGCGGGTGTTCGCGTTCGGGCCGCCTGATTCCAGCCTGAATCAACCGGCCTGATCTCACGAGGGAGGCCGACCGGTCACTCGCTCCAGACGCTGGGCGCTTCCGCCCGCGTCGAGGGGAGGGCCGCGTCGGCTCCCCACTCGCGTAGCCACTGTGGCACGGTGACGTCCGTAGGCGACGGACCCACCGCATCCAGCAGTTCGTCGATCGTGACCACGCCGCCACTGCGCTTGAGGAATCGTCCGCGAATGAACGCCTGCGTGTAGATCTCTCCATCGACGGTGAAGCGCTGCTCAACATAGACGGCCTTCTCGTCGAAGCCCAGGATGCGGGACTCGACGACGAACCGCTGCCAGAGTTCGAGCGACTTGCGGAACGAGATCGTCTCCGAGGCGACGACGGGGTACCAGCCGCGCTCCTTGAAGATCG
Source organism: Leifsonia sp. 2TAF2 (assembly GCF_052115085.1). Classification (NCBI taxonomy): domain Bacteria; kingdom Bacillati; phylum Actinomycetota; class Actinomycetes; order Micrococcales; family Microbacteriaceae; genus Leifsonia; species Leifsonia sp. 2TAF2. Next base: position 88,472 of record NZ_JBFRFY010000002.1, on the reverse strand, counting down.
CCCACACGCCGTTGCGCTGCAGCAGGTCGAAGCGGCCGATATCGGCGATAGAGAGGTATACGCCGTTGTTCATGTGCTTGAGGATGTCGAGGTCGGTCGGCAGGACGCGGAACCTCGTCCGCGCCACATCCCAGTGGCCGAGCCGCGCACCGAGACGCGAGATGATCGCGTGAAGCATCGTCCGGAAGATCATGTGCACGCGATCATGTTAGTGATCCGCTAGCGAACCACAGCATTCGTTGTGCGGTCTCTCCAACACCAGCTACGGCCGAGTGGATGCGGCTTGTGCGGTCCCCTAGCTGATGCGCAAACTCGCGATCCGTCCGTCCCTGAGCACGAACTCCATGGGACCGGTTCCGTTGAATCCGTCGCCGGTCACCTTCAGCGTGACGACGTACGTGTCGGGCTCGCCACCGTCGCGGTAGTCCACGAACTGGAAGTGCGACTTCTTCCCGATGTTGTCGGTGCGATCCCAGCTGCGGACGCCGTCGTGTCCGTGGAACTCACGCCCCCAATCATTGAGGTAGGCGTCATCGGTGAAGAGGTTCACGAAGCCGTCGGAGTCGCCGGCGTTCGTAGTATCGATGAACTGTTGGATCGGCTCGGGGAGCCCGGATGCAGCCACGTCGTTTCTCCTACCGATCAGCGGGTGAGGGGGATCTCCAGAATGCTGACACCGGCCGGTGGCGCCGACAAGGCCTGATCGAGCTCTCCCTTGGTCCGCGCGACACTGTGGTGCCAGCCGTACGCTTTCGCGAGCGCCGCCAGGTCCACCGAGTGGGGTGTGAAGAGGACGCGATCGAATGCCTCCGCGGGCGCGGTGCCGGCCACCTCGAGTCCGTCGAAGATCGTGCCGCCCCCGTCATTGCCGACGACGACCTGAAGGTGGGGCCGGTGCTCGCCGTCCACCACGAGCAGAGACCCCGCGTCGTGCAGCAGAGCCAGGTCGCCGAGGAGCACCCGGGTCACACCGCTCGGCGTCTCCGCTTCTCTCGCTGCCGCCTGGCTGGCGACCGCGATCCCCAGCGCTGTGGCGATGGTTCCGTCGATCCCCGCGAGCCCGCGGTTGGCGTGGACGGCGATCTTCTTGCCCGGGACGATCCGGTCGACGTCACGGATGAGGCGTGATGCACCGAGGACGAGACGGTCGTGCGGCCAGGTGTACCGCCACAGGGCCTCTGCGAGCAGCGCCCGCGTGACTGGTGCTCGCACGGCCGCGAGCTCCGCGGCAGCGAAGGCCAGCGCGTCGGCGGGCTCGAACGAACGAGCCTTCTCGACGTCCGGGGCGACGGCCGCAGGCCCCGCTTCTCGCTCGGTCTGCTCGGCGATGCGCCTGCTCGCGAATACCCAGCGGCCCACCCACCCGCGGACCTCGGGCGACCGCACGTCGATCCCGTCGCCCACGCGCACGCCACCGACGATTCGGGCACGGCGCCCGGGGTTGTACGCCTGCTCGCCCGTGGGCGCGACGACAAGGAGCTCGACGTCGTCCCGGGTGAGGAGCGAGGGAATCTCACGGCTCAGCGTGGGGTGGCCGAAGACGATGGCGCGTTCCACCGCGCCCCCGAACGACTCGTCGCGGAGCAATTCGCGATAGGAGACCACCAGGTTGGGCCCGAAATGCGCCCCGCTCGAGACCTCGGCGAGCAGAGGGAATCCGCCCTCCCTGGCGAGCTCTTCGGCGTGGATGCCGGCGTCGGCCCCGGCGACGACCACCGTGCGCGGGCCACCGTCGACAGCGACGATCTGCCTGCCCAGCGCGTGCGGACCCGCCATCGTCGGAAGGGTTCCAGTCACGGGCTCCGCCAGCGGCGGAACGGCGACGGAGAGAGGCTCCCGGAACGCCACATTCACATGCACCGGTCCCGGGTCGGCCGTCTCGGCGCCGACCGCGGCCCGGACGGCCGCCTCGGCGAGCGCCGCGGCGCGCTCGGCCTCATCCGGCGCGCCCGTCGGAGCCTCCACATCGTGGGACGCCCGGACCGCAGAAGCATAGAGGCCGTCCTGCTGCGTGGTCTGGTTCGACCGGATGCCGCGGAGCTCGGTCGGACGATCCCCGGTGACGACGATCAGCGGGATGCCCGCCTCGTGCGCTTCGAGGACGGCCGGGTGGAGGTTGGCCGTGGCTGTCCCGCTCGTGGTGATGACGACGGCCGGCGCTCTCGTCTCGCGCGCGAGGCCGAGCGCGAGGAAGCCGCCCGATCGCTCATCGATCCGCACGTGAAGGCGCGAGGAGCCTGACCGCTCGAGTTCCGCCGCGACCAGAGCGAGTGCTTGCGAGCGCGACCCGGGGCTCACGACGATGTCGCGGACGCCGTTGCGTACGAAAGCGCTGAGGAGTGCGAGCGAGAAGTCGGTGGCAGGGTTGCCGGTGCGTTTCGCGCCGTCACCCATCCCGTCGGCCGGTCTGGTCGTTGTCGGGAGGGTTGTCGTCGAGTTCGGAGAGCTCCTTCTCCAACTGCCGGATGCGCTCTTCCTGGTCGTGGTCCATCCGCAATTTACCGAGGAACTCCGGGTCGTCGTCTGGCGCGGTCACACGGCGTGCGAGGTTGGCCTTGCGGCGGCCCCGGCCTATCAGGAACCAGAGGATGCCGCCGATGACGGGGAACAGGATGATGACGAGCAGCCACACGGGCTTCGGAAGGCCACGCACTCGAGAACGGTCGAAAAGGGCGCAGTCTGCCACCGAATAGATGTAGAACACCACGGCTGCGACGCCGAGGGCTATCCAGAGGCGAACCATGGGTCAATCGTAACTCTCAGAGACGGTCTCTAAGCTGGGAGGGTGAAGCGGATTCCCTCTTGGATCACCTACACCGTGCTGCGCCTCTTGGTGTTCGCGGTGCCGCTCGCGATCCTGCTCCTCCTCGGGCTCGTCTGGTGGCTCGCGGTCATCGCCGCAGCGCTCATCGGATTGTGCCTGTCGTACATCTTCCTGAGCCGTCCGCGGAACGCCGTCTCGTCAGAGCTGTACGCCGTCCGCCACCGGGAGAAGCCGGTCCGGTCGGAGGACGACGACGCGGAGGACGCGGCTCTCGATGCGGACGACGCCAACATTGAGGCCGACCCCAAACCCGACACCGACACCCAGACCGAGCGCGGCCAGCACGGTCAGAACGCGTAGGCGGCGCCCAGCGCGATTCCCACGAGCAGCCCGGTGATGCTGGTGAGCTGCAGCGCGGTGACCAACTCGCGCGGCGACCGGCCGAACAGCGTGATCACGCAAGCGGGAAGCGCAGTCAGCAGCGCGAACATCCCGAACCAGGCGAACGGGTAGAAGAGCGCGAGGACCGCGAGGATGCAGAACGGCGCCAGCAGCAACACGCAGAAGACGATCCGGGATGCGATGCTGCCGAGTAGGACGGCGAGCGTCCGCTTACGCGCCAGCCGGTCCGGCTCGATGTCCCGGATGTTGTTGACCATGAGTACAGCGCAGGCGATGAGGCCGGCGATCACTCCGCCGTACCAGGCCTCCTGGTTGACGACCCCCGCCAGCATGAACGTGGTGCCCGCTGTCGCGACGAGCCCGAAGAAGACGAACACGAACACTTCGCCCAGGCCGTAGTACCCGTAGGGCCGCTTGCCGCCGGTGTAGAACCATGCCGCCGCGATCGCCGCGGCGCCGATGAGCAGTACCCACCAGTGCTGGGTGAGGATGACGAGAATGAGGCCGGCCACCGCAGCCAAGCCGAAGAAGACGAGGGCGACGGTGAGCACCGCTCGCGGCGCAGCCTTGCCGGACCCGGTGAGGCGACCAGGCCCGACGCGGAATTCATCCGTGCCCCGCACGCCGTCGGAGTAGTCGTTCGCGTAGTTCACACCGATCTGCAGCAGCACCGCGACCGCGAGGCACAGCAAGGATCGGACCGGGTGCCAGACACCCGGGCCGTCGGCGATCTTGGCGGCCCCGACACCGATGAGCACAGGTGCGACGGCCAGCGGCAGTGTCCGCAGTCGCGCTCCGGCGATCCAGTCGGCGGTGGTCGCCGGCTTCACGTTGGCGGCAGCGGCTCCCGGTCGGCCGCTTCGGCCGCCTCGCGGTCCGCGCGCAGTCGGCGGGCCCATCCGCTGCATGCGTGGCTTGTTCTGACTCATCACAGAGCGAATCGTAACAACATCCGCTATGCCTCTCGCTCTTCGGCGAGCGCCGAGAGCGCGACTCGATCCGGCTTGCCGCTGTCGAGACGGGCGATCTGATCGACCACGATGATCCTGTCGGGTGCGGCAGCCCGCCCCAGTCGATCCGCGAGCACCTCGCGGACGACCTCGAGCCGCGGGCCTGCGCCGCCCTCCACGACGACAACCGGAACCTGTCCCCAATCCGGATGCGGCGCTGCGACCACGACCGAATCGGCCAACCCCGGCAGTTCTCTCACGACGCGCTCCACCGCGTCGAGCAGCACCTTCTCGCCGCCGGAGATGATGACGTTGTCCGCCCGTCCGAAGACCTGCACCCGGCCGCCGGCGTCGACCTGCCCGAGGTCGCCCGTGCGATACCACCGCGCGCCGTCGCGTTCGTGGAAAGTGGATGCCGTCCGCTCCGCGTCGCCGAGGTATCCCTCCGCGAGCACCGGCCCTGAGATCTCGAGCCGTCCCTCAGCCTCACGCACAACCGTCGTCCCGATCGGGATGCCGTCGTAGACGCATCCTCCGGCCGTCTCGCTCGATCCGTAGGTGGTGACGATCCGCGCGCCCACGGCTTCCGCGCGCTCGCGAAGCGCTGGGCTGAGGGCTTGCCCGCCGACGAGAATGCCGTCGAATCGGCGCAGCGCGTCAGCGACCGCTGTCGACCCTTCTTCGACCGCGTCGATCAGGCGCCCGAGCTGCACGGGGACCAACGATGTGTAGCGCAGGTCGTGCCGCAGCTCGCGTGCGACCTCCGCAAACCGTTCCGGATCGAAGCGCCCGGGGCCGTAGAGCACGGGCTCCGTCTCGGCCGCCAGTGACCGCACCAGCACCTGGGCGCCCGCGACATAGTGCGCGGGAAGCGCGAGCAACCACTGGCCCTGCCCTCCGAGCGCACCGGCCGAGGCGGCTGCGCTCGCCAGCAGCGCGTCGGCGGACAGCGCCACCCGCTTCGGCACGCCGGTCGACCCGGACGTCTCGATGATGAGCGCAACATTCTGCGCCACGCGGTCCCCGTCCGACGGCCAGATCTCCCGGTCGGGCCCACCTCCCGACTTCCCGCCGGCACTTCGCGGGACGAGAGCATCTCCACCGCCGGTCAGGGCCTCACGCAGCGCGATGTAGACCTCTGCCGGATGCGCGGCATCGACCACCCGCACGGATCGCGTCATGGCGGGCCGCCTCAGTACTGCCACGGGAACGGCGACCAGTCCGGATCCCGCTTCTGAAGGAACGCGTCCCTTCCCTCGACGGCTTCATCCGTTCCGTAGGCGAGTCGGGTCGCCTCCCCGGCGAACAGCTGCTGCCCGACGAGCCCGTCGTCGACGGCGTTGAACGCGTACTTCAGCATGCGGATGGCGGTCGGCGATTTCGTCAGGATCTCGTTCGCCCACTCCAGCGCGACCGTCTCCAGCTGCTCGTGCGGCACCACGGCGTTGACGGCACCCATCTCGTACGCCCGCTGGGCCGAGTATTCGCGCGCCAGGAAGAAGACCTCCCGACCGACCTTCTGGCCCACCTGCCGTGCGAAGTACGCCGAACCGTAGCCGGCGTCGAACGAGCCGACGTCGGCATCCGTCTGCTTGAACCGCCCGTGCTCGGCGCTCGCGATCGAGAGGTCGCAGACCACATGGAGCGAGTGGCCCCCTCCCGCCGCCCAGCCGGGAACCACGGCGATCACCACCTTCGGCATGAAGCGGATCAGGCGCTGCACCTCGAGGATGTGCAGGCGCCCGCCACGTGCCGCGTCGATACTCGACGCGGTCTCGCCTTCGGCGTACTTGTACCCGTCGCGCCCGCGGATGCGTTGATCGCCTCCCGAGCAGAAGGCCCATCCACCGTCTTTCGGACTCGGCCCATTGCCCGTCAACAGCACCACACCGATCCGAGGGTTCGTCCGCGCGTCCTCCAGCGCCGAATAGAGCTCGTCCACCGTGTGCGGGCGGAACGCGTTCCTGACCTCGGGGCGGTTGAAGGCCACGCGTGCGATGCGCCCGCTGACGTCGTGGTGATACGTGATGTCGGTGAGCCCGCCGAAGCCGGGGACCTCGCGCCACACGTCGGGGTCGAAGAGTTCTGAGACGTCCGCTTGCATGGATCCAGCCTACGGTTCACCGTCCCGGCGCGACCGTGGCGTGCAAAACTTGTGGAATGCTGCCCGAACTGGCCGACCTGTTGGCAACTGCCCGGGTGGTCTCCCTGCCGATGACCACCCGTTTCCGCGGCATCACGGTCCGCGAGGCCGTGCTCTTCGAGGGCCCGGAGGGGTGGACGGAGTTCTCACCCTTCGTCGAATACGACGACGAGGAGGCGTCGGCCTGGCTCCATGCGGCCGTCGACTTCGGCTGGCGCGCAGTGCCTGAGCCTCTTCGTCGGCGCATCCCCGTCAACGCGACGGTTCCCGCCGTGCCGGCTGAAGACGTGGCAGCCGTGCTCGCCCGCTTCCCCGGCGCTCGAACCGCCAAGGTGAAAGTGGCTGAGCGCGGACAGACCCTCGCCGACGATGTCGCCCGCGTTCGCGCCGTGCGCGAGGCGCTCGGCCCCGAGGGCCGGATACGTGTGGACGCGAACGCGCTGTGGAACCTCGACGAGGCCGAGCACGCCATCCACTCGCTCGCACCCTTCGATCTCGAGTACGTCGAGCAGCCGTGCGCCACCGTCGACGAACTCGCCGAGTTGCGCCGTCGCGTCCACTACATGGACATCCCGATCGCCGCCGACGAGAGCGTACGGAAGGCCGCCGATCCCCTCGCCGTCGCCGAAGCCGGGGCCGCCGACCTGATCGTGGTGAAGGCGCAGCCTCTCGGCGGCATCCACGCGGCCCAGCGGATCGTCGCAGCGGCCGGTCTGCCCGCCGTGGTGTCAAGCGCGCTCGACACGTCGGTGGGCATCGCGATGGGCGCGCACCTGGCGGCCGCCCTGCCCGAACTCGATTTCGATTGCGGGCTGGGCACCGTCGCCCTATTCGTGGACGATGTCGCCGACGAGCCGCTGGTCCCCGTCGACGGGAGCATCCCCGTCGTCCGGCCGACCGTGTCCGCGAGCCGATTGGATACGCTGCGCGCCGATGACGAGCGCTCCGAGTGGTGGCTCGACCGGGTCAGGCGGTGCCACCGCATCCTGGAGCACGGTGTCGCGCTCTGAGGCGGGTCAGAGGTAGAGCCGCTCCGGCACCTCGAGCCCGTAGATCGCGCGCCCCGAGTTCCAGATGGCGGCGCACGCCGCCCGCAGCAGGTCCAACTCGTCGGAACCCTCGGACCGGATGCGCACGTCGTTGCCCTCGATGGCGACGGTCGCTTCGCGCACAGTCACCGCGCCGTCGCGCGCCGTCTTCACCTCCGGGTACGGCTCGCTGAGCCCCCGGAGGTCGCCGAGGATGTAGGTGGGACGCGAGTCCGCATCCGCCGCGAGCAGCTGCTTGCCGCGGTCGATCCCGGTCAGCACGAGCACGGAGTCGATCCCCGCGCGGTTCGCCCCGAGGATGTCGGTGTCCAGCCGGTCCCCGATGAAGAGCGGCTTCTGCGCCGCGAAGCGCGTCACCGCCTCATCGAAGATCGCCCGCTCGGGCTTCCCCGCGACCAACGGCAGCCGTCCGACGGCGGTGTGTACCGCGGACACCAGCGTCCCGTTGCCCGGAGCGATGCCCCGCGCGACAGGAATGGTCCAGTCGGTGTTCGTCGCGATCCAGGGACGCTCCTCATCGGTGCGCCCTTGGAGGGCGAACGCTGCCTCTGCCAGGTGCGTCCATCCGATCTCGGGTGAGAACCCTTGGATGACCGCAGCAGGCTCGTCTTCGGCGGAGCGAGTAACGGTGAACCCGCCCTTTTCGACCTCGTCGACGAGGCCGTCTCCCCCGACGACCAGCACGTTCGAGCCCGCCGGCACGTGAGCGGCGAGCAGCCGGACGGCCGCCTGCGGTGACGTGACGACGTCGGACGGCTGCACCTTCAGCCCGAGCTCGGCGAGGTGCTCTGCCACCGCGGCATCCGTTCGGGATGCGTTGTTGGTGATGTAACCGACTCGGGCGGTTGCGGTCGCGTCGTTCAGGCTCTCGACCGCATACGGGATGGCGTCAGCGCCTTTGTAGACCACGCCATCCAGGTCTGCCAGGACCAGGTCGACTCCGTCGAGCGGTGCCTTCGCGTCACTGCTCCGTCGAAACAGCGCCATCGTCCGGCTCACCCTCCTGCTCGAGCTCCTGGTGCTGCTCGTCGTCGCTCTCTCTCGGGGCTTCGCCCATCTCTTCGGTCTCGTCCGTGTCGTCCGTGTCGTCCGCCTCGAAGAAGACGTCCTCCTCGACGATGTCGACGGTCTCGAGCTCGTCCGCCGCGTGCGCCTGATCGAGCGCGATCTCGGCGCGCTGCGCCCGGTCGCGCCAGCGCACCGCATCGTCGTCGCGCCCGAGCTCTTCGAGCACTTCGGCGTACGCGTGGAAGAGGTCGGCGCTGTAGGCGAACGCCCGATCGGGATCCAGCTGCGGGATCTCCAGTTCGGCGAGGGCGGCCTCTGGCTGACCGAGATCGAGGCGGGCGCCGGACATGGCGATCGCCAGGGAGACCTGGACATCGACTGGCAGCGTGGAGCGCTCGACCGAGCGGCCGAGTTCCAGCGCGCGGTCGGGACGCCCCACCCCGCGTTCGCTGTCCACCATCAGAGGAAGCTGGTCGTTCGAACCGGAAATACGCCGGTAGGTGCGGAGCTCGCGCAGCGCGAGAGCGAAATCGCCCGTTGCGTACGCCGTGATGGCCAGAGTCTCGCGCACCACGGCCACTCGGCCGGCGCGGCGCGAAGCGGACACCGCGTGCTGATGAGCCGACTCCGGATCGGTGTCGATGAGGCGGCCGGCCATCACCAGGTGCCTGGCGACCTCGTCCGCGTTGTCCTTGCTCAGGGTCTTCAGCTCGACGCGTGCTTCCTTCGGGAGATCGCGGGCTTCGATGTCTTCGGGGATGATCGGATCGTCGTGGCGCGGACGGATGGACTTCAATTCGCGAGCGCGCTCGGCATCCTCGTCGTACTGGCGTGCCTGATCGCGGGCATCCCTGTCACCGCGGGCCGGTCGCCCTTCCCGTGTCCAGAGCTGCTCGTCGCGGCCGGATCGGCCCTGACCGTCACGGCGGTACCCGCCCGACTGGCTCCGAGGCGCGTCCGAACGCGGAGCGCCGGAGCGCGGCGCACCCGAGCGGGGAGCGCCGGAACGCGGGGCGCTGGAACGCGGCGAACCATCGCCGGTTCGCTCACGGGATCCGCCGGTCCAGGGGCGCCCGCCGGCGCGGTCGCCTTCACGGCCGCGGTAGCCGTCGCGCGATCCAGCGGCGCGTTCGCCGCCTCGGTATCCGCTGGTGCGATCGTTGCGATCGTTGCGGTCGCTGCGGTCGTTCCGGTCATTGCCGTGACTACGGTCGCTGCCGCGGTAGCCGGAGCGCTCTCCCGCTCCACCGCGGCGGTCGCCTCCGCGCGAGCCGGCGAAGCCGCCGGAACGCTCGGGACGGGCCCCGTCGCTAGAGGCGCGCGGCTTCCATTCGCGGGGCTGACGGTCGTCGCGGGAGCGCGCCCCACCGTCGCGGTCGGATCCTCCGCGCGAGTTCCGTTCGGCGCCGCGGTAGCCGCTCGAACCTCCACGTCCGGACTGTGCGTCGCCGGAGCGCCGATACCCACTATCCGAACCGTCCGATCGTCCGCTGCGCCATGACCCCGCGCCTCCCGAAGAAGACCGGTCGCGTGACGCGCCACCGTTCCCTCGAGCGGCACCGCCTTGGCGGCCTCGGTCGCCGTCGCGCGGCGATCTCGAGCTGTCGCCGCCTCGTGCGGGCCGTTCTGGCTGCTGTCGACGCCGTGGCTGCTCGTTCCGGGCGTTCTCGTCTGCCGGTGTGTCGCTCACGGCTTCTCCTGTCGAGTCGGCGGGTCGAGCCCAGCCTATGCTTCGTACTGCTTCTGACCTCGTTAACGCGAAATGGCCACCCATCACTGGGTGGCCATCTCACAAAGAAGTCCGGCGGTGTCCTACTCTCCCACAGGGTCCCCCCTGCAGTACCATCGGCGCAGAGAGTCTTAGCTTCCGGGTTCGGAATGTAACCGGGCGTTTCCCTCTCGCTATGGCCGCCGAAACACTATTGATGTATCAAAGTGAACGATCAAGCTTCGCTTGAATCAGTTCTCGACCGTACATCGAGAACCACATAGTGGACGCGTGCAATCTCATGCCCCTCATACCAGCCTTACAACAGTATGAGAGTGGTGATTATCAAGTTATCGGCTTATTAGTACCGGTCAGCTCCATGGGTCTTTAGTCCCCACTTCCACATCCGGCCTATCAACCCAGTAGTCTAGCTGGGAGCCTCTCGCCCGAAGGCATGGAAATCTCATCTTGAGGCCGGCTTCCCGCTTAGATGCTTTCAGCGGTTATCCATCCCGAACGTAGCTAATCAGCGGTGCTCCTGGCGGAACAACTGACACACCAGAGGTTCGTCCAACCCGGTCCTCTCGTACTAGGGTCAGATCCTCTCAAATTTCCTACGCGCGCAGCGGATAGGGACCGAACTGTCTCACGACGTTCTAAACCCAGCTCGCGTACCGCTTTAATGGGCGAACAGCCCAACCCTTGGGACCTACTCCAGCCCCAGGATGCGACGAGCCGACATCGAGGTGCCAAACCATGCCGTCGATATGGACTCTTGGGCAAGATCAGCCTGTTATCCCCGAGGTACCTTTTATCCGTTGAGCGACAGCGCTTCCACAAGCCACTGCCGGATCACTAGTCCCGACTTTCGTCCCTGCTCGACTTGTCAGTCTCACAGTCAAGCTCCCTTGTGCACTTACACTCGACACCTGATTGCCAACCAGGTTGAGGGAACCTTTGGGCGCCTCCGTTACTTTTTGGGAGGCAACCGCCCCAGTTAAACTACCCATCAGGCACTGTCCCTGAACCGGATTACGGTTCTAAGTTAGATATCCAGAGTGACCAGAGTGGTATTTCAACATTGACTCCACCGACACTGGCGTGCCGGCTTCAAAGTCTCCCACCTATCCTACACAAGCCACACCGAACACCAATACCAAACTATAGTAAAGGTCACGGGGTCTTTCCGTCCTGCTGCGCGTAACGAGCATCTTTACTCGTAGTGCAATTTCGCCGAGTTCGCGGTTGAGACAGCTGGGAAGTCGTTACGCCATTCGTGCAGGTCGGAACTTACCCGACAAGGAATTTCGCTACCTTAGGATGGTTATAGTTACCACCGCCGTTTACTGGGGCTTAAATTCTGAGCTTCGCCGAAGCTAACCCTTCCTCTTAACCTTCCAGCACCGGGCAGGCGTCAGTCCGTATACATCGTCTTGCGACTTGGCACGGACCTGTGTTTTTAGTAAACAGTCGCTTCCCACTGGTCTCTGCGGCCTTCAAACGCTCCCGGAGCAAGTCCGTTCACGCCTCAGGCCCCCCTTCTCCCGAAGTTACGGGGGCATTTTGCCGAGTTCCTTAACCACGATTCTCTCGATCTCCTTGGTATTCTCTACCTGACCACCTGAGTCGGTTTGGGGTACGGGCGGCTGGAACCTCGCGTCGATGCTTTTCTTGGCAGCATAGGATCACCCATTTCGTCAATGAAGACTACGCATCGTGCCTGGGCCTATATGAGAGACGGATTTGCCTATCCCTCGGCTTACACACTTACACCGGGACAACCATCGCCCGGCTGGGCTACCTTCCTGCGTCACACCTGTTAATACGCTAGCCGCACCAGCATGGGGTCGAGCGTTAGGCCCGGACCTTCACCCCGAAGGGATCCGTGTCCAGGATTAGGACTCTTAGCACCACTGGATTAGCTTGGGCGGTTCTTCGCCGGTACGGGAATATCAACCCGTTGTCCATCGACTACGCCTGTCGGCCTCGCCTTAGGTCCCGACTTACCCAGGGCGGATTAGCCTGGCCCTGGAACCCTTGGTCTTTCGGAGGACGGGTTTCTCACCCGTCTTTCGCTACTCATGCCTGCATTCTCACTCGTGTAGCGTCCACGGCTGGTTTACACCGCCGCTTCACTCGCCACACGACGCTCTCCTACCCATCAACACGGCTGGACCACGAAGGCCTACCAATAATGTCAATGCCACAACTTCGGTGGCGTGCTTGAGCCCCGTTACATTGTCGGCGCGGAATCACTTGACCAGTGAGCTATTACGCACTCTTTCAAGGGTGGCTGCTTCTAAGCCAACCTCCTGGTTGTCTGTGCAACTCCACATCCTTTCCCACTTAGCACGCGCTTAGGGACCTTAGTTGGTGGTCTGGGTTGTTTCCCTCTCGACGATGAAGCTTATCCCCCACCGTCTCACTGCTGCGCTCTCACTTACCGGCATTCGGAGTTTGGCTGACGTCAGTAACCTTTTAGGGCCCATCGGCCATCCAGTAGCTCTACCTCCGGCAAGAAACACGCAACGCTGCACCTAAATGCATTTCGGAGAGAACCAGCTATCACGAAGTTTGATTGGCCTTTCACCCCTATCCACAGCTCATCCCCTCAGTTTTCAACCTAAGTGGGTTCGGTCCTCCACGACGTCTTACCGTCGCTTCAACCTGGCCATGGATAGATCACTTCGCTTCGGGTCTAGGACATGCGACTGAATCGCCCTATTCAGACTCGCTTTCGCTACGGCTACCCCTCACGGGTTAACCTCGCCACATATCGCTAACTCGCAGGCTCATTCTTCAAAAGGCACGCTGTCACCCCTACAAGGAGGCTCCAACGGTTTGTAAGCAAACGGTTTCAGGTACTATTTCACTCCCCTCCCGGGGTACTTTTCACCTTTCCCTCACGGTACTTGTCCGCTATCGGTCATCTGGGAGTATTTAGGCTTATCAGGTGGTCCTGACAGATTCACACGGGATTTCTCGGGCCCCGTGCTACTTGGGATACTCTTCGCGCCATTGGACCATTTCGGTTACGGGGCTGGCACCCGCTGTGGCTGGCCTTTCAATGCCATTCACCTATGATCCTTTGTAACGCTTGCAGTTCGGCAGAAGCTGCTGAAAAGTCCCGCAACCCCGACCATGCAACGCCTGCCGGCTATCACACATGATCGGTTTAGCCTCTTCCGGTTTCGCTCGCCACTACTAACGGAATCGCTTTTGCTTTCTCTTCCTGTGGGTACTGAGATGTTTCACTTCCCCACGTTCCCTCTACCCGCCCTATATATTCAGGCGGGAGTCACTGGGTCACCCAAAGGGCCCAGCGGGGTTTCCCCATTCGGAAATCCTCGGATCAAAGTTCGCTTATCAACTCCCCGAGGCTTATCGCAGATTGCTACGTCCTTCTTCGGCTCCAGATGCCAAGGCATCCACCGTTTGCTCTTAGAAACTTGAAATCACATGAGTTTTAGAATCGATCGACGTCTCATCTGCCGAAGCAGAATTGACGCAGATTGACCAATGATCTAATAAATCAGATCATCTTTGTGATCCGAACCCGAAGGTTCGAATCTAAGATGCTCGCGTCCACTGTGTAGTTCTCAAAGTACGGGCGGTACCTTCTCCGCCGGCCGAGTTATGGCCAACAAGAAAAGGTCCAGAGGATTCGGTTCTCATCTGTTCCGATGAGGTCCGGTCCCTCAGGACCCAACAGCGTGCATGTGCGAAGCTTCGCAGTCCGAACCGTTCCTATCCCGAAGGATGTACTGAGTTCGAGCCGATCGGCTCCGCACCAATGTCAATGTTCCACCCATGAGCTAACCAGCTGAGACGTTCGCTCAGATCTGGCGCCTGGACACCCGAGGGTGCCAGTTGCTCCTTAGAAAGGAGGTGATCCAGCCGCACCTTCCGGTACGGCTACCTTGTTACGACTTAGTCCTAATCACCGATCCCACCTTCGACAGCTCCCTCCACAAGGGTTGGGCCACCGGCTTCGGGTGTTACCGACTTTCATGACTTGACGGGCGGTGTGTACAAGGCCCGGGAACGTATTCACCGTGGCGTTGCTGATCCACGATTACTAGCGACTCCGACTTCATGAGGTCGAGTTGCAGACCTCAATCCGAACTGAGACCGGCTTTTTGGGATTCGCTCCACCTTACGGTATTGCAGCCCTTTGTACCGGCCATTGTAGCATGCGTGAAGCCCAAGACATAAGGGGCATGATGATTTGACGTCATCCCCACCTTCCTCCGAGTTGACCCCGGCAGTCTCCTATGAGTTCCCGCCATTACGCGCTGGCAACATAGAACGAGGGTTGCGCTCGTTGCGGGACTTAACCCAACATCTCACGACACGAGCTGACGACAACCATGCACCACCTGTTTACGAGTGTCCAAAGAGTTGACTATTTCTAGCCCGTTCTCGTATATGTCAAGCCTTGGTAAGGTTCTTCGCGTTGCATCGAATTAATCCGCATGCTCCGCCGCTTGTGCGGGCCCCCGTCAATTCCTTTGAGTTTTAGCCTTGCGGCCGTACTCCCCAGGCGGGGAACTTAATGCGTTAGCTGCGACACGGAGACCGTGGAATGGTCCCCACATCTAGTTCCCAACGTTTACGGCGTGGACTACCAGGGTATCTAATCCTGTTCGCTCCCCACGCTTTCGCTCCTCAGCGTCAGTTACGGCCCAGAGATCTGCCTTCGCCATCGGTGTTCCTCCTGATATCTGCGCATTCCACCGCTACACCAGGAATTCCAATCTCCCCTACCGCACTCTAGTCTGCCCGTACCCACTGCAGGCCCGAGGTTGAGCCTCGGGTTTTCACAGCAGACGCGACAGACCGCCTACGAGCTCTTTACGCCCAATAATTCCGGACAACGCTCGCACCCTACGTATTACCGCGGCTGCTGGCACGTAGTTAGCCGGTGCTTTTTCTGCAGGTACCGTCACTTTCGCTTCTTCCCTACTAAAAGAGGTTTACAACCCGAAGGCCGTCATCCCTCACGCGGCGTTGCTGCATCAGGCTTTCGCCCATTGTGCAATATTCCCCACTGCTGCCTCCCGTAGGAGTCTGGGCCGTGTCTCAGTCCCAGTGTGGCCGGTCACCCTCTCAGGCCGGCTACCCGTCGTAGGCTTGGTGGGCCGTTACCTCACCAACTACCTGATAGGCCGCGAGTCCATCCTTGACCGAAGTTCTTTCCACGTACAGGAGATGCCTCCGTACGTCGTATCCGGTATTAGCTTCCGTTTCCGGAGGTTATCCCAGAGTCAAGGGCAGGTTACTCACGTGTTACTCACCCGTTCGCCACTAATCCCCCGGAGCAAGCTCCAGGTTCATCGTTCGACTTGCATGTGTTAAGCACGCCGCCAGCGTTCGTCCTGAGCCAGGATCAAACTCTCCGTAAATGTTTAGCTCCACGATCGCAAGCGACCGGGAAACATTGTGCGGGCGAGACCAGGAAATGTGGTCTACGCACCGCGAGTTTGTCTTGACTAGTTTCGAATATCTACTGACATTCTGTTCTAATCCAAAGGAATCTCGCATCGACCACTAGACTAGGTCTAGGAAGTCAATGCAGAGGTTATTTGGCATTTGACATTGTGCACGCTGTTGAGTTCTCAAGGATCGGACGCTCTCACCTTTCAGCCTGCCGGCTTTCTCTGTGAGGCAACTTCTCTACCTTACCACTCTCAGTCAGTTTGTCAAGTCGGCGTTTCGTGTTCCTCGTTGGCCCGATATGTGGTGGGCACAACCGATCACACGATCCGAACCGGTTAGACCTGCTCAGTGAGTGGGTGTTAATCCTAAGCGCAGCAAGCGAACTTATACAAGTTCAGGTTTGCCGCTAAGCCAAGGATTTGGTCCCGCTTGAGGCCGGGGAGCTCTTCCGCTCTCCCGCACCTTTGGGGTGACAAGTAAGTACTTTACGCAGGCCTCCGGGGACGTGCAAATTCCGCCAGCAGCCCGGGCGTGTCGCGCTCGACTTCCGCATGATTCCGCGGATCTTCACCCCATGGGTCTCTGCGGTGCCCTCCGCACGAACGAAAGAACCCCCTCGTGAGCCGAAGCTCAGAGGGGGTTCTTTCACGCGGAAGGCCGGAGGCTCATAGCCCCGAGTACGCGTGCAGTCCGTGGAAGAAGACGTTGACGATCCCGAAGTTGAACAGCACGGCCGCGAATCCGATGATCGCGAGCCATGCGGAACGGGATCCCCGCCACCCGCGGGTGGCACGTGCGTGGATGTATCCGGCGTAGATCACCCAGATGATGAAGGTCCACACCTCCTTGGTGTCCCATCCCCAGTACCGACCCCAAGCCTTTTCGGCCCAGATTGCGCCGGCGATGAGCGTGAACGTCCACGCGATGAAGCCGACGATGTTGATCCGGTACGCCAGGTTCTCCAGCGCGACGGAACTGGGCAACGTCGCCAGGAACCGGAACTGCTGCGGGCGCGACTCCTCGACCTGACGCTCTCGCCGGTACTGCAGCAGCTGCAATCCCGACAATGCGAAGCCGAGTGCGAAGAATGCCGTGCCGAGCACGGCCACGATGATGTGGATGACCAGCCAGTACGACTGCAGCGCCGGCTGCAAGGGCACGACCGGCACGTAGTAGCGCAACAGTGCGATGCCTTGAAGTACCAGGACCAGCCCCAGGACAAACGTGCCCACGTACTTGATCGGCCACCTGAGGTTCGCCACGAGGAAGACGCCGATGATGACGAGGGTTCCCGTCATCGAGAACTCCCACATGTTCGCCCACGGGACCCGCGCCGCGGCGATACCCCGCAGCACTACGGCGACCAGGTGGAACGCGAAGCCCACGATGGTGAGCGCGAACGCCCACCGCATGGATGCGGAGTTCTCCGATCCGTTCACCAGGTCGTCCTCAACCCGCGAACTGATGCGCGACGACAACCGGCCGAGCGCCGACGATGGCTGAGGCGGCGCCTCCCCCGGGCCACTCCCGATCACCGCGGTCGTCGACGCCCCGACGGGCGCAGCGACCGCAGCTCGACGGGCGACGGCACTGGGTACGACTGCTGCCTCCGCCGCTGTCGCTCGAGCGCCGCGGCGGGCAAGGTCGAGTGCGAAGGCGATGAACGCCGCCGCGTACAGACCCATCGCCGCGTACAGGAACACGGTCGATAGCTGAGCGAGGGTTTCAGTCACGATGCAAGCCTAATTCTTCTGGGAGCCGCCGAGGGCTCGGGAATGCTGGTCCGCCACCGCGGTCACGGCGGCGAGGAGGTTCGGGTCGTCGCCGCGGGCCAGTCCCGCGTACTCGAGCGTGAGCGAACCGTCGGGGTTCTCGACCGCCTTCACCCACATCCGGCGGCGGGGAACGAACAACGACGTGAGGAGGCCGACCAGGATCAGGATGGCGAACAGCAGAACCCACCCCTGTGCCGGATCGTGGTGGACCTCGAGAGTCGCGAAGCGCTTCACGCCGTCGAGCGAGATCGTGCCGAGTCCGTTCGGGAGCTGCACCGTCTCGCCCGGCTTGAGCTCGAGCGCCTTCGTCTTGGTCGGCGGCCCGGCGAGCTGCTCGAGCGTGTCGGTGTTGAGGCTGTACACGGATTGCGGAACGCCGTCGTCGACGCCGAGGTCACCGGCGTACACGTTGAGGCTCAGGACGGGATCGTCCAGTCCAGGGAACTTCGACGCCAGGGCGCCCTGCGCGGTCTGACTCGCGGTCACGGTCGGGTAGAAGAAGCCGATCATCCCGACCTGCTCTTTGAGCCCGTCCGGCACCTTGACGAAGCCGAGCGACGTCAGGTTGGGATCCGCTTGCGGGATGAACGGCACCGAGTCACTGAAGACGACCTTGCCCGCCGTGTCCCGCACCGTGATGGTCGGCGCGTACCCGTTACCGAGCAGGTAGACGTTCGTTCCGCCGATCGCCAACGGGTCGTTGACCTTGATCGTCGTCTTCGACTTCGCGTCCCCTGGACCGACGGTCGTCACGTGGGCCGTGTAGTCGAGCGGGGTGCCGATCGCATCCTTGTTCTTCGTCTCGTAGGCCACATCCAGCTTGTCGACGGCGATCGAGAAGGGTGCCAGTGTTCCGTCACTGAAGAAGCGGCCCGGGTTGAACGAGTTGTACGACGGCAGGCTGTTCACGAAGCTCTGCCCTTCGACGACGATCTTCTGGCCCGTATAGCCGAAGCCTCCGCCGACGCCGATCGCGAGCAGGACCCCGAGCAACGCGATATGGAAGACGAGGTTGCCGCTCTCGCGCAGGTAGCCGCGTTCTGCCGAGACCGAGGTGGAGCGCGCATCCTGATACAGGGCCACGCGGTACCGATTCGCCTTCAGCACGTCGCGCGCAGTGACGATCGGGTCCGGGGCATCCGCCCGAAGCTCCGCTGGAAGGATCCGCGCCTGGAATCCGGCCATGCGGGTCAGGCGTACAGGCGTCCGCGGGGGCTTCGCGCGCATCGCCAGGAAGTGGTGCTTGGTGCGCGGGATGATGCAGCCGATGAGGGATGCGAACAGCAGCAGATAGATCGCCGAGAACCACACCGACGTGTAGACGTCGAAGAACTGGAACTTGTCGAGGACCGGCGCGAGTGACGGGTTGTCGGTGAAGTACTTGGTGACACCGTTCGGGTCGGAGCTGCGCTGCGGAACGAGCGACCCGGGGACCGCCGCGATCGCCAGGAGCAACAGCAGGAACAGCGCCGTGCGCATGCTCGTCAGCTGGCGCCAGAACCAGCGGATCCAGCCGGTTGGGCCCAGCTGCGGCTGGACGACGTTCGGATCCTCCCGGGGCGGGGCCGAATCGATGTGATCAGAGGGCCGGCTCAAAACCTTGGATCACCGCCAAGAACTGGGACATGAGCTCGCTCCACACACCGGTGACCATCAGGATGCCGATGACCACCAGCAGCACGCCGCCGATGATGTTGATGACACGGATGTGCCGCTTGAGGAAGGCCACCGAACCCGCTACCCAGTCGAAGCCCAGGGCGACGAGCAGGAAGGGGATGCCGAGGCCGACGCAATAGAAGAGGCCGAGCAGCGCCCCGCGCCAGGGCGAACCGCTGCCCACGCTCAGTGCGCTGATCGCGGCGAGCGTCGGGCCGATGCACGGCGTCCACCCCAGACCGAAGACGATGCCGAGCAGGGGTGCGCCGATCAGCCCCGTCGCAGGCCGCCAGGCCGGCTTGATCGTGCGCTGGAGGAAGGAGAACTGGCCGATGAAGACGAGCCCCATGACGATCACCAGCGCGCCGAGCACGCGGACGACGACGTCCTGCCAGCGGATGAGCCAGAAACCCAGGGCGCCGAAAGCCGCACCGTAGGCGACGAAGACGATCGCGAATCCCAGGATGAAGAGGGCGACTCCGGTGAGGAGGCGCGAGCGGTCGCGTTTCGCGCCCGGGTCGCTGATGCCACCGACATACGCCAGATAGCCGGGAACCAGCGGGAGAACGCACGGTGACGCGAAGGACACCAGACCCGCGAGGAGTGCGATCGGCAGGGCCAGCAGGAGCTGACCGCTGAAGACGATCTGACCGACGCCGCCCACGTCAGTTCTCGGCCACGGCGTCGGAGATAAGGGAGTCGAGGATGCTCTTGTCGGGGATGGCGCCCAGGATCCGGGCGGCGACGCGACCCTTCTTGTCGACCACCAGCGTCGTAGGCGTCGCCTTCGGAGGAACCGTCTTGCTGAAGGCGAGCAGGACGGATCCGGTGTCGCGGTCAAGTACCGAGGGGTACGTGACGCCCTTCTCCTTCTCGAAGCTCGCCGCCGTCTGCGCCGAGTCGTAGAGATTGACGCCCAGGAAGCCGACGCCCTGCGACGCGTACTTCCGGCTGAGCGACTCCAGCGCGGGGGCCTCAACGCGACAGGGCGGGCAGCCGGCATACCAGAAGTTGACGACGAGGACTTTGCCCGCGTACTCACCCGAGGTGACCGTGCCGCCATCCTGCAGCTTGCCGGAGAAGGGGACGGGTTCGCCACGATTGCCCGCGGCGAACTCGCTCACGGTGCCATCGCCGGCGATGTAGTTCTGACCGCTGCCAGAGCGGTACTGCTTCGCCAGGCTGTCGTCGGCCGTGCAACCGGTCAGCGCGAGCGCGGTCGCGGCGACGAATGCGGCCACCGGCAGCAGGATGCGTGAGCGCACGCGGGAGACGCCACTCATACGGCTCCCACATCGGTCGCGGACGCCTGCAGGCTGGCCGCGGGCTCGACGTAGCCGACCTCGACGAGGCGGCGGGATTCGGCCGTCCGCGCGGGACGACGCGTGGGATCGGCCGACGCATCCACATCGCCTTCTGCGTGTTCTCCGGGCTCGATGCGCTCGAAACTGGTGATGCTGGAGAGCGCGCAGCGCCGCTTGCGCGGATCGTGCGGGTAGCGCTCGCCCGCAACGGACAGATGCGTGACCCAGATCGGGAGCTGGTGACTGACCAGGATGACGTCGCCCGAGTCGACGGACTGGAAGGCGTCCTCCACGGCTGCGAGCATCCGCTGTTCGATCCTCGTGTACGCCTCGCCCCAACTCGGCCGGAGCGGGTTCACCAGGTACGGCCAGTAGACGGGATTGCGGACGGCACGCTTCATCCGCGTACCCTCGAACCGATTGGTCGGCTCCATGATGCGCTCCTCGATCACCGGCTCGAGGTCGAATGCCTCTGCGATCGGGGCGGCCGACTCGCGGGTGCGTTGGAGCGGCGAGACGCGCAATGCGGTGACCGGACGGTCGCGTGCGATCAGTTCGTCTGCTGCCGCCTGCGCCATCCGGTGCCCGAGTTTGGAGAGGCCGAAGCCCGGCAACCTGCCATACAGGATGCCGTCGGGGTTGAACACCTCGCCATGACGGACGAGGTGGACCTGGCTCGCTACCACGGCTCCAGTCTACGGAGGAGCTTCCCTTGAATTGACTGAGCGCCGGCGGGGGCTCGTGCCGAGCTGGTTCTCCACAGGCCGTCGGGAGTTTCGGTTTTCCACAGATTGTCTCCGCGGGCGATGGCGGATGCTGTCCCTGCTTACTTTCGAGCCATGGCCGACGATGAAGAAGAGGACGTGGCTCTTGCGAACATCCCGAATCACGACCGTCCCCGCGAACGGATGCGTCGCCTGGGCGTCGGATCACTCACCGACGACGAGGTGCTCGCGCTCGTCCTCGGCTCGGGCCAGACCGGGCGCAGCGTCCTCGCGCTCGCGCGGTCGGTGCTGCGGAGGACCGGCGGCTTTCCCGGGCTCGCGACGATGGACTTCCCCCGGCTGGAACAGCTGCCAGGGGTCGGGCCCGCGACGGCCGGGCGCCTGGTCGCGATCATCGAGATCTGGCGGCGCGCAGGCGCCTCCTCCGCCTGGACGCGACTCGTCGACCACAAGGCGGTCGCCGCTGTCGTACGTCCCGAGCTGCTGCACCGCGACTCGGAACGGTTCGTCGTCATCGTGGCGGACCGCGCGGCCCGACCACTCGAGCTCGTGCTCATGCGCGACGGCGGGGTGGATGAGACGCACGTCCAGCCGGCCGATGTGCTCCAGGCGGTGCTCACGCGCGGCGGCCGGTCGTTCGCCGTGGCGCACAACCATCCGTCAGGAGTCTTGGACGCATCCGTCGCCGACCTCATGCTCACCCGCCGACTCGACCAGTCGGCGGCGACGCTCGGCCTGCGGTTCCTCGGGCACATCCTCGTGGCGGGCGAGAGCTGGACGGCTCTGCCCACCAACGGATCTGGAACTACGGCGTCAGGCGCGTCGGGCCGCGGAAGAGGTACGTCGTCTCGCGGAGGTTCGACAGGTGCAGCATGAGCATCAGCACGCGGGCGAGGCCCATGCCGAAACCCCCGTGCGGCGGGATGCCGTACCGGAAGAACGCCAGCACATCTTCGAGCTCCTCGACGGAGAGGCCCTTCTCGGTCGCCTGCTGCTCCAGGATGTCGACGCGATGCTCACGCTGAGCGCCGGTCGAGATCTCGACCCCGTTGAAGATGAGGTCGTAGCTGCGGGTGATCGACGGGTCCTCGGGATGACGCATGTGGTAGTACGGGCGGATGCTCGACGCGTAGTCGGTCAGGAACACGAACTCGTGGTCGAAGGTCTCCTTCACGTACGCGGAGATCTGGCGCTCGCCCTCCGGGTCCATGTCGTCGTCCGCACGCGGCACCTCGTAACCGCGCTCGGCGACGATACGCTTCGCCTCCGCCAGCGGGATGCGGGGGAACGGCGTCGACGGCACGGTGACCTCGACGCCGAACAGGCGCTCGATCTCCTCGCCGTGCTTCTCCTTGACCGCCGTGAAGCCGGCCACCAGGAGTTCTTCGTGGACCTTCATGACGTCTGCGTGGCTGTCGATCCAGCTGATCTCCGTGTCCACGCTGGTGAACTCGGTAGCGTGGCGGCTGGTGAAGCTCGGGTCGGCGCGGAACGCCGGACCGATCTCGAACACGCGGCCGAAACCGGCGGCCTGAGCCATCTGCTTGAAGATCTGCGGGCTCTGCGCCAGGTAGGCGGTCGTCTCGAAGTACGGCAGCTCGAACAGCTCCGCACGCGACTCGGAGGCCGAAGCCATGAGCTTGGGAGTGTGGATCTCGACGAACCCGTTGTCGACCCAGTACTGGCGGAGCGCGTGCTCGAAGGTCGTCTGGACCCGGAAGATGAGGGCGTGGCTCGGCTCGCGCAGGTCGAGGAAGCGCCAGTCCATACGCTTGTCGATGCCGCTGTCGGCCGCGATAGGCGTCTCCGGGACGGCCGCGGTCTCGACCTCGAGCGACGACAGCCGGATCTCGATCCCGCCGAGCTTCACCCGCTCGTCGTGCTTGAGCTCGCCGGTGGCGCGCACGAACGTGCCCTGCGAGAGGCCGGAGATGGTGACGGCGGGTTCGTCGGCGACGACCACGCCGTCCTCACCCACAGTTCGCGGGTTCACCAATTGCACGGCGCCCGACTCGTCGCGCAGGACGACGAACTGCACCTTCTTCTGGTCGCGGACAGTCTCGACCCATCCAGCGACACTCACGGGACCGTCGGGGAGGGCGGCCAGGTCCTTGATCAAAACGCGTGCAGTCACGAGCCCCAAGCCTACCGGTGCGCTCGGTGTGAGAATGGAGGGACCAGGCACGAAGGAGTAGCCCATGAGTACCGACGACGTCGTCATCCTGTCCGCCGCCCGCACCCCGCTAGGGAAGATCAAGGGCGCGCTCGCGTCTCTGACGGCAGTGCAGCTGGGGACGATCGCGCTGCAGAAGGCGCTCGAACGCTCGGGCCTCGGGCCGGAATCCGTGGACACGGTGCTATTCGGGCAGGTGCTGCAGGCGGGTGCCGGTCAGAACCCGGCGCGGCAGACCGCGATCGGCGCGGGCATCGGCTGGGATGTTCCCGCCACGACGATCAACAAGGTGTGCCTCTCGGGACTGGCCGCGGTGATCGACGCCGCACGTCTGATCCGGACAGGCGAGGCGACTGTGGTCGTCGCCGGCGGCCAAGAGTCGATGACGAACGCGCCGCACATCCTCCCCGGTTCACGCATGGGGTGGAATTACGGCTCCATCCAGGCGCTCGACTCCGCGGCGCACGACGGGCTGACGGACGCATTCGACGGAGTGTCGATGGGCGCCTCCACCGAGAGCTACACGGAGAAGCTCGGCCTGACGCGCGTAGCGCAGGACGAGTTCGCGGCGCGATCCCATCAGCGGGCCGGCGCGGCGGCCACGAACGGGGTGTTCGAGGACGAGATCGCGCCCGTCACGATCCCTCAGCGACGTGGCGAGCCCGTCGTGGTCAGCACCGACGAAGGAGTGCGGCCGGATTCGACCGCCGAGACGCTGAGCCGACTGCGGCCGAGCTTCGCCGAAGGGGGCACGCTGACCGCCGGGAACTCCTCGCCGCTGAGCGATGGAGCGGCCGCGCTCGTGCTCACCAGTCGGGAGAATGCGGAACGCCTGGGACTCGACTGGCTCGCGCTGGTCGCGGCGAGCGGACAGGTCGCCGGGCCCGACAACTCCCTTCACTCCCAGCCGTCGCGCGCGATCGACGCAGCACTCCGGCGGGCGGGGTGGAGCGTCCCGGACCTCGACCTCGTCGAGATCAACGAGGCGTTCGCCGCCGTCGCGCTGCAGTCGATGGCCGACCTCGGGCTGGACGCCGAGCGGGTGAACCTGCACGGCGGGGCAATCGCCCTGGGGCACCCGATCGGCGCCTCGGGAGCACGGCTCGCCGGCCACGCAGCTCACGAACTCGCGCGTCGTGGTTCGGGTCGGGCGGCCGTCGCGCTCTGCGGCGGCGGCGGGCAGGGGGATGCTCTGCTGCTCTATCGCTGATCCAGCGGATCCGGCTGGCTTGCCGCATCGAAGCAGCGCTAACGCTCCAGGTGACGCTCCGTCGGGCCGGTGTACTGCGACAAAGGCCGAATCAGGGAGTTCGAGGCGTACTGCTCGAAGATGTGTGCGGTCCAGCCCGCTACCCGCGCGGCGGCGAACAGCGGCGTGAACGTCTCTGTGTCGAACCCCATGAGGTTGTAGGCCGGGCCGGACGGGTAGTCGAGGTTCGGCTTGATGTTCTTGCGCTCTCCCATAGCGCTCTCGAGCGCGTCATAGAGGTCGAGCATGTCCTGGCGCTCGTAGTGCTCCGTGAGCGTGACCAGCGCCGCCCGCATGGTCGGGACGCGCGAGTCGCCGTTCTTGTAGACGCGGTGACCGAACCCCATGATCTTGCGCTTCTCGGCGAGCGCGGAGTCCAGCCACTCGGCAGCACGGTCGGCCGAACCGATCTCATCGAAGGCGTGCATCACGGCCTCATTGGCTCCGCCGTGCAGCGGCCCCTTGAGCGCCCCAATCGCTCCCGTCACGGCGGAGTAGACGTCCGACAGCGTCGACGCGATGACCCGAGCGGTGAAAGTGGAGGCGTTGAACGAGTGCTCCGCGTACAAGACCAGGGAGACTCGGAAGGCGTCGACGACCACGTCGTCCGGCACCTCGCCGAAGGTGACCCACAGGAAGTTGCGCGAGTAGTCCAGGTCGTCACGTGGCTCGACCGGCTCGAGCCCACGCTTGCGGCGCTGGATGTACGCAACGATCGTAGGCAGCTGGGCCAGCAGATAGATCGCGCGGCCTTCATTCAGGTCACGATCGAGGATGCCGTCGGTCTGCTGGAGCGTGGCGTCGAGACCCCCGAGCTGGCTCACCGCGGTGCGCAGCGCATCCATCGGGTGGGCGGAGACCGGGATGTCGTCGAGGGCGCGCCGGGTGCGATCGTCGAGGCGGCGGAGCGACCGTTCGAGCGATTCGAAGGCGGTGAGTTCCTCGGGCGTCGGAAGCTCTCCGTGCCACAGCAGGTACGCGACCTCCTCGAACGAGCAGTACTGCGCAAGCTCCTGCACCGGGTAACCGCGATAAAGCAAGGAGTTCGTCTGCGGGTTCACCGAGGAGATGGTCGTCGTGTCGACGACGACTCCGGCGAGGCCCTTGTGGATCTCAGGGTCGGTCATGTGAGCTCCTTCGCTGCTGACAGGATGGCCGCCGACGCGCGACGTCGTCGTCGTCGTCGGAGAGTTCTAGCGCCGCACCTCGAAGTTGTATACCGAGGTGTCGAAGGCGTTGTAGCCCTCGTAGTCAATCAGGTCGTACAGATCCGCGCGATGCTGCATCTCACCGAGCAGCGGCTTGAGCGACCCCTCGGCGAGAAGCTGGTCGAGCCCTCTCTCTGCGGCTCCCATGGCCAGCCGGAGGAGAGAGACGGGCCAGATGACGATGTTGACGCCGACGTCACGCAACTGGTCGACGGTGAAGAGGTCGCTCTTCCCGAACTCGGTCATATTGGCGAGCATGGGCACGTCCACGGCGGCCCGCACGGCCTCGAACTCGGAGAGATCGGCCATGGCCTCCGGGAAGATCGCATCCGCGCCCGCGTCGATGAGAGCTTTCGCACGATCGATCGCCGCATCCAGTCCCTCGACCGCACGGATGTCGGTCCGGGCCATGATCAGGAGGTTCGGATCGCGACGAGCATCGGCCGCCGCTCGGATCCGCTTGAGCGCCGTGTTCTCGTCGACGACCTGCTTGCCGTCGAGGTGCCCGCAACGCTTGGGGTTCACCTGGTCCTCGATGTGCAGGCCTGCGACTCCTGCATCCTCCAGCGCCTGGACCGTGCGGGCGACGTTCATCGGCTCTCCGAATCCCGTATCCGCGTCGACCAGCGCCGGGAGGTCGGTCATTCGGGTGATCTGCGCGGATCGACCGGCGACCTCGGTCTGCGTGGTCAAACCGATATCGGGGAGGCCCAACTCGGCAGAGAGCACCGCGCCCGAAATGTAGACGCCCTCGAAGCCCTTGCGCTCGATGAGGCGAGCGCTGAGCGGATTGAACGCGCCGGGCATGCGGACGAGCTCACCCGACGCAAGGCGGGCGCGGAATGCCGCGCGCTTCTCGTGCGCGGGAACGGACGAATAGAGCATCTAGAAGAGTCCCTTCGGCGCGGGCGAAGCGGCGAGCAGGCCGGGACGCGCGGTGATGGTCAAGCCGCCCAGTTCGGCGGCTTTCAGGTCGGGAAGCCGCTCGGCGAGGGCGAGGAAGCGCTCGATCTCGTCGGCCTCCAGCACGCCTGCCGCGAGCGTCCGGAACTTTGCGACGTAGTCCTCACGTACGAAGGGCCGGGCCCCCAGCGGGTGCGCGTCGGCCACGGCGATCTGGTCCTCGATGACACGGCCGTCGGCCAGACGGATCTCGACGCGACCGCCGAACGCCTTCTCGGCCGGGTCGGTCGAATGGTAGCGCCGGGTCCACTCCGGATCCTCCGTGGTGGTCACCTTGCCCCAGAGCTCCACGGTGTCCGGGCGCGCGGCCCGAGCAGGCAGGTACGACTCCACGTGGTGCCAGCCCCCGTCCTGCAGGGCCACCGTGAAGATGTACGGGATGCTGTGATCGAGGGTCTCGCGCGACGCCGTCGGATCGTACTTCTGCGGGTCGTTCGCGCCGGAACCGATGACGAAGTGCGTGTGATGCGAGGTGTGGATCACGATGCTCTCGACCCGAGACGGATCGGCCACCTCGGGATGCTGCCGGTGGAGTCTGCGGGCCAGGTCGATCCACGCCTGGGCCTGGTACTCGGCGGAATGCTCCTTCGTATACGAGTCGAGGATCGCCCGCTTCGGCTCGCCGGCGGTCGGCAAGGGGACGTCGTACGAGGCGTCCGGGCCGTCCAGCATCCAGGCGATGACGCCGTCCTCGCCTTCGTAGATCGGAGTCGGGCTCGTCTCACCGCGCAAGGCACGGTCGATCGCCTCGACCGCCATCTTCCCGGCGAAGGCCGGGGCATGCGCCTTCCAGCTCGAGATCTCGCCCTTGCGGGACTGCCGCGTTGCGGTCGTGGTGTGAAGTGCCTGGCCGATGGCCTGGTAGATCGTCTCCGGAGGAAGACCGAGAAGGGTGCCGATGCCGGCGGCCGCCGACGGACCCAGATGGGCCACGTGGTCGATCTTGTGGCGGTGCAGGCTGATCGCGCGGGCGAGGTCGATCTGAAGCTCATATCCCGTCGCGATCCCGCGAACGAGATCCCTCCCGGTCAGCCCGTACGCGCGGGCGGCGTGCTGCGCGACCGCGGTGATCGGAGGGATGTTGTCGCCTGGGTGCGAATACTCCGCCGCCAGGAAGGTGTCGTGATAGTCGAGCTCCCGCACCGCGACACCGTTCGCCCAGGCGGCCCACTCCGGGGAGACACGAACGGACGGCTTCTCGCCGAAGACCGTCGAGCCGTCCTGGGGGTGCTCCACCGTCTCGGTCAGCTCCTCCAGCTGGCGCACCGGAATCGGGTGTGCCAGGGCCTGAGCCCTGGCCGAGATCACCGGCCGACGGGTCAGGGAAGCCGCTGCGACAGCCGCGTTGTCGATCACGCGATTGATCACCATCTCGGTGACGTCTGCATCCACCTCGACCGGGTCGGCGGCGACCTCCGCCATCTTCCATGCGAGTTGGTCCTGGCGGGCGAGATTCTCGTCACTGCGGTGCACACGAACGTTGTGGAGCTTCACGTAACGAACCTACCTCCCCTACGCTCAGCGCATGGTTGCCGGTCCCTCCCTGCTCGCCTTCGCGCTCGCCTCCGTCGCGCTCATCGTCATTCCCGGCCCGAGCGTGCTCTTCGTCATCGGCCGCTCCCTGGCACTCGGGCGGCTCGGCGGGCTGCTCAGTGTCGTCGGGAACGCGCTCGGGATGCTGCCCCTGGTGATCGCGGTGGCGCTGGGCATCGGTGCGGTGGTCGCGCAGTCGCTCGTCGTGTTCACGATCATCAAGTTCGCAGGCGCCGGCTACCTGATCTACCTCGGGATCCAGGCGATCCGGCACCGTCGGCACACCGCCGTCACACACGAGGCGACGCCGCCACGGCGATCATGGCTGCGCATCCTCAGCGAAGGATTCGTGGTCGGCCTGACCAACCCGAAGTCGCTGGTGTTCTTCGTAGCCGTGCTCCCACAATTCGTCGACTACCACGCGGGCGCGATCCCCCTCCAGCTGTTCGAGCTGGGAACGGTTTTCCTGCTACTGGCGCTCACGTTCGACAGCGTGTGGGCGCTCGCGGCAGGGACGGCGCGCCAGTGGTTCGGACGGTCGCCCAAGAGGGTGGAGCGGCTTGGTGCCACGGGAGGTGTGCTCATGATCGGGCTCGGCGGGGTGCTCGCCTTCACCGGCGTCAAGCACTGACGCCGGCGTCAAGCACTGACACTGGCGCCGAGCGCTGGCGCCGGCGACGCGGTCAGATGTCGCCGTCCGTGGCGACCGTGGAGATCACCGCCCGCGCCAGGGTGTGGAAGTGCGCGTTGAAGCCCAGCACGGCAGGCGTCGACTCCGGGTCCAGGTCCAATCGCTCGACATCGAGCGCGTGGACGACGATGTCGTAGCGGTGCGTGCCCGTGCCGGCCGGCGGCTCCGCCCCCGTGAAGCTCTTCGAGCGCAACTCATTGGACAGCATGGATGCGCCCTCAGGCAGGCCGGCGCCACCCTCGGCGCCCGCGTTCGGAGCGAGGCTCGTGACGGAGGAGGGGATGTTGAACACGGCCCAGTGCCAGAATCCCGATCCGGTCGGCGCATCCGGATCGTGGATCGTCACGGCGAAACTCTTCGTCTCCGGGGGGAAACCCGTCCACGACAGCTGAGGGGAGACATCCCCGCCACCCGAACTCGACGCCCACTGCTCGCGCGAGAACCGGTCGCCGTCGGCGAAGTCGTCGCTCGACACGGTGAAGAGAGGAACAGCGCCGAAGCGCTCGAAAGGATCGTTTGCCATGCCGCTCACGCTACGCCCGGCGGATGGGCTCCACCTCGGCCGGCGTCGGGCGTCTGCGGAACCGGTGCGGAAGCCCCACGAGTCCCCACAGCGTGACGCGCAGCATGGCTTCCGCGACAATGCCGCCGCCCATCTTGGAGGCGCCGCGCTCCCGCTCGACGAACGTGATCGGCACCTCGACGATAGAGAGACCGGCGTCATACGCGCGCCGCGTCATGTCGATCTGGAAGCAGTAGCCCTGACTCTCCGTGCGCTCGAAATGGAGTCGTCGCAGCGCGTCAGCGGTGAAGGCACGGTAGCCACCGGTCACATCGCGCACCGGAAGCCCGAGGGCGATGCGCGAATACGCGCTGCCGCCCCGGGAGATCAGCCGTCGGCGAGCAGGCCAGTTCACCACCCCGCCGCCGTCGACCCAGCGGGAACCCAACACGACGTCCGCGCCATCCGGGGAATCGACGGATCGGAGCGTGCCCAGAAGTGCGGGCAGCTGCTCGGGCTGGTGAGAGCCGTCCGCATCCATTTCGACGATCGCGTCATAACCGGCGTCGAGCGCCTGACGCATCCCGGCACGGTAGGCCGCGCCCAGGCCCTCCTTACCGGACCGGTGCAGCACGCTGACGTTCTCATCGGTCGCGGCGAGCGCGTCCGCGATTTCGCCTGTGCCGTCGGGGGATCCGTCGTCGACGACGAGCACCTCGGCTTCGGGAACCGATGCGCGGAGGCGCCCCACAATCGAGCCGATATTCTCGCGTTCGTTGTAGGTCGGGATGATGACCAGGGTTCGCAACAACCCGCCCTTCTGTCACGGGGACGTGCCCCGGGGAACGCATCGACCTTGTCCCACCTGCCTGAACGGGAGGCGAACAAAGCTTCACGCGCTCACATCGTTCACCATCCTACGATCGGCGCCGATCGGGAAGCACTCGCCTACGATGAGGCGGTGGCCGTCCCCAAAGTGCTCCTCTTCTACGTCTTCGCGCCGCTCGCGGACCCCGAGGCGATCCGTCTCTGGCAGCGCGAACTCTGTGAACGACTGGGGTTGCGCGGCCGGATCCTGCTCTCCGAACACGGCATCAACGGAACGCTGGGCGGTGAGCTCGACGCGCTGAAGCGGTACCTGAGGGTCACCAAGGAGTACGCGCCCTTCCGGCAGCTCGACGCCAAATGGAGCGAGGGTTCCGGCCTGAATGCGGACAACACCAGCACAGACTTCCCGCGACTGTCAGTGAAAGTACGGGACGAGATCGTCTCGTTCGGTGCTCCCGACGAGCTGGTCGTCGACGAGAACGGCGTCTCGGGAGGCGGCACGCGGCTCGCGCCCGAGGAACTCCACGCCCTCGTCGAAGCGCGCGAAGACGTGGTGTTCTTCGACGGCCGCAACCCGTTCGAGGCCGGCATCGGGCGCTTCCGGGACGCCGTGGTGCCCGACGTCTCGACCACCCGCGACTTCGTCGCCGCCCTCGACAGCGGCGCGTACGACCATCTGAAGGAGAAGCCGGTCGTCACGTACTGCACCGGGGGGATCCGGTGCGAGGTGCTGTCGTCGCTCATGCGCACGCGCGGGTTCCAGGAGGTGTACCAGCTCGAAGGCGGCATTGCGCGCTACGGCGAGGCGTACGGCGACGACGGGCTGTGGGAGGGTTCCCTCTACGTCTTTGACGGGCGCGGAGCTCTGACCTTCAGCGACCACGCCGCCGTGCTGGGCCGCTGCGCCACGTGTGGCGCGGAGACCAGCAGGATGCGGAACTGCGTCGACCTCGCATGCCGGGAGCAGTTGGTTGTCTGCGAGGACTGCGATTCGGCGGCCTGCGCCGCCCACGCCGCATAAGGCCTTCGACGGTCGCTCGACGACAATCGTCCACATCGCGGAGAGCGAACGCGTTTTCCACCGTCTCCCGGGAAACCTTGGCGAGGTGTTCGCGTTGCCGCCATCATGAACAGCATGGATCCGGTCACCACAATCGTCTGGATCGTGTCGTTCGTTGTCGTCACGGTCGCGGTCACCGGCCTGTCCCGGAGGGTGGGCTGGTCGGCGCCGGTGGTGCTCGTCTTCGTCGGCGCGGCCGCCTCCTTCGTGCCGGGGGTCCCGGAGGTCGCGCTCGAGCCGGAGGTGGTGCTGTTCGGCCTGCTGCCGCCCCTGCTGTTCGCCGCAGCGATACAGACCTCGATCGTGGACGTGCGCGCGAGGCGCGACGGCATCCTGCTCCTTTCGGTCGGGCTCGTCGCCTTCACCGTCATCGTGGTGGGCTTCGCCACTTTCCTGGTGGTGCCGGCGATCACCCTCGCGGCAGCCTTCGCGTTCGGAGCGGTCGTCGCCCCCACCGACACGGTGGCCGTCAAGGCTGTCGCCGGCCGGGTCAAGCTCCCCCGCCGACTCGTGACGGTGCTCGAAGGCGAGAGCCTGCTCAACGATGCGACCGCCCTCGTGGCGCTCAACGCGAGCATCGCCGCCATCGTCAGCATCGTGAACCCGGTCGCGGTCGGCATGGACTTCGTGCTCGCGGTCGTCGTGGGGATCGGGGTCGGACTGGTCGTGGGGCTCGTGCTCGCCACCATCCGCAAGCAGTTGCGCTCGCCGGTGCTCGACACCTCGCTGGCGCTCGTGACGCCATACATCGCCTTCATTCCGTCGCAGCTCCTGCACGGATCCGGGGTGCTGGCCGTCGTGGTGGCCGGGCTCTACCTCGGCTACCGCTCCCCCACGATCCAGACCGCAGAAGCCCGCATCGCCGAGACCATCAACTGGCGGACCGTCAGCTTCCTGCTCGAGAACGCGGTGTTCCTCTTCATCGGGCTGGAGCTGCGATCCATCCTCACCGGGGCATTCTCCTCCGGCATCACCGTTCCGCAGACGATCGTCATCAGCATCGTCGTGCTGCTCGCCATCTTCCTGGCCCGCTTGCTTTGGATGGTCGGCACGACCACGCTCTACCGCTACGGGCCTCAGCGGCTCCGAGAACGCGGGTGGAACTGGCCGACCGGCATCGCGGTGTCGTTCGCCGGCATCCGTGGCGTCGTCACCCTCGCGGCGGTCTTCCTGCTGCCGGAACAGACGCCGCATCGCGAATTCCTGCAGTTCCTCGCCTTCGTCGTCGTGGTGGCCACCCTGCTCGAAGGCCTCGCGCTGCCGTGGATCATCCGCAAGCTCAAGCTGCCGCCACCGGACTTCGCGCAGGAGGCGAGTGAGATGCAGCGCCTGTTGGCCGAGGCGCAATCGGCGGGGCTGGAGCATCTCGAGTCGCAGGTCACCGGCGACGAGGACGAGCGGGTGATCCAGCGGTTGCGGCTCAATGCGCTGTTCCTCTCCGACGCTCTGGAGAATCCGTCGCCCGACGAACGCGCGGACCTGCCGTTGGAGTATCGGAAGCTGCGCCGGACGATGATCGTCGCGGAGCGGCAGGCCGTGCTCGAGGCGCGGGCGGAAGGCCGCTACCAGGAGCCGGCCGTGCGATCGGTGCTCGCGTTCCTCGACGCGGAGGAGTCGGCGCTGAAGGCGGGCGGCGTCGACGGGAAGAAGCTCATGTAGGCGGGTTCAGCGCAGTGTGTCGTCCGCTGGGGCGTCGACAACCGGGAGCCGCACCGGGGTGGACGGCGGCGGGGCCGGTGACGGGGCCGCCGATGCGGACGGCGCAGGGGACGCGGACGGCGCAGGGGACGCGGACGGCGCCGCGGCCTCGGCGGGCGCAGACGACCCGCCCGCCGCGACCTCGCGCACCCGAGGCCGACCACGCGCCCCGGTTCGAGGCCGCCGCGCCCAGATCCGCGACCTCTTCGACGACAGGGCGAGAACCACGAGAATATCGAGAGACAGCCCGAGCAGGTTGTTCCTCAGCGAGATCTGCGGACCTCCATTAAAGAAGTCGATGGCCGAGATCACGATGATGAGGCTGCTGTACGACATCGCCGCGATGCGGGCCCAATTGCTGCCGAAGAACACCAGCAGGGCGAGCAGGAAGTAGAGGATCAGTCCGGCGCCGAAGAGACCCATCGCGATACCCAGCACGAGGCCGACCGTGCTCTGCTCGTCCGGTGTGACCGAGCCGGCGGTCTCCTGCGACAGGACGAAGCGCTGCCAGTCGAGCAGGTTCAGCGCGATGTACCCGGCGCCGGCCGCCACGCGGAAAGCCATGAGCAGCGCACCCAGAGCCGTCGGCACCGGGCGCCGCTCGGCCAGCTCCAGCCGACGCGACTCGGCATCCGCCGCGACCGTCACGCCCTCCTCATCCACCGCCACCTTCGTCAGGTCGAGCACCGGAAGGTCGCCATCCGTCTCGATGGTGTCCCCGCCGCCGTTGCGCGAGTGATAGCCCGTCGAGAAGTCGCGGATCACCGAGACGCCCACGCCCACGTCCGCATCCACCAGCGTGGTCACGATGTGGTCGCGCTCGATGTCCGTATTCGCGTCGATCTTGTGCGTGATCTGCAGGGTGAACAGCGAGAACCCGACCGTGCGGTCGAAAGTTCCGGCGGCCAGCCACTCCGCCCGATGGCCTCCGGGCAACAGCCAGCCGTCCGGGCAGCGCCAGAACCGGACGTGGTGGCGCTTGGCCGGGTTGCCCTTCACCTCCTGCTGGTACGCCACATCCTGCTGGTGACCGAACAGGAACAAGGGGCTGACCGGCGCTTCGTCGTAGCTCCGCCGAAGAAGCGTCGAACTGATGATGCGCCCGCTCGATCGCGCAGTGATGTCGTCAGCCCGCGTCCATCCCGCCTCCCGCATGGCGTGGTCCAGCTGCGCCTCGGAGCCCAGAAGGGCCAGATTGATGGGGTCGCCGAGAAGCCCGTCGCTCGTGCGAGCGCGGCCGATGAAGTAGTCCGGGACGTAGATCTCGGTCAGGATGCGGTGCAGCCTCGGCAGCACCAGGTAGGCGAGCACCACCCAGAACAGCACGAAGAAGAGGACGAGGTACCAACCCCACTCGAAGCTCTCGGTGAGCACGAGCCAGGCCAGCCAGATCGCGGCGACCCCGCCGAAGATGAAGAACAGGTAGTCGACGACGGTGCTCGCGGACGCGCGCGGCACCACCGCCGAACGGCTCTTCGGCACCTCCTGCGGTCCCCCCGTGCGGGCCATGCCGTCATCCTAGAGCGGCAGCGGCCCGCGCCCTAGGGTGGGCACATGACCAGCATCCAGGACCGCGGCGCGGAACTGCGCCGTCTGCACGACGCACCCGAGCTCCTCCAGGTCGTCAATGTGTGGGACGCGATCAGCGCGCGCGTCGTCGCCGACCTTCCCGACACCCGCGCGCTCGCCACCGCCAGCCACTCGATCGCCGCCACCTTCGGGTACGAGGACGGCGAGAGGATCCCTCTCGACCTGATGCTCGACATGGTGGGGCGGATCGCGGCGGCGACCGACCTCCCGGTAAGCGCCGACGTGGAGAGCGGCTACGGCGACCCCGGCGAGACGATTCGGCGCGCGATCGGCGTCGGCGTCGTCGGAGCGAACCTCGAAGACGGGATGCGGCCCTTCGAAACGGCGGTCGGCGCCGTCCGAGCGGCGATCCGGGCGGCCGAGGCGGAGGGCGTCCCCTTCGCTCTCAACGCACGCACCGACGTCTTCCTGCGCCAGTCGCCCGCCACCGACCAGGAGAAGGCCGAGGAGGCCATCCGCCGCGGCCGCGCCTTCCTCGACGAAGGCGCGACCTGCGTCTTCGTGCCCGGACGGCTCGACGAACCGACGATCGAGCGGTTGGTCGGCGGACTCGGCGAGCGCAAGCTCAGCGTCATCGCGGTGCCCGGATCCGTCCATCCGGCAAGGCTCCAGGAGCTGGGGGTCGGGCGCGCCTCCTACGGCCCGTGGACGCAGCGGGTCGCTCTCACCGCCCTCCGCAACACGGCGCTCGAACTTTACGCCGGAGGGGTGCTTCCGACGGGGACCGAGCAGCTGAACTGAGCGATACGCCCCGGCGTAGGGTGACGTCATGAGCGATTTCCGGGCCATCGTGATCGAGCAGCAGGTCGACAGCGGACGGGTCACTGCTCACACCGCTGAGGTGCGCCGGCTCGACGAATCCTTCCTGATGCCCGGCGAGGTGACGATCGCCGTCGAGTTCTCCGACCTCAACTACAAGGACGGGCTCGCAATCGGCGGGCGTCCTGGCGTGGCACGCACCTCCCCGCTCATCCCGGGGATCGATGTGGTCGGCACGGTCCAGCTCTCCGGGGATCCGCGCTGGCAGCCGGGCGACCGCGTCGTCCTCAACGGCGCCGGGCTCGGCGAGTCGCATCATGGCGGCCTCGCGGAGAAGGCCCGGGTCGACGGCGACGCGCTGGTGCGCATCCCCGACTCGATCACGTCCGAGCAGGCTGCCGCGATCGGCACGGCCGGGTTCACGGCGATGCTGGCGGTGCTCGCCCTCGAACGCAACGGCGTCGACCCCCAGGAGGTGTCGGACAGCGGTCTCAGCATCCTCGTCACCGGAGCCTCCGGCGGTGTGGGCTCCGTCGCGGTCGCCCTCCTCGCGAAACTGGGTTACCCGGTCACAGCGTCCACCGGGCGAGTGGATGAGATGAGCGACTACCTGACCGACCTCGGCGCCACCGCGATCATCGACCGGTCGGAGTTGGATGCGCCGGGCAAGCCGTTGCAGTCGCAGCGCTGGGCCGGCGTCGTCGACTCGGTCGGGAGCCAGACGCTCGCGACCGCGCTCGCGCAGACGCGGTACGGCGGGGTGGTCACTGCGTGCGGACTGGCGCAGGGGCCGGACCTCCCGGCGACAGTGCTCCCGTTCATCCTGCGTGCCGTCTCGCTCGTCGGGATCAACTCGGTCGAGGCGCCCGCGGCCCAGCGCGAGACCGCTTGGCGACGGCTGGCGACGGACCTCGATGAGGAGTCGCTCGCCGCGATGACCCGCTTCATCGCGCTCGCCGATGCGATCCCGGCGGCGGACGACATCCTCGCGGGCCGGCTGCGCGGACGCACGGTCGTTGACGTGCGGGCCTGAGAGCTAGAGCGCCTGACCGCACGGCGCCGGAGGCGACAGCGGGCCGCCTCGATATGCTGACGCCATGATCCCGCTCGCCACCATCGTGGTCACTCTCGCCGCTGCGCTCCACGTCGCCATCTTCTTCATGGAGAGCGTCGCCTGGACCCGCCCGACGGTGTGGCGGCGGTTCGGCGTCGCCAGCCAGGAGGCCGCCGACACGGTGCGGCCCATGGCGTACAACCAGGGCTTCTACAACCTGTTTCTCGCCATCGGCGCAGTGGTCGGACTCATCCTCTACGCCGTGGGCCAGCACCCTGCGGGGCTCGCCCTGATCATTTTCACGACGGCGAGCATGATCGCGGCGGCCGTCGTGCTGGTGACCACCGGCCGCGGTTACCTGCGGCCCGCGCTCATCCAGGGCTCGCTGCCCCTGATCGGGTTGGCACTGCTGCTCATCGGTCTGGCGACGGGCCAGCGCTGAGGTAGTGCATCACCGCAGCTCGGGCGACACCGACTCGGGCCGCAACCCGCGACCGATCAGCCGCGAACTCACCTGCTGAACGAGCGGAGTGCCCGCGGCGATGGCCAGCCGCACCGCCGTCGGCAGCGACTCCGGCAGCAGCCGCACCCCCTCGGGCCGGGTGATCGTGCGATGCGCAGCGAGTTGGATGCGCTGCATCGCCGCGACCGCAGGCATCCGCCGCCG
The DNA here is from genome assembly GCF_052115085.1 of Leifsonia sp. 2TAF2. Classification (NCBI taxonomy): domain Bacteria; kingdom Bacillati; phylum Actinomycetota; class Actinomycetes; order Micrococcales; family Microbacteriaceae; genus Leifsonia; species Leifsonia sp. 2TAF2. The sequence goes on along the minus strand of NZ_JBFRFY010000002.1, from coordinate 51,574 downwards.
TTGGATGCCGTCGAGCAGCCGCAGGTCGACCGTCTCCTCCGACGAACGGAGCGTCGCCGTCAGCGCGTTCGCCGTCGCCACCGCATCCTGGACCGCGTAGTTCACGCCCACCCCGAACGCCGGCGACATGGCGTGCGCCGAATCCCCGATCGCCAGGAAACCGCGGCGGTACCACCGCGGCAGCCGGTCGATCTGCACGCTGAGCAGCTTGACCTGATCCCAATCGGTGACCGTTTCGAGCGCCGACCGGAGGTGCGGCGCCGCATCGAGGACTGCCTGGCGGAAGGCCTCGAGACCGCCCAGCTGGAGTGCTTCGAAGCCGCCCTTGGCGATGATGAGCCCAGCTTGGACATAGTCGTCCCGCTCGATGGTGACGACCATCCCACCGCCTCCGACATACGCGAGGGTGTGCGGCGCGAGGTCCTCCGGCTTCGGGATGCGGAACCAGAGCACGTCGATCGGCACCCCGAAGCCGCGCGGCCGCAGCCCCGCCCGGGCGCGCAGCACCGAGGCGCGGCCATCCGCCGAGACGACCAGGCGTCCACGCACCTCGAGCCGCCCGTCGGACCCCTGCGCCACGACGCCGCGCACGGCGCCGTCCTCCCAGATGAGCTCGGTCGCCTCGGTCTCCATGAGCAGCCGGAAGTTGGGATGCTTCGCCGCCTCGCCGGCGAGGAAGTTCAGGAAGTCCCACTGCGGGGCCAGCACCAGGAAATCGTCCGGCGGCGCCAGCCTGCCGAAGTCGATCGGGTGCAGCCGGTTGCCGTTCACCACCACGTCGAGCGTGCTGACGCTGGTGTGCGGCAGCCCGAGGAAGCGGTCGCGCAACCCGAGCTCTCCCAGCACGCCGATGGTCGAAGGGTGGATGGTGTCGCCCCGGAAGTCGCGGAAGAAGTCGGCATGCTTCTCCAGCACCACCACATCCACTCCGTTGCGCGCGAGGATCAGGCCGAGCATCATCCCGGCCGGCCCGCCGCCTGCGATGACGCAGGTCGTGTTCAGCGTCTCCATGCTGGGCAGCGTATCCTCCCGGCATGGCGATCATCGGCAGCGTTCTCATCGCTGCGGCGGCGATCATCCACGTGGTGTTCTTCGCGATGGAAAGCGTCCTGTGGTCCTCACCCGGCGTCTGGCGACGTTTCGGCGTCGCCTCGCAGCGGGATGCGGACGTGGTGCGACCGATGGCGTACAACCAGGGCTTCTACAACCTGTTCCTCGCAGGCGGCTCGGTCGTCGGCCTGCTGCTCTACTGGACGACGCTCCGCCAGGTCGGCTTCGGGCTGATCTTCTTCTGCGGCGTCTGCATGGTGCTGGCGTCGCTCGTACTGCTGACGACCGGCCGGCGGCTCTGGGGTGCAGCGCTGTTGCAGGGCGCGGTGCCGCTGGTGGGACTCATCCTGTTCGTGATCGCGGAGAACGGCTGAGCGGCTGAGCCGGCTTCAGTCGATGATCTCGCCCTCGGCCGCGAGTTCGCTCCCGTCGACCCGGAGCGCCTCGACCAGCCGCGCGGCGTGCGGCGTCGACACGATGATGCGCGAGTACTCCTCGCCGTCGAGGTCGATGACCACGGCGGCGCGCTGCTTGCCCTTGATGAGGAGGAAGTCCTTGCCGCCGTGGAACTTCCACGTGCCGAGCGACAGCGTCAGCGGGACGGCGGCCCCGGGTGCGCGGATGCCGCGGATCCAGATCCACGGGTCCTCTGTGATCGCGACCGAGCGGATGCTGTCGCGCGGCACCAGCAGATCCTCCCGCTTCATGGCCAGCACCTTCTCGGCCCGCGTGAGATGGATCTCCAGGCGGTCGGGGTGAACGTGCAGATCGGCCATGTCTCTATCCTGCCAAGCCGACTGCTCCAGCGGGTCATAGGAACCTCACAAACGCATTACTTTCCGTTGTGGAGGTGACCCATCCTCAGGCATGTATCCTTCTCGTCGTGGCAACGCAGCGACGAACTCCGGGTTCGCAGACTTCACTTCGTGAAGCCAACCGAGCCCGTATCGTCGACGCCATCAAGAAGCACGGCGGCCTGACGCAGGTCGAACTCGCAGGTGCGACGGGCCTCTCCCCCGCGACCGTGTCGAACATCGTCAAGGAGCTGTCGACCTCCGGCGTGCTGCATACCGCGCAGAGCATCCGTTCCGGTCGCCGCGCCCAGCACGTCACCCTGGCGCACGCGCTCGGGCTCGTCGTGGGCGTCCACTTCTCCACCCGCCACCTGCGGGTCGCGCTCGCCGACGTCGCGCACACCGTCGTCGCCGAGAACCACATGCCGCTGGCCAAGGACCACCGCGCCGACAACGAGCTCGACAAGGTCTCGCTGCTGCTGAACGACATGCTGGAGTCGGTGGATGCGTCCCGCGACGACCTCCTCGCCGTCGGCATCGCCGTGCCGGCGCCCATCGACCGCGCGACCGGAACCATCGCGCGGAGCGGCATCATGCGCGGCTGGGACGGCGTCGTCATCGCCGACTCGATGGAACGCCGGATCAAGCGCCCGGTCTTCGTCGACAACTCCGCCAATCTCGGCGCGCTCGGCGAGTCCCGCTTCGGCGCTGGGCGCGGCAAACGCAACACGATCACGCTGGACATCGGCGATGGGATCGGCGCGGGCCTCATCCTGAACGGCCAGGTCTTCCGGGGCAACCACGGCATCGCCGGGGAGTTCGGTCACACCACGATCCGTGAGAACGGACCGCTCTGCCGCTGCGGGAACCGGGGGTGCCTGGAGGCACTGGCCGGTGGACCCGCGATCATGGATGAACTACGGGATCACCTGGGTAGCCTCAAGCTCGGCGACGTGGTGCTGCAGGCGATGGCCGGGGATGCGCGCTGCATCCGCGCGATCGCGGACGCCGGCCGCCACATAGGGGTCGCCACGGCGAACCTGTGCAACCTGATCGACCCGGAACGGGTGATCGTGGGCGGCGAACTGTCGCGCGCGGGAGAACTGCTTCTTGGTCCGCTGCGGCACGCGGTCGAGCGTTCGATCATCGTCAACCCGGACCTGATGCCCGACATCGTGCAGGCCCAGCTCGGGATGCGCGCTGCCACGCTCGGGGCTGTGGCGTATGCCGTGGACTGTGTCTCGCTCTCCTCTGACGGCATCTCTTTCTGACGGCGCAGCGGCGTTGGCCCCCGAAGAGGTCCCGAACCGTTACCGAATCCGTTGGATTCAAGTCTTGACGCCAAAAGCCGCGACTGGGACACTCAACCCAGCCGCCAACGAAGGCGGTCCCGAATCGGAGGTTTTTCAATGAAGATCGCCACCAAGAGAGCGGTCATCGCGTCGGCCGCGATCCTGCTCACAGCCGTCAGCCTCACAGCGTGTTCCAACGGATCCGGAAACGGTTCGAGCGGCGGCAGCACCGCCGACTCCGCCAACGCGCAGATCGGCCTCCTCCTGCCCGACTCCGTCACCGCCCGGTACGAGGCGGCGGACAAGCCCTTCTTCGAGGCCAAGGTCAAGGAGCTCTGCTCCGGCTGCAAGGTCCTCTACGCGAACGCCGACGGCGACGCGAGCAAGCAGCAGCAGCAGGCCGAGTCCATGCTGACCCAGGGCGTCAAGGTCCTCGTGCTCGACCCGTTCGACGGCGAGGCAGCCGCATCCATCGTCGGTGAGGCCAAGGCCAAGAACGTCCCGGTCATCTCCTACGACCGCCTCATCAACAGCCCCGACAGCAACTACTACATCTCGTTCGACAACGAGAAGGTGGGCAAGCTGCAGGGCCAGGCGCTCGTCGACAAGCTCAAGAAGGACAACGTTCCCTCGGGCGCCGGCATCCTGATGGTCAATGGTTCGCCGACCGACAACAACGCGACCCTCTTCAAGAAGGGCGCACACAGCGTCATCGACTCCAGCGGCTACAAGGTGCTGGCCGAGTTCGACACCCCAGGATGGGACCCCGCGAAGGCTCAGGACTGGGTGTCCGGCCAAGTCACGCAGTTCAAGGACCAGATCAAGGGCGTCTACGCGGCCAACGACGGCACCGGTGGCGGCGCCATCGCGGCCATGAAGGCAGCCAACCTCAGCCCGCTCCCGCCGGTGACCGGTCAGGACGCTGAGCTCGCGGGCATCCAGCGGATCCTCGCAGGCGACCAGTACATGACCGTCTACAAGGCCCTCAAGCCGGAGGCCGAGAAGGCGGCGGAGCTCGCCGTCGACCTCACCAAGGGCAACAAGCCCAAGGGTGACACGAAGGTGGACACCGCCGGCGGCGCGTCGATCGAGTCCTTCCTGCTGACCCCGGTGTCGGTCACGACGGACAACATCGAGAGCACGGTCGTCAAGGACGAGTTCTATGGCTCCGACTCGGCAGCCAAGATCTGCACCGCGGACTACAAAGCCGCCTGCGACAAGTACGGCATCAAGTAAAACCCGAGGAATCCCCCGGCCCGGGATGCGACCTCCGTCGATGACGGAGCGAGCATCCCGGGCCGGGTGGTTCCGCTCTACCCTGAGAACAGGAAGCATGCTGCGCACAGCTCGAAGGAGAACGCCGTGACCATGGAATCCGCGATCGTGGACGAAGAGCGGTCGGCCCGCCGCCCCGTCCTCTCCCTGCGGGGGGTATCGAAAGGGTTCGGCGCCGTCCAAGCGCTCACCGACATCCACCTCGACGTCTACCCCGGCGAGGTCGTCGCCCTCGTCGGCGACAACGGCGCGGGCAAGTCGACCCTCGTCAAGATCCTCGCGGGCGTCCACCCGCAGGACGCAGGGACGATCGAGTTCGACGGCCAGGAGGTCGGCATCCCGTCGCCCGCGGCGTCGCGGGAACTCGGCATCGCGACCGTGTTCCAGGACCTCGCGCTCTGCGACAACCTCGACGTCGTCTCGAACCTCTTCCTCGGCCGCGAGATCAGCAAGGGGACGCTCGACGAGGAGGAGATGGAGAAGCGCTCCTGGAGCCTGCTGCGGCAGCTGTCGGCGCGCATCCCCTCGGTCCGCATCGCCGTGGCTTCGCTCTCGGGCGGCCAGCGGCAGACCGTCGCGATCGCCCGGTCGCTGATCGGCGACCCGCGCGTCGTCATCCTCGACGAGCCGACGGCCGCCCTCGGCGTCGCCCAGACCGCCGAGGTGCTCAACCTCATCGAGCGGCTGCGCGAGCGCGGGCTCGGCGTCCTCCTGATCAGCCACAACATGGCCGACGTGCAGGCGGTCGCGGATCGAGTTGCGGTGCTCCGCCTGGGCCGCAACAACGGCGACTTCCGGGTACCCGAGGTCAGCTACGAAGAGATCATCTCCGCCATCACCGGCGCGACCGACAACGTCGTCGTGCGGCGCGCTGAGCGCCTCATCGAGGTCGAAGAATCCATCGAACGGAGCCCGGAAGAATGAGCAAGGCAACACCGTCCGCGGCAACGGAGACGCCGGCAGAGCTGGCGGCGGACCTCCAGGACGAGCGTCTCATCCGCGACGAGGGACTCGGCGGTGCTGTGCGCGCTTTCGGGCGCCGCGTCCGCGGGGGCGACCTCGGATCCCTCCCAGTCGTCATCGGCCTGGTCGTGATCTGGGTCGTGTTCCAGATCCTGAACCCCAACTTCCTCAGCGCCAACAACCTGGTCAACCTCACGCTGCAGTGCGCGGCCATCGGGACGATCTCGATCGGCATCGTGCTGGTGCTGCTGCTCGGCCAGATCGACCTGTCGGTCGGCTCGGTCAGCGGTGTGGCGGCGGCCATCCTCGGTGTCGGATTCACACAGCTGCACTGGCCGCTGTGGCTCACCGTGATCGTCGCCATCCTCGCCGGGTCGGCGATCGGTCTGCTGTACGGCTTCCTCTTCACCCGGTTCGGAGTCCCGAGCTTCGTGATCACGCTGGCCGGCCTCCTCGGATTCCTCGGCCTGCAGCTCTGGATCCTCGGAGCGAACAGCTCGATCAACATCCCCTACGACTCGTGGATCGTGAAGTTCGCGCAGCAGTGGTTCCTCCCGCCGTGGGCGGCGTACGCGCTAGCGATCATTGCCGCGGGCGGGATGTTCCTCTCCGACTGGCGACGGAACCTGCGCCGCCGGAACGCCGGCCTGTCCGAAGGCTCGATGACCATCGTCGCGGTCAAAGCGGCGCTGCTGCTCATCGGGCTGGCGATCAGCGTGTGGTACCTCTCCACCGACCGCGGCACGGGCGCGATGTTCCTGTTCTTCGTCGTGCTGGTGATCGTGATGAACTTCCTGCTCACCCGCACCCGCTGGGGCCGCTCGGTCTTCGCCGTCGGCGGATCGGTCGAGGCGGCGCGGCGCGCGGGCATCCACGTCAACCGGGTCTTCTTCAGCGTCTTCATCCTGTGCTCCACGTTCGCGGCGGTCGGCGGTCTGCTCGCCGCAGCGCGCCTCGCGTCGGTGGGCGCGGGCTCCGGCGGCACGGACACGAACCTGAACGCCATCGCGGCGGCCGTCATCGGCGGCACCAGCCTCTTCGGCGGACGCGGTTCCGCGTGGTCGGCGCTGCTCGGGATCCTGGTGATCCAGTCGATCTCGAACGGTCTGACGCTGCTCAACCTGGACTCGTCGTACCGCTTCATGATCACGGGAGCGGTGCTGCTGCTCGCGGTGATCATCGACTCGCTGTCGCGGAGGTCGCGCGCCTCGCACGGGCAAGCGTAGGCGGCCTTCCGTCGCGCCATCCCGTCGGGAAGGCGGGCGTGGGAGAGTGGAGGGATGACCCGGACCACCACCTTCCGCGCCCGCCTTCTGCGTTCGGGCGCGGAGCCGCAGACGGTGACCGTGCGGTCGTCGTCCGACGCCCCGCCGCGTACGCTGCGCCGCGCGGCAGGCGGGGGCGGGACGCTCAACTTCGACGTCTACGCACTGCTGGACGCGGACGGCTGGCCCAGGTCGGCGACGTACACGTTCGTGGAGTCGCTCTCACGGGAGCCGGCCGCGCCCGACGCCTGACCGCGTGTGCCGCGAGGTGCTCGCAGGTGCGGTCGTTGACGGCGTGTCGACGACAACTGCGAGCACCTCAGCGGATTACAGAGTGGGAGCCGGCGCGGCGGCCGCGGCACGGGCAGCCGCGGGGAGGGCGTCCAGGATACGCGCCACAGCCGCGTCGTCGTGGGCCGCGGTCACGAACCACGCCTCGAAGACGCTCGGCGGAAGCGAGACGCCCTGGTCGAGCATCGCGTGGAAGAACGCCCGGTACCGGTACGCCTCCTGACGCTGCACCTCGGCGTATGTGCGCGGGGCGCGGTCGAACGGACCGAAGACGAAGCTGAAGAGGTTGCCCGCGCGCTGAACGTGGTGCGTCACGCCCTCCGACGCCAGCGCATCCGAAACCGCGGAGGACACGGTCTCGGCGACGGTGTCGAGACGGTCGTAGACGGCCTCATTCGCGAGCGCCAAAGTCGCGAGACCCGCAGCCACCGCGACCGGGTTACCGGAGAGGGTGCCCGCTTGGTAGACGGGGCCGGCGGGCGCGAGGAAGTCCATCAGCTCCGCCCGTCCGCCGAGCGCAGCCAGCGGCATTCCGCCGCCGACGACCTTGCCGAAGGTGACCAGGTCAGGCGTGTAGCCACGGTCGAGGCCCCAGAACCCGGCCTCGCTCACGCGGAAGCCGGTCAGGACCTCGTCGAGGATGAGCAGCGCACCGAACTCGTGCGCGAGATCGGTGAGGGCCGCGTTGAAGCCCTCGTCCGGCGGCACCACGCCCATGTTGGCGGCTGCCGCCTCCGTGATGACGGCCGCGATGTCCGGGCCCTGCGCCTCGAAGACCGCGCGCACCGCATCCAGGTCGTTGTACGGCAGCACGATGGTCTGCGCCGCCGTCGCCTCGGTGACGCCCGCAGACCCCGGCAGCGCCAAGGTCGCGAGACCGGAACCGGCCTCGGCAAGCAGGCTGTCCGAGTGCCCGTGGTAGTGACCGGCGAACTTGATCAGCAACGGACGGCCCGTGAACCCGCGGGCGAGACGGATCGCACTCATCGTCGCCTCGGTGCCGGTCGATACCAGCCGCAGCTTGTCGATGAACGGGACGCGGCCGATCACGGCCTCCGCGAGCTCCGTCTCGGCGGGAGTCGATGCGCCGAACGACAGGCCGCGCGCGGCCGCCTGCTGCACCGCATCCACCACAGCAGGATGCGCGTGGCCGAGGATCGCCGGACCCCACGACGCGACCAGGTCGACGTACTCGCGTCCGTCCGCATCGGTCACGTACGGGCCGCGGGCCGACACGATGAAGCGCGGCGTGCCGCCCACCGAACGGAACGCGCGCACCGGCGAGTTCACCCCGCCCGGGATGACGCGCTGCGCCCGCTCGAACTGCTCCAGATTCGCGTCGTTCACCGCAGCCACCCCGCCACCTCGGTCGCCCAGTAGGTCATGATCGCGTCGGCGCCGGCACGGCGGGCGCCGATCAGCGTCTCCTCGATGATGCGGTTGCGGTCGATCCAGCCGTTCGCGGCCGCGGCCTCCACCATCGCGTACTCGCCCGACACCTGGTAGGCCCAGACGGGCACATCGCTGAACGCGGCGACGTCGCTCAGCACATCCAGGTAGCTCAGCGCAGGCTTCACCATGAGGATGTCGGCGCCCTCCTCGAGGTCCAGCCGCGCCTCGCGCAGACCCTCGCGGCGGTTCGCCGGATCCTGCTGGTAGGCGCGGCGATCGCCGGAGAGCTGAGAGTCGACCGCCTCGCGGAAGGGCCCGTAGAAGCCGGACGCGTACTTGGCCGCGTAGGCGAGGATCACGACGTCGATGTGCCCGGCGTCATCGAGCGCCTCGCGCACGGCGGCGACCTGGCCGTCCATCATCCCGCTGAGGCCGAGCAGCTGCGAGCCCGCCTCGGCCTGGGCGACGGCCATGTCGCAGTAGCGGATCAGGGTCGCGTCGTTGTCCACGTGCCCGCGCGCATCCAGGACACCGCAGTGCCCGTGATCGGTGAACTCGTCGAGGCACAGGTCGGTCTGGACGACCAGGGCGTCGCCCACCTCGTCGGTGAGCACGCGGGTCGCAACGTTGAGGATGCCGTCGGGGTCGGTCGCCGCCGAGCCCACCGCATCCCGCGTCTCGGGGACGCCGAACAGCATCAGGCCGCCGACGCCGGCCTCCGCCGCCTCGTTCGCCACACGCTTCAGGGAGTCGAGGCTGTGCTGCGAGACGCCCGGCATCGAGCCGATCGGCACCGGCTCGCTGGCGCCCTCCCGCACGAACAGCGGAAGGATCAGCTCGGAGGGATGGAGGCGGGTCTCAGCGGTCAGCCGGCGCATCGCAGGCGACTGCCGCAGCCGCCGGGGTCGGATGACGGGATGCAGTTCACTCACTCACACGAGCCTACGCCTGTCCTGCTGGGCACTTTCTCAGCCAGCAGCTCCTGAGTTTTTCGGGCTCTAGGCGCGGGAAAGGCGGAAAAAGTCAGGAGTTGCCGGGCTGGTAGCCGGCGTCGCGGTCGTCGGCACGGTCCGCGTACTCGTCGACGGGGCGGCGGGACTGGGCGACCTGGACGACCGCGTCGATGAGGGAGGCGGCGGTGCGCTCGGCGGCGACCACATCGACCCGGAGGCCGAAGGAGCGTGCATCGCGGGCGGTCTGCGGACCGATCGCCGCGATCAGCGTCGACTCCGGCACCGGTCCGAGCTGCTGCTGCACCTGCTCGGCGACCGAACCGCTGGTGACGAGGATGGCGTGCACCAGACCGTCACGGACGTCGCTGACGACATTCTCCGGCACGGCGACGCCCACCGTGCGGTACGCGACGACGGACTCGACCTCATGGCCGATCCGGCGCAGGCCCTCGGTCAGCAGGGGCTTCGCGATCTCCGAACGGAGGGTGAGGATGCGCAGCGGAAAGGCGCCCTGGGTCGCGGCCTCCCACTCGGCGAGCAGACCGCGCGCCGAGTTGTCCTCCGACGGGACCAGGTCGACGTGGTAGCCAGCGGCGGCAAGGGCGGCGGCGGTCGTCTCGCCCACGGCGGCGACCCGCGTCGTCGGCGGGACCTCGGCCCGCTGGGCGCTCAGCACATCGACCGTCGTGGCGCTGGTGACGGTCATCCAGTCGAACTCGCCGTTCGCGAGCCGAGCCAGGGCGGTCTCGAGCGCGGGGGCGTCGGCCGTCGGCGCGAAGTTGATCATCGCCGCGACGACCGGCGACGCGCCCTTCGCGCGCAGATCGGCGGCCACCGAATCGCCCCACGGACCGCCGCGCGGCACGAGGACGCGCCAGCCGGCCAGGGGCTTGGGAATCGGGGACGTGTTCGTCATCGGCTGCTCCCCAGCGGCGCCAGGTCGGCCGCGCCGGCGTCCAGCAGCTCGGTCACCACGCGAGCGCCCACATCGTGCGCGGCCTCCTCGAGGTGCGCCGCGCTCAACGAGTCGGGGGTGGCGGCGTGGGATGCCGTGAGCCGCTCGGTCCCGTCGGGCCGGTACACCGAAGCGGTCAGGAACAGGAGTCCGTCGTCGACGAGGGCGGTGGCCCCGATCGGAGCAGCGCATCCCGCCTCGAGCCCCGCCAGCACGTGGCGCTCGGCGACGACCGAGGCGTGCGTGGTCACGTGATCGACAGCGGCGAGAGCGCGCGCGATCGGTCCGCGGCCCTTCTCGTCGCCCGCCCGGACCTCCAGCGCGAGGGCGCCCTGGCCGGGCGCGGTCGGCATGGTCGAAAGCGGGAAGTAGTCGGTGACGGCATCGAGCCGGCCCAGGCGGGTAAGGCCCGCGGCCGCCAGGACCACCGCATCCAACTCGCCCTCGGCCACCATGCGCAGGCGCGTGTCGACGTTGCCTCGCAGGTCGACCACGTCGAGGTCCGGTCGCTGCGATTTCAGCTGAGCGACGCGGCGGGGTGAACCGGTGCCCACGCGGGCACCCTCCGGCAGCGTCTCCAGGGTGAGCCCGTCGCGAGCGGCGAGAGTGTCACGGGCGTCCGCCCGCTTCGGGATCGCGCCGATCACGAGGCCGGGCGCAGGGGCGGTCGGGAGGTCCTTGAGCGAGTGGACGACCAGGTCGACGTCTCCGGCGAGGAGCCCGTCGCGAAGCGCCGTCGCGAACACGCCGGTTCCGCCGAGCTGAGCGAGGGACTCCCGCGAGGTGTCGCCCGCCGTGGTCACCGTGACGAGTTCGACATCGAGGCCGGTCGCGCGGGCGATCGACTCGGCGACTGCGGTCGTCTGAGCCACGGCCAGCGCACTGCCGCGGGTCCCGACGCGCAGGACGCCCTCGCGACGCGCGGCGTCGCCGTCGACTCTCGTCACGGTCCCGGTCACGGCGCGAGCCCCGCAGCCGCCGGCTTGAACCCGAGGCGGACGTTCTCGCAGCATCCCGGACGGCAGACGTCGTACCAGGGACCGAGCGACGTGACGGCCGGGCGTTCGGCGACGGGGACGCCGTCGCGGCGCTCCAGCACCAGGTCGACCAGGCCCTTCACGTACGCGGCGTGCGTGCCGGGCGTGGGCACCCGGACGGCGACGAGACCGTGCTCGTCACTGGTCTCCATGGCCTCGTTGTCGAGGTCCCAGAGCACCTCCATGTGGTCGCTCACGAAGCCGAGGGGGACGATGACGACGGCCTTGACGCCGAGCGCCGGCAACTCGGCGATGCGGTCGTTGATGTCGGGCTCGAGCCACGGCATCGACGGCGGCCCGGAGCGGGACTGGTAGACCAGATCCCACTCGACGGTTCCGCCGGTGGCGGCGTGCGAGACGACCTCCGCGACGGCGAGATGCTGGGCCGCGTACGCGCCGCCCTCACCGAAGCCCCGCTCCGCCGGCCCGGACTTCCCCGCGTCGGTGGACGGGATGGAGTGCGTCGAATAGAGGATGCGCACCTCGGTCGCCGGGTCGAGCCCCGGCAGCTTCCGCTGCAGCTCGTCGATGGCGTTCCGCACGCCTTGGATGAACGGCTCGACGAAGCCCGGATGGTCGAAGAACTGGCGCACCTTGTCGATCTGGATGCGGTCGCCGAGGCCTGTCGCCTCCAGGGCACCGGCGAAGTCCTCGCGGTACTGGCGGCAGCTCGAATACGAGGAGTACGCGCTGGTGGCGATCGCGATCAGCTTGCTGAAGCCGCGCTCGTCAGCCTCGCGGAGCGCGTCGGCCAGGTACGGGTCCCAGTTGCGGTTGCCCCACAGCACCGGCAGGTCGATACCGCGCTCGGCGAGCTCCGCCTCCAACGCCGCCTTGAGCTCACGGTTCTGGTCGTTGATCGGGCTGACGCCGCCGAAATGGCGGTAGTGGTGCGCGACCTCTTCCAGGCGCTCCTCCGGGATGCCGCGGCCGCGCGTGACGTTGCGGAGGAACGGGATGACGTCGTCCTGGCCTTCTGGTCCGCCGAAGCCGGCCAGCAGGATCGCGTCGTACGCGACCGGCTCCGTGACGTGCTCGGGTCCGGATGCTGCGGCGGGCGTCGCGAACAGGACGCGCCCGGTCGCCTTGACGTTCGCGGCCTGGGCCTCGGTCACTGGAGCACCTCCACGACCTCGGCGGGCTGCACCCGGCGACCGGTGAAGAATGGGACCTCTTCGCGGACGTGGCGGCGTGCCTCGGTGTACCGCAGTTCGCGCATCATGTCGACGAGGTCGGTGAGCTCGTCAGCCTCCAGCGGCAGGATCCACTCGTAGTCGCCCAGTGCGAAAGAGGCGACGGTGTTCGCCAGCACGTTGCGGAAAGCTGCACCCTTGCGACCGTGCTCGGCCAGCATCTTCGAGCGGTCCTCGTCGGGCAGCAGGTACCACTCGTAGCTGCGGACGAAGGGGTAGACGCAGAGCCAGTCCCTCGGCTCCTTGCCCCGCAGGAAGCCGGGCACATGCGCCTTGTTGAACTCCGCGTCGCGGTGGACGCCCATGGCGTTCCACGTCGGGAGCAGCGCCTTGAACAGGCGGGTGCGGCGGAGCTGGCGGAGGCCCCACTGCAGGGTCTCGGCCTCAGGGCCGTGCAGCCAGATCATCACATCGGCATCAGCGCGGAGTCCGGAGACGTCGTACAGGCCGCGCGTGGTGACCTGCTGCAGTTCGAGGTCGGCGATGACGCCCTCGAGCTCGGAGACGGCCGTCGGCACATCCGTGCCGTCGAGGTCGTCCGGCCGGGCCGGGTCGCGGCGCAGCACAGCCCAGAGGGTGAAGCCGGTCGGGGTGTCGCTGGGGGTGTCGGGGGAGGTCGACTCTGCCGGAACGGCAGCCGGGGTACTCATACCCACAGTCTCCCTCTGAAACCTGAGAAGGCCAAAAACGCGCGACCGCTCACCGGCGGATCAGGCGCACGATGCCCCACACGGTTCCGGCGACCGTGACCGCGACGCCCACCGCGATCCCGGCGAGCGCGATCGGATTCTCTTTCCGGAGGCGCTCGATGCTTTCGGAGGCGCGCTTGGGCACATTCAGCTTGTACTCGATCGCCTCCACGGTGGCGGCGAGTTCGGAGCGCGCCCGGTCGACGTCGCTGCGGTCAGTTGTCATACTTCCCCAGTCCTTTCAGCGCGTCGGCGTCTTCCTTGATGCTGTCGATCGTCTGCGACGGCGCGACGCCATCCATCTTCTTGAACGACCGGATGCCGATCAGCGCGAGTACGACGGCGATCACGACGAGCGCACCGAACACGATGAGCGCGGCGGCCCACGCGGGCAGCGCGACCGCGATGCCCAGAATGGCGGCGGCGATGAGCGCCCCGAAGGCGAAGAAGAGGAGGAACGCGGCGCCGGCGAGGAGCCCTATGCCGACACCGGCATACTTGGCCTTCTCGGCGAACTCGGCCTTCAGGTGATTCAGTTCCGCCTTGAGCAGGTCGACGATCAGCCGCGGCAGGTCGGAGACCAGCTGCGCGAGGGATCTGGACCGGGCGCGCTCGGCGCGGGCCCGTTCGCCCGGGGTCGGTTCACTGTCGGTCATCGGCGTCTCCCCTCGTCGTCTCCGCACAGTACTCCCGTCAGGACGATGTGGCCCTGCCGGAGTCGTCGGCACGGAGGGCAGCCTCCGCCGCGGGCGAGGGATAGGGGGCGCGCGATTCACGGCGACGGCGGTTCGCCTGCACCACGGCCTTCTTCACCGTGATGTACGCCGTCTCGGGAAATTCGCCCACCTTCTCGGCGACGAAGTCCTCGACGGCGTGCACCTGCTTCTGCACCGTCGGCGACTGCCAGGCCTTGGCGGCCGTGGCCTTCAGCTGCTCGTATCGCTCACGGCCGGCGCGAGCGCCGAGCACGTAGCCCACCGCCGCTCCGGCGACGAAGAGGAGTTTGCCGCGCATACCGTCTCCTGTCTCTGTCAGTCGTCCGCGTGAAGTGCGTCCGTCAGGGCCTTCCAACGCAGGCCTCGCACGCGCTCGGCCGTGCGGCGCGCGTCCGGGATCACGGAGGCGAGGCCCGTACCGGTCAGCCAAGACCCGGTGACCTCGAGACCCTCGACGCCGTCGACCTCGGTGCGAACCAGCTGGATGCGGTCCCGCTGCCCCACTGTCGCATACGGGAGGGCGTTCGTCCAGGGGGTCCGCGCGAATGCCGTCACAGCGGATTCCAGGATCGGAATATTCAGCAGACGGGATGCGTCGGCGACCGCCTGCGCCCGCAAGGCGGCGTCGTCCATGGCGAGGGTCTCGGCCGGTCGGCCCGCCCTGCCGTAGGAGAGGCGGACCACGTGGCGGCCTGGCCCGGCCGCCTCGTGGACCCAGGCCCACTTGGCGCTCGCGTGCGTCATCGCCTTCGCCCGCACGTCCGCCCCCGGCACATCGGCCACGAGGACACCCGTGCCCACCGGCGTCGTGGAGAGGCGGTCGTCGTCGATGACGAGCGTCACCAGTTCGACGCTGGACGCGGCGGGCCAGTCGAGCGCGGGGAGGTTGGCGAGTGCCGGATCCAGCGTGGCAAGGAGCGGCAGGGCTTCGTCGGCCGGAGCGGCGAGCACGATCGCGTCCGCCGGGATCTCGTCGCCGGCGACCGTGCGGACGACCCAGCGAGCGGGCTCCGGCTGATCCGGCGCCGCCGGGCGGCCGGCCGCGTCCGGATCCAGCGACTCCGCCAGCACAGCTTCGACCACCGCTTCGGCCGTCTCCTCCGCCGATGGCGCGATCCAGCGCTCGATCGTCTCGACGGACGTCCCCGTACGGATGACGCCGCCGCGTGCCTCGATGTCTGCGGCGAGCGCCTCCGGCAGCCGCCACATCCCGCCGCGAATGCCGCCCACCGCACTTCCCGCCTTCGCCGCCGATCGCAGCTCTCCGACCGCGCCCGAGAGCGAGCCGAGCCGGGTCAGCGCAGCATTGAGGCCGGGCGCGACCACCTCGATGTCCAGTTCGTCGGGCGCGGCCGAGTAGACGCCGGTCGTCACGGGCGCGACGAGCAGGTCGAGGACCTTGCGCCCCATCCGCTTGCGCACCAGCGTGCCGAGGCGGCGCTCCTGCCCGATCTTCAGGACCGGGATGACCCGGTCGAGGTACGCGCGGGCCGCACCGCCCCAGCCGATCGCCGCCACGACATCCTGCGCCACGGGCGAGCTGGGAATGCCGAGCAGACCGGCCTTCGGAAGCGGCACCGACCGGGACCCGTGTCGCACCCAGGCGCCGGACGGGTTCGGCTGCACGACCTCGTCATCGAGCCCCAGGTCGTGGATCAGCTCGGCGACGTGGCCGCCTCGGGTAGCGAAGCTCTCTGCGCCGGCGTCGAGCGTCATCCCGGCGAGCGGAAGTGGCGCAACGCTGCCGCCGACGCGGTCGGCCGCCTCGAGCAGTGTCACGGCGAAGCCTGGCCGGGCGCACTCGCGCGCGACGACGAGGCCCGCCATCCCTCCGCCGATGACGACGATGCGGGTGGGCGGGGCCTCGACCGCGTGACGGATCTCGTCGCCGAGGGGATCGGCCTCTCCCTCAGTCTGGCCCCGCGCGACGCGGTCGTCGCTCATTCCGGACGCCACCCGTGCACGAGTTCGACGACACGCGTCAGCACGGCGGGGTCGGTCTCGGGCGGAACGCCGTGCCCGAGGTTGAGCACGTGCGCCGGCGCCTCGCGGCCGCGGTCGAGCACATCCCGGACATGCGCCTCCAGCACGGGCCAGGGGGCGTCGAGCATCGCCGGGTCGACGTTGCCCTGCACCGGTACGACGTGCCCGAGGCGACGGCTCGCCTCGTCGAGGGGGATGCGGTAGTCGACCCCGACCGCGTCGGCGCCGACCTCGTGCATCGCCTTGAGCAGTTCGCCCGTCCCGACGCCGAAGTGCACGAGGGGCACGTTGCGCACGACGGCGTCGATGGCCGGTTCGACGTCATCCGCCGATGCGGATCCGGTCTCGGGTAGCTCGTAGTCCAGGTCACGGACGTGCTCCAGCGCGCGGGCCGACGCCGGGGCGACGAGCGCCGCGTAGTCGTGCAGGGAGAGGGAGCCGGCCCACGAGTCGAACAGTTGCGCGGCGCTCGCGCCCGCCAGCACCTGCGCGCGCAGGAAGGCACCCGAGATGTCAGCGGTCCACTCCATCAGTCGCGACCAGGCCTCGGGGTCGGCGTGCATGAGAGTGCGGGCGCGGATGTGATCCTTGGACGGGCCGCCCTCGACCAGGTACGCGGCGAGGGTGAACGGTGCGCCGGCGAAGCCGATCAGCGGGGTCGATCCGAGTTCAGCGACGGTCAGCCGCACGGCCTCCTGGATCGGTGCGAAGACGTCGTCGCCGAGAGAAGCGGGATCGATCGCCGTCAGCCGCGCGACGTCCTCCGCCGTGCGAACGGCCTGCGCGAACACCGGGCCCTTGCCGGGGACGATCTCCACGTCGACGCCCGCGAGCTTTAGCGGCACGACGATGTCGCTGAAGAAGATGCCGGCGTCCACCCCGTGACGCCGGACCGGCTGCAGGGTGATCTCGCTCGCCATCGCCGGGTCGAGGCACGCATCCAGCATCCGGGTGCCGACCCGCAGCTCGCGGTATTCGGGAAGCGATCGCCCCGCCTGGCGCATGAACCAGACCGGTGTCACCTCCTGCCGCTCGCCCTGATAGGCCCGGACGAGCGGGCTGGACGAGGTGCGGCCGGCGGAGAGGGGATGGTCGGAGGCGAGGGTGGTCACGTTCCGATTCTGCCAGGGCGGCGACTGGTGAAAGCCTGGGCTGTGGAGAACCTGGGGGCCGATTCGAGGTTGGTCCGACGCGAGCGTAGGCTTTCGTCCGTGCTTCTGTGCTTCTCGTCGAGTCACCGGACGGCTGACTTCGACCTCCTGGAACGGCTCGAGCGTCACGCTCCGGCCATCACCGCCGCACTCTCGGAGCACAGCGACATCGTCTCGGGCTCGGTGGTCCTCGCGACCTGCAACCGGTTCGAGGCCTACCTCGACATCGACGAGCCGCTCCCGGCCGCGCGCGCCGTCTCCGCTGCGGCCGTACTGGATGCGGTGAGCTCGGCATCCGGCATCGACCCGGATGTGCTCCGCGACGCCAGCTCCGTCTACAGCGATCACGCCGTCGCCGAGCACCTGTTCGCGGTGACGAGCGGACTCGAGTCCGTCGTCGTCGGCGAGGGCGAGATCGCCGGCCAGGTGCGGCGCGCCCTCGACTCCGCGCGGAGTGCCGGCTCGGTCACCAGCGAGCTGGAGCGCCTCTTCCAGGTCGCCTCGCGCACCTCCCGCGGCGTCAAGAACCGCACGGGGATCATGTCGGCCGGCCGTTCGATGGTCCGCCTCGCCCTCGACCTTGCCGAGAGCCGTGTCAGCGACTGGGCGCAGACCCGCGTGCTGCTGGTCGGCACCGGCAAGTACGCCGGCGCCAGCCTCGCCGCCCTCCGCGACCGGGGGGTGGCGGACGTGCAGGTGTACTCCCCTTCCAGACGCGCGCCGAAGTTCGCCGCATCCCACGACATCGCCGCAGTCCCCGCCGACGGGCTGCTTCACGCTCTCGCCGAGAGCGACCTCGTGGTCACCTGCTCGGCGGTCACCGACTACGTGCTGACGCGCCCGATCGTGGCCGAAGCCCTCGCCCTTCCTGGCGCGCTCGAGCGCCGCCTGGTCATCGACCTGGGCCTCCCCCGGAACGTCGACCCGCAGGCGGCCGAGCTCCCCGGCGTCGAGCTGCTGGACCTCGAAACCATCAGCATCCACGCGCCGCTGGAAGAACTGCATGCCGCCGACGACGCGCGCAGCATCGTGGATGAGGCCGCCGCCGAGTACCGTGCCCGTACGGCCGAGCAGGAGGTCACTCCTGCACTCGTCGCCCTGCGGAAGCACGTCTTCGACATCCTCGACGCCGAGATCGAGCGGGCGCGCGGGCGCGGCGACAGCAGCGAGCAGACCGAGGCGGCCCTCCGCCACCTCGCGGGCGTGCTGCTGCACACGCCGTCCGTCCGGGCGCGGGAGCTCGCCCGTGAGGGCGACGCCCAGACCTTCATCGCCGGGGCCGCCGCCGTCTTCGGCATCGAGGTGGATGCCGCGAGCGCCCGCCCCGCCCTCTCCGCTGTGGACGACGAGTCCGCGGCGTCCTGACCGACAGCCCGACAGCGTAAGGATCGACGTGAGCGACGAAGCCACCACGACCACCACCGTCCCGCCTCACGGCGCGAGCGGCCTCCCCTATGCCGCCGAGCAGCTGCGCACCGAGCGCCTGCTGCTCCGCCCTTTGAACACGGGCGACCTGGAGGACGTGCACTCCTACCAGAAGCTCAAGGACGTCGTCCGCTACCTCTACTGGGAGGTGCACGACCACGACGAGTCCGCCGAGCACCTGCGCAAGCGCATCGCGATGAGCAGGCTCGCCGAGAACGGCGACGGCATCGTCTTCGCGGTCGAACTGTTCGACCCCGAGGGCGGCCCCGGCCGAGTGATCGGCGACATCAGCCTGTTCCTCAAGAACGCGACGTGGGGCAAGTTCGAGATGGGCTGGGTGTTCCACCCGGCGGTGCACGGCCGCGGCTACGCGACCGAGGCGGCCCAGCGGGTCCTCGAACTGTGCTTCGACACCCTCGGCGCGCACCGGGTCTTCGCCCAGCTGGACGCCCGCAACGACGCTTCCGCGCGGCTGTGCGAGCGGATCGGGATGCGCCAGGAGGCGCTCCTGCGCGAGACGGAGATCTTCAAGGGCGAATGGTCGGACACCGCCGTGTACGCCATCCTCGAGCAGGAGTTCCGCTCCCAGGACTGACCGCGCGACGGGCGCAGGCGCATCCTCAGTAGGATGGACGGGTCCCCCACACCCGCCGCACTGCACAGGGAGCACCATGGCCGCACCGTCGAGACTGGAATCCGTCATCACGCTGGCTCAGCACCGTGGATTCGTCTTCCCCTCCGGCGAGATCTACGGCGGCACGCGATCGGCGTGGGATTACGGTCCCCTCGGCGTGGAGCTGAAGGAGAACATCAAGCGCGAGTGGTGGAACGCGTTCGTGCGCGGCCGTGGTGACATGGTCGGCCTCGACTCGGCCATCATCCTGCCCACCGCCGTGTGGGAGGCCTCCGGTCACGTCCAGGTGTTCAGCGACCCGCTCACCGAGTCGCTCATCACCCACAAGCGGTACCGCGCCGACCACCTCTTCGAGGCGTACCAGGCCGAGCACGGCCACCCGCCGGCGAACGGTCTCGACGACATCCCCGACCCCGACCACCCGGACAAGGTCGGCCAGTGGACGCCCATCCGGCAGTTCTCGGGCCTCATGAAGACCTACCTCGGCGTCGTCGACGACGAGTCGGGCCTGCACTACATGCGCCCGGAGACCGCCCAGGGCATCTTCACCGACTTCGCCTCGGTGCTGCAGACCTCGCGCAAGAAGCCGCCGTTCGGCATCGGCCAGATCGGCAAGGCGTTCCGCAACGAGATCACGCCGGGGAACTTCATCTTCCGCACCCGCGAGTTCGAGCAGATGGAGATCGAGTACTTCGTCGAGCCGGGAACGGACGAGGAGTGGTTCGACACGTGGATCGACCTCGCCTGGGACTGGTTCACCGACCTCGGCATCGACCCGCAGAACATCCGCCGGTTCGAGCACCCGAAGGACGCGCTGGCGCACTACTCGAAGCGAACGATCGACATCGAGTACCGCTTCGACTTCGTGGGCAGCGAGTGGGGCGAGCTGATGGGTGTCGCGAACCGCACCGACTTCGATCTCAAGACTCACATCGAGCACTCCGGTAAAGACCTGAGCTACTTCGACCAGAACAAGAACGAGCGCTACGTGCCGTTCGTCATCGAGCCGTCCTTCGGTCTGACGCGCGCTCTCATGGCGTTCCTGGTGGATGCGTATGACGAAGAGCAGGTGCCGAACGCCAAGGGCGGCACCGACAAGCGCACCGTGCTGCACCTCGACCCGCGGCTCGCGCCGGTGAAGGTGGCCGTGCTCCCACTGTCGCGCAACGAGGCCCTGTCGCCGCTCGCCCGCGGGCTGGCCGACCGGCTCCGGAAGCGCCGCAACGTCGACTTCGACGACTCCGGTGCGATCGGTCGCCGCTACCGTCGCCAGGACGAGATCGGCACCCCGCTCGCGGTCACGGTCGACTTCGACTCCCTCGAGGACGACGCCGTGACGGTCCGCGACCGCGACTCGATGCAGCAGGAGCGCATCCCGCTCGAAGGACTCGACCGTTACCTGGCGGAGCGTCTGCGGGAGATCTGAGGCACCCGGACCCGGTCCCACCGTGACGGAGGCCCGCATGACCACCGCAGACACCGGCCGGACGCTCGCACGGTTCGCCCGCGTCGCGCCGGCGAGCATCACGCTGGCCGTCGTGGTCCTCGTCACCTCGATTGCGACCGGGACGCTGTGGAACGCTCCCGCGAGCGGGTCGGTGTGGGCGGCGGGCGTGACGACGACCATCCACGCCGGCCGCTGGTGGACGCCCCTCACCGCGCTCTTCGTGCCCGAGGATGCGGTGCAACTGGTCGTGGTCCTGGTCCTCGCGCTGACCGCGATGGCGGGTGCGGAACGACTGCTCGGAACGGCGCGCACGGTGCTCGCGTTCCTGGTCACCGGAGTCGTCGCCATTGCACTCGGGGTGCTCCTGCAGTGGGCCGCCGTGGGCCTCGGGGAGATCTGGGCGACCGTCACGGAGTTCGACGTCACGCTGGATCCGACCATCGGGATCGTCGGAACGCTCGTCACGGCGAGCGCCTTCGCCAGCACGCTGTGGCGCAGGCGCATCCGGCTGCTCACCTTTGCCGTAGTGCTCGTCTTCGTCTTGTACAACGGCGACCAGAACAACGTCTACCGCCTCATCGCGGCGCTGCTCGGCCTCGCTCTCGGCGTGATCCTCCGTCGTACGCCTCTCCGTCGGCTCCATCGCAGCTCGCACGGGGAGACGCGCAACCTCGTCGCCGGCATCGTCGCCATCACCGCGTTCGGCCCGCTGCTGGCGCTGCTCCCGCCCGGCGGGTTCGGGCCGCTGTCGTTCGTCGCGATGCTGTTCGAGCGTCCGAGCGTGGATGTCGCCGCCGTCATGGCGCGCTGCGATGTCTCGTACACCAGCAACTGCCGCACGCAGCTGATGATGGTGTCGGTGCAGGGGCCGGGGCCGCTGCTGCTGTCGGTGCTGCCGCTCGCACTCCTGCTCCTCGCTGCCGTCGGGCTGCGGCGCGGCCGCCGTTTCGCGCTGTTCCTCGGGATCGTCGTCAACGCCGCGATGCTCGTGCTGCCGTTCACCGCGCTCGGTGGCGACATCGACCTGGAGGTGCAGAGCGTCGAGGCACTCGCGCCCGCTGTCGAGCTCCTGCTGTGGCTGTTCGCCGCGATGCTGGTGCCGATCGCCTCCATCGCGCTGCTGATCGCGACCCGGCGCCAGTTCCAGATCCATTCGCCTCGCGCGGCCATCGCCCGGTTCGCGATCATCGTCGTTTGCTCGTTCGCGCTGCTGGCGCTCGCCTACCTGGTGGCGGCGCTCGCCTCGCTCACCGAATTCGTGCCGGATGCGACCGTGGGCGACATCTTCGCCTCCACGCTTCGCCGGTTCGTTCCCGCCGGCTTCCTGTCGGTGCTCGGAACGCCCATCGTGCCCACGAGCCCACTCGTGACCGTCCTGTACCAGTGGGTCGGGCCGCTGTTCTGGGCCGTGTTCGTGTCCGCCGTCCTGCAGTTGTACCGGGCGACGTTCACCGGGCGGACGGTTGCGGACGAGGAGCACTTCCGCGCGCTGCTGCGTGAGGGCGGCGGCGGCACCCTCGGGTTCATGGGCACGTGGCCCGGCAATGTGTACTGGTTCAGCGCAGACGGGGAGTCCGCCATCGCCTACCGGGTCATCGGCGGCATCGCGATCACACTGTCCGATCCGGTCTGCCGGCCGGAGCGCGCGGAGCGCACTGTCGCCGAGTTCGTGCAGTTCTGCGACGCGAACAGCTGGGTGCCGGTGTTCTACAGCATCCACGACGCGTTCCTGCCCGTCTTCGCGGCGCTGGGCTGGCCTACCATCGCCGTCGGCGAGGAGACGCTGATGCACCCCCAGTCCTTCGACATGGTCGGGAAGCCCTGGCAGAAGGTGCGGCAGGCCCACAATCGCGGGATCAAAGAGCGGATCTCTACTCTTTGGACGACCTGGGATGACCTGTCGCCGCTCATCCAGACGCAGATCATCGCCCTCAGCGAGCAGTGGGTCTCCGAGAAGGAGCTGCCGGAGATGGGCTTCACGCTGGGCGGGATCGACGAGCTCAAGGATCCGGATGTCCGGCTCTACCTCGCCTTCGACCCGGACGGCGGCCTGCAGGCCGTCACGAGCTGGCTTCCCAGCTGGCGCGACGGCACAGTCGTCGGCTACACGATCGACTTCATGCGGCGGGCGGACGGGTCGATCCCGGGGATCATGGAGTTCATCATCGCCTCCGCCGCCCAGCACATGCGCGACGACGGGATCGAAGTGCTGAGTCTTTCCGGTGCCCCGCTGGCGACCAAGCCGGGGGCGGGCGACGGGGATGACGACGAGCCCAGCACCATGGACCGGCTGCTCGGCTTCCTCGGCCGGACCCTGGAGCCGGCGTACGGCTTCGCCTCGCTGTTCTCGTTCAAGAGCAAGTTCAACCCGACCTACGAGACGATCCACATGGCTTACCCGGACCCTGTCGCGCTGCCCGCGATCGCGAACGCGCTCGGCAAGGCGTACCTGCCCGACGCGAACGCCCGCGAGTACGTCGCCCTCGCCCGGACCCTGATCCGATAGCGGGCCGGGGTACGGTGACCGCATGACCGACGCGACGCGCACCGCCATGATCATCGGCGGCACCGGGCAGATCGGCTCCGCCGTCGCGCGCCGGCTGGTGCTCGACGGCTGGTCGGTCCTCCTGGCGCACCGTGGTGAGCACCCCGGCGACGCTTCCCTGGCCGAGCTGGATGTGACGAGCATCCGGCTGGACCGTGACGACACCGACGCGCTGCTCGAGCGGGCCCGCGGCCACGACCTCGTGCTCGACACCGTCGCCTACGAGCCGCGGCACGGCGAGCAACTGGCGCAGCTGGCCGGCGACGTCGGGTCGCTGGTGGTCATCTCCACCGGGTCGGTCTACGTCGGCACCGAGGGCGGGTACCTGGATGTGGTGACGGGCCCCGACGACTTCCCGTCCTACCCGGTGCCGCTGCGGGAGACCGATCCGACCGTCGACAACGGCGAGCGCACGTACTCGCCACTGAAGGCAGCCCTAGAGCGGCAGCTGCTCGGCGTAGAGGACCTACCGGTCAGCATCCTGAGACCCGGCGCCATCCAGGGTCCGTTCAGTCCGGCGCTGCGGGAGTGGTACTTCATCAAACGGGCGCTCGACGGCCGCCGTCAGGTCGTGCTGTCCGACGGAGGGACCAACCGCTTCAGCACCTCGTCGACCGTGAACATCGCCGAACTGGTAGCTCTCTGCGCCGCGCACCCCGGCAAGCGGGTGCTTAACGCGGTCGACCACGACGATCTGAGCGTCGCCGAGATCGCGCAGACGGTGTTCGCCGCCCTGGAGCACGAGGTCGAGATCGTCACCTTCCCCGGCCCGCCGGTGGACGGCGTCGGCGGCACGCCGTGGACTGTCGCGCATCCATTGCTGCTCAGCATGGCCGCCGCGTCCGTCGAGCTCGGCTACCGACAACCCGTGAGCTACGCCGAGGCGGTCGCCTCGACCATCGACTGGGCCGTGCGCGAGGTGAACGCGGCCGAGCGACGGCAGGAGGACTGGGAGACGGTCTTCCCGTCCCTGGCCGGGCGCGCCCGCTCCGACCGGTGGTTCGACTACGGCGCCGAGGATGCGTTCCTGGCCTCGCTCTGACCGGATGCCGACCGGATGCGCCGGGCGATGAGCAGCCACGTCACCCCGCTTGCGACCACGAACAGCAGGTCGAAGAGGAGCAGCAGCCCGCCTCTCGCAGCTGGTGGCCAGGGCAGGACCTGACCGAGCCAGATGGCGCCGTCGAAGGCGCCGTGCGCGGCCGCTACACCCAGGTAGGCGAGCACGACCCCGAAGGTCAGCCGGAACCGTCCCGACCGGGCCGCGCCGAAGACGGCTGCGCCGAGCAGCGCAGAGAAGACGGGATGCAGGAAGGGGCCGGTCAGCCCCCGCCCGATCATCGTCGTCACGAACAGACCGAACCCGGCGTCCGTCTCCTGACCGCGCGCGAAGGCCTCCTGGAGGTAGCTGAGGTTCTCGATCACACTGAAGCCGAGGCCGACGGCCCCTCCGACGAAGAGGCCGATCCGGGCATCCTTCACCGGCAGCTTGAGCGCCAGCAGCACGACCGCACTGATCTTGGCGAGCTCCTCGACGACACCCGCCAGAACCAGCGCGATTCCGCTCGGGTGCGAGGTGGTGCCGCCTCCGAGCAGGTCGATCAGCGTGTTCAGCGGGGCGGCGACCAGTGTCGAGGCCAGGCCGCCCACCCCGGCGATGAGAACGAGCCGGGATGCGGTCAGCCCGTCCTCCGGTCGCAGCCGGTACGCCATCGTGTAGAGGATCGCCACCGCGATGGTGGCCGCGCCCGTCACCAGCAGGTACGGGGACAGCACGGCGGGGCCGTCGTCCGCGGCGTTCGGGGCCAGCGCTCGGAACAAGAAGCTGAAGCCGAACAGCCAGAGCCAGATGAACGCACTGCTGCCGACGACGATCCAGCCGCCGAAACGCCCGATCCACTTCCGCGGCGGCCTCGGGCGCTTCACGGGCTGAGCCGGCTGCAGTGCGTGCAGCGGGTAGACGTACTGCGTCCAGTCGACGCCGCTCCACCACCGCAGGAACCGCTGGTCGTACGGATCGCCGTACCAGCCGGCGGGCGGAAGGCCCGCGAGGGGTGCGTCGCCGGGGGGCTGGCTGTCGGCTGGTGCCATGGTCACGAGCCCAGCTTAAGAAGTCCCGACCGGCCTCCGCTCGACCCCATCCGGGCGCCACGGCGAGCCTTCGCCGGCCACGGACGAGGCCCTGACATGCTGGATGTTGAGCACCAAGGGGACCACCATGCGATACACCACTTCCGGCCAGAAAGCGGTCGTGATCGCGGTCCTCCTCGCTGTCAGCGTCATCCTCGCCCTGCTGTTCAATGCCCTCCATTCGGAGGTCGGCTCCATCATCCTGACCGTCCTGCAGGTGCTCGGCTGGTACCTGGTCAGCCGGCTCTTCCGCGGCCCCGGCGAACCGGTGCGCGCGGCACGACCCTGGTGGCGGATGACGAACCGGCCGCTCCTGAGCGGGGCGCTCGCCGCCGCATACGGCCTCGTCGCCGTGGTGAACATCGGCTTCTCCTTCGCCGGTTTCGGCAGCCTGTCCGGCACGGTGTCGATCCTCGCCGAGCTGGCCTTCGCCGCGCTCTTCGCGCTCTCCTACCTGCGCCTCGCGTCGCTGGCCCGCGCAACGGCCTGACCCGTAGGCTGGGCGCATGACGCTCGACTCCGGCATCCACTCCTCCGGCATCAACACCAACGAACTCGACCCGACGACCCGCCCGCAGGACGACCTGTTCCGGCACGTGAACGGCAAGTGGTTGGACCGCACCGAGATTCCGGCCGACAAGGCCCGCTGGGGCTCGTTCATGATCCTGGCCGAGGAGGCCGAGGCGGCCGTCCACGACATCGTCGAGCAGGCGCAGAACGCGGCCGAGGGCACGGAGGAGCGCAAGTTCGGCGACCTCTTCACGAGCTTCATGGATGAGGAGCGCATCGACGCGCTCGGCGTCGAGGCGATCCGCGACGAACTGACGTTCGCGTCGGGCGTGGACAGCATCCCGAGCCTTCTCGAGACGGTGGGCAAGCTGGAGCGGCGCGGCCTCGGCGGCTTCTACCAGCTGTTCGTCGACAACGACCCGGGCGACCCGGAGCGTTATCTGGTCTTCCTCGAGCAGTCGGGGATCTCGCTGCCGGACGAGTCGTACTTCCGCGAGGAAGGGTTCGCCCCGGTGCGCGAGGCGTACGTCGACCACATCCAGCGGATGTTCGAGCTGGCCGGCTTCGACGACGCGCCGGCCCGCGCCCAGCGCGTGTTCGACCTGGAGACAGAGATCGCGTCCAAGCACTGGGACAACGTCGCCTCCCGCGACTCTGAGAAGACCTACAACCTCTACGACTGGGCCGACGCCAAGGCTGTGTTCGACGGAGGCGCCACAACTGGTCAGGCGCCCGACCTCGACGTCTGGGCTCAGGCCCTCGGCGCACCGGACGGCACGCTGACCGAGGTCGTGCTGCGGCAGCCCTCCTTCACCGCCGGGCTCGCCGGGCTCCTCACCGAGGACCGCCTCGAGTCCTGGCGCGACTGGCTGACCTGGCAGGTCATCCACGGCGCGGCTCCCTACCTCTCGGGGGACTTCGTGGAGGCCAACTTCGACTTCTACGGCCGCACGCTCACCGGCACTCCGCAGATGCGCGTCCGCTGGAAGCGCGGCGTCTCCCTGGTCGAGGGCGCCATGGGCGAGGCCGTTGGCCGCATCTACGTCGAGAAGCACTTCCCGCCTGCGGCCAAGCAGCAGATGGACGACCTGGTCGCGAACCTCATCGAGGCCTACCGGCAGAGCATCGCGAAGCTGGACTGGATGGGCGAGGAGACCCGCAAGCGCGCGCTCGACAAGCTCGATAAGTTCACCCCCAAGATCGGCTTCCCGGTGAAGTGGCGCGACTACTCGAGCCTCGAGATCGACCCGACCGATCTCATCGGCAACGTGCGCGCGGCCGCCCTCTTCGAGTTCCGCCGGGAGCTCGGCAAGATCGGCTCGCCCATCGACCGCGACGAGTGGTTCATGACGCCGCAGACGATCAACGCGTACTACAACCCCGGATTCAACGAGATCGTGTTCCCCGCGGCCATCCTGCAGTTCCCGTTCTTCGACCCCGAGCGGGATGCTGCGGCCAACTACGGCGCGATCGGCGCCGTGATCGGGCACGAGATCGGGCACGGATTCGACGATCAGGGCTCCAAGTTCGACGGCGACGGCCGCCTGGAGGACTGGTGGACTGAGGCGGATCGCGCTGCGTTCGAGAAGCGCACAGCGAACCTGATCGAGCAGTACAACGCGCTCGCGCCCGCACAGGTGCCCGACCACCACGTCAACGGCGCCCTCACGATCGGCGAGAACATCGGCGACCTCGGCGGCCTCGGCATCGCCTGGAAGGCGTACCTGCTGTCGCTGAACGGCGGGGAGCCGCCGGTCGTGGATGGGCTCAGCGGCGCCGAGCGCTTCTTCCTCTCGTGGGCGCAGGCCTGGCAGCAGAAGGGACGCGACGAGGAGGTCATCCGCCTGCTGGCCATCGACCCCCACGCACCGAACGAGTTCCGCTGCAACCAGATCGTCCGCAACATCGACGCGTTCTACGAGACGTTCGATGTCGCGGAAGGCGACGAGCTGTGGCTGGCACCCTCGGAGCGCGTCACGATCTGGTGAGCCGCACACCGGCGAATCCGGCCCGCCGTGACCCCCGAACACGGGGTAACATCGACCCTGTCGTCCTCGCGGGCACCCCTGCGTGATCGACCGCGGGGCCGGTGACGGCCGCCGCAGTTCCGGTACACCGCACTCGGAAGAAAGACTCAGCGACACAGTGACGATCCAGGCTCAAGAGTCCGCCCGACGGGCCAGGCAGGCGACTACACGCCGGGCGCGGCACCGCGCTCCTGGGTCGAATGAGTCGTTCAGCCGCGGCTTCGACGCGCTCGGCCGGCTCGCCGTGTCGGGGGTTCAGGTCTCGGCGCGAGCGACCGACCTCGCGACCGGCACGGTGCTGTTCTCGGTCGACGACCACATCGTGATGCCGACGGCCAGCATCGGCAAAGTGCTCCTGCTCGTCGAAGTGGCCGCCCGGCTGCAATCGGGTGAGCTGAGCCCGCTCGCGCACCTCGACCGCGACCCGCGCGACGTCGCCGGCGACTCCGGGATCTGGCAGCACCTGCACGTCCCCTCGCTGCCGGTCGCCGACCTCGCCGCCCTCGTCGGCGCGACCAGCGACAACCTGGCGACGAACGTACTGCTCCGCCGGGTGGGCCTGGAGGCCGTAAGCGCACGCACCGAATCCCTCGGCCTCACCCGCACTGCGCTCCTCGACCTGGTGCGCGACCATCGCGGACCCGACGACGCACCGCAGCTGTCCGTCGGCAGCGCCAACGAACTCACCTGGCTGTTCTCCGCCCTCGCCCGCGGCGAGATCGTCAACCCGGCCACCAGCCAGCGCGTCATCTCCTGGCTGTCGCTCAACAGCGACTTCTCGCTCGTCTCCAGCGCCTTCGGCCTCGACCCGCACTCGCATCGGCACCCGGAGCACGGCATCCTGCTGGTCAACAAGACCGGCACCGACTCTGGCGTCCGCAGCGAGGTCGGTGTGCTCCGCGGCCCGCGGGCCGGGGTCACCTACGCCGTGTCCACCTACTTCGACGACACGAGCCTGCCCGAGCGTCTCGCTGTCATCGAGGGGATGCGCGCCGTCGGGCTGGACCTGCTCGAGTACATCTTCTGACGGTCAGAGCGTCGGGTCGTCAGCGCTCGCGCGACGTGCGCACCAGCTCCCATTCGGCGATCATCTCCGGCAGGCGGCCCTGGATGAAACGGTAGAAGCCGGCCATGTCGCGCAGACGCTCGGTCGCCGGCGAAGCGGGGTCGCCGACCGCCGCGAGCCCGGCCTCCGCCTGGTCGGCGAGCACGCCGTAGATGGGGCTGTTGCGCACCATCAGGGAGTACCAGTCGCTCGGGAGCTCGTACCGGTCACGCCGGCTTCCCGTCTGGGAGAGGCGGCGGATGATGCCCAGCGTCTGCAGGTAGCGCACGGCTCCCGAGATCGCCGCGGGGCTGACCTCGAGGCGTTCGGCCAGCTCGGCCGCCGTCAGTCCCGCCGACTCCGTGACCGTGAGCGCCATGAGCACGCGGGCCGGCATCTTGGGAAAGCCTGCGGCCGTGAGCACCGCAGCGGAATGCTCCATCACCTCGGCGAGCGCCGTCTCGTCTGCGGCCATGGGCATCGTCCCGTCTATCCGATCGCGAAATCCCGGCGGCGGATCAGCACCGCAGCCCCGGCCAGGGCGACGGCGGTGATGCCGAGCATCCAGTATCCCCCGGTCCAGTCGACGTGACCGACCACGACGGGGGCGTCGGCGAAGGGCGACAGATGCCGCACGCCGTCCGGAAGCCGGATCAGGCCGCCGAAGATGCCCACGAAGGCACCGAGCCCGAGCGCCGCCCAGCCGACGGGGATGGTCGCACTCGGCGCCACCACGAACAGCAGGGTGAGCACCCCCAGGTACACCAACGCGACGGGCAGCTGGGCCGTTGCGGCGGCGAAGGAGGAGCCGATGGTCGAGGGGTCCTCCCCCGCCGCGACAGCCGACAGTCCCGAGGCGACGGCCGCCGCCAGCAGCACCGCGACCACGGCCACGACGCCGACCGCGACGAACGAGAAGAGCCAACGCACGCGGGTCAGCGGGGTGGCCATCATCAGCTCCGCCGTCCCGGCCGCTTCCTCCTGACGCAGCCGGATGACGGCCTGGACAGCGCACGCCGCCGCCAGCACGCCGACGATGGAGAAGATCGCGGAGATGAAGAGTTCCGTCAGCGGCCCGGAGCCGCCCGCACCGATGCGAGCGATCGACTGCCGGATGCCGGCGAGACTCGAATCGTTCGCGAGGGTGCCGTTCACGACGCTCGCAAGTGCCCCCGCGAGCAGCCCGCCCAGGGCTCCGCCGATCGTCCAGCCCAGGACCGTCGGCCACTGCAAGCGCCAGGCGAGCCCGAACGGGCCGGCGAGGGATGCGCGCGCTGAGGGGCGCCCGGAGCGCTCCGGGATGACGCCCGCGCCGGAGTCGCGGACCGCCTGCAGCGCGAACACCGCGGCGACGAGCACGGCGGCGAAGCCGACCTGGAGCAGCAGGGGGCGCCAGTCGTTCGCGGTGTACGGCGCGAACTGCTCGCCCCAGCCGATCGGGCTCAGCCAGCTGGGCCAGGCTGCGCGCAGGTGCGTGCCGTCGCCGAACGGTGTTCCGGTCGCATCGCCGATTCCGCGGACGACGTACGCGAGCACGACGACCGCCGAGGCGAAGCCGTTGGCGGCGCGCGACGTGCTGAACAGCTGCGCGAGCAGCAGTCCCACCGCGAAGAATGCGAGGCCGGCTCCTCCGGTCGCCGCGCCTGCGACGAACGAGCCGTAGAGCGGCAGCCCTGCGGAGGCGAAGCCCAGCGCGGTGAGGACCGCCAGCGCCACGTTCGCCAGCGTCGCGTGGATGACGGTCGCCGCCGTCGGGAGCAGGCGGCCCGCTGGCGACGAGGCGATCAGCTCTGCGCGTCCCGACTCCTCCTCGGCCCTCGAGTGGCGCACGGCGAGGAACGTGTTCATCAGTCCGGCAAGCAGCGCGAGGAAGGTGAAGATCTCGAAGAACGTGACGGCCGCGAGGCTCGTCCCCTGCGGCAGGCCCCGGAGCACCAGGATGGTCGGGTCCGCGATCGCCAGCCGCATCAATTGTGCGCGCGCGGCCGCGCTGCCGTACGTCTGGTCGATGCTCGCTGCCGAGAACGAAGCGAGGAGCGGGATGCACACGAGCCAGATCAGCAGCTGCCAGCGGTCGCGCCGGAGACGCTGCCGGAGCAGCGCGCGAAGGATCACGCCCGGACGGGCGTTCAGAATGGCCTCGCGAGCTGGGGACGGCTCCACGCGTGCCGTCGTCGTGCTCATCGCGCCACCTCGGCCGGGTCCGCCGCTGCGACGTCGTCGCCGTAGTGCCGCAGGAACAGCTCCTCGAGCGATGGCGGCGCCACGGTCAGCCCCCGCACCTGAAGTCGTGACAGGACCGCAAGCAACGACGGGAGCGCGTCGCTGTCGGCGGTGAAGCGCACCCGGCCGTTCTGCACGCGGAGATCGTGGGCGCCGAGCAGCTGCGACAGCGCCTCATCCCCGAAGCCGTCGGCGCTGAAGGCGACCTCGGTGCGCGTCAGGTGCCGGAGTTCGTCTAGCGTTCCGGTCTCGACCGTCCGGCCGGCGCGGATGATGCTGACGCGGTCGCACAGCTGCTCCACCTCGGACAGGATGTGGCTCGACAGCAGCACGGTCGCCCCCTCGGCGGCCACGCGCTGGACCTCGGAGTCGAAGACCGCCTCCATCAGCGGGTCGAGTCCGCTTGTCGGCTCGTCGAGGATGTACAGGTCGGCCGGGGTGGCGAACGCGGCGACGAGCGCGACCTTCTGCCGGTTCCCCTTCGAGTACGCCCGGCCCTTCTTCGTCGGGTCGAGCTGGAAGACGTCGAGCAGGCGCTTTTTGCGAGCGGCGTACGCGGCACGATCGGCGGTGCCCCCGCGCAGACGCGCCAGGAGGTCGATCGCCTCCCCACCGGAGAGGTTCGGCCAGAGGCTGACGTCGCCGGGAACGTAGGCGAGGCGCCTATGGAGGTCGACGGCGTCCTTCCAGGGGTCGCTGCCGAAGACCGCGGCGCGGCCGCCATCCGCCCGGGCGAGGCCCAGCAGTACCCGGATAGTCGTCGACTTCCCGGCGCCGTTCGGGCCGAGGAAACCGTGGACCTCTGCTTGCCTCACCGTGAGGTCGAGCCCGTCGAGAGCACGCACGCGGCCGAATCTCTTCTCGAGACCCGCGACGTCGATCACTGCATCCATGAGCGGGATGCTACGCCAGTTTCAGTAATTTGTGAAAGTTGTGTTTTTCGGCGCGTGTCGGGTCAGGTCTGAGTGCAGCTGACCGAGTCGATCCCGGCGTAGTCATAGTCGGAGGCATCGTCCGGGACGGTGAGCTCGTAGGACTCCCCCGCCGGAAGATCGACGACGGTGCTCCACACATCCATGGTGCCGCCATCGGTGGTGTCGGCGAAGCCAACGGTTACCAGGGCGCCGACGCACGCCTTGTCGGACGTGAGCTCGAACGTCCAGCCGTCGACGTAGTGCACGTGCACCCCGTCGACGTCGTAGTCGTCGACGGTGCCGCCGTCGCTGCCCTCCGACGGACGGTCCGAAGGCTGGTCGGAGGGCTGGTCGGACGGATCGTCGAAAGGTGCAGCGCTCGAACTGCTCTCGCCTGCGGCGAGCCGGCTGGTGCTGTGCGCGATCGACACGATCGAGATGACCGCGATCAGCAGCACCACGAGCGCGACAGCGACACTGCCGAGTGTGATGCCTACGATCGCCCCGGTCGACAGGCCGCGGCGGGGAGGTGCGGGCGGATACCACGGGCCGGAGTTGGGTGCTCCTGGTGCGGCACCTGCGGGTGGATACGGCTGCTGCTGCGCGTAACCGGGAGGCGGGACCGTCGGCTGGGCGTAGGGCTGCGGCGGCACCTGCGTAGGCGGCTGCGGCACCTGCTGGCCGACCGGCGCGCCCGGCGCCTGCCACGCGGATGCTGCGAGCAGCGCATCCCGAGCCGCCGTCAGGGCATCCCGACGCTGGTCGTCCACGCCGGCATCGGCGAGCCGTGCGTCGTACGCATGCTGCACCTCGTCGCGCGTCGCCGACGGCGACACCCCCAGCAGTTCTGCCGCCTCATTCGGACCCACGGTCCGCCCCCTGTCTTCGCCCGACCCGCCGCATCCCGGACGCGTCTGGCTCGATCGTAATGGCCCACCGGCCTCGAAACGGATTTCAGGCCAGGGCTCTCGGCAGGCCGCAGTGTCAGACCAGCAATTCGCCGAGCCCGCGCGCCCTCGAAGCGTCGCGTCGGCCTGGTCTCTCGGCGGTGGCGATCTCGCCGAGTTCCCGGATGACACGGTTGTAGTAGGCCGCGGCGAAGCCCGTGCGATAGACGGCCGGCTGGAGGTCGGCCTCGTTGCGAAGGCGGATCTCGGCCTGGGACGCCTCGAGAGGCGCGATGATCTTGACCCCGGCGCGATACCGGATGAGCCGGTGAACCCACTGGTCCAGCGGCTCCGGCAGCCCCTTCGGGACCCGATCGTGCTCCGACGCGAGCGATACCCGACCGCGCGCCGCCCCTCCCGGCAGCGGCGAACCACCGTCGGTGGCCTCCCGCTCCGCCCGGCGGCGGTCGGCGGCCATCACGGACAGCAGGTCGTCGTGACGGTTCGCCTGCCGCGACAGCACGTCGAGCTCGTCGAGCGCGATCGCGTACTCCTCGTCGTAGCCCGCGTACTCGGTGGGATGCGCCGCACGATCGTTCACCAGATCGGTGCGAGCGGTGGCCGCCTGCGCCCGGGTGAGCACCGTGCGGCCGTTGCGCACGCGCTCGAGCCGCCACGTCCACGTCGCGAGGGGCTCGGGCATCAGCTGGCTCATGCCTCAACCGTACGTTCGGCCACCGACATCGGGGGGAGGACACGACGTCGGCGGCCCGGGCTAGCGTGGATGGTCGTGAGCACCATCCTGAACCGCCCGGTCGATCGCGAGATCCTGCGGCTGGCCGTCCCCGCACTCGGCGCGCTCGTGGCCGAGCCGATCTTCCTGCTCGCCGACTCGGCGATGGTCGGTCACCTGGGGGTGGAGCCACTCGCCGGGCTGGGGATCGCGAGCGCGGTGCTGCAGACCATCGTCGGGCTGATGGTGTTCCTCGCGTACAGCACAACGCCGGCGGTGGCCAGGCGCCTCGGGGCGGGCGACGAGCGAGGTGCCGTCGCCGCGGGCGTGGACGGCTGCTGGCTCGCCCTCGTTCTCGGCATCGTGCTGGCGGCTGCGGGATGGGCGGCCTCGCCGTTCCTGGTCAGCCTGTTCGGTGCCTCTCCTGGGGTGACGGAGCAGGCCACGCAGTACCTCTCGCTGTCGATGCTCGGGCTCCCGGCGATGCTCCTCGTCTTCGCCACGACCGGACTCCTGCGAGGCCTTCAGGACACGCGAACCCCTCTGGCGGTGGCTGTCGCCGGCTTCGCCGTGAACATCGTGCTCAACTACCTCTTCATCTACGTGGCCCACCTGGGTATCGCAGGCTCGGCGATCGGCACGGTCGCCGCTCAGTGGGGGATGGTCCTGGTGTACGCCGTCATCGTTGCCCGGCATGCCCGGCGGGTGGGCGCGTCGCTGCTCCCCCACCACGCCGGGATCGGGCGCTCGGCCCGTTCCGGCGGCTGGCTACTGCTGCGGACGGCCAGCCTGCGCGCGGCGATGTTGCTCGCCGTGTTCGCCGCGACGCGACTAGGGCCGGACGAACTCGCGGCCTTTCAGGTCACGATGACGGTGTTCGCGACGCTCGCCTTCGCCCTCGACGCCCTGGCGATCGCCGCGCAGGCGCTGATCGGCAAGGGCCTCGGTTCGGGAGACGTGGAGGATGTGCGCGCCGTGCTGCGCCGGTGCGTCCAGTGGGGACTCGGCGCCGGGGTCGTGCTCGGGCTGGTGACCGTCGCGCTCAGCCCGGTGGCCGCCGGCGTGTTCACCAACGATCCGTCCGTCGCCGCTCTGCTTCCGCTGCCCCTGGCGATCATCGGCGTCGGCGCCCCCTTGGGTGGTTACGTCTTCGTGCTCGATGGCGTGCTGATCGGCGCCGGCGACGCCCGCTACCTGGCCCTTACCGGCCTGGTCAACGTGGCGGTGTTCGTCCCGCTCGCTCTGGCCGTGGTCGCCTGGGGCGGCCACGACCTTGGCGGACTCGCCGCGCTGACCGCCGCGTTCGCATTCGGCTACCTGGGCGCCCGGGCGGTCACGCTCGGCCTGCGCGCACGTGGCCGCACGTGGATGCGCGCTGGCGCGACCCTCTGAGCGTTACGCCAGCCACTCCCGTGCAGCGACGACGAGCGCCCGCACACCGGTGTCGATCGTCGGCTGCGGCAGCGGCGCGAAGTACGGCGAGTGGTTCGTCGGGATGTCGGTGTCGACCGTTCCCGCCTCCACCGCGCGGCGCACCGCCTCCGGGTCGGCTCCGCCGAGCATCCAGTACACGAGCGGAGCACCCGCGGCCGTCGCCAGGTTACCGACGTCTTCGCTGCCCGACAGGGCGCCCGGGTCGAACACGTTGTCAGCGCCGAACTCGGCCGCGAACGCGGCGTTGACCCGTTCGGCGGCCTCCGGCTCGTTGACCGTGACCGGGTAGCGCTCGCCCCACTCGCGGTCGGGCGCCTGGGGCGCCCCCGAGGCCTGCGACTCCGCCTCGATCACGCGATCAACCCCCTCGAGCACGCGCTGGCGGACCTCCTCGTTGAAGCTCCGCACGCTGATGCCGAGGGTCGCCTCGGCCGCGATGATGTTGTTCTTCGTGCCCGCGTGCAGCGTGCCCACCGTGACGACGGCCGTGTCGTGCGGCGCGATCTCGCGCGCGACGACGGTCTGCAGGCGCATGACGGTCGCGGCCGCCATCACGACGGGGTCGACCGTGGTGTGCGGCTGCGAACCGTGACCGCCGCGCCCGTGCAGGGTCACCTCCATCGTGTCGACCGCCGCCATGGCCGGGCCGGGATGCGCCCCGACCATTCCTGCGGGAAGAGGCAGCACGTGCTGGCCGAGCACCACATCCGGAACCGGCACCTTCTCATACAGATCGTCATCAACCATGACCTGAGCGCCGCCGCCGTGCTCCTCCGCGGGCTGGAAGAGGGCGACCAGGGTGCCCGCCCAGTCGCTCCGGGAGGCGGCCAGCGACTCGACGGCGCCGAGGAGGCAGGTGATGTGGATGTCGTGGCCGCACGCGTGCATCAGCGGGATGGCGTTGCCGGCTTCGTCCGTCACCGTCTGGGTGGAGGCCCACGGCAGGCCGGTCTGTTCGCGGACGGGCAGCGCATCCATGTCGGCTCGCAGGAGCACCGTCGGCCCGTCGCCGTTGCGGAGGACGCCGACCACACCGGTGGTGGCGATGCCGGTGTGCACCTCGTCGACGCCCAGGTCCGTCAGCCGCTCGGCGACGATGCCGGCGGTGCGGTGCTCGGTGAAGGCGAGCTCGGGGTGGGAGTGCAGGTCGCGGTACAGCGCTTCGAGATCCATGCCGCCAGCCTACGACCGGCGGCCGGCGGCCAACGGACCGGCGGTTAGCCGACCCGGGGCGCCGCGGTGGTGTTGCCCTGGTGGAAGACGCTCGTGAACGTCGCGGGATGCGGCTCACCGCCCTCCAGCATCTCGACGACCGCGCGCCCGGCGGCGCGCCCCTTGTCGACGGCGGGCTGCACGAGGGTGGTGAGGTCGTAGGGCCAGAGGCCGTCGACACGCACGCCGTCGAAGCCGACCACGCTCACATCCGACGGCACTTCGAGCCCCAGTTCTTCTGCGGCACGGATGACACCGGCCGCGAGCAGGTCGCTCTGTGCGATGACCGCTGTCGGCCGGGCTCTGGCGTCCTCGAGCAGCGCGCGCCCGGCGATCCGGCCCTCCTCGACGAAGGATCCGCGGGTCACCCAGCCGGACGCCTTCGGGAAGACGTCGTGGGCGCCGGCGAGCCGGTCGAGCGCGGTCGTCGAGCTGCCCGCTGCGAGGCGGTCGGGGGTCAGCGGACCCCGCGCTCGGTCCCGGGTCAGCGACAGCGTCACGACCGCGACGTCACGGTGCCCGAGGTCGTAGAGGTGCTGAGCGGCGATCCGGGTCGCCTCGCGGTTGTCC
The DNA here is from genome assembly GCF_052115085.1 of Leifsonia sp. 2TAF2. NCBI lineage: Bacteria > Bacillati > Actinomycetota > Actinomycetes > Micrococcales > Microbacteriaceae > Leifsonia > Leifsonia sp. 2TAF2. The sequence goes on along the minus strand of NZ_JBFRFY010000002.1, from coordinate 14,839 downwards.
TGGCCGATGGTCGGGACGCCGTCTGCGGGGTCGCCTTCGATCGCGACGAGCGGGATGCCGCGCTGCCGCAGCGTAGCGACCGACTCGTCGAGCCGGGGGCTGCAGCCGATCAGCACCACCGCATCCATCGGCGCGTCCTCGATGCGCTGGGCCGCCTCCCCCGCGTCGGTCAGGATCAGGAGGCCCGCGTCGATCGCGCCGATCTCTTCGGTGATGCCGTCGAGCAGGGCGATCTTGATCGGATCGCGGAAGGCGTCGCGCACGCGCTCCTCCATCACCACGCCGACGATGCCCGAGCGCCCGCGGCGCAACGAGCGCGCCCGGGGGTCGGGGCCGGCGTAGTTGAGTTGCTTGGCGGCGTCGAGCACCCGCTCGCGCGTCGCCTCGGAGACGGGGCCCGTGCCGGAGAAGGCGAGGGACGCCGTGGAGTTCGAGACACCGGCCAGGCGGGCGACCGCGGCGAGGGTGGGCCGGGTGGCTGTCGGGGCTGGGCTGGCTTCGTTCACGTGTGATAGCTTAGTCGAATCGTTTCGATCGAAACGATTCGAGCCGACGAAACCCCAGGAATCGCCCCGATGTCACAGCCGACCCCGACCGCCCAGCGCTCCCGCCGGGAGCTCACCGCCTGGCGCAATGCCGTCTTCGTGATCTTCATCCTCTCGGGCCTGGCCCTCGCCACCTGGGTGGCCCGCATCCCGGGCATCCGCGACGACCTCGGGCTCGGCAAGGATCCGTCGGCGGTCGGCCTCCTCATCCTCGGGATGTCGGTCGGCGCCATCCTCGGCCTCACCGTCTCCTCCCCCATCCTTGTGCGCTTCGGACCGCACCGCGGAATGGTCGGCGGACTCGTCATCGTGTCGGTCGGCGTCCTGTTCATCGGATTCGGGGCGACGGTGTTCCACTCGATCCCCTCGGTAGCGATCGGCCTCATCCTGCTCGGCTTCGGCAACGGGATGGTCGACGTCATGATGAATGTCGAGGCGACGGCGGTGGAGCGCGAGGTCGGCAAGACGCTTCTCCCGCTCATGCACGCCTGCTTCAGCCTGGGCACGGTGCTCGGCGCGGGCATCGGCGCGGCGGCGGCCGCCCTCGGCATCGCCGTGGTCTGGCATCTGCTCGGCATCGCCGTGATCGTCGTGGTGGTCGCCGTGATCGCGGTCCGTTATATCCCGCGCGAGGCCGACCTCGGCGACGAAGCTGAGGCGAAGCCGCGCATCCCGTTCCGTGAGCGGATGCGCGAGTCGCTCCGCGTCTGGGCGGATTGGCGCCTCATCCTGATCGGCGTCGTCATGCTCGGGATGGCGTTCGGCGAGGGATCCGCGAACGACTGGATCTCGCTCGCCGTCGTCGACGGCCACGGGCAGGCCAACTCGGTCGGTGCGCTCGTCTTCGGGTTCTTCGTCGTCGCGATGACGGTCGGCCGGGTCGTCGGCGGGCCGGTCGTCGACCGGATCGGGCGGGTGAACGCCATCCGCATCACCGCGGGTATGGGCGCTGTCGGACTGGTGCTGTTCATCGTCGGCGGACCGATGTGGCTCGTCGTGGTGGGCACGGTGCTGTGGGGCTTCGGCGTCTCGCTCGGCTTCCCGCTCGGGATGTCGGCGGCCGCCGACGGCGCCGCGAACCCGGCCGCGCGCGTCTCCGCGGTCGCGATCATCGGCTACTGCGCGTTCCTCGCCGGACCGCCCCTGATCGGGTTCCTCGGCCAGCACTTCGGACTGCTCAACGCGCTCTTCCTCGTGCTCGCGCTGCTGGTGGCGGCGTTCCTCGCGGCGCCCGCCGTGCGTCCCATCTCCGAGCCGGTCGGCGAGCGGCGCGAGAACGCGCCCGACCCGGCCTGACGCGCGGACATCCCCCTCCCGTGCCCTCCACTCCCGCCCCTCCACTCCCCTCGTCGAGTCGCGACATCTTGTCGCCACTCGGCACGGATTCCCGCAACGAGTCACCTCTCGCCGGGCGGGACGGTCAGACGAAGCGCAGGGATACCGGGGTCGGGATGGGCGACGAACCGAGCGGGCGTAGCGTGCGGGCAGCATCGTCGAAGGCGAACACCGTGACCTCGTCGCTGTCCTGGCACGCCGCGAGCACGCGGTCGCCGCCGGGCGCGATGACCAGATCGCGGGGCGTCTTCCCGCCCACCGGGACGGATGCCACCAGCGACAGCCGCGACGTCTCCGCGTCGAACGCGAGCACGGCGACCGTGTCGTCCCCGCGGTTGCTGACCAGCACGGTCCCGCCCGAGGCGCTGACGCACACGGCGGCCGGGGCGTTGTCGCCGCTCGCATCACCCGCACGGGTCGTGGTGCTCTGGGTGCGCACGAACCGGTCGCCTTCCCGGCGCAGCACATCCACGCTGGAGTCGAGCTCGTTCACGAGCACCGCGTGCTGCCCGTCCGGATGAAACACGAGGTGGCGAGGGCCGGCACTGCCGACCACAACGGTCGCCTCGGACCGCAGGGTCAGGCCGCCTGCCTCCGAGAGGGCGTACCAGCGCACCTCCCCGAGCCCGAGGTCGACCACGACGACGTCGCCCGTCACCGGGTCGACGCTCAACTGGTGGACGTGCGGCGCATCCTGCCGCTCCGGGTCCGGCCCGCGGCCCTCGTGCTGCAGGAACGCCGTCCGCTCGCCGAGAGAGCCGTCGGCGTTCAGGGCGAACACCGAGATCGTGCCGCCGCCGTAGGTCCCGGCGAGGAGCAGCGGTCGGGAGGGATGCACGACCAGGTGCGCAGGCGACGGACCTCCGCTGGAGACCGAGCCGAGTTCCGTCAGCGTCCCGTCGGAGCCACGCGAGAAAGCGAACACCCGACCGTCCGGCTCCGTCTCGCTCACCGCGTACACCGCTCCGCCGTCGGGCGATGCGGTCACCCACGACGGGTTGTCCACCCGGGCCGCGACCGTCGCATCCGTCACGGCAGTGCCGTCGAACCGGGCCGACAGCACCCCCTCTGCATGCCCGTCGACGTGCGGGAGGCGCTCGGTGTACGTGCCGATGAGGAGCTCGCGGGTCATGCGCCTATCCAATCACCGACCTCCACCCTCCACGCCTGCACTTAGGATGTTGCGGTGCGCCTCGTCATTGCCAACTGCTCCGTCGACTATGCCGGCCGGCTCAGCGCGCACCTGCCGCTGGCCACGCGGCTGCTCATGCTGAAGGCCGACGGCAGCGTCCTGGTCCACTCCGACGGCGGGTCGTACAAGCCGCTCAACTGGATGAGTCCGCCCTGCACGCTCACCGTCGACGAGCCGGACGACCTGCAGCGCGAGGCCGGCATCCGCGAGGTCTGGCGTGTGACGCAGGCCAAGACCGCGGACATGCTCGTGGTGTCCATCCACGACATCCTCAGCGACACCAGCCACGACCTCGGCATCGACCCCGGGCTTCAGAAGGACGGCGTCGAAGCGCACCTGCAGAAGCTGCTGGCCGAACAGATCCACCTGCTCGGGGACGGGCACGTGCTGGTCCGCCGCGAGTACATGACGGCGATCGGACCGGTCGACATCCTCGCGCGCGACGGCGCAGGCGCAGCAGTTGCCGTCGAACTGAAGCGTCGCGGTGACATCGACGGCGTCGAACAGCTGACCCGCTACCTGGAGTTGATGAACCGCGACCCGCACCTCGCGCCGGTCACGGGCATCTTCGCCGCGCAGGAGATCAAGCCGCAGGCCCGCACGCTCGCGGAAGACCGCGGCATCCGCTGCCTGGTCCTCGACTACGACGCGATGCGCGGGCTCGACGACAGCGACAGCAGGTTGTTCTGATGGCGCAGCCGAAGCCACGGTTCCCGCAAACCTACGAGAACACCCCCGTCCGCAAGGCGCTGGCTGCCATCGCCGCTGAGCCGACGCTCGAAAAGCTGGATGCGCTGCTCGCCGCCGCGGCGAAGGGCGGCCTGGTCGTGGATGTGACCGGCTCCACCCCGCAGGACACGCGCCTCCGCACGATCAGCTCGACGACGGGCGAAGCGGTGCTCCCGCTCTTCACCTCGATGAAGGCGCTCCAGGCCGCCGTCGCGCAGTCGGCGGAAGGCGCCGGCGCGCAGGTGCAGGCGGTCATCGTTCCGGCCGTCGAGGCGCTGGGCTTCATCCGCACCGCCGACTTCGTCGCCGTTCAGTTCGACCCGGGTGCCGCCCACACGATGGTCGTCGCCCGCTCCCACATCGAATCCGCTCTCGGCGAGCGCTGAGCGCGGGTTCAGATACGTCACATACCATTGGACCGCTATGACCAACCCGACCCCTACCGTCACCCGGACCTGGACGTGCGTCCTGTTCGACCTCGACGGCACCCTGACCGACTCCGCCCCCGGCATCACCTCCTCGCTCGCGCGCATGTTCGCCGCGCTCGGCCGGCCGGTACCCTCCCCTGCCCAGCTTCTGGAGTACGTCGGCCCGCCGCTGCTCGACTCGTTGAAGTCCTTCGGCGGGATGACGGAGGCCGAGGCGCGCGAAGCCCTCGCCGTCTACCGCGAGGACTACGCCCGGCACGGGGCGCTCGACTCCGCCGTGTACCCCGGCATCCGCGGGCTGCTGCAGCGTCTGCACGCCTCCGGCATCCCGCTCGCTCTGGCGACCAGCAAGCCCGAGCTGCAGGCCGGCCGCATCCTGGAGCACTTCGGCCTCGCGCAGTACTTCGACGTCATCACCGGCGCCACCGAAGACGAGAGCCGCAGCGCCAAGGCGGATGTGGTGGCCGAGGCCCTGCGTCGCCTTGAGGCGCGTGGAACGGACCTCGATCACACGGTGATGGTGGGCGACCGTCAGTACGACGTGGAGGGCGCGGCCGCGCACGGTCTGCCGACCATCCTCGTCGAGTGGGGCTACGGCTCGCCCGCTGAGGCCGCCGGCGCGATCGCCGTCGTTCACTCGGCGGACCAGCTGAGCTCGCTCCTGCTCGGCGGCTGACGACCCGCCGAAAGGCGTTACCGTCTAGGCGAGCCGTGCGGAGCGCGGGTAGGGTGTTGTGTTGCGAAACCGCACCTCATACAGCACTAGGAATCCATATGCGCACACGTAATCCGTTCGTTCCGGCTGCCATCGTGGCGGCCCTCACCATCGGCTCGCTGGCGGCCTGCTCCAGCAACGGAAACAGCAACTACGTCACGCCGCAGACGGCTTCGTCGTCTTCGTCGTCGTCTTCGTCATCCGACTCGTCCGCTGGAGCGAAATCGGAGGAGCTTCCCTCCGACTTCCCGAAGGACGACGTGCCCCTCGTCGACGGCACCGTCGTCGTCGCTCGCGGCGACAAGGACAACGGCTGGTCGGTGACCGTCCAGCCGTCCGGCAAGAACGGCTTCGCCGACGCGAAGTCCGCGCTCGAGGGCAAGGGCTACACGCAGCAGGCCGGCGCCTCCGACACCTCCGCCGTGTACACCAACGACAAATACACCGTCTCGGTGAAGACGCCGGGCGTCTCCGTGACCTACAGCGTCACCGCCAACCAGTAGCAGCACCCGAGCAATCAGTTCCGGAGTTTTTCGGGCGGATCCGTCGATTCAGCCCGAAAAACTCCGGAACTCTTGGCTTAAGGGGTCAGGCGTCGATGATGCGGACGAGTTCGTCGATGAAGGCGGTGAAGGTGTCGGCCCGACGGATCAGTCCCAGGACGGTCTCTCGGTCGGAGAAGACCTCCACGAACTGATCGAACACCGTCTGGAACGACGCACGGCCGGCCGCCGAGAAGGCGATGAAGGCGATCACGTTGACCCGCGCATCCCCCCAGTCGATCGCGGTGTCGTTGACGACGATGGCGATGGCAGTCCGTTTCGCGCTCATCGTCATGGCGTGCGGCACCGCCAGCGAATCGGTGAACGCGGTGGATGACATCTGCTCGCGCTCGAGCGACTGGTCGACGTACTCCTGGTCGATGGCCCCCGCCGCGATCATGCGGTCGCCGAGGGCGCGGATCATCGTGATCGGGTCGCGCGCGTAGAAGTTGCGGAGGAACAGGCTCTCGTCGAAGTACTCCAGCAGTTCGCTCTTGATGCGGGCGCGGTGCCGCTGCCGCCGGATGCGCGAGGCCGCCTGACGGATGTGCTCCACATCCGTCTCGGTCAGGAACGGCTGCACGATCACCGCATTCTCGCGCCGCCCCAGCGGGTCGATCGTGGTGAGCACGAGGTCCGCGTCGATCGCCTCCCAGTCGGCGTCCGTCGAGGTGATGATGCTGGTGATATCGAGCTCGTCCCCGAGCACGCTTTCGAGCCGGTCGCGCAGCAGGATGTGCATGTCGTAGTAGTTGGGGCAGACCACGGCGCAGGTGACCGCATCCCGCCGCCGCGACTGCTGTTCCAGGTACGCGCCGACGTGCATGGCGATGTACGCGATCTCGTCGTCGTTCACCTCGATGCCCTCGGCGGCCTGCAGCCGGCTGGCGATGTAGACGGCAAGCTCGTAGATCATCGGGTACGAGCTCTTGATGGATCGGGTGAGCGGGTTGCGCGAGAACGTGTTCTCGTGCGCGCGGGCGACCAGGTTCTGGACGTGCAGCGTGAGCCGCACGATGAAGTTCTCGTCATGGAGGTCGACGAGGTATTCGGTGGAGGCGCGGTCGACGATCCCGCGGACGACCGCGAGGTCGGCCGGGCTCACGAACTCTTCGACGGTGTCGCGTCCGGCTCCGGGCGCGATGACCCGGGTGCGCATCAGGATGGCGAGGTAGCGCAACTCGGTGGCGTCGAGGGCGGTGCCGAAGTGCCGTTCGATCAGCCCGCCGAGGTCGGCCGCCAGCGAGCGGATGGTCTCGCTGGTCTCCGGCTCCTCCACGGTCGGGAGGACGCGGTCCTTGGCGACGCGGTCGAGCGCCACCGCCATGTGCAGGAGCACGTCGTTGATGCCGTACTCGTTGACGAAGAAGCCGCGCGCGTCGAGCATGGCGACCAGGTCGGACTTGAAATCGGCGAGGCCGCGCGATCCGAACGCCTCCTGGATGCGGGCGACATCGACGACGCTCTGCCGCATCTCGTCCCGGAAGAGCCGGCTCAGCAGCTTCCGCCGCGCGATCTCCGGCCCGAGCAGCTGCACCACACCGCCGTGCCGTTCGAGCGTGAGCTCGGTGCCCGAGAGCAGGCCGCGCATCCTGGTCAGGTCCGACTCGATCGTGGAGTCGGAGACGAACAGGCTCTCCGCCGTCTCGTACACGTCGATGCCGTCCGGTTCGTCGAGGAGCCGCCGGGCGACGAACACCAGCCGCTCCTGCGGTGAGCCGGCCGTGCCGGCGTCCGAACTGCCGTCGCCCGCGAGGTAGGCCGCGTACGCGTCCGGCTTCACGCGGTATCCGTTCGGCCCGGACTCCACCAGTTCGCCGAGGGCAGCGGCGTAGCTGCGGATGCTGCGGGTCGTCACGGCCAGGTCGTGGGCGAGTTCGGCGGCGGTCACCCAGGCAGCACGACGCGCGAGGATGTCGAGCATCCTCGTCTGCTTCGCCGAGAGCGCCACCAGCGACCACCTTTCGTCTCGAGTCAACCATCCCGGAGCCCGCCGCGCCGTGCGCCCGGCCAGGTTTCCGCACCCCCGGAAGAAACGCTGCTGGATTCGGCGTGCGCCGCGGACGAGCATGGCTGACGTTCCATCAGCTCCACCAGCACTTCCGAAAGGCAAGGATCGATGAGGATCGTGGTCGTTTGCGGCGCCGGCGCGTCCAGCACCTTCGTGGCTGTGAAGCTGCGCAGTGCCGCCCGCAGCCGCGGCGCCGACGTGGAGGTGCAGCCCGGCAGCGCGAGCCAGCTCGAGTCGCTCGCCGGTGTGGATGTGGTCCTCGTCGGCGCACACCTCGAGTACGCCGTCCCCGCCCTCCGCGAGCGCGCCGCGGCCACCGGCACCGCCGTCGCCGTGCTTCCCCCCGTCTCCCCTGCCGCCCTCGACGGTGAGCGCGCGCTGGACCTGGCCCTGAACGCCAGGGCGACGACACTATGAGAGACAGGGCGGCCACCCGGCCGACACGGAGCGAAGGAGACCTCAACCATGGCTGAACGGATCATCACGGTCGGATCGGCGCACGGGCTGCACGCCCGCCCCGCGAAGCTCTTCGTCGAGGCGGTCAACGGCTCGGGCGCAAAGGTGAAGCTGACCAAGGAGGGCGGCAAGACCGTCGACGCCGGCAGCATCCTCGGCGTGATCTCCCTGGGGATCGACCACGGCGACAAGATCGTGCTGACCACCGAAGCGGATGACGCCGAGGCCGTCCTCGACGACCTGGCCGAGATCCTGGCCACGGACCACGACGCCTGATCATGGGCGACAGCATGAGCGACACACGCATCCTCACCGGCGCCGGCATCGGCCAGGGCGTCGCCGTCGGGCCGGTCCTCCGGATGTCGGCCCCCCTCCCCGAGCCGTCGGACGAGCGCAGCACGCGCACCCCGGACGAGGAGAAGGCTCGCGTCCAGCAGGCCGTCGCCACGGTCGCGGCCGACCTGCGCGAGCGCGCATCCACCGTCGAGGGCACCGCAGCGGATGTGCTCGAGGCGCAGTCCATGATGGCCGAGGACTCCACCCTCGCCGACGACGTCGCCTCGCGCATCGACGGCGGCAAGACCGCCGAGCGCGCCGTGTTCGAAGGCTTCGCCGTCTTCCGCGACATGCTGAAGGATCTCGGCGGGTACATGGGCGAGCGCGCCGGCGACCTCGACGACGTGTCGCAGCGCGTGGTCGCAGCGCTCGAGGGAAAGCCGGCTCCCGGCGTCCCGCACTCCGACCAGCCGTTCGTGCTGGTCGCCCACGACCTCGCCCCCGCCGACACGGCCCTGCTCGATCTGACCAAGGTGCTCGGCCTCATCACGAAGGAGGGCGGGCCCACCTCGCACACGGCCATCCTGGCCCGCGAGAAGTCCATCGTGGCGATCGTCGGGGCCGACGGCGCAGACCGCATCGCCGATGGCGACGTGGTGATCGTGGATGCCGCCACCGGTACGGTCACCGTCTCGCCGACCGCGGACCAGCGCGCCGACGCGCAGCGCCGCATCGAGGAGCGCGCCGCCGCCCTCTCCGGTGGCGTGGAGCCGGGCGCCCTCGCCGACGGGACCGCGATCCCGCTGCTCGCCAACCTCGGCTCGGCTGAGGGAGCAGAGGGCGCGGTCGCGGCAGGCGCCGAGGGCGTTGGGCTGTTCCGCACCGAGTTCCTCTTCCTCGACCAGCGGATGGCTCCCACCGTGGAGCAGCAGCGCGAGCAGTACGTGAAGCTCCTCCGCGCGTTCGGCGGCGGGCGGAAGGTCGTCGTCCGGGTGCTCGACGCCGGCGCGGACAAGCCGCTCGAGTTCTTGAACGACGCGCACGAGGACAACCCGGCGCTAGGCCTCCGCGGCCTGCGCTCCCTGCGCGCCAACGAGGACATCCTGCGCGAGCAACTGACCGCCCTCGCCGAGGCGGACGCCCAGACCGACGCCGACCTCTGGGTCATGGCCCCGATGGTCTCCACGATCGAGGAGACGCGGTACTTCACCGAGCTCGGCCGCGAATACGGGCTGAAGACGGTCGGCGTGATGGTCGAGGTGCCCTCGGCCGCCCTGCTCGCCGACCGTGTGCTGAAGCTCGCCGACTTCGCCTCGATCGGCACCAACGACCTCACGCAGTACACGCTCGCGGCCGACCGCCTGCTCGGCTCGGTCTCCGGATTCCAGGACCCGTGGCATCCCGCCGTCCTCCGCCTCATCGGCGAGGTCGGAGCTGCCGGCACGGCGACGGGCAAGCCGGTGGGCATCTGCGGAGAGGCGGCTGCGGACCCGCTGCTGGCCGTGGTGCTGGTCGGCCTCGGCGCCACCACCCTCTCGATGTCGCCGGCGGCACTCGCCGACGTGCGGCTCTCCCTCAAGCGTTACACCCTCGGCCAGGCGCGATCGCTGGCCGAGACCGCCCTGGCCGCGGATAGCGCGGCCGAAGCCCGGGAGGCGGTCCGCGCGGCCGCCGAACGGTTCACCTCACCAGCCCCCGATAGAAACGAGACAGCACAATGACATCGGCGACACAGACGTCGGCGACGGCGTCGGCCCCCAAGAAGCCCAACTCCGCGCGCGTTCACGTGCAGCGGTTCGGCACGTTCCTCTCCAACATGGTGATGCCCAACATCGCCGCCTTCATCGCGTGGGGCATCGTCACGGCGCTCTTCATCGCGCAGGGGCCCTTCCCCAACAAGGACATCGCCAGCCTCGTCGGCCCGATGATCACGTACCTGCTTCCCCTGCTGCTCGCGAACACCGGTGGACGCCTCGTCTACGGCGTGCGCGGCGGTGTCGTCGGCACGATCGCGGCCATGGGTGTCATCGTCGGCACCGACATCCCGATGTTCATCGGCGCGATGATCATGGGACCGCTCGGCGGCTACCTGATGAAGCTCGTCGACCGCATCTGGGAGGGGAAGATCAAGGCGGGCTTCGAGATGCTCGTCAACAACTTCTCGGCCGGCATCCTCGGCTTCCTCCTGGCGATCGGCGCTTTCTTCGGAATCGCCCCTCTCGTCCAGGGACTCAGCAAGGCCCTCGAAGCCGGCGTGGACTGGCTCGTGTCGGTTCACCTGCTCCCGCTCGTCAGCATCCTGGTCGAGCCGGGCAAGGTCCTCTTCCTGAACAACGCGATCAACCACGGCGTCTTCACCCCGATCGGAACACTGGAGTCCCAGCAAGCAGGTAAGTCGATCCTGTTCCTGATCGAGACGAACCCCGGCCCCGGTGCGGGCATCCTGCTCGCCTGGGCGATCTTCGGCCTGGGTGCCGCACGCGCGGCCGCTCCCGGAGCGTTCATCATCCAGTTCTTCGGCGGCATCCACGAGATCTACTTCCCGTACGTGCTGATGAAGCCCATCCTGATCATCGGCGCCATCCTCGGCGGCATGACGGGAGTCGCCGTCAACGTGGCCTTCCAGACGGGACTTCGTGCGCCGGCGGCACCAGGATCGGTGTTCGCGATCTTCGCTCAGGCGCCGGTGCCCAACATGCTCGGCATCGCGCTGGCGATCATCTCCGCCGCAGCGGTCTCCTTCGCCTTCACGGCGGTCGTGCTGCGGTCGAGCCGTCGACGTGACCTGGCTGCCGGCAACGCCGGCGACCTCTCCGCCGCGGTCGCTCAGACCGAGGCCAACAAGGGCAAGTCGTCCTCGGTGCTCGGCGGCCTCGTCGACGAGGCTGAGCACGACACCGGTGACGCCCAGGGCGACGCCACCGATCGGCTGGTGCGCAACATCGTGTTCGCATGCGACGCTGGCATGGGTTCGAGCGCCATGGGCGCTTCGGTGCTCCGCAACAAGATAAAGAAGGCCGGAGTGGAGGGGGTCACGGTGACGAACCAGGCGATCAGCAACCTCGACGGCACGGCCGACCTCGTCATCACCCAGCAGCAGCTGACCGACCGGGCGAAGGGCCAGTCGCCGGACTCCATCCACGTCTCGGTCGACAACTTCATGAACAGCCCCAAGTACGACGAGGTCGTCGACCTCGTCAAGAACCAGAACGCGACGGAGGACGCCACCAAATGACCGACACGATTCTCGACCGGGCGAACGTCGTGGCCGCGGGCTCCGCGACCACGCGGGAGGACGCGATCCGGGAGGCGGGTGAGCTGCTCGTCAGGGCGGGCGCCGTCGAGCCGGGTTACGTCGACTCGATGCAGGACCGCGAGAACACCGTCTCCACCTTCATGGGGAACGGCCTCGCCATCCCGCACGGCACCAACGAGTCCAAGGACGAGATCAAGCGGTCTGCGCTGTCCTTCATCCGCTACTCCTCGCCGCTCGACTGGGGCGGCGAGGAGGTGCGGTTCGTCGTCGGCATCGCCGGGCAGAACAACGAGCACCTGGAGATCCTGTCGAAGATCGCCATCCTCTTCTCCGAGGAGGACGACGTGCAGAAACTCCTCGACGCTCCGGATGCGGACGCGCTGTACGCGCTGCTGGGAGACGTGAACGAGTGAAAGCGGTCCACTTCGGTGCGGGAAACATCGGACGCGGCTTCGTGGGGCTCCTGCTCCACGAAGCCGGGTACGAGGTCGTGTTCGCCGACGTCAACGCCGAACTGATCGACGCTCTCGCCGCTGCGGACTCGTACCGCGTCGAGCTCGTCGGCGAGGAGTCGGAGACCCGGACCGTCACCGGGTTCCGCGCCATCAACAGCGCGACCCACGAGGATGCGCTGGTCGCCGAGATCGCGTCGGCCGACGTCGTCACGACGGCAGTGGGCCCGCGCATCCTGCGTTTTGTCGCGCCGGTCATCGCCCGCGGGCTGGCGGCACGCGCCGACGACGCCCCGCGCCTCGCGGTGATGGCGTGCGAGAACGCGATCGGGGCGTCGGACCTGCTCGCCGCCGAACTGATGGACGGCCTGCCGGACGACGACACCCGCGAGACCCTCGCCGCCCGGGCGGTCTTCGCCAACACGGCCGTCGACCGCATCGTCCCCGCTCAGGCGGCGGACGCCGGCGTCGATGTGACCGTCGAGACGTTCTACGAGTGGGTCGTCGACCGGACGCCGTTCGCCGGACATGAGCCGCGCATCCCCGGCGCCCACTTCGTCGACTCGTTGGGGCCGTACATCGAGCGGAAGCTGTTCACGGTGAACACGGGTCACGCGACCGTCGCGTACACCAGCTTCCTCCACGGCGCGACGACGATCAGCGAGGCGGTCGCCATCCCCGCCGTCCGCGAGGCGGCGGAGGCCGCGCTGCGCGAGACGTCGGCCGCGCTGACCGCCAAGCACGGGCTGCCCGAGGAGGAGCTCGCCGCGTATCGCGAGAAGATCCTGGGGCGCTTCGCCAACACCTACCTGGTGGACGAGGTCACCCGGGTCGGACGCGAACCGATCCGCAAGCTCGGGCGCAACGACCGCTTCATCGGCCCAGCCTCCGACTACGCGGAGTACGTCGGCGGCATCCCGTCTGCCCTGATCGCAGCGGTCGGCGCCGCGCTGCACTTCGATGTCCCCGAGGACAGCCAGAGCGTCGAGCTGCGCCGGCTGCTCGATGAAGCGGATGCCGCGGCGATCGTCGAAGAGGTCATGGGAGTTGAACCGGGAGAACCGCTCCACGAACCCCTCGTGGCCGTGGTCGCGCAGGCGCAGCAGGACACCTTCGGCGATCGGCACTAGGAGGTCATCGGCCACCGGCTTGACGGCACAGCGACTGCGACTAATGGACGGGCGCGCTAGTGAAGGGCCTAGACCGGACGGCGAAGACTGGGCGCAACCACCGGTCGATTAGCCGGGCTCCGACGGTGCCCTCTTCGTGCGGGTGAAAACGACCCGAGATTCGATGAGGTCTGGACCGTCGGGGTAAAGGGTCAACACCGTCGAAAACAGGCGATTTTCCGCGTAGAGCGACTGGCCATAGGTTGAGCCCACCGTAACGGATGGGTCCGCACCAGGATAGAAATGCCAGCGGGTCTCGCCGTGCAACGCGGGATCATCGAAATCGAGTCCATGCGGAAGCGGAGCGCCGGATATCGTCACTGTGCCGCGTGGTGTGAATTCCAGTGTCGTCGGACGTGGACCATCGCTGACCCAGGTGCCGTATAAGTCCGCTGCTTGGAGCTGCACCGGACGTTGCAGCCAGAACCAACCGCCGATCAGACTTCCCATGACTGCCACGATGACGGCCAGGATCAGCCAGATTGTCCACACCGCGGTCCCCCGCCTCGGCGCCCGACCCGTGGACGTCACGGCATTCTGACTGTCGTCGTCCACGTGATCTCCTGCTTGATCGGCAGGTACTGCCCCTTCGTTTCTTGGAGGTGCTTCATCTTGTCGTACGGTGGCACGTGGTATGGGCCACCTGGCGCGTCACCTGTGCCTGGGATACGGGTCCCAGACTCGGGTGTGGTCCAGTTCGTCGCTTTGATCGTGACCGTGGCAGTACCGTCAGCGTTGATTTCGATAGTTCGTAGGTATATCCGAAGGACCCAATGAAGGCCTCCGGCAAATTTCCTTCTACGCCCAAGCTCCCGATGGTGTTCAGATCGCGGGGGAGGTCTTCGCTTCGTGCATCGTATTGTCCCGCGTCTTTGAAGGTCCCGTCCAAAATCTTCTTCTGGATCGCGGCTTTTGCTCGAGCGGCGCTGGCGCTCCGTTTGAATACCTGTGTGAAGGGATCATTGTCCTTGAACGTGAAGGTCCGCTTGCCCTTCCCGCTGACCCACGCGTCCACCATCTTCCATACGGAGCCATTGGCTCTGTTGATCTGATCGTGGATCGCTTTCAGATCCGCCTCGTTGGGTCCCTGCATCTGACGGGGCGGGCCGTTGGGGTGAGGGTTGTCAGTGGCGCGTGCCTTGATTCCGGAGCCGTGCGTTTCGTGGGTGATGTCGGTGATCGCGGTGCCGAAGCGGGCTCGCGCTTCGACCCGGGTCTCGTAGAGCGCCTGGAGTTTGGTGAGGGCTTCCGCTTCCTCCAGGAAGGCGGCTGTTCTGCTTCGCGCCGCTATCGCGATCATCTCCTCCATACCGGGGGCGGTCTTGGGGCCTTTGATCATGTTGGCCGCCGCGTCGAGGGTCTGCCGGGCCGCGTGGAGCTGGTTCACCCAGATCCGGGCCTGGTCCTGGACTTCCTCGTGAGTGTCCCGGTACGCCTGACAGGCGAGGAGCGCACTGGCGGCGGCTTGATGTTTAGCGATGATGCTTGCCAGGAGCGCATCATGGGTCGCGGCGGCTGCTTCCCCGGCCCTACCGTGCCAGTGCTCCCGGATGGTGTGCGCGGACTTCCGTACGACGGTGTGAACGTGTTCCAGCGTGGTCTGGTCTTTGCGCAGCTGCGCGGTCAGCGCATCCATGGCCTCCGGGCTACCCCGGCCCGGGTCTTCTTCCGTGAAGTCCTCCACCGGCCCTCACATCCCCCGAAACGGCGCGAACAGGTCGACCCCGTTGTCA